>NZ_CM132690.1:960000-1477500 GCF_051810725.1 Rhizobium zaerense | reverse complement strand
CTGTCCTACACCCATCCGGATCCGGTCAAGGCCGCCGCCGGTATTGTCGTCAGCCGTAAGGAACTTGCCGGCTTCATGGCTTGCCGCTGAGGCAGCACCACCCTATCAAGCCGTGACGGCGCTTTATGCCAAAGCGCTGAGCCTCTTTTGCGGCGCCTGTTCTTCCCCCTCGTTTTTAATTTGCCTTGCTGGCATCCTTGCACCGTTCATGCCAAGAAAGCGGCAGCAAAAGCAGCGCCGCGCGTCTTTTCAGACACGCAGACGACACTGTAGCACTTTGAATTATGCAAGGATGGCAGATGAGGGAGCGGCGCCCACCGCACAAAACGCGTGAGCGGACAAAACCCGCCGACAACGCCGCGCCTAAGCGGGTTACCCTTCCCCGCGCCCTTTCCAAGCTCGGTTATTGCTCCCGCACGCAGGCCGAACGTCTGATTGCCGAAAATCGCGTTGCGGTCGACGGCCGCACCGTCAGCGATATCTCCGCATGGGTCGATCTTGCCACGGCAAGGATCAGCATCGACGGCCTCGTCATCGCTGCCGAAGCGAAAATCTATCTGATGCTCAACAAGCCCCGCGGGCTCGTCACCACCCGCCACGATCCCGAAGGCAGGCCGACGGTCTATGATTGCCTCAGGGACTTCGACATCCCGCATCTCTCTCCGGTCGGCCGGCTCGACAAGGCGAGCGAGGGCCTGCTGCTTTTCACCAACGACACCGAATTCGCCCAGATACTGCTCGATCCGGTCACGCATCTGACGAAGACCTATCATGTCCAGATCGACCGCATCATGGACGATGAGGACATTGCCGCCATGACATCGGGCATCCGCCACGACGGCGAGTTGCTGACGGCCACCGCCGCGCAGCGCCTGCGCCAGGGCGACAGGAATTCATGGATCGAGGTCGAGCTCGACGAGGGCCGCAACCGCCAGATCCGCCGGATGCTGGAGGCGCTGGGAACCGAATGCCTGCGCCTTGTGCGCGTCGCAATCGGCGGGCTCGAACTCGGCGAACTGCCAAAAGGCGCCGTGCGTGCGCTGAGCGAAGCGGAATTGCAGGCGCTGCGCCGGAGAACCGGCATGGAAAGGACGAGACGCAATTGACTGCTGCGACGGAAATGGCGCCGCACGATTTCTGGCAGGAGCTTCACCCGCCCGGCACCTTTGCCGGCAATGGGGAATTTACCTCCTTCTATGTCGCCGTGCTCGAAGATGGCCGTCAGCTTCGCCTGCCGATCCGCGTGCTGGCGGATGGCGATCACGCCCTCGCCTCGCTGATCGTCAACCAGGCAAGCTTCGCCGTGCTCGATGCGCTCGCCGAAAGCCTTGCCGAAAAGATCAGACCCATGCGCATCGATGTCGTCGCCGGCATGCCAACGCTCGGCCTGACGCTGGCCGCCGCCGTGGCGCAGAAGCTCGGCCATAGCCGCTACGTTCCGCTCGGCACCTCGCGTAAATTTTGGTATCGCGATGAGCTCTCCGTTGCCCTGTCTTCAATCACCACGCCGACACAGCAGAAACGCCTCTATATCGATCCGCGCATGTTGCCGCTGCTTGAGAGACGGCGCGTCGCACTCATCGATGACGTCATTTCCAGCGGCGCCTCGATCGTCGCCGGTCTTCATCTGCTGACGGGCTGCGGTATCGAACCCGTCGTTATCGGTGCCGCCATGCTGCAATCGGAGCGCTGGCGCGACAGCCTCGCAGCCGCTGGGCCGCAATGGAACGCGCGCACCGTCGGCGTCTTCGCAACCCCCATTCTGGAGCGGAACGCCATGAGTCGGTGGCAGGCACCACCAGCTTAACGCGAGGTATGAGGATTGTTCAATCTCTGCCTGAAAGCGCCTCTGTACAGCGCATGAGGAACGATTACAGTCCCCCTGATCGATGAAACAACGGACCCGCCCATGTCGTTCGATGCGCTCGCCAAGGCGACCGGAACCGGCTTTCGCTTCTTCGATTTCGCCTATGTCGGCCTGCGGGCGATACCCGATCGACTTGACTTCCCCAGCAATGAAACTAGAGCAGGAAGTCTTCACCCAATAATGAAGGACAGTCGAGCGCCGTGCGAATTCTCTCCGAAGCCCATTTCCCGGAATTGCCCAACTATTACCGCGGTAAGGTGCGCGAGAATTACGATCTTCCGGACGGACGCCGCATCATTATAAGCACCGACCGGTTGAGCGCTTTCGACCGCATCCTCACCAGCATCCCCTATAAAGGCCAAGTGCTGACGCAGACGGCGCGCTACTGGTTCGAGGCGACGAAAGACATCTGCCCGAACCACGTTCTCGACTATCCCGATGCGAATGTCGTTATCGGCAAGCGGCTTGACATCCTCCCGGTCGAGATCGTCGTGCGTGGTTATCTCGCCGGCACCACCGGCACCTCGATCCTGACGCTTTATAAAAAGGGCGAGCGCGAGATGTACGGCATGCGTCTGCCCGACGGTATGCGCGACAACCAGGTCCTGCCCGAACCCGTCATCACGCCGACCAGCAAGGAATTCGACGGCGGTCACGATGAACCGCTGACGCCGGCCGAAATCGTCACGCGTGGCCTTCTCACGAAAGAGCAATGGCAGACGCTGTCGACATATGCGCTCGCCCTCTTTGCCCGCGGCCAGGAGATGGCGGCGAAAAGCGGCCTGATTCTGGTCGATACCAAATACGAGTTCGGCACTGATGGTGACGGCAACATTATCCTCGCTGACGAGATCCACACGCCGGACAGCAGCCGCTACTGGCTTGCCGAAAGCTATCCGGCAAGCTTTGCCGCCGGGAAACGCCCGGAAAGCTTCGACAAGGATTTCGTCCGCGCCTGGGTGGCGGAGCGTTGCGATCCCTATAAGGACGAGATCCCGGAAATCCCCGCCGAACTGATCGAGCAGACCTCGGCCGTCTACATCAAAGCCTACGAGGCGATCACCGGTGAGCGTTTTGTTCCAGACAACAGCGGCGAGACGCCGCTTGCTCGTGTCCGAGCCAACCTCGCCCGCTATTTCCCTTGAAAAGACGAACGCGAAGGCCGCCAAGCCGTTCACCGGCTTGCGACGTTTCACCCATCGCGCTAGAGCGCCGCGCGTCCGAGAGGACGCTCTATCACTTTGAATTGGCGCATAATCCTTCCCGAAAATCGATTCCGATTTTCGGGGTTATGCGCTAGCATCAGAAAAAAGGGGTATCGGGCTCAGCCCGGCGGGGAACAAATGGCAAGAAGGCCAAGACGCAAGGCCGAGGAAACGCGGGAAGACATTCTCTCCATGGCGGAGATGCTGTTTCGCGAGCGGGGCTTCGTCGCGGTGTCGATCGCCGATATCGCCGGCGCGCTCCACATGTCGCCCGCCAATGTCTTCAAGCATTTCCGCTCCAAGGTCGCGCTGGTCGATGCGATCGCCGGACGCCATCTCGATGATGCCGCCGAGCGCTTCGCCGCCTGCGATGAGAAGCTGCCGCCAAAGGAACAACTGCTCCGCTTCATCCTGCGCCTGCTGGAAAGCCACCTCCAGGACATCCAGAAGAACCCTTATATCTTCGAAATGGTACTCTCGACGATCGAAGCCAAACTCGAGGCCGGCAATCGTTACCGCGCCCGCATCGAAGCGAAGCTCGGCGAGATCATCCGTGAAGGCATGGCGGAGGGACGTTATCATTGCCGCCATCCCGAGAGCGCGGCGCGTACCGTTGCAGACATCCTGGCCTGCGTGCTGCACCCTGTCCTGATCGCTCGCGACGACAAGGAGACCCTTGTTCACCGCGCCGAAAAAATCGTGTGTTTCGTCGATGCCGCACTGCAAAATAGCGCTTGCTAAGTGATGATTGTTGAATTACGTCACTTCGTAAAGCTTTTGTTAAATTCGGATAACGGCATTTGAAACCAATCCTGATGCTTGTACAAGCCAGTGCTCGGCCCAGCCGAGCGCTGGATCGAGCGCATAGATTGAATGGCGAATGCTACCGCACAGGAATTCAGCATGATACGGCGTGCCCTCCTCGTTCCCTCGGCCCTGGCATTCGCAGCCCTTCTCGCCGCCTGCAGCGACAGTGGCTCCAAGCCTGCGGGCAATGCGGGCGCAGGCGCGGCACAGCAGGCTGCCCCGGTCGGCGTGATCGCGTTGACGAAGGGCACGTTCCCGATCACCACGATCCTGCCTGGCCGTGCCGAGACATTTCAGACCGCCGATATCCGGCCGCAGGTGAGCGGCCTGATCCGCGAGGTCGCCTTTAAGGAAGGCGGCGAGATCAAGAAGGGCGACCTTCTCTACCAGATCGAGGATGCACCCTACATAGCCGCCGTCGAGCAGGCCAAGGCGGCAATCTCCAAGGCGCAAGCCAGCGTACCGAGCGCTGAAAGCAATCTCGACCGCTACCAGCGCCTCGTCGGCAGCGGTGCCACCCAGATCGAATTCGAAACGGCTAAGACGACGCTGCTCCAGGCCAAGGCCGAAGTCGAGTCGGCGAAGGCCGCGCTTTCCGCCGCACAGATCGACCTCGACCATACCAGGATCGTCGCCCCTTTTGATGGCATCATCGACCAAACGGCCGTTAATGTCGGCAACGTCGTCTCTGCCAACCAGACGACGGCGCTGACGACCATCCGCCAACTCGATCCGATCTATATCTCGCTGACGGAATCGAGCACCAACCTGCTGAGGTTGCGCGATGCGATGGCCGCCGGCAACATCGAGGGTGCGGAGAACGTCGCCTTCCACCTGATCCTCGAAGACGGCAAGGAATACAATCAGCAAGGCAAGCTCGACATGTCGAAGCAGGTCGTCAGCGAGACCACTGGCACCTTCATCATTCGTGTGCTCTTTCCCAATCCCGACCGCATCGTGCTGCCCGGCATGTATGTCCGCGCAACCGTCGAGCTCGGCGCCGAGGCCGGTTATGCGCTGCCGCAGCTGGCGACAAGCCGTGACGCCAACGGCCGGCTGACGGCACAATTCGTTTCCGCCGACGGCAAGGTCGAAACCCGCGCCTTCGAGAACAGTTCGCCCTCCAACAATTCCTGGCTCGTGACCGAAGGCATCAAGGACGGCGATCAGCTGATCGTCACCGGCCTCCAGTCCGTCACGGTGGGCATGCCGGTGAAACCGGTCCCGATGAAAATCAATGACAACGGCGTGGTCGTGCCTGCCGAACAGCCTGCGGCCGGTGACGCTGAGAAGGCTGCAGCGAAATAATCGCTGCAGGCCCGCATCGTCACCGTCCCAGCCGCACAGGAACAACCGATGGCCAAGTTTTTCATCCGACGTCCAATTTTCGCCTGGGTCATTGCGATCACCATCATGCTCGCCGGCCTGCTGGCGATTTTCACCCTGTCGATCTCTCAATACCCCGACATCGCCCCGACGACGGTTCGCATCAACGCCACCTATCGCGGCGCCAGCGCCGAGACGGTCGAGAAATCGGTGACGACGATCATCGAAGACGGCATGACCGGCCTCGACGACCTCACCTATATGACCTCGACCTCGTCGACCGGGTCGGCCAACATCCAGCTCACTTTCGGAACCAGCATCGATCCTGACATCGCCCAGGTGCAAGTGCAGAACAAGCTGCAGCTGGTCCAGTCGCAGCTTCCGGGCGACGTCATCGATGCCGGCATCAGCGTGACGCGCTCGACCTCGAGCATCCTTCTCGTCGGCTCGCTTGTTTCGACCGATGGCAAACGCAACTCCGTCGACCTCGGCAATATCATGTCGACCTCGATCGAGGATCAGATCCAGCGCCTGGAAGGCGTCGGCAGCATCAATGTCTTCGGTTCGGGATACGCCATGCGCGTCTGGCTCGATCCGTTCAAGCTCTTGAAATACCAGTTGACGCCGAGCGATGTGACGTCTGCCATCCAGGCCCAGAACACCCAGGTCTCCGTTGGCTCGCTCGGCGCCCAGCCGACGATCCCCGGCCAGCAGATCAACGTCACCATCACCGCCCAAAGCCAGCTGACCACCGTCGCCGATTTCGAGCACATTATCCTGAAGGTCGAAAAGGACGGCGCGACGGTGCGCTTGAGCGACGTCTCGCGCATCGAGATCGGTCAGGAGAGCTATGGGGGGAGTTCGCGCTACAACGGCATGCCTTCGAGCGGCTTTGCCGTCAACCTCGCAATCGGCGCCAACGCGATCGATACCGCCGCCCGCGTGCGGTCCGCACTCGATGTCATCGGCCGCACTCTGCCGGAAGGCGTAAAGATCACCTATCCCTATGACACGACACCCTTCGTCGAACTGTCGATCGAGAAGGTCGTGCATACGCTGATCGAGGCAATCGTGCTCGTCTTCGTGGTGCTGCTCGTCTTCCTGCAAAATCTGCGCGCCACGCTGATCCCGACCATCGCCGTTCCCGTGGTGCTGCTCGGCACCTTCGGGGTGCTTGCGGTCACCGGCTACTCGATCAATACGCTGACGATGTTTGCCATGGTGCTGGCGATCGGCCTTTTGGTCGACGATGCGATCGTCGTCGTCGAAAACGTCGAACGCATCATGTCGGAAGAGAAGCTTTCGCCGCTCGAAGCGACGGAGAAATCGATGGGCGAGATCACCGGCGCCATTGTCGGCATTGCGCTCGTGCTGACCGCCGTCTTCATTCCGATGGCCTTCTTCGGCGGCTCGACAGGCATCATCTATCGCCAGTTCTCGATCACCATCGTATCGGCCATGCTGCTGTCGGCACTCGTTGCGATCGTGCTAACGCCGGCGCTCTGCGCCACGATGCTGAAGCCGGTCAGCGAACACCGGAAACACCGGGTCGGCGACTGGTTCAACCGCAACTTCACGAGCTCGACCAACGGCTATGTCAGGACCATCGGCTATCTCCTGAAGCGGCCGATCCGCGTCATGCTGGTCTTTCTTCTCGTCGGCACCGGCTGTGCCTATCTATTCACCCGGCTGCCGAGCTCTTTCCTGCCGCAGGAAGATCAGGGCGTGCTGCTGACCATCGTCACCACGCCGCCTGGCTCGACCACGCAGCAGACCCAGGCCGTCGTTGAGAAGGTGGAAAACTATTATCGCCAGAATGAGAAGGATGCCGTCGAATCGGTCTTCGGCGCCCTCGGCTTTGGATTCAACGGCTCCGGCCAGAACAGCGCCATCGTTTTCACCAAGCTCAAGGATTTTTCGCTGCGCACCGATCCAAATCTGAGTGCTCAGTCGGTTGTCAGCCGGGCGCTTCGCAGCTTCTTTGCGATGCGCGAGGCACAGGTCTTCGCGCTCCTGCCGCCGGCAATCCAGGGCCTCGGCGTGTCGAGCGGCTTCTCGATGTATCTCGTCGATACCGGCGGCCACGGCAACGACGCTCTGACGGCAGCCTCCAAGCGGCTAATCCAGATGGGCAACAGCTCGGGTAAAGTCGTGGCGCTGCGCAGCAGCAACAAGGAAGTCGAGCCGCAGATGCGCATCGTGCTCGATCAGGAAAAGATCGGCGCCATGGGCGTCGACATCGCCTCGGTCAATTCGATGCTGTCGATCATCTTCACCGGCCGCGACGTCAACGACTTCACGTTGAACGGCGAGATCAAGCCGGTCTATGTCGAGGGCGATGCGCCCTTCCGCATGCAGCCGGACGATCTCAACCACTGGTACGCCCGCAACAATGACGGCGAAATGGTGCCATTCTCCGCCTTTACCCGCACCGAGTGGGTGAAGGGCGCGCCCTCGCTTGCCCGCTTCAATGCCGTCAGCGCCATTCCGCTTGACGGCGCTGCCGCACCCGGAGTTTCTTCCGGCGATGCGATGAACGAAATGGAAGCCCTGACCAGTGAGCTCGGCGGCGGTTATACGGTTGCCTGGCAGGGCATCTCCTATCAGGAACGGCTTTCCGGTTCGCAGGCGCCGATGCTCTATGCGATCTCGGTTCTCGTCGTCTTCCTCTGCCTGGCAGCGCTTTACGAAAGCTGGTCGATCCCCTTCTCGGTGATCATGGCGGTGCCCGTCGGCATCCTCGGAGCGTTGACGGCGGCAACCCTTTTCGGCCAGGCGAACGACGTCTATTTCAAGGTTGGCCTGCTCACCACTATCGGGCTGGCGGCAAAAAACGCCATCCTGATTGTCGAATTCGCCAAGGATCGCATGGAAAGCGGCATGGGGCTCTACGAGGCGACATTGGAAGCAGCGAGATTGCGCCTGCGGCCGATCATCATGACTTCGCTTGCCTTCATTCTCGGCGTCGTGCCGCTGGCGATCGCGACAGGCGCGGGCTCGGCGGCACAGAATGCCATTGGTATCGGCGTTCTCGGCGGCATGCTGGCGGCGACGATGCTCGGAATTTTCTTCGTGCCGTCGTTTTTCGTCGTCATTCGACGCATCTTTGCCACACGCGGCAAAAATGCGGCAGGACTGTGATATAAATGCACTGTGATATTGCTGTTCCCGTTGCTACATTGCGCCCGACTGCTTCGGAATGGTGTTTTTGGTAGAACGAGGCGCGGCGGCCGATAGTGAAGCATGAAGCTTCGGACAAGAATTGACTTGCTCGAGTACAGGATGAAATGAATGGTATCTCTTCGTTTTGCCACACCGGCATTATTGTTATTGTTGTCGGGCTGCGTTGTAGGCCCGGATCATGTTTCTCCTGAGATGCCGCTGCCCGCCAAATTCGGAGAGGGTGGGACCAAGAGTGATGGCGATGTTGCTACTGCAGCATGGTGGACCGCCTTCAAGGATCCAAGACTGAACGGCTACGTCAAGGCCGGCCTCGATCAGAACCTGACAGTTCAACAGGCGATCGAAAGAATCAATGCAGCTTCCGCAAACGTGACCACTGCCGGCGCCGGCGGCCTGCCGAATTTGAATGTCGGCGCCTCGCAGACGGTCAGCGGCCAGAAGGGCGAGCTGCGCACGCAGTTCGACACGCGCAATACCAGTGCCGGCGACGTCCAGCTGAGCTGGCTGCTCGATCTCTTCGGGCTCTACAAGCGCAATACGGAGAGCGCGCTTGCCTCGCTCGATTCCGCTTACGCATCGGCTGACGTTGCCAGGCTGACCCTCATACAGGACCTTGTCTCGAGCTATATCGACGTTCGCTACTTCCAGCAGCGTCTAGCGCTTTCGAAGACCAATCTGAAGTCCCGTCAGGAAACCTACGAGCTGACCAAGTTCCAGCTGGAAGCCGGCGCCGCCTCGCGTCTTGACGTCGTTCAGGCCGAAGGCCTGGTGCAGTCGACGCTCGCCGAAATTCCCGGCCTCGAAACCAATATCCGCGTATCGGCCCATCACATCGCCACGCTGCTCGGCCTGCCGGCTTCGGCTCTTGTCGATGAATTGCTGAAGGGCTCCGGTCAGCCGGTATTCCGCGGCGGCATCACCTCCGGCATCCCGGCCGACCTGATCCGCAATCGTCCGGACATCCGCGTCGCGGAACGTGATCTTGCCGCCGCAACGGCCAATATCGGCGTTGCCCAGGCGCAGCTTTATCCGAGCATCTCGCTTAGCGGCTCGATCTCGCCGTCTTACATCAACCAGCGTGGCATCCATGGCGGCCTGACGCCATGGTCCTTCGGCCCGACGCTCAACCTGCCGATCTTCGATGGTGGCCGCCTTCGCGCCAACGTCAAGTCGGCACAGTCCGACGCCGCCACTGCCTATCTCAACTGGAAATCGACGGTGCTGACCGCGGTCGAGCAGGTCGAGAATGCGCTCTCGGCCGTCCGGCGTGACGCGCAAACGGTCGCGGCGCTTCAGGCCCAGGTGAAGACCACGCAGGAAACGCTGGAACTTTCGACTGCATCCTACAAGGACGGCGCCTCCTCGCTGCTCGACGTTCTCGACGCGCAGCGCCAGGTTTCGCTGGCCCAGGCAAGCCTTGCCGCATCCGTCCAACAGATGGCCAAGGACTATGTCTCGCTGAACATCGCGGTTGGTGGTGGCTTCGCCCCCGACGGCAAGACGACCGCACCGGCGGCGAAGGTTGTGGCTGTCAAGGGCTGACAGCTGCCGCAATCGACTTGAGAAGTACAAAGCCTCGCGATTGCCTCGCGGGGCTTTTTCTTGCCTGCGGCGTGCCGCAATCGAATAATTGCGATAAGATGCATTTGGATTCGACATGCAGAAAAAGCTGAGCTATCACTCTGATTAAACGATTAATCAAAGTGATCGTCGATCATGGCAGCACCGCGCCCGGGACCGAACCTCAGCAGGATAGCAACGTCGCTCGGCGTCTCCGTCGCGACGGTCTCCAATGCCCTTTCCGGCAAAGGCCGGGTCTCCGGCCAATTGGTCGAAAGAATTCGCGAGCATGCGGCCGAACTCGGTTACGTCCCGAGCCAGGCCGGCCGGGCGCTACGGACCGGCCGCAGCGGCGTTCTCGGTCTAGTGCTGCCCGATATCGCCAATCCGCTGTTCCCGAAGATCGCGCAGGCGATCGAATTTGCTGCGTCCGCCGCAGGTTACGGCGTGCTGATCGCCGATTCCCGCGGCGATGTCGCCGCCCAGACCGAGGCGATCAACCGGCTTGCCGAGCGCGGCGTCGACGGCATGGTCATCATTCCCCGCCGCGCCACCCGCATTTCGGCAGCGGCCTGTCCGGTCGCCATCATCGATACTCCCTCGACGCCTGGAAACACCGTTGCCGCCGACCATTGGCAGGGCGGCCACGAAATCGCCGTTCATCTGGCGGGCCTCGGCCATCGCCGTATCCTCATCATCGGCAACAATCAGGGATCCAACGTCCAGAACGACCGCGCCGGCGGCATCCGCTCCGGCATGCGCCCGGGCATGCATTCGGAAACCCTGTGGATCGACCGGCTGGAGCGGGAGAACGGCAGTGGCTGCCCGCTCGGCCTCGCCGAAAAAGTCAGACAGGGTTTCACCGCCTTCGCAGCCCTCTCCGACCTGCAGGCGTTGCGGGCGCTGACGGAGTTGCAGCAGGCTGGCATCAACATTCCCACTGACGTCAGCGTCACCGGTTTCGACGACCTCATCTGGTCGCCTGTTGTCACGCCGTCGCTGACGACGGTCCGGATGGACATGGATAGGATTGCCGAAATTGCCGTATCGGCGCTGGTGGATACTATAAAAACAAGCACCATCCGCAAGGGCGTGCTCGTTACCGCGGAGATCGAACGCGTCGCCATGCAGCTGATCGTCCGCCAATCATCCCGGCCTGCGAAGCCGGCACCAAAAACCTCAGAGATGGAGAAAATGTGAGATGAAAAAAGCTTTCATTGCCTCGGCAGCACTCCTCCTCGACACCGCGCTCGGCCCGATCAAAGCGGAGATCGATGCATGCCTGCCGTCGCACGAGACCGGCAGTGCACTCACCTTCGATCTGCCGGTTGCAGGTGCTGCAAACCTCAAACGTTTCGGGTGAAATCATGGGCGTCTGGATCGACACCGATATGGGCTTCGACGATATCGCCGCCATTCTGGTGGTGGTGCAGTCGGAATTCGAGATCGACGGCGTATCGCTGGTCTTCGGCAATACGCCTCTGGCGCAGGTAAAGGTGAACGCCGCCGGCGCCGCCAGTGCCTTCGGCTGGAAGTTTCCCATCCACACCGGCCGCGCCATGCCCGTGCTCGGCAAGCTCGAAACCGCGCAGGCGATCCTCGGCGAAACCGGCATCCCGACATCAGGCAAGAGCCTGCCGAAGGTGGCGGCCCTTGCCGACAGCGATGCCTTCGCAGCACTCTGCCGTTGGCTGGAGCGCCAGGGCCAGCACCGTATCCTGGCGCTCGGGCCCCTCACCAACATCGCCGCCGTGGCTCTTGCCCGGCCCGATCTTGCCGCCCGTATCACCGAACTCGTCTGGATGGGCGGCGGCGTCACCAGCGGCAACCATACGGCCTCCGCCGAATTCAACGCGCTCGCCGATCCCGAGGCCCTCTCGATCGTCATCGCCCATGGCCTTCCGCTGCGCATGGTCGATCTCGACCTCTGCCGCAAGGTGCTGGCAAGGCCTGAGGACACCGAACCCATGCGCAATGCCGGCGGCGCCAATGCAGAGCTGATCACCGATATGTTCTCGGCCTATATCCGCATCGGCACCAGCCGCGGCCGCCCGGCGATGGCAATCTACGACCCCTCTGCGGCCGTCGCCTTCGTAGCCCCTGATGTCGTGAGCTTCCGTCCCGCCCGCATCGACGTCGAGCTGCAGGGTGCCCTCACCCGTGGCCGCACCATCGTCGAGACCCGCGCCACGCATGCGACCTTCAATGCCCAATTCGCCGCCGACATCGATGCCGGCACGGCGCGTGTCATCATTCTCGCCGCTTTGGTCAACGAGGCCCGCAAATGAACGCCACCCCTCGTCAGGAACCCGCCGATCTCAATGATCCCGCCTTGCGCGCCCGCGCCGTCACTGCAGCGCGCGGCGACGCTCCTTTCGACGTGCTGATCACCGGCGGCAGGCTGCTCGATGCGGTAACGGGCCTGATCCGGGAAGCCGATGTCGGCCTCGTCGGCGCGCTGATATCAAGCGTCCATGCCCCGGCAAGCCGAACGGATGCCATCGAGACCATCGATGCTTCGGGCCGCATCCTGACGCCCGGCCTGATCGACACGCACATGCATGTCGAAAGTTCGATGGTGACGCCGGCCGAATATGCGAACGCCGTCTTGCCGCGCGGCGTGACGACGATCGTCTGGGATCCGCACGAATTCGGCACCGTCCATGGGCTCGACGGCGTGCGCTGGGCGATCGAGGCGGCGCGCGGCCTGCCACTGCGCGTGATCCTGCTCGCGCCCTCCTGTGTGCCTTCCGCGCCAGGCCTGGAAATTGCCGGCGCCGATTTCGATGCTGCCGTCGTCGCCGAGATGCTGCGCTCCTCCGCCGTCGGTGGCGTCGCCGAAGTGATGAACATGCGCGGCGTCATTGACGGCGATCCGCGCATGACCGCCATCGTCAATGCCGGCCTTGCCGCCGGCAAGCTCGTCTGCGGCCATGCCCGCGGCCTCGAAGGCACCGATCTCAACGCCTTCATGGCATCGGGCATCACCTCCGACCACGAACTTACCTCCGGCGCCGATCTCCTTGCCAAGCTTTCCGCCGGCCTGACGATCGAGCTGCGCGGCTCTCACGACCATCTGCTGAAGGAGTTCGTCGAGGTGCTGAACGGTCTCGGCCACCTGCCCCCGGCCGTCACGCTCTGCACCGACGACGTCTTTCCCGACGAACTCCAGGAAGACGGCGGCCTCGACGACGTCATCAGGCGCCTGGTGCGCTACGGCATGAAGCCGGAATGGGCCATCCGTGCAGCGACCTTCAATGCCGCACAACGTCTGCAGCGTCCCGATCTCGGCCTCCTCGCCGCCGGCCGCCGCGCCGACATGGTGCTCTTTGACGACCTCACGGAATTCCGCGCGCGGCTGGTCATATCAGGCGGCCGTATCGTCGCCCGCAACGGCCGCATGCAGGTGGCCGTCCAGCAGATTGATACGGCGCCGCTTGTCAATTCGACGAAGCTGCCGCCGCTGACCGAGAATGATTTCCGCATTCCGGCCCAGGGCGAGCGCGTCCGCGTCGCCACCATCGACCGCCCGCGCTTCACGCAATGGGGCGAGGCCGAAACCGAAGTGAGGGACGGTTTCGTCGTGCCGCCGGTCGGCAGCGCCATGATCTCCGTCGTCCATCGCCACGGCAAGACCGACAGCATCCCGCGCATCGGCTTCCTCACCGGCTGGGGTGAATGGCGCGGCGCCTTCTGCACCACGGTTTCGCATGACAGCCACAACCTCACCGTCTTCGGTGGCAATGCGGGCGACATGGCGCTCGCCGCCAACGCCGTCATATCAGCCGGCGGCGGCATGGCGGTCGCCAAGGATGGGCGGATCGAAGCGATGCTGCCGCTACCGCTCTCCGGTCTGGTGACGGAGGCATCACTGAAGGACACCGCCTTGGCCTTCGTCCGCATACGCAGTGCAATGGAAAAGATCGTCGACTGGAAACCACCCTATCGGGTCTTCAAGGCCTGCTTCGGCGCAACGCTCGCCTGCAATGCCGGCCCGCATCAGACCGATCGCGGCATTGCCGATGTGGTAATGGGGACAGTGACGGAGAGCCCGGTGCTAGAGGTTCTGTAAGCCAAAACGCACATATGATATGACGATGGAGTGCCGTGTGGCCCCATCCGTCTGCCGCCTCCTTCTTCCTGCTGGGAAGAAGAGACTCGCCGCAACGTATCGATTCCCCTTCTCCCCATGGGGAGAAGGTGCCCGTAGGGCGAATGAGGGGCGGCAAACGCCGGAGCTTACCCTTGCAACTCCCGCTCCACCAACGCCACCCAATAAGCCGCTCCATAGCCAAGCGCGGCATCGTTGAAATCATAAGCCGTATTATGGTGCAGCGCCCCGTCCATCGCCGGACCGTTGCCGAGCCAGACATAGCAGCCCGGTGCATTCTGCGCGAAGAAGGCGAAATCATCTCCCGCGGTCGATGGCGGAAAGCTTGTCCGCACCTTCTCATTAAAGACCGCACCGGCCGCACCAAGCGCCCGCGCCGTCGCATCCGCATCATTGACGACAGGCGGAATTCGCCGCTCGAATGCATAGTCCACTGCGATTCCGTACATGGCCGCGGTACCTTGCGCTAACCGGCCGATCTCGGTCTCCAGCTGATCGCGCACCTCAGGCGAATAGGCCCGCGCCGTTCCGCCAATCTCGACGATATCAGGAATGACGTTCAGCGCCTTCGGGTCGCCCGCCTGCAGGAAACAGGGGCTGACGACCGCCGGTTGCAGCGGATCGATCACCCGTCCGACAATCGTCTGCAGCGATGACAGGAAGGTGCCGGCGGCCGTGATCGGATCGCGGCCGAGATGCGGCTTGGCGCCATGCGTGCCGGTCCCGCGGAAGGTAATCCGCCAACTGTCGGAGGAGGCAAGCTGCGGTCCCTCGACCACGGCGATCTCATCGACCGCAAGCCCAGGCATGTTGTGCAGCCCATAGACGGCATCGCAGGGAAAAAGTTGAAACAGCCCCTCCTCGACCATGCGTTTCGCTCCGCCGCGCCCCTCTTCGGCCGGCTGGAAGATGAAATGCACTGTACCGGAAAAATTCCGTGTCGCCGCCAGATGCCGGGCGGCGCCGATGAGCATTGCGGTATGTCCGTCATGGCCGCAAGCATGCATCTTACCTGATACTGTCGATTTATAAGGCCGCTCCGCCATCTCAGACATGGCAAGCGCATCCATGTCGGCGCGGAGCCCGATCCTGCGCGTGCCGTTGCCGAGCTGCAGCGTACCGACCACGCCGGTACCGCCGAGTCCGCGATGCACGGTGATGCCGGCCTCTTCGAGAAGCCTCGCGACAATGCCGGCGGTACGCTCCTCCTCGAAACCGAGTTCGGGATGGGCGTGCAGGTCGCGGCGCAGGGAGGTCAGAAACGGCAACTCGTCATTCATCCGGGCGGGAATGCTCATCGGGCAATGCTCATGGGCCTGGATATCCTGTCAAGCGAGACGGGCGCCCAACCGGCGCCCGCGTCAGACCATCCGTTGTTCATCAAACGGCCCACAAGTTCAACCCTTCAGGCTTCCTCGACGAACACCTCCTCGCGCTTCTTCTTGATGCTCGGCAGGAAGACGACGATGAGGACGGCGGCCGCAATCGCCAGGAGAATGGCGCTGATCGGTCGCGTTACGAAGGTCGTGGGATCGCCGCGCGACAGGATCATGGCGCGACGCAGGTTCTCCTCGAGCAGCGGCCCCAGCACGAAGCCGAGCAGGAGCGGCGCCGGCTCGCAACGAAGCTTCGCCAGCACATAGCCGATGAGCCCGAAGAAGGCGACGGCATAGAGATCGTAAACATTGGCGTTGACGCTGTAGACCCCGATCGAGCAGAAGGCCATGATGACAGGGAAGAGCACGTAGTAGGGCACGGTCAGCAGTTTCACCCAGAGCCCGATCAGCGGCAGATTGAGGATGACCAGCATCAGGTTGCCGATCCACATTGAGGCGATGATGCCCCAGAACAGCGCCGGCTGTTCGATGGCGACATTCGGCCCCGGCACGATGCCCTGGATGATCATCGCACCGATCATCAGCGCCATGACGGGGTTGGCCGGAATGCCGAGCGTCAACAGCGGAATGAACGAGGTCTGGGCGCCGGCATTGTTGGCCGATTCCGGTCCCGCGACGCCGGCAACCGCACCCTTGCCGAATTCCCCCGGCGTCTTCGACATCCGCTTTTCCACCGTATAGGAGGCGAAGGAGGCAAGGATGGCGCCACCGCCTGGCAGGATGCCGAGCGCCGAACCGATCGCCGTGCCGCGAATGATCGGTGCGATCATCTCCTTGAATTCCTGGCGGGACGGCAAGAGGCCGGTGACCTTTGCCATCAGCACCGTACGTGTCGACTCGCCCTCGAGGTTGCGCAGGATTTCGGCAACCCCGAATACGCCGACGGCAAGCGCCACGAAGTTCAGACCGTCGGCATATTCGCGGATGCCGAGCGTGAAGCGCGGCGTGCCGGTATAGATGTCGGTGCCGACCAGGCCAAGTAGCAGCCCGAGCGCCACCATGGCCAGCGCCTTGACGACAGACCCGTGCGCAAGAGCGATCGAGGAAACGAGACCGACGATCATCAGCGAGAAATATTCCGCCGAGCCGAATTGCAGCGCGATTGCGGTGAGCGGCGGCGCGAAGATCGCGACGAGGAAGGTCGACACGGTGCCAGCGAAGAACGAGCCGAGCGCCGCGATCGCAAGTGCTGCCCCCGCCCTGCCCTTGCGGGCCATCTGGTAGCCATCGATCGCGGTCACCGCCGAGGAAGATCTGCCCGGCATGTTGATCAGGATCGCCGTCGTCGAGCCGCCATACTGTGCGCCGTAATAGATGCCGGCGAGCATGATCAGCGAGGAGACTGGTTCGAGCTGGAAGGTGATCGGCAGGAGCATGGCGATCGTCGCCGTGGCGCCGATGCCGGGCAGCACGCCAATCAGCGTGCCGAGCAGCACGCCGATCAGGCAGAAGAGTAGGTTTTCCGGAGTGCCGGCTGTTGCAAAGCCGAGCGCGAGATTGCTAAAAAGATCCATCATCGCCTCCTAGAACCGGACCCAGGGGCCGAAGCGCTCGAACGGCAGGCCGAGCCCGTAGCTGAAGACCGCCACCGAAAAGATCGTCAGCAGCAGCGAGAGGATGATCGCGAAGAACACGTTCATCTTTTGCGATGCGAAGCAGGCGATGAAGGCGGTGAGGAACAGTGACGGTGCAAATCCGAGACCGCGCACCGTCAGCCCGAAGAACACCGGTGCCGGCAGGATGAAGAGCATGCCGCGCCAGGCAAAGGGGTCGATAGGCTCGCCCTCGACGCGGAGTGCCTGAATGAAGATGATCGCGCCGAGAAGCACGAGCACACCGGCAAGCACCAACGGAAAATAGCCAGGCCCCATGCGCACTGCCGTGCCGAGGTCGAGCCCCAGCGACTGGATGGCGAAGAAAGCACCGGTCGCGACGAAAAGCGCACCGCAGATCGCATTGGTGGTATCGAAACTGATGGACTTCATGGTGTCTCCTGGGGTTGGAGATGATTGATGTGACGCGGTCACAAAGAAAGTAGCCCCTCATCCGCCTGCCGGCACCTTCTCCCCGCGCGCGGGGAGAAGGGGATACGCCGCAGACCTCTCGCCCTTTCCCACCGTTGTGTTAGGCAGGTCCCCTCTCCCCGCACGCGGGGAGAGGGTTAGGGTGAGGGGCTTGGCCAGCACGCCCAGGATGCGGGTATACTCTCAGTCGGCATACTCGCCGGCGGCCTCTATGATCGGCTTCCAGCGGGCGATCTCGCTTTCGAGCTTGGCCTTCAGCGCAGCCGGCGTCGCATCGGCGTCGGAGGATGGCGCCGTGCCGAGCTCGGCGAAGCGGGCGCCGACATTCGGATCCTTCAGCGCGACTTGCAGCGACTTCGACAGACGTTCGTTGATCTCAGCCGGCGTGCCCTTCGGCGTATAGATGCCGTGCCAGATGCCGACTTCAAAACCCGGCAGCCCGGCTTCGACGGCCGTCGGAATGTCCTTCATCACGTCGAGCCGCTTGGGCGAGGTCACGGCATAGGCCTTGATCGTGCCGCCCTGAATCTGCTTCGTCGTGTTGGTCGTCTGATCGCACATGACATCAACCTGACCGCCGAGCAGATCGGTCATGGCAGGGCCGGTGCCCTTGTAGGGAACGGTCGTGAGCGGTGTCTGGATGGCGCTCATGAACATCATGCCGCAGAGATGCGAGGCCGCGCCGATGCCGGCATTGGCGACCGTCACCTTGTCCTTGTTGGCCTTGATATAATCGATCAATCCCTTGAGGTCGGCAGGCTCCATGTCCTTACGGGCAACGATCGTCATCGGCACCTCTGTGACGAGGCCGACATAGTCGAAGGCGCCGAGCGTGTCGTAGGCGAGCTTGCGGTAGAGCGTAGCGCTGGTCGCCATGCCGATATGGTGCAGCAGGATGGTGTAACCGTCGGGATCGGAACTCGCCACGCGGCCCGCGCCGAGCGTGCCGCCGGCGCCGCCGACATTTTCGACGACGATCTGCTGGCCGAGATCCTTCGACATGGATTCGGCGACCAGGCGCGCGACGGTGTCGGTGGGGCCGCCGGCCGCAAAGGGCACGACCATGGTGATGGTGCGCTCGGGATAGGTCTGCGCCGAAGCGACGCCGACGAGAAGAGAGACCGCGGCAGCCGCGGTCAGGCCGAGCATGGCCTTCAGAATTTTCATCGTTTCCTCCCTGATGAAATAAGCGAGCCCGCCGACACATCCTCCGCGCCGGTTCGGATGACCTATTTGCCGCCGGGAAAAATCGACCCGCAATCATTGCAGCCGCTTTCGAAAGACGATTTTGCGACAGTGCGATGCAGCATGGGTCGATTTGGAAACAAACGGCCGGTGCGATGGGTGGAAATCCACCCATCGCACTATGACGTCTGCCTTATTTTTTGGGAGGCAGCACCACTTCGCCGGTTTCGATCAGCGACTTGAGGTTCGAGAGAATGCGTGGCCAGCCGCCGGAAACGGCGTTGATAAGCTTGGAATTCTCGACCGCAATGGAATGGGTCACCGTCAGCTTGGTAGCCGTATCGTTGACCGCCTCGATCTCCATCACGCATTGCGAATAGCCCTCGGCCTTCAGCTCCGGCATGAACTCGTTCCGCCATTTCAGCTCGAGCCGTTTCGGCGGATCGCATTCCAGGATCTCGCCGGTGTCGGCGACCGATCCGTCCTCGAACAGAAGCTTCCAGGCGGCGCCCGCTCGCCACTCGGTCTCGAAGTGGGCGCCGAGCCAGAATTTCTTCATGAACTCGGCCGTCGTCAGCGCCGCCCAAAGCTGCTCCGGCGTCGTGCGAATAAAGGTGACATAGTTATATGTGCTGCCAGCCACGATGATACTCCTTTTTGGCGAGGACAAGATGCTCCCGATGGCCAGGCCGCGGATCTAGTGGCCGCCCTTGCCTTCGAGGGTCTGCTTCAGATCGGCGAGCGCATTCAGCTGCTGCCGCTCGAATTTGTTGATCCATCGTTGCGCGATCTCGTTGATCGGCACGGGATTGATGAAGTGCAGTTTCTGCCGGCCCTGGCGCTTGGACGAAACGAGGCTCGCCTCCTCCAGGATCGCAATATGTTTGGCCACGGCCTGGCGCGTCATCGCAAGCCCCTCGCAGAGCTCAGCCAGAGTCTGGCCGTTCCTCGCATACAGCCGATCTAGCAACTGCCGCCGGCTCGCATCTGCCAGAGCCCGGAAAACTGCGTCATCATCAATGTCTTTATACGGAACCATTTGGTTGCCTATTTTTCTCCTTATAGGCAACCAAATGGTTGCATGGCAAGTCGTAAAATGTGGCTGGTATACATGCGCCGTTAAAAGGGGCGCTGACTTTCGGTTGTCAGCATTCGCTTGTCGAGACCGTATTTCTGCATCTTTTCGTAGAGTGTTTTCCGGGAAATACCGAGCGACTCATAGACCGGCCTGAGGCTGCCGCCATGAGCCACCAGCGCGCTGGCAATGACCCCCCGTTCGAATTCGGCGACACGCTCCGCAAGCCCGGTCGCTTCCTCTGCCTGTGGCCCGCCATCATCGAGACCGAGGACCAGACGGTCGGCGGCATTCCGGAGTTCGCGCACGTTGCCGGGCCAGTCGCGCTGAGCGATGTCGGAAATCACGTCCGGCGGCACCGCCATCTCATCGCGGCCGTAGCGGGCGGCCGCTTCCCGCACCAGTTGCAGGAAAAGCAGCGGAATGTCCGACCGCCGCTGCGACAGCGACGGCACATGCAGCGTCGCAACGTTCAGCCGGTAGAGGAGATCGGCGCGAAAGCGGCCGGCCGCCACTTCCGCTTCCAGATCCACCTTGCTGGTCGCGATGAAGCGCACGTCGAGCGGTACGATCTCGTTCGATCCGAGCCTGGAGATCACCCGCTCCTGCAGCACCCGCAGGAACTTCGCCTGCAGGTCGAAGGGCATGGAGCCGATCTCGTCGAGAAGGATCGTGCCGCCGCGCCCATGTTCGAACTTTCCATAGCGCGGCCTTACCGCGCCCGGAAAGGCTCCCACCTCATGGCCGAAGAGTTCGCTCTCGATCAGGTTTGCCGGAAGTGCGGCGCAATTGATCGCGATGAACGGCCGGCTCGCCCGGGCGCTGATGTCATGGAGCGCCCGCGCCACCACTTCCTTGCCGGCCCCCGTTTCCCCGACGATAAGCGTATCGGCATCGCTCGCCCCGATCGCCCGGATGCGATAGCGCAAATCCACCATCACCTGCGTGCGCCCCGGCAGCCGCGCCTCGATATCGTCGCGCTTGCCGGCGACCGCCTTCAGCAGCCGGTTTTCGAGCACGAGGCCGCGCCGCTCCATCGCCCGGCGGATGACGCCGGCGAGCATCTCCGGCGTGAACGGCTTCTCGATGAAATCATAGGCGCCCTCGCGCATCGCCTTCACCGCAAGCTGAACGTCGCCGTGGCCGGTGACGAGAATGACCGGCACCTCCGGGTCGAGCTCGCGGATCTTCTGCATCAGCGTCATGCCGTCCATGCCGGGCATGCGGATATCGCTGACGACGACGCCGGGAAAGCTGTAGCCGATCAGCTCCAGCACGTGGTCGCCGTTCGAATAGGTCTCGACACTGAAGCCGGAGAGCTCCAGCGCCTGCGCCGTCGAGCGTCGCAGTTCCTCCTCGTCGTCAACCAGCAGGATCTTTGCATCGTTCATTCCGCTGCCTCCGGCATCAGCCCTGCCGCCGATTGCAGCTCGATGCGGAACACCGCGCCCCCTTCGGGATGATTGGCAGCTGTAAGGCTGCCACCGAAATCCTTGATGATGTTATAGGAGATCGAAAGCCCGAGGCCGAGCCCCTTACCGACACCCTTCGTCGTGAAGAACGGGTCGAAGATGCGCTCGGCGATTGCGGCTGGCACGCCCGGTCCATGGTCCCGCACCGTCAGCACCACCTTGCCGGCTTCATCGAAGGCCGAAATCTCGATGCGCCGGTCATTAAGCCCTTCCACCGCATCGGCCGCATTCGAGATCACGTTGACCAGCACCTGCTGCAGCCGCACCGAACCGGCGCGCACCACCGGCGGACGCGGCCCGAGATCGAGCAGCAGTTCGGCATCTGCCGCCTTCAGCCGCCAGGCGATGATCTCGAGCGTGTCGCGCATCGCCTCGTCGAGGGAAACGGGGCCGAGCTTCTCGTTCGGTTTGCGGGCGAAGTTGCGCAGGTGACGGCTGATCGACGCCATCCGGTCGATCAGCCCGCCGATACGCCGGATATTGTCCCGCGCCTCTTCCGTCCGTCCACGGTCGATGAGCACCGAGGCGCTGTCCGTATAGGTCTTGGCCGCGGCGAGCGGCTGGTTGAACTCGTGCGAAAGAGCAGCCGACATCTGCCCGAGACCGGCAAGTTTTCCGGCCTGGATCAGGTCGGCCTGCGTTTGGCGGAGCTGCTGCTCGGTCTGCCGCCGCTCGGCGATCTCCTCTTCGATACGGCTGTTGACTCGGGCAAGATCGGCCGTGCGCTCCTCGACACGTCGTTCCAGCTCGTTGCGCGCCTCGGCCTGCATCTGCATGCGGTCGGCAAGCCGCGTCCGCCGCTGGCGCAGAACCGCCACCGTAAGCCCGGCGATGCACAGGATGAGAAAGACGGCCGCAAGCGCCGTGCGCGCCTGGGTGCGGATGGAACTCGTTTCCATCAGCACGTTCACCGTCCAGTCCTCGGCCGGCATGTAATGCGAGAGCACCAGATATTCGCTCGAGCCGCGTTCGCCGGCCAGCGTCATCAGCTCATGCTGGTCGAAGTGGTGTCGCGTCACTGGCAGCGCCGTCAGCCTGGCATTGGCATAACGCCGCGACGCCTCGGTGCGGGCGATACGATCGGCCGTCAGCGGCAGGATGGCGCCGTAAAGCCATTCCGGGCTTCCCGACATGAAGATGATGCCCTCGGGATCGGAGACGAAGATCTTGTATTCGCCGCCGCCCCAGGAGGATTCGATCATGTCGATATCGACCTTGAAGACGATGACGCCGCGAATATCCGCGCCGGTCCGGATCGGTGCGGCAAAATAATAGCCGCGCTTCAGCGAGGTGGTGCCGAGCGCGTAGAACCGCGCCTGCCGGCCCTCGATCGCATCCTGGAAATAGGGCCTGTAGCTGAAATTCTGTCCGACGAAACTTGCAGGCCTATCGTAATTGCTGGCCGCGATCGTCTCTCCATCCGGCTTGACCACATAGATGTCGGAGGATTTCAGCAGTCCGTTGATCGCCTTGAGATAGAGATTGGCCGCATCGCGCAGCGCCTCATCCTCGGGCGCGCTCACCAGCTCCTTGATATCGTCGTGATCGGCGATCAGCGCCGGTAGCGCCTCGTAGCGGTTGAGATGGCCGCTGAGTGCCGAAACGGCAAGGCGCAGCGCCGTTCCGGCCTGCGCCGAAGCCTCCTCCATATAGACGCGCGTCGCAATCGCGCTTCCATAGGTGAAGAAAGCGAAGATGATCAGCGGCACGACCAGCAACGCCGCTATCGCACGATATCTCGAAGACAGAACCGGCTCCTCCCCTTCCTGCCTCCACTCCCCAGCGAGGCATGCCCCATGGCATCGAGTTTAGTGAGCCCGGCAAGGATTTCCAAGGGGTCGCCCAAACTTGACACCCGCCAAGGGCGGATGTCCTATTGCTGCATCGCAGGAGACCCACTCATGAGCGACGATCAGGCGCCCACCGACAGCAAGCTCACTACCTCCAAACGCCGTTGGGCGACCGAAGGTAAGTTCCTCACCGGCCGCATCAGTCGGCCCGAAGCCGAGCGCCTGCCGCCCGGCCAGCACCTTGTCAAGAACTGGCCGGTGCTCGATCTCGGCCAGCAGCCTGTCGTTTCGACCGATACATGGCGGCTCGACGTGCGCGGCCTCGTCGAAACGACGCTCACCCTCACCTGGGCCGCCTTCCAGGCGATCGAGCAGAGCACCAAAGTTAGCGATATCCACTGCGTCACCACTTGGTCGCGCTACGACAACAAATGGAAAGGCGTTTCGACGCGCGATCTGCTCGACCTCGCCATGCCGAAGCCAGAAGCCGGTTACGTCATGCTGACGAGTTATGACGGCTACACCACCAACCTGCCGCTCGCCGATTTCGCAGCCGAGGATGCGATCCTCGCCACGGCCTGGGAAAGCCTGCCGCTGACGCCGGAGCACGGCGGACCGATGCGCCTCGTCGTGCCGCATCTCTATTTCTGGAAAAGCGCCAAATGGCTGCGCCGCATCGAGTTGATATCAGCCGACCAGGCAGGCTTCTGGGAAAAGAACGGCTACCACATGTATGGCGATCCGTGGCGCGAGCAGCGCTATTCCAACGATTGAGCCTTCGGTTGCGAGAGGCGGCGAAGCACAAACACACCGAGGCCGAACAAAGAGGCGAGCCCCGTCAGAGACGCCATGCTGGCGACATGGAATGGGATCCCGCTCCAGCGCGGCTTGACGATATCGGCTGTGTTGAAGGCCTCGCCGCTGAACCGGCAGGTGATGAGCGCGAGACCGCGCCGCACCATGTCAGCATCGACAGCGGAAATGATTTCGCCTGCAGCAGCGGCCTCCCGCGGCATCTCGCGCATTGAAAGCAAGACGGCCTTGGTCGCGGCCAGATAGGCATGGGTGCATTCGTTGAACGGACTTTCCTCATCCGCCACGCTGCCCGGCATCCGGCCCCACAGACAGTAGGAATACTGGATCTCGGCATAGTTCAGCATGCGGCGAAACGGCTCGTTCGTATCGACTGCACGCGATGCAAGGTCGATAATCCCACTGCGATAGTCAGACATGACAGCCATCTCGCCATGGGAAATTTCCGGGACATCCAGCCCGGCGTGGCTGCCGCTGCCGCCGCCGCGGCTATGGGCAAAAACGCTTCCGGCAATCAATAGAAGCAAGGTCGCGTTGAGACCAAGAAATGCAAGCCGTCGATAGAGATAGCGTGCCATCCCACCAACTTGCCTTCCTGTCCTCGGGCTCCTGACGGACGAGAGAGGAATACGGCGCCGCCACATATTCCTTCTCCCCAGCGGGGAGAAGATGCCTGCAGGCAGATGAGCATCTGTGTTTGGTGTCAAGGTGGATTTGGTGTCCAGATGCGGTTTTTGGTGATGAGGGTGTTTGCCAGGACGATGAGCTTTCTCATGACGGCGACGAGGACGACCTTATTGGGTTTTCCGACTTTCTTCAGCCTTGCGGCGAAGCGTGCGAGGTCCGGGTTGTGACGAGAGGCGGACAGGGCGGCCATGTAGATGGCGTTCCTGGGTGCTGGGCGTCCGCCCCTGATGGAGCGATGTCCGGCCCGCTCGCCACTTTCGCAGGCAATCGGCGCAAGGCCGGTCAGCATGGCGGCCTGCTTGCCGGAGCAGGCGCCAAGTTCGCAAAGGCCAGCGATCAGGCTTGCGGCGGTGACGGCTCCGATGCCAGGAATGGAGATGAGGATGTCGAGGCGGCGGCGCATCTCGGGATCGGCGCAGATGCTGCGCTCGATCTCGGCGTCCAGTCTTGCGATATGGGTGTCGAGCGCGGCAAGCCGGCGCGTCAGTTCCTTGCGCAGGAAAGCGGTCACGGCCGTCTTCATCCGGTTGGACAGGGCGGTGCGTTCACCATTGGCGGCAGATCGGGCATTGACCAGTTCCTGCAGGGTTTCCAGCGCTTGGTCCGGCGGTGGGGTCTGTGCGGGCTTGAGGGCTTCTCCCATGATGGCCAGAAACCGCGCATCGAGCCGATCGGTCTTGGCGAGAAAGCCGCAGGCTTTGGCAAACAGTCGGGCGCGCAGCGGATCGACGACCGACACGTAAAAGCCATCGGCATGCAGCGAGCGCTGGACGGCGCGATGCCACTTGCCGGTCGCTTCCATGACGATACGCAGCGCCGAGCGCGGCATCTGGTCAAGCGCATCGAGCTCCCGCTTGAGGCGGCGCAGGCCGGCCGTGTCGTTGGTCACCCGAAAACTGCGGCCGAGAGGATGCAGATGAATGTCCAGCCACTCTTTACAGACATCGATGCCGACATAAACTGTCGCCATCGCGGCGCGTTCGGACGATACCTTGCCTTGCATACGGGACCTGCTCCCCACTATCTGTTCAGGACAAACGCGAAGGACGAGCGGACCAGGCTCATCCCCGGTTCACGCCAAGGGGGTTACGGTCCCGCCCGTCCGACCCCTGGGGATGGCCATCCCCCAGGGGTCGCACCCATCATCAACGGATGCAGTTTGAACATGCAAGGGGTGAGCAGCAAAGCTGCGAATGCACTGAGCACAAGCGAAGGGCAACATATAGGGCGTGCCGTGTGGCGCCCTCATCCGACCCTTCGGGCCACCTTCTCCCCGCTGGGGAGAAGGGGTAGCAAGTCGCCACCTCGATACGCCGGATCACCGAAACGCTGGCCGCAGCCCGCTCTTAACCGCAAGCCGCTTTTCCGCCAATGCTCCGAAGGCAAGGCCCAAGGTTGCCCAGAGGATCACATGCATGCCGAGTGAGGTCGTGCGGAACCGCCAAAGTACCATCGCCGAGAAGTTCTCCGGGACCTCGTTGATCGGCGGCAGCAGATAGAGCACGACGCCGATGAAGACGAGATAGACGATGCCGGCGATGATCGCGCCGTTCCAGAGACCAAAACGCTCGGAAAGGCGGCGCGACAGCGCCACTGCGGCAATCAGCGCCGCAAGCGAAACGACGATCATCAGGAAGAACAGTTCGGTCCTGACGCCGATCGTATCGGGAGTGCCGACCGCTGGCGGGTTGGCCGGATACTTGATACCGGGAACGAGGACAACCGCCACAAAGGCGGCAATGGCGATGACGGCCGAGGTGCCGCGCGGCGAAAGGCTGCTGAAGCGGCCTTGCACGAAAGCGAAGGCGAGCGCGAAGAGCCCGCCGACGGCGACGCTGTAGGCCATGACGCCGGTGAAAAGGCCGAGACCGGCCTGTGTGGCGCGGCTGACGATTTCGGGTTCGGCAGCCTCGCCGGCGGCCTGGGCGCTTGCCTCCTCGAAGGCAATCGCCGCATCGACCAGCGGCTCGCCGAACATATGAGCGAAAGCGAAAACGAGGATGCCAGCCATCAGGCCCGCGAGCATGCCGCGAAGCAGAAGGTTTCCAACCATGTCAGGAACTCCGATCGCGAAGCGCTTTAGTGGCAGGGAAAGCCGAGGAGATGGCGGCCGTCATGCACGAACTCGTGCACATACATGCCGTTGAACAGCGCCATCGCGCCTTCCTCGGTGCCGACGAAATAGACGACAATGAGCATCAGCAGGCCGCCGAAGATCGCCCAGGGCAGGATCTCGCCTACAGGGATCGGCGCCGGTACAGCAACGGGCGCGAAAGTGGTGTCAGACATGTATTCCTCCGGGAATGACGCGTTCAGTCGAAAGAGTGCTTGTGCAGTAGGGTCTGACTTCCAGCGCGAAGAGCTTCGACACGCTGGTCACAGTGGCGCGACCGCGCCGGACTTACACCGGCTTCCAAACCCGCAACAGCACGGTTATATCTGCACGCCGAAGAGACTGTCAACGAAACTTCACAAGCCGGCGAAGGACGCTGTCGCCGCATTCCGGGAGACAAGAACGACTGTGAACACGCGCCTCACCTGGATCTGCCACGGCGCGACGGCAGCAAGCCGCAAGGCCCTGTTCCCGCTCGACGAACCGCTGGAGGACAAGGCAGTGAAGGAGGCCGGCAGGATGATCGCCCCGCCCCGCGCCGATTGTATTGTCACGAGCCCCGCCTTGCGCGCCCGTCAAACTGCTGATGCGCTGCGCCTCGAAGGCCGGATAGATCAGGCGCTTTGCGACTGCGACCATGGCCGCTGGGCCGGCAGGTCAATCGCGGCGATCGGGACCGAAGAGCCGGAAAACCTCATGGGGTGGATGAGCGATCCGGAAGCGGCTCCGCATGGCGGCGAGAGCCTTGTTGATCTGCGCAAGCGCATCGCCGGCTGGATGGATGGACAGACCGTTCTCGACGGCCACATCATTGCAATCAGCCATGCGGCCGTCATCCGGGCAGCGATCGTGCATGTGCTTCAGGCGCCACTCTCCTCCTTCTGGCTGAGCGACGTCGAGCCGCTTTCCGTTATCCGCATGACCAGCAACGGACAGCGCTGGTCTCTGCGCTTCCAGCATTAGAGACTGCTGATCTTATCCAGCTTTGCACAAGCAAATCGCGTCATCTCTGTTGAACCCGGCTTTGCGGGAACTACTTCCTTGTCCCAAGGAGATGGAAGAATGACATATGATTGGAGTGGCGAGCGCACACGACGCCTGCGTTTCATGCGTGTCGCCACAGTCACGGTTCTGGTCGGTCTCATTGTCAGCGTTCCGCTGCTGATCGTCACCGCCTGAAGCACTGGAAAGGGCGAGCGATGCATTAGCACGCTCGCCTTCGTTCTTTCCCGCATGAGCCAGTCTTCCGAACCATTAAGGGCATCGCGCTGATAACGACGCCCTGATTCCCCACAAGCCTGCCGGGTCTCTCTGCGGCACAGCAACAGGCTGCTGCGCCTCTGATAATTCGCCTTCTGGTTTCAACAAACATTTCAGACTTTCGTGATATTTCCGCGAAGGTGGAGATGGAGAAGGCATAATGCCGGTGTTTTTCCAAAGCAGGGCCGGACGGCAATGCGTGTCGATCGTGGTGTCTGGAGTGACCCTCTGGCTTCTCGGCACGCTGCTACAGCTCGACGACAGCCTGGTCGCCTTCCTGATCGGATTCGGCGAGTATGGCGCCGACAAGGTCGTTCTGGCGCTCGGCATCGCCGGCGCCATGAGCTTCATCTATTCGGTGCTGCGCATCGCCGACCTGCGTAAGGAAATGGAACTGCGCGCGGCCGCCCAGGCAAAAGCCGATTGGACCGCGACCCACGACCATCTCACCAAGCTGCCCAACCGCTACGCCTTCGAGCGCAAGATCCTCTCACGGCCGATCAAAGACGACGAGGCCGAGATCGAGGAGTGGGACCGCAACGTCACCATCTTCTCCGTCGACCTCGACGGCTTCAAGAAGGTCAACGATCTTGTTGGCCACAAGGGCGGCGACATCCTGTTGATCGAGGTTGCCAGACGCATCTGCGCGCTCGGCAATGCCGACTGCGTCTATCGCTTCGGCGGCGACGAATTCATCATCGTCGCCTTCGCCCTGACGTCACAGCGTGAGGAGCGTTTTGCCAAGCTGCTGATCCAGGCCGTCACCCGTCCCATCCATATCGATGGCTTTGCCGTCGAAGTCGGCGCCAGCGTTGGCTACGACCGCTGGGCCGAGGGAGCCGAGCTGCTGGAAGATGCCGCCCACCGTGCCGACCTCGCCATGTACGAGGCGAAATCGCGTGGACCCAACCACTGTTTGGTTTTCGAACCTTCGATGCAGGACAAGGTAACGGAACGTGCCGCTCTGGAAACCAGGCTGCGTGCCGCAATTTCCAACAAGGCGATCAAGCCCTTCTATCAGCCGCTGATCGACCTGAAGACCGGTCAGCTCTGCGGCTTCGAGGCGCTGGCGCGCTGGATCAGCGACGACGGTGTCAATATTCCTCCGCCGGCCTTTATCGATATAGCCGAGGAAACCGGCATGATCACGGCATTGTTCGAGGATCTTCTCGCCCAGGCCTGCAGCGACGCCCTCGCCTGGCCGGAGCATGTGACGTTGTCCTTCAACGTCTCGCCGGTGCAGATGGAAGACAGATTGCTGACGTCGCGCATTCTCAAGGTGCTTTCGGCAAGCCGGCTGCCGCCGCAGCGCCTGGAAGTGGAGATCACCGAAAACGCGCTGATCCAGGATCCCGCCGTCGCCGCCCTCATTCTTGACGAGCTTCATGCGGCCGGCATCCAGATCGCCCTCGACGATTTCGGCACGGGCTATTCGAGCCTCGCCCAGCTCGCCCGCTATCGTTTCGACAAGATCAAGATCGACAAAAGTTTCATCGCCACCTATCGCGACGACGAGCGCCAGGAAAAGATCGTTCGCGCCATGCTCGGTCTCGGCAGGAGCCTCAACATCAAGACGACGGCCGAAGGCATCGAAGAGCACGGCCAGCTCGCCTTCCTGCTGCAGCTCGGCTGCGATATCGGCCAGGGTTATCTTTTCGGCAAGGCGATGCCCGCCGCCGAGGCGGGCATCTTCATCAGCGATCGCAATGCGAGCCTGGCCTCCACGGCCTGACGGGACGCCTAAAAAATCTGACGCATGATCACGAACAGCACGAAGGCGATCGCGATCGAGGCCGGCAGCGTCAGCACCCAGGCCATTAGCATGTTGCGCACCGTTGACCATTGCAGGCCGGAACCGTTCGCCGCCATGGTGCCGGCAACGCCTGACGACAGCACATGCGTGGTCGAGACCGGCAGGCCGAGATGGTCGGCCGAAGCGATGGTGACCATCGCCACGACTTCGGCTGCCGCACCCTGACCATAGGTCAGATGCGTCTTGCCGATCTTTTCGCCGACGGTGACGACGATGCGCTTCCAGCCCACCATCGTGCCGAGGCCAAGCGCGATTGCGACCGCCACTTTCACCCAGAGCGGGATGAACTTGGTCGCGTTGTCGACTGCCTTGTGGTAGTTCGTGACCGCGCTGAGGTCGCCGGCGTCCATCGGCAGCAGCTTTTGCTTGTCGATCAGCTTCAGCGCCTCGCCGATCAGATAGATGTCGTTGCGGACGTTGCCGACGAGATTGGTCGGCACCGCTTCGAGCGTCGGGAAGGCGGCGACCTCGGCACTGGTCTGGTGGATATATTGCTGCAGGGCCGGCGTCGTCGCATCCGTCCAGGTCTTGTTCTTGACGGCGTTGCTGACTTCGGCCTCGTAGTCCGCAACGGTCACCCCAGGCTTCACATATTTGCCGAGCGCGGCTTCCACCTGGACAGATGCCGACTTGTAGGCTTCGAGATAGTTGACATCGGGCGTGCGGTTCAGCGCGAAAGCCGTCGGCACCAGGCCGATAAGGATGAGCATGATGAGGCCCATGCCCTTCTGGCCGTCGTTGGAGCCGTGAGCGAAGCTGACGCCGGTGCAGGTAAAGATCAGGATCGCGCGGATCCAGAGCGGCGGCGGCTGGCTGCCCTTCGGTTCGGCATAAAGCGCCTTGTTGCGCACCAGAACCTTCATGACCAGCAGGAGAACAGCGGAAAGGCCAAAGCCGATCAGCGGCGAGATCAAAAGCGAGAGGCCGATATTGGTCGCCTGCGACCAGTCCACGCCGCTGGTCGCCGTGCCTGCCGGCGCCAGGACCTGGTTGGCAAGGCCGACGCCGATGATCGATCCCACAAGCGTGTGCGAACTCGATGACGGCAGGCCGAGATACCAGGTGCCAAGGTTCCAGACGATCGCGGCGATCAGCAGCGCGAAGACCATGGCAAGGCCGGAGCCGGAACCGACCTGCAGGATCAATTCCACCGGCAGCAGCGCCAGGATGCCGAAGGCGACGGCACCGCTCGAAGTCAGCACGCCGAGGAAGTTGAAGAAGCCGGACCAGATGACGGCAAATTCCGCCGGCATGGAACGGGTGTAGATCACGGTGGCGACGGCATTGGCCGTATCATGGAAACCGTTGACGAACTCGAAGCCGAGCGCGATGAGCAGCGCAAGGCCGAGGAGAATCCAGGGAACGGCAACTGCGGTCGTCAGGTCGCGGGCGAGTGCATAGGCGACATATCCAAGGCCGCAAACCAGAACGAGTGCGAACAGCGGCAAGAACCATTTGCCGGCCGAATTCGAACTGTGGAGCGGATGGGAAGCGTCGCTATGAACCTGGCTGGGGGCAATATCGGCCATGGCATAGTTCCTTATTCCGTTTGCAAATTTGCCTTTTGTTAATAATTCCGCCGCGTGAAGCTCTCATGACGCCCTGGCTGATCCGCCCGTAAGACACTGACACTGCGCGATATTAACCGTCACATGCTCGTCCCGGCACATTCGTGAAACATGCCGTATGTCGATCACGGCCGGCCCAAGACGGTCGTGAGCGCTTCGACAAAAAACGAGCAGCGGGCGAATAACTTCTTTCCGCCGGAAACCTCGACGCTAAGTTTGGTCGTGACCACAACCGTGCGGAGTCTTTGAGACATGCCATCGACCGACCTGCTCCTCACTTTCAACGCCGGTTCCTCGACGGTGAAGATCGGCATCTTCGCGATCGACGGCGATGCGGCGCGGCGCATCGTCAAGGGTGTGATCGATTTCCGCGCCGAGCCGCTGTCTCTCAGCCTGACAGCGGGGCCACAGACAATCGAGATGCCGCTGAAGGCGGAGACGACGGAAGACCTGCATGGCGTCATCGACGAGACCTTTTCCCTTCTCGCCGGGCATTTCGATATCGCCGCCGTGCGCGCAGCCGGCCACCGCGTCGTCCATGGCGGCGAGCGCTTCACCAGCGCCGTCGCCCTTAATGACGCCGCGATCGATGCGGTCGACGCGCTGACCTCGCTTGCGCCCCTGCACCAGCCGCAGGCGCTACGTTTCATCCGTGCGCTCCGGCATCTGAAACCGCATCTTGCCCAGACGGCCTCCTTCGACACGGCCTTCCACGCCACCCAGGACGATCTCGTTCGCCGCTTCGCCATTCCTCGGATGCTGCATGACGAGGGCATCAAGCGTTACGGCTTCCACGGCCTGTCCTATAAATTCATCGCCAGCGAGTTTCGCCGCAAGGGGCCGCCCGCGGCAAAGGTGGTCGTCGCCCATCTCGGCAGCGGCGCCAGCCTCTGTGCGCTGGAGGACGGCGTCAGCCGCGATTGCAGCATGGGCTTTTCGACGCTCGACGGCATCCCGATGGCGACGCGTCCGGGCTGGCTCGATCCCGGCGTCATCCTGCATCTGGCCGGAGAGAGGAAACAGTCCTTCGCAGAGATCGAGGATCTGCTCTATCACAACGCCGGCCTGCTCGGCGTCTCCGGGATCAGCGCCGATACGCGCGACCTGTTGAAGGACGGACGGCCGCAGGCACACCAGGCGATCGACCTCTTCACGCTGCGCATTGCTGGTGAAATCGGCCGCATGGCGGCGACGTTGAATGGCCTTGACGCTATCGTTTTCACCGCAGGCATCGGCGAACATCAACCGGAGATCCGCGCAGGCGTGGCCAGGCGGCTGGTCTGGCTTGGCCTTACGATCAACGAAAAGGCCAATGCCGCCAATGGTTTCACCATTAGCGCGCGGGAAAGCCGCATCGCCGCTCACGTCATCGCCACCGATGAGGAACAAATCATCGCCGACGAGGCGTTGACCGTTCTTGGCAGTGGCTGATCCAGATCAACAGCTTGCCGGCATCAGCCGGTAGAATTGACGTTGAAGACGTTTTCAAACGGGAGAAACCCATGGATAAGCATGTCTCGACCGCTGCCCTTACCGATGCCGAACTTACGCTCATCGACCGCTATTGGCGCGCCGCCAACTATCTCTCCATCGGCCAGATCTATCTGCTGGCCAATCCGCTGCTGCGCGAGCCGCTGAAACCGGAGCACATCAAGCCCCGGCTGCTCGGCCACTGGGGCACGACACCCGGCCTCAACTTCATCTACGCGCATCTGAACCGCCTCATCCGCGCTCGCGACCTCGACATCATCTACATGTGCGGCCCCGGCCATGGCGGGCCTGGCATGGTCGCCAACACCTATCTCGAAGGCATCTACAGCGAGATCTATCCCGATATTTCCGAGGATGCGGAGGGCATGCGCAAGCTCTTCCGGCAGTTCTCCTTCCCCGGCGGCATTCCGAGCCACGCGGCACCCGAAACACCGGGCTCGATCCACGAGGGTGGCGAACTCGGTTACGCCCTCGTCCATGCCTATGGCGCCGCCTTCGACAATCCCGATCTGATCGTTGCCTGCGTCGTCGGCGACGGCGAGGCCGAAACCGGGCCGCTCGCAGCAAGCTGGCACTCCAACAAATTTCTGAACCCTGCCCGCGACGGCGTCGTGCTGCCGATCCTGCATCTGAACGGCTACAAGATCGCCAATCCGACCATTCTTGGCCGCGCCAGTCACGAGGATTTGCGGAGCCTCTTTGAAGGCTACGGCTATGAGCCCTTCTTCGTTGAGGGTCACGAGCCGCGCGATATGCACCAGCAGATGGCCGCGACCTTCGACAGGGTCTTCGACCGCATTCGCGAAATCCAGGAGGAAGCCCGCAATGGCAAAGCGCCCGATATCAGCCCGCGCTGGCCGATGATCGTGCTGCGCAGCCCGAAGGGCTGGACAGGACCGAAGGAAGTCGACGGCAAGAAGGTCGAAGGCTTCTGGCGCTCCCACCAGGTGCCGGTCTCCAACTGCCGCGAGAACGAAGGGCACCGCAAGATCCTCGAGGACTGGATGCGCAGCTATGATCCGCAGGACCTGTTCGGCAGCGACGGCCGGCTGAAACCCGAGCTGCGGGCGCTCGCCCCTGTCGGCGAGCGCCGCATGGGCGCCAATCCGAACGCCAATGGCGGTTTGCTGCGCAAAGAGCTCGACGTTCCAAGTATACGCGACTGCGCGGTCGATATCGGCAAGCACGGCAGCGCCATGGTGCAGTCGACGGAAATCCTCGGCCATTACCTGCGCGACACGATGAAGCGCAACGCGAAGGCTGCCAATTTCCGTATCTTCGGCCCCGACGAGACAGAGTCGAACCGTCTCGGCAGCGTCTTCGAAGTCACCGACCGTGTCTGGATGGAGGGTATCGAGCCCTACGACGTCCACTTGTCTCGGGATGGACGTGTCATGGAGGTGCTGAGCGAACATCTCTGCCAGGGCTGGCTGGAAGGCTATCTATTGACTGGCCGGCACGGCCTGTTTTCCTGCTACGAGGCCTTCATCCACATCATCGATTCCATGTTCAACCAGCACGCCAAATGGCTGAAGGTGACGCGGGAACTCGAGTGGAGAAAGCCGATCTCGTCGCTGAACTACCTGCTGACCTCGCATGTCTGGCGTCAGGACCACAACGGCTTCAGCCATCAAGATCCCGGCTTCGTCGACCTCGTCGCCAACAAGAAGGCCGATATCGTCCGCATCTACCTGCCGCCGGATGCCAACACCCTGCTCTGGGTCGGCGACCATTGCCTGCGCACCTATGACCGCATCAACGTCATTGTCGCCGGCAAGCAGCCGGAGCCGCAATGGCTGTCGATAGACGAGGCGGTGAAACATTGCGAGGCCGGCATCGGCATCTGGCACTGGGCGAGCAACGAGGACGACACGATCCTGCCCGATCTCGTCATGGCCTGCGCCGGCGATGTGCCGACCATGGAGACGCTTGCCGCCGTCGATCTTCTGCGCAACGCCATTCCGGAACTGAAGATCCGCACTGTCAACGTCGTCGATCTCCTGGCACTGCAATCCAGGGATCAGCATCCGCACGGCCTGACCGATGAGGCATTTGATGCGATCTTCACATCAGACAAACCTGTCATTTTCGCCTATCACGGCTATCCCTATCTCATCCACCGTCTGACCTATAAACGCACCAACCACCGCAACATCCACGTCCGCGGCTTCATCGAGGAAGGTACGACGACGACCCCCTTCGACATGACCGTCCTCAATGAACTCGACCGCTTCCACCTCGCCATCGAAGCGATCGAGCGTGTGCCGGGCCTGAAGGAAAAGGCAGGCGAAGCGCTCGCAGCCTTCCGCGGCAAGCTTGCGGAGCATCACGACTATGTCCGTGAATATGGTGAGGACATGCCGGAGGTGCGGAACTGGACCTGGCCGGCGGCGTGAAACGAAAACCAGAGGGAATCGCGCGGAACTGGTCGGCAGAGATCATCCGGCGGGAGCAATCGTCAAGCAAAGTCTAAAGTTGGTGAAAACCATCGGCGCACTGTTCCTTGAAGGCCGCATCGTAAGCTATGCATCTGAGGCAAGCTTCAAGGCCGTCGACCGAGGAAACGACATGAAAAGTTTCGCTGCCACGCTTACCGCCGCCCGGCTGGAAGAGGTGCTCGCCTTCTACATGACGCCCGAAGCCCAGCGCGATGGCTCAGACGATGCCGTCAAGTCAGCTGAGGAACGAGACGCATACGAGACCCGCGGCGGCGAACGCGCCCGCAACACGGAAGAGGGCGTCAAAGACTGGTAGGGCAGTTGCGCGCCGCAACCATTGCGGGTGGCCTATACACCTTCAAGCCGAACCTTCTCCTTCATGCGCCAGACCCGCGGCGTTTCTCCGGTGTATTTAACGAAGAATCGCGAGAAATAGGCGGGGTCGGCAAAGCCGAGCCGAAATCCGATTTCCTGAACGCTGCCCAGCGTGAAAACCAGCTGGCGTTTCGCCTCTTCGACGAGTTTGCCGGCGATCAATTCATGAGGAGTATTGCCGGTCATCGACCGGACGATACGGGTGAGATGCGTCGGGGAAAGCCCAAGCTCCCTGGCGTAGAAGGACGCGGGCTTGTGTGACCGAAAATGTTGCTGAATGAGTTCGCTCAGCATTTCCATCCGCCGCTCGTTCTCGTTTGGCGGAAGCTCCTGCGTATTCCCCTCATGGGAAATCCTCGCCGTCAGCCGCAGCGCCAAGGCGACATAGGCGGCCAATGCCTCGTTGCGGCCGCTGCGGCGGTTCTCGAATTCGTCGCCCAGCCGCTTCAACGTCTGCATGACATAGGCAGCCTCGGCATGATCGGGATCGAGCGGCGTCAGGTGCGGCGCCGCCAGCCATTCGCCGAGATGGCTCCGGTCGCCGGGCGGATGGCTGAGATGGGATCTCAACAGGGTGATCACCAGGCCGTCGATATCGCGTGAAAAACGAAAGCCATGGTTGAGCCCGGGCGGCACGGTGATGATAGCCGGGGGACGGATGGCATGGCTGTTTTCGCCCAAGATCGCATCGCCTGACCCGCCTTCGATGTACAATATCTGAAAGAAACTCTCGTGACGGTGCGGTCGGATCTCCCAGTGATGCAAGCTGCTGCGGGAGCGAATTGTTTCGCAATGCAACCAAAAATCGGGCTTTCGCCCGGTATTCTCACCGTAGAGTTCGTAGGTAGGGACATGTCTGCTCATAGGGCTGCTCCCGCACTAATGTTCGATTCGTGCAATTTTTCGGCCGGAATGTCCATTGCTGCGACAGAGACAACACGACAGAATCTGGCAAAACGCAAAAATGCAGGGAGGAAGCATTTGCGAACTCAGGTCGCCATCATCGGTTCGGGACCATCCGGCCTGCTGCTCGGCCAGCTTCTGACCGAAGCCGGCATCGACAATGTCATTCTCGATCGCGTGAACAAGGATTACATCCTCGGCCGGGTTCGTGCCGGCGTTCTGGAGGAAGGCACCGTCGGGCTGCTGGATCAGGCCAAATCAGGCGCGAGGCTGCATGCCGAAGGCCTGCTGCATGACGGTTTCTCGCTGGCCTTCGACGGCCGCGACCATCGCATCGACCTGCACGAACTGACCGGCGGCAGGCGCGTCACGGTTTATGGACAGACCGAAGTGACGCGCGATCTCATGGAGCGGCGCGAAGAAAGCGGCTCCCTGTCGATTTATGATGCCGTCGACGTCGCGCCGCATGACTTCGACGGCCATTCACCCTTCGTCACCTATGTGAAAGACGGTGTTGCCAAGCGCATCGATTGTGACTTCATCGCCGGCTGCGACGGCTTTCACGGCGCCAGCCGCAAGGCCATCCCTGAACGTGCGATCAGGAGTTTCGAGAAGGTCTATCCCTTTGGCTGGCTGGGGGTCCTTGCCGACGTGGCGCCTGTCAGCCATGAGTTGATCTACGCCAACCATCCAAGGGGCTTTGCGCTCTGTTCGATGCGCTCGGCCACCCGCAGCCGCTACTACATTCAATGCGCGCTCGACGAGAAGATCGAGGACTGGAGCGACGATCGCTTCTGGGACGAACTGAGACGGCGTCTGCCGGTGCATCACGCCGAGGCTTTGGCGACCGCGCCGTCCTTCGAGAAATCGATCGCGCCGCTGCGCTCCTTCGTCACTGAGCCGATGCGCTTCGGCCGGCTTTTCCTGGTCGGCGACGCCGCCCATATCGTCCCCCCGACCGGCGCCAAGGGATTGAACCTTGCAGCCAGCGACGTTCATTATCTTTTCTCCGGGCTGATCGAGCATTACCGCGAAGGCTCGAATAGTGGCATTGACGCCTATTCGCAGAAGGCGCTCGCCCGCGTGTGGAAAGCCGTGCGGTTTTCCTGGTGGATGACGACGATGATGCATCGCTTTCCGGATACCGGGGATTTTGACCAGAAGATCCAGGAGGCGGACCTCGACTATCTCACCCATTCCCGCGCCGCCTCGACGGTGCTTGCGGAGAATTATGTGGGGCTGCCATTCTGATAGAAGTGTCTGAGGTGGGCCATGGACCAAAATTCGACCGTAGAACGGGCCGCCGATAGTTCCGCTCTTCGAGCCACAATCATAATTGTACAGTTATGGATTACGGCACTTATTTCATTTTACATCACCATTTCGCATGACAGGTTCGCGCTAAATTTCTCGCAGCTAACGAATACGGCGCTGGAGTGCGCCAAAAAAGGGAGAGAGAGAATGAAGAAGCTATTTCTGGCCGCCATTGCGGCAGTCGTCGTGGGCACGAGCGCCTATGCCGACACCATCAAAGTCGGGGTCATCGGTCCGTTCTCCGGTCCGTTCGCGCTCCAAGGCAAAAACTTCAAGGCCGGCATCGACGCCTATATGGCGGTCAACGGCAACAAGGTCGGCAGCGATACGGTGGAAATCGTCTATCGCGACGTGCCGCAGGCCGATCCCGCCCAATCCAAGGCGCTGGCGCAGGAACTGATCGTCAAGGAAAAGGTCCAGTATCTCACAGGCTTCTACTTCACGCCCGATGCCATGGCGGTGACGCCGATCCTGAAGCAGGGCAATGTGCCGATGGTTATCATGAACGCCGCCACCTCGGCGATCGTGACCAAAAGCCCGCTCGTCGTCCGCACCTCCTTTACCACCTGGCAGACATCGACGCCGATCGCCAAGGTCGCCTTCGACGCCGGCGTCAAGAAGGTGATTTCGGTCGTCAGCGATTACGGCCCCGGCATCGACGCCGAGAACGCCTTCAAGACCGGCTTCGAAAAGGCCGGCGGCCAGATCGTCGAGGCGATCCGCATGCCGCTTGCGACCAACGACTTCAGCCCGATCATGCAGCGCATCAAGGATTCCGGCGCTGAGGGCGTGTTCGCCTTCCTGCCGTCAGGCCCGACGACGCTCGGCTTCGTCAAGGCTTATAACGACAATGGCCTGAAGGCTGCCGGCATCAAGTTCTTCGCGCCGGGCGATCTGACCCAGGAATCCGATCTGCCGGCGCTCGGCGATGCGGCACTCGGCATCCAGACGACCTTCCACTACGCCGTGTCGCACGATTCTCCCGAGAACAAGGCTTTCGTCGAGGCGGCGACCAAAGCAATCGGCAACAAGGCCGAACTCTCCTTCCCCTCAGTCAGCGCCTATGACGGCATGTATGTCATCTACAAGATGATCGAGGCGACCGGCGGCAAGCAGGATGCTCAGAAGGCTGTCGATGCGGTCAAGGGGCTTGCCTGGACGAGCCCGCGCGGCCCGGTTTCGATCGATCCGGAAAGCCGTCACATCACGCAGAACATCTATCTGCGTGAAGTCGTCAAGGCCGATGACGGGACCTACATCAACAAGGAGGTCCAGACCTTCGAGAAGCAGGGCGATCCGGGCCTGGCGGCCGTCAAGTAACATCGAGCGTCAAGGCCGGTGACGGGCTTGGCCTGCGATCAGGCCGAGCCCGCCGCATCGAAGCAAGGTATGTCAATGCAGACAGTCTTCAGCATAGCCGTCGACGCCCTTGCCTATGGCATGGTGCTCTTCGTGATATCGATCGGCCTTTCGGTGACCATGGGGCTGATGCGTGTCGTCAACCTGGCCCATGGCGCCTTCGCGATGATCGGCGGCTACATCGCCTCCTATGTCGCCCGCGACCTCGGCCTCGGTTATGCCGCAGCGGTCATTGCTGCCGTTGTCATCACGATCGTCGTCGCCGTTCCCATCGAGCGTTTTCTCTACCGCCGGATCTATGGCGCGCCGGAACTGACCCAGGTGCTGATGACGATCGGCCTCACCTTCTGCATCATCGGCATCGCCAATTACCTGATGGGGCCGACGCTGAAGACCATACCGCTGCCCGCTGCGCTGCAAGGATCGGCCGATCTCGGCTTTCGCACCATTCCCGTTCACCGGCTTTTCGTCATCCTCTGCGGCCTGGCCGTGGCGCTCGCCCTCTGGTTCGCGGTCGACAGGACCAGCTTCGGCGTCAAGCTGCGCGCCTCTGTGGATGATGCGGCGATGGCTGCTGCACTCGGCGTGCGCACCGACATCATCTACGCGATGAGCTTTGCCGTCGCCGTCGGGCTTGCGGCCTTCGGCGGCGTGGTCGGCGCCGAACTCCTGCCCGTCGAGCCCTATTATGCGCTGCGCTACATGGTCACCTTCCTGGTCGTCGTCTCCGTCGGCGGCGCGGGTTCCATTCCGGGCGCCCTGATCGCCTGCCTGCTGCTGGGCGCGATCGATACGACAGGACGGTATCTGATGCCGGAATTCGGCGAATTCTTCTTCTATCTCGCCGTGATCGCCATCATCTGCGTCTTCCCCCGCGGCCTTGCCGGAAGGGTGAACTAGGATGGCGCTTGTCATGAATGACGAAAACGGGCCTCTCCAGCATCGTCTCGGGTTCATCACCCGCGATCTTATCGGAATAGCGGTCATCGTAGCCATTGCCGCCATCGGCTATTTCACCTTCCCCGATAATCTCGCCCTTCTGACCCGGATTATCACGATCGCGCTGCTCGTCCTGTCGCTCGATCTCGTGACCGGTTATTGCGGCGTCGCAACGCTTGGCCATGCAGCACTTTTCGGCTCCGGCGCCTATGCCGCCGGGATCCTGTCGGCGCATTACGGCATCAATGATCCGCTGCTGATGATGATGGCCGGCGTTGCCGGCGGCGCGGTTGCCGGGCTGCTCTGCGGCGCCATCATCCTGCGTGCGCATGGTCTGCCGCAGCTGGTGCTGTCGATTGCACTGATCAACCTCTTCCATGAATTCGCCAACAAGGCCTCGTCTTGGACAGGTGGCAGCGATGGACTTTCCGGCATCGCGCCGGACCCGGTCTTCGGCCTGTTCGAATTCGATCTCTACGGTCATACCGCCTTCTTCTTCGGAATGGCGCTGCTGCTGATCGTCTTCGTGCTGCTGAGGGTCCTGGTTCGCTCGCCCTTCGGCATGCTCTGTCGCGCCATCAAGCAGGACCCGCTGCGCATCCGCGCCATGGGCGCTTCGCCGAAGGCAGCTCTGATCAGGATGTACGCAATATCAGGCGCCGTTGCCGGTGTCGGCGGCGCCTTGAATGCGATCTCGACACAGGTCGTCGGCCTCGACAGCCTGTCTTTCACGCAGTCGGCCGAAGCGCTTGTCATGCTGGTGCTCGGCGGCACCGGTTCTCTCTTCGGGGCACTTTCCGGCACTGTCATCTTCATGCTCTTCGAGGACTATGTCTCCGCCGCCAATCCCTTCCATTGGCTGACCATGGTCGGCGCGCTGCTGATCGCCGTTGTGCTCTTTGCGCCCAAAGGTCTCTACGGGACGGCCGCAGCCTTCGTTAGCCGCCGCAGGGAGCAACGCTCATGAGCCCGGTCTTCGAAGTCGCCAATCTCAAGAAAGCCTTCGGCGGCCTTGCCGTCACCAATAATGTCTCGCTGACGATGTCACCTGGCGATCGCATCGCGCTGATCGGCCCGAACGGCGCTGGCAAGACCACCTTCGTCAACCTCGTGACCGGTAATCTCTCGCCCGATTCCGGCGAGGTTCGCCTGGGTGGCGAGGTGGTGACGAAGGTCGATGCGATCGGCAGGGTCAGACGCGGTCTTGTCCGCTCCTTTCAGGTGACGCGGCTCTTCCAGGACATGACCCCGGCCGAACATCTGGGACTTGCCGTCCTTCAACGCGAGGGAAAGTCCGGGCACATGTTCGGCAATTTCCTGCGTATGCCCGATGTCATGGCTGAGGTCGATGATCTCCTTGGAAAACTCGGGCTGGCTTTCCTGATGCATCGCAAGGTCAGCGAAATCGCCTATGGCCAGCAGCGGCTTCTCGAGATCGCCGTGGCGCTGGCATTGAAGCCGAAAGTGCTGCTGCTCGACGAACCCGCAGCCGGCGTGCCGCAAAGCGATACCGGCCGCATCGAGCGGGCGCTGGCCGATCTGCCCGCCGATCTCGCCGTGCTGATGATCGAACACGACATGGATCTCGTCTTCCGTTTTGCCAGACGCGTCATCGTGCTTGCATCAGGCGCGATCATCTTCGACGGCCGGCCTGAAGACGTCACCAAGGATGCACGCGTGCGCGAGGCCTATCTCGGGAGCTATGCCAATGCCAGCCCTGTCGCTTGAGGTCGACAACCTGTCGGCCGGATATGGGCCGACGAGAGTGCTCGAAGGCATTTCCTTCTCCGTGCCGGCAGGTGCCCGGCTTGCCGTGCTCGGCCGCAACGGCATGGGCAAGACCACGCTCTTGGCAACGCTAGCAGGGCAGACAAGGCGATACGAGGGCAGCATCCGTCTCGGCGATTTGGATGTCACGACGGCACCGAGTGCTACACGCGCGCACAAAGGCCTCGGATATGTGCCCCAGGCGCGCTGTGTCTTCCCGACGCTGACAGTCGAAGAAAACCTTTTCGTCGGCTTGAAGGCGCGGCCGAAAGGGGCGCTGGAGGAAGCCTATGCGATGTTCCCGCGCCTGAAGGAGCGCCGCCGCAACCTCGGCAGCCAGCTTTCTGGCGGCGAGCAGCAGATGCTCTCCACGGCTCGCACCATTCTCGGTCGCCCCTCCGTCCTGCTGCTTGACGAACCGCTGGAGGGCCTTGCGCCCGTTATCTGCGAGGAACTGATGGCGGCCTTCGCCGACCTTGCCAAGGCGGGAGACATGACCATCCTGCTGGTCGAGCAGCGCATCCAGAGCGCTCTCGATTTCGCCGATCAGGTCGTCATCCTCGAACGCGGCAGACTGGCATGGACCGGAACGCCGGAAAATCTCGCCAGGGATCACGAGGCTGTCGAGAGCCTGCTCGGGGTCGGCGGCCTGCATTGATGGGATGATCGGCAAAAGCTCCGGCTCTGCTGATTGCCCCCTTTCGCCTTCAAGATTGCGCTGAACCCGCCGAGCAATCCATGCAGTATATCGTCATGACGACGTCATGATTGACCCGTCATGATTATCCTGCCTGAAAGTTTTCCGCTGGCCGAATTGACGGATCGCCTGAAAGGGCGAGAAACACCATGATCGATCAAGCGGCATCAACGTAAGACAAGGCGTAAATCCTCGTTCATAAAGCAGGATCGACGTTTATGCCGCTCCCTTTACTTGAATAGTTGAGCTGTAATCGACCGGAATTTGTGGCGCTGACGGGCGGAATTGCTCTGACGCTCCATCTATTTCGGTTGCCAGATACCCGATAGGGTTGCATAGTCGAACAGAAAATCACACGGGAGGATAGAAATGGCAAACCACAAGCCGGTCGCAGGTGACGTATACCAGCCTATTTTCAACGTCGACAACCCGATCGACGGCAACATTCTGGACAATACCAGTTCCACGGATGCCGACGGAGACCAGGTGCGTCTCAACTTCGTCAATGGACAGCGAATTCCGCAACCGGCCGATCCGAACGGGCCTGCCACGACCACCACAGTTGAGGGAAAATATGGCACTCTGACCGTCTATTCCAACGGCAATTACACATACGAGCTCGATCATACCAACCCGGTGGTATCAGCGCTCGGCCCGGGAGACCAACTCTTCGACCAGTTCAATTTCAAGATCTCGGATGGCAAAGGCGCCACCGACTTCGGCCTGCTCAATATCGCGGTCGACTTGCCGGAACACGGCAACATCTTCGTGAATTTCGAGGATGTCGGCAACCACGACTTCCCGACGGGCTACAAAGGCTTTGATTGGGGTGCCTGGCACGATGGTGACGACGCGACTGTGCTGGAGGAAGCGGATGGCAACCACTATCTGGGAGGAGGCGTGTTCTGGACACCCATCCAAGCCGCCGACGGCGGCCACTTTCAGATCGAGCAATTCAGTGTCGCAAACGGCACATCGGACTATGACAACGTTCTGACGATCGAAGGTCGTCTAAACGGCGATACCGTCTTCTTGGTCACGGTCAACGTCACCGCCGACAGCATTCATGACCCGCAAGTGATCGATCTCAGCGCCTACGGCGAAATCGACTATCTCATCCTCGACACGGAGCCCGTCATCACCGAAACGAGCGGCCCGGATTATTACGGCGCGCAATACGACAACTTTCATTTTATCGTTTGACGAAGGGGGAAAGGGAGTCTTCGCCGGAATCTTTGCACCTTCGCCAAGCGCGCTCCGCTGTAGCTATCTGATACCAAAATCTTGCGATAGCTGACGGGCCTGCGTCTTGCTAGCATTGGATCGTTCGAGGGGGCACGATTATGCTGGAATGGAGGAAATGATGCAGCCAGTCGGGATCAGGTTAGCGGCGGTCATGTTCTCGCTCGCCGTATGGGCTATTATTATCGCTGTCGCATCGCACCTTTGGGCAACGAAGATACCTCTGTTGCTTCTGACGCTCTACAGATAGGCCTCTCTTTGTCGTTATGCTGCAGATCAGGGCGCAACGGGATTGGTCCCCTCGCAACCACGTTTGGCGCTGCGACCAGTATGCTACCACGCCCACAAAAAAGGATTCTTATCGGAGTCCTAAATTTCGCACTTTATGTAATGATGCCCGACCTGAGAGATAGGTGACGTTTTGTACCGGAGACATGGGTAACACTTTCCGTTTTGAAGCGGGAGGTGTTGATGCCGTGGAGAGAGATTTCGGTCATGGAGGAACGTCTTCGATTTGTCGCCCGGCTGCTTGAGGGCGAGGGTATGAGCGATGTTTGCCGGGAATTCGGCATCTCGCGCAAGACCGGCTACAAGATCTTCAACCGTTACAAGGACGAAGGGCTTGATGCCCTGACGGACCGGTCGCGCCGACCGGTCCGTTATGCCAACCAGTTGCCCGAGCCAGTCACGGCGATGATCGTGCGACTGAAGAAGGAAAAACCATATTGGGGAGCACGCAAAATCCGGGAGCTTCTGGTCAAGCGGCTTGCAGGCGATGTGCGCATTCCCGCCACAAGCACCGTGCATGCCGTGCTCGACCGACACGGCCTTGTGAGCCAGGCCCGCAAGAGGAACCGGGCGAACAAGGCCGTGGGAACGGTGCTTGGTGAAGCGCTTGCTCCCAATGACCTCTGGTGCGCCGATTTCAAGGGAGAGTTCAAGCTCGGCAACGGACGCTACTGTTACCCCTTGACGGTCACCGACCAGGCATCACGCTACCTTCTCTGCTGCGAGGCCTTCGAATCGACCCGCGAGCAGGGCGTCTTCGAAGCCTTCCGCAGGCTCTTTGCCGAACGCGGGCTGCCCACCGCCATCCGCTCCGACAACGGTCTGCCCTTCGCCAGCCCCAATGGGCTCTACAATCTGTCGAAGCTGTCGGTCTGGTGGCTGAGGCTCGGCATCGGCATCGAGCGCATCAAACCCGGTCACCCGCAGCAGAACGGCCGCCACGAGCGCATGCATCTGACGCTGAAGAAGGAGGCCACCCGCCCGCCCGGCAGGACGATCCTCCAACAGCAGGCACGCTTCGATGACTTCATCCGCGAATTCAACGAGGAACGCCCACATGAGGCGCTGAACATGCGGCATCCGGCAGAGATTTATCGGCCGTCAGACCGCCTCTATACCGGCCTGCCCGAGATCGAATACCCCTTCCATGACCGCGACGTGCTGGTCACCCATTGTGGACGCATCTGTATGCACCGCAAGAAGATCAATATCTCAACCGTCATGGCCGGACAGAAACTCGGCATCAAAGAAGTCGACAACGGCATTTGGCTCGTCAGCTTCATGCACTATGATCTGGGATATATCGACCTGGAGCAGAGAACCTTGCAAACCATCGACAACCCGTTCGGCACGAGGTTGTCACCCATGTCTTAGTACGTTCCGTTACCTATGTGTCGGGAATGGACACTTCTGAAAACAATTGGTAGCGGAGGAGGGATTTGAACCCCCGACACAAGGATTATGATTCCTCTGCTCTGACCTACTGAGCTACTCCGCCACTGGTCAACGATACCCGCTCGCGAAGCGATGCCGGTTCGTGGGATGAGCGGCTTATAAGGTGCGCTTCGGCTTTGTGTCAAGCGCATGATCGAGAAAAACGGTGGGCTTTGCCGCCTCCCGTTTCCGATGGATTTCAAGCGGCGACGGGGTTGGCCAAAAGGACCTTCAGGCAGGCTTCCGCCGAAGGCTCGCGCTCGGAGCGCTCGATGAAACCGCCGCCGAAGACGCGGGCGTTGTCGCCGGGGGCCGAATAAAGCGCGCAGGCCTGGCCGGGTGCGATGCCCGCCTCGCCGACCGTCAGGTCGACATAGGTGCCTGTTGCATCGATATGGAGCACGGCGGGCGCCGGCGCGCGTGTCGAGCGGACTTTGGCGTAACAGGCAAAGCCCTTGCCGGAAGCGGCTTCCTGAAGTGTCTCGTCGCCCAGCCAGTTGATGTCGCGCAGGTAGACGCGGTGCGTTTCCAGCGCCTCCTTCGGTCCGACGATCACCCGGCGCGAACGGGCGTCCAGAAAGACGACGTAGAGCGGTTCGCCGGTAGCGATGCCGATGCCGCGGCGCTGGCCGATCGTGAAATGCAGGATACCCTCATGGGTTCCGAGCACGCGACCATCGAGATGGACGATCTCACCGGCGAGCGCCGCATTCGGCTTCAGCTTTGTGATGACGTCGGAATATTTGCCCTGCGGCACGAAGCAGATGTCCTGGCTGTCGGCCTTCTTGGCAACGACGAGGCCCATCTCTTCAGCAAGCCTGCGGGTCTCGGCCTTCGGCAGGCCGCCCAGGGGAAAGCGGAGATAATCGATCTGTTCCTGCGTCGTGGCGAAGAGGAAATAGCTTTGGTCGCGGTCGGCATCGGCCGGGCGGAAAAGCGCGCGGCGGCCGGGATTGTCCGGCGAAGGGTTCAGTCCCGAGCGGATATAGTGACCGGTCGCCAGCGCATCGGCGCCAAGTTCCTTGGCGGTCGCCAGCAGATCGGCGAATTTGACGGTCTGGTTGCAGGAAACGCAAGGGATCGGCGTTTCGCCCGCCACATAGCTCTCGGCGAAGGGATTGATCACCGTCTCGCGGAAGCGCTTTTCGTAATCGAGCACATAATGCGGGATGCCGAGCGTTTCGCAGACGCGGCGCGCATCGTCGATATCCTGGCCGGCGCAGCAGGAGCCGGCGCGGTGAACGGCGGCGCCATGATCGTAAAGCTGCAGCGTAATGCCGAGCACATCGTAACCCTGCTGTTTGAGAAGGCCGGCGACGACGGATGAATCGACGCCGCCCGACATGGCAACGACGACACGGGTCTCTTCCGGCTTCTTGTCAAAATCCAGTGTGTTCAACGATGGTGCCATTCTGCTTGGGTCACGATCCGCCATTGCGCTGCAATTGCGGCGGATTGCTGATCTCCGGCGGGATCGGCCGCCGTCTCTCGATGAGGCACCGATATAGAAAGGATTGTCCCTGGACGCAAGGGGCGGCGTTCGGCGCCTGAGCGTTTCGCATTCCCACAAAGAAAGGCGCAGCCGAAGCCGCGCCTTGGAAGCGGGGGTGCGGCTCAAGTGCCGATCAGCTTGTTGCAGGCGAATGCGATGCCCGGATTGGCGATAATGGCGGTCACGAGCGCCAGTCCGATCATCGAGAATGAATAGCGTTTCATAGACATCCTCCTTTCCAGCCCACGACAATTATGCCGCTTCTGCCGCCTTTCTCAAAATGACGAATGCTTGATAGCGCCAGGCGGCATGCGCCGGACGGCTGATCCCCGCTACAGAGCAAGCGCTTCTATCTGCGTGACGAAGCGGCCTTGAGACCGCCGCCGTGGATCAGCGCCTCCGCCTCGTGCTGCGGCATCGGCCGGCCGAGCAGATAGCCCTGCACCTCACTGAAACCTTCGGCGCGCAGCTTCTGCAACTGCTCCTCCGTCTCGATCCCTTCGGCCAGGGTCGTCGCATTGAAGCCGGAGCCGATGCCGGCGACGGCGCGCACGATGGCGAGATTGCCCGCATCCGTCTCGATACCCGAAACGAAGCTGCGGTCTAGCTTGATCTTGTCGAAGGGGAAGGACCTCAGATAGCTCAGCGACGAATAGCCGGTGCCGAAATCGTCGATGGCGATGCGGACGCCGAGCGCCTTCAATGCCCGCAGCAGCGGCAGGCTTTGGTCGGCATCGGTCAGGAATACGGACTCGGTGATCTCGATTTCAAGCCGGTCGGCATTGAGGCCCGTCTCGTCGAGCGCCGCCACCACGGTCGAAAGCAGGCTCGCATGCCGAAACTGGCTGACGGAGAGATTGACGGCGATCCTCAGATGAACGGGCCAACCGGCAGCCGCGCGGCAGGCTTCCCCGATCACCCAGTCGCCGATCGGGACGATGAGGCCGGTCTCCTCGGCAAGCGGAATGAATTCCATCGGCGCCACCAGCCCGCGCTTGGGGTGGCGCCAGCGGATCAGCGCCTCGAAGCCGCCGATGCCGTCATTGTCGAGCCGCACGATCGGCTGGTAGTGCAGCTCGAACTGGCGCTTCTCCAGCGCTTCCCACAGTTCGGCGGTCATCACGTGCCGGCGCTCGGCGGCAAGCCGCATTTCCGTCTCGTAGAAACGATAGGTCGAGCGTCCGCTCTCCTTGGCGGCATAGAGCGCAAGATCCGCGTGCCGCATCAGCACATCCGCGTCGCCGGCATGATCGGGCGCCAAGGCGATGCCGATACTGCAGGTGACGTGCTCCCGGACGCCGTCGAGATCGAAGGCACGGCTCAGCGCCTTGAGCAGCCGCTGCGCAAAACGCACGGCCCGCTCCGGCTCGTCGAGCTCCAGCACGACGGCGAATTCGTCGCCGCCAAGACGGGCGACAAGATCACCCTCCTCCGCCAGTTGACGCAGCCGCTCCGACACCTGGCAAAGCAGCGCGTCGCCGGCGGCGTGTCCCTTGCTGTCGTTGATATGCTTGAAGTGATCGACGTCGATATAAAGCAGCGCAATCGGGCTGTCGGCGGCCGCTTCGACCGCCCGCTGGTTGATACGCATGGAAAATGCCGCCCGGTTCGGCAGGCCGGTGAGCGGATCATGCATAGCGAGATGGGCAAGCTTTGCCTCAACGGCGCGCTCCTCCGTCACGTCTTGCGAGATACCGAGCAGATAACGCGGCGAATGGCCCTCGGGCGTCGGCAGGGCGCGCTTGACGGTGCGCAAGAGGCGCGGCGCACCGTCGGCGCGCAGCATGGTCTCCTCGAAGCTGATCGCCGTATTGGCTTCGAAGGCCCGGCGATCCTGCTCGCGGAAGGCGTCTGTCTGACTGGGAGGAAACAGCGCCCGGTCGGTTTGGCCGACCACGTGCTCCGCCCGCATGCCGACGATGTCGCCGCAGGCCTCATTGAAGAGAATGTAAAGCCCGTCCGCTTCCATGTCCTTGACGAAGACGCCGACCGGCAGGTTGTCGACGATGCTGTCGAGAAGCGAGCGTGTATCGCTGATCTGGCGTTTGGCGGCGTTGACCTCGCTGCGGTCCTGCACGATCGCCAGGATTGCGGCCCTGCCCTCGAAGCGCACTTCTCGGCCATAGGTCAGCACTTCGAAGGTCTCGCCACTCGCCTTGAGGTGAACCCAGCGCTCCGCCTTTTCCATGTCGGTTCGGCCGCTGACGGCATCGATCATCCGTTCCCGCTCATGCTCAGGGCGAATATCCAGAACCGTCATGCGCCGGTATTCGTCCGCACCGTAGCCGTAAAGTGCCGCCGCCGCCTCGTTGACGATGAGAAAGCGCAGCGATGTCGGATCATAGACCCACATCGGCGACGGATGCGTTGCAAACAATGACCGGAAGTCGTCGTTTAATGCTTCGATCTGCTCGGTCTTCTGCAAGGGGGCCATGGAAATTCGCGTGCCGTTGATGCCGATGCCAGGGGTATACCGAGAAAAGTTAAATAAAATCAGAATCATACTCAGGGTTAAACTTTAGGCTTCCGCCTTCAGAATGTGCAAAGCAGCGGTCTGCCATCACGATCTCGGCCCTCGATAAAATGATTTGGGCGCCCTGGAACAATTCCGTCGATCGTGCGTTGCCCGCTGATCGATGTCGCATTCGAATTGCTGAGGAGGGTTTCATGGGCAGGTTCGGCACGACGACGGATTACAGCAGAATCAGACATTGGATCGAGGCGCGCGGCGGCCATCCCGCCCGCATCAAGAACGCACCGGACAGCGAAACCGTCCGCGTCGATTTTTCCTCGGAACCGGAAGAGATTTCCTGGGATGAATTCTTCCAGGGCCTCGACGGCAGCAGGCTCGCCTTCCTTCACCGCACCAAGGCTGAAGACGATGCCGCCCGTTCCGGCAAAATCCTCCGCCGGAAACGCCGGCACCATTAATTTAACTTCTGAAACAGCAAAAAACCCGGCGCCGTTTCCAGCGCCGGGTTTTTCATTTCCTTGGGAGGAAAAACTCAGTCAATATTGAAGGTCAGCGGCTTTGCCTGGCGTACCGCCTGGTGGGCGGTCAACTCAGCAAGCACCGCGTCATCAACCTTGCCGTCGACATAGAGCAGCGCGATGGCGTCGCCGCCCTGCTTGTCACGGCCGAGCTGGAAGTTGGCGATGTTGACGCCGGCAGCACCAAGCGTCGTGCCGATGAAGCCGATCATACCGGGAACGTCGGTATTGGTGATGTAGATCATGTGCGAGCCGACATCGGCATCGAGGTTGATACCCTTGATCTGGATGAAGCGCGGCTTGCCGTCCGAAAACACCGTGCCGGCCACCGAGCGTGTCATGCTTTCGGTGGTCACCGTCAGTTTGATATAGCCGTCGAAGACGCCTGTCTTGTCGCGCTTGACCTCGGAAAGCACGATGCCCTTTTCCTTGATCATGATTGGCGCCGAAACCATGTTGACGTCGGCGACCTGCGGGCGGATGAGGCCGGCGAGCACGGCGCTCGTCAGTGCCCGCGTGTTCATGTTGGCGGTGACGCCGTCATAGAGGATTTCGATTTCCTTGATCGGCTCTTCGGTGACCTGGCCGACGAAGGCGCCGAGAACGTCGGCAAGACGGATGAAGGGCTTCAGGATCGGCGCTTCCTCGGCCGTGATCGACGGCATGTTGATGGCGTTGGAGACCGCACCATTGACGAGGTAGTCCGCCATCTGTTCGGCCACCTGCAAAGCGACGTTCTCCTGCGCCTCGGTCGTCGAGGCGCCGAGATGCGGCGTGCAGACGACGTTCGGCAGGCCGAAGAGCGGGCTTTCCTTGGCGGGTTCGACCTCGAACACGTCGAAGGCGGCACCCGCGACATGGCCCGACTTGATCGCTTCGGCAAGCGCTGCCTCATCGACCAGGCCGCCGCGGGCGCAGTTGATGATGCGCACGCCTGGCTTGGTCTTTGCCAGTGCTTCCTTGTTGAGGATGCCGCGCGTCTTGTCGGTCATCGGCACATGCAGCGTGATGAAATCGGCCCGGGCGAACAGCTCTTCGAGTTCGACCTTGGTGACGCCCATCTCCTCGGCGCGCTCCTTGGAGAGGAACGGATCGTAGGCGACGACGTGCATCTTGAGGCCGATGGCCCGGGCGCAGACGATCGAGCCGATATTGCCGGCGCCGATAACGCCGAGCGTCTTGCCGGTGATCTCGACGCCCATGAACTTCGACTTCTCCCACTTGCCGGCCTGCGTCGAGGTATCGGCTGCCGGAAGCTGGCGGGCGACGGCGAACATCAGCGCGATCGCGTGTTCGGCCGTCGTGATCGAGTTGCCGAAGGGCGTGTTCATCACGATGATGCCGCGGCGCGAGGCGGCCGGGATATCGACATTGTCGACGCCGATACCGGCACGGCCGACGACCTTGAGGTTCGTCGCCGCCTCGATGATCTTTTCCGTCACCTTGGTGGCGGAGCGGATGGCCAGGCCATCATACTTGCCGATGACTTCGAGCAGACGGTCTTTGTCCTTGCCGAGCTGCGGTTCGAAATCGACTTCGACGCCGCGGTCGCGAAAAATCTGGACGGCGGTTTCCGACAATTCGTCGGATACGAGAACGCGAGGTGCCATGATGGCCTCCTTCAAAAGTGTTCAGCGATGAATGAATCAGGAATGGGCTCCGCCCTATGGCGGAGCCGGATGCGATAACCTCAGGCGGTCGCCTGAGCGAGCTGCGCCTTCTGTGTTTCGAAGGCCCAGGAAAGCCAGGGCATCAGCTTCTGCATGTCGGATGCCTCGATCGTTGCGCCGGCCCAGATGCGCAGGCCCGACGGCGCGTCACGGTAGTGGCCAACGTCATAGGCGACACCTTCCTTTTCCAGGAGGCCGACCAGGCCCTTGGCAAAATTCGCCCGACCGTCGTCGTCAAGCGCTGCGATGTCCTTGTCGACGATCTTCAGGCAGACGGAGGTGTTGGAGGCCGTCTCCGCCTTGACGGCGAGATTGGCAATCCAGTCGTTCGCCGCGACGAAATCGTGGATGACCTTGGCATTGGCATCGGCACGCGCGATCAGCCCCTTGAGGCCGCCGACCTGCTTCGCCCAGACAAGCGCATCGATATAATCCTCCACGCAGAGCATCGACGGGGTGTTGATCGTCTCACCCTGGAAGATGCCCTCCGTCAGCTTGCCGCCCGAAGTCATCCGGAAGATCTTCGGCAGTGGCCAGGCCGGCGTGTAGGTAACCAGACGCTCGACGGCGCGCGGCGAAAGGATGATGACGCCGTGGGCACCCTCGCCGCCCAGAACTTTCTGCCAGGAGAAGGTGACGACGTCGAGCTTGGCGAAATCGAGTGCCTGCGCGAAAGCCGCCGAGGTGGCGTCGCAGATCGTCAGGCCCTTGCGGTCGGCCGGGATGAAATCGGCATTCGGCACGCGCACGCCCGAGGTGGTGCCGTTCCAGGTGAAGACGACGTCGCGGTCGAAATCGACGGCGGACAGATCGGGAAGCTCGCCGTAACCGGCTTCGAGCTTGCGCACATCCTTGAGCTTCAGTTGCTTGACGACATCGGTGACCCAGCCGGCGCCGAAGCTTTCCCAGGCGAGCATGTCGACGCCGCGTTCGCCGAGCAGTGACCAAAGCGCCATTTCGACGGCGCCGGTGTCGGACGCCGGAACGATGCCGATGCGGTAATCCGCCGGCACTTCGAGAATTTCACGGGTAAGGTCGATGGCCTGCTTGAGCTTGGCCTTGCCGACCTTCGCGCGGTGCGAACGGCCAAGGGCCGCGTCGGAAAGGGCTTCGAGCGACCAACCGGGGCGCTTCGAGCAGGGGCCAGAAGAAAAATGAGTATTGTTCGGACGGATGTCCGGCTTTGCGGTCTTCGCCATGATGCTATCCTCTCAGATAGAAAGCCCTTCGTTGGGGAAGGGTGTCCCGCCGCCGTGTGTATGGACCCGGCGCGTCATAGTCAAGATCGAAGTGTCGCGGGCGGAACATATTTTGACGCAGGCCGGGATGGCCGCAATAGGAAAAAGCCGCCCGGTCGGGGCGGCTTTCAGATGTCAGGGGATCGGACTTACTTGTAGACAGGCTGCTGCAGCGGGATTTCCGGCGGCGGTTCGTAGCTCGCCTGGGCGCAGCCGCCGAAGAGATAGCGGGCGCCGACGCGAGCTTCGTGGGCGCTCAGACCCTTGTCGCGGCCCGGGCCGCCATTGTCGGCATAGCCGAACATGTTGCCGCCATCGATATGCAGGTAACGGTAGCCGACATCGGCTTTGATGTTGCAGGTCACATCGATCGAAGCGCCGGCCATGAGCGCGTAGGTGAAGCGCCAGTTGCCCTTGCCGCCATGGGTGACCTGGTCGTCGCAGAAGCTGCCGTCATCGGCGCAGGCGACGTTGCTGAGGTTCTTCCACTTCACGTAAGAACCGCCGATACCGGCGCCGACATAGGGCGTGACGTAGCCGTAAGTGCCGAGATCGACATAGGCGTTGGCGAGCAGCGTATAGGCTGTCAGCGAAGAGCGGTCGCTCGAGGTGCAGTCCACCAGCGGAAAGCCGCACTGCCCGACCGTAGAGCCGTTGAAATCCGCCTGGGTGAGATAGTCGAAGGTCAGATCGGTGCGCAGATAGCTGTTGATCTGGTAACCGACACCACCGCCGACAGTCCATGTATCGTCCAGATCGGCGTCGTCGAAATCGACCTCCGTGGCGTTGCTGCCCTGGAAATAGCGGGCGCCGCGCAGATCGGTGAAGGCATAGCCGACATCGCCGCGCAGGTACCAGCCGGTCGCTTCGGTGACCGTCACCTCAGGCGGCTGCTCCGGGATAGGCTCGGCAGGGGCGAGGTCCGCGGAATAGGCGTTTGTCGCGATCAACAATGCGGCGAAGATGCCGGACAAGCTTCTTTTCATGGATCCCACTCCAAAATCCCGTTGCGTCGGCAGGCTCGGTCGCTGCCAATCTTGTACGCTTGGGATGGATAATGAATGGGAAACGTTAAAAGCTGCTTAACCACGATTATTTACCTTGATGCCAGGCATCAAGGCGGCCCGAAACATAGATCGGTTTGGCTCATCGGGATGGTTTGGCCGCGGCGATCAGCTCAAAATAGTGCGCACGCATAACAAAAAAGCCGGCGCTTGCGCACCGGCTTTTGACATTTCGTCCCGAAAAATCAGGCGGCAGTCCGGACGTTCGAGATCGTGCCGATCAGCTCGTTGACGATGCGCTCGATCTGGGCGCGGTCGTCGCCTTCGGCCATGACGCGGATCAGCGGCTCGGTGCCCGAGGGACGGATGACGAGGCGGCCGTTCCTGGCAAGCTCGGCTTCGGCATCGGCGATCGCCTTCTGCACCTGGATATCCTCCAGCGGCTTGCCACCGCTGATGCGAACATTGCGCAGCAGCTGCGGCACCGGCTCGAAGCGACGGCAGACCTCGCTGACGGTCCGGCCGGTGCGTTTGACTGCGGCCAGGATCTGCAGGGCCGCGACGAGACCGTCGCCGGTCGTGCCGTAATCCGAAAGCACGATATGGCCCGACTGCTCGCCACCGACATTGTAATTGTGCTGGCGCATATGCTCGACGACGTAGCGGTCGCCGACCCGCGTGCGGGCAAGCGCCATGCCGCGCTCATCGAGAAAGCGCTCGAGGCCGAGATTGGACATGACGGTCGCAACGATCCCATTGCCACGCAGTTGCTGGCTCTCGGCCCAGCTTTCGGCGATGACGGCCATCAACTGGTCGCCGTCGACGATCGAACCGTTTTCATCGACGATGATGACGCGGTCCGCGTCGCCGTCGAGCGCGATGCCGATATCGGCGCGCACCTCGTCGACCTTCTTCTGCAGCGCGACGGGACTGGTGGAACCACAATTGAGGTTGATGTTGATGCCGCTCGGCTCGTTGCCGATAGTGACGACCTCAGCACCGAGTTCCCAGAGCACGGCGGGCGCCACCTTATAGGCGGCACCGTTGGCGCAATCGATGGCGATCCGGAGACCCTGCAGCGTGACGTCGCGCGGCAGCGTGCGTTTGACGTGCTCGAGATAGCGATAGATATCGCCATCGACGCGCTTGGCTCGGCCGATTTCCTCAGCCTTGGCAAGCTGCCCCGATAGATCCTTCTCGAGCAGATCCTCGATCTGCGCTTCGATGTCATCGGAGAGCTTGTAGCCGTCCGGACCGAAAAGTTTGATACCATTGTCTTGGAACGGATTGTGCGAGGCCGAAATCATCACCCCAATATCGCATCGCAGGGAACGCGTCAGCATGGCAACCGCAGGTGTCGGAATAGGGCCGAGCAGGAACACGTCCAGTCCGGCCGCGGTAAAACCGGCCACGAGGGCATTCTCAAGCATGTATCCTGACAGCCGCGTGTCCTTGCCGATCACTACACGATGACGGTGGGCGCCGTTACGGAAAATCGTTCCTGCGGCGATGCCAACCCGCATCGCGAGGTCCGGCGTCATAGGGAAGACGTTGGCCTGGCCGCGAATGCCGTCTGTACCAAAATAGCGTCTTTTCATCTGCACTCCTGCGCTTTCCGCGCGCCATTCAAGGCAGCGCACCGTTCCGAGCGAATCCGGCTTCAGTGAATTGTCGTCAATCCACGAGCGTGATTCATGCTTGCCTCAATTCAGCGGAATGCCACAAAATGCGGCGATCAGCACGTAAATTAGCAAGAAAAATGATTATATCCCGTTACCAATTGAAAAAGCCGGATCTCCCATTTCGGAAATCCGGCCTTCTTCAAGGTAGTGCCGCTGTTCAATGCGGCTGCGGTTCGAGGCCGCCTTCGGGCTCGTCGCCCTTGGTGACGGGCCGTGCGCCGGCCTTCGGAACGGCTGAGCCGCGGCTCGGCGGCGAATCATCGCCGAGATCGCGGGCAGGCTTTTCGCCGCGGATCAGCGCCTTGATCTCTTCGCCGGTCAATGTCTCGTATTCGAGCAGACCTTCGGCAAGGGCGACGAATTCGTCGTGCTTTTCCGTCAGGATCGTGCGGGCCTGCGTATAAGCTTCGTCGATCAGGCGGCGCACTTCATTGTCGATCTTCTGCGCGGTTGCCTCCGAAACATTCTTCGACTGCGAAACCGAGTGACCGAGGAAGACTTCCTGCTGGTTCTCGCCATAGGCGACCTGACCAAGCTGATCGGAAAAGCCCCATTGCGTGACCATGGCGCGGGCGAGTTTGGTCGCCTGCTCGATGTCGGAAGAGGCACCCGAAGTGATGTTCTCTTTGCCGAAGGTGAGCTCTTCGGCCACGCGGCCGCCCATCATGATGCAGAGGCGCGAAACCATCCACTTGTAGCTCATCGAGTAGCGGTCGCCCTCGGGAAGCTGCATGACCATGCCGAGCGCACGACCGCGCGGAATGATCGTCGCCTTATGCAGCGGATCGGCGACGGCGACATTGAGCGCGGTGATGGCGTGTCCGGCCTCATGGTAAGCGGTGAGCTTCTTTTCCGCCTCGGTCATAGCCGAGGACCGGCGCTCGGCGCCCATCATGATCTTGTCCTTGGCGTCCTCGAATTCCTGCATGGTGACGACGCGCTTGTTACGGCGGGCGGCCATGAGGGCAGCTTCGTTGACAAGGTTCATCAGGTCGGCGCCGGAAAAACCGGGCGTGCCACGGGCGAGAATCTTGAGATCGACATTCGGCGCCAGCGGAACGTTGCGGGCATGTACCTTGAGGATACGCTCGCGGCCGACGATGTCGGGGTTCGGCACGACGACCTGACGGTCGAAACGGCCGGGACGCAGCAGCGCCGGATCGAGCACGTCGGGGCGGTTGGTGGCAGCGATCAGGATCACGCCTTCATTCGCCTCGAAGCCGTCCATTTCGACCAGCAGCTGGTTCAGCGTCTGCTCGCGTTCGTCATTGCCGCCGCCGAGACCGGCGCCGCGATGGCGGCCGACGGCATCGATTTCGTCGATGAAGATGATGCAGGGCGCGTTCTTCTTGGCCTGCTCGAACATATCGCGCACGCGGCTTGCACCGACGCCGACGAACATTTCGACGAAATCGGAGCCCGAAATGGTGAAGAAGGGCACATTGGCTTCGCCGGCGACCGAGCGGGCGAGCAGCGTCTTGCCGGTACCCGGAGGACCGACGAGCAGCACGCCACGCGGAATCTTGCCGCCGAGACGCTGGAACTTCTGCGGATCACGCAGGAATTCGACGATTTCCTCGAGATCCTGCTTGGCCTCGTCGACACCGGCAACGTCTTCGAAAGTCACGCGGCCATGCGCTTCGGTCAAGAGCTTGGCCTTGGACTTGCCGAAGCCCATCGCACCGCGCGAGCCGCCTTGCATCTGCCGCATGAAGAACAGCCAGACGCCGAGAATCGGAAGCATCGGCAAAAGCGTGCCGAGATAGCTCAGGAAGCCGGAAGAACCATCAGTCTCGGGACGCGCGGTGACGGCCACGTTCTTGCCCTGCAGGCGGTCGAGCAGACTATCGTCGATCACAGGCGAATAGGTCTGGAAGGTATTGTTGTTCTCCAGATATGTCCCGGTCAACCGGTTACCGGTGACCACGACATCCTTCACGCGGCCCGCATCGACCTCACGCAGAAACTGCGAATAAGGGATTTCGCGGGAGCCCGTCTGTGCCGGCGCCGTCTGGAACATACTGAAAAGGGCGATCAGCAGAAGCGCGATGATGGCCCACAAGGCGAAATTACGTAAGTTAGGGTTCATTGAACTCCCCAGCATGGAACAGCCGCCTCATGGCGACAGTCTTATTCGTTTCTAACATAGGGTTGCGCCGCACGATTGCCAAGGCGACACCCCAGGTCAGATGGTTTTTCCGTCAATACTTCTTAAAGGCAGCCTCGCATAGGGCGCCGTCGCGAAAACCGCCGAAAGCCTATTGGCAAAGATGAAGTCAAATCGTGTCAAAAAGCGGTCGAAGGGTGCGAAATAGGGCGTCAGTTCGACCTTACGGACGGATTCCTCAGATAAAGGGGCTCCTTCGGCAGATAAAACCGGCGCTGCGGCGACGGCGCGCTTCCATGCACCCTTGGGAAGGTGATGCATACGCCCCCTCATTCCTGCCCTCGGACTTGATCCGAGGGATGTCACGGGAATCCAGCCACCGCGCTTCTGCGCGATGATTGGCTCAATTAGGCGCGAAGTGTCTTGCGCGCCGAAGTCCTTGGGCGTCTGGATCTCAATTAATGCGGCCGACGCATTGCGCGCATAAAACCTTCCATCCCAAACCCCAGCCTCTCCCGGCAGCAATACCAGCGGCAATATCCCCCGGCTCTCGCGCGCCAAATAAAGCCCGTCACGCCTGAGATCGAACACCACCCTGCCAACGGTCATCCGTCCCGGCTCACTGCCGGTGACAAATGCAAGGATATGCTCCATATGCGCCCTCCCCGGTGCAAACGGCAGCCCACCGAAAACGGCTGTCAGACGGCCGAGTGCATAATCGAGGACCGCCCGGTCCTGCCGCAACCCGTCGGGCGTCACCTGCCCGAGTAGACCGCCGTGGAGCGTGAAATGACCATCCAGCCATTCTGCTCCCCTAGCCGAAAGAGCCAGCCGCGCTTCCCAAGCCGCGCGGACATTCCTCTCGGCACCTGCATCGGCCGAAAGCTTCCGGCGTGTCCGCACGCGCTCATAGGTCACATCTTCGTTGCTCGGATCATCGATCCACGGCACGCCCCGCTCCTTGAGGAAAGCGCGGATATCTGCCCGGCTGGAAAAGAGAAGCGGCCGCCAAATCCAGAAGCGCCGGTTGAAAAGCACCGCATCCGCAATGCCGGTCGAAATCTGCTCCGTTCGCATCCCACGCATCTGCAGTGTTTCGCGCTGGTCGTCGAACGTATGGCCAGTGACGATGAGATCGGCTTCGAAACTTTCGGCGGCGGTTGCCAGCAGGCTATAGCGCGCCTCGCGGGCCGCCGCCATGATGCCGGTTTTCGGCTTGTCGCCCTCCCAGATCATGGTGGTGTGGGGAATGCCAAGCGATGTGCAGAGGGCTGCGACTTCACGCGCCTCGTCTGCCGAGCCGGCGCGCAACGCATGGTCGACGGTTGTAGCGCAAAGGGAAATCTTGAGATGGGGCGCGACCTTCACGGCTTCATCGAGGAGAAGAAGCAGGCCGGTGGAATCGCTGCCGCCCGATATCGCGACGAGAATGCGTGCGGGGCTTTGAAGCGACGAAAGAAACTGGAGGATCGCCCGTTGAGGCGATGCGGTTTCCGGAGACATTCCGGAATCCCTTAGCAGGCGAGGCGCTTCTGTTCGCTCGCAACCTTGCTTATGACGGCGCGCGAGGCCTTCGGATAACGCTTCGACACTTCGCGCAGCGTCGCGCACGCCGTCTCGGTATTGTCGAGGGCGGCAAGCGACATGCCGAGCTTCAGCAGCATTTCCGGCGCCTTTTCCGATGTGCCGTATTTCTGATGTGCATTGAGAAAGGTCTTGGCGGCCTCATTGTACTTGCCCTGCGAATAGAGTGCTTCGCCGAGCCAGAAATTGGCATCCGCCGCCCGCGCGCTGCTCGGGTAGTGGGTGATATACTGCGTGAATTCCTGTTCGGCTGTGCTGTAATCACCGGATAGCACGTGCCCGTAGGCGGCCTTATACTGGTCGGCCTCGCTGCCGAGCGAGGCGGTCTGCTGCGGCGTTTTGCTATTGGCATCGGGAATCGGACCGGAACCGATCTTGGCATTTTCGTCGACGCTTCCGCCGATCGGATTGCCGTTCTGATCGAAATCGATCGAGCCGAGCTCCTTCGGTGGTTGGCCGAGACCGCTATTCTCCGGCACGCTGGTGGAGGGAGCCGTTTCGGCTCCCTGCGGTGCTTGGATCACCCTGGCAATATCGTCGCCGCCGGAGGCTGCTGGAGCGCCATCGGTCTCGCTCTTCTTGACAGGTGCCTTGGCGGCACCGCCGCCACCGGTCTTTTCGAGCTGCTGGAAGCGGAATTCATTGTCTTCCTGCTGCTTGCGGATCGTCTCCTGCATCTGTAGAAGCTGAAAGCTCATCTCTTCGATCCGGCCGTTCAGCTGCCGCAGCTGCTCTTCGAGCTGCTGCACGCGGATCTCCGCGTCGCCGCTCTGCACCTTGACAACAGGCGGCGCCGCCTGGTTTTCCGCGGATCGGTCGCCGAGATGTAGCCCGAAAAACGAGGCGGAATGGGCCGCCCGTTCGCTTCCGGTCACAGCCGCGAGGCACAGCATGCCTGCCACGACAAGTTTCTTCATATGTATCGTCCTGTCCCAGTGATTCTTCGCACCTCGATGGCACGAACAGGAGATTTTTCCAATTGCTTTCAAAAAGCAACGGAGTCTGGCCAAAGTGTGGTCAAAAAGAAAAGGCGGCCCCACGCGGGACCGCCTTTCGAAAAAGCGAATTGTTGCTCGGCAGTTACATGCCCGCGCCGCCAAGCACGGTAACCGCGCGGCGGTTCTGCGACCAGCAGGAAATATCGTCGCAAACGGCGACCGGACGTTCCTTGCCGTAGGAGATCGTCTTCAGGCGCTGCGCCGGGACGCCGCGCGAAGCGAGATAGTCCTTGGCGGCAGCCGCACGGCGGGCGCCGAGCGCGAGGTTGTATTCGCGCGTGCCGCGTTCGTCGGCATGGCCTTCGACGGTGATCTGGTAGTTCCGGTAGCGGGCGAGCCACTGGGCCTGACGGTCGAGCGTCTGCGAGGCGTCGGCGCGGATCGACGAGGAGTCGGTATCGAAGAAGATGCGGTCGCCGACATTGACCGTGAAGTCCTGGGCAGAGCCCGGCGTCGCGGCGCCAGCACCAGTGCCGAGCCCGAGGTCGCCGGCGCTGTTCGGCGGCTTCTTGGCGCAGCTTGCGAGCGCTAGGCCGGCGATAAGCGCGATCATGACGGGGTTGCGGGCGAAATTCTGCATGCGGCTCATTGCCGGGGTATGAATTCGGCTCATGGCCGGTCTCCTTGCGATTTCATCAGGGTTTCCGGACAGTAACCGCACTCGGTTAACCGCCCCTCAAAGATTATGGTTAACGATTTACTGATTTGTCCCGTGGTCGCTCGGTTCCATGACTTTGGGGCGACAAGAAGGCAGCAGCGCATCGCCTACTCCATAAGCGGCGACCAGGCCGGGTCGGAACCGTAGGTCGGCGTCTTCACGAGCTGCTCGTTGTAACCGGTCAGATCGATCGAATAGAGCTGCGGACCACCTGCGCCCGCCGCCTGGCGGAAGAACATCAGCACGCGGCCATTCGGCGCCCAGGTCGGGCCCTCATTGTGAAAGCCGGTCGTCAGGATGCGCTCGCCGGAACCATCCGGCTTCATCACGCCGATCGAGAACTTGCCGCCGGCCTGTTTGGTGAAGGCGATGAGATCGCCGCGCGGCGACCAGACCGGCGTCGAATAGGAGCCGTCGCCGAAGGAAATACGGGTCTGGCCCGAGCCATCGGCGTTCATCACGTAGATCTGCGGTTTTCCGCCGCGGTCGCTCTCGAAGCTGACACGCGCACCATCAGGCGAATAGGAGGGCGAGGTGTCGATCGCCGCCGTCGAGGTCAACCGGGTCGTCGTGCGCGAGCGCAGGTCCATCGTATAGATATTGGAATTGGCATCCTGCTGCAGGCTCATGATCACCTTCTGACCATCCGGCGAAAAGCGCGGCGAGAAGGTCATGCCGGGGAAATTGCCGACGACTTCGCGCTGCCCGGTTTCGAGCTGCAGCAGATAGACCCGCGGCTGCTGGTTGGCAAAGGACATGTAGGTGACTTCCTGCCGGCTCGGCGAGAAGCGCGGCGTCAGCACGAGATCGCTGCCATCGGTCAGCATCCGCACGTTGAAGCCGTCCTGATCCATGATCGCGAGCTGGCGCTTGCGCTGCTGCTTGGTGCCGGATTCGGAGACGAAGACGACGCGCGTGTCGAAATAACCTTCCTCACCGGTGATCTGCTTGTAGATCGCATCGGCGATGATGTGCGCCACACGGCGCCAGTTCTCCGGCTGCGTATAGAACTGCTGACCGGTCATCTGCTGTCCGGCGAACGGGTCCCAGAGCCGGAATTCGGCGCGAAGACGGCCATCGGCTTCCTTGGTAACCCGGCCGGTGACCAGCGCCTGGGCATTGATGACCTTCCAGTCCTCGAAACGCGGCGCGGCATCCGGATTGGAGATCTTTTCGATAAAGGCCGCCTGGTTGATCGGGGCAAACAGGCCGGAACGCTGCAGGTCGGCGGCGATGACCTGCGAAACCTGCGCGCCTATGTCGCCCTGGAAGTCAGTCACCGCAATCGGCATCGGCTGGACATTGCCTTTTCGAAGGTCGAGGGTGACCAACGCGTTCGCCGGGGTCGTAAAGGCTGCAGCCCCAATCAGGCCTGCAATGACCATCAGAGCGCGGATGAGGGAACACTTGACCATATCAAACAAGCCTTTCAGCATCTAATTGGGTAGGACCGCTGGTGTCAAAGTTCAAAATGACTTCCTTCCAGCCATCGTATTTATCTTTTGGAAGCATTGTAAAAGGAGCTGCGCGACGAACTGCGCGAAGGCCGGCATCGGCAAAGCTTTTCCGCGTGCGCTCACTTCCACCACTGGCCTTAACGTCAGGGACGCCGACAATCTGGCCGTCTCTATCCAGCTTCACATTGATCGTCGCATATACATTGCCGTCGTCGCTCATTCTGCCATCGACAAAGAAGTTATTTTCGATCGCATCCCGCATTGCATCGATCTCCGCCCCAGTGAGATGCGTCGCAGTGGCACTGTCATTCGCTCGACCGGTCGTTTCAGCATCCGCATTGAATGGAAAGATGGAGCAGCCGATGAGCCCTGTCAGCGCGATGTATAGTCCGAAAGACTTCGCGAAATTGAATGGACTCCTCGGCATTTAAATTCCCATATCGCTGGGATGAAAGTTAAGGACGACCTCGTTCCACACGTCATACTTGTCCATCGGAAGCGTCGTGCGGAACGAGGGAGCAGATTTCATCACGGCACGGTAAGCGCCACTTTCCAGCGCACGACGCGTTGAATCGGTGCTGCTTCCGCCGGAAGACTCGATTTCGGGCTGGCCGATAATATTTCCATCTTTATCGAGCTTGAAATGCACCGTGATGACCATGCCGGAAAGACCTTCCATTCCCGGGGTGATAAGCCAGTTCCCCTGGATCAAACCCTGTAGCGCATCTTCTTCGCTTTGGCTGAGCTTGGAACCGCCATTGCTCTTCTTCGCCCCCAGCGATGCCTCCTGCGTCGAGCGCTTGGCGCCGCCGGCGGAAGGATCGGTCTTGTTCAGCAAGATCGAAATCTCGTCGGCATTGAAGTCGCTCTTCATCGACGAGGCGGATTTCGCCGTCTCCTGCTTCTGATCGGCCTTCTTCTTTTCGGTCGGCTTCTCGGCAGCCTTCGGCTGGTCGGCTGTCTTTTCCGGCGGCTTTTCGGCGGGCTTCTGCGGCTCCGGCGGCTTCACCTGCGGCTTGGCGACGGGGGTCGGCACATTGTCCGGCAGCGCCTCGGCATCCGGCTTCGGCGGTTCCTCCGGCTTGGCCTGCTCTTCCGGCGGTTTTTCCTCGGGCTTCGGCGGCGTCACTTCGACGGGCTTCGGCGGCGGAATGGAAGCGACTTCCTTCGACTGCTCGACTTCGGTTTCCTCCTTGACGATGTCCTTGACATCGTTCGGTTTCGGATCGGTCTTCGGCAGTGGCTTTTCGCTCGAATTCGCCGCGGCAGCCTCGCTGTTGCTGGGCTTGGCGTTCGGCACCGGCGGCGTCTTCAGGTCGACATTGTTGTCGCCGGCATTCTCGGCCGGCTGCGCGATCGGCGGCCGCGTCGTCGGCACCGGCGCGGAAGTCTCCTTCTTCGGAGCCTTCTTGTCGCCTTGCTGCATCTGGGTAATGGATTCCACCGGCACCAGATCGACCGGCATCGCCTCGAAATCCTCCACCTTGAAAGATTCCGGCGCGCTAAGCGACACCAGCGCCCAGGTAAGCACCAGCCCGTGCAAAACAACAGATGTGACGACGCTGGCCTTCATTTTGAGCGCTATTGGTCCTTCTTCTGCTGCGTCACGAGGCCAATATTCTTGAAGCCTGCACCCTGGATACGGGCCATGACGTCGGCGATGACGCCATAAGGCGCGGTCGCGTCGCCGCGCACAAAGATCCGTTCGTTATAACCGGTGGTGGCGATCGCCTCGAGCTTGGCGGCGATCTCCACGGCCGGGATCGATGTTTCCTGCAGGAACACCTGGCCATCATTCTTGACGGAAATGGTGATCGGCTGCGTCTCGGAATTCAGCGCCTTGGCCTGCGTTTCCGGCAGGTCGATCGGCACGCCGACGGTCATCATCGGTGCCGCGACCATGAAGATGATCAAAAGCACCAGCATGACGTCAACGAGCGGCGTCACGTTGATTTCGGAAATCACGGCCCTGTTCCGACCGCCGCGACGGCGGCGTCCGCCGCCTCCGCCGCCATTGCCTCCAACAGCCATACCCATGTGAGAATACTCCGTTGGTTACTGAGCGGCAGCGCGCGGCTGCAGTTTCTCGTCGATCTGGCGCGAAAGTATGGCGGAGAATTCATCCGCGAAACCTTCCATTCGACCCGAGAGCTTGCCGGCATCGGCAGAGAACTTGTTGTAGGCGATAACCGCCGGGATAGCGGCGACGAGGCCGATCGCGGTGGCAAGCAGCGCTTCGGCGATACCGGGCGCGACGACCGCAAGGTTGGTCGACTTCGAACCGGCAATCGCCTGGAACGAGGTCATGATACCGACGACCGTGCCGAAGAGACCGATGAACGGACCGGCTGAGCCGATGGTCGCGAGCGACCCGAGACGGGCGCCGAGAAATTCGGATTCGCGGGCGAGCGTCACGTCCATCGCACGATCGATACGCATCTGCAGGCCGATCGGCGAGCGGGCGCCGCGTTCGAAGGATTTCTTCCATTCGCGCATGGCAGCCACGAAGATTGCCGCGAGCCCCGTATTGTTGCGTTCCGACAGCGAACGGTAGAGTTCTTCGAGCGACTGGCCCGACCAGAACACCTGTTCGAACTTGTCGAACTGGCGCCGCGCGCGGCCATAGGCCAGGTATTTGTCGATGACGATCGCCCACGTCCACACCGAGGCTGCGATAAGCCCGAGCATGACGAGCTTGACGACGATGCCGGCCTGCATGAAAAGCGACCAGAGGCTGACGTCCGTCGCTGCTGCTGCCAATCCTACTTGTTCCATTGGTCCAAAATCCCCGAATCCAAACGCCCGGTGCTGGACCGGGCGGCACAAACTGATCTCGCAAGAAGTGTCCGGCGGCCGCCGCCCAAAGCCCTGGTCAAACTTCCAAGCTCATCTTCCGCCTTCTTGCCGTCAAATTTGGTCAAAGGAAGGCGTGCACCGCACAAACTCCGACTTTCCCAGTAAGACACTATTATGGTTAATAGATCGTTAGTGCCGGACTGTGACAGTAAGCCTGTATTTGGAAGATTTCGTTCCATGGATTACTTGACCGGAGCAAAGTCCGGCTGCCGAAAGAGCGCTCATCCTGCGGCGCGGGAATTCCTTCACATAAAGTTCAAGTTTTGACAAGGTCCGATTTTTCGGCAATTCGGACTATAGCGGCGTGCTGCCTTCCAGGAATTTCGCTGCCAGTGTTTCCGGCAACCGCCTCGGCCGCCCTCGAGCGTTGATGACGGCGATGATCACCCTGGCGGCGATCAGCAGCGTCTCGCCCGAGCGGATCTGCTGATTGAGCACCATCTTGGCGCCGCCGGCTTTTTCCGTATGCGTCAGGATCGTCAGGACATCGTCCATGCGCGCCGGGCTCTTGAAGTCGATCTCCATGCGGTGGACGACGAAGACGAGGCCCTCCTCGTCGGCGGTGACGAGCTCGCGCTGCTCGACGCCGAGGCAGCGCAGATAATCGGTGCGGCCGCGCTCCAGGAAATGCAGGTAGCGGGCGTGATAGACCAGGCCTGAGAAGTCCGTATCTTCATAATAGACCCGCTGGACGAGGCGGTGTCCGGCCTCCGTCAGCTCTCCCGAAATGGAAAAAGGGCGTTCCGTCATAATTTTCTCCAAACTGAGGTGCCCTCTTTGGCGCAACGCTTCCAGACAGGCAAGCATTGAATAACTGTCACAATTCCTAACTATTCCCGACAACGAGCGACCAATCAGGAGACGATGCGATGAAGATTGCGGTTATGGGCGGAGACGGTTTCATCGGTTGGCCAACATCGCTGCATCTCTCCGATGCCGGTCACGACGTCCATATCCTCGACAATCTCTCGCGCCGCTGGATCGACACCGAACTCGGCGTGCAGTCGCTGACGCCGATGGATTCGATCCAGGAGCGAACCCGCATCTGGCATGCCGAAACCGGACGCCGCATCCACTTCAACCTGATCGATCTCGCCAAGGATTACGAACTCCTGAAGAACTGGCTTTCCGAACATCGCCCGGATGCCGTCATCCATTTCGCCGAACAGCGGGCCGCGCCCTATTCGATGAAGAGCGACCGCCACAAAAACTACACGGTCAACAACAATGTCAGCGCCACGCACAACCTGCTGAACGCGTTGACGGAGCTCAATCTCGATACCCATCTCATCCATCTCGGCACTATGGGCGTCTACGGCTATTCGACGGTCGGCGCGGCGATCCCAGAGGGTTACCTGCCGGTCGGCATCGAAACCGCAGGCGGCGAGACGGTCAACCAGGAGATCCTCTACCCCTCCAATCCCGGCTCGATCTACCATATGACCAAATGCCTGGATCAGCTTCTCTTCCAGTTCTACGCGAGGAATGATGGTCTCAGGATCACCGATCTGCACCAGGGCATCGTCTGGGGCACGCATACCGAGCAGACGCGCCGCCACACGCAGCTGATCAACCGTTTCGACTACGACGGCGATTATGGCACGGTGCTGAACCGCTTCCTCATCCAGGCGGCGATCGGCTATCCGCTGACGGTGCACGGCACCGGCGGCCAGACCCGCGCCTTCATCCATATCCAGGATTCGGTGCGCTGCATCGAGCTGGCGCTGAAAAATCCGCCGGCTCGCGGCGCCCGCGTCGAGATCTTCAACCAGATGACGGAAACCCACCGGGTGCGCGACCTTGCCGAGATGATCGCGGGGATAAGCGGCGCCAAAATTGCCTGGCTGCCCAACCCGCGCAAGGAAGCCGCCGAGAACGAGCTGATCGTCCGGAACGAAAAATTCCGCGATCTCGGCCTCGACCCGATCACGCTCGAAGCAGGCCTGCTCGGCGAAATCGTCGACGTCGCCAAGAAATTCGCCTATCGCGTCGACCGCGCACGCGTGCCGGCCGTCTCCGCCTGGACCAAGGACATCGCCGCGACAATCAATCACGATCCGGAAGGCAAGCGGCTGAAGTCGGTTTCATGAGTGCGGCATTATGACGAGCGCCAGGCAGCCTGCGGCCAACCCACAAACTCACCCTCATTACGTCAGCTCAATCACGGGCGGGCACCTCATTCGAGCTCGCCAAAGCGGGAAGGTCGCGGCTTGCTCCCTCTTCTCCCCAGCGGGGTCCGAAGGACGGGTCGAGACCCGTGGCTCGACCCCGGTCGGTGGCCCGAAGGGTCGGATGAGGGGGCCACACGGCACGCCATTCATTGCCCTTCGCTTACGCTCAGCGCATTCACTCCTAACGTCGCTCACCCCCTCAACCGCCTGCCGGCACCTTCTCCCCGCCGGGGAGAAGAGACGTGTAGCAACGCCTTGCCGTCTCTGCTTCGCCGGAGCAAGATATATCGGGGAAGCGGAACCCGATGAACCGCTCGTCCGCCTTCGCCTACGTCACCCTTGTCACCAATGCCGACTACGCCATGGGCGCGACCGCGCTAGCCCGCTCCCTGTGCCGAACCGGCACTGGGGCCGACATCGTTATTCTCCACACCGGCGGCGTCGATGCACGCGCCCTCGCGCCCCTGAAAGCGCTCGACTGCCGCCTGATCGAGGTCGAGCACCTGCCGCTCTCTGCCGCCTTCAACGAGCGTCACGCCCGCGGTCAGCTCCATTCGACAGCTCCTTTCACCAAGGGCCGCAAGCCGGATTTTCATTCGCCGCTCGACAATTTCTGCAAGCTCAGGCTCTGGCAACTCGTCGAATATCAGCGCTGCGTCTTCATCGACGCCGACGCTCTCGTATTGAAAAACGTCGACAGCCTCTTCCTCTATCCGGAATTTTCCGCCGCCCCCAATGTCTACGAAAGCCTCGCCGACTTCCGCCGCATGAATTCCGGCGTCTTCGTCGCCACGCCCTCGCATGACACATTCCGGCACATGCTCGAAAGGCTTGACAGGCTGGACGCCTTCTGGCGGCGAACCGATCAGACCTTTCTGGAGACGTTCTTCCCGCATTGGCACGGCCTGCCGGTTTATTTCAACATGCTGCAATATGTATGGTTCACCATGCCGGAGCTTTGGGACTGGAAGAGCATTTCGATCCTGCATTACCAGTACGAAAAACCGTGGGAAAAGGATCATCCCAAAGCAGCGCGGCTACAACCCTTGATCGATCTGTGGCATCGTTTCTACAATGGCGGCGATGTGCCTGAGGTGACGGCGCTGGACAATCCGGAAGGGGCAGCATGAAAGTACTGGTATCGGGTGGAACAGGTCTCGTCGGCCAGTATGTGGTCGAGGAACTGCTGGCCGCCGGATATCAGGTGATCGTCGGTGGGCGTCGCGCGCCGCTGCCCCGCCTCTTCTCCCGCCCGGTCGAGTTCGCAGCGCTTTCGCTCGATCCCGACAAAGATCAGATCGACGTCTTCGACGACGCCTATTTCTTCGTCCACGCCGCTTTCAGCCATGTCCCGGGCAAATATCGCGGCGGCGAGGGCAATGATCCGAAGACCTTCCATAGGTTGAACCTCGACGGCACCGTCCGGCTTTTCGAAGCCGCCAAACGCGCCGGCACGCGCCGCTGCGTCTTCCTGTCCAGCCGCGCCGCCTATGGCGAACACCCGCCAGGAACCGAACTGACGGAGACGATGCTGGCCAAGCCCGAAACACTCTACGGCCAGGTCAAGCTCGATGCCGAACGGGCGCTTGCCCATCTCTCGACGCCGGGTTTTGCCGGCGTGAGCCTGAGGCCGACCGGCGTCTATGGCGATCTCTCGCCGAACAAATGGGACGGCCTCATCGCCGACTACCTCGCCGGCCACACGGTTGTTGGCCGCGTGGGAACCGAGGTTCACGGCCGCGATCTCGGGCGGGCGGTACGGCTGATGTTGGAGACGGAAAGCACCCGCATCTCCGGCGAGGTCTTCAACGTCTCGGACATGTCGGTCGACACGCGCGATATCCTTTCACGCATCCGCCGAGAGACGGGCTGTCGGCACGCGCTGCCGGCCGCTGCCGATAGTGCCGCGCTCAACCCCATGAACACTACGAAAATCCGCGCGCTCGGCTGGGCGCCCGGCGGAGTGCCTCTGTTCGAGGAGACGATGCAGCGGCTGGCCGCTGCGCTTCCCGAATCCCCAAGACACAGTTCCACGCAAGTCTGACGTTGCAGAATGCGCCCGAATTGCAATCGGGGGCCCGAATTAAAGATCGGGGAATTGTCCATGCAGATCGCAACCACGTCTGCCTCCATCATCTTGCGCGGCACGTCTTCGGCGGCAGCCATTTCAGCCGCCGGAACCGAGACCGATCAAGGCGTGCTGAAGCTGCAGCGCGCCACCCAGGCGCTGCAGCAGATGCGCCAGACCTTGGCGAACTCGGGAGACGAGGCCAAGACGAAAGCGCAACGCAAGCTCGAAGAGGCAAAGCAGCAATTGGAGATACTGCGCAGCTCCAACATGGCTCGTGAGGTGGTCGCCCGGCTGGCCGCCGAACTGGCACGCAAGGTCGGCACCGCCGCCTCCGAATTCGCATCATCAGTCGCGACCGGCAGCCCGGCAACGGCTGTTCCACTGGATGCAACAACCACGGATGCGACGGCAATCGCAACCAGCGGGGCCGCCGCTGCGCTGACGGATACTTCCGGAGAAACTGCCGCCGGCGAGACCGGCTCCCAGGAACCGGACGCCGCCACCAACGCCCGTAACGCCTATGCCAGCGTCGCCAAGGATGCCCCGAAATTCTCGGGCATCTCGGCCGATGATCGCGAAACGATGGAAGAATTCAAGGCGGTGGTGCGCGAACTCAAGCAAGTGCTCGAAAAGGCGATGCGCGAGTTGCGGCTGCAAGACCGGCAGGCCGGAGCCAATGCCGTTCCTGATATGGCAGGCTTCTCCATCGCCGCGGCGACAATACCGACAAGCATCATCGTCTGACGATCGCTGCCGTCGGCGGCCGAGGCATGAAACGCGCGTGATACCGTCGCATCCGGCATTTGCATCGGACATCCCGCCGTCTATGCTCGGGTAAATCTCTCAGAACCGGCAGATCCAATGACCGCGAAAGAATTGAAAGCGCAGTTGCGCAACGAGCGGCTGTCCGCCCGCGACGCTATCCCCGCCGAGAAACGCGCCTCCAAAAGCCTCGCAATGGCCGAACATGCCGGCGAGGCCGTCGGTTTTGCACTGGGTACGATCATCTCCGGCTTTCTGCCGATCCGTTCGGAGGCCGATCTCAGGCCGCTGATGGCGCGCTTTGCCGTGCGCGGTGCGCGGCTCTGCGTGCCGGCGATCCTCGATCGGCAGACCATCGTCTTTCGCGAGCTGGCCGAAGGTGCACCCCTCATCGATACTGGCTTCGGCACGGTCGGCCCCGGCACAGATGCCGCCATTCTTGATCCCGAGATCATGCTGGTGCCGCTTTCGGCCTTCGATATCAGAGGCCACCGCATTGGCTACGGCGCCGGCCACTACGACCGCGCCATCAGCCGGCTAAGGCAAAAAGGCCTGCATCCGAAGCTGATCGGCATTGCATTCGACTGCCAGGAAGTGGCACATGTGCCCGCTGAGCCGCACGACATAAGCCTGGATGCCATCCTGACAGAAAGCGGCCTTCGCTTTTTTGCCTCTTGGATTGGATAGGGAATGCGGCTGCTTTTTCTGGGTGACATGGTCGGCAAGACGGGACGCACGGCGGTCTGGGACCGTCTTCCCGGCCTGGTTTCCGACCTCAAACTCGATTTCGTCATCGTCAACGGCGAGAACGCCGCTGGCGGCTTCGGTATCACCGAGGACATCTTTCTGGAAACGATCAATGCCGGTGCCGATGTGGTAACGACAGGCAATCACGTCTGGGACCAGAAGGAAGCCGTCGCTTTTGCCGGCCGGCACGATCAGTTCCTGCGTCCTGCCAACTATCCGCAAGGCACGCCTGGCCGCGGCTCCGGCCTTTTCTACGCCAGGAACGGCGCGCGGGTGCTTGTCGCCAACGTCATGGGCCGGGTCTTCATGCATCCGGAACTCGACGACCCTTTCAAATCGGCGGAAGTCATCCTCGACGCCTGCCCGCTGAAGGAACAGGCCGACGCGATCATCTTCGATTTCCATGCCGAGGCGACAAGCGAGAAGCAGTGCTTCGGCCATTTCGTCGACGGCCGCGCCAGTTTCGTCGTCGGCACCCACACACATGTACCGACCGCCGACGCACAGATCCTGAACGGCGGCACCGCCTATATGTCGGATGCCGGCATGTGCGGCGACTACGACTCCTCCCTCGGCATGGACAAGGAGGAGCCGCTCAACCGCTTCATCTCCAAAATGCCGAAGGGCCGCATGGAGGCCGCGAACGGCCCCGCGACGATCTGCGGCGTCGGCGTGGAGATCTCGGATACGACGGGACTTGCCGAAAAGATCGCGCCGCTCCGGCTCGGACCGCGGCTGGCGGAGACGGTGCCTGAGTTCTGGCGGTAGCAGGCTGCGGGCGCCATCCAACACGCAATTGTGAGCACCCTCCGTCTGGACCCCTGCGGCCTCATGCCGCATCCTCCCGCCATTCGCGCATAACCCCGAAAATCGGAATCGATTTTCGGGGTTATGCGCCGATCAAAGGGTGATAGAGCGCCGGAGGTGTGGCATGAAGCCGCGATATCTTGTCCTCGCTATCGCATGCCTTGCGGCCTTCGCCGCGCCGAATCTTGCCGGGGCACAAGAGCAGCGGCCACCGGCCAGCCAGTGCCAGGCGATCGCGCAAACCATCCCCGAGGTGACCTTCGCAAGCTTTTCCGGCGCTCCGCTGCTGATGCCTGCCGTCTCCGAGGGCGAGGACGTCAAACTCACCTTCCTCGGCCACTCCACCTTCGAGATCGAAACGCCCGCAGGCATCGTCATCGCGACAGATTATAATGGCTGGTACAGGCCGCCGACGATGCCCGACGTCGTGACCATGAACAAGGCCCATTCGACCCACTTCACCTTGACGCCCGATCCCGGCATCAAGCATGTGCTGCATGGGTGGAGCGATATTCCGGGCGAAAAGGCGAATATTAATCTCGTCGTCGGCGATGCTTATATCCGCAACGTCACGACGGATATCCGCTTCAGCTATGGCTTCGGCGGTGCGCACGAGAACGGCAACTCCGTCTTCATTTTCGAAATCGCCGGCCTCTGCATCGGTCATCTCGGCCACCTGCACTACGAACTGACGGATGCCCATTATACCGAGATCGGCCGCCTCGACGTCGTCATGGTCCCCGTCGACGGTGGCCTGACCATGGGCGCTGACAGCATGAGCCGCGTCATCAAGCGGCTACGCTCGTCGCTGATCCTGCCGATGCACCGCCGCGGCCCGCCGGTCGAAGCCTTCGTCTCGATGTTCGGCAAGGATTTCGACGTCGTCAATGCGCCCGATGACAGTATCACCGTCTCGATGCGCACGTTGCCGAAAAAACCGCTGATCTATGTGCTGAAGGGTGTGCAGTAAAAGGCCCGGCGGTTTTCCTTCTACAGCGCCGCGCGTCTTTTTAGACGCGCAAAGGACGCTGTAGCACCTTGAATTGCTGCATAATTCTATCCCCAAATCGATTCCGAATTAAGGAATTATCCAGGAGCCTCGCACATCAGGCGAACTGCAGATGGCGCTTGATGCCGACATCCGGCATCTTGTCGTCGTCGAGATTGGCTTTGGCGATCTCCCAGCCGAATTTCAGCGTGTTGCCTGTGGAAACCCAGATCTCGGCATCGTCGACATGGAGGGACAGCATGGTAAGCTTGGGGTCCTTCTTGCCGCCGTCATACCAGGCCGCGACGATCGAACTCCAGTATTCCTCGATCTTGGAAGGGTCAGGGCGCACGTCGATCACGCCGGCAAGGCAGGCGTGATAGTCGTGATCCTTGCCGATGACGCAGAAATGCGCGCGGCTGCCGGGCTTGATGGCGCGTACGATGTCGGCATCGGTCTTGGTGTAGAACCAGATGGTGTTGGTGGTAGGATCGGCATGCGGTGCCATCGGCTGCATGTGCATGTCCAGTCCGGAAATTCCGAGCATGCCGGCATGAACATCGTTGACCTGATCCCAGAGCTGACGTGCTGGATGTTCCTGCGCCTCGCTGAGACTTGCCATGACCGTTCCTTTCCGTTGTATGGAGTTCGGTTGAAACGTCATCCCATCGCCTTTGTTCCGTTCGGCAGCAGCGGACGGTGCCCTCTTTTCCGCGCAGGGGAATATGCGATAGTGCGCGCCTGACCGGGAGGCGATCACAATGGGAACAGGACATTCGATTCTGGCTTTGATCTTTTGCGCAGCCTTTGCGCCCACAGGCCTTGCGGCGGAAAGGACGTTCAAGCCCGACGGGAACGGTCAGGTTGTCTTCGTCACGCCCACAAGAAATATCGGCTGTGTCTATACGCCAAACGGCGGCGTCGAAATGTATGTTCCCGAAGACGGCGGTCCGGAGCTTGCCTGCAATCGCATCGAGCCGCTCTACGTCCGCCTCATCCTGCCGGCGAGCGGCAAGGCCTATATCTTCAAGATGGTCGGCGACGCCGCCTGCTGCAGCGAAGAGCATGTGCTCGACTATGGCGAGAGCTGGAGGGGCGGGTCCTATTCCTGCACCTCCAGCACGGAAGGGTTGCGCTGCCGACGCCGGGACGGACATGGTTTCTTCGCTAGCCGCAAGCGGCTGACGGTTGACTGAGACAGGCGACAGACCCGTGCATCATGCGGCAAATCTACCGCTTTTTCCTTGAACGGGTGCCGTTTCGCTCTTATAAGGCGGCCCATTCCGAACAATGAGACGTGAACAGGGGTGCCATGGCTGGCCATTCACAGTTTAAAAACATCATGCACCGCAAAGGCCGTCAGGATGCCGTGCGGTCGAAAATGTTCTCCAAGCTTGCGCGCGAAATCACCGTTGCCGCCAAGGCCGGCCTGCCCGACCCGACGATGAACGCCCGCCTTCGGCTGGCGATCCAGAACGCCAAGGCCCAGTCCATGCCGAAGGACAATATCGACCGCGCCATCAAGAAGGCAGCCGGCGCCGACGGCGAGAATTACGATGAAGTCCGCTATGAGGGCTACGGCCCCGGCGGCACGGCGATCATCGTCGAGGCCCTGACCGACAACCGCAACCGTACCGCCTCCAACGTGCGCTCGAGCTTCACCAAGGCTGGCGGCGCTCTTGGCGAAACCGGCTCGGTTTCCTTCTCCTTCGACCATGTCGGCGAAATCACCTACAAGCTTTCCGTCGGCGATGGCGACAAGGTGATGGAAGCCGCGATCGAAGCCGGCGCCGACGACGTCGAAACCGACGAAGACGGCCACTACATCACCTGCGCCTTCGAAGCCCTCGGCGAAGTGGCGAAAGCGCTGGAATCGAGCCTCGGCGAAGCCGAAACCGTCAAGGCCGTCTGGCGTGCCCAGAACAACGTCCCGGTAGACGAGGAAAAAGCCCAGTCGCTGCTGAAACTCATCGACAGCCTGGAAGACGATGACGACGTGCAGAACGTCTATTCCAACTTCGAAGTCTCGGAGGAAGTCCTGGCGAAGCTCTCGGCCTGATCTCCCCAGGCAGGTGTCAAATAAAAACCCGGATGCAACGCCGGGTTTCCTCTTGCCGTAAAGGATTCAGATTTTAGGCCGACCGGCCTAAAATCATCCTGTTCTAAGCGGCGGCTCGCATGAAATTTCCCAGCCCGGCGAATAGTTCCACCGATGTCAGCCGCGCCTCGATGTCGTGGATCGGCATCGAGATGATCACCTCGTCGGCCTGCGTTTCCTGTAGGAACTCCGTCAGTTTCGCCTCCGCCGTCTTCTGCGAGCCGACCACGGCATAACGCAGGGTGTGTTCGACATTCATCTTTTCCATCGGCGACCAGAAGTCCCCCATATCGGCCACCGGACGCGGGAACGGGCCGCGGACGTTGCGGCGCAGATTGACGAATTGCTGCTGGGCGGAGGTGAAATGATAGCGTGCCTCCTCGTCCGTCGCCGCCACCGCACCCATCACGCCGACCATCACATGGGGCTTGTCGAGCGTCGCCGAAGGCTGGAAGCGGTCGCGATAGATCGCAATCGCATCGAGCAGCATGTCGGGCGCGAAATGCGAGGCGAAGGCATAGGGAAGCCCCAGCATGCCGGCGAGCTGGGCGCTGTAGAGACTGGAGCCGAGCAGCCAGATCGGGATATGTGAGCCATTGCCGGGAACTGCGAGGATCGCCTGGTTCTCGACCGGCGTATCGAGGAGTTGCTGCAGCTCCACCACGTCGTTGGGGAAACTGTTTGCACCGGCCTCCAGGTTGCGCCGCAGCGCTTGTGCCGTGCGCATATCCGTTCCCGGTGCACGCCCGAGGCCGAGATCGATGCGGCCGGGGAAGAGCGCCTCCAGCGTGCCGAACTGCTCGGCGATGACGAGCGGCGAATGATTGGGCAGCATGATGCCGCCGGAGCCGATGCGGATGCGCTTTGTCGCAGCCCCGACATGGCCGATGACGACTGATGTGGCAGCGCTGGCGATCCCCGGCATGCCGTGATGTTCGGCGAGCCAGAAGCGCTTGTAACCGAACTCCTCGGCCTTCACAGCCATCCGCGCCGAGCCATCGAGGGACTGGCGCACGGTGCTGCCTTCGGCAACGGGGGAAAGGTCGAGTATGGAGAAGGGAACCATGGGAAACCTGCCGGGCGGTTGGACGATGCCGTCTATGTAGGTTCGCGCCCACACCATTCCAAACCATGCGCGCAACAAAAAAGGCCGCGCGAGCGCGGCCCCTATGCAATATTGAAAGCGCTGAGTCACCGGTGCCGGCGCAGCACGTGCACCTCGGCGCTCGGTTGATGGTGGCCGGGCGGCAGCGTGAAATTGCCGAGCTGGCGGTCCATTTCAAGGGCTTCCGTCGCCAGCCGGTGGATCGCCGCCGTCGTCTCCTCGACCATCGAGGCATTCTGCTGCGTCATCGCGTCGAGTTCGGCGACGGCGCTATTGATCTCGCGCAGCGTATTCGCTTCCTCGCGGGTCGCACCCATGATGTCGTTGATCTGCCCGTTGATCGCCTCGACATGGGCGCCGATGCCCGTCAACGCAACGCCCGCTTTTTCCACAAGCGCAACGCCGCTTTCGACCTCATGCGTCGATTTCTGCAGCAGGCTGGAGATCTCCTTGGCCGCGCTCGACGAGCGCTGGGCGAGTTCGCGCACTTCCATGGCGACGACCGCGAAGCCCTTGCCGGATTCACCGGCGCGCGCTGCCTCGACACCGGCATTGAGCGCCAGGAGGTTGGTCTGGAAGGCAATGTCGTCGATGACGGAGATGATCGTGTTGATCTGGCGCGACGAGGCCTGGATTGCCTCCATCGCCGCGATCGTCTCGCGCATGATCTGGCCTGAGCCGGTCGTCTCCTTCTTGGCGTCGCGGGCGATGCGCTCGGCCTGTTCGGCCCGCTCGATCTGCCGGCGGACCGACTGGGTGATGGCACTGATCGCATTCGCCGTCTCGGTGATCGAGCCGGCCTGGCGCTCGGTGCGCCCGGCAAGTTCGTCGGCGCCGGTGCGCATCTCCTCTGAGCCGGCGCGCACCGCCATCGAATTACCGCCGATTGCCGTCATGGTTTCGCTGAGCGTCGCCAGCGCCTCGTTGAAATTGACGCGTAGGCTTTCGAGCTCGTTCGGGAAGCGGGTATCGATCTGATAGGCGAGATCGCCGTTCGCCAGATGATGCAGGCCCTCGTCAATCGCCTCGACCACCTGCTGCAGCGTCTTCGCCTCGGCGTCGCGCTCGGCCAGATTCTGCTGGCGGTCTTGCTCCGCCTGCAGGCGCGTCTCTTCGCTAGCGGCTTCGAGCTCGCGGCTTTCGATCAGCGAGTGGCGGAAACGGTCGAGCGCGTTGGCCATCGTGCCGATCTCGTCCTTGCGGTTCAGGCTGCCGATCTCGCTGTCGAGCTTGCCGTCGGCGACATCGCGGGTGACGCCGGCAAGCCGCGCAAGCGGCGAAAACAGCAAATTGGTGACGAGCCCGGTCGCAATCGCCATGACGACGAGTACGCCGATGCCGATCATCGTCAGCAGCGTGGCGATCTCGATCGAGCCAGCATTGAGCTCGCTCAAAAGGACGCTTTCGACCACGAGGAAGCGATCGCCGCGATAGTCGATACCGCGGACATAGGCGCGAGCCGCACCATCCGCTCGGCTGAAATCGGCAACGGTCATCGCCGAACTGGCAAGCGCGCTCTTGATGAAGGTGAAGGGCGTCGCTTCAAGCGTCGCAAGCTTGCCGCTTCCGTCGAGCCCAACGGCGGAGCCATCTCCGGAGACGATCGCCGCCCGCGCCGTGCTGCCCTGGACGATGCCCTTAGCGAGGATGCCGGTGACGATCTCATCCCGCACCTTGAAGAGGATGATGCCCTTGGCCGCCCCAAGCTTGACGATCGGCACGGCATAGAAGATCGCCGACTTGCCGCTGCCGGCATCGACGCGAAGACCGGAGAAGCCGGTCGGCGCGGCGTCATCGGTCGCCTTGGCGGTATTCTCGATCGCCTTGGCGAAAGCAATGCCGGCGCCGGTCGCCTTCCAGGCGTCCGACTTCAGATTTTCGGCGAAATCGTCTTGCTTCTTATAGGAATAGAGCACGGTACCCTCGAGGTCGACGATCAGCAGATCGCTGAAGGCGGTATCCTCGAGATCGCGGGCGACTTCGCCCTGCGTCTTCTCGTGGCTCGAATAGTAAAAGCCGCTTGGCCCCTCCGGTTTGATCAGCTTCTCCCGCTGGTCGGCGGGATTGGGGTTGCCTGCTATGAAAACTTTCTTCAGCTCGGCCCGGGCATCGCCCGCGGTCTTCTCGATGGTCTTCCAGCCGCTCTTCAGATTGGTGATCGACATCTGCAGCGCCTCGATGCGCGCGATGGAATTGGCCTGGTTTTCAAGCTGCGTCAGTTGGTCCTGCAGCATGTCGCCGCGAAAGATCAGCACGCTTTCCTTGGCCTTCAGCGCCTGCTCGTCGGAAATGCGGCTGCTGGCGAAATAGGCAAGCACATCGATGACCGCGATCGACAGCACGGTCAGCAGAATGAATGTGACGATGACCTTGAAGGACAGGGATTGAAATCTCCGAGCCATGTACGACGAACCCCTTCTGAACGCACCTGCCAAGCGCGGGCACGCTGCGCATGCCTGATCAACTGACCTATAAACAGAACATCGGGGGCTTAAATCTTCGCGAAGAGAAGCCCCTCTCGTATTCGATGACTAGAATTCAGGCATCTGTTTTAATTCGCGGTAAATGACAGGGCCGAAATCCGGGAATGTTTTTGTTTTGTTCACATATCGATGGCAGTTATTTCGCAATCGCTATAGGTTGAACCATGCAAAACACGATTCGCATCGTCGGCATCGATCCTGGGCTTCGACGCACCGGCTGGGGAATCATCGAGACATCAGGCAATTCCCTGCGGTTTGTGGCGTCCGGAACCGTGACCTCCGATGGCGACATGGACCTTGCCTCCCGCCTTTGCCAATTGCACGACGGCCTGGCGGAGATCGTCCACAGTTACAAGCCGGACGAGGCCGCCGTCGAACAGACCTTCGTCAACAAGGATGCGGTGGCGACCCTGAAGCTTGGTCAGGCCCGCGGCATTGCCATGCTGGTACCGGCGCGCGCCGGGCTGCCGGTCTCCGAATATGCCCCGAACGCCGTGAAGAAGGCCGTCATCGGCGTCGGCCATGGCGAAAAGCAGCAGATCCACATGATGTTGAAGATCCTGATGCCGAAGGTCGAATTCAAGGGCAACGACGCCGCCGACGCCCTGGCGATCGCCATCTGCCACGCGCATAATCGTAGCAGCAACCGAATGCGGCAGGCATTGGCCGGATAGCTTGTTCTTGACTTGTTCCATTGGTAAGGATAATTCTTACTATGAAGGAGCAACAAGATGCGAGTTACGTCCAAAGGGCAGGTCACCATTCCTCGTGATCTCAGGGAACTTGTCGGCATCGAGGCCAATAGCGAGGTCATTTTCTCGATAGAGGGCGGCAAGCTCGTTCTCTCGCCAAAGAACGGCAAGCAGGAGATCGAGGATCGGGGTCGCCTGGATCGTTTCATACAGACGATCCGTCGCCTCGAGGGCACTGGCGATCAGGAGATCGATGCCGAAGACCTTATGTCGATGACCCGTGATCGCTGATGGCCACACTGATCGATACGAATATACTTGTCGATCTGGCCGTGGTCGGTTCGGACTGGCACGGTTGGTCGCGTCGAAGGATGCTTGACGTCTTCAAAGACGGTCCTGTCCTCATAAACCCGATCGTCTATTCCGAATTTTCCGTTCGGTACGACGACGTGGACGAAGTCGATCGACTGCTGCCGCAGGATGAATTCCGCCGCGAGAATCTGCCTTGGCCGGCTGCATTCGCCGCTGCTGCGGCCTTCCGGCTTTACCGTCGCGCCGGCGGTGGGCGCGAACGGATCTTGCCCGATTTCTTCATCGGCGCGCATGCGGCAATAAGGGGCTACAGAATTTTGACCCGCGATCCCAGCGGATACCGCTCCTATTTCCCCTCCGTTGACCTTATAACCCCCGAAACGCATCCTTGAGAGACCGCGACCCATGATCGGCAAGCTGAAAGGCACCATAGACGAGATCGGCGAAGACTATGTGCTCGTCGACGTGCACGGCGTTTGCTACGTCGCCCATTGCTCGGCCCGCACCCTGTCCAAGCTCGGCTCGGCCGGCGAGGCCTGCGTGCTCTTCATCGAGACCTATGTGCGCGAGGACCAGTTGAAGCTCTTCGGTTTCATGACGGCGCTGGAGCGGGAATGGTTCAACCTGCTCCAGAGCGTCCAGGGCGTCGGCGCCAAGGTGGCGCTCGCCGTGCTCTCGACGCTGACGCCAGGCGAACTTGCCAATGCAATCGCCCTGCAGGACCGCGCCGCGGTCTCGCGTGCGCCGGGCGTCGGCCCGAAAGTGGCGATGCGCCTCGTCACCGAGCTCAAGAATCGGGCGCCGGCCTTTGCCGGCGAAGCGATCAATATCGCCCTCAAGCAGGAACTCGGCGAAGGGGTCGCGGCCGCGCCTGTCGCCGACGCGGTTTCCGCGCTGACCAACCTCGGCTACAGCAGAGACCAGGCGGCGAATGCGATTGCCGCAGCAATGAAGACTGCAGGCGACGGCGCCGACAGCGCCAAGCTGATCAGGCTGGGATTGAAGGAGTTGGCGCGTTGATCTCCTTGAATATATCGCAATTCCTTACTAAACTCGAATGGTAAGGAGATGCGCATGAATATCTACTACGGTACGATGACATCGAAGGGCCAGACTACAATTCCGGCTGAAGTTCGTGAATTGCTGAATCTGAAGTCCGGCGACAGGATCCGCTACATCAACCGCGATGGCGAAATCATCATGAAAGCCAAGAACAAACGCGCCATCGACCTGGCAGGCAAGTTTCACGATCCGAACCGACCGACGATTACTTTGACGCAAATGGACGAGGCGGTTGGGGAAGCCATCGCCGATCACGTGACCAGTGCAAGATGATTGGCCTCGACACCAATATTATGCTGCGCTTCCTCCTGAAGGACGATGTCGTCCAGACGGAGAAGGTCACAACCCTCTTCGCGAGCCTGTCCGATACGGCACCCGGCTATATCAGTTGCATCACGCTGATGGAATGCGCGTGGTTCTTGAGACAACGGATCAAGCTGAAGAGAGAACAGATCATGGAGGCGATTTCGGACTTGTTGGACTCGGCCGACCTGATCCTTGAAGATGAAAGAGTAGTCGAGGAGACGCTCGCAATCATGGTGCGGACGAATGCAGAATTCGCAGATGTCTTCATCGCCCTTCGTAATCGTGATGCGGGTTGCGTGACAACCAGGACATTCGATGCCCAAGCCGCAAAAACCATACCTGGAATGGAACTTTTGACATGAGCGAATCCGCCCGCCTGATTTCGCCCGAAAAGCGGGGCGAAGACCTTGATATCACGTTGCGCCCGCAATCGCTGGACGAGTTCACCGGCCAGGCGGAGGCGCGCGCCAATCTCAAGGTCTTCATCGAGGCGGCGAAAAACCGCGGCGAAGCGCTGGACCATGTGCTCTTCGTCGGCCCGCCCGGCCTCGGCAAGACCACGCTGGCGCAGATCATGGCCAAAGAACTCGGCGTCAACTTTCGCTCGACCTCCGGCCCTGTTATCGCCAAGGCCGGCGATCTCGCTGCCCTGCTCACCAATCTCGAGGAGCGTGATGTGCTCTTCATCGACGAGATCCATCGCCTCAACCCCGCCGTCGAGGAAATCCTCTATCCGGCCATGGAAGATTTCCAGCTCGACCTGATCATCGGGGAAGGCCCTGCCGCTCGCTCGGTGAAGATCGACCTGTCGAAATTCACGCTGGTGGCGGCCACCACCCGCCTCGGCCTGTTGACGACGCCGTTGCGCGACCGTTTCGGCATTCCGGTGCGCCTGAGCTTCTACACCGTCGAGGAGCTGGAACTGATCGTGCGCCGTGGCGCGCGGCTGATGAACCTGCCGATCACCGAGGAGGGCGCCCGCGAGATTGCAAGACGCGCCCGCGGCACTCCGCGCATCGCCGGCCGGCTTCTGCGGCGCGTGCGCGACTTTGCCGAGGTGGCAAGGGCAGAAGCCGTCACCCGCGAGATCGCCGACGAAGCGCTGACCCGCCTGCTGGTCGACAATGTCGGCTTCGACCAGCTCGACAAACGTTACCTCAACATGATCGCCGTCAATTTCGGCGGTGGCCCGGTCGGCATCGAAACCATCGCCGCCGGCCTTTCCGAGCCGCGCGACGCGATCGAGGACATCATCGAGCCCTATATGATCCAACAGGGTTTTATTCAGCGCACGCCACGCGGCCGTGTTCTGACCGCAATCGCGTGGAAACATCTGGGAATGCAACCGCCCAAGGATATGGAGGCTGCGCAGTTCCGGCTGTTCCAGGAGGACAACTGAGTGATCACCCGCCGCGGATTTTTCAAGGTTCTGGGCGGCGGTATCGCAGGCGTCATGTCGCTCGGTGGTTATGCCTTCGCCTATGAACCGCTCGCGCGGCTCGCCATCACCCGCTACCGGCTGACGCCGCCCGGATGGACGCCCGGGCTCAAGCTGCGCGTCGTTGCGCTCGCCGATCTCCATGCCTGCGAACCCTGGATGTCGGCAAGCCGCATTGCCGCGATCTGCCACAGGGCGAATGAACTCGAAGGCGACGTCACCGTCCTGCTTGGCGATTACGCCGCCGGCATGAACATGGTGACGCAGTACGTGCATTCGAGCCAATGGTCGAAGGCGCTCGCCACCTTGCAGGCCCCTCTCGGCGTCCACGCGATTATGGGCAACCACGATTGGTGGGAGGACAGGACCGCCCAGAAGAACGGCGGGATGGAAACATTCGGACACCGGGCTCTCGCGGACGTCGGCATCCCGGTCTATGGCAACCGCGCCGTTCGGCTCGAAAAGGATGGCCGCCGCTTTTGGCTCGCAGGCCTCGAAGATCAGCTGGCGCTGCTGCCGGGCCGGAAGTGGGGCCGCACGCAGATGCTCGGCCTCGACGATCTCGAGGGAACGATGGCGCAGACACGGACGATGCGCCCGTCATCCTGCTCGCTCATGAGCCCGATATCTTTCCGCGCGTGCCCGAGCGCGTCTCGCTGACGCTATCGGGCCACACCCATGGCGGACAGATCCGTTTCCTCGGCCGTTCGCCGATCGTGCCCTCGCGCTACGGCAATCGCTACGCCTATGGCCATATCGTTGAAGAGGAGCGTAATATCATCGTTTCCGGCGGCCTTGGCTGCTCCATTGCACCGGTGCGCTTCGGCGTGCCGCCGGAAATTGTCGTGATCGATTTTGGATAAGAATGGCATGACCAAGCGCATTCACATCCGCCTGAATGCAGGCGGTCGGCGTTTCAACTATCGCATCGCCGGCCTCGGTTTTCGCGATGGCCATGTGCTCGTTCATCGCGCCGTACACGAGCCCTTCTGGACTTTTCCGGGCGGTCGGGTGGAGATCGGCGAAACGTCGGAAGAGACACTGAAGCGCGAGATGGTGGAGGAACTGGGCGTCGAGGTGACCGTCCGTCGCCTGCTGTGGATCGTCGAGAATTTCTTCCGCTACGAACAGCGCGATTGGCACGAACTCGGCTTCTATTATCTGATGGACATCCCGCCGAAATTCCCCTTCCGGCCGGGCGAGATCATCCATCGGGTCGAGGACGACGACAACCATCTCGAATTCAAATGGGTGCCGGCAACGCGCCATGCCCTGATCGCACTCGACATCCCGCCGTATTTCATCGCCGATGAAATCGAAACCCTTCCCGTTTCGCCACGTCATCTCGTCTGGCGGGACGGCGATCTCGACGGCAAAGACTGACGCAAGCAATGCAAGGCGTTACAGCGCCCGTTGCGCGCCTCAAAAGGCGCCCGGAGCTGTAGCCAAAAGCGCTTAAAGAGGAGATGCGCCGATGCCGACCTTCGATCCTGTCAGGCCATTCCGCAAACTTGCCTATAACAACACCCTTGCCAACCGCCGGCTGCTTCGGACCTGCGCGACATTGAAGCTTGGCGAATTCGAAGCGCCACGCACAAGCTTCTTTCCCTCGATCAAGGAAACCTTGAACCATATCATCACGGTCGACTGGTTCTATGTCGACGGCTTGGAAGGCGGCACGCTCGGGCTCAAGGCCTTTGTGATCGACGAACCATTCGATGACGTCTTCCCGCTGGCAGAAGCCCAGGCGAAGGTCGATCAGCGCCTGGTGACACTTTGCGAGGCCCTGACGCCGGAGAGGCTCACCTCGACCATCGGCCTCCATCGCGGCGACCGCATTCAAGAAGAGCGGATGGACGACGTGCTCGGCCACCTCTTCCAGCATCAGACCCATCATCGCGGACAGGTGCATGCGATGCTCTCCGGCACCAGCGTCGCTCCGCCGCAACTCGATGAATTCATCGTTGCCGACGATGCCAGGTTCCGCGGCAGCGAACTCGCAGCGCTCGGCTGGAGCGAAGAAACACTGATGCGTTAGCGCGTCCTGCAGGACGCGTGGCACGCTTTAAGTCTTTATCTGATGCCTGTCGTGGTCCGAAACCGCTGTACGGTGTTCGGCATCATGCTCTAATCCTGCAGCCGTCTCTTCAGCCCGTCGATGATCGTCTTGGTGAGAAGGTCGTAATTCTCGTCGAAATGATGGTCGCCGGGCAGCTCGATCACCTCGGCGCCGCTGTCCTTCAGCGCCGGACAGGCGACATCGTCATCGTCGTCCTTGCCGTAGATGCATTGCACGAGCTTCGGATCGATGTTCTTCAGATCGCCGACGGGATCGCCTCCCGCCCCTTCCGTCTTCTGGCCGAGCCAGCCGAGAACAGAGATGACGTAGTCAACTTGGTGCGAAAGCGACAGCAGCGACAATTGCGCCACCGTCGACTTTTCGGCTGGCTTGAGGAGCTGGTAGGTGGCGGGTACGACATCAGCACCGAAGGAATAACCGACGAGCAGCACATGCTTCACCTTCCATTGCTTGCGGTAGAAATCGATGATCTTCGAAAGATCGGCGGCGGTCTCCTCCGGCTTGCGCTCCGACCAGAAATAGTGGAGCAGATCGACGCCGACGACCGGAATGCCTTCCTTCTGCAGCGTGCCACCGACCTCCTTGTCGATGTCGCGCCAGCCGCCGTCGCCGGAATAGATCACAGCCATCGTATCGAAGGCCGGCGTTGCCTCGAGCACCGCCAGCGGCAGGCCGAGCGGGTTGCCGAAGGCGCCGGAGGCGGTGACGAGATCGTCGAGCGTATCGGCAAACGCCGTCTGCGCATCGTCGGCGGAATCGCGGATCTCGATCGCGGCATGGGCCTTCTTCAGCGCCTCGGCGTGCGCCCGGCCATCCTTGTTGGCATCAGGCGTGAAGACAGTAATGATCGGGTCCGGCAAGATCCCGTCGCTGAGGCCATAGACTGTGCGTTCGCCAACGACCTGCTTGGACGCCGGCGTGCAAAGCTCCTTGGCAAGCGGAATGCCGGCGACCGGATTAACGGCAAGTGTCTGGCCGATCGTCGCATCCGGCGTTTGCGCGGCGATCGCCAGCGCTAAGGCCCCGCCCTCGCCGATGCCGGCGACGATCGGCAGGTGATAGGCGTTGTTGCCGGTCGCGCGCTGCACCTGCTGGCTCAGCGATTCGATGTCCGAGACCATGTAGACGCAGCCATCGTTGAGGCTGACGTCGTACCGGCTAAGCGCCTGGATATAGGATGGAAAATCGATGCCGATGACGACGGCGCCTTCGGCGACCAACCTGTCGGCTTCGGCCTTCTCATAGTCGCCCCAGCCGGCGGCATCCGAGATCAGCGTCACCGTGCCCTTCACCTCCCCTTCCGGCAGGAAGATGTGCGGCGACGGGATAAGCCCGGTTTCGAAGGTCTGCGTGGTCTCCTCGGCGGCATCAGCCGGTGCGGCCGCGAGCATGCAGGCGCATGCCGTGGCAAGAAGGATTGTCCTGATCATTTTCTCACTACCCCTTTCAATCCGCCCCCAATCAGCAATGTCGCGTCCATCAACGCGATCATCGGATTGCCCCCTCCGGAGACCGCAAGATAGCGCGGTTGCCAGTGCGGATGAAACTTGGATTTGAATGCCCGAAGGCCTTTGAAGTTATAGAAGCGCTCGCCGTGTTCGAAGACGGTGCTGCCGATGCGGTCCCAGACGGGCGCAGCCTCGCGTTTCGACATGCCGGAAAGAGGCGCCATGCCGAGATTGAAATGGGCAAAACCCTCGCCGCGCAGATATTCCATGATCTGCACGAAAAGAAAATCCATCGATCCCTTCGGCGCGGCCGGCGAGAAGCGCATGAGATCGATCGTGCCCTCCTCTTTGGATTCGGTGATGAGGATGTTGGCGAAGGCGACGATCTTGCCGTCCTTCTTCAGAATGCCGACGGGCTGCGAGGAGACGTAATCGGGATCGAAGGAGCCCAGCGAGAAGCTCTTTTCCTTGGCATTGTGGTCTTCCAGCCAAGCCGTGGAGACGGCGGCGAGATCGTCGATGATATCAGGCACGTCCTCTGGTTGGACCACGGCGAATTCCAGCCCGTCGCGCTGGGCGCGGCTTGCGGTCTGGCGAAGGTTCGCCCATTTGCCGCCCTTCATCTCGAAAGTCCGGAGATCGGCCACCGCTAGTTCGCCGAGCTTGAAGGCGCGAAGGCCGGCATCGGCGCAATGGGATAGCAGCGCCGGCGAGATCTGGTAGAACACGGCACGGCAGCCGGCGGCACGCGCCGCTTCGACGAATCGCCAGACGAGTTCCTGCACGGCGCGATGGTTGCCGACCGGATCGAACAGCGCGATCCAGGAGCGGCCCTGCCGACCATACATGATGAAGGCGTCGCCCTTTTCCGAGAACATGATGCTCTTGTCGCCCATCCGCACCAGATTGGCGTCGGCATTGCCCTGCTTCATGACGATCTCGACGGCGCGCGCCAGCGCCTCGTCCGTCGCCGGTTCCGGCCGGAAGGTCGCCGGTCGGAGCAGGCTGAAGACGGCGATCGCCGACGAGATGATGGTAATGCCGAGCACGGCGCGCAAGCCCCGCGGCGCTTCGGCGGTGAACTCGAACTGCCACCAGAGCTGGTTGCTGTATTCGACGTCGCGATAGACGAAAAGCAGGATGACGACGGCGCCGACGACGATGACGGCGATCGCCATCAGCCAGGACGCCGTCAGCGCTTGGTTGAGCAGCGAGGCCTGTCGGCTAAAGAGCCGGCGGCTGACGAAAAGCCCGAAGATGAGGAAGGCGAGAAAAGCGGCTTCGACCAGCGCGATCGCCTTCAGCAGCGACAAAGTCAACGCGGCAAGCGCCGAGAACACGGCCACCCACCAGGCGCCGTCGAGCCGCTGGCCGAGGCCGCGCGCGGCGACGACGAGTGCCAGCCCCAGCAGGCTGGAGAGGAAATGCGCGCCTTCGACCATCGGCAGCGGCAGATAGTTGGAGAGGAATTCGAGATTTTGGTCAGGCGTCGGCGTGACGCTCGAAAATACCAGCATGACGCCGAGCAGCAGCGCGAGAGCCGACAGCAGCTGCGGCATCAGCCGTCCGCCGATGCGCCGCATGCTGGAGGCGGCCGGATGGTCGACGAAACGACGCAGCTCCGCCGCCGAGACCGCGAGCACCGCGATCAGCAGCGGCAGCACATGATAGATCAGCCGGTAGAGCACCAGCGATCCGAGCACGGCATCGATGTTCACAGCACTGCCGAGCGAGGCGATGATCACGGTCTCGAACACGCCGAGCCCGGCCGGCACATGGCTGAGCACGCCGAGACCAACGGCGATCGCATAGACGGCGAGGAAGACCGGCCAGCCGATCGCCGTCTGCGGCAGCAGCACGTAGAGTACGGACGCCGAGGCGGCGATATCGAAGGCGGTGACGAGGAACTGGCGCGACCAGGTGCGCAGATCCGGCAGGCGGATTGCCACAGGCCCGAGATCGAGCACACGCCCCTCGCGGCCGATGATCATCACCGCGGCCAGAATGGCGACGATCGAACCGGCGATTATCCGCAGAAGGAATGGGCTGACGCTAACGAGCGGGCCGATCTCGTCGGCGATGACGATGAGGGCGATTGCCGCGACGCCCGCAAGCCCCAATCCGAAGGACAGGGTGACGAAGGCGATGATGCGGCCGATATCCTCCGGCGAGAGCCCGAGGCGCGTATAGGCACGGTAGCGGATCGCGCCGCCCGAAAGCGCGCCGAAACCGGCGGTGTTGCCGACGGCATAGGCGCTGAACGCTGTCAGCGCCACATGCGGAAAGGGCAGCTTCTTGCCGATGTACTCGATGGCGTTGAGATCGTAGAAGATCAGCGAGATGAAACTGAGCGCCGTAAAGAACAGAGCAAGCAGGATCGCGCTCGGCCTGGTCGCCGCCAGCGCACCGACGACGTCGTCATAGCGCACCTCGTTGGTGAGCTGCACGATCGCGTAACCGACGAGGCAGAAAGCCACCAGTGACGCGGCTGCCAGCAAAGGCGTTCTGTAACGCCTGAAAAGCCCGCCAAAAGAAAAACCGTCCGCTTCTTCCATCTCTTCCAAATTGCCGTGCCCCGACATTCTCGTACCCTGCTGCAACTGCCAGCTTGGCGGGAATCATTTCAGATGATGTAACATGAGAGGCATATAAGCTCTATGAAGCCATGCCGCCGCTACCCCAGCCCCGCCGCCTGCGCCTCAATCATCCTCAATTGGGGCGAATTTGCGCAGGCGGGGGTCTCCGCACATTGCATTTTCGTAAGCTTCGGCAGAGCCTTGCCCTCGACGGAGATGTGAGAGGCGGGAGAACGGTTCGATATGCAGGATGGTTCGGCCTTTGTGATGCTTGCCCTCGGACGTCTGCTGCTGGGCGGCCTCTATGTCGCTGGCGGCATTCATCATTTTTTCGTTATCGTGCCGCTGACCGACGCGATCGAAGCCCGCGCCATTCCTTTTGCGAAAGGAGTGCTAGTCATGGGCAGCCTGTTCCAGATCGTCGCCAGCATCCTGCTGATGCTCGGCCTTTTCGTCACGGCAGCGGCATTCGGTCTCATCGTCTTCACGCTGGCGGCCACCATCATGCTGCTGAATTTCTGGGACATGCAGGGAACGGCGCGCGACAGCGCGATCAATACCTGGAAAACCAACATGGCGATCATTGGCGGCCTGCTGATCGCAGCCGCCGGCGCCATGTGAGGCGGTTCATGCCGCCGGCTCGCCGCCCGCTCGCGCATGCGCGGCGTAGCGCGCGACGGCAGCATCCACCTCCGCGTCGCGGTCGCCCGCCACCTGCACCGTCGGCACGGCAAATTCGATACCGTTTTCCTGGAAGGCATTGCGGATCATCGCCAGCGCATTGCGGCGGATGACGAATTGCTCGCCTGGCTTCGTCATCATCGACAGCCGGATTTCGATGGCGAATTCGCCGAACTGCTCGACACCCTTCATCTTCAGGGTCTCGATGATATGAGGACCGAATTCCGGATTTTCGAGCAGCGTCTGGCCGATCTGCTTGATCACCTTCTTCGCCTTGACGAGATCTGTGTCGTATTTGACGTTGAGGCTGATCTTGTCGATCGTCCAGTCGCGATTGAGGTTTTTCACTGCGCCGAGTTCACCGAACGGCACCGTCGTCAGCGGCCCGCGATGATGTCTGAGCTTCACCGAGCGCAGGCTGAAGGCCTCGACTACGCCCTTATGGCTGCCGCTTTCGATATATTCGCCAATGCGGAAGGCATCGTCCCAGAGATAGAACATGCCGCTGATGACGTCCTTGACGATCGTCTGAGCGCCGAAGCCGACCGCGACGCCGACGACACCGGCGCCGGCGATCAGCGGCCCGATCTCGATACCGAGGCCGGAGAGCACCATCAGAGCAGCAATGACGGCGATCACGACGGCGAGAATATTGCGGAAGATCGGCAACAGCGTCTGTATCCGCGCGCGTTTGGCCTTCTCTTCATCCGTTGCTCCGCCATCCACGGATGAATCGAGCAGCTTGCCCTCGATATAGGCCTTGATGACATGCCAGAGCAGATCGGCGGCAAGCAGGATGACGATGCCGCCGATCACGCCGCGCGCGATCTTGTCGATCATCGTTTCGCCGGCGGCCATCGTATCGGCACCGACGCCGAGCATATGCCCAAGCCAGACGGCGGCGACGGCAATGATCAGCGCCCGCACACCCCGGTCAAGCAGCACGGCTGCAATGCGGCGCGTAGCAAGGAAGCTCGCTTCGGTCTGCTGCAGCGATTTTACCGCAATCGTCGAGACGGCGAGCACGCGCGGCAGCAACAGCACATAGACGCCGAGCCAAAGCAGCCAGTTGAAGCCTGCGACCCAGAGGCTCCAGAGCACCAGGAAATAGACGGTAAGCGCCCAGGAGGTCCCGTGGCCGCGCTTCTCGTCCTTGTGCGGCCGCGACCAGACCGCCGCGATCGCGATCAGCAGCAGGCCGATGCCCAGGATATAGCCGACGAGGAGCCGCACGCTCGAGGAATAGCCGAGCGGCTCCATCGACTGGATCACCGCCCAGCCGAAAATGAAATAGATGACGAAAGTCGCACAGCGTCGATACCAGAAGAATGCAACCGCGCGCGCCGGCATGATCGCAGCGGTGACACCCTGCCGTTCCTCCTCCATCCGCGCCAACCCGATGAGATCAACCAGGACGCCTCCGAGGCAAATCGTGAAGCGCTGGACCACGAGCGCGACAACGCAAACGATCGCGATGCTCTGGCTGACCGGCGGCCAGCTGACGCTGAGAAGAGCAAGCGCCGTCGCCACGGCAAAGATCAGCGCCGGGATGACGCGCGGGGCAAGATGCATGCCCGCCATCTGCGCCGCCTGGCGGCGGCGGCGAAAGGCATAGCGGGCGATGCGCTCGACGATGGTGCCGAGCAGGAAGATCGCCAGAAACTGCGCCGCCATGCGCGGCCAACCGGCGGCGGCGATTTCACCGAAGAACAGCGAAGAAGCATTGCCGACCTGTGAGGGCAGCATCATCGCCGCATCGGAGACCATCGAGACGTGCCGGCGAGCATGCTGAAGCAGACCCGACAAGACCGATATCTGGTCGCCGGCCGCCGAATCGCTCGCGGGCGCCGCCGTCATCTGCGTCGACATCCATTGGTTGACCTGAGGCGTCTGCATCAGTTCCATCATCTGACGCACCTCGGCCGGCGGACCTGCCGTAACAGGAGCCGCAGGTGAGATCTGCGCAGCACCCGGCAAGTCTGCCGAAAAAAGCGCCGACAGCGCCACTATGCAGAATATGGCGATCCTGGAGATCCCTGCCATGCCACGCTTCATTGCCGTCCTCCGATGGGCCGCCGACCGCCGATGCAGGCCAACGTCTTTCGATAGCATCGATAGCCTCGACCGATGCTGCCAGCAAGGAGGGTGGAGGCGAAGATCATCGGGAAGGCAGGCGGTGGAGCAGCGGGACCTTCGATCTCAAATTCAGAGCCCAAATTCAGTCCCTGAATTCAGGGCCTGAATTTGGGGACGGCGGCCTCAGCTATGACGGCGGGTGCGCTACTGCGCCACGCGTCTTTTTAGACGCATGGCGCAGTAGCGCTTTTTATTGTTTTAGGATTTCGCGACCGGTTTTTCCACGTGGCCACCAAAGCCCGCGCGCATCGCCGACAGTACCTTGTTGGCGAATTCGTCGTTATCGCGCGAGGAGAAGCGGCCGTAGAGCGCAGCGCTCAGCACCGGCGTCGGCACGCTTTCGTCGATCGCCGCCATGATCGTCCAGCGGCCTTCGCCGCTGTCCGAGACGCGGCCGGCATATTTCGAAAGTGCGGGATCGGCATGCAGCGCATCGGCCGTGAGATCGAGCAGCCAGGAGGTAATGACGCTGCCGCGGCGCCAGACTTCGGCGACATCCTGCAGGTTGAAATCATATTGGAAATGTTCCGGATGAGCGAGCGGCGCGGTCTCCGCATCGGCCTCGTGCGAGGCGGCGCCGATATTGGCATGTTTCAGAATATTGATACCTTCGGCGTAGGCGGCCATCAGGCCGTATTCGATGCCGTTATGCACCATCTTGACGAAATGACCGGCGCCATGCGGGCCGCAATGCAGATAGCCTTGTTCCGCCGTGCTGGCTGCAGCCGCTTCAGCGCTCCGGTTCGGCGAGGCCTCCGTCTTGCCGACGCCGGGCGCCAACGTCGCGAAGATTGGGGAAAGATGCTCGACAATACCCTTCTCGCCGCCGATCATCAGGCAATAGCCGCGCTCGAGGCCGAAGACGCCGCCGCTGGTGCCGACATCGACATAATGGATACCTTTGGTGATGAGTTCGGCGCCGCGGCGGATATCGTCGTGGTAGTAGGAGTTGCCGCCGTCGATGACGATATCGCCATTCTCAAGCAGCGGCATCAGGCTCGCCAGCACCTTGTCGACGATCGCTGCCGGCAGCATTAGCCAGATCGCGCGCGGATGGCTGAGCTTCGAGACGAACTCCTGGAGCGAAGCACTGCCGATCGCGCCGAGGCCGGCGAGCTCGGCAACGCTTTCCGGCCTGGCGTCGTAAACGACGCATTCGTGACCGCCCCGCATCAAGCGCTGGACCATATAATTGCCCATGCGGCCCAAACCAACCATGCCAAGCTGCATAATGAATCTCCTGGAAACCGAAATGAAGTATCGACTCCGGAAATTAGCACCCGCAGTGTGACAGGCAAGCAAAGTCTCGGTGATATCGGCGAATGCGACGATTGCACCGCCGACCTCGCTGAGATCGACGTATCGTCAAATGTCCGGCGCGCTGGCCGGCTCACCCTTCATTTCGCTGAGGAACATGCCCTCGCGCAGATTGATGCCATATTCAACGAAAGCCTTCATGCAGCAGAGCATCTGCGTCCAGCCTTCGCAATTGAGATAGGTGCCGCGCCGGCCGGCATCGTCTTCGCGCCAGCCGGTCTCGGCGATCGTCACCAGCGTCCCGCCATCCTCCAGCGGCTTGAAGGTCATCTCCACCAGCGTCTTGTATCTTGCCTCGTCCCCGCCAGTGCCGCCATCCCAGCGCAGCACGATGCGGCTTTCCGGCACGAGTTCGACGACCTCGACTGGCGCATCCTTCCACCAGGTCACCGTCGTGCCCGTCACGAGCGGCGCGCTCGCCCCACCGATCGTGGTGAAATAGCTGCTGAGCTTCTTCGGATTGACGACGGCATCGAACACCTCTGCGACGGGACGGCCGATGCGGCCGGAAACGCGGATTCCGAGAGACATGATACTTCTCCTCTTCTCCATTGTGCCTGGCATCATTATGTTATAAAAATATAACATGTCAAGCGAATCAACCGACGACCCGGTTTTCAAGGCGCTGGCGCATCATCGCCGCCGCGACATCCTCGATCTGCTCAAGGATGGCCCCCGAACCACTGGGAACCTTTGCGAGATGTTTCCGGAGATGGACCGCTGCACGGTGATGCAGCATCTGAAGGTGCTGGAGGAGGCCGACCTGGTCATCGCCAGGAAGGAAGGTCGCGAGCGCTGGAACCACCTGAACAGCCTGCCGATCAAGCACATCTATGACCGCTGGATCAGCACCTATGCCGGCCATGCGCTCTCTATCCTCGACCGGCTGAAAGGCGACCTGGAAGGTCAGCCCGAATAATGACCCGGCTGTCAAACCATCTTGCCGCCCGATCCGTCGAAGCCTTATGCTGCCAAAACGGCACGGGATCAGACAGATGACGATATCGGGAGCCGGCATACGCCGCATGCGCCTGCTGCGCAGCATGAAACAGGGACATCTCGCCGAACTCCTCGGCGTCAACCAGGCGACCGTCTCGCGCTGGGAGCGCGATCAGCTCAGCCTGTCGCCCGAACAGGCCGTCAAGCTGGAACGGATTTTCGCCTCGCCCCGACATGCAGCAGTCGATGCAGCGCTGAAGCGACTGATCGAGGATTCCGTCCGGCCGGTGCATCTGATCTGCGACCGCACCCACCGGCTGCTATCCGCCTCTCGCCCGCGGCAAGCGGAGTGGCGGGCGCCACTCGGCGCCTTTCTCGGCCGTTCTCTGTTCTCCTACGCCTCCGCCGAGATCGCCGCCGCCGAGCAGTCGCTGGAGGAGCGCGGCTGGCATGCGGGCAGGCTCTCGTCGCTGACCCTCGATACCGGCGCCAACGGCAATGCGCTGCTGCCGATCGCCGCCGGCCGCGTGACCTGGGAACGGATCATGCTTTCCGACGGCAGCACCGGCCGCCTTGTCACGACCATCGGCTGAGCCTCAAGCTTTCCTGCATCCCCATGCATAATTTATGCGTTGTCTGGAAACCTCAGTCTTTATAGCGTCCGCCGCCGAAGGGTCAGGAGACGATGTGATGACGATACTGGTGACGGGAAGTGCCGGCCATCTCGGCGAGGCGCTGATGCGGACCTTGAGGGCGGAAAGCCGCTGGGTGCGCGGCATCGATATCAAGCCCTCGGCTTTCACCGACATGGTCGGCTCGATCAATGATCGCGCCTTCATCAGGCAGGCGATGTCAGGCATCAGCCACGTCATCCATGCCGCGACGCTGCACAAGCCGCATGTGGCGACCCACGGCAATTACGATTTCCTCGAGACCAATATCGCCGGCACACTCAACCTGCTTGAGGAAGCGGTCGCTGCGGAGGTCGCAAGCTTCGTCTTCACCAGCACCACCAGCACCTTCGGTGCGGCATTGACGCCGGCTGCCGGCGAACCGGCGGCATGGGTGACCGAGGACGTGCTTCCCGTCGCGAAAAACATCTACGGCATAACGAAACTCGCCGCCGAAGGCTTGTGCGAACTCTTCGCCCGCAAGTCCGGCCTGCCGGTGGTCATTCTCAGGACGTTGCGTTTCTTTCCCGAAAACGACGACGATCCTGACATTCGCAACGGCTATTCGGCAGAGAATGCCCAGGCCAACGAGCTTCTTCACCGCCGCGTCGATATCAGCGACGTGGTCGCCGCCCATCTGCTGGCGCTCGAAAAGGCGCCGGCAATCGGCTTTGGCCGCTACATCGTCTCGGCCACGACGCCGTTTTCGGCAAGTGATCTCGCCGAGATCAGACGCGACGCGCCTCACGTCGTCGAACGACTGTTCCCGGATGCAGGCGCCCTCTACGCATCACGCGGCTGGAAGATGTTTCCGGCGCTCGACCGCGTCTATGTCAACGAACGCACAAGACGGGAACTCGGCTGGCAGCCGCGATATGACTTCCGTTTCGTGCTCGACTGCCTGCGCGACAACAGGGAGTGGCGAAGCCCCTTGGCACTCGACGTCGGCTCTAAAGGCTACCACGACGAGGTCTTTGCCGAAGGGCCTTATCCGGTCGGATAGAGCGCGAGCTGGAATGCGGCCATGCGAAAGCCCGACATCCTCTCCGGCATGGCCTTTTCGCTGAAAAGCGTCATCCAGATATCATGATCCCGTCATAGACCGTCTGCCGGGGATATGGGGCGAAGAATTCCAGGGCGTGTTGTGCCATCGGGAAATCGAATCCAAGGCGGGGGTGTCATTTGAAGCGGTGTCCAGCCTGCGGGCGGGAAGCCGTTTCGAGAGCGCTTTTGACCGAGAGGGTATTTCCATGAAGAATGTCAGACCATACGCATTGCGGCTCTTCGCCGCGGTTCTACCCGCATCCGCCGCCTTGCCAGTCGTCGCAATGGCCGAGAATTCCGCCACCGTCGGTGGCCTCATCTTCGTCAACAAGGGCCTCGTCGGCATTGGCCGCATTGCGGCCAACCAGCGTGACAAATTCGGCGAGACCTTTGGTTCCGGCTCGGGCATGGCGGTCGATCCCGCCGCCTGGAGCCGCGACGGCGCCGGCTACAAGGGCACGCTCTACCTGCTGCCCGATCGCGGTTACAACGCCGTCGGCACCGCCGATTACCGGCCGCGCCTGAACACCATCTCGAGCGGCTTGAAGCCGACCGCTCCGGGTGCGACACCCGGGGCCGGCAAGGAACAGTCTGGCGTCGACGCAAAGCTCGTCGATTCCATGCTCTTCGTCGACGACAAGGGTGGCGACATGACTGGTCTCGACCCGGAATCCGGCGTCCGCCCCGCTGCCGGTGATTTTCCGCCGCTGCCGCAAGCGGTAAACGGCAAGATCGCACTCGACAATGAAGCCATCATCCGCATGGCTGACGGCACCATGTTCGTCAGCGACGAATATGGTCCTTACATCTACCACTTTTCGGCCGACGGCCACCTGCTGTCGGCCACGCAGCCGCCGAAGGCACTTTTGCCGATGCGCAAGGGCGCGCTGAGCTTTGCCTCCAACAATCCCGGCCCCGGCGCATCCGCTCCGGACCCGAAGGATCCGGAGACTGGCCGCCAGAACAACCAGGGTCTCGAAGGTATGTCGATGACGCCTGATGGTAAGTTCATCATATCAGTGCTGCAATCGGCCGCCCGCCAGGACGGCGGCGATTCCAGCTCGACCCGCCAGAATACCCGCGCCATGATCTATGACGCCACCGATCCCGATCACCTGAAACTGGTGCACGAATATGTCGTGTCGCTGCCGGTCTTCAAGGACGCCAAGGACAAGACGACGATCGCCGCCGAGAGCGAAATCGTCGCCCTGTCCGACAAGACCTTCCTGATGCTCGCCCGCGACAGCGGCAACGGCCAGGGTTTGAAAGGCGACACCTCGCTCTACCGCAAGGTCGGTATCGTCGACGTTTCCGCCGCGACCGACATCGCCGGCAGCGATTTCGACGCCGGCAAGCCGATCGCGCCGAAAGGCGTCGTCGATCCCTCGCTGACGCCGGCAACGCCGACGCCCTTCATCGACCTCAACGACAAGGTCGAGCTTGCCCGCTTCGGCCTGCACAACGGCGCACCGAACGACAAGAACAATCTATCGGAAAAATGGGAAGCCATGGGTCTGGCGAGCGTTCTCGACCCGAACCTGCCGGACGACTACTTCCTGTTCGTCGCCAATGACAACGACTTCTTGACGCAGGATGGTTTCCAGGTGGGCGCCGCCTACAAGGCGGATGGCGGTGCCGACGTCGACACCATGTTCCAGGTCTTCCAGGTCACCTTTCCAGGCCTGAAGAAGTAACGGACGCGCAAAAAGGTGGACGCGCAAGCTGCATAATTCGTTAAATCGATACCGATTTAAGGACAAAATTATGCAGCCATTCAAAGTGTTACAGCGTCCTTTGCGCGTCTGAAAAGACGCGCGGCGCTGTAGACGCGCTTCGCCCGCCAAATCCGGGTTTCCTGCCGACGATAAAAAGGAAAAGGTGCGATCCACGACCACCGATGGATGTTTACGATCCTGGGTGCCTACAAACGTAGGTGGGCGCCGTGTGTCCAGGCCCACGGGCCTGGCCAGGGACAGCTCCCTTTGGATCGAGTATGGCCCCAGGGATTGTGGTTCCTGTCGAGAGGCGCAGACCGCATGGCGATATATAAGGTCGTTTGCGCCGACGCGCCAGTGGCGACGGAAGCCCGCCCCTATTTAATTGAGATCAATTGAGTTCGGGAGCAGACCGGCCATTCAACTTGTCGGTGATGCCGCGGATTCGGCTCGACACCTCGCTCAGCGCTGCCGCAAGATTTTCTTCGGTTCGGGCGGTCGCTGCAAGCACCGTATCGCGGTTGCCGCGCAGCGACTCGAGCTCGGATTCCAGCCCGGCGACGCGGCGCGTCAGCTCGGCAATCTCGTCCATGACCATGATGCCGGCCATTACAGTGATCCTGAGATCGCCGATTTCCCCGAACTGGCCCTTGAGATGGCCGACATAGCTGTCGAAACGAGTGGCGAGATCGCTCAGGTGATCCTCCTGCCCTTCCTCGCAGGCCATGCGATAGGCCTTGCCGTCGATCGTTACCGTCACCTGCGCCATGCCAAACTCTTTCTATCAGCGATCCAGAACCGCGCGGATCGTTTCCATCGCCGTCACCAGCCGCCGCGATACCTCGCGATTGACCTCTTCCAGCCGGTTGGCGCGGAATTCGGCCTGGTCGAGCTCCTGCGCCAGCCGGGAACGGTCGGCGTGCACGCGCCGCACCTCGCCTTCGATCTCGCCCTGCTCGCGCTGCCGCTCGACGCGCATGTCGACGGCGTTTTCGAGGCTCGAAATCGCCTGTCTCAACTCGTTGAGCGCTGCTTCCATGGTTTTGCCTGTGGGCATCATGCCTTTCCGATTCCCGCGCAGGATCCGCAGATCGGCACTCCGCGCCGACCCTGCGATTTCAAAAGGATATGCAGCTCGCCGACGGCCCGTCAATAAATCCCGTCACCTGTCCGCCGGCCTATCCTGTGGATGAGCGTTTTACATAGGCTCGTCACATCAGATTCGTCATTTGTACAATCGCGCGATCAAATGTCAAAAATCGCCGTTGCCCGCCCGGATTTGACCTGCCATTTATTGACTTGCCCGTCCCAACTGCTATGTCTCTGCCGCTTTCACTCGATGGTCTTGGAGGCTCGAGGCCATCCCCCGACACCCGGAGCTTGCGGAAAAGCCATGACCTCTCCCGAACAACACGACCGGATGGCGAATGCGATCCGTTTTCTCGCCATGGACGCCGTTGAAAAGGCGAACTCCGGCCACCCGGGCATGCCGATGGGCATGGCTGACGTCGCGACGGTCCTGTTCACCAAATATCTGAAGTTCGATCCGAAGAAGCCGCACTGGCCGAACCGCGATCGCTTCGTGCTGTCGGCCGGCCATGGTTCGATGCTGCTCTATTCGGTGCTGTATCTGACCGGCTATCCGGACATGACGATCGAAGATCTGAAGCAGTTCCGCCAGCTCGGCTCAAAGACCGCCGGCCATCCGGAATACGGTCATGCCAGCGGCATCGAAACGACGACTGGACCGCTCGGCCAGGGTATTGCCAATTCCGTCGGCATGGCGATTGCCGAACGCAAGCTGCGCGAGGAGTTCGGCTCCGATCTCCAGGATCACTATACCTATGCGATCTGCGGCGACGGCTGCCTGATGGAGGGCATCAGCCATGAAGCCATCGCGCTCGCCGGCCACCTGAAGCTGAACAAGCTCATCCTGTTCTGGGACAACAACTCGATCACCATCGACGGCGCCGTCTCGCTGTCGGATTCCACCGACCAGATCGCCCGCTTCAAGGCAGTACACTGGAACACCATCGAGATCGACGGTCACGATCAGGCCGCTATCGCCGACGCGATCGAAGCTGCCCATGAGTCCGACCGCCCGACCTTCATCGCCTGCAAGACGACCATCGGCTTCGGCGCCCCGAACAAGCAGGGCACCCACAAGGTCCACGGCAACCCGCTCGGCGCCGAGGAAATCGCGGCCACCCGCAAGGCGCTGAACTGGGAAGCCGAACCCTTCGTCATCCCGTCGGTCGTCCTTGACAACTGGCGTGCGGCCGGCGCCCGCTCGGTGGACCTCGTCGGGTCCTGGGAAGATGGCCTCGCCAAGGCTCCGGCCAGGGCCGAGTTCATCCGCCGCATGGCAGGCGATTTGCCGGAAGGCTTCGACGCCGCAATCAGCGCATACAAGAAGAAGCTCGCCGAGACCAAGCCGACGGTTGCGACCCGCAAGGCTTCGGAAGACGCGCTCGAGGTCATCAACGGCTTCCTGCCGGAAACACTCGGCGGCTCCGCCGACCTGACGCCGTCGAACAACACCAAGACCAGCCAGATGCATTCGATCACCCCGACGGATTTCGCCGGTCGTTACATGCATTGGGGCATCCGCGAGCATGGCATGGCGTCTGCCATGAACGGCATTGCGCTGCATGGCGGCCTCATCCCCTACAGCGGCGGCTTCCTGATCTTCTCGGATTATTGCCGCCCGCCGATCCGCCTTGCTTCGCTGATGGGCATCCGCGTCATTCACGTCCTGACGCACGACTCGATCGGCGTCGGCGAAGATGGCCCGACGCACCAGCCCGTCGAACAGCTCGCCGGTTTGCGTGCCATCCCGAACCTGATGGTCTTCCGTCCGGCCGACGCCACGGAAACGGCGGAATGCTGGCAGATCGCCATCAAGACGCATAACCGTCCCTCGGGCCTCGCTCTGACGCGTCAGAACCTGCTCGCAGCCCGCACCGAATACAGCGAAAAGAACCTGTGCGAACAGGGTGCCTATGTCCTCGCCGGCAATGCCGACGCCAAGGTGACGATCTTTGCCTCCGGCTCCGAAGTCGAAATCGCTGTTGCGGCTCGTACGGCACTCGAAGCCAAGGGCGTCACCGTCCGCGTCGTATCGGTTCCCTGCACGGAACTGTTCTTCGAGCAGCCGGAAGCCTATCGCAAGGAAATCCTCGGCAACTCGCCGGTCAAGATCGCCGTCGAAGCCGCTGTTCGCGAAGGCTGGGATGCGTTCATCGGACCGGAAGGCACCTTTATCGGCATGAAGAGCTTCGGCGCTTCCGGCCCGGTCAAGGAAGTTTACAAGCATTTCGGCATCACCGCCGACGCCGTCGTTGCGGCCGCGGAAGCAAAGCTTTAATGAGGGCGCCTTGAGGCGCTCTCCATCTCCTCAATTCCAGGCCCTCGCTATCGGGCCCTACTCTATCGGGAGTGAATGAACATGACAGTCAAGGTTGCCATCAACGGTTTCGGCCGCATCGGCCGCAACGTCCTTCGCGCCATCGTCGAATCCGGCCGTACCGACATCGAAGTCGTCGCCATCAACGATCTCGGCCCGGTTGAAACCAACGCCCACCTGCTGCGCTACGACTCGATCCACGGCCGCTTCCCGGCGACGGTGAAGGTCGAGGGTGACACGATCATCGTCGGCAACGGCAAGCCGATCAAGGTCACGGCGATCAAGGATCCGGCAACGCTTCCGCACCGCGAACTCGGCGTCGACATCGCCATGGAATGCACCGGCATCTTCACCGCCCGCGACAAGGCTGCCGCTCACCTGACAGCCGGCGCCAAGCGCGTCATCGTCTCGGCGCCTGCCGATGGTGCCGACCTGACGGTCGTCTTCGGCGTCAATCATGACCAGCTCACCAAGGAGCACTTGGTCATCTCCAACGCGTCCTGCACCACCAACTGCCTGGTGCCGGTCGTGAAGGTTCTCGACGACGCCGTCGGCATCGACCACGGCTTCATGACCACCATCCACTCCTACACCGGCGACCAGCCGACGCTCGACACGATGCACAAGGACCTGTATCGCGCCCGCGCGGCCGCCCTTTCCATGATCCCGACCTCGACGGGTGCAGCCAAGGCAGTCGGCCTCGTTCTGCCGCATCTGAAAGGCAAGCTCGACGGTACCTCGATCCGCGTTCCGACACCGAACGTTTCGGTCGTCGACTTCAAGTTCGTCTCCAAGAAGGCGACCAGCGTTGGTGAAATCAACGAAGCCATCATGGCCGCTGCCAACGGCAAGCTGAAGGGTATCCTCGGCTACACCGACGAGCCGCTCGTCTCCCGTGACTTCAACCACGACAGCCACTCCTCGATCCTCGCAACCGATCAGACCAAGGTCATGGAAGGCAACTTCGTGCGCGTGCTGTCCTGGTACGATAACGAGTGGGGCTTCTCCAGCCGCATGTCCGACACGGCAGTCGCTTTCGCCAAGCTCATCTGAGCGCTCTTGAGGCATCGACATACAAGCGGCCCGGGAAACCGGGCCGCTTTTTGTTGCCGTGCCTCCGAACGAAACCGCCCTTCCCGCATTGGTATCTTTTCATCCATTGCCCGGATGAGATCTGCTAGAATACGTCACCCTGGACATTCCAAAATGCCCAGTTTCCTCACGCCGCATCGGCCACCGGCCAGGTGCGGAATGCCAATACCGTGCGGCAACACTGTCGCCCGGATGAAAATGAGAGAGATGGATGGATTACTTTACCGTTGAAATCGCCGGCCGTGCCGTTGCCAGTTTTCGTTCGGAAAATCACGAGGAAGCGACGCATTTCTTCGAGGCGGAAGACTTTCGCGACGATCTGACCGTCCTGGAATCCGAAGGCAGGCCTCTTTGGGACCGCAAAGCGGCCCTGAGCCTGCGCAAGGCGACCACCGAGGAAGCAAGCGAAGTCGAGCACGCCTATGAATTCGACGATGATCCTGAACGGACCATCGAGGACGAGTTCGTCGTGTTCCTCGTCCCGGTCGCGGATCTGACCGCTGGCGAAGACGATACCGTCGAAGACTGATCGACGATCCGCATCTTTTTCCGGTTTCGAAGTCATATCGAAGCGGCGGGTTCGATATGACGCCGCCGTTCGCAGGACAGGATGGCGGTGCTGACGCTACTCGGGTTCGAATTCGATAGGCGTCTCTACACGAAACCATCGTCGACGAATTCCTTGGCCGCAAGGATGATCACGGGTTGGCAATCCGCTGGCCAAGCGTGCTAGATTGAGGAAATGCACAGCGCTGCACAATGGCTAGTGAGCCAAGGGAGGTGATAAATGGCAGAGGCACAAAAGCGCTTGTCCCACACCACTCTCAAGCGGCGGCAGCGGTTTCACCCCAAGCGGGACGTCAGACCTGCCGTGTTGGCAAGGGCCAATCGCCTGGTCATCTGGGTCGCCGCGTTCATTGGCCTCTCGTTTCTCGCGATCGTCATACTTCAGGCGGTGTTGGGATAGCAGAGCAAGGGTCGGCCGCTTCTGGCGCAAAACTATAGCCGGCTGCTCTCGCTGGGCGGCCGGCACTTCCACCCGATATCGAAATATCTCAGCCTTCATTTTCCCCGCTCTCCGCACCCGCCCATGCAATCCATTCTTCCCGGACAGGGCAAGCGGGCCGCGTGAAAAGAGGAGCGTGTTTTATGTTCTTGCCATTCGCAGATACCGGCAGGAAAAATCCGTGCCTGTCTCTTTTGCCCTGCTCTCGCCTGATTTTCCTATACATTCTTTATAGAGACTTTCTCCCGTAGCATTCCATGTCGGTTGGCCGTCCGGCGGCCGTTCAGCAGCATGATGCAGCATCGCGACGAGGTTAAGCCGCAAGGCCTACCCTTCTCTGACGTTTTGCCGTTTACTGATGGATCGCCGCGCGTGACGGAGGGGTTGAATAAAGGCGGATCGGCCGGGGCGGCTGTGTTCGCGAAGCAGTCGATGGAAAGGGGTGGGCATGGAAGCGTTCTATATCGTGGTGCTGGTTTCGACGGCACTCGTGCTTCTTGCCGCTTTTTCGAGCCTGCTCGCCTTCCGTTTCGGCGCTCCCCTGCTGCTGCTCTTCCTGATGATCGGCCTTGCTGCCGGCGTCGATGGCCTCGGCATCGAGTTCAGCAACAATTATCTCGCCTATATTCTCGGCTCCATCGCGCTGGCCGTGATCCTCTTCGATTCCGGCTTCGGCACGCCGATGCAGGCCTTCCGGCTGGCCGCCGTGCCCTCTCTGGCGCTCGCCTCGGTCGGTGTGCTGATCACCGCCTCGCTCTTTGCCTTGGCCGCCATGTGGCTTTTGAATTTCACTTGGCTTGAAGGCCTGTTGCTCGGCTCGATCGTCGCATCGACGGATGCCGCCGCCGTCTTTTTCCTGCTGCGCATCGGCGGCATCAATATCCGCGATAAGGTGCGCTCGACGCTGGAAGTCGAATCCGGCACCAACGACCCGATGGCGATCTTCCTCACCATCGCCCTCGTCGAGGTGCTGGCAAGCGGCGAGCGTTATGCCGGCATCAATATCGGCATGCTCGCCATGTTCGTGCAGCAGATGGGCCTCGGCGTCATCCTCGGCCTGCTCGGAGGCATGATGATCGTGCTGATCGTCAGCAAGCTCGATACCGATCGCGGCCTGACGCCGATCTTCGTGCTGGCGCTCGCCCTTCTCGTCTTCTCCTTCACCGGCGCAGTCGGCGGCAGCGGCTTCCTCGCCGTCTATGTCGCCGGCATCTACGCCGGAAACCGCAAGATGCAGGCGATCGGCACCATCAAACGCTTCCAGGACGGCATGACATGGCTGGCGCAGATCATCATGTTCCTGGTGCTCGGCCTGCTCGCCACGCCGTCGCAATTCCCTGTCATCATCGTGCCGGCCATCCTGCTCGCCCTCTTCCTGATCTTCGTCGCCCGGCCGTTGGCGGTCTGGCTGTCGCTGCTTCCCTTCGATTACACGCAGCAGGAGATCGGCTTCGTCGCCTGGGTCGGCCTGCGCGGCGCCGTTTCCATCCTGCTTGCCATCATGCCGATCCTCGGTGGGCTTGAGAACGGACAGATCTATTTCAACACCGCCTTCATCATCGTGCTGGTCTCGCTGCTCGTCCAGGGCTGGACGATCAAGCCCGTCGCCAAGAAGCTCGGGCTGATCATTCCGCCGCGCATCGGCGCTGTCGACAAGGTTGAGGTCGACCTGCCGGGCGCAGCCCACCACGAATTGCTCTCCTATCGCGTCATCAAGGATAGCCCGGTGCTGCGCGGCGAGCGCATTCCGCGCTGGGCGACGCCCTCGCTCGTCATCCGCGACGGCAAGTCGATGCGTTATCAATATGCCGGCCGGCTGCGCGAGAACGATCTCGTCTACCTCTTCATCGTGCCGAGCTACTCCCGGCTGCTCGACCGGCTTTTCGCTAGCCGTGCGCCTGTCGATGATGACGATGCCGAATTCTTCGGCGCCTTCGCGCTCTCTCCCGCCCGCCCCGCCGCCGATCTCGACGCCGCCTATGGCCCCGGCCTGCTCAACGAATCCGAAAAAGGCCTGACGATCGCCGAATTGATGCGGCAGCGCCTCGGCGGCAAGGCCGATTATGCCGACCGCGTCCGCCTCGGCTCGATTATCCTCATCGTCCGCGATCTCGACGAGCACGACCACATCACCTCCGTCGGCATGTCGCTCGAAGCGGTCGAACCAGCAATTACGCTGCCGATCTTCATCAATCTCAAGGACATCATCCAGCGCATCCGCGACCGGCTGAACGGACGCCGGAACCGGGAAACCGCAGCCTCCGAAAGCACGCCGAAAGCGCCAGCCGGACGCGACGAAGGCACACGCGAAAACGGCCGTTGAACGCCTTGCGTCTCGAATGATCCTTGCTATGTTCGGCGCAACTTTCGCCAACCACGACAGGATCCTCCCCATGCCTTCTTTCAAGACCCTCGACGATCTTTCCGACCTCAGCGGCAAGCGCGTTCTCGTCCGCGTCGATCTCAACGTCCCGGTGAAAGACGGCAAGGTTACCGATACGACGCGCATCGAGCGTGTGGCGCCGACGATCCTCGAACTGTCCGAAAAGGGTGCCAAGGTGATCCTGCTGGCCCATTTCGGCCGGCCGAAGGATGGCCCTTCGCCGGAGCTGTCGCTGTCGCTGATCGCCCCTTCCGTCGAGGAAGTGCTTGATCATGCCGTGCTGACGGCTTCCGACTGCATCGGCGAGGCCGCCGCCGCCGCCGTTGCCGCAATGAATGACGGCGATATCCTGCTTCTGGAAAACACCCGCTTCCACAAGGGCGAGGAAAAGAACGACCCCGACTTCACCAAGGCACTTGCCGCCAACGGCGACATCTATGTCAACGATGCCTTCTCGGCCGCCCACCGCGCCCATGCCTCGACCGAGGGGCTTGCCCACCACCTGCCGGCCTATGCCGGCCGCACCATGCAGGCCGAGCTGGAGGCGCTGGAAAAGGGCCTCGGCGATCCGGCTCGCCCTGTCGTTGCGATCGTCGGCGGCGCCAAGGTCTCCACCAAGATCGACCTGCTGATGAACCTCGTGAAGAAGGTCGATGCGCTCGTCATCGGCGGCGGCATGGCCAATACCTTCATCGCCGCCCGCGGCACCAACGTCGGCAAGTCGCTCTGCGAACATGATCTCGCCGAAACCGCCAAGCAGATCATGATCGAGGCCGCCACTGCCGGCTGCGCCATCATCCTGCCGGAGGATGGCGTGATCGCCCGCGAGTTCAAGGCGGGCGCCGCCAACGAGACGGTCGATATCAACGCCATTCCCGCCGATGCCATGGTGCTCGATGTCGGCCCGAAGTCCGTCGAGGCCATCAACGCCTGGATCGAGCGCGCCGCAACCCTGGTCTGGAACGGTCCGCTCGGTGCCTTCGAGATCGAACCCTTCGATGCTGCAACCGTCGCTGCTGCGAAATATGCCGCTGGGCGCACGGTAGCCGGCAAGCTCACCTCCGTTGCCGGCGGCGGCGATACCGTCTCCGCGCTCAACCATGCCGGCGTTGCCGACGGTTTCACCTATGTCTCGACCGCCGGCGGCGCCTTCCTTGAGTGGATGGAAGGCAAAGAGCTTCCCGGCGTCGCCGTCCTCAACGCTGCTAAATAGGCACCAAGACTGATTGCGCAGATTTTACATGTGGATAGACCGCGGAAGAAAAGAAGCTTCCGCGGTCTTTTGCTCAGAGGACGAAAAAAATCCCAACTTTCAAACGATTGAATTGAATTCAATCGTTTCAATGACTTAGCCTTGCATTTTCCTCCCTATAAACTTCTGTTATCCGCATTCTATATTCCTGAAGTGCCGATGTTTATTGTTGTGGAGAGAACGAAATGAGCGAACGACTGGAAGACATTGCAGTGCAGATGGTTACGGGCGGCCGGGGACTGCTCGCCGCCGATGAATCGACCTCCACCATCAAGAAGCGTTTCGACGCGATCAATCTCGAATCGACCGAAACGAGCCGGCGCGACTACCGCGAAATGCTCTTCCGCTCCGACGAAGCGATGAAGAAATATATCTCCGGCGTCATCCTCTTCGAAGAGACGCTGTTCCAGAAGGCTGCGGACGGCACGCCCTTCGTCGATATCATCCGCGCCGCCGGCGCCATTCCCGGCATCAAGGTCGATACCGGCGCCAAGCCGATGGCTAAATATCCCGATGAAACCATCACCGAAGGCCTCGACGGTCTCGGCGAACGCCTTGCCAGATATTATGAAGCAGGCGCCCGCTTCGCCAAGTGGCGCGGCGTCATCGCCATCTCGCCGACCTTGCCGACCCGCGGTTCCGTCCGCGCCAACGCTCAGGCGCTTGCTCGTTATGCCGCACTCTGCCAGGAGGCCGGGATCGTTCCGATCGTCGAGCCGGAATGCCTGATGGACGGCAAGCCGGGTGACCACAATATCGACCGCTGCGCCGAAGTGACCGAGTTCACGCTGCGCATCGTTTTCGAGGAACTCGCCGACGCCCGCGTCAATCTCGAAGGTATGATCCTCAAGCCGAACATGGTGATCGACGGCAAGAACGCTCGCAAGGCCTCGGTCGCGGAAGTTGCCGAACGCACCGTCAAGGTGCTGAAGGCGACCGTTCCGCCTGCCGTTCCCGGTATCGCCTTCCTCTCCGGCGGCCAGACGACCGAAGAAGCGACAGCCCACCTTTCGGCGATCAATGCCATCGGCCACCTGCCCTGGTTCGTCACCTTCTCCTACGGTCGCGCCCTGCAGGACAGCGCGCTCAAGGCCTGGAACGGCAAGCAGGAAAATGTCGCCGCCGGCCAGCGCGAATTCACCCACCGCGCCGAGATGAACAGCCTCGCCGCCAAGGGCAACTGGAAGAAGGACCTGGAAAAGGCCGCGTGACTTTTCACGTTCGAGATAGGCAGGGAGCGGCAAACGCAGCTTCCTGCCCTCAGCCCTTTCCTTTCCCCTCATTGTCACGGCGACAAGAAACTGCTTCGTTCCGCGAAAAACCGTGATTACTCATAGCGCCCTGTCACAACAGGAGCCGCCATGAACACCCTCTCCTATGTCACCGTCGATGTCTTCACCTCCACCCGCTTCGAGGGCAATCCGCTTGCCGTCATTTCCGATGCGCGCGGTCTGAGCGACGCGGCGATGCAAAAGATCGCCACCGAGTTCAACTATTCCGAAGTCACATTCGTCCTGCCGCCGGAAGACGCTCAGAATTCCGCCCGCGTGCGCATCTTCACCCCGACGATGGAAATACCTTTCGCCGGCCACCCGAACGTCGGCACGGCCTATGTGCTCGGCCAGCAGGCGGAGATCTTCGGCAAGCCGGTCGGCGATACGCTGCGCTTCGAGGAAAAGGCCGGCATTGTCGAGGTCAACCTGAAACGCAGCGGCGGAAAGGTTACTGCTGCCTCCATCCGCGCGCCGCAGCCGCTGACGATCGGCGATACCATCGCCGAGGAAACCGTCGCCGGCTGCGTCTCACTCGACCCCGGCGTCATCGTCAGCACCACCCATGCCCCGGTCTTTGCCTCGGTCGGCCTGAACTTCGCCGTCGCGGAACTGAACGGGCTCGAAGCGCTGGCCGCTACCCGCCCGAACCTTGCCGGGTTTCAGGCAGCTGCCGGCCGCCAGACGACCAGCGGCCACGACTTCTCGCTCTTCCTTTATGTGCGAACAGCCGAAAATCCATGGAAGATCTGCGCCCGCATGTTCGCGCCCCTCGACAACGTGCCCGAAGATCCGGCAACCGGCAGCGCGTCAGCTGCGCTTGGCGCCTATCTCGTCTCGCTTGCGCCCGAGGTCGATATCAACGTCCGCATCGCCATTGAACAGGGCGTCGAAATGGGCCGCCGCAGCGTCATCACTCTTGATGTCGTGAAATCCGACGGCATCGTCACCGATGTGGTCATCTCGGGAGGCTGCGTTTCCGTCATGCGCGGAGAAATTAGCTTGCAAGACTGACGATCCCGGATCGGGTCGTCGCCCCTGGGTTATATGTAATCCAGGGGCTACATCAGGAAATCGCGCGAAAGCAGAGCCACTGCCCAGACGGCGAAAGCGATCAGCGCGAGCTTCCAGAAATCCATCCGCCGCCTGAGGCCGGGAAGGCCGAGCGGTTTGATCACCTGTATCGCCATGGCAAGGATGAGCAGCAAGGCTATCAGCTTTGTCATGCTTTATTTTTTCCGTTTTTCGGAATGTCACAGGACGGACATTTTTCCGCGCGAACAAGAGGATCTCGACACGCCGTAAAGACATTCCGGGGCACAATCAATCATCTTGAGGCTGGGCTGAAGCAGGTCCTGCCTTATCTCATTGCAAATCGCTAAGACCGAGTCTGGGGAAATGAAGAGAAATCTGCTGTCCGTCGCCGCGCTGCTCTTTGGCACGCTCTTCCTTTTCATGGGCAACGGCCTGCAGGGCATCCTGCTTCCTGTGCGCGGCAATCTCGAAGGCTACGCAACGACGACGCTCGGCCTGCTCGGCACCTCATGGGCCGGTGGCTTCGTCATCGGCTGCCTGGTTGCGCCGAAGATCGTGCGCCGCGTCGGCCATGTGCGTGCCTTTTCAGGCTTCATCTCGATCATCGCCATCATCGCGCTGGTCAGCGGCATCATCATTCATCCGGTCTGGTGGGTGGTTCTGCGCGCCGTCACCGGCTTCTCCACCGCCGGCACGTCGATGATCATCGAAAGCTGGCTGAACGAGCGCGCCAGCAACGAGAGCCGCGGCGCGATCTTCTCGCTCTATATCGGCATCACACTGCTCGGCGTCGTCGGCGGCCAGATGATGATCCCGCTCGAGGATGTGCGCACGCCGGTGCTGTTCATGATCTGCGGCATCTTCTATTGCATCGCCATGCTGCCGACGACGCTGTCGACCGCCGCTTCGCCGCAGCCGCTGAAGGCAGTGCGCCTCGACCTGCCGGCGCTCTATCGCAACTCGCCGGTCTCCTGCCTCGGCATCCTGCTCGTCGGTATCGCTAACGGTGCCTACGGCACGCTCGGCGCCGTTTTCGGTGCCGGCGCCGGCCTTTCCGACACCAGTATCGCCGTCATGATGAGCTCCACCATCTTCGCCGGCGCAGTGATGCAGCTGCCCGCCGGCCGGCTTTCCGATCGCATCGACCGGCGCTACGTGCTCGCCGCCATGTCGGGGATCGCCGCCCTTGCCGGCCTGCTGATCTTTCTGCTTCACCCCACGTCCCCCGCCTTTCTGATCGGGCTCGTTGTCCTTTACGGCGCAGTGGCGAATACGCTCTATCCGATCGCCGTCGCCCACGCGAACGACTTCGCGGCGTCGGAGGACTTCGTCAAGGTCTCCGGCGGCCTGCTGCTGCTCTACGGCATCGGCACGGTGATCGGCCCGACGATCAGCGGTCCCGTCATGTCGGCGATCACCCCGCATGCGCTTTTCCTCGTCACCGCCATCGCCCATGTGCTGATCACCGTTTACGCCATCATCCGAAGCCGCATCCGCGCTGCGATCCCCGCCAGCGACCGCGACGCCTACACGACGATCCCGACCGGCACCTCGCCGATGCTGACACCGCAAAGCATGTCGCTTGCCGACCGCGGCACCAGCAAACCTCCGGAAACCGGAAAGTCTCCCGAAAGCGACGATCCTGCTGTAAAGTTCGGCTAGAAAAGGATGATTTAGGCCGGGTCGGCCTAAAATCTGGATCCTGTTCTACATTATGTAGTGAGAGCGTGATGTCGTCCGAAAGCCGATCACACTTTTCGGCATCATGCTCCGGAGCAATTCCAGCAAAACTGCGAAGCGATTTTGCCGGGAGTTGCGTAACAAGCTATATGCAGCCAACGGAGGACGAACCCATGAGCTTCATCGATGACGACCGGCCGCAGAAGAAGGTCGCCCATGAGATCGGCGCCGATCTCTCTATGCTTTCGGTCGACGAATTGAAGGCGCGGGTGGAATTGCTGAAGACGGAGATCGCCCGTCTCGAGGCTGAGGCCACTCGCAAGGCCTCCGGGCGGCGCGCGGCGGAAAGCTTCTTCCGCTCGTAACCCGCCAAAACTCCGAAAAACAAGGTTATAGGTGGATAAAACGGACCGCCTCAAGTCTTAATTCAGCACAATGTTAATAAAATATTAAGCTTTATAAGGTATTACTATATTCATCCGGATTTTCTCTGGATCTCAGACAATTTTCCAAGCGGTGAATTGGTCTGATTTTTCTCCCTGTTTTACCTTGAGAGCCGCGTCTGCGGCTCTTCTTTTTCCTATGGCCGGCGCACTTCCACGAAACTGTGGAGATTAACCCTTTCTTAAGAAACGGCTTGCGCATTTGAGCTAATGATACCATCTTAAAGTCATAAAGACGGGGCCCGGAAACTTTTCCGTCGGTGCCGGCGTTACCTGAATATATGTAGCTGCGTGCAAACAGGGACTATTGCGATGTCGGAAGTTGGATTGAACACGATCAGTTTTGCAGGCCGCGCCGCTGCATCCTCGCAGTTCAAAGCACTTTACGCGGAAGGCATGTCGCTGGTCGAAGAGACTGCCGCCTACCTCGACGGCCAGGGCCGCGCCGCCTCCAAGGTTCTGCCGCGGATGGCCTCGGTCCTTTACGCCGCGGAATCGATGCGTCTCACCACCCGCCTCATGCAGATGGCCTCCTGGCTGCTGCTGCAGCGCGCCGTCAACAATGGCGAAATGTCCCGCGACCAGGTACTGGCCGAAAAGAACAAGGTCCGTCTCGACGGCTTCAACGTCGACCGCGCTGCGCCCGGCTGGGGCGACCTGCCGGAATCCTTCCGCGACCTCGTCGAGCGCTCACTGCGTCTGCAGAACCGCATTGCCCTGCTCGACCGCGAGATCTACCGCCCGTCCGAAGCCGTGATCGTTCATGATAATCAGAACAGCGTCCAGGCTCAGCTTTCCCTGCTGCAGACCGCCTTCGGCAACAACTGACCGGATCTGCAGCTTCGAAGACAGACCGGCTGCGTCTTACGCGGCCGGTTTTTTGTTTGCCTCTGAACACCGGCATCCCTGGAGCGTCCTTTGCGCGTCTGAAAAGACGCGTGGCGCAGTAGGGCATTGCGAACGCAAAAAAGCCCGGCGTAACCGGGCTCTCTTCGAATTCCGTCGAGCAGAAGCGATTAGAGGCCGAGGCCGCCGAAACGCTTGTTGAACTTGGAGACGCGGCCACCGCGGTCCATGAGCTGCTGGTTGCCGCCGGTCCAGGCCGGATGCGACTTGGAATCGATTTCAAGGTTCATGACAGCGCCCTCCGAACCCCAGGTCGAGCGGGTTTCGTATTCGGTGCCATCGGTCATGACCACCTTGATCATGTGATATTCGGGATGGATGCCTGCCTTCATAACAATCTTCCTGCGATACCGGAGTTCAAATTGCCGCATGCAGTTGCAGCCACCGAACCGATTGAATAAATGAAGCCGCAGTCGTGATGGCTACGGCTTCCCATTAGGATGCGGTGCCTATACATGAAGGACGCCTAGATAACAAGAGCCTACAGGCCGCATTGCGCGGGTCCTGCGGGCGATCGGAGACGATTTGGCAGAGCAGGCACGGGCTGAGGAAAACAAAAGACGATCGCTGCGGCCGCTCGGCAGGCTGACGCCCTACGTCATGCGTTATCGCGCCATGGTGGCCGGTGCGCTGATGTCGCTGGCGCTTGCCGCCGTCACTTCGTTGGCGCTGCCGCTCGCCGTGCGTCGCATGATCGATCACGGCTTCACCCAGTCGGATGGTCGCTTCATCAACAGTTACTTCGCCATGCTGATGGTCATGGCCATCGTGCTCGCGGTCGCCAGCGCGCTGCGCTATTATTTCGTCATCACCATTGGCGAGCGCATCGTCGCCGATCTTCGCCGCGATGTCTTTTCCCATGTGACGAGGCTGTCGCCCTCCTTCTTCGATGTCAACCAGTCCGGCGAGATCGTCTCGCGGCTGACCGCCGATACCACGCAGATCAAGTCCGCCGTCGGCGCCACTGCCTCTGTAGCGCTCAGGAACCTCATCCTCTGTATCGGCGCCATGGGCATGATGATCGTCACCTCGCCGAAGCTTTCGAGCCTCGTCATCGGAGCGATCCCGCTGATTGTCTTCCCGCTCGTCGCCTTCGGCCGCTCGGTGCGCAAACGTTCGCGCGCCGCCCAGGATACGCTCGCCGATGCCTCCGCCTTCGCCAACGAGACGATCGCCGCGACCCGCACGGTTCAGGCCTTCAACGGCGAAGATGCCGCAGCGACGCGTTACGGCACTGCCGTCGAATCCGCCTACGAGGCCGCCCGCGCCGCCATCCGCTCGCGCGCGTTGCTGACGGGGATCGCCATCACGCTGATCTTCGGCAGCGTCGTCGCCGTGCTCTGGGTCGGCGCCCACAGCGTGCTCGCCGGCACGCTGTCGGCCGGCACGCTCGGCCAGTTCCTGCTTTATGCCGTCATCTCCGCCGGTTCGCTGGGCGCGCTGTCGGAGGTCTGGGGCGAACTTTCGCAGGCAGCCGGTGCCGCAGACCGGCTGACCGAGCTTCTCGACGAGGTCTCGCCGATCACAGCCCCCGCCAGCCCTGAGCCGCTTCCTTCGCCCAGCCGCGGCCGCGTCGAATTTTCAGGCGTGCACTTCGCCTATCCCTCGCGCCCCGGCAAATCGGCGCTACATGGCTTAAGCTTCGCCGTCGCGCCAGGCGAGACGGTCGCCATTGTCGGCCCTTCCGGTGCCGGCAAGAGCACCGTCTTTTCGCTGCTGCTGCGCTTTTACGATCCGCAGCAGGGCAGCGTGAGGATCGACGGTGTCGATGCGCAGCTGACGACGCCCGACGAGCTGCGCCAGCGCATCGCCATCGTGCCGCAGGATGTCACCATCTTTGCCGCCTCGATCCATGACAACATCGCCTTCGGCCGTCCCGGCGCCTCGCGTGACGAGGTCCGCGCTGCAGCCCTTGCCGCGCAGGCCGACGAATTCATCGCTCGGCTGGACAGGGGCTACGAGACCGAGGTTGGCGAACGCGGCATCATGCTCTCCGGCGGCCAGCGCCAGCGCATCGCCATTGCCCGTGCCATCCTGAAGAACGCGCCGGTGCTGCTGCTCGACGAGGCAACCTCCGCGCTTGACGCGGAAAGCGAGACGCTGGTGCAGAAGGCGCTCGACGGCCTGGTGGACGGCCGCACGACGCTCGTCATCGCCCATCGCCTGGCGACCGTGCTGAAGGCCGACCGCATCCTCGTCATGGATCAGGGCCGCGTCGTCGAGGAGGGCACGCATCAGAGCCTGATCCGCCATGGCGGCCTCTATGCGCGGCTGGCGCGGCTGCAATTCGACGCCGCCAATGAGGATGTGCTCGCCGCGGCGAAATAGCCGGCGCTACTTCTCCGGCCGACAGCGACTAAAGTCTGAACCCGCCGCACATCTCCGCGGTTGTCTTTCGCGCGTCCCGCCCTAACCTCTTCATTCCCCGGGGTGGGGATATTGCGGCTGAAATCCTTGGGAGGAGATAGGAATGGCGCTTTCCGATATAACGCGACGTACGGGCCTTGCGCTCGGTTTCGCTGTGCTTGCGGCCTTTGCCGTCGGCGCGTCTGCCGCTGCTGCGGATTTTCCCGATCGCACGATCACCATGGTCGTACCCTTCGCGGCCGGCGGCTCAACCGATGTCGTCGCTCGCATCGTTGCGCAGAAGATGTCGGAGGATCTTGGCCAGCAAGTGATCGTCCAGAACGTCGCCGGCGCCGGCGGCAATCTCGGCGCCGGTAACGTCGCCCGCGCCGAACCGGACGGCTACACCATCCTGATGGGCACGGTCGCGACCCACGCCCTCAATCCGCTCATCCTGAAATCGACGCCCTATGACGCCGAAAAGGATTTTGCGCCGGTCTCGCTGCTCGTCGTCGTGCCGAACGTGCTGGTCGTCAATCCGGAACTGCCGGCAAAGACCGTGCAGGAGCTGATCGCCCTGCTGAAGGCCGAGCCCGACAAATACAGCTACGCCTCATCGGGCAACGGCACGCCGTTGCATCTTTCCGGAGAACTCTTCAAATCCATGGCCGGTGTCAGCATGCAGCACATACCCTATAAGGGCGCCGGTCCGGCATTGAACGACGTCATCGGCAACCAGGTGCCAATCATGTTCGACAATTTGCCCTCCTCGTCGAGCCACATCAAGGCTGGCACCCTGCGGGCGCTGGCGGTGACCACGGCCGAGCGTGCACCCTCCTTCCCCGACGTGCCGACTGTCGCCGAGTCGGGCATTCCAGGTTACGAGACCTATACTTGGAATGCGCTTTTCGCGCCGGCCAAGACACCGAATGAGGTGGTAACGCGTCTCAACGCCTCGGCTAAGAAGGCGCTTGCCGACCCTGCCGTCGCTGAACGCATGAAAGAATTCAGCGCCACCATCGTCGGCTCGACGCCGGACGAACTGGCTGCCCATGTAAAGGCCGAACTCGCCAAATGGGGGCCGGTCGTCAAAGGCGCGAATATCCAGATGGAGTAATGTGAAAGAGCATGTACCGGCATCCCTCCTTCACTTGCGTGCAATGGAAACGGTGGCAATTGGACGCTTGGCAACCCAATTCTTATTAAGGCAGTGGAAAAGCTCGCCATTTTGATCTAGCCTCCGCTAAGCTGATGGTTGCAATTCAGCGATTTGGGATTTCGGGAGACATCTATGTATAAATTCGAAGTCTATAAGGATAAGGCCGGCGAGTTCCGGTTCCGCTTCAAGGCATCGAACGGGGAGGCCATGTTCTCGTCCGAGGGCTACAAGGCGAAGGCGTCCGCCATGAGTGCCATCGAATCCATCAAGAAGAACACGCCAAGCGCCGAGGTAGTCGACCAGACGAAGGCCGAGTCCTGAGCAGACCGGCAGCGGCGGCCTGAACTGCCGCCCTGCCCTTTCGCGCCCTTGAGCAGCGCCGGCGCCCTTGAGCCCGGACGCTTGCTTCCGACTTTCTGCGCCATTTCTCTTTTTGCATATTTTTTATGAGGCCATGTCGAAACGACGGGTGGCCGCGTCTCATTGTCACGGAACGGATATCCCGAAAGCCGGGCCGCTCCGCCGGGCAGGAGGTTTCGGATGGAGAATCCGGCCGGCATGCCTGGATCAACGCAACAACGAGATCAGGAGTTCTCCATGCAATATGCTCTCATCATTCGCGAAGCCGCCGAAGATTTCGCCCGCCGCGGCGATCCCGTCTATCGCGACGGCTGGGTCGCCTACAGCAAGGCGCTTGTGCAGGCGGGGATCATGACCGGTGGCGCCGGGCTGACTGGCCCGGAGACCGGCACGATCGTGCGCCGCAAAGGCGAGGAACACGATGTTCAGGACGGGCCTTATCCGGAAGGCAAGGAACAGCTCGGCGGCTTCTATCTGATCGATGTTCCCGATATCGATACCGCGCTCGAATGGGCGACCCGCGTCCCGATCTCTGACAAGGGTTCGGTCGAGGTGCGCCCGCGCCTGCAGATGTGAGGCGGCAATGCCGCCCGATGCCGGACGCGTTGCCGAAAAGGTGGCGCGTCAGTCCTACGGCAAGCTGATCGCCTTCCTCGCCGCCCGGTCGCGCGACGTGCCGGCGGCAGAGGATGCGTTGTCGGAAGCGCTGGCTTCGGCGCTTCGCGTCTGGCCGGAGCGCGGTGTTCCCGGCAATCCGGAAGCCTGGCTGCTGGTGGCCGCCCGCCGCAACCTCATGCAGGCGGCCCGCCACCGCACCGTCGAGGCCAATGCGCAAACGACGATATCGGTCGCCTTCGAGGAAGCGGAGGAACGCATGAACGACGCCGGCAACGCCGTCTTTCCCGATGAGCGGCTGAAGCTGCTCTTCGCCTGCACCCATCCCGCCATCGACAGCTCCGTGCATACGGCGTTGATGTTGCAGACCGTTCTCGGCATCGAGGCAAAGACCATCGCGCGGTCCTTCGTCGTCGCACCAGAGGCAATGAGCCAGCGGCTGGTGCGCGCAAAGGCAAAGATCCGCGACGCCGGCATTCCCTTCGCCGTCCCGCCTCGCCCCGACTTGCCCGGGCGGCTCGCCGCCGTGCTTTCGGCGATCTACGCCGCCTACGGTCTCGGATGGGACGGGCTCGACGGGGAGAACGAACGCCATTCGCTGGCCGGCGAGGCGATCTGGCTCGGCCGTGCGCTCCTGGCGGTGCTGCCGGACGAACCGGAGGCGATAGGCCTCCTCTCGCTGATGCTTCACTGCCAAGCCCGCCGCAGCACCCGGCGCGACAGCAACGGCCAATATGTGCCGCTGGACGAGCAGGATACGGCCGCGTGGAACGCGATCATGATTGCAGAGGCGGATGCGCTGCTGCGCAAAGCCGGAAACTTCGACCGTTTCGGCCCCTTCCAGTGCCAGGCTGCAATCCAGTCCGTGCATGCGGCGCGCCGGTTGTCAGGAACGACTGACTGGCAGGCGTTGACGACGCTCTACGCGGCGCTGGTGATGATGAAGCCGACGCTGGGTGCACGCGTCAGCCAGGCTGCTGTAATCGGCAGGGCCTCGAGCGCCGCTGCCGGGCTGGAGCAGCTCGACAAGCTCGATCGGCGCGACGTCGCAGCCTATCAGCCTTACTGGGCCGTGCGTGCCTATCTTCAGGCGCAAGCCGGCGACAAGGCCGCCGCGGCCGACGCCTATATGACGGCGATCGGCCTCAGCGACAGCCCCGCCGTACGCAACTTTCTCGCCGGCCGGTTAAAGACCGTCCAGCGGTAATGGCAGCCCACTGCATAATTCCTTAAATCGGAATCGATTTGAGGAATTATGCAGTCTTTCAAAGTGTTATAGCGTCGTTTGCGCGTCTTCAAAGACGCACGGCGCTGTAATCACTTCTCGGTCAGCTTCAGCTCGATGCGGCGGTTGGTAGAGCGCGCATCCGGCGTATCGCCCGGCGCGATTGGCTGGAACTCGCCGAAGCCGGCGGCAACCAGCCGATCGGCCGGCACGCCCTGTGCGATCAGGAACTTGACGACCGAAATCGCGCGCGCCGAGGAGAGCTCCCAATTGTCGCGATAGCGGCCCGTTCCGGCAAGCGGCACATTGTCGGTATGCCCGTCGACGCGCAGCACCCAGTTGATCTCCGGCGGGATTTCCTTGGCGAGATCGAGAAGGGCGGCGGCAAGCTTGGCCATCTCGGTCTGCCCCTGCGGGTTGAGATCGGCACCACCCGAGGGAAACAGCACTTCCGACTGGAAGACGAACCGGTCGCCGACGATGCGGATATTCTCGCGATCCGAGAGGATCTCGCGCAGACGGCCGAAGAAGTCGGAACGGTAGCGGTTCAACTCCTGCACCCGTGCGGCGAGCGCTACGTTGAGGCGGCTGCCAAGATCGGCGATCTTGGTCTGCGAGACCCGGTCTTTCTCCTCCGACGCCTGAAGGGCTGCTTCGACGGCGGCAATCTGGCTGCGAAGCGCTGAGATCTGCTGGTTCAGCAGTTCGACCTGACTGAGCGCCCGTTCGCTCACCTGCTTCTGCTCGTCAAGCTCCTGCGTCATCGAGCCGATCCGCTTCTGCGCCGCATCCTGGCCGCCCGAACCGGCATTCAGCAGCGCCTGCAGCCGCGAACGGTCGCCTTCGGCACTGGCAAGCGACGCCTGCAGGTTGGCGACCGAGTCCTGGAGATCCTGGTTGCTGCCCTTTTCGAGCGCGAGAAGCTGCGTCAGCTCGTTGATCTGGCTGTTGAGGCGATTGAGCACCTCATCGCGTCCGGTGATCTCGCGGCTGAGGATGAACTGCCCGACGACGAAGACCGTCAGCAGGAACATGATCGAGATGAGCAGCGTCGACAGCGCGTCGACGAAACCCGGCCAGTAATCCACCGTGCGTTCGCGGCGCCGGTTGCGGGCAAGAGCCATGGCCTACTTGCCCTCGCTCTTTTCCGCATGGCTGGCGCGGTCGCGCATGCGCTCGCCCCTCTCCCCTCCGCGCTCCTGGACGCCGATGCGTTCGGCAAGCCGATCGAGCGTGCGACGCATCGCCTTCGCCTCGTCCTGCTGTGCCTCGATCCAGTCGCGCAGCATCTGCTGCTCGTTGCGCATGTTCTTGACGAGGCCCTGAATACCTTCGGCAAGGCTCGCCATAGCGGCGACGGAACGTTGGCTGCCGGCGCCCCCCTCTTCGGCGACCTTGCGCAAATAATCGGAGAGCGCGCGCATGTCGTCCGAGGAAGCACCGGAAACGGCGTCGAGAGCCGGGGCAAGATCGGAGCCGACATCCGTGACCGAGGACAGCCAGTTTTCCAGCTCCATGTAGAAGCGGTTTTGCGCGCGGCCTGCCTGCAGGTCGAGGAAGCCGAGAATGAGCGAACCTGAAAGGCCGAGCAGCGAGGAGGAGAAGGCCTGGCCCATGCCCGAAAGCGGCGTGGAAAGCCCTTCCTTCAGCGCCGAGAGCACGTCCCCCGTGCCGTTCGAGCCGGCATCGAGCGACTGGATGACGACGCTGATCGAACCGATCGTGCCAATGAGGCCCCAGAAGGTGCCGAGCAGGCCGAGAAAGACCAAGAGGCCGATCAGGTAGCGTGAAACATCGCGCGATTCGTCGAGGCGGGTGGCAATGGAATCGAGGATCGAGCGCAGCGCCGTCGTCGACAGCGCCAATGAGGACTTGCGGCTGCCAAGCAGTGCCCGCATTGGCGCAAGCAGCCGCGGATTGCGGTTGACCTTGTCGGCACTGCCCGCGGCGCGGAACGAATTGAACCAGCGCACCTCGGGGCGAAGTGCCAGTACATGATTGAAAACAAGGATGATTCCGACCGCGAGAACGCCGACGATCAACCCGTTGAGGCCCGGATTGTGCATGAAGGCGGTCTGCGTTTGCCGGAAGAGGATGGCGGCGATAAACCCGACGATGACGAGGAAAAGCAGCATCGTCCAGAGGAAGGGCATTGGGCTCGAAAGCCTGTAGGCATAAGTGCCCGCCGTCTTTTCGGTGGAGCCGATCTCCGCCACATTCACATTTTCCATAGGGTCGCTGCCTCCGGAGTCACTGCTGGCGGAGACTAGAGCAACATTGTGCCGAATTGAAGTATGCCGGGGCGAAAACCGTGACTTTACAACAGCCAGATTTTCGTTCGGTCACTTGGCGGGAACCGGCCGCTTGACGACTTCGATCAGCGCCTTGTGGATGATCTCGTTGCCGGCGACGATCGTGCCACTCTCCAGCATCGTTGCGCCACCGTCCCAGTCGGTGGCGAAACCGCCGGCTTCGCGGATGAGCAGGATGCCGGCTGCCATGTCCCACGGCGCAAGCTCCGCTTCCCAGAAGCCGTCGAATCGCCCGGCAGCAACATAGGCAAGATCGAGCGTCGGCGAACCCAGGCGGCGGATGCCCGCCACTTCGCCCATCACGTGGCGAAGCTCGACCAGGAACTTGCCGTGATTGCGCTTGCCGAGCGCCGGCACGCCGCAGCCGATGACGCAATCCGACAGCGCCCGGCGCGCGGCAACGCGAAGGCGCCGATCGTTGAGGAAGGCGCCGCCGCCGCGCTCGGCGGTATAGAGCTCGTCGGTCGCCGGATTGAAGATGACGGCGGCAACGATCTCCCCGTTGCGTTCGAGCGCGATCGAGACAGCGAAGGCCGGGATGCCATGCAAGAAGTTCGTCGTGCCGTCGAGCGGGTCGACGATCCAGCGATGCGCTCCGTCCGTGCCCTTGATCTCTTCGCTTTCCTCGCCGAGGAAGCCATAGGTCGGACGCGCCTTGAGCAGCTCTTCCCTGACGATCTTTTCGGCCTTGCGGTCGGCGGTGGAAACGAAGTCGCCCGGTCCCTTCACGGAAACCTGCAGGTTCTGCACTTCGCCGAAATCACGCCCCAGCGACTTTCCTGCCTTGAGGGCAGCCTGAACCATGACATTGAGAAGAGCTGAACGAGCCATCGGCGCATTTTTCCTTGGGACTGATACGAGGTGCGCGCGCTGCCAGGGGCGGGAAGTGTCCCTGAACATGCAAGACATGCAGCGCTGCATTGATTGGCGGCCTCAAGACCACAAAATCGCGGAAATTTCAAGGGGAGCCACGCATGGCTGCCCTGCGGTGCCGGAAACCGGCGGCTATGCTCCGTTTCGTCGAAATCGATCTCAGAACTTCTGCTGTGTCATCAGCACTTCGCGAGCGATCTGATCGAGCGGCAGGATTCGGTCGACACCGCCCTTGGCGATCGCCTCCTTCGGCATGCCGAAAACAACGGAACCCGCCTCGTCCTGCGCCACCGTGTAGGCGCCGGCCTGATGCATTTCCAGCATGCCGCGCGCGCCGTCATCGCCCATGCCGGTCATGATGATCCCCATGGCGTTCGAGCCGGCCGAGCGCGCCGCCGAGCGGAAGAGCACGTCGACCGAAGGCCGGTGGCGCGACACCAGCGGCCCGGTCTTCACACTCACATAGTAGCGCGCACCCTGGCGCTCGAGCAGCATATGTTTGTCACCGGGCGCGATCAGCACATGACCGCGCAGCACCGGATCGCCATCGCCGGCTTCCTTGACCTCTACCTCACAGAGCCCGTTCAGCCGCTTGGCGAAGGCGGCGGTGAATTTCTCCGGCATATGCTGGACGATCACCATGCCAGGCGCATTGGCCGGCAGTTCCTCCAGGAACTCGCGCAGTGCTTCGGTGCCGCCGGTGGAGGCGCCGACGCAGACGACCATCTCCGTCGTCTTCGCCATGGCCCGCCCCGTCGGTGGCGGCAGCATCACATCCGCCGTCAGTTTTTTGGCCGGCCCCTCCGCCGAAGCGGAGCGGATAGTTCCGGCGGCGCGGCGGACGTTGGAAAGCCGTGCATGCGAGGCGCTCTTGACGACTTCGCGAATGCGCATCGCGTCGTCGGAAAGGCTGTCGGCGGCGCCGATCTTCGATTTCAGGATGACGTCGACGGCGCCTGCCTCCAGTGCCTGGAGCAGCGTTTCCGATCCCGCCTCCGTCAGTGACGAGCACATCACGACGGGGATCGGCCGCTGCGCCATCAGCTTGCGCAGGAAGGTGATGCCATCCATGCGCGGCATCTCCACATCGAGCGTAATGACATCCGGGATCTCTTCCTGCAGCTTCCGCGCCGCCATGAAGGGATCGGATGCGACCGCCATGATCTCGATATCGGGATCCTGCTCCAGCACATGGGTCAGCGTCTGGCGGATGCTCGCGGAATCGTCGATGATAAGGACGCGGATTTTCTTAGCCATGAATGCCCCTGATGCATGCCGTCCAGAAGTGCGCAGCGGTTTTGGGATGACGCGATGCGCTTTAGATACGCTGAAACACCGTATTCGAGACCTGTTTCAACGGCAGATCGAAGCCGGTGATCGATTCGGAATGGCCGATGAACATGTAGCCGCCCGTCGCCAGGCAGGCACAGAGGCGGTTGAGCACGCCGGCCTGAGTCTGCTTGTCGAAGTAGATTAGCACGTTGCGGCAGAAGATGACGTTCATCAACTCGCCGATCGGGTATTTCTCGTCCATCAGGTTCATGCGGGCAAAGCCGACTTTGCTGCGCAGTTTCGGCGTGATGCGCACCTCCCGCCGACCCGGCTGCTTGGCCGTCAGCACATATTTGCGCTGCAGGTTGCACGGCACCGGCGCGATAAGATCTTCCGGATAGATGCCCCGGCGCGCCGTCTGCAGCACATCGGTGGAAAGGTCGGTGGCCAGCACGCTGTAGGAGACGTTATTGCGGCTTTCAGCGAATTCCGCCAACACCATCGCCATCGTATAGGGCTCGGCTCCCGTCGAGCAGGCCGAACTCCAGGTGCGGATGGTCCGAACGCCACTATTGGCGATCGTTGGCAGCGCGACCGTCTGCAGATAGTCGAAATGTTTGGCTTCGCGGAAGAAGTCGGTCTTGTTCGTCGTCACCACGTCGATCAGGTAGACGGTTTCCTGGTCGAGGCCGTCATGATTGAAGAGGAAGTCGCAATAATCGTCGAAGGTCGCATGGTTGGTTGCGCGAAGGCGGCGCCTCAGCCGCCCTTCAAGCATCGTCAGCTTGGTCGACGGCATCTTGATGCCGCTATAATCGTAGATGAACCGGGCAAGCTTATCGAAATTGCGCTTGCTGATCCGGTCGCCCGGCAATTGGGTTTCCACCGCTGCGCCATGCTCATAGAACGCAATACTCCGAGTTGATGCGCGGGTCAGGCCGCTGATTGCAGTGCCGAGGCGTCCTCGCGCGACAGCAACCGTGCGAGATCGATGACGACGACGAAGCCGTTTTCACGACGAACGACGCCGGCGATATAGTCCGAGCGCCAACGCACGCCGATATCAGGCGCAGCCTCGATCTGCTCGCGCCGGAATGGCGTGACCTCGAAGACGCGGTCGGCAACGAGGCCAAGGGTCAGGAGCCGGCTTTCCATTGGCACGTCGAGGACGAGCACCCGCGTGTGCGGCGTCGGCACGGTCTTCGTCATGCCGAGCTTCAATCGAAGATCGATTGTCGGCACGCCCTGCCCGCGCACGTCGCGCAGGCCGAGCAGATAGTCGAGACCATTCGGAATCTTGAAAGCTTCCGCATAGTCGAGGATTTCCCGCACCACCTCAACCGGTACGGCGAAAATCTCCTCGCCGAGGCTGAAGGTCACGAACTGCGCTTCCAGAGATGTCGTGGCCATGATCATGCGCTTTCCTTGAATTCGGCGTCCCCGTCATCGGGACCGCCCATGGAGAGATCGAGAGCGAAGCCTTTCGCCCGCGCCTGCTGGCCGGCGACGCTATTGGCAGCCGGCTTCTTGGAGATAGGCTTGCGGCCGGCGGGAGCCGCGCTGCGGACCGTGACCTTGGCGGCCGGCACGCGATGCTGGCGATGGCCTGCCGTATCGACCTTGAAGAAGGCAATCGACGTCTGCAGCTCTTCGGCCTGGGAGGCGAGTTCCTCGGAGGTTGCCGACATCTGCTCGGAAGCACCGGCATTCTGCTGTGTCACCTTGTCGAGCTGCTGGATCGCCTCGTTGATCTGCGAGGCGCCGATATCCTGTTCGCGGCAGGCCGCACTGATCTCGGAGACCAGTTCCGCCGTCTTGCGAATGTCGGGCACCAGCCGGCCGAGCATGTCGCCGGCATCGGCGGCAGCTTTGACCGTGTCGCTCGACATCGCGCTGATTTCGGCAGCGGCCGACTGACTGCGTTCGGCAAGCTTGCGTACCTCGGAGGCGACCACCGCAAAACCCTTGCCGTGTTCGCCGGCACGCGCGGCTTCGACGGCGGCGTTCAAGGCCAGCAGATCCGTCTGGCGGGCAATCTCCTGGACGATGCCGATCTTCTGGGCGATCGTCCGCATGGCGTCGACAGCGCGGGTCACCGCTTCACCGCTCATCTCCGCGTCCTTGGCCGACTGGCGGGCGATCTTTTCGGTCTGGGCCGCATTATCGGCGTTCTGCTTGATGTTGGCGGCCATCTGCTCCATCGAGGCAGAAGCCTCCTCGGCCGAAGCGGCCTGTTCGGTTGCGCCCTGTGATACCTGTTCCGAACTCGCCGAAAGTTCCTGGCTGCCGGATGAGACATTGTCGGCGGCCGACAGTGCGTCGGCGACGACGCCGCGCAAGCGTTCGATCATCGTGTTCACGTTACTGAGAAGCTCGCCGATTTCGTCGCGGCTGGTGATGTCGGCCATTTTCGTCAGATCGCCTTCCGACACTTCGCGAACCACGGTGTTGGCCCGGCTGAGGCCTTTGCTGATCGTGCTGGCGATCCAGAAAGCGGTAATGGCGGCGACCAGCAGAGCGACAGCGGCGACGGCAACCATCATTGTGCGCGTCGTCGTGTACTGTGCCTCGGCGCCGTCGTCGGCAGCCTTCATGCGCTGCTTTTCAAGTGCCAGGATTTCGCCAAGCGTCGAGTCGATATCGTTGGCAGCGGCCCGCGCAGCCGTCACGGAAATCGTATTTGCGCCTTCGGCATTGCCGGCCTTCACATAGTCGCGGATCTGATCGTCAGCCGCATTGAAGGTCTTGGAAAGTTCGGCGATGCGCGCCCAGCGCGCCTTGCCTTCGTCCGTTGCCAGCGCCAGCACCTGGCCGAAGGCATCGGTAAAGTCCTTGCGGGCCTGATTGCCCTTGGCGATCGCAGCCGCGGTTTCGTCGGCAGTGCGGGCGGTGAGCAGGTTCTTCTGCTGGCGGATGGCCTCGAGCTGGGCAATGTTGATTTGCTGGGCGAGGTCGAGGCGGGCTGCCGGACCGGCGAGGAGATTGCCAATCGTGTCGTTCAGCGATCCAAGGCTGACGATTCCGTAGGCAGCGGTGCCCATGAGCATGAGGATGATGAAGGTGAACGCGGTCACCAATTTTGTCTTGATTGTCAATCGCATCGGTCTAACTCCAATTTGAACTCAGCCGACATCAGCTGGCGGCTCCGGCCGCATTGTGCCTCGATGAAAAAATCGCCTGCAAATTAGGGAGAATGATGAATTCTCCGCCCCTCTTCACCAGGCAGTTGATGTAGTCGGCGCGCCAGCGCATGCCGATGCTCGGCGGCGCCTCGCTCGCGGACTTTGCAAGTGTCGTCACCTCGTTCACCTTGTCGGTTCTGAGGCCGACGAGCGTCTGCTCGCCCTGCAGATCGATCTCGATGACGATGATGCGGCTGTCGATCGTCGCCTCCGCTGCTTCCATCCCGAAGGCGAGACGCAGATCGGCGAGCGGAATGACCTTGCCGCGAAAGTTGATGACGCTGGCGACAAAGGGCTGGCTGCCCGGCACGGCGGTCTCGGGAAGCAGGTCCAGGATTTCCTGGACGATGACGGCTTCCAGCGCAAAGGTTTCGCCGTTGAGATCGAAGGTCAGGACCTCGACTTCCTCGGCATAGCTCCAGTGATTGTCGAATCGTTCGGCTGTTGCTGCTCTTGCACTCATCCTGCTACACGCAACTGCGCCTCCTGTTGCTGACCCGCGGCAACCAGGTGCCCGACGTCGAGAATAAGCGCGACGCTGCCGTCGCCGAGAATGGTCGCGCCCGAGAAGGTCGCAACGTTGTTGTGCAGTTTCGACATCGACTTGATGACCGTCTGGTGGTCGCCGATGATCTGGTCGACGACGAGACCGACGCGCTCCGTGCCTGTGGATATGACGACGACCTTCTGGTGCACGTCGGGCTTGGTGCCGGTGCGGAAGAGATCGCGCAGGCGCAGGAACGGCACCAGGCTGTCGCGCAGCGAGATGAAGCTGCGGCCGCGCGAGCGGAGATCTTCCTCGAGCGACAGTTCGAGGCATTCCTCGACCGCCGAGAGCGGGATGACGTAGCGGCCGGAACCGACGCGCACCAGCAGCCCGTCGATGATGGCGAGCGTCAGCGGAATGCGCAGCGACACTTCCGAACCCTGTCCCGGCACGCTGACAATGTCGATCGCGCCGCGGAGCGCTTCGACCGTCTTCTTCACCACGTCCATGCCGACCCCGCGGCCGGACAGATTGGTGATCGCGGCAGCCGTCGAGAAGCCAGGGGCGAAGATCAGCTGCAGCAGCTCAGAGTCGGAAAGCGGCTGGCCGGGCTGGATGAGGCCGGGGGATTCCGCCTTGGCGCGAACCCGTTCACGATTGATGCCGCGGCCGTCGTCCTTGATCGAGATGATCACTTCGCCGCCGGCCTGGCGGGCCGAAAGCGTCACCGTGCCGGCTTCGATCTTGCCGCAGGCAAGGCGATCGCCGGGCGTTTCGAGGCCGTGATCGATCGAGTTGCGCACCAGATGCACCAGCGGATCGGCCAGACGCTCGATGACTGTTTTGTCGACTTCTGTGCTCTCGCCCTCCGTCACCAGTTCGATCACCTTGCCGGTCTCGCGGGCGAGATCATGGACGAGGCGGCGGAAACGGGAGAACAGGGTGGCGACCGGCACCATGCGCAACACCATCATCGTGTCGCGCAATTCGCCGGAGAGGCGTTCGATTTCTTCCGAAACGGAGCGTAGCGCGATATCGGTGCTGGCGCTGGCGAGCTGGCTGAGGCGCGATTGCGCGATGACGAGTTCGCCGACGCGATCCATCAGCTCGTCGAGACGTTCGGCCGGAACGCGGACATTCTCGGCCGCCTTCGCCTGGCTGACGGCGGCGGGCGCCTCGCGCTTGGCCGGAACCGCCTCGACAGGACGGAATTCCGGGACAACCGCCGGCGGAACGGGCGCCGCCGATGCCGCGGCGACAGGCGCAGGGGCTGCCTCTTCATCGGCCGGAGCGACGGCTGCCGCTGTCGGCCCGTCGATCTCCTCGACACTGAGTTCCATGTCATCGAGCACGAAGATGAAGACGTCGTCGATCGCCGAACGGTCTTGCTCGCTAGTTAGCGTCACATCCCAGGAAATATGGAGATCCGTCGGAGTAAGCTCGTCGAGCACCGGAATGGCCGAGGTATTGGCGCGCACGTTGCATTCGCCGAGATCGCGCAACTCGTCCAGCAGACCGAGCGGGTTGGTGCCGTTGGCCATCGAATTGGCGGGCAGGCTGAAGCGGATGCGCCAGCTGTTCTTCTTCTTCGCCGGTGCCTCGCGCACGGCTGCGGGTACTGGAACAGCGGCCGGCGCCGCTTCCTTGCCGCCGACGGCGGCCTGCAACTGCGCCAGAAGCTTGTGCCCAATATCGCCATGATCGGCGTCCGGCTGGTCGACGAGGAGACGCATATGGTCCTGAGCGGCAAGGACGGCGGCGACGAGTTCGCTGGTCGCCGAAACCTCGCCCTTGCGGACGCGGTCGAAGGCTGTTTCGCAATGATGGGTGAAGGCAGCGAGCGCCTCGAAACCGAACATCGCGCCGGAGCCCTTGAGCGTGTGGAGCCCGCGGAACACGGCGTCGACGACATCCTTGTTGTCGAGCTGGTGAGTCAGGTCGAGAAGACCGGCCTCGATCGCTTCGAGGCATTCGGCAGCCTCCGTGCGGAATACGGCGACGGGATCGAGCGTACTCATCGTCCGAGAACCTTCTTCACGATCTTCACCAGGCTTTCCGGGTCGAACGGCTTGGTCAGCCAGCCGGTTGCGCCGGCGGCCTTGGCGCGCGCCTTGAGATCGGCGTCCGATTCCGTCGTCAGGAAGATGATCGGAACGCCGGCTTGCGCCGGCAGCTTGCGCAGTTCCTCGATCATCGTCAGCCCGTCCATGACAGGCATGTTGAGATCGGTCACGATCAGATCGAAGCTGCTGCCCTTGGCCGTCGCGAGGCCCTCCGCCCCGTTGACCGCCTCGGTGACGCTATAGCCGGCATTGGTCAGCGTGACCTTGGTGGTCAGACGAATGCTGGCGGAATCGTCGACAGTCAGCATATTTGCACTCATAAAGTCACCTCTTTATGCAACCAGAAATTTGCGTCTTCGTGATCGAAAGATTCGATGAAACCTGCGCGTTCAAGTACCTTCAGAACGGAGCCACTGGCCGGCGAAGAAAGTTTGAACGTATTTCCCTTGGCCTTTGCTTGGCGGCGCGACGATTCGATGAGTTGAATGAAACTCAGATCCGCTTCCGCGCCGTCGGGAATGCCGATGATGATTGTATCACGGTTATGAAATACGTCGTTAAGCTTGGAATATAATTCGGACACGTTACGAATGCTGAGTACGTCCGGCAAATTTATAGATTCGTAATATTGCTTTTGAGTATCCAATGCAGCCTCCCGGGCCAGAGAAATACTTGATAACCCTAAAAGGACTCTCACGGCAGCGTTAATGCGGGGTAAACAGCGGTTGTAGGAAACTGCCGTATAGCGAGCTCGGGGACTCCCAATTCTCATCCGGGATAAGTTGTATTTTTCTCTCAAAATTTAGAAATAAATAGAATAAAAACAATATGTTGAATCATCAAGTCGAGCGTTGGGCTTTCACCGACACGCCATCAACATCTTTCGTTAATCACAACGCTAGCGAGTCCGGCGCATTTACCGGATGTTTCCATCCTACCCGTAAAAATAGAGTGGAATTGCCTGAATTTTAACAAAAGGTATAAAAGTGGCACACGCTCTGGTATCGCCGAACGCTGCAGCCTACACATCAGGACGGGACATCAGCCAGGCCCTGGAATCCGCCCGCGGCCAGGTCGAGGAACGTTTCCTCGAAGGCGGCACCGTGCTGCTGTCGGTTATGGATGTTCTCAACCGCTTGCTGAGCTCGCTCGAGAGCGTCACCACGGCGCTCGACAATAAAGAGGCGAGCGACACCGGTGCCGATCTTCGGGCCACGGTGGCGAGCCTGACGGCGCTGCCGATCAGCGAGGAAGGCCGCCAGCAGGCGCTCGTCTCGCTGGCGCATACCGGCAGGGAGCTGCGCAAGCATGTCGCTGACATGCAGGAGACGATGCGTTATCTCAGAACCTTCGCAGTGACCGTGAAGATCACCGGCGCCGGCATTGCCGAATTCGCCGGCTTCGCCCAGGAGATTCTGGAGCGTATCTATTCCGGCACCGATGAGGTCAACCGTTTCGCCACACACCTCGACAGTCTCGATAAGGAGGTCAAGCTCGCCGCCTCCTTTGGCGCCAGCGTTTCCAAGGGTTATGCCGATACCGTTCCGGCCGTCGCCGGGGCCTTGCGTGATGATGCCGCCAAGATCGCCGAACACCGCAAGGATCTCGGCGTCATTGCGCGCGAGGTCGGCGCGATTGCCCGCGCCGTGCAGAGCAAGGTCGCCTCGACGCTGTCTGCCCTGCAGATCGGCGATATCACCCGGCAGCGTATCGAGCATGTACAGGCCACTTTTTCGCTGCTTGAAGATTTCTTTGCTGGCGAGGATGGCGCAAAGCTCGACGCTGGCGCGCGCCGGCGCCTCCAGAACGTCATTCACCATCTGACTGCAGCGCAGATGAGCGACATGTGTGCAAATTTTCAGCGGGATTCTGAGAACGTCGTCAAGACGATCGCGAGTTTCGACCACGACATGCGGGAGATCCTCAGGCTGCGCGATCAGATGAGCGGTGAGAGCGGCGGGGCCGGCGGTAACTTCATGCGCGCGCTGGAATCCAGCGTTTCGGCCGCCCATGAAATCGTCAAGCAGGTCGACGCGGCAAGCCGTCAGGCCGACCAGGTCAGCCAGTCGACGATCGGCACGGCCGCCAAGCTCTCCGAAGCGATCGGCAACATCCGCGCCGTCAAGACCGATATTCACTATATGGCTTTGAATACCAACCTGCGTTGCAGCCGCCTCGGTGAAGAAGGCAGGTCGATCAACGTCGTCACCGCCGAGCTGCGCATTTTCGCCGGCAAGCTCGACGATTCCGCCGACGCCATCGTCAATGGCCTGCCGGCGCTCGAAGCCGCGGCCGGGCGCGTCGCCCCCGCCGCCGATGCCGGAGCCGGCAACCTGGGAGAGAGCCTGACATCGGCCGTCGGCAACATCCGCTCTGCAGCCAACCTGATGGAAAACGAGCTGAAGGTGCTCGCCGAGAACGGTCGCGAGGTCGCCACCAAGATCAGCCTGCTGATCGGCAAGCTCGATTTCCAGCATGACCTCGGCGAAGTCCTTGCCGGCTGCGCCGATCTGCTCGAAGGCGTCGCCGGCACCGATGTCGCCGATATTTCCGATCTCGCCGAGATGATCGCGCCGCTCGACCGCAAGATCTTCAAGCACTATACGATGGTCCAGGAGCGCAACATTCATCGCGACGTCATCCCGGCAAGCGAGGGCAGCACCCCTGCTCTCGCCGAGATGGCCAAAGTCGAAAATGACGAGGATCTTTTCGCCGACGCGCTTTTCTAAAGCACGTCGCGCAACAGGGTGTAGCGCGCTTTAGGGCAACTCCAGTAAACGGCGCGCCCGCTAACGCCGCCGGAATTTGTTGGCAGCCTCGATCGCCGCCTTCTGCTGATCCTCCTCGATGCCGAGGTAGAAATCCTCGAGCGCCGGATCGGCGAGCCCGGCCCGGCGCGACAGCACGTACCACTTCGCCGCCTCGATCGGATTGGGCGGCGTGCCGATGGCATTGATATAGAGATGGGCGAGTTTGTTCTGCGCAGCGACATTGCCGCCATTGGCGGCAAGTTTCAGCCATTCGAAACCCTTGACGTAATCCTTCGGCCCGCCGACGCCGTTGACCAGCCAGATGCCGAGATCGAGCTGGGCCGTGTCGAAGCCGGCGCGCGCCGCGCGTACCATCCACTCGCGGGCGAGCTTCTTCTTTTCCTCCGGCAGGTCTTTCAGCGTCGCATAGATCTGCGCCACGGCATATTGCGAATCGGCAATGCCCTGCTCGGCCGATTTCTCATAGAACGGCAGTGCGAGCTTCAGTCCCTTGTCGCCGGGATTGTCGGCGATGAGAAGCTGCGCCCAGTTGAATTCCGCCGAAGGATTGCCGGCCTCGGCCGCCTTGCGCATGTAGTCGTCGGCCTTGACCTTATCACGCGGCACGCCCTCGCCTTCCATCAGGATCAGTGCATATTTGAACATTGCCGCCGGATCGCCACCTTCTGCCGCCTTGCCGTACCAGAAGGCAGCATTCTTCACGTCTTTCTTGACGCCGAGGCCTTGCGACAGGATTTCGCCGATCAGTGTCTGCGCCGCCGGATCACCGAGTTGGGCGCGCGGTAGCGCCTTTTCCATTGCCGTCAGGTAATAACCGCGCTGGAAGGCGCCGTAAGCCTCGTCGATCGGCCCCTTGTAATCCTTCTCCGGCGGCAGATCGGGCAGCTTCGCGCCCATGCGGTCGAACACGCCGACGCCATCGGAGGGCCCCGCGCCCGAGGCGGAAGGCCGGTCGGTGCGGAAGGTCGAAGCCGGCGCCGTGCCCGGCTGGCTGACGACGCTGTCCGGCGCCTGCGCCAAGACGACATCCGGTCCGGCCGCAACGAGGACGGCCATGCTGGCAAGGATATATTTCAGGAAGCGGACGGGTGGGATCGGCATGAGCGCGATTTCAATCCTCAAACCGTGGCGCTTTTTCGTCAAGCAACGCATTGATCTCGGCGACGACAGACGGTGCCCGGGCGGGCTCGGCGAAGACCGCCAGCCGCAGCGCCACGAACTCCGCTCCGGTCTCGGCGACGGCGAGCGCCGAGGCCGGATCGGCGCCACCCATGACGATGCAGGGGATCTCGATCATCGAGGCCCACCATTCGCCGAGCGCAAGGTTCTTCGGATGCGCCTCCGGCTTGATGTCGCCATCGAGCTTGCCGAAGAAGATATAGTCCGGCCTGGCTTCGCCGATCTCCAACGCATGGTGCCGGTCGGCCGCGTTGCCGCCGCCGATGATCAGCTTCGGCGCGTGTTTGTCGATCGCTTCCGAAAGCGCCGCTACATTGCCGGAAATGTGCAAGCCGTCGGCTTTCGCGCGGCCTGCGACACGGCTGTCGCCTGCAATCAGCGCGGCTGCTCCAGCATCCTGAATCAATGGCACCAGCTTTTCGGCATGTTTCTGGAAGCTGCCGTCGTCAAGCCCATATTGCGGCACGATCACCGAAGCGACATCGCCGCCCTTCAGCGCGTCGGCGACGACCTTTGCCTGTTCATCGGCATCAGCGATATCAGGTACGATGAGCACAAGGCGGCAGCGGTTTTCCGGTTCGGTCATGAGGTCTTTCCGTTTCCTGCGAATTCCCCTTCGAAATGAGGGATCCGCACTCGTTTTGTGTGAGTAGTTCCGTTAGACGAGGCTTGCAAGAGGAGGACGTCGAAAGCATGCCGCAGGATTTGTCATTCTACTACGCCGCCGTGCCCGCCGTTCTGCTGGTAGGCCTCGCAAAAGGCGGCATGGGCGACGCTTTGTCGCTGATCGGCTTGCCCTTCCTTGCCCTCGTCGTCTCGCCGGTTGAGGCGGCCGCCATCCTGCTGCCGATCCTGGTCTTCATGGACATGATCTCGCTCGTCATCTGGCGCAAGCATGGCGACTGGGCGACGCTGAAGATCATGCTGCCGGGCGCCGTCTTCGGCATTGCGCTGGGCTGGGCGACCTCGGCGCTGGTTCCGGGCAACATGTTGCGCATCGTCATCGGCGCGGTGACCATCCTGTTCTGCCTGCGCTATTTCTGGAACAATTTCGGCCCGGGCGCCGGCAAGGTGATCCCGCCGCGCGGCCAGCGACCGGTGGCCGCCAGCCTCTGGGGGACATTTTCCGGTTACGGCAGCTTCGTTGCTCATGCCGGCGGTGCGCCCTTCCAGATCTATGCCCTGCCGCTCAAATTGCAGCCACGCGAATATACCGGCACCAGCGTGCGCTTCTTCGCGATCCTCAACGCCATCAAGCTGATCCCCTATTTTGCGCTCGGCCAACTCGACAACCAGAATCTTGCGACCTCCGCGACGCTTCTGCCCTTTGCCCCGCTCGCCACCATTGCCGGCGCCTGGTGCGTGCGCCGCATGAAGCCACAGATCTTCTATCCCTTCATGTATGCGATGGCGCTGATCGCCGCCTTCCTGATCGTGCGCGAGGGCCTTGGCTGGTAGAAACCGCTAAAGCATGTCGCGCAAGACTGTGCGGCGGTTTTACGCTAACGACATGCGTAAAAACAAAGACCTAAAGCGCGGCACGCTGCAATGCACAATTTCCTTGCTGGCGCGGCCGGTTTGACGTAGCGTTCCCGCCATGTCGAACACGGACCCTTTCTCTGCAATTGCCGATCCGAACCGGCGGTTTCTGCTGGAGGAATTGCGTCGCGCGCCACGGACGGTCAACGAGCTCGCCGAAGGCCTGCCGATCAGCCGTCCAGCTGTTTCACAGCACCTGAAGGCGCTTCTCGACAGCAATCTGGTCTCCGTGACCTCGGAAGGCACCAAACGCATCTATACGGTCAACAACCGCGGCTTCGACAAGCTCAATTTATGGCTGGATCAGTTCTGGGCCTGATGCAGGTTCCCATAAGATCTGGGGATACGATGTGCATCATAAGAATGCGATGCCAGACGTGGCGGACCCAAAAGCGCCAGCCACGATGCCGGATGCATCGGACTGGCGCAAATATGGTGTCAAATCACCGGTTCTTGCTAATTCTTGGCGGAATGGATGGATTTACCTTGTTGCGCAAGATGATCGCCCGGCGACCCTTGGGAAGATTAGTGGACGGATGATTTAAGACGCTGAATCTCGTCCTTGATGCGCAGCTTGCGGCGCTTGCATTCGGCAAGTTCCGTATCGGAAATAGAGGGAGATGTTCTGAGCGCGTGCAACTCCTCCTCGAGAGCGACATGCTTTTTCTGGAGTGACTCAAGATGAGCTTGAACAGTCATATGACCCTTCCTTCCTCTTACCCTCCCCGGCCAACATCGTCGGGGATCAAGGTGTCAACGGCCGGACTGTGACATATTTTTGAAGGCTTGTCGAAGGCCAAAAGATGAAGACTGGATGGCAATTTCATGATCAAGACTAACTAGCCGTTACCCGTATTTGGTGATAGGAGCTTGCGGAAATCATCGCCAGATCGGACAAGGTCCAGGGACGGTAACGGGGAATGCATATGGCCGATCAGGAACAGGCGGAAATCAGGCTCATAGTGGCGCGCCTGCGTCAGGAGCACGAGGATTTCGATGCCGCGATCAACGCCATGATCCAGACCGGATGCGATGCTCTGCGAATCCAGCGAATGAAAAAGAAAAAACTTGTCATCAAGGACAGGCTCTCCAAGCTGGAAGATCAGATCATCCCTGACATTATCGCCTGAGAGGGAATAGCAGCATCGATGACAGACAGACCACCCGTCGCCATCATCATGGGCAGCCAGTCCGACTGGGAGACCATGAAAAACGCCGCCGACACGCTGGAGGCGCTGGAAATTCCCTATGACGCGCGCATTATTTCGGCGCACCGCACAGTGGACCGGCTGGTCAATTTCGCCAAAGGCGCACGCGCGGAGGGCTTCAAGGTCATCATCGCCGGCGCCGGCGGCGCCGCCCACTTGCCGGGCATGACCGCCGCGATGACACCGCTGCCGGTTTTCGGCGTGCCGGTCCAGTCGAAAGCCCTGTCCGGCCAGGACAGTCTTCTTTCCATCGTGCAGATGCCGGCCGGTATTCCCGTGGGCACGCTTGCCATCGGCAAGGCCGGCGCGGTCAACGCCGCGCTTCTCGCCGCTGCCGTACTTGCCCTTTCCGACGAAGAAATCGCCGACCGGCTCGACGAATGGCGCGAGCGCCAGAGTGCTGCCGTCGCCGAATACCCGATGGACAACCTATGACGGCAAGAACGATCGGCATTATCGGCGGCGGCCAGCTTGGCCGCATGCTGGCCATTGCCGCCGCCCGGTTGAATTTTCGTACGGTCATTCTCGAGCCGCAGGCGGACTGCCCGGCCGCCCAGCTCGCCAACCGGCAGATTACCGCCGCCTACGACGATCCGGCGGCACTGGCCGAACTTGCTGATATTTGCGATGTCGTCACTTACGAATTCGAGAACGTGCCCGTCGCAGCCGCCGAAAGGCTCTCGGCGAATGTCTCCGTCTTTCCGCCGCCGAAGGCGCTGGAAGCCGCCCAGGACCGCCTCGTCGAAAAGCGCTTTCTCAATGACTGCGGCATATCAACCGCCCGCTTCCACACGATCGACAGCCAGGCCGATCTTGAGACGGCACTTGAGGATTTCGGCGGCCAGGGCGTGCTGAAGACCCGCCGCCTCGGTTATGACGGCAAGGGCCAGAAGGTTTTTCGCTCGGCGGCCGACAGCCCGGATGGCGCCTATGCCGCACTCGGCGGCGTACCGCTCATCCTCGAAAGCTTCGTCGCTTTCGAGCGCGAGGTCTCGATCATCGCCGCGCGCGCCACCGACGGGACGGTCGTCTGCTTCGATCCCGCCGAGAATGTGCACCGCGACGGTATCCTTCACACCTCGACGGTTCCAGCCGCGATCTCTGCATCGACGGCGGACGCCGCGCGCCAATCGGCCGAAAAGATCCTTGCCGCGTTGAACTATGTCGGCGTCATCGGTATCGAATTCTTCGTGCTTGCCGATGGTGGCCTGATCGCCAACGAGATGGCGCCGCGTGTCCACAACTCAGGTCACTGGACGGAAGCGGCCTGCGTCGTCAGCCAGTTCGAGCAGCATATCCGCGCCGTCGCCGGCCTGCCGCTTGGCGGTTCTGAACGCCATTCCGACTGCATCATGCAGAACCTGATCGGCGATGATATCCTGGCCGTTCCCGACTGGCTGCGGCGCCCCGATACGCTGGTTCATCTCTATGGCAAGACCGAGTGGCGCCCCGGCCGCAAGATGGGCCATGTCACCACCTTGACGCCGAAATCGCCGGTTTTGGCCTGAGAAAACACCCCCGTGCCTTGGGAAAAACACCTTCATGTGGTTGACACGGAAAAGGTGACGGGGTATCTGCTCCCCCACCTAAACAGCGCGCCCGATGGCGCGCTTTTGATTGTTAAAGATACGGGCGAATGTGAATTCCCCCATAGAGATCGCGGATCAGAAAAATGAAGATCAAGAATTCGCTCAAGTCGCTCAAGGCTCGTCACCGTGACAACCGTCTGGTTCGCCGTAAGGGCCGCATCTACATCATCAACAAGCTGAACCCGCGCTTCAAGGCTCGTCAGGGCTGATTTCGCGCGTCCGGATCGCCCTGCCGCGTGAGCTGGCGCCGGCAGATATATTCAGTGGGTCGCTGCGGTGATCACGTCAAATTTGTTTGATCTTCGGCGCTGGCGGGCTAATATGTCCGCCATGCGCTTTTTTGCTTTGACATCAGCGGCGCTGCCGCTCGCCCTCATTCTCCTCACCGCCTCCTTTCCGGCCGCCGCCGCGGAAAAGCCCGCTGCCGCCGCGAAAAAGGACGTCATCGTCGAGCAGGCGGATACCAACAGTTCGCCGAAGCAGCACCTCGACCAGCTCTTCAGCCAGCTGAAGCGTGAACGCGATCCCGAAAAGGCCAGCGGCATCGCCAATGAAATCCGCATGGAATGGAACGATTCCGGTAGCGCCACCGTCAATCTGCTGATGCAGTGGGCCGACAAGGCGATCGAGGAAAAACGCAATCCCGCGGCCCTCGATTTCCTCGATGAGGCGATCGCGCTGAAGCCCGATTATGCCGAAAGCTGGAACCGCCGCGCCACGCTGAATTTCGCCATGGGCAATTATCGCAAGTCGATGTCCGACATCGAACGTGTGCTCGATCTCGAGCCGCGCCATTTCGGCGCGCTCTCCGGCATGGCGGCGATCCTCAGCAATTCCGGCAACGATCAGCTGACCTTGAAGGCTTGGGAGCGTTTCCTCGACGTCTATCCCGCCGAGCGCACTGCACAGGAACAGGCCAACACGCTTGCGGAAAAACTCGCCGGCAACCGCACCTGATTCCTGGTCTGATATCTTGACGTCGCATCTCGCCGCGCAATTTTAGCATATGGAGGGAACGATATGGCGGTTGTCCGCCAGCAGGTCGTTCCGCAATTATCGCTCGTTGAGATCATGCTTGCAGAAGTTTCCGCTCTTCTCGCCCCGCTCGCCGCCGCCATCGGTTACTCCACTTATAAGGCGCGGCAATTCGAACACGCCTATCCGAATATCGGCGAACTGACGGATGTCGGCGGCTACCGCATGAATGCCGTCCACATCGAGCGTCCCGAAAATGCGGATCTGCCCGCCCTGGTTTTCATTCACGGCGCCAGCGGCAATTTGCTCGACCAGGTCGTTGCCTTCCGCGCCGCACTCGAAGGCCGGGCGGAAATGCTGTTCGTCGACCGCCCCGGTCATGGCTATTCCGAGCGCGGCGGCCCTGAGAACGCCGTCCCCTCTGGCCAGGCCGATGCGATCGCCAGACTGATGGAGAAGCGCGGCATCGAAAAGGCTGTTATCGTCGGCCATTCCTTCGGCGGCGCGATCACCGCCGCCTTCGGCCTGCGTCATCCTGATAAGACCGCCGGCTTGCTCTTCCTTGCGCCCGCCACTCATCCATGGCCGGGTGGCATCGACTGGTACTATCATGTGGCAACCGTGCCGATCGTCGGCTGGCTCTTCAACCACGCGATCGTCGTGCCTCTCGGTCTGAGCCGGCTGGAGCGCGGCACGCTGAATGTCTTCCGTCCCAATCCGCGCCCGGCCGACTACATCGAAAAAACCGGGCCGTCGCTGGTGCTGCGACCCAACGCTTTCCATAACAACGCCGCCGATTTCAAAAGGCTGCGCGCCTATGTGAAGGAGCAGTCGCTGCTCTATTCGCAGATCACCGCACCGACCGTCATCATAACAGGTGACAGCGACGAGATCGTCTGGGAACACTTGCACTCGCGCGGCCTTGCCCGCGATATATCAGGCTCCGAACTCATCACCGTCAGCGGCGTCGGCCACAAGCCGGATTATCTCGCAACCGATGTCGCCATCGCCGCCATGGAGAAGCTATCGGGCAAGCCGCGCGACCTGCAAGCGATCGCCCGCAGGGCCGAAGAGAGGCTTGCCGCCTCCTCACGCGATCGGACGGCCGCGGCCGTACAGTCGTTGGGGTCGACCGGGCCGCGCGTTTTTTCAGACGCGCAGAGGACGCTGTAGCACTTTGAATTGCTGCATAATTTTGTCCTCAGCATTGCAGGAAACCTGCCTCAGGCGCCGAGACGAATGCCGCCGTCGCAGGTGACGACGTGGCCGCTCATGAAGCCGTTTCCGATCAGGAAGGCAATCACCTGCGCGATATCCTCCGGCCTGCCGATACGGCCGACCGGCGTGCGGCCGGCGAAATCCGCAAAGACGCTGCCGCGCTGCTCGGGCGGCAGGAAACTCCACCACGGCGTATCGACGACCCCGGGGGAAACGCCGTTGACGCGCAGCGGCTTCAATTCGGCGGCAAGCACCGGCACCATCGCCTCGATGCCGCCATTGACGGCCGCAAGCCCAGCCGTGCCAGGCATCGCAGCCTGCGCGCTGACCGCCGAAACGAAGGTGATGCTGCCGCCCGGCTGCAGCAGCGGCAGTGCCGCCTGGGCTGCCGCGGCATGCGGAATGAGCTTGGTCTGGAAACCGGCAAGCAGGTCCGTCATGTCAAGCGCCGCAAAAGGTCCGGCGCCGTGACCGCTGCCCATCGCCAGCACGAGATGACCGAATGCGCCGATCCCGGCAAAAGCCTCCCCGAGTGTGGAAAGCTCCACCGCATCAAGCACGACGCTGCGCAGATCGCCATCGAGCGATGCCTTGGCCGCGGCAAGCTTTTCGCCGTCGCGGCCCGCAATGGTGACCGTATATCCCTGTTTCAAAAGTAATTTTGCCGTGGCGAGGCCGATGCCGGAAGAACCGCCGATAACGACCACATGCTGCAAAGACATGATGCTGCTCCTTGAATTGATCGATCCGCAGGCGTTTGAATCACCCGCGGCGCCGGCATCATGCGCGGCCTGCAGACGGCAAACAGTTCCAGTTTTATCCTGGTATCGATACTGATATGATCACCGCCATGGACCAGAGAGCCGACACATTCGAAGCCCGCCGCCGTGAATTCGCAGCCTTTCTGCGCTCTCGCCGCGAGCGGCTGACGCCGTCCGAGGTGGGCTTGCCCGAGGGTTTTCGTCGGCGCACGCCAGGTCTCCGGCGCGAGGAGCTCGCCATGCTCGCCGGCGTCGGCACCACCTGGTACACCTGGCTGGAACAGGGCCGCGACATCAGGCCCTCCGCACAGGTGCTGAACGCCCTTGCCGATGCACTGCGCCTCGACGAGGCCGAACGCCGGCATCTCTTCACCCTCAACAATCGCCATGCGCCGCAGGCTGTATCGTCCGCACCCGAATGCGTCGACGAGCCGCTGCAACGCATGCTCGCCAACCTGACCCACCAACCGGCCTATGTGCTCGGCCGCCGGTGGGACGTGCTCGCCTGGAACCGCGCCGCCGACATGCTGTTCGGTGGTTACGACACGCTCGACCGCGACGAGCGCAACATCATGCATCGTCTCTTCGCCGACCCGGCGCATCGCCGGCTGCTCGTCGATTGGGAATCGGTCGCCCGCGTCTCGCTGGCAATGTTCCGGGCCGACAGCGCGCGTTATGCCGGCGATCCGGATTTCGAACGGCTGATCGCGCTGCTGAAGCAGGCAAGCGACGAATTTCGTGACTGGTGGCAGCGCCACGAGGTCATCAGCCCGCTGTCCGGCATCAAGCGCATCGACCATCCCATCAAGGGCCGCATGTCCTTCGAACATACCGGCCTAACGCTGACAAACCGGCCGGAGATGAAGCTCATCGTCTACACGCCGCTCGATGACGACGATACCAACCGGAAACTCGCCGAACTTCTCGCATAAAGCCAACCCCTTGCATTGCCTCGGGCTGCCGCAGTCCCATATGTTTTTCCATCATTGTCCATAGGAGGGGAAATCATGGGCCGCCTGCATATCTGGACGATCTCCATCATCGCAGCACTGTCGCTGAGCCTGACCTCGGCTTTCGCCGCCTCGCCTGCACCCGTCGAAGCCGAGCACGGCATGGTGGTCACCGCCCAGCATTTGGCGACCGATGTCGGCGTCGAGGTGCTGAAGAGCGGCGGCAATGCCGTCGATGCAGCGGTCGCCGTCGGTTATGCGCTGGCGGTCGTCTATCCCACGGCCGGCAACCTCGGCGGCGGCGGCTTCATGACCATTCGCCTGAAGGACGGCACCAAGACCTTTCTCGATTTTCGCGAACGCGCGCCGCTTGCCGCGACAAAAACCATGTATCTCGATGCCAAGGGCGATGTCGTGCCACGCGCCAGCCTCGACGGCTATCTCGCCGTCGGCGTGCCGGGCTCCGTGATGGGCTTCGAGACCGCACGCGAGAAATACGGCACCAAACCGCGCGAGGAGCTGATCGCACCGGCGCTCCGCTTCGCCAAGGAGGGCTTCACGCTGGAACAGGGCGATGCCGCAAGCTTTGCCGGCAGCGCCAAGCGCCTCGCCAAGGATGAGGCGGCAGCGAAAATCTTCCTGAAACCGGATGGCAAACCCTATGCATCGGGCGAAAAACTCCAGCAGCCGGACCTTGCTGCAGTCCTGACAGCCATCTCCGAAAAAGGTCCCGACGCCTTCTACAAAGCCGCGCCCGCCGAAGCGATCGTCAAGACGAGCCAAGCCAAGGGCGGCATCCTCGCCAAGGAGGATTTCGAACAATATGCCGTGCGCGAGTTGAAGCCGATCGAGTGCAATTACCGCGGCTACGACATCATCTCCTCGCCGCCGCCTTCTTCCGGCGGCGTCATCATCTGCGAGATCCTCAACGTTCTCGAAGGCTATCCGCTCTCCTATCTCGGCTATAACTCGGCCGAAACGGTGCACATCATGGTCGAGGCGATGCGCTATGCTTATGTCGACCGCAATGCGGCGCTCGGCGATCCCGATTTCGTCGAGAACCCGGTCGAGAAACTGCTCGATAAGAAATATGCCTCGGAAATTGCCGCCAAGATCGACCCCTACAAGGCCGGCACCTCGGCGAATCTGAAACCGCTCGGCGGCAAGGAAAGCACCGAGACGACGCATTATTCGATCATCGACGACGCGGGCAATGCGGTCGCCGTCACCTATACGCTGAACGGCTCCTTCGGCGCCGGCGTGGTGGCACCCGGCACCGGTGTCCTGCTCAACAACGAGATGGACGATTTCACCTCCAAGCCCGGCGTGCCCAACCTCTACGGACTGGTGCAGGGCGAGGCCAATGCCATTGTCCCGAAGAAGACGCCGCTCTCCTCGATGAGCCCGACGATCGTCACCCGGGACGGCAAGCCCTTCATGGTGATCGGCAGCCCCGGCGGCTCGCGCATCATCACCATCACGCTGGAAGCAATCCTCAATGTCGTCGATTTCGGCATGGACATCAGCCAGGCGGTCAACGCCCCGCGTCTCCACCACCAATGGCAGCCCGACAAGGTCTTTCTCGAGCCTTATGCACTTTCGCCGGATACGGAAAAGACCCTCGCCGCGATGGGCTACAGCTTCGATGGCGGCAATGACGCGCCGCAATGGGGCCAGGCCGCCGGCATCCTCGTCGGCGGCAAAAGCCTTGCTGCCATCAAAAAAGGCGGTGGCGCCCGCTACAACGGCGCCATGGACAGCCGCGCAGCGGAAGGTTCGGCAAGCGGCTACTGACGCCTCGGGATCGCCTGATCAAACAGTCGGCAGAAGCGCAGCACGGCTGAAGAAGCAGCGGTGGTACCATTCATGTCACCGTGACAAAGTCGCCGTTCACAATTGGCTTGCCTCGCCCTATGCATGGGCGAACCCACAAGCAGAAAGATTCCCGAATGGCCAGCATTGAAATGATTGTCGCAGCCCGCGCCCGTCTGCGCGGTCATATCAGGCGTACGCCGCTTCTCTCCTCCCCTTTCCTCAATGAGATCGCCGGCCGGCGCCTGTTCGTGAAGGCGGAATGTCTGCAGCATTCCGGCTCGTTCAAGTTTCGCGGCGGCTGGTCGGCCGTCTCCGGCCTCGATCCGTCCGTGCGCTCGAAAGGCGTTATCGCCTTCTCCTCCGGCAACCACGCCCAGGGTGTTGCGCTTGCGGCCAAGCTGCACAATGTCCCCTCTGTCATCATCATGCCGAGCGATGCGCCGAAGCTGAAGATCGCCAACACCCGCGCCTTCGGCGCCGAAGTGGTGCTTTACGACCGCGTCACCGAGGATCGCGACGAGATCGGCGCGAGACTTTCGGCCGAGCGTGGGCTGACGCTGATCAAGCCCTTTGACGAACCGCTTGTCATTGCCGGTCAGGGCACGACCGGTCTTGAAATCTCCGAGCAGGCTGGAGAGGAAGGCGTGACATCAGCCGAAGTCCTGGTTCCCTGCGGCGGCGGCGGATTGACCTCCGGCATCGCGCTCGCCCTTGAAGCCAGTTCTCCCGGCTTTCGCGTCCGTCCCTGCGAGCCCAGGGATTTCGACGACACCACCCGCTCGTTGGCCTCCGGCAAGATCGAACGCAACGCAGCGGTATCGGGCTCGATCTGCGATGCGATCGTTACGCCGCAGCCGGGTAATATCACCTTCCCGATCCTCCAGCGCCTCGCCGGCGCCGGCATCGTCGTCACCGACGACGAGGCGCTGCGCGCCATGGCACTCGCCTTCTCGCGGTTGAAGATCGTCGTCGAGCCTGGCGGCGCGGTGGCACTTGCCGCCGCCCTCTTCCATGGCGATGCTCTGGAAAGCGACACGGTCATCGCCGTCACCTCCGGCGGCAATGTCGATGCCGATATCTTCGCCATGGCTCTGGAACGGTTCGGCTGAGACGTCACGCCGGCGCGTCTTCGTGAGGCATCCGGCTCATCGAGCCGGATGCCGGATCAGCGATCAGATAGAGTGATCGTGAAGCGCCCGGCGGATTGCGATCTCGACCGGCGAATAGGCGCCGTCCTGCCGTTCAAGCCGAAGAGGTTCGGAAGGCACAAGGCCGGGCTGCGCCATAAAACGAGGCTCCTGGCCGCGATGCATCTGCGCCCCATGGATGAGGAATGGATGGCATAGATAGACTGTGCCCGCCTGCCCTGTTGCCAACGCCAGCGGCCGCTCTTCCCCGACATGCTCCAGCCAGAGATGCGCCATTCCCGCTTCGCCCGCCGGCGCCAGAAGGCGAGCGATATCCTTGTGCGAACCGACACGGATACGGGTCGGCGCATCTTCCTCCCCGACATCCGAGAACAGGAAGAGCATCAGCAACGCCCGCCCGCGCGAGGTGATATTCACCCGCCAGGTGGAAAAGTCCCGCTGCTCATCCGGATCGGAATCCTCGCCGGGAAAGCTCAGATCGACATGCCAACCGGCATCGCCGGGATCATCGGGATGGGGAAAGCGGACAGGGAAACTGCCAAGTCCATTGCGCGGCTCCCAGCGCCCTTTGCCGACGAGCTGGTCGAAGGCCGAATGCAATACCGGCGTGTTGACGGCTTTCTCGAACGGCCCGCCGCCATAACCGGCAAGCCGCACGACCGGCTGCGTCCACGTGTTTGGATCATCCGCAGCGAAGGGAATGTCACGCCACATGATGGCACGGGCTTCCCTGGCCAATTCGCGGGGAAAGGCGCCGTCGACCCTGATGAAGCCGTCTTCGATGAATTGCTCGATCTGCGCGGCACGCAGCGCTATCGGATAAACATCTGATGTCATGATATATCTCTCTCTATCGCCAATCCTGCCGGCTCTGTCCATGGCCAGACGCAGAGTCATTACGGTCCACGGCAACGGGCCAGCCGCAAAGGCTGGTTAGCGACCGCATCTTCTGATGCCCGAAGGCAGAGCCTTAGAGGCTCAAGAAGAAGGCCGTAGCGATATTGAGAGTGATCATCTTCATAGCGGCCGAAAGCTACAGCCACGCGTCCGAACGGTCAATGCTGAGATCTCGGGCCACCACCCCATGCAACGCGCCATGCACCGATTGAAGCACGAGTTCGGCAAGCCGCGCCGCAGCCGGTTGCGGTTCGGCTTCCGCCCGATGCAGAACCAGGCCGAGCTTCGGCAAATCAGGCAGGCCGATTGCTCCCGGCGCCAGCGGCCGGACCTTCGCCGGCAGGCCGATCGGCGTGCGGATGGTGAGGCCGAGGCCCGCCGCCGTCGCGGCCCAGAGACCGCCGAGACTGGGACTGACGAAGGCGAGCCGCCAGGAGATGCCCGCCTCATCAAGTGCCTTGGTCGCCGCGCTCCGCAACAGACACGGCGCCTCCAACGAAGCGAGCGGCATCGGCTCGCCGCTTGCGGCATGCCAGTTCGGCTGCCCCTCGGCAGGTCCGATCCAGCGCATCGGCACTTCGCCGATCCGCTCGCAATGCGCCGTCAGCGTGCCATCGCTCCAGGCAAGCGCCAGATCGAGCTTTCCCGATGTGACGCGCTGAAGCAGCTCGGCATTTCGCACCACCCGCGCTTCGATCCGGACCTTCGGGTGCGCACGCGCAAAGCGACCGAGCACATCCGGCAGCAGGGTCTCGCCAAAGTCCTCCTGCAGGCCGAGCCGCACCCAGCCTTCCAGCTCGACGTTGTTGACGGCGGCAGCCGCCTCGTCGTTGAGTTCCAGCAGCCGCCTGGCATAACCGAGCATCGTCTCGCCGGCATCGGTCAGCGCCAGCCCGCGACCCGCCTTACGGAAGATCGGCGTGCCCGCCTGCTCCTCCAGCTTCTTCAGTTGCGCACTCACTGCCGAGGTCGAACGCCCGAGCCGCTCGGCCGCCTTGGCGAAATTGCCAAGCTCCATTCCGGTCGAAAAGGTTCGAAGCACATCGAGATCGAAGATCGTCCGTCGCATGAGATAATCCTATTTTTCAGGATCATTAATCCATAAAATTCTGATTTTCAGCATCATCGTGCCGTGCGATGCTTCTGCTGTCAAGGCCGACGGACGGCCTGAATCATGGAGATCCCGATGCCCTTCGTTCGCATTTCCCTTCGCAAAGGCAAGTCGGCGGACTACCTCGCGGCGCTGGCCGACAACATTCAGCGCGCCCTGGTCGAGACCTTCGACGTGCCCGAAAACGACCGTTTCCAGACCATCCACCAGCATGACGAGAACGAACTGATCTTCGATCGCAGCTATCTCGCCGGCCCGCGCTCCGACGATTTCGTCTACATCTCGATCACGATCGGCAGGCCTCGCACCGGCGCGATGAAGGCAGCACTCTATCGGCGGCTTGCCGATCTCCTGGCGCAATCGCCGGGCCTCCGCCCCGAGGACGTGATGATCGTCATCAGCACCAGCGCACCGGAAGACTGGTCCTTCGGTAATGGTATTGCCCAGATGACCGACCCAGACTGGCGGCTTCGTCTGGCTGGAGCCCGGCAATGAGCGCTTCGAACCCGAAGACCATGACCATCAGGCGCCCCGGCAGGGCAGTCCGCTCGCCTGAGGGCGTCGCAACTTCGCCTTTCTGGGTCGAGATGCTGCTCGAAGGCAGCGCCGATGGCGAGAACACCGCAATGCGCGCCATGCTCGATCCCGGCACCATCACCCGCTGGCACACGCATCCCAGAGGCCAGCTACTTTATGTACTTTCGGGCCATGGGCTGGCGCAGAACGAGGGCGGCCCGGTTGAAACATTGCGTGCCGGCGATGCCGTCTGGTTTGCGCCCGGCGAGCGTCACTGGCATGGAGCGGCCGATGACAGCACCTTCAGCTATATCAGCGTCCAGCCGACCGAAAACGGCGGCATCGTCGAATGGCTGCGACCGGTGGAGGCAGTCATGATCACGATGCAGTACAGCTTCACCCTGCCCGCCGATTACGACATGTCGATCATCGACCGCCGCATCCGCGACAAGGGTCCACTGCTCGACGGCTTTCCCAATCTCGGCTTCAAAGCCTATCTCAGTGCCCTCAAAGGCGAGTTCGGCAGCCACGACAATCTCTATGCGCCCTTCTATCTCTGGCAGACGCCGCAAGGGGCAAGCGACTTCCTCTGCGGCCCGGGCTTCGAAACGCTGACCGACGCCTTCGGCTGGCCACAGGTGAGAACCTGGATCGTCTGGCAGGCAGAAATCTCGCCTGATATCGCCCCGGCCAGGTTCGCCACACGCGATATTCTGCAAACAGAGGCCTACACGCTGCTCGCCGACATTCGCCGCGCCGAAAGCGCGGCGACCGAAGCAGACTTGGCGACAGGTGGCGCGCTCGCCTCCATTTCCGGCTTCGAACCGACGAGTTGGACGCGAGTACGCTTCAGGCTATGGCGAGAGATTCCCGAGATCGGCGAGCACACCCAGGCCTATCGCGTCGGCCACCTATCCCTGCCTCAACCCTGAAGTCAGACGGTTGTCCGGCGATAGAAGGCCAGCGAGCCGGCAAGCGCCAGCAGCGCGCCACCGCAGGCTCGCTCCAGCCACATGGCGCCTGAGGTTTTCAGGAAACGCACCGCCTGCGAGCCGAAGAAGGCGTAGCCGAACATGATGAGGAAATCGAGCGCGGCAAAGACAAGGGCGAGCAGCATATATTGCGTCGCCTGCGGCAGGATCGGGTCGATGAACTGGGGCAGGAAAGCCGAGAAGAACAGATAACCCTTCGGATTGGTCGCCGCGACCATGAAGCTCTTCAGCCCGATCGAGAAGGGCGATGTCACTCCCGCAGGCGCGCCAGACTTCAACGCCGCATCGATCGTGCCCTTCGAGCGCAGCAGCATGATACCGAGAAAAGCGAGATAGGCGGCACCTGCCCATTTCAGCATCGAGAACCAGAATTCCGATGCGGCGAGCAGCGCGCCAAGCCCGATCGCCACAGCGCCGATCAGCACGAAATCGGACAGCACCGCGCCGATCATGCCGGCAACCGCGCGGCGCAGGCCGTGCCGCGAACCGTTGGTCAGCGCCAGCAGCACTGTCGGCCCCGGTGTCGCGATACCAACAAAGGAAACCGCTGCAAAAGCCAGAAGCGTGACGAAATCCATGACGATCCTCCCCATCCAGAGACCGAAACTTGCATGCGCCATTGCCGTTGGCAATGCCGGCCCATCAACGAAAAAGGCCCGCCGCCTTCTCAGGCAGCGGGCTTTCGGATGCATGCGATCGGATCAGATGCCGCTCTGGCCGTCGGAACCGATATAGGCGATGCGGATCATGTTGGTGGCGCCGGGCGTGCCGAGCGGCACGCCGGCCGAGATGATGATGCGGTCGCCCGGCTTGCCGAAACCTTCGTCGGCGACGATACGGCAGGCGCGGTTGACCATGTCGTCGAGATCGGTCGCGTCATGAGTGACGACGCAGTGCAGGCCCCAGACGACGGCAAGACGGCGTGCCGTCTTGATGATCGGCGACAGCGCCAGGATCGGCACTTGCGGACGCTCGCGCGAGGCGCGAAGGCCTGTCGTGCCCGACGAAGTGTAACAGACGATCGCCGACAGCTTCAGCGTTTCGGCGATCTGACGGGCGGCCAGCGAGATCGCATCGGCACCGGTCGCTTCCGGCTGGGCACGCTGGGCATAGATGATACCGGGATAATGCGGCTCGCGCTCGATGGCGGTGGCAATTGACGCCATCGTCGTGACAGCTTCGACTGGATAGTCACCCGAGGCCGATTCGGCCGAAAGCATGACGGCATCCGCACCTTCGAAAACGGCGGTCGCGACGTCGGAAACTTCGGCGCGTGTCGGCACCGGCGCGGAGATCATCGATTCCAGCATCTGCGTGGCAACGACCACCGGCTTGCCCGAACGGCGGCAGGCGCGGATCAGCTGCTTCTGGATGCCGGGAACCGATTCGAGCGGCATTTCGACGCCGAGATCGCCGCGGGCGACCATCAATGCGTCCGACAGTTCGATAATTTCCTCGATGCGCTCGAGAGCCTGCGGCTTCTCGATCTTCGACATCAGGCCGACGCGGCCGCGGGCGATCTTGCGCACTTCGGCGAGGTCGTCGGGACGCTGGACGAAGGAAAGCGCCACCCAGTCGACATCGTCGGTGGCAAGCACTGCGTCGAGATCGGCGCGGTCCTTGTCCGTCAGCGCGCCGACGCCGAGCAGCGTGTCGGGAAGGCTGACGCCCTTGCGGTCGGAGATGCGCGTGCCCGAAATAACAGTCGTGACGATGCTCTTGCCGTCGCATTTTTCTGCGCGCAGGGCGAGCTTGCCGTCATCGATCAGCAGGCGATGGCCAGGCTGCACCGATTCCAGGATCTCGGGGTGCGGCAGGTAGACGCGGCTCTGGTCGCCGAGCGCTTCGTTGTTGTCGAGCGTGAACGTTTGGCCGGGCTTCAGGTCCACCTTGCCGTCGACGAACTTGCCGACACGCAGTTTCGGTCCCTGCAGGTCGGCGAGAATGCCGATCGGCCGGCCGGAGCGCGCTTCGACCGAGCGGATGCGCTGGATCAGCGTACGCATCATGTCGTGGCTCGCATGGCTCATATTGATGCGGAAGACATCGGCACCGGCCTGGTGCAGCTTCTCGATCATCGATTCCTCGGAGGAGGCTGGCCCGAGGGTGGCGAGGATTTTAATTTTGCGATTACGCTTCATCAATTCTGGCTTTCTTGCGTCCCTGGGGTGTCGGAGAGTTGAACCATCCAGCTACCCTGGCGGCCCGTATCATATTCCTTGAATCCCATCTTCTGGTAACCGCGGGCATAACAATCCTGCACACCCGTGATCTTGAATTCGTTTTCCGCCACGCACATCTGCACGTCACCCGTCCATCGGCCTCCCCGGGCGGCGTCCTCTGCGTAGAGGTAATAATAACGCGACTGCAACTCTCCCTCGATCAACACGGCGCAGGTCGTTGCCGGCACCTGCCACCAGCCCTCCGTCACCCAGCCATCCTTGGCCCGGTATCCGATCGCGACGCCGACGAGGTTCTGCGTTCCGTTGCAGACGCGAAAATCGGCGCGTGCAGCATCTGCGATGAAAAACGGCATGGCGGCTGCAAGGGCGAATAGAGCGAGACGGACCAGCGGCCCGGACCGCGTGAGGAAACTTGGCGCGGCTTGGATCAACACGGCTCCCAAATAGCTCCACGGTTATTCGTATCCGTGTCTTCTTGCGCCGCCGTCAAGCGAAAGTCAACGCAATGCTAATCGATTATATTTCCTTTCATAACCACCCGTCGAGGGTCCGGCTCAACCTCTCGCCGCCTGTCGCGCTTGAACCCGCCGTAGCCGCATGCGATCACTGCGCCCGATGGCGCAATGACGAACGGCAATTCCTTGATGGACGACTTCCAATCCTTCGAAATCCTATCCGGCAAACATGACAAAGGCATGGTGATCCTCGCAGATCACGCGATGAACCGCCTTCCCGCGCGATATGGCCGGCTCGGACTTCCCGACGCGGCCTTCGCCCGACATATCGCCTATGACATCGGCATCGAGGGCCTGACGCGGCAGCTTTCGGCAAGGCTCAGCGTTCCCGCCGTGCTTGGCGGCTTTTCGCGCCTGCTGATCGACCCCAATCGCGGCGAAGACGATCCGACGCTGATCATGAAGATCTCCGACGGCGCCGTCATATCAGGCAATCATCCGATCACGCCGCAGGAATGGGACTACCGCATCGAAACCTTCCATCGCCCCTATCACCATGCCGTGGCCACAACGATCGACAGCGTGGCAAATGCCACCGGCAGGGCGCCACTGGTGCTGTCGCTGCACTCCTTCACGCCGGCCTGGAAAGGTATTCCCCGTCCCTGGCACGCTGCCGTCCTCTGGGACAGCGACCATCGCGCCGTCGGTCCGCTGCTTGACATGCTGCGCGCCGATCCCGATCTCGCCGTTGGCGACAACGAACCCTATGACGGCGCGCTGAAGGGCGATACCATGTACCGCCATTGCATGATTACAGGCATTCCGCATGCGCTGCTCGAGGTGCGCCAGGATCTGATCGGAGACGAGACCGGCATATCGGCATGGGCCGAACGCCTGGCGCCGATCTTTGCGGCGATGAATGCCGAACCCGCCTTGCACGAATACGACGTTCACCTGTCACGCACCGGCCCCTATTGAACGAAAGGCCCCATTTAACGAAAGGAAGCGAGATGACCGCGCTCAGCAAGGAACAACAGACCGAATTCGAAGCTGCCGCCTTTCGCCGCCTCGTCGCACATCTTCGCGAACGCAGCGACGTTCAGAACATCGACCTGATGAATCTGGCCGGCTTCTGCCGCAACTGCCTGTCGAACTGGTATCGCGAAGCCGCCGAGGCCGAGGGTGTCCCGGTGACCAGGGACGAATCGCGCGAGATGGTCTATGGCATGCCCTATGAGGACTGGAAGAATCTTCACCAGAACGAGGCCTCGCCTGTGCAAAAGGCTGCTTTTGAACTGAACAATCCACACAAATAGCTTGGCTGGCCGCGAACAGGCTTGACCGTGACGCCGCTTCGCGGCAGTCACTGGCATCCAAAATCGATCACCGAAAAACCAGGAGAACACGATGTCTGATGCTCACGGCGTCGCCCGCGATCAGCTTCGCGCTTTCATCGAGCGCATTGAACGGCTGGAAGAAGAAAAGAAGACCATCGCCGACGATATCAAGGACGTCTATGGCGAAGCCAAGGGAACGGGCTTCTAAGACCCCCAAATGTTATGTTATTGTAGCGTAATCAATAACTTAGCAGCAACATACACGGTGGCAGCATTATGTGCAAGCCCCTGCCGGCCGGACGCGACAGAAAGGAAGAATAATGGAAGAAGTGGCAACGACAGGAACCGTCAATGTGGCCGCGGCCGAGCTGCGCCAGTTCATCGAGCGGATCGAACGTCTCGAGGAAGAAAAGCAGACAATCGCCGACGACATTAAAGATGTGTTCGGGGAAGCCAAGGGCCGAGGCTATGACACGAAGGCGATGAAGACTATCATCCGCCTGAGAAAGAAGGACGCCAACGAGCGTCTGGAGGAGGAATCGATCCTCCAGACCTATATGTCCGCCCTCGGCATGGAATAATCCGACTGGTCCTAGCCGACCGACCCCAGGCTGTCCGGATTCAGTCCGGCCAGCCTGATAAGGACCGCCATTTCGCTGCGTTCGACCAGCACGCTTCGCAGTCCGTCGTACATTCTGACCTTTCCCTTATCGATTATCAGGTTCATCTCCATAAGGCGGACGTCGTCGTGGAGCCTGTCGACCAAGCTCGCAAGCGCCTCGCGATCGTCGCGACTGATCTGAGCTCTGATCGAGCGCGCGACGTCTTCGAAGGAAAAGGCGTCGTGGCTCCGCAGATCGACGCCGAGCAGCTTGTGGAAAAACGACGCCAATGTGTCGAACTGCCGTTTAGCCAACCGGCCGCTTTCCAGCGCCGCGCGCACGATGGCCTGGTCTGTGAAGTCGAGCTTCTCCGTCACGATGTCGTCTGCCCGGCGGGCGCCGGTCCCCTTGCGGGGTGGCTTTTTGGATGTTGCACGTTCAGCGTCACGGCAGTTCACGTAAGACGCGAGTTCTTGGTCATGGGCGATCGTGTCCTTGGTAGGCCCCGTCCACCCGCCCTTCGGTTCAGCGTAGCGCATCATCCGCACGTACTCGTCGACACTGGCAGCAACGAGCCTGCGGTGGGCCCGGAAGCGGGATCCGTCCCAGCCATGCTTCCGGGCCAGTTCCAAGGCCCTGCCGGAGACAACGTCGTCGCAAGCCTGTTCAAGCCGTGCGAGAGTAGCCAGGCGCCTCGCGCTCTGCGCCAGCCTAGCCTCGCCCCGCAGCCTGGTCATCAGCTCCGTCGAAGGTGTTGGTGCGTCCTTCATCCCGCTCTCCCCGCCGTACGGTTCCGTTACGACCCGATCATCGTCGGATTGCTGGCAGCGCCGCGAATGGCTGCCGCCAGCTTCGCGACAACCGCATCCGGGATGTCGTTCTCCGAGGCCTCGACCAGCCGCTGGAATTCGTCGGGATCACCAAAGGCGTCGAGAAGTAGATCGCCGATCGCCACCAATGCTTCGGTCTTCTGTGCCGACGGAATGCGTCGAAGGACCTCGTCTTGTCGGCTGGCGGCCAGAATCTGCCTCATCTGGCGTTCGAATTCGAGCGGCACGCTCGGCGGAAGCTCCAGCAGCGCCGCGGGCATAAAGAGTGCATCCTTAAGCACCGAATGCAGCAGCTCGAAGTCATGAATCTCAGCTCGTGTAGTCTCGACCCGATCATAGTCGAAGGTACCGTTTGCGAGGACCACGCTCGAGGGCGATCGGCCCGCCTGACGCGCGGCATGCGCCGCGACATCCACCTTCCGCAGCCACTCCTGCTCGAGCCGGAGCTCGTTCGAAAGATTTCTATAGAGGTATTCGGCCGAACGTCTCGAGCGCTCGAGAGAGTGGACCGATTCTCCCCTCTTTTCTGCGTCGTCGATCGCTCGTTCCAAGTCCGCCCGCTGCTGCGCGGCCAGGCGTATCTCGATTGTGAGGATGCGAGTGCGGGCAACGATGCCGGCTCGGTGCGCCCAGCTCGATGCTCTATGGCAGCAGCCACCGCATGCCCTTGGCCTGAATACCGGCTGTCGCACGCCATTGACTATTCGCCCCCCGGTGTTGCAGTCTCCAGATACACAGAGGCAATGCAGGAGAAGGTCGAGGAACGCGGCGCGCGCACCTGTCTGCATCTCTTTCAGCCGCCGCGTAGCTGGCGCGTCCTTCCCCATGGTCGCCGAAACTTGTGCCACCATTTCTGAAACCGCCTTCGGATCGTCCTGGGCGACGCCTTCCAGAAGCTCGCGATTGTAGCTGACCTGCTGCACCTGAGAATGGATGCGATGATCGCGGACGCGGTTGTAGACGTTGACCATTGCATTGGTCTTCATGCCAAGATGTACGCGCATAACGCTAATCGGAATGCCGGCCTCGTCTCCGTTGGTCACGAAGCTGCGACGATGGTCATGTATCGTCGTTAGAACCGTGTCGAGATCGACGTCGACAAGAGGGTAGGGACGCCCGAGCCGGGCTTCGATGATCGGCTGCCCGTAGATTAGGAGCGCCTTGTAATATCCCCTGACTTTCTCTTCGGTGATGCTCACGGCAAGGTCTTCAGGCTCTCGCAGCAGGGGAAAAACCTCAGCAAACAGGGACTTGTCGGTATCTGGTCTGAGCGACTTGTTATCTATCGCGGGGATGGGCCGCCGCATTGGATTGTAGCGTATCTGCAGGTCGCGCATCCTGCAGACCGGCTCAACCAGTTCATCTGGAAAATAGGGAGAGTGATAGGGCCCTCCCTTAGCGACGTTGACGAACATGCCGTTGACTTCCGTGCGCTGCACGTCGTCGAGGACCGTCTTCTCGATGAAGAACTGCTGTCGGCCTTCAACCGCGCAGGCTAGCGGGTTCGGTGTGTAGCTCATCGTAGTCGGATCGTACCACTCCTCGTCGCCTTCGCCGCTGTCCAACCAACGGGTCGAGCGAAGCCGCAATCCAAGGCGTAGGCAGATTTCCAGGGCGATCGCCACGGCCGGCCAGAACACCTTCTCATAGCGCCCATCGCGATCACGGACCACAAAATGATACCGTTCGATACTTCTGGCGAACGCGTAATCGCCCTCCCTATTCAGTTCGACGAGCAGGTCGATGACAACCTGTTCGAGCGCACGCCCGGCGCGCGCGGCATCACTCTTTTTGGCCCCAAAAGTGTCCCGACGCGGATCGAAGGGGCACTCGAGTTCAGTCGCGAAACCGTCGCGAATCGACGCGGCCTGCCATAGCTGCCGCATTTTCGACATCGTGGACTCCTTCGCCTTGCTGTAGGGGCAGCGCTCGCTGAGGAATTGCCAGTAGGTCTCGTGGGGCGATGCGAACGACCTCACGTGTTTCTCCGCCTTGATGTCGCGAAGGCGCTTTGGCGCCTCGTCAGGTTCCAAAACTAAGGAGTAAATAAGAAACAGGTTCAATGCGGCCTCGACGGGTTTCAGATGCTGCACCTTGAAAGATCCGAGTAGGCTGCGAATTTCCTCGGCCAATATCCGCGTATGCTCGGGGACATGCGTGATCGGGTGTTTGAGGAGCTTCGCCGCAAGCCGTGTGTTCGACGGCGTAGGGCTGTTCGTCCAATGGAAAGCCTCGATCGAATTGATCTTCTTCCGTCCCCTGAGAAGCATCGCCTCATCTCGACTTCTGAGGTCGATCTCGAAGACGTCCGAGAGGAGCTTGAAGACATGATTTATCGATGCCGAGCGGAACGCATTCTCGGTCCCGTAGAAAATCTTCATCTGATGGAGCGGCGCCGGGCAGAATCGCCGCTGGGACCACATCGTGCTAGATAGCGCCGCCATGACAAACACCCCGAGGGATTGTTGCAGCGTTGTCTTCGATGGAGGCGCGCTTCCGATGACCGTATCCGCGATGTCGCGTGCGTGGAGAGGAACAGAGAGCAGAGGAAGTATAGGCCGCAGATGGTCTGGATAGAACGCCAGCAAGCGGTCAAAAAAGCGCATCGGCAGAAGCCAGACGCCGCGCGACGCGAGGAATTGTCCGAACCAAAGCGGCGCGAAAAGCTTGCCGCTTCCTTTTCCATGAAAGGCGTCAGCGGACCTGTCCGGCGTGGCTACCTGGCGGTCGATCCAGTCCGCCAAGGTCGCAAGCGCGTCGAGCGGATCCCGCTTCTCCAGCAGCATGATGCGCAGCGCGCCCATGCCGATCTCGTCCCTCTGATTCGTCAGGAGGACGCCGTCCAGATCTGCCTCCAGCAGGTTGCCGATAATTTGTTTCTGCTGTTCGTAAGGCAACCCGCACAGCATGTCTCCCATCGCGCCGCTCTCCCGCGGATACCGCTTGCGCACCAATCCATGAGGTGTCTTCCCCGGCACCATACCGAGACGAACCAGCGCCGACACCACCGCCTGGTCCTTGAAGACCGCGAGCTTCGTTCCTGCTCCCCGAAGCAGGAAGCCAACCGGAACCTGACGACGCTCCTCGAGGAGGCTGGCGTTGAAGTTGAGCAGCCCGTAGCGGTCAACGGCCTCGCCGTACTTCATGGTAAGAAGGACGAGAAGTTCAGCGCGAAGTGCAGCATCGAACTCCTTGAACAATGCTACAAGGTCGATGGCGTCCGTCTTCTTGAGCAGTACGATCTCATCCGACACGTTGACGACGCAACCGCCGTCCTCGTCAAAATATCTCACGTTCGATTCGGCATAGACTTCCATCTTCATCTCATCTTCCTCTTTCCGTCATCTTGGTATGCAGGTCGGCCAGCCTCCGCCCATAGTCCTCCTGAGAGTCCTGGGATCGCTGTCGAAGAACGAGTTGGCGCTCCGCCGCGTCGAGGCCGTTGATCGCCTCCGCGTACCACGCGCAGAAGTGCCGACTGCCATGCGGGTGTCCCCCGGTTTCCATGATGGGTTCGAGCCCCACCCTCCGGCATGCGGCGCCATAGGCGCGTTGGAGATTTTGCTTCGTCATCTGCTCCGCGACGTGTTGGGCGTTCCGGAAGTTGACGAAGAAATAGGGGTGCCGGCGATCGGTACCGTGCTCGTCGTGAAAGGCCCAGATCGTTGGAAGCAGTCGTTCGAATTCGCGGGCGTAGCGTTCGACCATCCAGAAACCCCACGAGAGCTTGCGGGCGTCGAACAGGAGCATAGACTTCCAGCCGAGCCTCTCGTTGGGTTGCGTGCTGTGGATGCGCGAAACGCTGCCGTGGTATTTTGTGGCCAGCACCGTTTTGCGGTTGACTACACCTCGGCGATCGAAGTTCTCACCGGTGTATATGCTCTGCTCGGGGTGCGCGTAGATCAGGAAAGGATGGCCGTCCGGCCTAGACACGAACCGCGCTGCCAGAGATGGCGGGAGTATATCGCACCTCCACATGTGCAGGAGGTCCGAGAATCGCGGTCCCTGCGCGGCCAGGACGCACCAGGCCGCCCGAAACATTGGGTTCCGTTCAGCATCTATAAGATCGTCCATCTGCTGCTCGGTCGGAAAGCTGATGATCTTCGCAACGCTGGAAAGCATCGGCGCAGCGAGTTTCTTCAGGTCCCTAGGTATGTCGGGCTCGAATTCCTGCAGTTCGAACCACCGACGCCGGTGAAGGTCCAGATGCTGCAGGAAACCTCTGGTCTTGCGCACAGGCATCTGGTCTTCGAAGAGCTTGCTGCCCTTTGCCAAGGCCTTGCCGAAATGGGACTTGATTCTCGGGTTCCGGCGGCAGAATTTCACGAAGCTGCATATGTCGCGGAAATCTGTCCGGGCGGTTTCATAGGCGACTGGAGCTGGCCGCGTCAGCCTGCCGTAGAGGTAGTTCCAGATGACGGTGTCGGCGTCCTCTGCGCTGTCGAGCGGTATATGGGAAGCCCGCCACTCGTCATGGAGCCGACCAACCGTCGCCACCATGCGATGGAGAGCTTCGAACTTTTCGACCGCTGCACGATCGACCGCGAATTCGTACGTATCGGATGGAACAGTCGCCTCGCCGTCATGCATGACGATCAAGATCGGCAGCGGGACAACCATCTGCTCCCCTAGATGCGTGACCCACGCGGGGATATCCATCACGACGCTGATCGGGATCTCGACCGCTGACGTGCCGTCGGGAATCTTCGTCGTGGCGGCCGGCCCTGAGACGCCGCCCAGCCGTCTGCCATCCTCTGCCCGTATGTCCGTATCACTCCCGCTACCCTGCGTCATCGTCGTGGCCTTCCTCCGGCGCGTCTGCACGCGTAGGAGCCGATCACAGTTCGCAGCACATCTCAACGAGGAAGATCCGAGAAACTCTCCGAATAAGCCTTTGAAACTAAACGATATTCCAAGGATTCGCGTCAAGTTGTGCTGACGGTCATGAGGATGCGTGAATCCTTTCGTAGGGCCTCCGGTCGAATCCCTCCCACTCGATTAAAATCAAGCACTTGCACGGCGGCAATCGAGCAGCCCGTCCATACGGACAACCTCGACCGAATCCTATGGTGCACCGCACAAGAAACGCGGTACGTAGACTTCGTCCGGCCAACCAAAAAAATAGCGAAAAACAGAAAACGTGCGAGACGGAGCATCTGAAAACCGCTCCGATCACCGGACCTCGCTCAGCTTTCCTGACGATAAAGGGCGAATGACGTGATTCGCCACCGGTGCCGGAAGGAGGTGTCGAACGAGAATAACAATGCCCGGCAGACCTGGCACTTCGACAATTCGCCGAAGGGGTCTCCCCTAGGGGGACTTGGGGGACGTGCGTTGCGCCCAGGCAAGATGGAGGGCAGCCTGGTTCTTATTCCGACGCCTCGAAACGAGTCTCGACTTCCAGATCTTGCAACTTCCGAAGCAACATACCCTGCATGCTCCGTCGGCTGCTGCTCAGTATATTCATCGACAATTCCCTCACCATCCTGTCTTCCGGGTCGCCGGACGCGGGCGCCTTCCCAATGCTCCATGGTCGGCCGCGTCCGGAGCACCCAGGAACGCCTTCCATCTCCGAGACGAGACCGCCCATAATTTCCGATGCATCCGACCGCCTCCGTCAAAGGGCATTGGTCGTCCACCTGCGTCATATCGGCGAACCATGCGTTAGTGGACATCCCGAGGAACCAGGCAGACCGTTGGCGATCGTCTGGCGGAAACGCGCGCCCGGATGAGAAACCTCGTTACGCTCGCAGTACCCGCGGATAAAGGATTTGGGCGTCGCAAGCACAGACGTGGAACTCCCTGTGAATGACAGGGCTTGCCGCTGGAGAAACGCAATAGAAAACCGTAAGTTGACCTAAACCGATCGTACATCGAGGTCACACCGCATGAGCATCCACGTTCTCGACATCCTCAAGAGCCTTCGCGACAGAACTCCATGGCCCGTCGCAAGGCGGATACTCCAGCAGATTGGCGTCGAGCGAAGCAAAGGCTGGGATCTGACCTTGGAACGGGCCGACAAGGCGATTGGGAGGTTCGAAAGCAAGGAGGACGATATCTTAGAAGCGTTGCGGCTGCATGCGATTTCCGGGGAAAAGCTTGCGAGCTTCTACGAGGTCGGCGCCGAGACCATGGCGACGATACGGGAGAGGGCTGCCGAGATCGTCCCGCCGTCGAACCCGTTCTCCGAGTCCTATCCGGTCACGCTCTCCGAGACGGCACTGAAGGGGATGCCTGCTGGCCTCGTTCTGGCCGCTGTCGAGCGGACCGAAACCGGCACAGGGCTGGTGTTTGCCTCCGCTCGCGTCGTCACGGTACGCGAGCCCATCAGCCTGTCGTCCCTTGGCAACGAGATCGCGTCGGAACTGGACGACTACGAGGAGATCATCGGCGTCAAGACGGTGAGCTTTCAGGCTTTCGACGTCGTATGGATTCCCGATAAGGGCAGCACGATGGATGTCCGCGTCGACTTTCCGGAGGGCACGCTTGGAGAAGTCGCTCTCGCGGCTCGGAAGCTCTCCGTGGAGGCTTTTGAATCCGCAATCGGCGTGGCGCTGCCGGAGCCGACGAACGTATTCGCGCTTATCGATCGGATGTACGGCGACGGCTCCGAAGGAATCGTCGTTGAACTCGGCTTCGGCACCACGACCGCTTCCATCAAGCGTGAGAAGATGCGACGCAAAAAGCTCGATCTGCGCAACGAGACATATCACAAGGGAGGCAAGGCCGCGCTCGGCACCCCGATCGAGCCGTTCAAGGTCAGCATCATCTGGCGGCGTCCGGTGGGACCCAAGCTGTTTTCGGAACCGGAGTTGTCCTTGAACAGCAACTCGCGGGCGGCGGGCTCCGCCGATCCTGTCCTTGACCGTGTTGTAATCCGCAAATGCATGGGCAATGATGATTTCGACTACGTTCGATCTCGCATCGCCCACCATCTTGGATGGTAGGGTTCGGAGCAGGCTGTGACCCTGAATGAAATCCGCGAAGAGTATCGCAAGATTTGGGGAGACCTGCCCGTCGGACCACTGTGCCTTGAGATCATCGACTTCGTGGCGTCGACGCCACCGGAAGAGCTTCATTTCCTGACCTTCAAGACGCTGTCGACGGCCGTGGGCAAGGACGGCCCGGACTACGACGTCATCGCCGCCGTGACCATTCTTACGTCTTCCAGGCTGGCGATCTTCGACGCCCATGCGATGCTCGTGGACGACGACGAGACGGAGCATGAGCTTACGCCGGAGGAATTCGCGGAGGCAAAGCGCACCGGAACCCTGATTCACCCTGAGACGGGAAGTCCGGTGCCAGATTTCGAATCCCACGTCGTCCCGTTCTTCGCTCCGACCGACGCCCTCTACCGCGAGCTGTCGCATGGCTGAGAAGGAATTCACGCTGGCCGCAATCAAGGCAGCAGCGTCAAACCCGACGCCGGTCGGCATCATGCTCGATATGGCGCTGTCCGAAACCCATGAGGAACGATTGGCGCTCGTCGAACGAGCGATCGACTACATCGCCCAGGAACTGGTGAAAAACCGCCATGTCCAGCAGGACAAGTCGGAGGACGCCCTTACCATCGACATCGTCAGCCATCTGAGGACAATGGGCTTCCAAGCCAGCCACGACACTCAATACGGCGGACACTGCGACGTCGTCGTCGAAGCAAGAGACGAGTTCCTATGGATCGCCGAGGCGAAGAAACACACCAGCTACGACTGGCTGCTGGGCGGCTTCGAACAGCTTGACCGGCGCTATAGCACCGGTCTCTCAGGGCAGGATTCCGGGGAGATGATCATCTACTGCTTTGGCGCCCGCCTCGACAAGGTCATGGCCGAGTACCAAATCCGCCTGACGGAACGCAGGCCCGACGTCGCGTTCGAGGTGGCGGGCGACAACGCCATCGTCCTTCGCTCGACCCATGCGCATGAGAACACCGGGAGACCATTCAGGGTCAGGCACAAGGGAATACCGCTGTATTTCAAACCGACCGTCTGAACTCCGATACAGGTATGACATAGAAGCTTCGCGGATGTCTCCGCCCCAGTAAATCTAGCGGTCGGCGGGAGTTAATAATACTCGCGAATGTACCCATAGGCCTTCTCGAACAGCTCGGCATCTTGATGAAGCTTGTAGCGGAAAAGCGTCTGTCGCAGAACCTTTCTAACCTCACGTTCACCAGCATGCGTGGCCTGCCAGCCATCGAACCTGACCGCGCGCACGATCTCGTCAATGTCGTCCACAACCCGCTTGACCATCACGGGCGTGTCGCCGTTCCGCGCCTCTTCGAACAGCTCCGTGAGGGCAGCCTTGCCGCGGTCAATGTCCTCTTCCTCGGGCGTCTCGCGTTCCGTCTTCACGACATCCTGTGCCAGCGCCAGAAGCTCTTTTAGGAAGTCGATCGACAGTAGCAGTCCCTGCTGATGCCGATTTTTCAAATCTTCCAGACGCTCGCCCAACGCCTTGAACTTTGGGTTTCCGGCATGCTTCCGCAGACGCCCTGCCAGTTTAACTGAAATCTCCTTGGCCTTCTTTTCCGGGTCAGCACCCAGCACAGCCTCAAGCAAATCGGCGTCCAATATCAGCGTGTCGAGATCATCGCGGACCGCGTCCACGTGAACGTTCTCATGGATTAACTCTATAGTCTTGGCGCCCAACCGATGCCAAAGCAAACGTCCAGTCCCACTGGAGGGCTTCAAGGACTCGTAGACTTGTCCCAGCCAGCGGTAGTCTGCCTCGTATTGCGTCAAAATAGGATCTGGAGACAACGCCTCCCATATCCGAGCGAGCACGCTGAAATCTGCTGCGAAGGCGTCGCGAAGTTCGTTATTGGGAATGCAATCTTGCGCAGCGATAAGCCCTTCATATCCGGTCAGGCCGCGTTCCACGCCTGTGAAATAGGCCAGGCACTTCTGCAACGCAGTCGGCAGGGCATTGAGCAACTCGGCGATGTTCGACACCGCCTTTTTCATCCCCTCTTCATCGAACTGCAGTGCCTGCGCGACGTCATCGAATATGCCCAGGTAATCGACAATCAGACCATGCGTCTTCTGTTCGCCGTACGGGCGGTTCGTCCTGCAAATTGCCTGCAAGAGCGTGTGGTCGCGTAACGGCTTATCCAAGTACATCGTCTGCAGGATCGGCGCGTCGAAGCCTGTCAGCAGCTTAGACGTCACAATGATGATCTTCAGTGGGTCCTTCGGATCGCGGAAGCGGTCGAGCAGCTTTTCTTCTGAATCTCGGTCGCGCTTATAAGGTGCATATTCCGGTTCGCCACTGTTCACGGACATCACGATGTCCGACACTTCGGGCGGCAAGTGTCGGTCAAGTTCCTGTTTATAGAGCAGGCAGCTTTCCCGGTCGAAAGTGACCACCTGCGCGCCGAATCCATTCGGGGCGACTTTCTCCCGGAAGTGTTTGGCGATGTCACTGCATATGGCGCGGATCCGGTCGGGTGCTTTCACTAGGATCGACATCTTGGCCGCGGCTTTGCCCAACCGATCCTTGTCCTCGTCGGTCAGGCCCTGCGTCAGTTCCGAATAGGCTTCCTCAATGGCCTTCTGGTCGATGTGCAAATTCACCAAACGCGGCTCGAAATGGAGCTCTTTCGTCGCGCCATCGCGGATCGAGTCGTTGAGTCCGTAGCGACTCATGTATCCGCCTTCGTCCGAGTCGGCGCCGAAGGCATAGAAGGTGTTCTTGTCGGCGCGGTTGATCGGCGTGCCGGTCAGGCCGAACAGGAACGCGTTCGGCAGCGCTTCGCGCATTTTGCGGCCCAGATCGCCCTCCTGGGTGCGGTGCGCCTCGTCCACCAGTACGATGATGTTGTCGCGGTCGTTTAGGACGCCATCGGCCTCAGCGAATTTGTGGATCGTGGTGATCACCACTTTCCGCGCATCCTTACCCAGCAGATCGGCCAGTTCCTTGCGGCTTTCGGTGCGCACCATGTTGGGCATGTCGGCGGCATAGAACGTGCCGGAAATCTGGCTGTCGAGGTCGATGCGGTCGACAACGATCAGCACCGTGGGGTTCTTTAGCGCCGGGTGCAGCCTCAGCTTGCGCGCGGCGAACAGCATCAGTAGCGATTTGCCCGACCCCTGGAAATGCCAAAGAAGACCTTTGCGCGGCTTGCCCGCCACCACACGAGCAACGATCTTGTTGACGCCATCCACCTGCTGATAGCGGGCGATGATCTTGATGCGGTGTTTGCCCTTCTGAGTGGCGAAGGCGGTGAAGCTGTCGAGCATGTCGAGCACCATCGCCGGTCGCAGCATGGAGGTGGCGGCCTTTTCTACCGCACCCAGTGTCTGCGCCCCCTCGTCATCGCGCCAAGGCCCCCACATGTCGACTGGCATCCGGACTGAGCCATAGCGGAACTCCTTGCCCTCGGTCGCCACCGAAAAGACGTTGGGCACGAACAGCTCAGGCACGTTCTTTTCGTAATCGTCATGCACCTGCAAGGCGGCGTCGAGCCAGCTCTGGCTGGACCGCACCGGCGTCTTGGCCTCGATCAGCACCAGCGGAATGCCGTTGACCAGCAGCACCAGATCGGCGCGCTTTTCGGTCTTCCCTGAGCGAATGGTGAACTGCTGGGTGACGACGAAGCTGTTCTTCTCGATGTCATCGAAATCGATTGGGCGGATGGTGACGTGTTCGCCATTCGGGCCGAAAGGCATCGATCGTTCACCCAAGAGCCAGGCGGCGAATTCCTCATTTGCCTTCACCAGCCCGTCCGAGCGCGCGCCCATGACGATGGCGCGAAGGCGGTAGAGCACGTCATCGACCCGGCCAGGGTTAGCGGCGATGTCGGGGTTCAGGCGAACCAGGGCGTCGCGAAGATAGGATTCGATCAGCACCTCCTGCGGCTGGCGTGGAAGGTCAGCGGGGCCGACGTAGTGCCAGCCGAGCCCCGATATCCTGGCACCTGAGCGGGCAAGGCCGACGACAAACTCTCGCGGGCGTGAGGTCGACGGACCTGTCAGGATATCGCGCAGGTGCGCTTCAACAGTATTCCCTTCATTGAAGCTGGCGATACGACGGGCGCGCTCGTCCGGAAATGATGCGCTATCCGCACCGGGTTCGATCCCAGATAACTTGATTGTCCCCAGCAGCGCCTGCAACTCAGATTGAGTTTCCGCCGAATGCAGCAGCCGGCCGGCCCCATCAGCGGGAACCGCAACAGTCAGAAGAATGCTGCCCCGTTTCACGGACACAGTAAGCACATCCTTGGGCGAAGCGTCGATAACCGCCGCAATTGCGACAAGTACGCGCTCCTTTTCCCTCTCGTAGTCGTCTTTGGTGGTGTCTAATTCTAGCGTTACGAGCTGTTTTGGGCCGAAATCAGCCGGAACGCCTTTGTAGCGAGCGACCCACGGCTTTTTCTTGTAACCTTCCAGCGTCTTCGCATCCCACTTCTGATCGTGCGAAAGCTTGTGGCACAAGCTGCAGAGTACCACCAGATTTTCGAAGGAATGGTCCTTTGTGGCTGACCACGGGATGATATGCGCTTTCTCGAGCGAGATCGTCTCTCCGCAAGCACAACAGCGGTGCCCGCACTCAATCATCAAGTCGCGCTGCGTTTCTGCAGGGATTGACGGGCGGGCCGACATCACAATCGCTCCCTGCAATCTAAGTCCATGCTACCGCCTGCGCGGCCGCCGGAAGCTTGCGCAACTGCGGCCGCGAAAAGGTCACGCAAATGGGCTTCGACGGTTGTGTATACAGTGAAGGTCATTAATTAGACGATGTTGCTCAACATATTGGACTTAATAACCGACAGGTGCAAAAGTCTCGCGTCGATCTTTCGAACGGATTCTTCGGTCGCCTCCAGGCGCTCAATGAGTTGACGTTGCTCATCAATGCTTGGCAGCGCGATAGGCATATCAACAAGTGTATCTTTCTTCAGCTTGAGTCTGCTTGCACCCTGTTTAGTGAGCCAGACGCGAACGTTTCTGTACCGGTAGTACCTGTCGAACCAATCGGTTAAGCACCGCTCTGTACCAGAAATGACATGCGCGTGGTTATTCACGTTGAACTTTCCAGAAACGCGCTGGGTCATAGGTTGAATCCGATACTTCAGGAAGTGGTCGCCGTCTTCGCCTATCAGCGAAAACAATCCTTCAAGTCGGTACTCTTTGATCCTATCTATTTCACCGGTCGCCCCGTAATACGGATAATCGCCACGCATAGTTTCACGTATCTCGGAACTAAGCGGTTTACGCAAATTGTTGGAGATGGAGACCGCCTCCCTCAGTGGCACGACCTCCCAAAGGCCATCACCTTTTCGTCTAAAGTCTTGGTCGGGATGGAAGAGTGACACCTCACGCCCCACCACGTCATCATAATTCGCCAGATTTGCGGTCCAAGCACTTCCTCGAAGAATCTGATTAGCGGCAATGGCTGTTTCAATCGACACAAGTGCCTCCACCAACCGCACCTGCTCCTGGATCGGCGGCAGCATGAATTCAAAACCGGCTAGACTCGTCCAATTGGTGCGGGGCGATAGCGAACCGGCCGAGGTCCCGACGGCATGATCGAAGAATGCATCGGTCTGGCACAGGAACGGTAGCAGTTCGGGCATCAGTCGATCGTTCGCAGGTTCCAGCACATAGATGTCGCCCGAACAGACCCCTTCGAAATCCGCCACCGCCACCTTGCGCTGATAGGCGCGGCGCTTGCCGAATAGAACCTGCCCCGGTTTGAATAGCGTGGTGAAGGTCGTGCCCTCGGCCACGTTGCCCCAGCGCCGGATGCGCAGGTTGCCGGGTTCGATATGCTCCAGCCCGACGACACGTTCGATCCCGGCCACCTCGGGATCGACCACTCGCGCTTTCGACAGGCGCACCACATCACCAAACGCCACGCGCGTCGACCCTGGCTTCGAAATCGGCCGCTCAAGCATCGGCGTCCTCCGCAGGCATCAGGCCATCAAGCATGTCTACCATCGCGTCCATGCCCGACCAGAAGTCGCGCCCTTCCTCGTCAAACGCCGCCCAGGTCGCCGCCAGCGTGGCACCCCCGCCCACCACCGCCGGCTTGGGCCGCTTCACATAACGGGCAATCGACAGGTTGCCGTCGGCCGCCAACACATCGTCCACTTCTGCCACCGCAGCCAATCCGGGTTCACCGGCAAAGGCCTGATAGGCTGATAGGATGCGCGCCTGATGATCCGGGCGCAGGAAGCTTTGCGCCCGCTCGCGCGCAATCTCGGCCACAGCGTCAATGAACAGGATGCGCCCCCTGCGCACCTCAGGCTTATGCGACCGGCAGATCACCACGCAAGCCTCCATTGGCGAGTTGTAGAACAGCCCCGGCCCCAGCCCCAGCACGCATTCGACAAGGTCGGATTCCACCAGCCTGCGGCGCATCTCGGCTTCTTCATTGCGGAACAGCACCCCATGCGGAAACAGGATTGCGCAACGCCCGGTTTTCGGGTCCATCGACGACAGGATGTGCTGGAAGAAGGCGTAATCCGCCCGCCCCTGCGGCGGGGTGCCAAGGAAGTTGCGGCCCCAGGCATCCTGTTCCCACGCGCCGCGGTTCCATTTTTTGATGGAATAGGGCGGGTTTGCAAGGACCATATCGAAGGTGCGCAGCCGGTCGCCCTGCACGAACGCGGGCGAGGCCAGCGTGTTGCCGCTGGCGATGTGGAAATCGTCGACCCCATGAATGACCAGATTCATCCGCGCAATGGCCGCGGTGACGGTGATGAGCTCCTGCCCGTAAAGGCCGGTGGTGCGTGTGTCACCGCCTCGCCGCTTAACCTCGGCCAGGCACGAGATCAGCATTCCGCCCGTGCCGCAGGTAGGATCATAGATGCTCTCGCCCGGCTGGGGTTCCAGCATCTGTGCCATCAGATGAACGAGGGTACGGTTTGTGTAGAACTCCTGCGCGGTGTGACCGCTATCGTCGGCAAATTTTTTGATTAGGTATTCGTAGCCATTGCCAAGCTCGTCCTCGGGCACGGCGGCGAGTGTCAGCTCGTGCTTAGAGAAGTGCTCGATAAGGTTCTTTAACGTGCTGTCCGGCATTTGGGCCTTGTCGGTCCAGTTCGCGTTGCCGAAGACGCCCCGCAGGCGCTCGAGGTTCGCAGCCTCAATCGCGAGGAAGGCCGTCAGCAATGCTCTCCCGACGTCCTTTGGCGCGGCACGAACATTGCTCCAGTGCGCGCCCTTCGGTATGACGAAACGGTCATTGGCGGTGTCCGTCGCATAGCCATCATCGCTGGTATCTGCGCAAGCTTGCTGGTAGTCCTCATCCCAGACGTCGGACAGCCGCTTAAAGAACAAGAGCGGGAAGATGTACTGCTTGTAGTCACTGGCATCGATGAGCCCGCGCAGCAGTGTTGCGGCCCCCAAAGATAGCTTTCGAGTTCGCGTTGGGTTAGCCCGCTCATTACAGCCATCCCCCTTCTACCAGCACCTTGCGCAGGTGATCCTCGGCCGCACGGGCGTCAGCGAGCGCGGTCTTGAACGCCTCGACGGCTTCCGGAAGCGGCGGGATGTCCTGGCCGATGGGCGGCAAGACATAACGCGAGATGTTCAGCGTCCAGGCTTCCTTTTTGATCTCGTCCAGTGTCGCGACCTTGGCGCGATCTTCAACGTTCGCGAAAGCGCGATACCAGGTGACGATCTGCTCGCTGTGCTCTTGATCGAGGAAGTTTTGCGCCCGGCCTTTGCGGAACAGGCTTGAGGCGTCAATGATCAGAACCTTGTTCTTGCGCTCTTCCGGCTTCTGGCGGCGCAGGATGACCACACATCCCGCGAGTTGCGTACCGTAGAACAGGTTCGGCGCAAGACCTATAACCGCCTCGACCATGTCCCTTGCAAGCAGAGCCTGCCGGATGGAGCCTTCAGCAGATTTTCGAAACAGCGCTCCCTGGGGCAGCACAACGGCCATGCGGCTGGTTCCTGATGATGCCATGGACGCGATCATGTGTTGAACAAAGGCGTAGTCGCCATAGCTCTCGGGCGGGATGCCGTACTGAGCGCGGCCCCAAGGATCTGCCTCCCATAGATCACGCCCCCATTCCTTGAGCGAGAACGGCGGATTCGCGATGACGCAGTCGAAGGTAGCCAGGCCACCTGTGCTGGAATCGGTGAATGCCGGAGTTCGCAATGTATCCTCGCGAGCGACCTGAAAGTCCTCAATCCCGTGCAAGACGAGGTTCATGCGCGCGATAGCGGCTGTGGTCAGGTTTTTCTCTTGACCGTAGATCTTCCCGTAGAAGGTCCGGGGATCGCCGCCCTTGCGCATCACGTGCTCGATGGCCCCCAAAAGCATACCACCCGTCCCGCAGGCCGGGTCATAGATGCTCTCGCCCTCTTTCGGGTCGAGGATCTCCACCATCATGCGCACGACGCTTCTGGGCGTATAGAATTCGCCGGCCTTGTTACGCCTCGTTACGTCAGCGAACCTTCCGACGAGATACTCGTAAGCGTCTCCAAGGACGTCGGTACTCACCGCCTTGTTGCCGAGTTGAATCTCTGAGAATCCTTCAATCAGGTCCTTCAGCAGCTCATCACTGAATTTCTCTTTGTTGCCCCAATCAGCGGAGCCGAAAACCCGAAAGAGGGTATCCTGATTGGCGCGCTCGATCTCCTGCATCGCCTTCTGCAACACGGTCCCCACGTTAGACGATACGCTCCGTAGATCATTCCAATGACAGCCGTCCGGAAGAACGAAGCGATGCACTTCAGGAAACTGAGAGGGATCTGCGTCGCCGTAGATCTCTTTTGCCTCTCCTGTCTCCTCATCCCATACATCCGAGATCTGCTTAAAAAATAGGAGCGGAAGGATGTACCCCTTCCAATCGGTCCGATCGACTGCGGACCCTCGCAGCGTGTTTGCCGCGTCCCAAAGGGCAGATTTCAATTCATGTATGCTCACGTCTTAAATGCTCATTGGCTTTTTTTCAGCTCAGACCGTCAACTTCTATGTAACTGCCAACGTCTTGCCTAGCCCCCTAAACTCGCTGTCTCGTTCCCGAGCGGCTGCCGTTCAACGTGTTCGCTATTTTCTCAACAAAGCGGTGGGATTAACCGCGGCTTTGGCAACGCCCCAAAATACGGAGCAGTTTCATCATCGTCGGAGTCGGCCCACGATCTCGCCGAAGCGGAGCGTTAGAGCCTTCACGAGACCAACTTCGAAACCGCCGCGGAGAGCTACCTGATGCTTGGCGGTTTCGACCGTTTGAGCACCGTAGCGGAATGCGAACTCGGTGGCATCCTCGCCTTCATCCTTCCACCGGGTAACGCCATAATGCTTTCCGAGCTTTTGTCGGCCGCCGTTTGTCCAGGACTGCAAAGGCTCGTAGGAGCCTATGTATAAGACTTCCACCTCATCGCTCGAAGAGTAGTAATCGACGCGAAACGAACCATATTCGCCAAAGCGCCCCTGCCACGAGGTTTTCTCTCTTCCCCGCTCCATTGGGGACCATTCGACCGTTGGAATGTTTTTCATTAGGATCCTCAATAACATCTGCCTTCGCCGAGGTACCACAGCAGGGTAAAGAGATCGTGATGGAGCACACCACGCCGAAGTATTTCTTCCACGTCCGCAGGAACGATGTCTTCGACGAAGATCTGGAGGGCATCGACCTGGCCTCACCTGAACAGGCACGCGAGGAAGCAACCGCCGCCGCCCGCGAAATGGTCGCGGAGCAATCCCGTCGGCGGAGACGTGTTTGAGATCATGACGGAAGACGGCACGTTGGTCGCGACGGTTCCCTTCCGGTCAGCGGTTCAGTTGACCTAGCGCCTTTGGCGCAGGTGCTCAGAAGCCCATAATGTCAAAATCGCACAGAGCGTGAAGCTCCCGAACGATGGGGACTTCCAGGCTGCCTAGTCCTGAGAACCTCCAATGTAGTCTCCATGGAGAAACTCCGGAGGCCTCGCCACGCTACGGGTTCATCCAGGTCCTTTCGACATCCTGCTCTAGGCGCGGTCGGTGCCGGGGCGCCGTCATCATGATGGGAAGTGGCATGATAGAGTCTGCGCAGACGATGAGCGCCTCGCCGTCACGGAGACTGGGGAGGAAGGCGGCGGTGGTTGCGTCGAGAATACCACTCGCATTTATCACAACCGCCTGGTCTCGTTCGTTTATCAGGCGATGGACAATGAACATGCCGATCTGTGACAACACGTCCTCAGGGATGTCGCGCGGACGCTGCGTTGCTAGGAGGCAGTTGAGGCCGTACTTTCGTCCCTCCTTGGCGATGAGTCCGAAAGCGTCCAAAAGGATCCTGTTGTTGTCGTCGCCGACGGATTTGCTGAGGAACTGGTGGGCCTCGTCAATGGCCACGACAAGCGGCGTCTTCTGAAACTTTCCGTTCCTGGCCTGGCCCAACAAGTACCGACCGATCGCATTCACGACCAGTTCGCGAGTATGGTGTTCGAAAGCAAGGTATCGCATCGAGACGCGAAGGACGCTTGTGACAGGATCATCGACGAACCGCGTGATAACTTCGGTAAGATCAGTCATGTAGGCAGGCGGTGCAAACACAGGAGCAAGATGCGCGGACTTGAGATGGGTCGCGATCCGCATGCACAGAGTGACACAGCTATCGTAGGATTGTGGATGGCGATCTCCCCAGTAACCGTCGGCACCCTGCGGATAGACACACTCGTTGAATACCTGATGAACCAGATCCTCGATGTTGAAACGCGCCGATGGTGCGTGGAGTGTTTTGTCGTGCTGGACAAGCGCAGCGTTGATTGGTCTCTTTTCCTTGAAGCGCTTGATCAACCGGGATGAACCGGGCTCAGCAAGTCCCGGCTCAAGGAACGTAAGCTTCAAGCTCTGGATGGCGTCACGCAGCTTCGGCGCCTGCACGCCCGGACTCGGTTGCAGGAAGGCGAAAAGGTCCATTTCAGTGAGATGATGGTAGGGAAATGAAACAAAGTTCCGCTTGTCCTGAGCACCGTCCCGGCCGCCGCCGAGATGGACATGAACCACGCCGTCCTCATCAAGCGTCTGATACTCGCCTGTTGGATCAAGAAGAATTACCTTGCCTTTGCGCCTGGCAACTTCTTCAACAAGCCTGGCCGTCGACCAGCTCTTGCCCCCTCCGGTCGATCCAAGGACGGCGCAGTGCCTGCCGAATATCGAGATCGGCGGTAGCGCGATGCGGGTCTCCGGCGCGCCGCTAAGATGGCCGAGATCGACGAGACCATCCAGCGTGCCCTGGGTCGTGACGATGGCGTAGCGAACGAAATCGGGGTGTGCGAGATAGACATAGTCGCCAACCCTCGGAGCCTCGCCGATTCCGCGGCTGGAATGGCTGGAGCTCACGTCGACGGATCCGAGGAGCCGGATTGTGCAGATTGGATTCGCAAGCTCCTCCCCCTCGCTACGCTCCGGCTCTACTGACAGTCGGTCTCGATCCGGGAGCTGGATTTCGGTGATCCGGCCGATAATGGCGCTTCCGTAAGATTCGATGACCACGAATTCGCCCACCTGCCCTCGAGTCACGCGATGCCCCGCGTATTGCGAAGGCGCCACCTCCGTTGCGAAGGGAAAGTTGACCCGTACGCTAAGCGGAGTGACCCGCGACACCGAGCCCAGGTAGCGGGACCTTTCGAAGGGATAGCTTGGGATCGCCTCAGGCATTCAGCTTTCCCATGTTTCGGATCCGCTCCCCGTGCTTCTCGAGTTCGGTCTCAGCGATGACATCGGGAACGAGCGGCACGATATCCTCGAACGTCGCGGCTATGAGGGCGAGACGGGCATCGCCGTTGTCGATCAGATTTGCCATCGCAGCCAGATGGGCGTTGCCGCCAGCACCGCTCTTTTCTTCGACATCCGGATTGATGACGACGACGTTCAGGGAAAGATTGCCCTTGATCGCTGCCAATATCGGTTCGGCGATGTGCTTGTCGTTGAAGCCGAATCCTATGGCCACGAGGGTTGTGTTCGGAGCGCGCAGACTTGCCTGCAGCGCGCCCATCATTTCGATGTACGGCTGGCTGAACGCCATCTCGTACTTGGAGGATCGAGGATAGATAAGCAGCGGCTTTTCCGTTCCTGGCCTCTTGGCGATCTGGTTTGATGGAGTCAGTTCCCAGTCCACGGACCCGTGAATCTTGTGCAGGTGGAAGAGGTTTTCGATGAAATCCGATTTCTCCTCACCTGCGGACCGCCGCACGACATCGTAGGAAAATTGCGTGGAGTCAAAGTAGGATTCGCTACCAAACGCGAATCCATCGACGACCACAAATCCGGATCGACGGGCGGCGATCTCAAAGCACAGGTCGTAGTTTGTCGTGAATACCTTGGTTCTGGCGCGCCTCGACGAACGTCTCGCCACCCTGCGGAGAAACGCCTCGTGGACCGGAAGGTCGATCGATTCATCCATGAAGTTGACTTGATCGCGTATCGTATCCTCGGCGATGGCCACCAGACGCTTAATGATCTTGGCGTCGTCGCCACTGAGGAACTCGGATGCGACGGTAGCACGGGACATTATGTATTCGAGGTCGGTCATTTTCGGATCGACGTTGGCGAGCTCTTTGAACGTACTCCAGAGGGTTCCAATCGCGCTCCCGTCGACCTGGTCCATCGCATCGAAAAGTGCCTTGATCTTGTCCAGAAGGCTTCCCATCGTTGGAGCCACCCGCTGTCCGTTCTTGGTGACGCACAAAGAGGTGCCGAGTCCTGTCAGGACGATTAGGTTCTGGGATCTCACGGCCGATGAGAGAACCCGGCGCACGTCCATGGATGCCGGATCCGGATTGTTATCGACGGGTGGCTTCATCTCCCGCCATTGTCCCGAATTCTGAGAGCTCTTGATCTTCAAACTGATTCCCCCTGCATCGGCAGAGTTGCACAGTTCCTAGACTATTCAACCTTTCTCCGCTCGAAACCGAAAGGAGCCAGAGCGCGAGTGACGACGAGCCTTGTTTCGGAGATCGTGTGGGCATTACTATTTGGGGCGGCATGAACGCCGGCGCGGATAACTTCGACAATGCTTTGTGCAACTTGGTCAGCGAGTTCGGCGTGACGCGCAACGACATGATCAGGTTCATAGTGCGGGAGTGGATGGAGAAGAACACCTATCTGCCGGTGCACAACCTTGATGAAGACGGCGATGTTGATGGGAGTGCCTGAGACGCATATCAAGATGGGCACCGACTCGCCAATAGGAGCATCAGCATGCCAAGCCTCGCGCAAATGAACGGCTCATTGCACATTCATCAGTTCTACATAGGCAAGTTGAGGGCTAAGCAGGAACAGCTTTACGAAAGCGACCCCGAATTGGCTCAGCTTCTCGACAATGTGGCTGAGGTTCTAAGCGAGCACGTAGTCACCTTGGCAGATGAAATAGCCGAGCTGGAATACGAAGAGTAGTGACACTTCGGTTTGATGCCGCTCTTGGCTCAGCGGTCGGCGACTTCCTCGGGCTGCCAAGCGCTCGCATCCAGCCCCTTAACTCGGTTCACAAACACACGATAGAAATCGTTCATTCGCGTGACTAGCCAATCGTGTTGGCGAGGCCAATCCGCGCGATTCTCCGGATCGGCCTCGTTGAGATGCGTCGATATCCGCGTGTCCCTGCCCTCGGGCAGTTCGGCCCAATCAAGAGCATAGCCGAGTTCCGTCTCGATCTCCGATTTCTGTTCATGGAGCAGATGGAAAAATGCTTTAGCATCAGGATTGGAGATATAGAGCTCGGCGCGCACTTGCCGTTTCGGCCGCACCATGGCAGCGGAAATCACAAAACCGCTGCGCCCGAACGAATACCACATCCACGATTGCTTTTGTGGCTTACGCTCTCTCGCCAGTGGGCCGCCCCTCGCCATCAGAACACTGCCCAATGCCCTCCAATAAGCAAGTTGAAGCGCCTTGGTAGCGGTGAGCTCAGCTTCGTCCATCGCTCGCGCCGCCTGCGTGACGAGTTTGTTCCAGTTGTTCGGCTTGGATACGATGTTGAAGCGGGGAGCGGCGGGCGATTCACCGATCCTCCAAAGCTCGACCTCCACCCCAAAGAATCGGAAGGTCTCGTCGGTGATGCGATTCAGCCAATCGAGTGTGGAGCGGTGCTCTTCCGTGAATCTCGCGGCAATCCAAACGATCGTCACGGCCTCGAGGCCAGAGGCATAAGTCAGCAACTGCCCAAGATGAGAATGGTCGGTGCGCTCAAGCTGATTCTCAATCAGCACCCAAGCATTGGTGCCGATGTCCTTACATAGTATGTCAGCGCGAAAAGGCCCTACGGCTCTCTCTTGCGCTTCTAGTTCAAGTTCAAGCCCAAGCGTTTCGCCGAGTGTGAGAAGGTTTTCTTCGCGCGCCAGCCATGGCGTGAAGTGAGATGATTCACTCGTCCAGATATCACGAAGCTCGATCTTTTCGAGCTTGCCGAGATTATATCCGCTCATCCTTTTCCCCTCTTGGGCGATCCCGACACGTTCCCCTCACATGAAGTTGGCTGGCCACCAGGGAACAACTCAGATGAGATAGAAGACACAACTGATTAATTGCTCGTTACTTTCGTAGGAGTCCGCACTGGATTGCGGACACCACTGAGGATTGCTTGCTGGCGCAGCAGTTTATCGAGAGTCATGTCCCGGCCGCTTTTCGATCGATGGCACAAGGCCGTCTTAGGATGCCACAGATCGCTCCATCTGGTAGACTGCCGCATTCTCCTGCGGCTCTCGCAGGCCCTTAAACGACCCATGCCGCAGCTTGCTGTCATGAGTCCATGCGCGAAACTCGATCTCGGCAACAAGCTCCGGCCGGACGAAGACGGCATTTCGCTTTCTTTCGGTGTCGACGGCTGGCTTGGCGATGATCAGCTTATCCATCTGCTCCCTGAGCTCGGCGGCGGATCGTTCGTTGAAGCCGGTCCCCACTCCCCCGACATAGACGAGCTCGTTTCCCTTGCGTGCGGCGAGCAACAGTCGGCCGATGCCACCAAATGATGCTGTCGACTTCTCATATCCAACGATCAAAAAGCCGTCACTCTGGATGCATTTGATCTTCAGCCATTCCCCGTCGCGGCCGCTGCGATAGGTGCTGTTGCGGTCTTTCGCGATGATCCCTTCGAGCCCATGCTCGCAAGCGATGCGCAAGAGCACATCTCCATCCGCCTCGATTTCCTCCGACAATCGGATGGCCTCCTCGCCGCCGGCAGGTACCAAGCCCTCGAGGAGATGGCGCCGCGCACCGAGCTCGGTCTGCCTCATGTCCCGGCCGTCAAAATAAAGCAGATCGAACGCCATAAGGACCGCCTCGCGCGACATCCTCTTGCCGCCGCGGCCGCCAAGCGACTGCTGCAGCCTGCCGAAATCCGACCGGCCACGCTCGTCGAAGACGACGGCCTCGCCGTCCAGGATGGCCGTGGCGACAGGAAGGCGGCGTGCTTCGGCGGCAATCGCGGGGAAACGATCCGTCCAGTCATGGCCGCCGCGCGTCAGGATGCGCACGCGGGACGGCTCGATGTGAACTGCCAGGCGATAGCCGTCCCACTTCACCTCAAAAGCCCATTGCGGGCCTTTGGGCGGTTTCGGCTTGAGCAGAGCGAGACACGGATCGATGCGATCCGGCATAGGGTCGAGGGGAAGGTTCGGCTGTGCGGGGTCTCGCGGCTTGCGAGGCCGGGATCGAACCGGCTTATCGGCATCCTGCAGGAGCGGTTTTGACTTCGGAGCTTTCGTCATGGAACCATCACATCAGCAAGTGCTTAGAATGCCGTCTACCGATGAGTGAGTCCACGCAATGGAAGATGTGTACCAGCCGATCTACAAATGGCGCGAGACCTGGCCAGGAGGAGGACAGCAGGACTTCAGCGGTTTCGACGGCGAACAGTCGTTCGGCCGCATCCAGTTAGACCAAACGAGCCTTGGCAAAGTAGGTATGTGGAAGTGGAACATCACCCACATCCCCTGGGTCCGAGAGCACATAATGCCCCACAGCGGATGGGCGGAAACATCGCGGGAGGCGTGCCGGATGGTCGAGCAGCACTATGAGAAGCTGCTGGAATTGCATGGTCGTCCCCAAAACAGCTCTTCGAGATGATCGCTGAACTGTTCGTCTGCGCCTCGCTGACTGTCGTCGACAGCTACAAAGAAGTACGGAAGGCTTCGCGCCCGACGAGCCGTTTCGATTGTCAAAACCGGACAGAGTGTGAAATCCCTGAACCATAGGATTAACTCCGCGTTGATCATTCGGCCGGGGGTGTAAGATCATGAGAATAATAACCCAGAGCGGAGTGAAGAACAGACTGTCGCGCCGGTTTCCGAGGGATGCCTTCGAGCGTCTCTCGCCTCTTCTCGAGCCTATCAACCTTCCCGTCAACCGGTCGCTCGTGCTGCCGCGCCAGCCGATCGAGCATGTCTGTTTTCTTGAAAGCGGCCTCGCCTCGATGGTTGTGGAAAGCGCCGACGGCAAAAGCGTCGAAATCCGCCACATCGGACACGAGGGCCTCGCCGGCTACCCGGTCGTCCTCTGCGTCGACCGAACCCCGAACAAGACCTTCATGCAGGTGCCGGGCCAGGTATACATCGCTCTCGTTTAACTTGTGCCAACGGAGCCTGGCTAAAAGATGTTGATGAATTCGGACGCTCCGATCACGGTGCACAACTGGCTCCCCGGCACTGCGAACAAAGAGTTCATTTCTCTGCAAGCGGCCATCGAATACGCGAGGGAGCAATTAGACGAGCTTTCGGCGATCGAGATCCTAATCCGCACGGGCCGGCATCGTTATGCAATCGTTGGAGGTGATCAACTTGCCGACTTGATCAAGCGGGTTTGCGTTCCTCATTGAAGCAACGCTTCGCCAGGACGTGGAGCCCGCGGCAGCGAAAGACTGGTGCGACTTGCTAAAGCGTACGAAACCGTACCGGAACCTCGCAGATCGCTTTTTGTTAAACAAACTGGGTCGCACGGGTGGCCCTGAAAAGGGCCTATAGTTCCCGCCACAGTACTGTGCGATCCCGACTTTCCCAGATCAGAACTGTCTCGGCGGGGCTTTTTTGAATCGAGCGCCGCGGAGTCAGTATTTCCGCCCCCAGCGCTGGGCCTCTCGTCGGCCGGCTGCGGAGCCAGCGCCCTCGTATCGGAAGTCGGGCCAGGCAATTACCCAATTCGTGTTATTGACTCCGACCAAGACGAGAACATATTAGCAACATGCTCGGGCGGGAGCGAAATCTCAATTCATCGACATGCGGCGGCGATCCTTGCAAGGACGAACCATGCGCTGTTTTCAAAAGATACGACACTGGTCGCCGGGGGATTTTATAAGATGGCAGATCGACGCGAGAATCCGCTTGCGCGCTGGCTGCTCGACAGCGACCTGCCGCACCATGTCATCATCTGGTGGGGCAACTATCAGAGCGGCGAATCTGCTTACACCTCTCGCGAAAGGGGTGACGTTATCACCTCTGCGGTTGCGCTCGACCAAACTTCGAAGTCCTATGCTGCTTCGATCGAATGGGATGATTATTGTCTTTTGCTTCAGCAGCCGCGAAGCTGCCCGCCAATTCAGGGACCGCTGGAACGGCCAATTTATCGACACGAACGCCACAGATTGGGTTGATCAAAGCTACGCGAGCGTCTGCTTCAGAAACGTGAGCGCCCTCTCCGCCCCTGAAGAGGATATCGTGTGACCGACCGCTGGTTCGATATCCAGCTCAACCTTGAAGCCAGCCGCTCCGAGTTGGGCCGCGGCAAGCGTCGAGGCGGTTGCAGGGATCGTCGTGTCACGTTGGCCGTGCACCAGAAGCACTGGGGTGTCCCTACTCGCGGAGGATATCTGCTGGGGCGGAAGAAGTCCGGCGAAGGAAACCACCGCACCGATCCTCCACCGTCCGGACGCAACCGCGTCCAGCGCGACGATTGCACCCTGCGAGAGGCCGACGAAAGCGATCCTGGCGTGGGCGTCGGCGAAACCTTCGGCGCCGACGACATCGTTCATCAGTCCGTCGAATGCTTCGCGTGCCGTTCGGATGCGGGTCGGATCGAGCGGATTTCCCTCCGCGATAAACCACTGATGGCCATAGCGATGTGGTAGGGGCGCATCAGGTGCTGCGAAGCGGGTGTTCGGCAGGCTCGAGCGCCAGGAGGCGGCGAGCGGCATGAGCTGCGCGCCTGATGCACCGATCCCGTGCAGGAAGATGACGAGCGATGACTTGCCTCGCATAAAGATCCTGTCGCTGAATGCACAAAGGGCGCTCTACCCCGTCATGGGGGAGCGCCCTCGTCACCCGAACGGCCGCGAGCTTGCGACGATCATGTCGCGGTCATCGGCCATAGATTTGGGTGGTAGGCCTTAAATGAGAATTGCGGACTGTCCTTTCAAGATAGTGAATCGGCCGTCGTGCTCATCCAGGCGCGATGGCGTTCCTCGTCCTGGTGCGCCTTCATAAAGAAAGCTTTCGATGCCGGGATCGCGTCTTCGTGGCGGGATGCCCGCTCGTAGGCCCTGACCGTATCGTCCTCGTTGGTCTTCATTGCTCTCAGAATGGCGGCGTCGCCCATGATGTCGGCCAAGGCGATCTTGCCGGTGGTGAGCATCTGCTTCATGTCACCTTCACTCGGCGCCTCGACGCCCAGTTCGCGCGCCATTTCATTCAATACCTGCAGGTGCTGCAGGTGATCTTCCCTGAAAGTCGCGATCTGCGCGCTGAACTCCTTGTTGTCGAGGCGCTCAATGCAGGATTCGTATGCCGCGATCGCATCATGCTCCAGGTAGATGAGGTCCGTCACAAGCTCCTCGATGCTGGATTCGTTACCGACCATGGTGACCATTAGGCTCTCCTTCCCGTTCAACCGGAGAACTGGGAATGGGTGTCCGAAAGCAATGTTCCAATTGGACACCGCGTTCGTCTTGTACCGTACCGAGCCGCAGCGTTGATCGACGCCAGACGCACTCTGACCGTGCAGGAGTGCTGAGTTTACATCGACATGATCGAAGCCGATTCGCTAGGTGACGGAGAGGAAGAGATTCCGCTCGATGATTTGGAACTCCGACTGGCCTATGGCGTCAACGACCGGGCGAGGCAGGTCGACGACGCGATCCCAGCGCCATGAGCTACATAAGGCATCGGCTTGTTCGGTGCAGGTAGGAAATTCTGCGGACCTATCTTCGACATTCCCGCTGCGACTCAAAGCACGGATTGCAGTGATCTCAATTTCAGTCCAATTATTGGTTCGATCAGTCCAATAAGAGGTTCGAAGTGTCGGCCGCCGATTTCCTTTTTTCCAAGCGACAGCAACGAATGCTCGCGGCACTGATTCTTCATCCGGAACGGCACTATGGAACCAACGAACTGCTCGCCATCGGAGGGCCGGGCGTGGGAGCCGGCCGCAACGCCATCAAGGCATTCGATCGCGCGGGCATCATCAAGAAATCCGCGCGCGGAAACCAGGTAGTCTACTCAATCGAGGTCGACCACCCGATCTATCCAGAGCTTCGATCAATCTGCCTAAAGACCTTCGGCATGAGCGATCTCGTGGCGAAGGAGTTGCAACCGTTCGCCGACCGGATCCAGATGGCGTTTCTGTTCGGCTCGATGGTCGATGGCAAGGAACGGCCGGACAGCGACGTCGATCTGATGATCGTCGGGACGCTCGACGTCTTCGCTCTGGGAGAACCCGTCGAGAGACTGCAGTCGAAGCTCGGACGACAGATCGATCTCAACCTTCATACGCCTGACGAGTGGCGGTCATTGGCAACCGACCGGGTGATCGGGAAGATCATGAACGGAAACCGCATCATGATAGCCCTACGCGGAAACGACGGCTGATCCTCGGCAAGGCGAGCGATCGCATTCCCAAGCTGAACATTCTCAGATCAGGTCTGAGAACATGCAGGCTAGCTAGCGTGCTAGCGCGATCCTCCGTTGACGCACGAGATCCGCCGCCATGGCCAGCAGTCTGTCACGGTCCCGCGTCAGGGATGACCTGCACTTGTCCCACTCTTCACGAAGGATTCGATCGATCTCGCGGGAGACGTCGGGCGATGGACGGAAGGATTCGGTAATTCTGTCCAGATCGGCGTACAGGCGCGGCACCGGCCCCATGCCATAGCTCGCCACCATTCGCATTGCGATCGAGGTGGCGAGATCGAGGTCCGAGCCACGGCTTCCAGCCCCTCCCGTCGACCGACCTCCCATGCCCACCTGTTCCGCAACCGTGCCAGCCAAGGCGATCCGGATCTGAGCTCGAAGGAAATCCTCGGTCTGTAGGAACGAATCCTTCATTTCGAAGTGCGCCTTCCCGCCGCTCTGCCTGGCTGGATCGTCCAATATCGTGTCGGTCACCGAGACGATGACGGACTCTACGAAGCCGGAATCCAGGGCAATCAACGCATGACCGCACTCGTGTAAGGCAACGCGCCGAAGAACGTCGGCGGGTAGTTTCAGACGTTGGGGCATGCTCCGCTCGACGTCCACGATCTCGACTGTGCGTCCTTCGGCTCGCGCGCGTCGTTTGGCGGCGCGGGCCAGCCATTCAAGATCGGCGGGACTGTATCGCTCAAGGAGATCGGTGAGTGGACGAACTTCTCGTAAACAGGGCCCCGCTAGATGGTACGAGAGGATTTCCGCACGTTCGTCGGGCGTGGGGATCTCCAGCCTGATGTGACGCTCGAACCGCCCGGATCGCAAAACCGCCCGGTCTATATCGTCGGGACGGTTCGTCGCGCCGAGTAGTATCACGCCAGGCCACTTCGACGCGCTCCCGGTCAGCTCAAGGAACAAGTTGACGACCTGCGTCTCATAGAAAGCGTGCTGACTTTGGTGTTGCCGATTGCCGATGCTATCGAGCTCGTCCAGGAACAGCACGGCCGGGGCGTTTGAACGTGCCTCTTCGAACGAGGCGCGCATGGCCTTCAGCATGTCGCCCAGATGTCCGCCGCCGGACGACTGCCAATGCCCAGGGGACGTTGCGACGAGTGCGACTTGGAGCTCGGCCGCAAGGGCTCCCGCCAGAAAGGACTTCCCTACTCCTGGTGGACCTGTCAAAAGCGCTGCCCTGTCGACCTCAGACCACTCCAGCGTTCCTTTTCTCCACGACGCGACGTCGGCCGCAAGTTCCGCCGCCCAAGTTTTCGCCTTTGCATAGCCCGGCAACTCACTGAGGCGCGGTTGCACTTCCGTAATTGAATCCTGCATGGCCGAGGATTGGAACGCATTGTCGTCGAGCACCTGTCGGCAGAGAAGTGCGTCAATCACATCCCAATCCTGGTGGACGAGTTTCTCTACCTCCCCGAGTTCGACCCTGGACCGACCAGCCAGCTTCCTGATCGCTATCACGTGCCGCGCTGAGGGCTTCTCGACGACAAACATGGCATCGGCGGCAAGTCGCATCGTCTTGGAGAGAGCCCGCGGACTATCCGCTACGACAATCGTCTGTGCGAAGCCTCTCAGCACGTCCATGTCGACCTTTTTCCTTGAACCGGTCTCCACCGTGACGACTTGATGGCGGGTCAATTCGGGGCGGAAAAACGCTTTGGCCTGCGCCGACAGAAGCAGTTGGCCGGCTCGTTCAAAACGCCCGATCCACTGCTTGTCAACAATTGCGATTAGGGTGCCCGCGATGTTTCCTCGAAACTGCGGCGTATTTCGAAACGCGCGCCGAAGTAGGAAATAGGCGAGTAGGACGCCGGGACGTTTTCGCACTTCCTTAAACGCGGCTGCAGTCATTCTGTGCTGCATGACCTCAGCCCCTCTTTTCGCCCAGTCGATACCAATGGTTCCGCGTGCGGACGAAGTGCTCGTCATCGCCACGGAAGTATCCGAACACCTCGCTCGTAACGATCACGTGCCCGTCTGGAAAAGACGGATGTCCCTCAACGATACCCTGGAGGCAAGGCACCTGCCGGGCCGAGTGACGCCAGTTGGCAAGAAAGGGCTCCGCCATAAGATCCGGCGGGCGGACGAGACCGGCTTCAAGATGCTTCAAGTCAGTGACAAGCCGGTGCAGTCGAGAGATCTGCTCACAAGTGTGGAACTCCATGATTCGCGTGCCTCCACCAAAATTTGGACGAAATGGGCCAAGGATTCGATACCCATTTTGGGAATCACATTCCCTTTATGTGACCTTTAGATCCAAAATGGGAACCGACGTCAACATTTGTTGACGTCGGATTTTGCTCGCCCACAGATCCGTGCTTATGAATCCTTATGCACCCTGTACCGCCGCCCCTTCTTCGGATTGCACGTGAGTTTCTTGGCCTCAGCCAGGACGACGTCGCGGGAGTTCTCGGCATATCTCGCAAGACGATTGCCAAGATGGAGCGCGACAAAGGTGTCGTCGTCCACTACGTCTCGACGGTGCAGAGGTTTTACGAGGATCAGGGCATTAAGTTCGTCGCGCCAAGTGGCGGCGAAGGTTGGGGTGTGTTCAATGCGAACACGAAGGATGATTTCAAAACCCTGAACAGACTCGGAAATATTGCGTCATCGGAGACGAACGATCGTTCCCCTTCCTCGAATGACTCATAGCCCTCGCAGGTGTAGCGCGCGACGGCCGAAAGCTCAGTTGGAACCTCTACCCTTCCTGCGTGCTGAAATATCGCGGGTTCTCTTGCGGGTAAGTCGCTCAAGGAGAGTGCTGTTAAACTTCGTTAAATTTTTCCTGGAAGGCAACGATGCTATTACCCGCGTGATCCGCAGCCTCCAGCACCAGGAGGACGACGGCACGAACTCGAACGTGATCAAGAGCTTCTTCAGCCGCGTCGAGGGGGCCTTCGTGGCTATTTCGAAGGTTTTGGAATCCGCTTCATCGCACCGAATGAGACGATGGACTGGGGCCTCGCGTTCAGACTCGAACTTGTACCGATGCCTGAAGAACCCGGTCTTCCAAATTCGATATATGACCCGCTGCCTGGCCGAGTGTTTAAAGCAGCGCGGGTTGCGGCGGGTCTGACGCAAGAGGAAATCGCAGCGCGCGCCGGCCTAGGCCACACGACGGTGCGCCGCCTCGAAAAAGGCGATGTCACGGCAAACCTGGAGAGGGCGTATACCCTTCAGAAAAAATTCGAAGACGAGGGCTTTCGGTTTGTAATCCCTGACGGATCTGAGGGCTGGCGCATCTTTGTTCGGCGTGTGAACGACAAAAGATAAGCACGCCCTCAGTTCTAGTTAGAGCAGACTTCGACTTTCGCTAGCGCACGGAAATTGGGCAGCAAAACGTCAGCCGGTTTCCCGATTGAAGTGGCGGCCAAATGCGGATGTCCCGAATCCTCGGCACGAAGAAAGGGGCAGGTGACACGGTTGCGATCGGAGTGTCAAAGCCCGTCCTACGGCCGGGTCCAACGCCCACTGCGTGGGCAAGAGGTCGGGCTACGCCCGGAGTTTTTTGATCTTTCGAATGAAAGCATGCCGGCCCTGCGCCAGCGAGAGGACACGCTTGTTCCGGCATGCATTCGAAAGAAGACAGGCGGGATCCGCCTAGTCGGCGGATACTTTGGCATCAAGAGGAACATACGAATCGCACGGGGGTATAAGGCTTCGATACCAAGATCCTGAAGAAGGTCGTGGCGCTGCGCAAGAAGGACGAGCAGGAGCGCATGGAAGAGGAAGCAATCCTCGACACCTACCTGCTTGCGCTCGGCATGATCGAATCGCCGCCGGAAGGCTGATCCGTCCACACCGCCCGATATCGACAAGCCGCCGGGCCGCTCCGGCGGCTTTCTTTTGCGTGGGATGCGCCGGGCTACTGCCAATAAGCGTGAACGCGCACGGTGCAGCGGCGAGCGTGCAGATTTTATATTTTAAAAACCAATACTTAGCTCTCTGTTGCCTCCTCCTCCTGGGGCGATAAAGGCGCGATGAGATTTCGTATCAACGTGTCTCCCAGCTTGAACGAGACGGCGTTGTCTTCCAGTAGCTTCCCTGCCCTGGCTAATACGCGCGGGTCGAAGCTTGCGAAGCCGAGTGGTACCGGGAGGCCCGATGGTGGGCCAATCGGCGCGTGGATGGTCGCGGCGACGAAGGCACCTGGGACCAGCAGCATCTCGAAGCCGCCAGGAAATACCTTGGCATCCGCTCCATGCTCTCGCGTGAACGCCTCTCGAACCCACCGCTCTGAACGGGTGGCGATTAACGCGATAGATTCGACATTTTGGCGAACAGCGAGGTCCTCATTCGTGCGGATCACTCTTTCGCGGAACTGTTCTACGGCTTCGGCCATGATAGAGGTGCTTCCCCAAAGCGGCACTTGGGGGATTACCCAGTAAACGGCCGCCGCGCCATGGCGCGTCTTGCGCAGGCCGTAGTTCGCGACCTCGAACAGACGGCGCGCATTTTCCATTGTGAAAAGACTGCCGATAATTGGGACAGTTCGGCGGTCGGCGCGAACATCGCCATGGCTTGTGAATGCGTGTCGGTAGAAACGCCCTACGCTCAATCCGTCACGGCGTGTCCATTCCTTGAAATATTCCGGCGCGAGTTGGACTAAGAGTTGATAGGCCTCGCCATCGTCCTCCCGCCTCGCGACAGACATTCGCTCAACCATCTCCGCGACTGCACGCCCCACAGCCTCCCGATCGGATAGCTCGTAGTCAGACTTCCACTCGGAGAGGTCGATGTCAGCCAAGGTCGGCTTCAACCCGGTAGAAACAAGTCGAACTCGCACTAACGTCGAGAAACGTTCCTCAGCGACCACGTTGTCGATCGAATAGAGCGCGCGTCGTACGGTCGAAGTCGGGTCAATTTTCTGCGCAAACTCGCGGTAGAAGCGACGAAATGACGACGGCACCCGCTCGGTCGCCGAACTCACTTGCATTGCGTCGGCTAGGGGCATTTCCGGAAGGCTACGCTCGAAGTAGCTCAGAAATTTCTTTTCCGCGGGAGCAAGCGAGATCATGTCGAAACCGACGCGTGCTGTCTTGCGCTCCACCTCATAGATAAGCGGCTCCTCGACTCCAGGGCGAAAGAGGGAAAGCCCGGTTGATGTCAGGCTGATACGACCGTCAACGCGCAGAACATAGTTGGCATCCTCGACTTCGTGCAGCACATACGCCATTTCGCGCCGGCTGTAGCCGAAGAAGGACTGAACGGCTTCCTCGGTGCAGCTTCCCATGGCACGTACGAAGCGAAGAAGAAATTCAGCAGTAACAGAAACCTTTCCGACATCGGCGACCTTATGCTCAACGATGAAACGCCGGCACGGAAGTGAAAGATCAAGTATGGCCAGCTGCAACGGGCCATCCTCTACCTCGTCGATAAGCCCCTCGCGGATGGGCGCCATCGTTAATTTATCGCGCGGCTTGTCCGTCATCGAACAGTCTCCAACGCGAGATCACTCCCAACGTCTAGCGGGTCCGCCTCGAGTCCATTCTTCATCAAGGCCGCGGCGTCGACCTCGCTCGCATGACCCGTCTCGATGTTGCGCGAAAATGCCTTCGCGATCCGGTCCATCGGGCCGCCCTCTTGCCATCTGGTCAGGCTACCAACGAGAACCAGCCGGTCCATCGCGCGACTAATTGCAACGTTGATGCGATTGGGCTTTGCGAGGAAACCCGGACGGATAGTTTTAGTAGCGTTCTGGATCGGTCCGTCCCAGTTGTTGCGGACGAGGGAAACGATAACGATTGGATTCTCCTTGCCTTGATAGCTGTCGATCGTGTCCACCTTGAGGGCCGCGCGCAGCGAAGGTGGGATCGGTGCCAGCGCAATCTTGCGCCGGACAAGGTCTCTCTGAGCGGAATATGCACAGATGATGCCGATGGCGTGTGCATGAGAGTTCTGCTCCTTGAGCCAGTCCAGGAATGGCTGGCATTCACCCTACCGCTTCAAGAGGGTCACGATCACATCGGCCTCGACGGTATTTGTCAGGCTTCTGCGGTGATTGGGTTCAGCCTGCCTAGCCCGTTCGCCGAAGGATGATGTATTGAGCCAAGTAACGGCCGCGCTCAGGTCCGGGGGAAGAGATTTGGCATCGATGATCGGCGTCCGCCGACCGTGCTCGAGTCGACCGTCATAGAATGACCTAGATACGATCTCTCCAATTGGGGGAAGCATGCGATACTGCCGACGAAGAGTTTGTCCCGCAGCGGCACCATAGGGCGTTTCGAAGACCCGCTCGAAATCACTTCGGGCGACTTCTGCCACGCCCACCCCTAAGCGCACGGCAACTTCGTCCACTACCGATTCCGGATGTTGTGGCTCAAGTTGCTTGTGATCGCCCACCAGAACGATCCACGCACCGGCCTGGATCGGTACAGCGAGTTCGCTGGCAGTGCATCGAGCTGCCTCATCGACAATAACCAAATCGAAGGGCGTCGAAGTCAAACCCAACGCCGACCGACCGAGACCAACGCATGTCCCCGCAACGATCTGACGCGTGCCGGCAAGGAAGGTCTCAAGGCTTCGTTGCTCAGTAGAGACGGTGCCCACGAAGTCGCGAGCGAGTGCGGCAACAGTCTGGAACCTGGCGACACGATCGGCGCTCGGGCGCACGTCCTGCGGCACCAATCTGAGGCAAGCGCCGACGATCGCTGTGACAATTTCCTCAGCAGAAGTTTCCGCAGTTAGAATGTCACCAATACCTAGTGGCACGATCTGCTGGTCGATCGTTTCGCGCAACGCGGTAATGCGCTGTGCTGAATTTTGCTCGTTCTGTAGGGCGGCGAGGCGAGCCGCGACCGGCCGCACCGCAAGTTCGACGTGTGTCAGTGCGTTGGTGAGCCCATCCGGTATGCCAAGACCCTGGGCTGCGACCGCGAGCCGTTCGCGCATTTCGGCGCGGAACCTGTCCTTTTGGAGTTGCTCAACGCGTTCGACATGAAAAGGCAGCAACCGGTCGGAAACGACGCCTTCGCTACCGACACGTAGGATGCTTGGCACTTCGCCGGCGCGTGAAAACAGCTTGAGTACGGCCTCAGCGGCATTATTGACAGCTTCGTGCGCTTGGCTCGCGAGAAGTACATTGCGGGCCAAACCTGAGGTAAGGGCCGCGTGGACCAGCGCGGCGATAAAGACAGTTTTGCCCGTTCCCGGCGGACCCTGCACGAGGGCCAACGGCCGTGTCGCGAGCACGGCGGACAACGCCTCCGCCTGCTGATCGTTCAGCTCATATTGCTCCTTTAACTTTTCGACAGACCCGCGATCGGGCAGCATCTGCGGACTCGATGCAGTGCGAGGATCGAGGATTCCGATTAGATTTCTCGTGCGTGACGTGCGGCCTACGATCCGCCTGACGGCCGCTTGGCGTCGATCAAGGCTGGTTTCCTCCATGCGGCTGCGGAAGCGGAGTTCGTCACCTTCATCGACCAATGGCGGACCATTCTTCTGGTCGGGCCGCATGCTCTCCAAATACAACGTATCCGGCTTGGAACGTTGCAGATCGAGTTGACCTACGGGCCGCCAATTTCCTTTACGGTCCTCACGCTCGACCATCACGCGGTCACGCCGATTATAGTCAAAGGAACCGCTCAGCAGGTCGAATTGGACCTTGTGGCGGTTGATACTTCTGTCGAAGACGCTTTGCTCTGTGACCTGGCCATAGGTCACCAGCTCCCGCTCCGCGTCAACCAGAATTTCCCAGAGCCTTGCCACATCGACCTGCCCAGTCGGCGGTGGCTCGGCGGCGATCGCTTCAATCAGATCGTCTTCGGGTGGCTCGCCGGGAACCGTGTCGCGTTCCTCTGCGAGTTGTTGGCTCGCCTCGGTAGTTTCGGCGTCGGTCGCCCTCGGCCGCATAGGGGCCAATGCCGCCACGACATCCTCTCGCTCGAGCAATCGTTCCAAATCGCTCAGCGTGGTAGTCGGGCCATCCTCAACAACGATGGACGCCTCGAACGCGCCGAATTCGAACCGCTGATTGAACCTGATCCTCGATTGTTCGAGCTGCCGCCGGTCAAGCCGAAATGGCTTCCCGTCCGCATCGATTTTGATCTCGAGTTCCTCACATGCGCCACGAATGACGAGGGCGCGCCCCCACTGCGCTCGCCGCAGAAAATAGCGGCCTTCATCCGGAAGCAGAGGCCCTGCCTCAACATATGGGCTCGCTAGCCGGATCACTTCGATATCTTGGTCGTCCGCCTCACCGACCGTCAGCGCGTCGATCAACGGAAGCAAGGTGGCATTCGGCGGCTCGTCAGTCCGCACCTTGGCAATCGCTTCGCGCACACGGGAGGAAATCCTTGAACCCCTCCCCACGAGCAGCTCTTCGGCAATAGCCGTAACGGCGAAGCAATCCCTCTCATAACGGCCGCCGCTCTCGGGCGCATAACGTGCTGTCACGGTGTCGCCGTCCTCAATAGTCGTAAAGTCGATCAAGTCAACTATTACGGGCTTGTTAGGGGCTGCCGGATCGACGAGAATGTTGGCCGGTTTGAGATCGCCATGCGCCAAGCGAACGGTGTGCAATTCCTCGACCCGTCGGGCAAGCGCCTCGATCAGCTCCAGACGTGCATCCTCACCGAATTCCTCCGATCGCTCCTCTAGCACATGTACAACATCGGGTAGATCGATCCATTCCTGGATCATGACGATTGCATCGCCGAGCCACATCGCGCCCAACACCTTCGCGCATCCTTCAGGTTCGGCCGCCGCGAGCTCGGCGAGCTGATCCAGGAAGTCAAGAATGCGCGGACCCTCCTTATTTTGATCTCCCCACGATGCGCGCTTCCAGACCTTGACCAGGAGTTCGCGACCGTCCTTGCTTGTACGCCATAATGCACGCATCTCATCATCGCGTAGGATATCGGCTGGAGGATATGCTTGGAAGAGCGCCATTTGGCTCTTGATGACGCCTCGATGCCGTTCGAGTCCCTCAACAACCTCCGCGGGACTTGGCCGCACGGCGACCGCCGCGTTAAAGGCGGTCAGTGCTTCGCCTGCATCCTTGAATCGCTGCTTCGGATCAAGCGCCAGCGCGCACTCCATCCAATGGTGCAGCTCGAGATAGTCGCAATTCTTGTCGGCCGAGCTGTCCCATTCGGGAAAGCCGCTCGAAGATCCTGGGCTGACGCCCAGAAGGATGCGGTGAACGACTGAGGCGACGAGGAATACGTCCCGTCTCTTTGGCGTTGTTTCAACATCGAACAGGTCCTCCGGCAGCTTGCCGGTCGACAAGAATTGAAACCGCGACTCTCCAAGTGAACGTACATTCGGATAACTTGCCGCCATAAGGTGAGAAATGCGCACCGTTGACGGTCGTTGCACCCACACGCTGTGCTGACCCAAGTCGAGATGCGCTGCCTCAGCAAGGTGAAGTGCGTCGAGGGCCGCAATTAACTGGCGGGCCAACTCAATACGATCAATGCGGCTGAGGTCTGCCAACTCGGTACCTGCGAAATCCATAAGGCGGTGAAGGCGACGCCTGCGGTCGTAAACTTCCCAATACCTCACGCCAAAGTTCGGATCGCGGGTCTTGCCGTCGATGATGACACCGTCGCACTGCTCGCAACGGTCTTGGAGATAGGCAATTACCTCCTGCTCGCGGCCGGCAATCTCGCTGCGTCCTTCTTCGGTTTGGAAGCGTGTTTCGGCCTTAGAAAAATCCCAGAGGCGCAGCACGCCGAGCGTGGGCGATTGCCGCTCGTCGCTAGCCTCAAACTCGGCGAAGATTCCCTGGGGATGCTCAAACACCGGCGCAGCCGACGTGGCATAGAAACCGCCGTAGGTGCGACGTCCGGGCACAAAAACGCCCTTGCTGACGTTGAAGAACTTCGAAAGCTGGTCCTTCCATTCGGCAGAGGTGAGCATACCTGCAGGTGGAGCCTTGCCGAAAATCTCTATCCGCTTAGGGATTGACTTGAGAACTGACGTAAATGCCGCAACGGGCATCACGGCATGGCGCTCAGTTTCCGAGATTCCGCTAAGGTCGACGACCTTCGTCAACACCACGAGCCCCTGCACCTTCGGAACGATAACATTCGAGCCTTTGGCGTAACGCTTCAGATGCGCTTCGAGCTGGATGAAGACGTTGCGTGCATTCAAAGAAATTTTTGCGACCGGAGACGGACCGTGGTCTCTCCCAGCGTTGAACCAATGCCCCTCGCGACTTTCGATCGGGCCGGACCAGTCTTTCAGATCGACGACAAGGATACGATCATCCGTCACAATAATGACATCTATTTCGCGGCTCGACCCAGGCGCAGTAGCGAGGTCTAGGTTCGTGTAGGCAAACCAATGAGGGGGAAGCGAGGCGAGAGTTTCAATTCCTTTGACCTCTCTCTCATGTATGCCGTTTCCGCAATTGATGATTTTCAAGCCGATCCCCCAGTCATTAAAGCGGCTGAGAGAGCTTAGCCTGAGTCGTTGGCTGACAACAACTAAAGGATACAATTCTGTTTGCTTGCAGCTGACAAACTAATTCATATGGTTGCATTTGGTCGCAACAGAGACGCTAATTTCAGTGGGATCGTTGATATGAGGCGCAAACCTGCCGCCCCAGGCGCGACGAATTGAGAGTCCACTTTGGAAAAACTGCAAACGCCGCTGCCCCGCGATGTCTCAAATTGCCGTAGAAAGTTATAGCCACTTTTCCTGGGAAGGATTTAGGCTTGTAGAGCAGGAGCGCATAGAAGAGGAAGCAATCCTCGACACCTACCTGCTCACGCTCGGCATGATCGAGTCGCCGCCGGAAGGCTGATCCTTCCGCATCGCCCGATATCGACAAGCCGCCGGGCCGCTCCGGCGGCTTTTCTTTTGCGCGCCATACGTAAGTCGGGACGGCCGTCTTGCCCGATCGAGCTAATAAGAAAAACCGCCGGATCGCTGCGGCGGTATTCGATATTCCGTAATCGGCAGGCTCAGTTCGTGTTGAACTTGCGCACTTCCATGAAGTTCACAGCCGTGCCGCTGAAGCGGGCCGGGTCGACCGAAGCGGTCTTGACGTTGAAGCCCTCGGCATAGACGGCAGTCGGCTGGGCGCGCATCGTCTGGCTGACGAACCGCGGCGCCTTGACCTGCCTGGAGGCCATTTCCAGGCGGGCATTGGTGAGCGCCCATTGCGAGATCATCTTTTCCGTCAGCTTCGGCTCGGTGCGCACCGTCGTGCGGCTGGCATCCGCTGCGGCGGCTTCCTTCTGCGTCGGGCGACCACCCTTGGCAGGAAGCCCCTGCGCCACGGCGCTTTCGGCGGCCGGTTCGTCGAAACTATCGCCAAAGCTTGCCGATTTGGTCATCGGTGCCAATGCCGCGAGTTCGAGCGGCGGCTTTGCGGCAGGCGCCTTTTGCGTCATCGCGGCGTTGATCGCCTGCTCAACCGTCTGCGGCGCAGCCTTCGACGCGATCTGGCTTTCCCCATCGTTCCGCTGCTGGTCGAGTGCGTCGGCCACGGCAGGAGACAGCGCGTCCTGATCGGCTTCGTCGGCTTCTGCCTCCGGATCGGCCTCGGCCGCAGCAAGAAGGTTCTCGGCAACGGCAGGGCGTTCGATCGGCGTCGGAACCGGCAGCCCATTTGCGCCCGTCAGCATGGGATCGGTCGACGCGACCTCGGCGTCACCAGGCGCACGGCGCTGGCCGAGAAGCGAGGGAACCGGAATGCTGTAGGCGCTGAGGTCGGCGAACTGCTGCGGCTGGGCCTGATCGACCGGAAGGGCGGCCGTAAGAGCCTGCTGTGCGGCATTACCCGAAGGCGGCGCTACGAGCGCGCTCGCGACTTCGCTGCCGGCGGGCTGGTTGCTGAACGCCGGGCGAACCTGCGGCACCGGCGCGTTCACATCGGCGACTTCGGTCTGCTGCGGCTCGACAGGAGCAGGCTCGGCCTTCGGCGGCGTCGCCTTGGCAACGGCAACAGGGGTGGAATCGTCGGTCTCGTCTTCCTGCTCGTCGGCCCCGCCGCCAAAGAGCGCGGCAAACAGCGTCTTGTGCTTCGGCGCCGATTCGGAAGCGCTGGCGATCTGGATCTGCGTGCCGCTGACGCGGCGCTTATAATCGGCCATCGCCTGCTGGTAGCCCGGCAACGGCTTGCCGTCGGCCGGAATATGGATGGTATTGCCGTTCGGGAAGAGCCGAACCAGCTCGTCGCGGCTCATGCGCGGCCAGGCGCGAACGCCGCCGACATCCATGTGCACGAAGGGCGAGCCCGACTTCGGATAGAAGCCGACGCCGCCGACCTGCATCTTCATGCCGATGCCGCGCAGCGTCGCCAGCTTGACGTCGGGAATGAAGAAGTCCATCGCCTTGCCGAGCATATGCTGGCTCTTTTCGGCGACGCCGGAATTGCGCGAGCGGCCACGCAGCATCTCGTTGGTTCCCGGCGAACGGAAACCGCAGACGACATTGATGTAGTCCCTCGAACCGCTCTGGCGATAAACTTCCCAGATCAGGTCGAACAGCCGCGGGTCCATTTTCGTCGGCTGGTTCTTGCGCCAGTCGCGCAGGAAGCGATTCAGCTGCTCCAGACCCTTCGGGTCGAACTTGCCATTGCGCTTGTAGGTGATGACGGCTTTTTCGCCGGTATGAATGAAATAGAGCTTGAGGCTGCGGGTGTCGCCCGCTGCCTGCGAAGGCGTACTAACGAATACCGGTGAGGAAACCGCGAGTGCAAGAAGGGCGGCCGCTACCGTCCTTATTGCCTTTCCGCAGATGTCGGCGCACAACAAGCGCCAGCTCAAGCGCGAAGGCTTGGAATTCCCATTCAGATTCGGCAACTCGATCCCCGTCAGACAGACAATGTCCCGTACTGCCTCAGATGACTGTCAAATGCGGTCACACGATGGCAAAAATGCCACACATGATCAACCTTTTCTTTACATAGTGAACGCGCCACTAACAAGTGGTTTATGACTAGTAACAAAACGTGGTTGCCTTAATCTTAACGAAAAGCGCTTAAGCCGCATCTTTCTGGGGATTGTCAGGGTCTATGCCGTAATCCTTGAGCTTGCGATAAAGTGTGGACCGACCGATACCAAGCTTGCGCGCGACTTGACTCATCTGTCCGCGATAGAATTTGAGCGCGAATCGGATGAGCTCCTCCTCGACATCGGCAAGCCTGCGCACGTCTCCGGCAGGATTGACGCTGGCAATCGCGTTTTCCGGGGCCTCGGACAGGCGGTGGTGCACCTGTCCCGACATCGACGCCCTGAAATCCTCGCCATAGCCATCATCGGGATCGAGGCCGGTATTGTCGGCAACGAGCGCCAGGTGATCCACCACATCGTATTCAGGAAGCTGGGCGGCGATCTGCGGGAAATCCGCCTCCGTCAGCTCCGGCCCTTCGGCCAGAACGACCGCACGGAAGATGGCGTTTTCAAGCTGGCGGATATTGCCCGGCCAGTCATAGGCGGTCAGCAACGCCAGCGCGCCGGCATTCACCGTCATGCGGCGACCACTCTTCTGCTCGCTGGAGAAGCGTTCGGCAAAGACGCGCACCAGATTGGGAATGTCTTCTTTGCGTTTGCGCAGCGCCGGAATGGTGATCGGGAAGACATTGAGGCGATAATAGAGATCCTCGCGGAAATGGCCGCTCTTGACCTCCTCGATCAGATCCTTGTTGGTCGCCGAAATCAGTCGGACATTGACCTTGTGTGCGGTGCGTGCACCGACGGTTTCGATCTCGCCCTGCTGCACGGCACGCAAGAGCTTCACTTGCACCTCGAGCGGCAGGTCGCCGATCTCGTCGAGGAAGATGGTGCCGCCATCGGCTTCCATGAATTTGCCGATGTGGCGCTCGGTCGCGCCGGTAAACGCGCCCTTCTCGTGACCGAAGAGAATGCTCTCGACCAGATTATGCGGGATCGCCCCGCAATTGACGGTGACGAAGGGCTTGTTCGAGCGGTCGCCGCCGGATTGGATGGCGCGCGCCACCAGCTCCTTGCCGACGCCGGATTCGCCTTCGAGCACGACGGGAATGTTGGACTGAGCCGCCCGCTGGGCGAGATCGATGACGCGGAGCATCGCCGGGCTTGCCGAGACGATATCGTCGAAACCAACCGAACCTGAGCGCGACCGCCGTCCGGCTCGCGCCTTGACTTCGCGCTGGTCGAGCTTCATCGCGTTCGAGATCGAAGTGGCGATGCGTTCGGGCGAGACCGGCTTGACGACGAAATCGAAGGCGCCGGCGCGCATTGCCTGCACCACCGTTTCAATGCCGCCCTGCCCCGTCTGCACAATCACCGGTATCTGCGTGCCGAATTCGTGAAGCGCATCGAGGAATTCGAGACCGGTCATCTCCGGCATCATCAAGTCGAGCACGATGACGTTGAAAAGGCCGCTGTCGCGTTTGACCATTTCCAAGCCGATGCGGCCGTTTTCCGCCTGGTGCACGACATGGCCGTGACGCTCGATTGCGTTCTTGAGCAGGCGGCGCTGCACGGGGTCGTCCTCGACCACGAGGATTTGCCCTGCTCCCTTGAGCTCATTGTAACCGGTCATTGTCGCCTCACTTCATGCGAAACCATAAAGCGCACTCTGACAGGAAGGCTTGAACATCCAGTTTTGAGAAACAATTGCATTTTAACGATTGGAACGGGTCATTTTCGTGCCGAAGCGACGCCTTTCATGCGCCGAAAAACCCTTGATGCGAGGCCTTCGCACGCTTACAGCGCCGCGCGTCTTTTCAGGCGCGCAACGGACGCTGTAACACTTTCAGTCCTCGCATCGTGCTTTCCGAAAATCGATTCCGATTTTCGGGCCGATGCGCTAGACAATCAGACCTGTTATGAAAGTGGAGAGGAATTGCGCTCATGAAAATCAAGCTCCCGCACGTCGGCCTTCTTTTATCTCCAGCAGTGCCAGCTGGGGCCGCCGACCCGGCGCTCGGCGATCTGCCGGTCTGGAAGCTGCAGGATCTTTATCCCTCCGCAACCTCCACCGCCTTTGTCGCCGACATGGAAAAAGCCGGCAAGGCCGCAATCGCCTTTGAAGAAAAGTGGAAGGGCAAACTCACGGAGGCGGCAGCGAAGACGGGCCCTGAGGGCATCGGCGCGGCGCTGAAGGAATATGAGGCGTTGGACGACATCGTCGGCCGCCTCGGCTCCTTTGCCGGCCTCACCTATTTCTCCGACACCACCAATCCGACAAACGGCAAGCTCTACGGCGACGTGCAGGCTAAGATCACCGAATTTTCCGGCCATCTCCTGTTCTTTGCGCTGGAACTGAATCGCATCGACGACACGGTGATCGACGCCTGCATGGTGAATGATCCCGCCGCCGGGCACTATCGCCCTTGGCTGCTCGACCTCAGGAAGGACAAACCCTACCAGCTCGATGACAGGCTGGAACAGCTCTTCCTCGAGAAGTCGATGACATCCGCCGCTGCCTTCAACCGCCTCTTCGACGAAACCATGGCGGAACTTCGCTACGACATCGATGGCGAGAAAGTGCCGCTCGAAGTGGCGCTGAACAGGCTGCAGGAAAAAGATCCTGAAGCGCGCCGCAAGGCAGCCATGGCGCTCGCCGAAACCTTCAAGGCAAATATCCGCACCTTCACGCTGATCACCAACACCCTTGCCAAGGACAAGGAGATCGCCGACCGTTGGCGCGGCTTCGAGGACATCGCCGACAGCCGCCACCTGGCAAACCGTGTCGAGCGCGAGGTCGTCGACGCGCTGGCCGCAGCCGTCCGCGAAGCCTATCCCCGCCTTTCGCATCGCTATTACAAGATGAAGGCGAAATGGCTCGGCATGGAGCAGATGAATTTCTGGGACCGCAACGCGCCGCTTCCGGAAACCTCCAGCGCCATCATCTCCTGGCCGGAGGCGAAGGATACGGTGCTGTCGGCCTATGGCAATTTTGCCCCGGAGATGGCGGATATCGCCAGGCGCTTCTTCGACGAACAGTGGATCGATGCTCCGGTTCGTCCCGGCAAGGCGCCGGGCGCCTTCGCCCATCCGACGGTTCCTTCGGCCCATCCCTATGTGCTCGTCAATTATATGGGCAAGCCGCGCGATGTGATGACGCTTGCCCATGAACTCGGCCACGGCGTGCATCAGGTTCTCGCCGGTGCGCAAGGGGCGCTGATGTGCCAGACGCCGCTGACGCTTGCCGAAACCGCTTCCGTCTTCGGCGAGATGCTGACCTTCCGCGCGCTGCTGCAAAAGACCACCGACACGCGCGAGCGCAAGGCGATGCTCGCCCAGAAGGTCGAGGACATGATCAACACGGTCGTGCGCCAGATCGCCTTTTACGAATTCGAGCGCAAGCTCCACACCGCCCGCAAATCAGGAGAACTGACGGCTGACGACATCGGCGAACTCTGGCTCTCCGTCCAGTCGGAAAGCCTCGGGCCGGCGATCAGCATTTCGGAAGGATACGAGACCTACTGGGCCTATATCCCCCATTTCATCCACTCGCCCTTCTATGTCTACGCCTATGCCTTCGGCGATTGCCTGGTGAATTCGCTCTATGCGGTCTACCAGAAAGCCGAGAAGGGCTTTCAGGAGAAGTATTTCGAGCTGCTGAGAGCGGGCGGCACCAAGCATCACTCTGAACTGCTGAAGCCTTTCGGCCTCGACGCCACCGATCCGTCGTTCTGGAGCCAGGGCCTGTCGATGATCGAAGGGCTGATCGACGAGTTGGAAGCGTTGGATAGGGGCTGAGAGCCTCTTCTCCAAAGGCGGAAGGGCCGCAACGGTTCTCTTCTCCCCTCGGGGGAGAAGCGGGAAAATGCTTCACGCTCCCAATCAGATTTTGAGCAATGAGGAACAGAACAAACCGAAAGCGTGGCGTGGCTGAGCAACCCTACATCCTCTTCCGCGACGACACGACCGGACAGGTGATGCTTTTCGCCGAGCCGGCAGAGATCATCGTTGCCAGGACGCGCGCCGAGTTCTTTGCAGGCCTTGCCCGGATGGAGCAGGTCAAGGCCGCAGGCAAATGGCTTGCCGGCTACATGGCCTATGAGGCCGGATACCTCTTCGAGGAAAAACTTGCTCCCTTCGCCGGGGAACATCGCGACACGCCGCTCATCTGTTTCGGCGTCTTCGACGCTCCGCAGGCCGATTCGCATTCGCTTGCCCAGGCAAAACAGCGCCTCGAAAACGAGGAATTCCTCACCGCTCCGAAAGCCGCCTGGGATTTCCCATTATATAAGGAGCGCTTCGACCGCCTCCACCAGCACCTGCGGCTCGGCGACGCCTATCAGGCGAACCTCACCATGCCGATCGAGGCCCGCTGGAACGGCGATCCCCGTGCCGCCTTCTGGTCGCTGATCGAACGCCAGCCGGTCAAATACGGCGCGCTGGTCGATCTTGGCGGCCCGGTCATCCTGTCGCGGTCGCCCGAACTTTTCTTCCGCACCGACGAAGAGGGCTGGATCGAGACCCATCCGATGAAGGGCACGGCAAAACGCGGCAGGACTGCCGCCGAGGATGCCGAGATCATCGAGGCGATGCGCAGCGATATCAAGACGCAGGCGGAAAACCGCATGATCGTCGATCTCCTGCGCAACGATATCTCCCGCATCACCGAGGTCGGCACGCTCGACGTCCCGAAGCTCTTCGACATCGAGACCTATCCGACCGTCCACCAGATGGTGAGCCATGTCCAGGCGAGGCTCCGCCCCGATATATCGGTCCGCGACATCTTCTCCGCGCTCTTCCCCTGCGGTTCGATCACCGGCGCGCCGAAGATACGGGCAATGGAAATCCTCCATGCGCTCGAGGATGTCCCGCGCGACGCCTATTGCGGCGCGATCGGCATGATCTCGCCGACCGGCGCCATGCGTTTTTCCGTCGCCATCCGCACGATTACTCTTTTTGAGGGCGGCAGGGCCGTCTTCAACGTCGGCGGCGGCATCGTCTTTGATTCCACGGCCGAGGCCGAATATGAGGAATGCCTGCTCAAGGCCCGCTTCGCCGTCGGCGACCAATGGATTGCGCCATGATCGATTTTTCGCTGATCGAGACGCTGCGCTGGCAGCCCGGCGAGGGCTTCATCCGGCTGCGGCTGCATCTCGCCCGGCTTTCCCGCTCCGCCCGTCGCCTTGGCTTCCCGCAACCGATCGCGGCGGCGGCCAAGCTCGACGAAGCCGTTGCAGGCGCTGCCGGTCCGCTGCGCATCCGCCTCACCCTCGATGCGCAAGGCCGTATAGAGGTGACGAGCGCCGCTTTCGTGCCCCTGACACCCGACACTACCTGGACTGTCCGTCTCGCCGAAACCCGTCTGAATTCCGCCGACAAGCTGCTGCGCGTCAAAACCACGCGCCGTGCCGCCTACGAGGCCGCACGGGCCGAATACAGGCCTGATCAGGCCGATGAAGTCATCCTTTTGAACGAACGCGATGAAGTCTGCGAGGGCACCATCACCTCGATCTTTCTGGACGATGGAACCGGCATTCTGCGCACCCCGCCGATCTCCTGCGGCCTGCTCGCCGGCGTGCTGCGCACCGAGCTCATCTGCCGGCGCCAAGCCCGTGTCGGCCGCATCACGCTTGCCGATCTCGATGCCGGCACGTTTTATATCGGCAACTCGCTGCGCGGCCTGATCCGCGCAAACCTCATCAGGAACTGACGATGTTCATCCTCTCCCTCACCTATGTGAAACCCAACGACGAAGCCGACAGGCACATGGAGCCGCACATGGCATGGGTGAAGGAGGGTTATGCCAAGGGCTGGTTTCTGGCGTCCGGCCGCAAGGTGCCGCGCACCGGCGGCGTCATCTTCGCGATCGGCGATCGCACCGCGATTGAGGCCTATGTCGCCGCCGATCCCTTCACCCTCAATGGCGTTGCTGAATACAAAATCACCGAGCTTGCCGTCACGACGGCGGTCGAAGGACTGGAAATCCTGAAGGGCTGATTTTAGAGGAGCCGATCATGGATGATCTCGCAGCCCATCTGAAAGAACTCAGATCCACGCGGGCTGCCGGTCCCCAGGACAGCTTCACCGGCCTCTATTGCCGCTCGATATCTGGCCTTTCCCCGTCAACGCTCTTTATTGTGACGCCGTTTTATGATTAGAGCCGGTCACCTCGCACTTTCTGCGGCAATTTCAAATTAATTCTTCGGGCTGAACGCCTTCGTCGCCTTCCACAGGAGAAAAGAATGACGGAACAAAACTATCCGGTATATGCCGAAATTACCGGTCCGATCGTGATGATCGGCTTTGGCTCCATCGGTCGCGGCACCCTGCCCCTGATCGAGCGCCATTTCAAATTCGACAAGAGCCGGATGGTCGTCATCGATCCGCGGGATGAGCCCTCCGACATGGAGATCCTGAAGAGGCACGGCGTTCGCCACATCCAGGAATATGTCACCAAGGACAACTACAAGGAACTGCTGAAGCCGCTGCTGACGCAAGGCGAAGGCCAGGGCTTCTGCGTCAACCTCTCGGTCGACACCTCCTCGCTCGACATCATCAAGCTCTGCCGCAAACTCGACGTTCCCTATATCGATACCGTCGTCGAACCCTGGCTCGGCTTCTATTTCGACAAGAGCATGAGCAATGCCGACCGCACCAACTACGCGCTACGCGAAACCATGCGCAAGGAAAAGGCGAAGAACCCTGGCGGCGCTACCGCCGTCTCCACCTGCGGCGCCAATCCGGGCATGGTCTCCTGGTTGGTCAAGCAGGCGCTCGTCAACCTCGCCAACGATACCGGCTTCAAATTCGACGAACCGGACCAGCACGATCGCGAAGGCTGGGCAAAGCTCATGAAGAAGCTCGGCGTCAAGGGCGTCCACATCGCCGAACGCGACACCCAGCGCACCAAGCATCCGAAGCCGCTCAACGTCTTCTGGAACACCTGGTCCGTCGAAGGTTTCATCTCCGAAGGCTTGCAGCCGGCCGAACTCGGCTGGGGCACGCATGAACAATGGATGCCGAAGAACGCCAAGAAGCACAAGAAGGGCAACAAGGCGGCGATCTACCTGGAACAGCCGGGCGCCAACACCCGCGTGCGCACCTGGTGCCCGACGCCCGGCCCGCAATACGGCTTCCTCGTCACCCACAACGAGTCGATCTCGATCGCCGATTTCTTCACCGTGCGCGACAAGGACGGCGAAGTGACCTTCCGCCCGACCTGCCACTATGCCTACCATCCGGCCAACGACGCCGTGCTCTCGCTGCATGAAATGTTCGGCAATGGCGGCACCTCGCAGCCGGTCCATCACGTTCTCGACGAGGACGAGCTGGAGGACGGCATCGACGAACTCGGCGTCCTGCTCTACGGCCACGAGAAGAATGCCTATTGGTATGGCTCGCGCCTGTCGCTGGAAGAAACCCGCCGTATCGCGCCCTATCAGAACGCCACCGGCCTGCAGGTCACATCAGCCGTCCTCGCCGGCATGGTCTGGGCGCTGGAAAACCCGAATGCCGGCATCGTCGAAGCCGATGAGATCGATTACAAGCGCTGCCTCGAAGTGCAGATGCCCTATCTCGGCCCGGTCGAGGGCCACTACACCGACTGGACCCCGCTCGACGGCCGTCCGGGCCTCTTCCCCGAGGATATCGACACCAAGGATCCGTGGCAGTTCAGGAACGTTCTGGTTCGCTGAGGACGCCTGCACGGCTTTGACAATGCCCGCCGCAAGGCGGGCATTTTTGTAACGCCGGCTGTCTAAATGCCGCACGCCGCCCCACCAAGGCTTGCCTTCATGCCGGGCGCGCGCCATGTTTTGCCCGAACTTGGCGGCTGTCCGCCGCGCCGATTCGCCGGGAGAAGCCTTATGAAAATCAGAACTGGTCTCGTTCTTGTCGGTGCAGCGGCCGCTCTGGCCGCCTGCGTTTCATCAGAGCCGCGACAACTGGCCGCGGTCGCGCCGCCCGTTACAAATTCAGTTGAAGGCGCGTGGGCAGACGCCAACGGCTTAACGTCTACTTTCACAAGCGGACAGTTTGTAACCCGCACGAATGATGGAACAAATACTCAGATGGCGTCGGGAACATATACAACGACCCCAGATGGAATTATTCAGATCAACCTTTACTCGAATATCAAAAGAACAAGTTCCCTTGTTAATTGCGCTTTGATCGGATCAACCCAGCTGAATTGTACGACAGCAACGGGTTCACAGTTCACGCTCTCCCGCCGCGGCTGAAAGATGAGGCGATAGGCTAAGCACAGCATGCGGGCCATCGCCTCATACCTCGTCCTGCTGCTCGCCATGCCGCTTGCCGCACTTGCGGTCGTTTCGCCGGCCAACGAATATCGTGCCCAGGACATCGCCGCTCCCGATAGCGACGGGCCGCTGCAGGTGCTGATGTCAACTGTGCCGGCAGTCCTGATCTATGGTGCAGGCGCGCTCCTTGCCTATCGGGCCGGCCGGCGCTTTCATCGCCTCGTTTCCCTTCTCTGCTTGATCATCGTCCTCGCCGCGGTCCCGAATATCACAGAGGCCGCGCACGAACTCTACCGAAACGCTGCCGACGGCGAATGCCGGGGATAGGCAGTCCGGCTTTTTTACCCTGCCCCCTTGGAAAGCGTCCCGCCTGGCCCAGCTTTCTCTTGCGGTCGTGCATCGTCTGATGGAACATCCGCAGGTCGGGAAACCGCCCCGGCGCACGATGAAAGGGATCGGCGAGGGATCAGGGGGATCTTTCGCCTCAATCAGGAGAACAGCGATGACGAAGTCTTTCAGCTTCGGACTTTTGACCGCGTCCATGCTGGCGCTGAGCACGGGCGCCGCCTTTGCGGATTACCAACTCAATATTCTTCATATCAACGATTTCCACTCGCGCATCGAATCGATCAACAAGTTCGACTCCACCTGCTCGGCCGAAGAGGAAGGCAAGAAGGAATGCTTCGGGGGTGCTGCCCGCCTGAAGACCGCGATCGATCAGCGCCGCCAGGCGCTATCCGGCAAGAACGTCCTCCTCTTGAATGCCGGCGACAATTTCCAGGGCTCGCTCTTCTACACGACCTACAAGGGAGCAGCCGAAGCCGCGTTCCTGAACCTGATGAAGTTCGACGCCATGACCGTCGGCAATCATGAGTTCGACGACAGCGAGGACGGGCTTGCGACCTTCCTCGACAAGGTGCAGTTCCCTGTCGTGACGGCGAATGTCAAGGCGACAGCCGCCTCCAAGCTCGGCGACCGCATCAAGCCCTCGCTGGTGCTCGATGTCGCCGGCCAGAAGATCGGTATCGTCGGCGCCGTCACCAATGACACACCAGAGCTTTCCTCCCCCGGCCCGAACGTCACGATCGCCGATGACGTCCAGAGCATTACCGCGGCCGTTCAGGATCTGAAGGGCCAGGGCGTCAACAAGATCATCGCGCTGACCCATGTCGGTTACCCCCGCGATCTCGCCCTGATCGCCAAGATCCCGGATGTCGATGTCGTCGTCGGCGGCCATTCCCATAGCCTGCTCTCCAACACTGACCCCAAGGCCGAAGGCCCCTATCCGACCATGGTCGACAATCCCGGCGGCTATAAAGTGCCGGTCGTCCAGGCTGCCTCCTACAGCAAGTATCTCGGCGATCTCGTCGTCAATTTCGACGATAGTGGCGTCGTCAAAGATGCCAAGGGCGATCCGATCCTGATCGATTCCACCTTTACGCCCGATCCTGCCCTCATTGCCCGCATTGCCGAATTGGCAAAACCGATCGAGGAACTGCGCAAGAAGGTGATCGGCTCCTCCGAAAGCCCGATCGAAGGCGACCGCAAGGTCTGCCGCGTCAAGGAATGCTCGATGGGCAATCTGGTGGCCGACGCCATGCTCGATCGCACCAGGAACCAGGGCGTCGCCATCGCCGTCCAGAACGGCGGCGGCCTGCGTGCTTCGATCGACGGCGGCGAGGTCACCCAGGGCGAGGTCATCACCGTCCTGCCTTTCCAGAACACGCTCGCTACGTTTGAGACGACTGGCGCAGATGTCGTCAAAGCGCTCGAAAATGGTGTCAGCCAGATCGACCAGGGCGCCGGGCGCTTCCCGCAGGTCGCCGGCCTGAAGTTCTCCTTCGACCAGTCGAAGCCTGTCGGCAGCCGCGTCGGCGATGTCCAAGTGAAGGAAGGTGACAGCTTCGTTCCGATCGATCCCGCCAAGACCTACAAAGTCGTCACCAACAACTTCATGCGATCAGGCGGCGATGGCTATTCGATCTTTAAGGAAGGCAAGAACGCCTATGATTACGGTCCGGACCTTGCCGACGTGACCGCCGAATATGTCGCTGCGCATTCGCCCTACAAGCCATACACGGATGGCCGCGTCACGGAACTCGCGCAGGCAGTGCCCGCTCCCTCCGCTTCCGAGCCGGCGCCTGCCGCACCGGTTGCTCCGGCCCCCTCTGCCGAACCCAGCCCCGTGCCCGCTGCTCCTGCTCCATCCACCGAGCCGGCTCCTGCACCCGCTACACCGGCACCTGCTGCCCCGGCACCAGCAACACCGGCGCCCGCTACTGAACCAGCGCCGGCACCGGCAGCCTCCGCACCTGCCGCAACGACGCCGTCCACCCACGTCATCGCCGCGGGCGACACCTTCTGGGATCTCGCCGTGACCTTCTATGGCGACGGCACGATGTGGCGGAAGCTTTCAGATGCCAATGGCAAGCCGAATCCGCGTCACCTGACGGTCGGCAAGGAGATCGAGGTCCCCGCCAAGTAAGACGATTTGTCCCGATGCCACTGGCCGGTCCGGGGTTTCCCGGGCCGGTTTTTCTTTCTATAGGGTGAACCACGATCTCGAGGCTGCGTATGAGCCGACGGGACCAAAGAGTGTTGGGGCCAGAATGACAGCAGATATTTCACTCCGCCCGGCGGACCATCCGGCCGTCAAGTCAGGCAACGTCGGTGTCCTGCTAGTCAATCTCGGCACGCCCGACGGCACCGACTATACCTCGATGCGCCGCTATCTCAGGGAATTCCTGACCGATCGCCGCGTCATCGAATGGTCGCCTTGGAAGTGGTATCCGATCCTGTTCGGCATCGTGCTCAACACCCGACCGCAGAAGGTCGGCAAGGCCTATCAGCTGATCTGGAACAAGGAGAGGAACGAAAGTTATCTGCGCACCTATACCCGCAACCAGTCGCAGTTGATGGCCGAGCGCTTGAAGGATCTTGATAACGTCAAGGTCGACTGGGCGATGCGTTATGGCACGCCGTCGATCGCCTCGCGTATCGACGCGCTGAAAGAAGAGGGCTGCGACCGAATCGTGCTCTTCCCGCTCTATCCGCAATATGCGGCGGCGACGACCGCCACCGTCAACGACAAGGCCTTCCAGAAGCTGCTCTCGCTGCGCTGGCAGCCGGCGCTGCGCACCGTTCCCGCCTATCATGACGACGAGACCTATATTGAGGCGCTCGCTGCGTCCGTCGAAAGGCATCTTTCGACCCTCGACTGGAAGCCCGAGATGCTGCTTGCCTCCTTCCACGGCATACCGATGTCCTATTTCAAGCAGGGCGATCCCTATTACTGTCAATGCCAGAAGACCGGCCGGCTGCTGCGCGAGCGGCTCGGGTTGAACGCGGAAAACTTCATGGTCACCTTCCAGTCTCGCTTCGGGCCGGAGGAATGGCTGCAGCCCTACACCGACAAGACCGTGGAAAAGCTCGCCAGGGACGGCGTCAAGGGCATCGCCGTCATCAATCCCGGCTTCGTCTCCGACTGTCTGGAAACGCTGGAGGAGATTGCCGAACAGGCCGCCCACTCCTTCCACGAGAATGGCGGCGAGAAGTTCGCGCATATTCCCTGCCTCAACGACGGCGAGGACGGAATGAACGTGCTGGAAAAGGTCGTCCGCCGCGAATTGCAGGGCTGGGTCTGAGGGCCTCCCTCAGAAAGCGGCATCCGACGAGGAGCTAAAGCATGTCGCGCAAAAGTGTGAGGCGGTTTTGCGATAACGACATGCGTATAAACAAAGACTTAAAGCGCGGGAGCGAATCTGAAAGATCGCGACGCGCTTTAGCGACAGCCCAATGACTTAGACGAAACGGAACCTCCTTTTCGCTTGGAGGTCAGCCGGTTGTGCCATCATTTCTTCTTCGCAAAGAACGTGCTAACTCACCACATGAGTTGGGCAGGCGCGCATGCGCCGATAGGAGGAATTTTCATGCTGTTCGGCGGCTTCGACATCGTCGTGATCGTGCTGGTCATCTTCGTCATCCTGGTGCTCTTTACCGGGATCAAGACCGTGCCGCAGGGCTACCGCTATACGATCGAGCGCTTCGGGCGTTATACCCGCACGCTGGAGCCAGGCCTCAACCTCATCACCCCCTTCATCGAGCGCGTCGGCGCCAAATTGAACGTGATGGAGCAGGTGCTGAACGTGCCGACCCAGGAGGTGATCACCAAGGACAACGCCTCGGTTTCGGCCGATGCCGTCTCCTTCTATCAGGTGCTGAACGCCGCCCAAGCTGCCTATCAGGTCTCCAACCTCGAAAACGCCATCCTCAATCTGACCATGACCAACATCCGCTCGGTCATGGGTTCGATGGATCTCGACGAACTGCTCTCCAACCGCGATGCGATCAACGACCGGCTGCTGCGCGTCGTCGACGAGGCCGTGCATCCCTGGGGCATCAAGGTCACCCGCGTCGAGATCAAAGACATCCAACCCCCGCGCGACCTCGTCGATGCGATGGCCCGCCAGATGAAGGCCGAGCGCGAGAAGCGCGCCCAGGTGCTGGAGGCCGAAGGCTCGCGCAATGCGCAGATCCTCAGGGCCGAAGGCGCCAAGCAATCCGCCATCCTGCAGGCCGAAGGCCAGCGCGAAGCCGCCTTCCGCAACGCTGAAGCCCGCGAACGTCTGGCCGAGGCCGAAGCCAAGGCGACGAAGATGGTCTCCGAGGCGATCGCCGCCGGCGACATTCAGGCGATCAATTATTTCGTCGCCCAGAAATATACCGAGGCGCTCACCTCGATCGGTTCGGCGCCCAATTCCAAGATCGTGATGATGCCGATGGAAGCCTCTTCCATCCTGAGCTCGCTCGGTGGCATCGGCGCCATTGCCCGCGAAGTCTTCGGCGATGCCGGCAACAGCCCGTCAACGCCGCTGCCGGTACCGCCGCGTCCGCGTCCCGCACCGGCGCGCTCGACGCCGCCGATCAATCCGTCGACCCCCAATCCTTTCAACCCCGAGCAGGAGCGATAAGCCATGCTGGCGAAGATCGTCGCCGAACTCGGTCCGTGGAGCTGGTGGGTCGCAGGCCTCGTGCTGCTCGCCGCGGAATTGATCGTTCCCGGCTTCTTCCTGGTCTGGATCGGACTTGCTGCCTTGATCGTCGGTGCACTGTCGCTGCTCTTCTGGGACAGCGCCTTCTGGGTCTGGGAGTTGCAGGCGATCCTTTTTGCGCTTCTCGCCGTTGCCACGACCTTCGCCGGCCGCCGGCTGACGCTGCGCAATGCGACGACCGACGAGCCCTTCCTCAATCAGCGCGGTGCGAGCCTCGTCGGCCGCACGGCGACGCTGCACGAACCGATCCGCGAAGGCCGCGGCCGCATTCGTCTCGACGATACGCTATGGCAGGTGATGGGACCCGACTTGCCCGCCGGAACGCAAGTGAAGGTGGTTTCGAGCAACGGCCGCGACCTGACGGTCGAGCCCGTCTGATCAAACGAGCCTGATCAGGCGACGCCGATCCGCAGCAGGTCGTGGAAATGCACCAGCCCGACCGGCCGGCAGTCGTCGTCGATGACGATCAGCGCGCCGATGTGATGCTGGTTAAGCAGCGCCAGGGCTGTGGTCGCCAGCACCGTCTGCTTCACCGTCTTCGGCGTCTTCGTCATGATGTCATCGACGGCAAGCTCTGAAAGATTGCGTGTCAGATTGCGCGCCATGTCGCCTTCGGTGACGATGCCGCAGAGCCGCCCATCCTCGTCCAGCACGCCGACGCAGCCGAAATGTTTGCGCGACAGCACCGTGATCGCCTCCGGCATCGGTGTGCCCTTGGCAACGAGCGGCAGCCGCTCGCCGGTATGCATGATGTCGGCGACATGCATCAGGCTCGCGCCCAGCTTGCCGCCGGGATGGAAGACGTGGAAATCCGTGGCGGTAAAGCCGCGCGCCTCCAGGAGCGCCACCGCCAACGCGTCGCCGATGGCAAGCTGCATCAGCGTCGAGGTGGTCGGCGCCAGCCCATTGGGGCAGGCCTCCTGCTCGTTCGGCATCAGAAGGACGATATCGGCGGCGGCCGCGAGCGAGGACCCTTCGCTGCAGGTGATCGCGATAAGCGGAATGGAGAAGCGCCGCGTGAAGGAAATGATGCTCTTGAGTTCGGCGCTCTCACCACCCTTGGAAATCGCCAGCACGACGTCGTCGCGCGCGATCATGCCGAGATCCCCGTGATTGGCCTCCGCCGCATGCACGAAAAAGGCAGGCGTTCCGGTCGAAGCGAATGTCGCCGCGAGCTTGGCGCCGATATGCCCGCTCTTGCCGACGCCGGTGACGATCACCCGTCCGGAGATGTCGCCGATGACTTCGACGGCCCGTGTGAAAGGACCGGCCAATCCCTTGTCAAAGGCCTGTTCGAGCGCTTCAAGACCGCGTCTTTCGGACTCTATCGTGCGTTTTGCCGATTCGAGCACGCTGTTTTCAACGAGGTTTATCGCTCTACTGTTCATGAAGTTGCGTTAGACCTTTTCACTTTCCAAGTCCACCCCGCACTCTTTCCGACCCGCCCTTTCCGACCCGCACTCTTTCCGACCCGCACTCTTTCCGAACTGTGAACAGTACCCGCCGACAGCAACGAATGATTAACCACGAGGCTTTACCTTTGGGTAAGAACCGAAAGCATGTCAGGCGCGAATTGCATGGCCCAGCCAAACCAGACGAGCAGTGTGACGCCGCTCCGCGCCATGAGCCGTGCCGTCTCTTTTGTTGCGTTCGGCTGCTTGCTTCTCAGTCAGACGGCAGCCTTCGCGCAATCCGCCTCGGCGCAACCGGCAAGCAGCCGCTCCGCCGCCTCCCAGGACAATCGCACCACGTACAGCGCCGCATCCGTCGCCGGTTTCGATGACGCGACCGACGATACCGCCGCTCCCGCGGCAAACGGCACGACCGCAAACGCGGACGATACCCAGCAGCGGCCCGCCATACCCGATGCACAAGCGGGCGACGACATTACCGGTTCCATCCTCGACGAGGACATACGCCGGCTGAACACCCGTGAAGCGCCGCTCGACGAGACACTGCCACGCCGCAGGGCTGCCGAAAGCGCCTCGAAAGAGGAAACGCCGGGAATCCCGATCGGCACGTTCGTGCTCCGCCCGAGCGTCACCCAGAGCATCAACACTGAAACCACCAAGGACGGCAATACCACGCAACGGCGCGCCTTTCTTGAAACGGACGCAGCAGCGACCCTGACCTCGGACTGGGGCCGGCATCAGTTGACCGTGACCTCGGAAGGCGCCTGGCAGAAGAATGTCAGCGGCGAGGGTGAGGAACAGCCCTCCTTCAAGATCAACAGCGATCTCAGGCTCGATCTTCCCGACGACACCACGGCGCACCTCATCGCCGGCTATAATTTCTACCGCGAGGACACCGATGATCCCGACGCGATCACCAACGCCGCGCAGCAGTCGGACGTCCAGGAATTTTCGGCCGGCGCCTCCGTCCAGCGCGATTTCGGGATCCTGCGCGGCACGACTGCACTTGCGCTGACACGCTCGATCTATTCGGACGCTAAACTTTCGAACGGCACGACCGTCTCCCTCAGCGACCGCAATCAGACGACGGGCACGTTGCGTGGCCGTGTCGGCTACGAACTGTCACCCGCGCTCATCCCCTTCATCGAGGCCAACATCGGCCGCACGGTCTATGACGAAACGCAAGATTCCGCCGGCTACGAGCGTTCCGGCCATAGCTATGGCGCCAAGGCAGGCGTCGAGGTCGATCTCGGTGAAAAGCTGAAAGGTGAAGTCGGCGTCGGCTACGAGATGGCGGATTTCGAAGACAGCCGCCTGTCCTCGATCGATACCGCCACGCTCGATGCGAGCCTGCTCTGGTCGCCGATCCGCGGCACCGATGTCGATCTCGATCTGCAGACCAGCATCCAGCCATCGACCACGGCAGGCGAAAGCGGCTACGTCTCGCACGCGCTGACGACGACGGTCACTCACCAGCTGCGCGACAATCTGGTCGGGACCATGATCGGCGGGGTGATATGGCGCGATTATCCCACCGACAGCACCATCAACGACGAGCTCGTCTATACCGCAGCAACCGGCCTGACCTGGAACATCAACCGCTATCTCGATCTGACCAGCACGCTCGGCTACGAGCTGACGACGCGCAAGGAAGGCACCGATTCGCAGCAATGGCGCGCCGGCGTCGGTCTCAAGCTGAAACGCTAGAGCATGTCGCGCAAAAGTGTGCCGCGATTTTGCGACAACGACATGCGTAAAAACAAGGACCTAAAGTGCAAGGAGCGAATCTGAAAGATCGCGACGCGCTTTAGAACAACTCCAGCAAAAGTGCGGGAGCGGCTTGCATCGGGAAAATGGGAGCGCCGCGCGTCCGATAGGAAGCGCGGCGCTCTATCACTTTGAATCTGCGCTGAGCAGCAACCTTACTTCAGGCCGGCCAGCAGTTCCCTGAAGCCGCCTTCGACGGAGGGGCGGATATCGGCGCGTTCGAGAGCGAAGGCGACGTTTGCCAGGATGAAGCCGTCCTTGGCGCCGCAGTCATAGGTCGCGCCGCGGAAGTGGTAGCCGGCGAAATCCTGTTCCTTCAGCAGCTTCAGCATGCCGTCGGTGAGCTGGATCTCGTTGCCGGCGCCGCGCTCCTGGGTTTCGAGGATCTTGAAGATCTCCGGCTGCAGGATATAGCGGCCGTTGATGAAGAAGTTGGAAGGCGCTGTGCCCTTGGCGGGCTTTTCCACCATGCCGGTGATGCGGAAGCCGTCGCCGATCGCCTCGCCGACGCCGACGATGCCGTATTTATGCGCCTGGTCCGGCGCGCATTCCTCGACGGCGATGATATTGCCGCCGCTCTGGGCATAGAGGTCGATCATGCCCTTCATGCAGCCCTTGTCGCCCTTCATGATCATATCGGGCAGCAGCAGTGCGAAGGGCTCGTCGCCGACGATCTCGCGGGCGCACCACACGGCGTGGCCGAGGCCAAGAGGCTCTTGCTGGCGAGTGAAGCTCACCGTCCCGGCCTTCGGCAATTGCTGGGCGAGAAGGGTAATTTCCGCCTTCTTGGCGCGCTCGCGCAGCGTCTGTTCCAGCTCGAAATGAATGTCGAAATAATCTTCGATGACGTGCTTGTTGCGTCCGGTGACGAAGACCAGATGTTCGATCCCGGCCTCGATCGCCTCATCGACGACATATTGAATGATTGGCTTGTCGACGACGGTCAACATTTCCTTCGGAACAGCCTTTGTCGCCGGAAGGAATCGCGTTCCCAACCCGGCAACCGGAAATACTGCTTTACGAACTTTGTTGTGTTGAGCCACACCCGGCCTCCTGCTTCGATCATATCGCTTTGGAAATGGAGTTTTTTAGCTTTAACTAGTATAGAATTGCTACTGTTTTGCAAATGGTGACCGCAGCGGGTCGCCATGGTAAAGAATTTGTTGACTCCGTTCCTGTAGTCTCGGGTCTGGGCGGACATGATGCCCCGCTGCACCGGAAACTGAAGATGACGGATACGACTGTCGATGACCCAGAATCACAAAAACTCCCTTCGTGGTCTTGCTCTCGCCCTCGTTGTCGCCGCCCAGGTGGCACTGGTCCCCGACAACGCGAAAGCTGATTCCCGCTTCCAGAAATGGATCGCGGATTTTTACCAGACTGCCGCTCAGAGTGGCATCAGTAAGGCAACCTATCAAAAGGCCTTTTCCGGGGTGAGCGAGCCCGATCCGACCGTGCTCGAAAAGGCGGCCTACCAGCCGGAATTCACCTCGAAGATCTGGGACTATATCGATTCCCGCGTCAATCCCTATACGGTCAAGATCGGCCGCGAGATGGCCGTCAAGCACGCAAGAACGCTCGCTGCGATCGAGCAGCGGTTCGGCGTCGACAAGACCATATTGCTGGCCATCTGGTCGATGGAATCGAATTACGGCGCGGTCCTCGACAAGGACGACCGGCTGCATTACGTGCCGCGCGCCCTGGCAACACTTGCCTATGCCGATCCGAGCCGGGCCAAATTCGCCAAGAAGCAGCTGGTCGCCGCGCTGAAGATCCTGCAGAACGGCGATGTGCCGGCACGCGAGATGACCGGCTCCTGGGCCGGCGCCATGGGCCACACCCAGTTCATTCCGACAAGCTACCTGCTTTATGCCGTCGATGCCGACGGCAACGGCCATCGCGACATCTGGAACTCGATCCCCGACGCGCTGGCGACCTCGGCCAACCTCCTGATGAAAAACGGCTGGGACGCAGGCAAGACCTGGGGCTACGAGGTCGTCGTTCCCGCCGCAGTCGCCCAGCAGGCCGGCAAGACCCATACGCTGGCCCAATGGGCAGCACTCGGCCTGACCCGCCCGAACGGCAAGGCCTTCCGCGAGAGCGCCACCAAGGCCGTGCTGAAGATGCCGGCCGGGCCCAGTGGCCCGGGCTTCCTGATGACCGCCAACTTCCTCACCATCAAAAACTACAATGCCTCGGACAGCTACGCGCTTGCCGTCGGTCTGCTGGCCGACCAGATCGCCGGCTACGGCGGCATGCAGCAGCGCTGGCCGCGGCCGGACGGTGCCCTCGATATCACCGAGAAATTTGAGCTGCAGACCCGCCTGAAGACACTCGGCTACTACAATGGCGAGGTCGACGGCAATTTCGGCTCGGGTTCGAAGGCGGCGATATCAGCCGTGCAGTCGCGCATCGGCATGCAGCCGGACGGCGAGCCCTCCTTGCCGCTTCTGAACGCATTGCGCCGCTAGATCGGGATGATCCCGGCCGAATTGGCCGGAAATCTCAATCCGCATTTGAATCAAGGAAATAGGGCATGATACCGCCCGAAAACCCCACACACTTTTCGGCATGATGCTCTACAACAGGCAGAACCGTGACCTAGATAAGAGCGGGGGTGGACGCTGGCCTACCCAGCGTGCAAGATGCCGGCAGATGCGGAACTGCCCATGACTGAGAAAACTGATCGGACCCGTAAAATCCGTTGGCTCGTGCTCGCCTTGACGGCGGCTTCGCTATGCCTTGGCGCCCTTGCGCCGGTGCATGTCGCCGAAGCCCAGGAGCAGCGCTATCAACGCCGATCGATCCTCGATTTCTTTCTCGGCCGGCGCTATCTCGATGACGGGCCGCAAGCCCCTGACGTCCAGCAGCCGAGACGCCAGCAGCGCAAACGCCCGCCGGCGCCGAAGGCCATCATCAGTACCCGCACCGCGCCGCCGGTCCGCGCTCCCATACAGGAGGAGCCGGCGGTGCAAAAGCTCGGCGACGCCCGGACGATCCTGATCGTCGGCGATTTCCTGGCCAGCGGCCTCGGCGACGGCCTCACCGCCGCCTTCGAGACCTCACCGGGTGTGGTCGTCGAAGCCCGCGGCAACGTCTCCTCGGGTCTTGTCCGCGACGATTATTACGACTGGCCGGAACAGCTGCCGAAGATGATCGACGAGCTGAAGCCGGCAATGGTCGTCGTCATGATCGGCGCCAACGACCGCCAGCAGATGGTGACCGACACCGCCAAGGAAAAATTCCGTACCGACGGCTGGTTCAGTGAATACCGCCGTCGTGTCCTTTCCTTCGGCAAGGAAGTCACCGGCCGCAAGATCCCGCTGCTCTGGGTCGGCCTTCCCGCCTTCGAATCCGATTCGATGACGGCCGATGCCGTCCAGATGAATCAGCTTTACCGCAACCAGGTCGAAAGCATCGGCGGCGAATTCGTCGATATCTGGGATGGTTTCGTCGATGAAAACGGCAATTTCATCGTCACCGGTTCGGATGTGAACGGTCAGCAGGTGCGCCTGCGCACCTCCGATGGCATCAACCTGACCCAGGCCGGCCGGCGCAAACTTGCCTTCTATGTGGAAAAACCGGCGCGGCGTCTTCTCGGTACGCAGGCAAGCCCCGACCTGGTCCGGCTCGACTCCAGCAATCTGCCCGGTCTCGGCCTTCCAGCCAATCCGGTCGAACATACCGTGCCGATCAGTCTCTCCGATCCCAATCTCGACGGCGGCGCCGAGCTTCTCGGCGCCAGGCCGCCGCCGCCGACTTTGACGCGATCGCCGCGCGATCTCCTGGTCGAGCAGGGCGAAATGACGCCAGCACCTCCCGGCCGCGTCGACGATTACCGCCTGCCTGTGGCAAAAGCGCCGGCCGAAGTCTCGGTCAAGTGAATAGCGCCGTCTGAGGTCCAAACGTGCTCGCAGCGGGACTTTGCGGGCGGCATCCTTGCAAAGAACGTCTGCGTAAGACATTTTATGCCTCGATCGTCTCAGGACATCCACTTTCGTGACGTCGCCGAAATTCAATCAAGCATTGGCAGGCATTGGGTTGATGGGCTCTTTCGTGATCAGACGCGCGTGCCAATCGGATGCGGGAGCCTTGTTCAAATTCGCCGCAAGGCTATTCCGTGCAACCTACAGCAGCAACACGGCAGCCGCCGATCTTGACGCCTATATCTATAAGAATTTCAACAGGGAACGTCAGGAAGCGGAGATTGTCGATCTCTCAGCCGCTGTTTTCCTGGCGACGACCGATGATCTCATCATCGGATTTGCACAAGTCGTTGTGGGGTCAACCGAAAGTCGCTCGGCTCTTCTCAACCGGATTTACATAGATGCCGAATGGAGAGGAAGCGGATTGGCGAACGATCTTCTCGATACGGTTGTGAGTGAGTCGGCACAACGCGGCGTTACGCGACTTGAACTAACCGTTTTCGAGCGAAACGCGCGAGCAATAGCGTTCTATAAGCGGGCCGGATTTGCGGCAACCGGGAGCACCACGTTTGCGGTCGGCGACGACTTGCAGACCGACGTCGTGATGGAAATGGACTTGGAGGCGCGGTTTAAGCGCAGACCAACCTAGCCCATTTCGCATGTTCTGGCTTTCGCGCCAAAATCAAAAAACTCCGCCGGAAAGGCGGAGTTCGTGTCTTCGGGAAGTGTGCGCAGCCGATGGTCAGTTGGGCAGCACGGTCGAGCCCATCAATTCCTCGTCGATGGCGCGCGCTGCCTGGCGGCCTTCACGGATCGCCCAAACCACCAGCGATTGGCCGCGGCGCACGTCGCCCGCCGTCCAGAACTTGTCGACCGAAGTCTTGTAGTCGCGGTCGTTGGCGACGACGTTGGTCGAGCCGCGCTTGTCGGTGTTGAGCGTCAGCTTGCCGTCGAGCTCCTTCAGCACGCTTGTTGTGAACGGGCCGCGGAAACCGATGGCGATGAAGGCGAGATCGGCGCGGATGACGAATTCCGTGCCTGGAACCGGCCGCCGGCGCTCATCGACCTCGCAGCATTTGACACCGGTCAGCACTCCGTCTTCGCCGACGAATTCAAGAGTGGCCACCTGGAATTCACGCACCGCACCCTCGGCCTGCGAGGAGGAGGTGCGCATCTTCGTCGCCCAGAAAGGCCAGACGGCAAGCTTGTCTTCTTTCTCCGGCGGCTGCGGCCGGATGTCGAGCTGGGTAACCTTGACGGCTCCCTGGCGGAAGGCCGTGCCGACGCAGTCCGAAGCCGTATCGCCGCCGCCGACAACGACGATATGTTTGGCGCCGGCAAGGATCGGGTCCGACGGCCAGCCGACGCTGTCGATGTTCTCGCGCCCGACGCGGCGGTTCTGCTGCACGAGATAGGGCATCGCATCATGCACGCCCGCAAGGTCGGTGCCTGGGATACCCGCCTCGCGCGGCGTCTCGGAGCCGCCGCAGTAGAGGACGGCGTCGTGATCGGCGAGCAACTGCTCGACCTTGACGTCGACGCCGACATTGACGCCGCAATGGAAGGTGACACCCTCGCCCTTCATCTGCTCGACGCGGCGGTCGATGAAGTTCTTCTCCATCTTGAAATCCGGAATACCGTAACGCAGCAGTCCGCCCGGCTTCGTCTCGCGCTCGTAGAGATGCACCTCGTGGCCGGCGCGGCCGAGCTGCTGGGCGGCCGCCATACCCGCCGGGCCGGAGCCGATCACGACGACCTTCTTGCCGGTATGGACCGTGGCCGGCTGAGGCCGGATGAAGCCGAGCTCATAGGCCTTGTCGGCGATCGCCTGTTCGACCGTCTTGATGGCGACCGGCGCATCCTCGAGGTTCAACGTGCAGGCTTCCTCGCAGGGCGCCGGGCAGACGCGACCGGTGAACTCTGGAAAGTTGTTGGTCGAATGCAGGTTCTGGATCGCCGCTTCCCAGTTGTTGTTGTAGACGAGGTCGTTCCAATCGGGAATCTGGTTGTGAACAGGGCAGCCGGTCGGGCCGTGGCAATAGGGGATGCCACAGTCCATGCAGCGCGCGGCCTGTTTCTGCACTTCCGGGTCCGACATCGGGATCGTGAACTCGCGGAAATGACGGATACGATCCGACGCGGGCTGGTACTTCGCCACCTGCCGGTCGATTTCCAGAAACCCTGTTACCTTACCCATGTTTTCGTCCCTTACCCTCATGACTGCCTCACCGCAGCCAATCTGTCTATCGTCAGTCCCGGTACCCGGGGCAAGTTGCTTGTCTTGACCGTCATTGGATCATATCCCCTGCAAGACATCCGTGCGATCTGAACAGCCTTCGTCGTCGGCGTGATCGTCACGGGTCATTGAGATATTGTCGTCATCCGTCACCTGCAGTCAGCAGGTGACGGATGTCCCGGTGCCATTCATTCCGCGGCGATGCCCATCCGGCTGCGCTCCATTTCCTCGAGCGCACGACGATATTCGACCGGCATGACCTTGCGGAACTTCGGACGGTAGTCGGCCCAGTTGTCGAGTATCTCAGTGGCGCGGGCCGAGCCGGTATAGTGCAGATGGTTGGAGATCAGCTGGTAGAGGCGCTCCTCGTCATGGCGCGTCATGTCGCCAGAGACGTCGACGCGTCCCTTGTGCATGAGGTCGCCGCCGTGGTGGTGCAGCTTCTCCAGCATGTCGTCCTCCTCGGGCACCGGCTCGAGCTCGACCATCGCCATGTTGCAGCGGCTGGCGAAATCGCCGGCTTCATCGAGCACGTAGGCAACACCGCCGGACATGCCGGCTGCGAAGTTACGGCCCGTGGCGCCGAGCACGACGACGACGCCACCGGTCATGTATTCGCAGCCATGGTCGCCGACACCTTCGACGATGGCGATCGCGCCTGAATTGCGCACGGCGAAACGTTCGCCCGCCACGCCGCGGAAATAGCATTCGCCCTCAGTCGCACCATAGAGCACGGTGTTGCCGACGATGATCGAGTCCTCGGCCACGATCCTCGAATTCTCCGGCGGCCGGATGATGATCTTGCCGCCCGAAAGGCCCTTGCCGACATAGTCGTTGCCGTCGCCGATCAGGTTGAAAGTGACGCCGCGCGCCAGGAAGGCGCCGAAGCTCTGCCCCGCCGTGCCGCGAAGCGTCACGTTGATCGTGTCTTCCTTCAGACCGCGATGGCGATAACGCTTGGCGACCTCGCCGGAAAGCATCGCGCCCACCGACCGGTCGACGTTCTTGATGCCGACTTCGAAGGCGACGGGCGTCTTGGCCGTCAGTGCCGGCTGCGCCTGCTCGATCAGCACGCGGTCGAGAATATCGTCGATCGGGTGCTTCTGCCGGCTCGTCCAGAAGGTCTCTTCCTTGGGAGCGTCGACCTTGTGGAAGATACGGCTGAAATCGAGGCCCTTCGCCTTCCAGTGGTTCAGCATCTCGTCCTTCTCCAGAAGCTCCGAGGCGCCGATGATCTCGTCGAGCCGGGTGAAGCCCAGCGAGGCGAGGATTTCACGCACTTCGTTGGCGACGAAGAAGAAATAGTTGATGACGTGCTCCGGCGCGCCCTTGAAGCGCTTGCGCAGCACCGGATCCTGGGTCGCCACACCCACCGGACAGGTGTTGAGATGGCACTTGCGCATCATGATGCAGCCGGCGGCAATCAGCGGCGCGGTGGCAAAGCCGAATTCGTCGGCTCCGAGCAGCGCGCCGATAATGACGTCGCGGCCGGTCTTCAGCCCACCGTCCACCTGCAGGGCGACACGCGAGCGCAGCCCGTTCAGCACCAGCGTCTGCTGGGTCTCGGCAAGGCCGATTTCCCAGGGGCTGCCGGCATGTTTCAGCGACGTCAGCGGCGACGCACCCGTGCCGCCGTCGAAGCCGGCGACCGTAATATGGTCGGCGCGTGCCTTGGCGACACCGGCGGCAACCGTGCCGACGCCGACTTCCGAGACGAGCTTGACCGAAACATCGGCGGTCGAGTTGACGTTCTTCAGATCGTAGATCAGCTGCGCCAGATCTTCGATCGAATAGATGTCGTGGTGCGGCGGCGGCGAGATCAGGCCGACACCCGGTGTCGAGTGGCGGGTCTTGGCAACAGTCGCATCGACCTTGTGACCGGGCAGCTGGCCGCCTTCGCCGGGCTTGGCGCCCTGCGCCACCTTGATCTGCAGCATGTCGGCATTGACGAGATATTCGGTGGTGACGCCGAAGCGGCCGGAGGCGATCTGCTTGATCGCCGAACGTTCCGGGTTCATCGAACCATCGGCCAGCGGCATGTAGCGGTCGGATTCCTCACCACCTTCGCCGGTGTTCGACTTGCCGCCGATCCGGTTCATGGCGATCGCCAGCGTCGTATGCGCCTCTCTGGAGATCGAGCCGAAGGACATTGCGCCCGTCGAGAACCGCTTGACGATATCGGCCGCCGGTTCGACCTCGTCGACCGATACCGGCTTGCGGCCGAGCGCTTCGGCGCTCTTGATCTTGAACAGCCCGCGGATCGTGTTCATCCGCAGCGCCGAGTTGTTCACCATCTCCGCGAATTCCTGGTAACGGTCCTCGGCATTGCCGCGCACGGCATGCTGAAGGGCCGCGACCGCATCCGGCGTCCAGGCATGGCTTTCGCCGCGCATGCGGTAGGCATATTCGCCGCCGATGTCGAGCGTCGTGGCAAGAAGCGGATCGGTGCCGAAGGCCGCGTTATGGCGGGCGACGGTTTCTGAGGCGATCGCCTCGAGGCCGACGCCTTCGATCATCGTCGCGGTTCCGAAGAAATACTTGTCGATCAGTTCCGACTGCAGGCCGATCGCATCGAAGATCTGCGCGCCGCAATAGGACTGGTAGGTCGAGATGCCCATCTTCGACATGACCTTGAGGATGCCTTTGCCGACTGCCTTGATGTAGCGGTAGACGACTTCGGAAGCATCCACTTCCTTCGGGAATTCGTCTTTGGCATGCATGTCGAGCAACGTGTCGAAGGCAAGATAAGGGTTGATCGCCTCGGCGCCGTAGCCGGCGAGCAGGCAGAAATGGTGGACCTCGCGCGGCTCTCCGGTCTCGACGACGAGACCGACCGAGGTGCGCAGCCCCTTGCGGATCAGATGGTGATGCACGGCAGCGGTGGCGAGCAACGCGGGAATCGCGATCCGGTCCGGCCCGATCTGGCGGTCGGAGAGCACGATGATGTTGTAGCCGCCCTTGACGGCCGCCTCTGCGCGCTCGCAGAGCCGGTCGAGCATCTCGGGCATGCCTTCGGCACCACGCTCGATGTCATAGGTGAAATCGAGCGTCTTGGTGTCGAAACGATCTTCCGTGTGGCCGATCGAGCGGATCTTTTCGAGATCGCCATTGGTCAGGATCGGCTGACGAACCTCGAGCCGCTTGGCGTTCGCCGCCCCCTCGTGGTCGAGAATGTTCGGCCGCGGGCCGATGAAGGAAACCAGGCTCATAACCAGTTCCTCGCGGATCGGGTCGATCGGCGGGTTGGTCACCTGCGCGAAGTTCTGCTTGAAATAGGTGTAGAGCAACTTCGGCTTTTCCGACATCGCCGAGATCGGCGTATCCGTGCCCATCGAGCCGATCGCCTCCTGGCCCGTCGTCGCCATCGGCGACATCAGGATGCGTGTATCCTCGAGCGTATAGCCGAAGGCCTGCTGGCGGTCGAGCAGCGACACGTCGCGGCGCAGCGCCCGCGGCTCCACCGGCTTCAGGTCTTCGAGGATCAGCTGGGTGCGGTTGAGCCAGCTGCGATAGGGATGCGCCGTCGCCAGCTGCGACTTCACCTCATCGTCGGAGATGATGCGGCCTTCTTCCATATCGATCAGCAGCATCTTGCCCGGCTGCAGGCGCCACTTCTGGATGATCTTCTCCTCCGGAACCGGCAGCACGCCGGCTTCGGACGCCATGATGACGCGGTCGTCATCGGTGACCAGGTAGCGCGCCGGCCGCAGGCCGTTGCGGTCGAGCGTCGCGCCGATCTGCTTGCCGTCGGTGAAGGCGACGGCAGCCGGCCCGTCCCAGGGCTCCATCAGCGCCGCATGATATTCGTAGAACGCCTTGCGTTCGGCCGTCATCGACTGGTTGCCGGCCCAGGCTTCCGGGATCAGCATCATCACGGCATGCGCCAGCGAATAACCGCCGCGCACTAGGAATTCGAGCGCATTGTCGAAGCAGGCCGTGTCCGACTGCCCCTCGTAAGAGATCGGCCAGAGCTTGGAAATGTCCTCGCCGAACAGCGGCGAGGAGACCGACGCCTGGCGCGCCGCCATCCAGTTGACGTTGCCGCGCAGCGTGTTGATCTCGCCGTTATGGGCGACCATACGGTAGGGATGCGCGAGCTTCCACGACGGGAAGGTGTTGGTCGAGAAGCGTTGATGCACCAGGGCGACCGCGCTTTCGAAGCGCGGATCCGACAGGTCCTTGTAGTAGACGCCGACCTGATAGGCCAGGAACATGCCCTTGTAGACCACAGTCGCCGACGACAGCGATACCGGATAGAAATTGCTCTCCTCGCCGTCGAACTCGTCATAGATGCGGTTGGAGATCACCTTGCGCAGCGTGAACAGCCGGCGCTCGAACTCGTCGTTGTTTTCGGCGTCCTCGCCGGCGCCGATGAAGACCTGCACATGATGCGGCTCGGTTGCGGCAATGGCCGGCGCCTTGGAGAGCGAGGAATTGTCGACCGGCACGTCACGGAAGCCGATGAAGACCTGACCTTCCTCGGTGATGACGTCCTTGATCACCTTCTTGAAATGCTCGATCTGCTTTTCATCGCGCGGCATGAAGATATGGCCGACACCATATTCGCCGACCGGCGGCAGGGTGATGCCCTGCTCGGCCATCTCCTCGCGGAAGAAACGGTCGGGGATCTGCACCAGGATGCCGGCGCCGTCACCCATCAGCGGATCGGCGCCGACGGCGCCGCGATGCGTCAGGTTCTCGAGGATGAAAAGGCCATCCTTGACGATCTGGTGCGACTTCTCACCCTTCATATGGGCGACGAAGCCGACGCCGCAGGCATCATGTTCGTTGCGCGGATCGTAGAGGCCCTGCTTCTTCGGCAGGCCGGAGGCGGATTTGGACATATTGGCCGTCGCGCGCAGCTCAGCAGCAGCAAACCGGTCAACTTCCATGGATGGCGTCTTCGTCATCATCTTTCCTCCTGTCGAAGCCCGCGCGGTCGCGGGCGGCTTTTCGTCCCGCGCCGCAACCCGAAGATAGGTTCGGCGCATGACAGCGCTGTTGCATTGTGAAGATCGGCCGCAGACATCTGCTTTAAAGGAAAGCAAACCGTCGCGTTCCGCGCCTGCCATTCGCCTCCGCGCGCCACCCCTTAAGGCTTGACGCTCGGAAGAACTATAGCGTGAAAGCCGGTCTGTTCCAGGGCTTTCGGCGCCTCTTCGGTCATAAAGGCCAGAATAGGACAGCAACACTGTCCTAATTCATCAGTTCTATGCCAGAAAGCATTCGGCTCTGCAAGAGCGCTCCGTCAAAAAACGTCAATTTGCGACGGAAGATTGCCTATGTAGCGGCGATGACGAAAGAAAATTACGTTGTAACGTATTATTTTGTTTATTGATTGCGTAGTTCAATTTCCGTGATGTGTCGCCGGCGACAACCTTGATCCTGCGAAGCTTTGGCGTAATGTCCGCTGCGGACTTGCCAACCCCTTCCTTTCCAACGGTTTCCCCACATGTTCTTTGCTTCCGATAACTGGGCCGGCGCCCACAAATCCATTGCCGAACGTCTGCTGACGGAATCGACCGGCTTTGCCGCCGCCTATGGCGCCGGCGATCTCGACAGAAAGGTCGAAGCTCGTTTTTCCGAGATCTTCGAGCGTGAGGTTTCGATCTTCTTCGTCGCCACCGGCACAGCCGCCAACTCGCTGTCGCTCGCAAGCGTCCAGCGCCCCGGCGGCATCACCTTCTGCCATTCGGAAGCCCATGTGATCGAGGATGAATGCGGTGCGCCGGAATTTTTCTCCGGCGCCGCCCGTCTCGTTGCCGTTGACGGCGAAGCCGGCAAGATCGATCCGGCGAAGCTTTCTGAAAAGATCGCAACCTTTCCCGAGGACGCCGTCCATCACGGCCGCGCCAGCGCCGTGACCATCACCCAGGCGACCGAGATCGGCACCGTCTATTCCTTGCCGGAGATCGGCGAGATCGCCGCCATCGCCAGAAAGCGCAGCCTGCCGCTCCACATGGATGGTGCCCGCTTTGCCAACGCCCTGGTCGCACTTGGCGCCACCCCGGCCGAGATGACCTGGAAGCGCGGCGTCGACATGCTCTCCTTCGGCGGCACCAAGAACGGCTGCTGGTGCGCCGAGGCGATCGTCTTCTTCAATCCGGATCAGGCGCGGGAAATGCCCTTCATCCGCAAGCGCGCCGCCCAGCTCTTCTCCAAGTCGCGTTTCATCGCCGCCCAGTTCGACGCCTATTTCGAAAACGGCCTCTGGCTCGATCTTGCCCGTCATTCGAACGGCATGGCCGACCGGCTGCGCGCCGGCATCGGCACGAGCAATTCCGCCCGCCTCGCCTGGCCGACCGCATCCAACGAAGTCTTTGCCGTCGTCAGCAAAAGTGCCGTAAAAACCGCGGAGGAAAAGGGCGCGAAATTTTACGAATGGCCGGTCCCGGCGGCAACGCCCGAACTCGTTTCCGAAAGCGAAACCCTGATCCGCCTCGTCACCAGCTTCGCGACGACCGAAGCGGATGTCGATGGTTTCCTGAAATGCCTGGCCGCTTGATCGCCGGCGCGAAAGGCTTGCCGGCCCGGCGGGCCTTTCGCTGCCGGCAAGGACTCACGCCGACCTCAGCCCCCTCACCTTCTGCAGAATATCCTCCGACAGGGCCGAGACCAGCGCCTGGTTCGCGCCCTTGCGCGGAACCAGCACGAATTCCACATCCTCCAGCACCGGAAGTCTTCCCGCAGTGATTTCCTTCAGCCCTGAGGGCGCCATGCTGCGCGGCTGCACCAGCACCCCCATCCCGGCCCGGGCCGCTGCCGTCAGCCCGCTCAAGCTGCCGCAGGTACAGACGATCCTCCACGGCACCCCGTTTCGACCGAGCGCTTCGAGCGCGATCACTCGCGTGACGCTCGGCGGCGGAAAGGCGATCAGTGGCAGAGGGCCGGAGGCGAGCACACGCTCTGGATCACGCGCCAGCCAGACGAGCGGCTCGCGATAGACGAGCTTTCCGCGCGCATCGCCGAGCCGGCGCTTGGCGAGCACCAGATCGATCTCGCCATTGTCCTGCATCTCGTAGAGAACGCCGGAAAGCGCCACAGTCAGCTCAAGGTCGACGGAGGGGTGCGAACGAACGAAATCCTCGAGCACCGCCGGCAACTGACTGGTGACGAAATCTTCCGACACGCCGAGCCGCAGGCTGCCGCGCAGGCTGTTGTTCTTAAACAGCGACTGTATCCGCCCCTCGATCGAAAGCATGGCGCGCGCATGCAACAGCAGCGCCTCGCCATCGCCGGTCAGCATCACCTTATGCGTGTCGCGCGCCAGCAGCTTGCGCCCGAGTGCCGTCTCCAGCCGCTGGATGTGCTGGCTGACGGTCGACTGACCGAGGCCGAGCCTCTCTGCCGCGAGCGTGAAACTGCCCATCTGTTCGACAGCAACGAAACTGCGCAATTGCGAAAGGTCTAGCATGATCCAGTTTCTCGATAACTGTTATTCCTTGCATCCTGGATCATAATGGACGACAGAACAATGATTGTTTTATCACGCCGCGAGATCGCCATGCGCCGCTTTCTGCCCGATACATTCACCATCCTGCTTGTCTGCACCGTCATCCTCGCCTCGCTGCTGCCGGCGCGCGGCACATTCGCGCATTATTTCGGTATCGCCACCGACCTTGCCATCGCGCTGCTGTTTTTCCTGCACGGCGCCCGCCTGTCGCGCGACGTCGTCATATCAGGCCTGCTGCACTGGCGCCTGCATCTCGTCATTCTGCTGACGACCTTCGGCATCTTCCCGCTGCTTGGCATGGCGCTCGGACTGATCCCCGACACGATCCTGCCGCAGCCGCTTTATCTCGGCATCCTCTTCCTCTGCGTGCTGCCCTCGACGGTGCAGTCGTCGATCGCCTTCACCTCGATGGCGGGCGGCAACGTGTCGGCCGCCATCTGCTCGGCCTCGGCATCCAACATCTTCGGCATGTTCCTGACACCGCTGCTCGTCGGCCTGTTGTTTTCCGTCGGCGGCCACGGCGGCTTCTCCTTCGACGCATTAGAGCAGATCCTGCTGCAGTTGCTCGCCCCGTTCATCGTCGGCCAGATTCTGCAGCCCTGGATCGGCGACTGGATCCGCGCCAAGAAGAAGATCCTGATGCCTGTCGACCGCGGCTCGATCCTGATGGTCGTCTATCTCGCCTTCAGCACGGCTGTGGTCGAAGGTCTGTGGCACACCTTCTCGATCGCCGATATCGCCGTCGTCATCGTCGCCGACATGGTTCTGCTGGCAATTGTCCTGGTACTGACGATGTTCGGCAGCCGTTGGCTGGGCTTCAACAAGGCCGACGAGATCACCATCACCTTCTGCGGCTCGAAGAAGAGCCTTGCAAGCGGCGTGCCGATGGCGAACGTCATCTTCGCAGGCCAGTCGATCGGCGCGATCGTGCTTCCGCTGATGCTGTTCCACCAGATCCAGTTGATGGTCTGCGCCGTCATCGCCCAGAAATACGCCGCCGCCGCGGCCCGCCGCGCAACGGACGAGGAAATCGACGAAGCCGCCAGCCCGGCATGAAGCATGTCGCGCCAAGCGGCAATAAAAAACGGCGCCCCGATGGAGCGCCGTCCGTTTCATCCTACAAGGATCTGATTAGCCGTTGATGATCTGCGCTTCGATGGCCTTCGGAGCCTCGACCGGTTCTGCAGCAATCGTAATCTTGCGGGGCTTCATGGCCTCGGGAATATTGCGCAGAAGGTCGATGTGCAGCAGGCCGTTCTTCAGCGAAGCAGCGGTCACCTCGACATGGTCGGCAAGCTGGAAGCGGCGCTCGAAGGCACGCTTGGCAATACCGCGGTAGAGGAATTCGCCGCTTTCGGCAGGTTCCTCGTGCTTTTCACCCTTCACGGACAGGACATGGGCATGGGCTTCGATCGAAAGTTCGGTCTCGTCGAAACCGGCAACGGCCATGGTGATGCGATAGGTGTTTTCACCGGTGCGCTCGATATTATAGGGCGGATAGGTCTGCGCCTGCTCCGGCTGGGCAAGACTGTCGAGCATGGTGAAGAGCCGGTCGAAACCGACGGTCGAACGATAAAGGGGAGAGAAGTCTACGTGACGCATGATGTCCTCCTGTGGAAGCGACGTGTTGCGATGAAATGCCCCTGAAACCCCATCTTTGGCGGCCTCGGGGCGGTTGCGCAGGCCCTTTCCGGCACCCGCAGAAAGGAGATGGTGATGGGATTTGACGAGTTCAAGACCTTTCCGGAATCGCCTTGATCGGCCCGTGAACCCCGCATGAACGACCGGTTCGGAGCGCGTTCAGGCGCATTCGCCTAGAAATTTCGGCGTCGGGTGAATCTGGTCCCGATGGCTGAAGTGCATCGTCCCTTCTTCTTCAGTCTCAACTTCGGCCGGCCGCGAGCACCCTCATGCTCCTGCCGGCCCTTTTCCCCCACCGCTTTCCAAGCCGGGTGCCATGCGCTATCCCTGAAGGTGGAAGCAGTCAGCAGTGGCGCATTGGCAAAGTCATGGATCAGGTTCTCTATTCGACGCCCGACAATCCCGCTCCGGAAAACCGCACGGAGGGGTTCTTCGAAACCCATGACGGCCACCAACTGCGTTACGCCGTCTTCCGCTCTAGCGGACAGGTTGCCAAGGGCACCGTCGTCATCCTGCACGGCCGAAACGAATATATCGAGAAATATTTTGAGACGATCCGCGACCTGACGGCTAGGGGCCTCTGGGTCGCGACCTTCGACATGCGCGGCCAGGGCGGCTCGCAGCGGCTCCTCAAACGCCGCAACCACGGCCACATCCGCCGCTTCGTCGATTACGAGCGCGATCTCGACACCTTCCTCGAAAAGGTGGTGCTGCCGGATACCCGCCTGCCCTTCTACTTGCTCGCGCATTCCACAGGCGGCCTGATCGCGCTCTCGGCCGCCCCCTATCTCACCACTCGTATCGATCGCATGGTGCTGTCGGCGCCCTTCATCGGCCTTACCGGCCAGGCGGCTTCGCCCCGCGTCATTCGCACCCTTGCCGGCACGCTGAACGCCGTCGGCCTCGGCTTCCTGCCGCTGACCTCGAAACTGAAGGAGCCGGATTTCCGCGACAATCCGCTGACCTCGGACGAGCACCGCTTCGAGCGCAATGTGGCGATGATGAAGGCCCATCCGGAGCTGACACTGGGGCCACCGACAGCCCGCTGGCTGACCGAGGCCTTTCGCACGATGGACCGGGTCACCTCGCCCTACCATCTCTTCTCGATCACCATCCCGACCATCGTCATCGCCCCAACGCGTGACGGTGTCGTGCCCTATACGGCGCAGGAGCGCCTTTCGCGTTATTTCCGCGCCGGCCAGCTGGTGCCGATCAACGGCGCCCGGCACGAGATATTCCAGGAACGGGATATCTATCGCGCCGCCGCCCTTGCGGCCTTCCACGCCTTCATTCCCGGCAGCGATGCCGAAGAAAACCAGGACATTGCTGCCCTCGGTACGTGAGCCGGATCGGCTTTGCCGACCGGGGGATCAGCGCTGCTGACTGGGGGATCAGCGCTGCAGGATGGCGACCGCCGCTTCGTAGACCGCCTGGCTGCCGGCGGCGATGATCGAGCCGCCGTTTTCCGGCCGTCCACCGTCCCAGGTGGTGATGATGCCGCCCGCCCCCTCGATGACGGGAATGATGCCGCCGACATCATAAGGCTTCAGGCTGTTTTCGACAACGAGATCAATATGGCCGGCGGCGAGCAGCGCATAGGCATAGCAGTCGCAGCCGTAGCGGAAGAGCCGTACCTGGCTCTCAATCTCGCGGTATTTCTCCATCTCCTCGCCGGCAAAGAGATGCGGCGAGGTGGTGAACAGGATGGCGTTCGACAGCGCGTCGCACTGGCGCGTCGCCAGCCGCCGTTCGCCCTCCGGCCCGGTATAGATCGAGCCGTTCTGGTCGGCGAAATAACGCTCGCCGGTAAAGGGCTGCTCAATCATGCCCATGATCGCCCTGCCATCCTTCTGCAGGCCGATCAGCGTTCCCCACACCGGCACACCGGATATAAAGGCGCGCGTGCCGTCGATCGGATCGATCACCCAGACATATTCACGGTCGAGCCCGACATCGCCATGTTCCTCGCCGAGAATGCCGTGGCCGGGGAAATTCTCCTCGATCAGCGCCCGGATGGCGAGTTCGGCCGCCCGGTCGCCCTCCGTTACCGGATCGAAACCGGAGGAAAGCTTGTTCGTGACATCGAGGCCGGAGCGGAAGCGCGGCAGCGTCTCGGCCCGGGCGGCTTCCGCCAGGCGGTTGAAGAACGAACGGTCAGGAAACATGATGGATCCGTTTGGCTGGCGGGAATGGCGCTTTTCATAGCGAAAAGCAACGGGAATGCAATCGCATCAGGCAATTTGGGTTTAACTGCCCAAAGATGTCGCAGCGCAATAAATTGCTTGACATTTGTGCAATGCAATAGTAGCGTCTTCATACAGTCTTCTGACTGTAAATACCCTCCTTGGGTGTTTCCTCCCTAGACTTAGCCGCGCTCACAAGCGCGGTTTTTTTTGGCCGGGACGAAGGCCAGATATCAGCGAAATCGAAAATGGATTCATTCGGCGGCCAGCGCCCGATCGCCGGCGAATTTCTCGACGTAGTCCGCCATCTGCTCCATGAAGTCCGTGACGGCATTGGCCACCGCGGCGAAATCCTCGTGCTTCTCCAGCGTCAGCTCGTCGACATAGATCGCCCGATTCACCTCAATCTGCAGCGCGTGCAGGCCGCGCGAAGGCCTGCCGTAATGTTCGGTGATGAAGCCGCCGGCATAAGGCTTGTTGCGGATAGCCGCAAAACCCATTTCCTCGAGGATGGCGATGGCCGCGCGCGAAAGCTCGGCCGAAGCGCTGGTGCCGTAGCGATCACCAATGATGAAATCAGGTCGCGAAGTGCTGCCGGCGACCCGCACATTGCCGGGCATCGAATGGCAGTCGATCAGCACGCCGAAGCCGAACTGCACATGCGTTCGCGCAATCAACCGGCGCAGCGCCGCATGATAGGGCTTGTAGACGGCTTCGACGCGGTCGAGCCCCTCCTGCACCGGCAGGCGCCGCGCATAGATCTCCATGTTCTCGGCGACGATGCGCGGAATGGTGCCGAGCCCGCCGGCGACCCTGAGCGAATTGACGTTGGCATAGGGCGGCAGCAGCCCGTCGAACATCCGCGGATCGAGCTCGTAGGGCTCGCGATTGACGTCGAGATAGGCGCGCGGGAAGTTGGCCGCCAGGAGTGGCGCGCCGAGTGCGACGGCCGAGCCGAAGAGCTCGTCGACATAGTGATCCTCGGAACGGCGGATGGCGATTCCCTCCAGCCTGGACTGGGCAATAAATTCCGGTGGATAAATACGGCCGCTATGGGGGGAGTTGTAGACGAAGGGAATGGTCTGCGACACGGGCTCATGGACCTCAAAAAGCTCGTATTCGCGTATTTCCGGCACTTTCGGCCCTCTTTACCATGTCATGAACTGACTGCTTTGCCCATGTTGCCAGTTGCCCGGCCGCAAGTCCATACTATGTAGAAGGGATGGCGGTCAGGCACAGGCAATTCACCGGTTGTTTACCGGGTAAAGACTAGTGTAAACGGCTGGTAGCCCACCAAAAACTTATGGATCGCGGTCTGGATTGATGACTCAGAAGATACTTCTCGCCGAAGACGATAACGACATGCGCCGCTTCCTGGTGAAAGCGCTCGAAAAGGCCGGCTACAAGGTCCTTTCCTACGACAATGGCGCCAGCGCCTATGACCGGCTGCGCGAGGAGCCGTTTTCCCTGCTGCTGACCGATATCGTCATGCCCGAGATGGATGGCATCGAGCTGGCGCGCCGCGCCACCGAACTCGACCCCGACCTGAAGGTAATGTTCATCACCGGTTTTGCCGCCGTGGCGCTGAACCCTGATTCGAAGGCGCCGAAGGATGCCAAGGTCCTTTCCAAGCCTTTCCACCTGCGCGACCTCGTCGATGAGGTCAACAAAATGCTTGCCGCATAAGGCGTGACGAGCAGCGCGTCACAAAACTGAAAAAAGCCTATTGACGGCTCCGAAGGTTTTGTGATCTATGCGCCGCCATCGGATGGGCGTGTAGCTCAGCGGGAGAGCACTACGTTGACATCGTAGGGGTCACAGGTTCAATCCCTGTCACGCCCACCATCCGATCTCCTGCCCCGCAGGGGGATTAGAAAAGTAGCTGATTGCTGTTTTTCCGTTCTTCATAGCCTCGCCCAATTAACGCCCACGAAACCGCGGCTTTGCAGCGGATAGGTGCTCAGGATGGTGATGCCCATAGACGCTGCGGATGATCTTCTAGGAGGCTCCGGAGAAGCCGGTAACTTCCCAGATCGGAACCCTGCCCTCTATCATCCACGTGATGCAAGTATGCTTGAGGATTGCCTCATACCTGGTGTCCGAATAGAGGCTGATCAGGATAAGTCTGGCGACGTGGCAGGAGGGGCGAAAGAGCCTGCCCCAATCGCCGATTTTCGCGTTTCGATATCGAAGGTTCGTTGCCGTGATGCCGAGCACGCCGGTAAACAAACCGGGGCCCTCCGAGCGTGTAAGCCAACGCTCACGCGCCGCTGATTTTTGCGGAAGAAAGACTGGTACCGATAACCAGCTTCTTTTCCTTGAGAGCGAAACTGAGGGCGGCACCAAGTGTTTCCAGCTCCCGCCCCGCCGTTCCTGTCTTGACGACTCGTCTATCGATCTTCCCGGCAAGCCGCACCGCGAGCCGGCGGCCAGGAACGCCGCGGACGTGCCATTCCCTGATCCCGAACCAATGCGGAAGCCGGCTGATCCGGTATACGACGAGGCGCTGCTTAAGTAGATAGAGACCATCGCCACACGATACGGCTTGGGCCTGGCAAGAAACAACTCAGGCTGAAAGCCTACCTCCCCTGCCCCCTTTGCGCAGCAAAAAACGCTCCAACTATCGCAACGAAGGCCAGAGCATGAGTGACACGATTACGGATTTCAACCGTTCGCTCAAAGCGACGGCTGGGGCGCGCTTCAAAGCGGCAAAGCGCCTCGAGCATATATCGATAAGCGCATGACCGCGCTCACGTCGTTCTCTTCCGCATACCTGATATTGCTGTCTGTCGGACCATCGCTCATGGGAGCCTCGGCGGCTTCGCAGCCGATCACAAACCTGTTTTCGACGGCTCTGTCGGTGCTACTCTTGGCGTCATCGGTGCTATCTTACGCAAGCGGTCACGCGGTTCACTGGAGATTCAGGAGATCCGCCGCGAACTTCGTTTTGCCGGTGACAATGTTACACAGGAGTTATTTTCAACTCTTTCACATCGCTACGACGCGGTGCTGCAGAAGTATTCCATCAATCACGACGACGTCGATTTTTACCGCTATCAGCTCCAATACCCAAAAGAGTACATAATGAATCGCTTCGACCGATTTGAAAAATCGGCAAAAGTGTTCATGGCCTATAGCTATCCGGCGATGATTTTGCTGCTGCTTACAGGCGCCGTTTTCCTTTTCACATTATTCTTGATCGTTTGGGGTGGCGACGCCGGTCGTTTCCTGGAATGGGCAGCCTTGCGCTTTTCCTAGGTCAGCGCAGATCTTCCGAACCACCCGCAAAAGGCAGTCGCGACTATCGCGCCCCCCGCCCCCTTTGCGCCAGCAGATGCCGCCGGAACTATCCGGCGGGAACGGGCGAAGCTTGCCTCGTTGCCGTCGTCGATGGGGATCTATTGACTATCAACAGCCTTCACCCAGAGAATCACTTCCGACAAATCTTGTGATGGACTTTTGCCGAAACGCGCCGTCGCGATTCTAAGTCGCGCCCACTAAACGCGGCCGCCGACAAGTGCAAACTGTGGATTATATGGAAAGCAGCAGGTCAACGGCCGGTTTTCGCAAGTCTTTTCATGGCCTTAGTGTTTCAGGGAGAAGGCCATGTTTTTAAACAGCTTTTAATTGTGGATGGGGAAAAACCCATTTGGTGCAGATGCTTATCGCATGCACCCGTTCCACAGGAGTTAATTTTCAACCCCTTGACGGAATCAGCGGTTTCAAACTTTACTTTCGTCACTGATCGCCAATCGGGCGAGCAGGGCGCGAAAAAGGCCGGGGGTGCAACCCCGGCCTCGTGTCGAATAAACCGAATGCCTCGATCGGCAAAGCGGCTCACCCCTTAACAATCCCAAGGATACTTGGGGAGGATGACCTGTCAAGCTGATCGAGGTTTCTTAACCAGTAGGAAACCCGAAAATGAAGCATACACACCACAGTCTCACCCTCGACGACGCCGTACAGGTATGGCTGCACAGCTGGAACGGCGAGTATCAGCATGAGATCGCCTTCCGCTTCGGCGTCAATCAGGGACGCGTCAACGAAGTGCTGAAGGGTAAGCGCCATCCTGGTAGCGAGCGGATCGCTCGGGAAAAGCGCGATCTTCACTAGGCCGGGTGATTTACCAAATCCCCTTGCTTAAACACCGCCCCGCCGAAACAAAAAAGTCTCGGCGGGATCGGCCCATGACCCTGTCGAGAAAGAGCCGTCACAGTGCTGTTGAAAATTCTCAGCTCACCGTTTGCACAGACAGCGATAATAACAATCGTGACCATTGTGTTGACGCAGTTCGCGCTGGCGAAAGGACGTTTGAGGTGGGCTAACAGGCATCAACATTCGTTCCTGCTTCCGAATGCAGGTCCGAATGGGACGCAGCTTTTGATTAATACACTGGAGATCTGGGTGATCAACACCGGCCGCGCCGCAGTCGAGGAGATCGAAATTGTATTCAATTGGGAGCCGCAGCATTTTGAAATTTGGAACCCGCGTGAATATTCGGAGGCTCATCTTCCCAATGGAAGGTTTTCGCTGAACGTGCCGACGCTTGCGGGCAAGGAGTTTTTCTCCGTGGCCCTTTTGTCAACTGGGCCCTTGCCAGAGATAATCAATGTTCGAAGCAAGAACAGTATCGCCAAACCATTTATGATGCTGCCGACGCGGCAGTTTCCCATGTGGTTCAATGTGATCGGTCTAGCGCTGCTGATCCTTGGCATGGCGACTGTAATCTACGGTCTGTTGGCCCTGGTGTCTTTGTTGGGGGCAGGGAGCCCGCTTCCACCGCCGCCGAAACCCTGAAAAGGAAGAACATTTCGGTCTTCTGTCATCTGGAAAGGCATGACGCAACGGACGCGGACACGTAAAGCAATATCCATAATCCTCGGCCTCACCCTGGTTGGGGCTGGCTTCTTCGGTTTCGGTTATATGCTGTTTCATGTCGTCGAACCCATTAGCATCAAGCTTTGGCTGATACCGATCACCATTTTCGCGGCCGGGGCAGCAATCCTCTGGGACGATTTCAAAAATCCCGAGTGAGACGATTGCTCTCCCCGTTCGACGCCTGAGCGGCCGCCGGCAAGCTGGTGAAAAAGGCGAATAGAGCAATTCCAGCAAAAGTGCGTGCCAGATCTTCTTCGCTTCTCGCCGAGGCGACATTCGTCGATCACGGCCAGTGAGAACCCGTGGCACGAAATCCACATGTCCTGGCAAACCATGGCGGTTGTCGGCTCTTTGCCGATTCGTGCAATTGCAGTGACGGCGCGTTCGCACATGAGGACATGCTCACGCGATCATCAATTGTATACCGCCACCGAAGTTCAGCCCCTCGTTGCTCACGCATCCTGAGGCGCGGTTTTGTGACGGATAGATGACGAGTTTATGACAAAATGCGTGTGATTTCAGCAACATAGCTGTGCCAGCCTGCTGTCACGATCGACAATGTCGTTGCAGTGCAACATCCCCTATGTAACTTCCGCGGCGAGGCAGGCACCGAGCCAAAAAGGTGCCGCTTCGGTCACACGGGGTGAAGACATGTAGGGACTGCCGATGGCAACGGTCTTCATCCTTCTGCATCTGAACTGGAGGTTATTCCATGAACATCAAGAGCCTTCTTCTCGGCTCCGCTGCTGCGCTTGCAGCAGTATCCGGCGCTCAGGCTGCTGACGCTATCGTTGCTGCCGAGCCGGAACCGGTTGAATATGTTCGCGTCTGCGACGCTTACGGCACCGGCTACTTCTATATCCCGGGCACCGAAACCTGCCTCAAGATCAACGGTTACATCCGTTTCCAGGTTGACGTTGCTCCGCACGCCAGCTCGATCGGCGCTGCCGGCGGTGGTTCTGTCCCCAACGACTCGGACTGGGATGCCCGCACGCGTGGCCAGGTCCAGTTCACGGCCAAGAGCGACACCGAATATGGTCCGCTGACCGGCGTTATCGTCATGCAGTTCAATGCTGACAACGCTACGGCCCAGAAGGCCCAGCTGGACTCCGCATACCTCGACATCGCCGGTTTCCGCGCCGGTCTGTTCTACAGCTGGTGGGACGATGGCCTCTCCGGCGAAACGGACGATATCGGTTCGCCGGTAACGCTGCATAACTCGATCCGTTATCAGTACGAAACCAGCGACTTCTATGCTGGCATCAGCGTCGACGAACTGGAAGACAGCCCGTTCTATCATGGCGAAACCGCTAACAACTTCGGCGTTGCAGTTGGTCTCGGCGGCAAGGCTGGTGCCTTCAGCTACCAGATCACTGCCGGTTACGACACCGACAACGAAGAAGGTGCCGTCCGCGCAATGGGTACGGTTGCTGTTGGTCCGGGCACGCTCGGCCTCGCAGTTGTCTACGCGACCAACCCGAACGCCTACTACAACAAGGCTGAATGGGCGGTCGCTGCTGAATACGCCATCAAGGCGACTGACAAGCTGAAGATTACCCCTGGTGTTCAGTACTACGGCGACTACGGCGTCACTGCCGGCGAGTTCAACGACGGCGATGCCTGGAAGGCCGGCGTGACGATCGACTACCAGATCGTCGAGAACCTCTCCACGAAGATTTCGATTCAGTACCTCGATCCGGAAGATGCTGACGACGTCACCTCGGGCTTCTTCCGCCTGCAGCGCGCGTTCTGATAAAGGGCTGCCGGCTGGAATAGGATGATTTTAGGCCGGGTCGGCCTAAAATCTGAATCCTGTTCTAATTATCCGGCAGCTACAAATTCCTGATCTGACTGACCTCCGATCGGGAACGAATGGGCCTGGACTTCCCTGCCTGGGCCCATTCCCCTTGACCAGAAGTGCGTCCACGACGGCACGCTCGATCAGTTCCTTGCCACTGTCGTGTCACATCGGTTCGTTGCCGATGTCCTGCAGCCTATGCCATTGCCGGATCTTGCAACCGGCAAGCTCAACCAACTTTTCACTCATCTGCCGCCGATCGCCGAGCCAGCCTGGTGGCCGGTGAAATTTTTGTGCTTCAGGAATAGCGGAGCCAAATTCGGACACAGAACCATGCCATGGCGGACCGAGGGTGAGGTTGTGATTCGCCTCGCCACGACATGGGGTTTGAGATCGAAATGAAGTTATCCGTGCTTGCCGCTGCCGCAATTTTTTCCATTGCCCTCGCCTTGCCGGCCTCTGCCGCGCCGGCCGCACCTGCCGAGACCTTTCCCGGTGCTCCCGGCGTCATTACGCTTTCCGGCAAATGCGCCAAGCTGGTCGTCGCCAAATTCGACGCCACCAAGGGCTGCAAGAACGAGCTTGCCAGCGTCACGCTGGCCAATGGCTTGGTGACCTTCATCTTCACTTCAGACGGCAAGGCGCTCGGCTTCCAGGGCGACGGCAGCGGCATCAAGCCCGCCTCCAACGGCAATGCCCGCCTGCCGCTCAGCCTCGTCACCACCGGTGTCGGCAACAAGATGACCGGAGAGGTCAAGGTCGCCGGCTTCTGCACCTTCGGCAATCCCTATGCCGGCCAGCCGATCGCGATCGAATGCACCGCCGAAAGCAAGGATTCTTCCTTCACTGGCAGCTTCCGCACCGGCGGCAAGCTGGTGAAGAAGGGTAAGTAGCCGCTCTCAGGCGCACCAGGCGCTGCCGACAGCCCCTGGCTTGCGTGCCAGTCCCTCATTGATCAGCTGCGCGCCGAAAGAGCGCCCGTCGCGCGAGACGACGCGCGGCGCGCCAGAGGGCTCGCTCTTGCCCGCGGCATTCATGGTGAAGGGCCCGGCGTTCAGAAGCGCCAGCAGCCGCGACTTGGCGGCGAAGGCCACCCGGCGCTCGCCGTCACAGCGCGCCTGATCGACTACGGGGCTTGCCATGTCGGCAATCACGATCTTCTCGCCCTTGTACCAGAAGACACCACCGTCGCCGACGCAATTGATATGCGCGCCCTGCCCGCAATAGCCGAAGGCGACCGCCCCGGTTTCCGAAACGGCAGGCAAGGCCGGGGACGGCACTGTCTTTATCGGTTGGATCATCGGCGTCGGGATCGCGGCTGGCGGCAGCGGCTGCGACTGAGGCACCGACGCTGCGGTTTTGGGCATGGGGGCGGCAAGCGCCACCTGCTTCGGCGGCACGTCCTTCCTGACGACGGGCCTCGGCTCCGCCGTTTCCGGCGTGATCGACGGCGATTGCCTTGCAAGCATCGGCTGGATGCTCTTCCAATGGTCGTGGGCGACGATGCCGCCGAACGCGGCAATGCCGATCACCGCCCAGGGCAGCAATCCGCCACCGCTGCTGCGCGCTTTGCTCTTTCCTCTGGCTGGCGCCTTGCGGCGGCCGCGTGTCGCTGTCTTGGCCATCTGTCCGATTCCCGTGAGGCCGGGATTATCGCTGCCCAATCCTTTCCGAAAGGTTGGCGCGGCGACAGGATGATGCATGGTTGGCCGATCTTCCCCTCCAATAACATGGAAGCGCCGAGGTGCATCGGTGGGGCCGGTGCGCCTGCTTAAACCCATGAGGGGAAAAGCTGGACAAATTCCACGCCCAGATTTTGGCCAGCGAAAAATTCCTCTGGGGAAAATCCATGGAACGTCTTCGGCGAGCTGATCGGCTTCGAGCGTGAGGCACGCGACTGCCCGGCATCATGCCGGGCGCTAACGTCGCTAACGCCAGCGTGACTGGTTGGTTATTCGGAGCGTGCGGCCGAAGGATCGTTTTTCCCAACCGATGCCGTGCCGGCAATGCACGAGAACGGCTTCTGGCGTTTGCCGATATTGACGCGCTCGTCCGCCGCCTCGCGGACAGCCTGCCATTCATTTTCGTGCCGGATGAAGATCTCGCGGGGCACAAAGTTGATCGTCATATGTTTCTCATCCTGTTTTAAATCTAGCGTCAGCGCGCCAAAGAGGCATCCGGAATAGCCGTTATTTCTTGGTCTCTGCATTGGCTTTCACGCCGGGGGCCTTAATGTCGGGTCCACCCTTGGAAAGATCGGCACCGCTAACATGGGCCGGCACGTGAATGTCGTGATAGACGCCGGGCGTCAGCGTCAGATCGACCTGATGCGGCGGCAGCACCTGCGCCTTCTGCATGCGGTTTGGCTTCGCCCGCTTCATGCGGTCGGACGCCTCCGTGCGTTTATCTGGAATATGGGTCGAAGTGTGCATCATCGGCCTCCTTTTTTAAGCTCAACAGTGCCTAACGGGTGGGCATCAGGATGGTTCCAAAAAAAATTACCCAATCCCGGTGTGGCGACCAGCCTTGACTGGCCGGGGAAGCTCATTACCTAGAGCCTATCCCGCAGCCTTCCAGACATCGGCTGACGGGGGAACTTTGGTGCCGGGCCCCTCTGGCGAGAGTTTTTACGGCGCTCTCGTGATGTCGGTACCGCCTGCAGCTTAGCCGGCGGATTTTTCATCAATGAACAGACTCACCATGCCTGACCCGCATGCCCGTTGTGGCATGTCGCGTTTTTCCAATATTTCAGCCCGCTTCGATGCAATTTGCGGCCGCGAGGTGCGGCCATGAACCAGTCCGTGACCCATAAATCTTCGCTCAGCTATTTCCGCTGGGCTTTCATCGTTACTGCCCTCGGCCTCGTTCTCGGCGCCATGCTCGGCTGGCAGACGACCGGCACGATCGGCGGCATGGCGACCGTCTTCTTCATCTGCACAGTGCTTGCAGTGCTGGAGATATCGCTCTCCTTCGACAATGCCATCGTCAACGCCAACAAGCTGAAGGAGATGACGCCGGTCTGGCAGAAGCGCTTCCTCACCTGGGGCATCATCATAGCCGTCTTCGGCATGCGCATCGTCTTCCCGCTGGCAATCGTCGCGATCGCGGCCCAGATCGGTCCCTGGGATGCTCTGGTGCTTGCCGCACGCGAGCCGGCCGAATATGCCCGCATCATGAACGACGCACATCTGCCGATCGCAGCCTTCGGCGGCACCTTCCTGATGATGGTCGGCCTCAACTACTTCTTCAATCACGAGAAGCAGGTGCACTGGATCGGCGGTCTTGAAAAGATGATGGCGCGTTCGGCCACCATCAAGGGCATCGAGATCGCCTTCGTGCTGGCGCTGATGCTGGTTTTTTCCTGGCTGATCGGTGGCGAGGAAGCCACTGTCTTCGTCCATTGCGCCATCTATGGCCTGCTCACCTTCCTCGCGGTCGAGGTGGTCGGCGGGCTGCTCGATGCCTCGCAGCAGACGATGAGTGCTGCCGCCAAGGGCGGCCTCGGCGCCTTCATCTATCTGGAGGTGCTGGATGCCAGCTTCTCCTTCGACGGCGTCATCGGCGCCTTTGCGCTGACGCAGAACCTCTTCGTCATCGCAATCGGCCTCGGCATCGGCGCCATGTATGTGCGCTCGATGACGATCATGCTGGTGGAGAAGGGAACGCTTGCCGAATATCGCTATCTCGAACATGGCGCCTTCTACGCCATCCTGATCCTCTCGGTGATCATGTATGCGCAGACCCTGGTACACATCCCCGAGGTTATCACCGGGCTCGGCGGCGCGGCCTTGATCGGCCTGTCCCTTTGGTCGTCCATCCGCCACAACAGGCGCGAAAAGGTGGAGGATCACGACACCCAGCGGAAAGAGCTTCAAGCCTGACGTCGGGTGTCACAGGGCGTCGCGCTGTTGCACCCGGTGGGATAAAAATGAAGCCCGCGACCATCCGGTTGCGGGCTAATTCATTCATGCATGACTTCAAGGTCTTAGCGGGTGACGTGCTCGAAGGAGGTCGGGTCGATGCCGAGTTTCGTGAGGTCGTTGGGGCGCGGGCGGCGACCTGCTTCGACAGCAGCGCTGACGGCGTTTGCAGCGCCAAGGACGGCGAATGCACGGCCAAAGAAGCCAGTACGGACTGAATTGCGGAGTGCGGACATTGTCCTTTTCCTCTTGCTCGTTGATTGCCTACTCGCAGATGGCATCGCGCATACACATCAACAATGCTCGGAAAATCACCGCAGCCATGCAAAAACAGGAGGCCGGCGCATGTCTCCATGGCCGGCCTCAAGGCGGGGGTGGGTGGTCTTTTTCTTGCTCTAACACTTTGAAATCTGCGCCTCGCGCTTTCCGAAAATCGATTCCGATTTTCGGGCCGATGCGCTAGTCTTCGTTTGCCGCCAGTTGCGAGAGCACCTGTCCCCTGCCGCGCAGCCGCAGGATCAACGGGATGAGGAAGGCGGCGGCTGCAACAATGAGCAGGCCCGCCGCGATCGGCGACATCACCAGCGTCGTGACGTCGCCCTGACTGATCGCCAGCGCCCGGCGCAGCTGCTGCTCGGCAAGCGGGCCGAGGATCAGGCCGACGACGGCTGGCGCGATTGGATAGCCGAAGAGCCGCATCACATAACCGAGCAGACCGAAGGCGAGCAGCATGCCGAGCTCGAACACCGACGGATTGGCGCCGATCGTCCCGAGCGTCGCAAACAGCAGGATGCCCGCATAGAGCCATGGCTTCGGAATGGTCAGCAGCTTTACCCAGAGCCCGATCATCGGCAGGTTCAACACCAAGAGCATCGCATTGGCGATGAGCAGGCTGGCGATCAGCCCCCAGACGAGCTGCGGATTGGTGGCAAACAGCAGCGGTCCCGGCTGCAAGCCGTATTGCTGAAAGCCGGCAAGCATGATCGCCGCCGTTGCCGTCGTCGGCAGGCCGAGCGTCAGAAGCGGCACTAACGTGCCGGCGGCCGATGCGTTGTTTGCGGCCTCGGGGCCGGCCACACCTTCGATCGCGCCATGGCCGAACTCTTCCGGGTTTTTCGCCAGCCGCTTTTCGGTCGCATAGGAGAGGAAAGTGCCGATTTCGGCGCCGCCCGCCGGCATCGCGCCGATCGGGAAACCGATCAGCGTGCCGCGTAGCCAGGGCTTCCACGAACGCGCCCAGTCCTCAGCGGTCATCCAGAGCGAACCCTTGACCGCCTCGACCTTCTCCGCGATCCGGTCGCCCTGCGCGGCGATATAAAGCGTCTCGCCGATCGCAAACATCGCCACAGCAAGCGTCGTCACCTCGACACCATCGAGCAGGTCGGGGATGCCGAAGGAAAGCCTGGCCTGCCCTGTCTGCTGGTCGATGCCGACCATGGCGAGCGCGAAACCGATGAACAGCGAGGTCAGGCCCCGCAAGGCGGAGTCGCCGAACGCCGAGGAGACGGTGACGAAGGCAAGCACCATCAGCGCGAAATATTCGCGCGGCCCGAAGACCAGCGCCAGCTTGACGATGTAAGGCGCGATGAAGGCGAGCCCGAGCGTGGCGATCAGCCCGGCGACGAAGGAGCCGATTGCCGCTGTCGCCAGCGCCGGTCCGCCGCGCCCGGCGCGCGCCATCTTGTTACCCTCGAGCGCGGTGACGATCGAGGCGCTTTCGCCCGGCGTATTGAGCAGGATCGAGGTCGTCGAGCCGCCATACATGCCGCCGTAATAGATGCCAGCGAACATGATCAGCGAGCCGCCGGGATCGAGCTTGTAGGTGACGGGCAGCAGCAGCGCCACGGTAAGTGCCGGGCCGATGCCGGGAAGCACGCCGACGGCGGTGCCGAGCGTCACGCCGACCAGCGCATAAACCAGGTTCATCGGCTGCATCGCAACCAGGATACCCTGCCATAGGAATTCGAATGTGTTCATCTTGGTGTCCCAAGCGGCGTTCCCGACCATCCGATTTCGGGGTCAGGCGCCGCGCAAAATCAAAACAGCTGACAGCGCGTCGGCGCGGTCAGAAGAACAGATGTTCGAGCGGGCCGGCCGGCAGCGTCAGTTGCAGCAGCTGCGAGAAGATCGCCCAGACGACGAAGCTGATGACGATGCCAAGCGGCAGCGAGATCCAGAGCTTACGCTTGCCGAAGCCGCGTGCCGTCAGCGCGAAGAGAATGCCGGTCGCGATCGAGAAACCGGCGACGCGCAAAAGCAGCATCTGGCCGGCAAGACCGGCGACGATCCAGATGACGGGTGCGACTTCCTGCCGGTCACGTTCGGGAAAATCGCCGCGCCAGGCTTCGAAGGCGGTCCAGATCCCGAGACAGAAGAGGCCGAACGCCACCACTTGAGGCACTGTCGCAGGACCGATGCGGTCGTACTGCGCGATCGTTTTCAGATGCAAGGCATCCCAGGCCATCACGCCGGCGACGACGAAGAGGAAAACGGCAATGATGAACGCCGCCCAATCAGGGCGGCGTATTGTTGCCGAGGAGGTGTTATCCTCGCTCATTGAACAAGTCCGATGTCTTTGAGTATGCTTTCAGTGGCCGAGACATCCTTCTCGAGCTGCGCCTTGAAGGCATCGCCGGACAGATAGGTGTCGGCCCAGCCCTTGGTCTTCAGGGTTTCCTGCCAGGTGGCGGAGGTATGCAGCTTCTCGAAATCGGCGGTGATGGCTGCGACCTGCTCTGCCGTGAGGCCTGCGGCAGCGGCGACCATTCGCCAGTTCTGGATGGTGACGTCGGTGCCGGCTTCCTTCAGTGTTGGGGCATCGACGCCGTCGATGCGCTTATCGCTGGAGACTGCGAGAAGACGAAGCGTGCCTGACTTCACCTGCGATTCGAACTCGCTATAGCTCGAGACGCCGGCCGTGACCTGGCCGCCGAGAATGGCGGCGAGCGCTTCACCGCCGCCGGAGAAGGCGACATAGTTGATCTTGGTCGGATCGACGCCGGAAGCCTTGGCGATCAGGCCGACGGTGATATGGTCGGTGCCGCCGGCCGAACCGCCACCCCAGGAAACCGAACCCGGATCCTTCTTCAGCGCCGCAACGAGATCAGCCATGGTCTTGATCTCGGATGCAGCAGGAACGACGACGGCCTCATATTCGCCGGTCAGACGGGCGATCGGCGTGACATCCTTGAGCGTCACCGGCGACTTGTTGGTGAGGATCGCGCCGACCATGACATAGCCGCCGACGATCAGCGAGTTCGGGTTGCCGGCAGCCTGGCTGCTGAACTGCGCAAGGCCGATGGTGCCGCCGGCGCCGGGGACGTTCTGGACCTGCACGTTGCCGGAGATCTTCTCCTGCTGCAGCGCGGTCTGCAGCGAACGGGCCGTCTGGTCCCAGCCGCCGCCTGGCGCGGCCGGCGCGATGATGGTGTAGTCGGCCGCATAGGCCGGCAGCGCGATGGTCGCTGCAAAAAGGGTTGCGATGAACGTATGCTTCACGATGTGTCCTCCGTCGGCGGCTGAGCAGACCGCCTGTTATTCTCAGGGAATCGGGAGGAATGGCCGGCCAGCGGACGCAAGAGTCCTGAATGACGAGCGGAATACCTCCCAAGGCTTCAGCTCTCCGCCTCCACGGAGAAGAAGTAGCCAAAGCGACCATAACAACCTGTCATCTAGCTGACATCGGCGAGATATCCAGAAGCAGCGGACACTTTTTTGCCGTAATTGGCAGGTGCCGGTCCAAATCCCGCCTTCACTGCATCCGCAGAACCTCGTTCCAGTGCGCGATCAGCCGCGCCCGCTTCACCTGGTCGAGATAGAGCATCAACCCGGGGCTGACAGGCACCGGCCGCAGTTGGGCACCGAGCAGTTCTTGCAGCGTATTGGCGGTATTTTCCCCTGCCACCTCGGGGCTCACGGCCGGGATCTGCAGCTCGCGCGCCATGATCGTCTGCCCTTCCTCGACATGAAGAAGGTCAGGTAACGCCGCCCGAGCTCCGGCTCGGCGGCGGCCTGCGGCACCAGGCCGATCCGCGACATCACCACCGTATAATCTTTCGGCAGCACGATGCCGACATCGGGATAGCGCGAGGCCCAGTCGGCAGCATAGGAGCCGAGAATATTGTAGCCGAGCACGAAGCGCCCGTCGGCAACACGTTCGAGGATCGCCGAACTCGTCGAATAAAGCTTGACGCCGGCAGCCCCCATCGCCCCGATCACCGACCAGATGTCGCCGAACTGCTCCTGGTCGCGCGCCATGAAAAGAAAGCCGACGCCGGAGCGCTCGATATCGTAGGTACCGATCCGCCCATGGACGTCGTTGCCCTTGCGCTTCAGATAATCGACGAATTCAGCCCGAGAGCTCGGCACCGGCTCATGCGCGAAGCTCGGCTTGTGATAGACGAACACCGCCGGCTCGAAGGTGAGCGCATAGGCGGTGTTACGCCAGTTCGCCCATTTCGGCCATGGCGCACTCATCGGCAGGTTGCTGACCTGCGCATAGCCGTCGTTGGAAAGCTTCACCTGCAGGTCCATCGCCGAGGAAAAGGCGAAGTCCGCCGTCTTCTTGCCGGCATCCGTCTCCCGGACGATCCGGTCGTAGATGTCGCCCGTCAGCATGTCCTCGTATTTGACCGCGACGTCGGGATTGGCCGCCTGAAAACCCCGGATCATCGGCCGCGCCAACGGTTCGTCGAGCGAGGAATAAACCGTCAGCACCGGCGCATCGGCATTGCCCGATTTTGCCGGATAGAAGGCCTGATCCGCCAGGGCAAAACCCGGCCAGAACGCCAGCAGCAAGATGAAAACTCTCCTCATGCAGCAACAATGCCTGAGCGCGCCGGGAGGAGCAAGGCCGCGGCCGAGGCGGCACGCGGTGCGTGACGGGATCACAGTTCCCGCTCGAAGAAGAGCAGGATCTGCTGGAGCTCCGGCGGAACCGGATAATAAGCATCCCGCTCCCGGAAGCCGAGGCGGCGATAGAGCCCCTGCGCTGCCGTCTGAAAAATGCCGGTATCAAGCCGCATCGAGTGATAGCCGTCAGCTCTCGCCTGGGCGATCGATGCCTCGCAGAGCGCGACGGCAACACCACGACCGCGAGCGGCGGCCGAGACGAAAAGCCTTTTCATCTCGGCAATGTCAGGCGCCTGCGCGTGATGCATGACGCAGCCGACAGGCTCTCCATCGATCCGCGCCAGGAAGATCGCGCCCTTCGGCCTTGCGTGAATCTGCGGCAGGTCGACGAGCAGCGCCTCGAATTTTTGCGGGTTGTAATAGAGATCGATCACTGGCCGATGCTGGGGGTAATTGTCATAGAGCCATTGCCGGAATGATCGGCAGAGGCCCCGTACGGCGATCATCTCCGTCTCGCTGTCAGCGAGTTCGATCGTTAGTCCCGCCATCTGTCAAACCTCCCGATCCCTCGCCGCTTCTATCATGAACATTCTGCGCAGTGGAGATCGAAGGCCGGAACTAGGCGAGGATCCACTCCATCAACGCATTCTGCGCGTGCAGCAGAAAGGCCTTGGCGGCGCGACTTTGGCAAAGCGGATGCTCCATCGCCCCAGCCGTCACCTCCTGGCCGCGCGTAACCGGCGGGCACGGCAGGAAGATTGCATCCTCTCGCAAACGATCGAGCACGACGGTCCCAATCCGGTAGCCGGCGAGCGCCTCCCCCGCAACGTCACTCGGCCATGAATCGGTGATGACGACCTCGGCATCCGATAGCTCGCCCATGTCGGTGCTCGCGCGGAAGCGCCCATTGAGCCACGCGCTGTCTCGGACGTGCCAGCGTTCGGGATAGACTTGGACCACCTCGATCGGCAGCGCAATCGACGCTTCGACCCAGGAGCGGAAGATATTGGCGTCCGCCGCCACGCCGGCGACCTTCAACCCATCGATCGAGCCGCGCCGGCTCTTGATATAGGCAAGGTCGCCGAGCGTCTCGCAGGGGTGGTTGGAGCGTGTGCGCGCATTGATGACAGGCACCGGCGAGGCTGCAGCCACCGCCTTCAATGTCGCAAATTCCTTCGTGCGGATCACCACCATGTCGAACCAGTTGCCAAGATAACCCGAGAGATCGCCGGTGTCCTCCCTGGCATTGAAGCCGATCGGCACGTGCACGCAGATACCGCCCATCGCCTGGATGCCGAGATCGAAGGCGGTCGTATTGCGCCAGCCGCCATCATCGACAATCAGCGCGACGCGTTTGCCCGCAAGGCTCTGCGGCATCGTGCGCTCGTCCCAGGCTTTGGCAAGCTCACCGGCGCGACCCATGATCGACCGAAGCCCAGCCTCCGGAATATCACGAAACTCCAGAAAATTCCGGACCGGACCTGTCATTCCTACCCTCGTTGCGCTTGAAACCGTCGCCACAATAACCAGCCCCCACCTCACGGCAACAGTTGAGGCAAGCGCAAATCACCATTTCATCCGGTTTTTGATTCCCTCCCGATTCGTCTTTCAGGCTATGCCTCCAGCTCCGGTTCAAGCCTTAAATCGCTCGGCGATTGGTTTTATGATGCCGATTCAGAAACTGTCGACCAAAGCAGAACATTCCGTTTTTCTCCGATGTGAATTGTCCTTTCATCATAAAGGATTAGGGATCGGTTCCATCCTTCACCCTTTTAGAGTATTGATGAAGATCAACGGGGTTTATACGGTCCGCTGCCGCGTAAAGACGTCGAAACCGCCCGAATTTCTTTTTCGGGGGACGACTCTATGCGACAAAAACTCTATAAATAGCTAGGTTAATCTGGGAAGATCCATGGAGGGGTCATGGAACGACGACTGAGCGCTATTCTCGCTGCGGATGTCGTCGGCTACAGCCGACTGATGGGCATCGATGAATCCGGCACCCTGCAGGCGCTGAACCGCCATCGCTGCGAGCTGGTCGACATTCGCATTTCCGATTACAAGGGCCGGATCGTCAAACTCACCGGCGATGGCATCCTTGCCGAATTCCAGAGCGTGGTGAATGCGGTCGCCTGTGCCGCCGAAATCCAGCGCAGCATGGCGGCCCGCAACGAGAACGTGCCCAAGGACGAACGCGTTGAATTCCGCATCGGCATCAATCTCGGCGACGTCGTTGTCGAGAACGGCGACATATTCGGAGATGGGGTCAATCTCGCCGCCAGGCTCGAGCGCATCGCAACGCCGGGCGGCATCGCCGTGTCGGCCTCGGTGCGCGATCAGGTCGGCTCGCGCCTCAATCTCGGCTTCGAATTCATCGGCGAACATATGCTGAAGAACATCCGGCAGCCCGTTCAGGTCTATACCGTCAGCTTGGCACCGCCTTCCTCCGCCAGATTGGTCGCGCAGAACCGCAACACCTGCTTCATCGCGGTGCTTCCCTTCACCAATATGAGCGGTGATGCCGACCAGGATTATTTCTCCGACGGCATCACCGAAGACATCATCACCGATCTCTCCAAGATCTCCAGCCTGCACGTCGTGCCGCGCAATACCATCTTCACCTACAAGGGCATATCGGTGAAGGTGAAGCGGCTGGCTCAGGAGCTTGGCGTGCGCTACGTGCTCGAGGGAAGTGTGCGCATCGTCGGCAATCGGGTGCGCATTTCCGGTCAGTTGATCGACACCGCCAATGGCGACCATCTCTGGGCCGAGCGTTACGACCGCGACATGACCGACATCTTCGCCATCCAGGACGAGATCACCCATGCGATCGTCGGCCAGCTGAAGGTGCGCCTGCTGCCGGAAGAGAAGAAGGCGATCGCCAATGAGCCAACCGCCAATGTCGAGGCCTATACCTACTATCTCAGGGGCCGCCAGCTCTCCCACACCTGGACCAAATCTTATCTGCAGCTCGCAAGGCGCATGTTCTGCAAGGCGGTCGAGCTCGATCCGGATTATGCGCGCGCCTATGCCGGCATCGCCGATTGCGACGCGGCGATCCGCGATTGGGCGCCTGATGACGTGCCGCTGAGGCGGATCCTCGACATGAGCGCCCGCGCCCTGGAGCTCGATCCTGACCTTCCCGAAGCCCACGCCTCCCATGGTCTCGCCCTGCACCAGAGCGGCTACGACGACAGGGCGGCGGCGGCCTTCGAGCGTGCCCTGGCGCTCGACCCGAATCTCTTCGAGGCGAATTTCCACTATGCCCGGTTCTTCTTCATGCGCGGCAACTTCGCCGAATCCGTGCAATATTTCACCCGCGCCGCCGCAATCCGCCCGGATGATTACGTCTCGCCGATCCATCTGATGTCCGCCTACCGCTCGCTCGGCCGGGTGCTGGATACGGAAAACTGGGCGCGCCTCGGCCTGCTCCGCGCCGAACGCGCCCTCAACCTCAATCCGGAAAATTCCGGCCCGGCCCATCGCGGCGCGCTGGCGCTTGCCCATCTCGGCGATGCGGCAAGGGCACGCGACTGGGCGGCTCGTGCGATCGCCATCGATCCCGACGACATCGTCGCGCAGTACAATCTCGCCTGCGTCTACTCCGTCCTCGGCGACCTCGACCAAGCGATTGATCTGCTGCAGAAGCTGCTGCCGAACAGCTCCGTCTACCATATCAAATGGTTCGATAATGATTCCGACCTCGACAACATCCGCGACGATCCCCGCTTCCAGAAACTCCTCGCCGCCGCGATGACGCAGCGCGAGCGGATCGAAAGAACCGGGAGCTGAGGTCGAGCCTTTCCCGGCCGTTCACTGGCGCATCGGCCAGAAAATCGCAATCGATTTTCGGAAAGCACGTTGCGTAGATTCAAAGTGTTACAGCGCCCTTTGCGCGGCTGAAAGGCGCGCGGCGCTGTAAGCTTCAAAATCGCTGTGACATCCCTCCTTCACCTCTGTAATCTCCTTTGAAAAACAGGGGAAACATCCGTGCGCATCCTGCTCACCGAAGACAATATCGCGCTGGCCGATGGCCTGTCGGCGATCTTGCGCGGCACGGGCCATGCTGTCGATGTCGTCCATGACGGCGCGTCTGCCGATGCGGTCATCGCCGCGGAAAGTTTCGATCTGGTGATCCTCGACCTCAACCTGCCCGAGATGGACGGGCTCGACGTGCTGCGCGCCATGCGCGCCCGGCAGAACCAGGCGGCCGTTCTCATCCTGACCGCGCGCGGCACGCCGGAAGAACGGGTGAAGGGCCTCGATCTCGGCGCCGACGACTATCTGATCAAGCCCTTCGACATCGCCGAATTCGAAGCCCGCGTGCGCGTATTGCTGCGCCGCCAGGCCGGGCTGCGCTCGGCGACCGTCAGCTTCGGCGGCATCTCCTTCGATCTCAATTCCCGCACCTTTTCATCGGGCGCCACGCCCCTCGATATTCCCGCCCGCGAGCTCGGCCTGCTCGAAATCCTCTTCATGCGGGCCGGCAAGGTCGTCGCCAAGGAGGCGATCATTCAATCGCTGACGGCCTTCGACGACGACATTTCCGCAAACGCCATCGAGCAATATGTCAGCCGCCTACGAAAGCGCCTGTCGCCGCACGGACTGACCGTGAAGACTGCGCGCGGGATCGGCTATTATCTCGACAAGCTGCCCGAGGCCTCATGAAAGCCGCCTATTCCCTCAGACGCCGGCTGCTCTTCTGGCTGCTGGTCTCGACAGCCGTCATCGGCACGCTGGCACTCGCCGATACCTACCGCGAGGCGGTCCAGACTTCCAATATCGTCTCCGACCGCGTCCTCGCCGGTTCCGCGTTGGCAATCGCCGAGCGCGTCGTCGTCGCCGAGGATGGCACGCTGCAGGTCGATATCCCCTATGTCGCACTCGAGATGCTGACCTCGGCCGCGCAGGATCGCGTCTTCTACCGCGTCGACGGCCCGCCGGGCCGATTCATCACCGGCTACCAGTCCTTGCCGGTCCTGAAGAAGACGCCGGGCGATGCCGCCTCCTTCGCCGACAACACCTTCCGCGGCGAACCGATCCGCGTCGCCACACTTGAACGTTCGGCATCGACAGGAATCCGCTCCGTGCCCTTCGTCGTGACGGTGGCTGAAACCGCCATCGCCCGCCGGCAGTTGGCGCGGGCAATCCTTGTCCGCTCCGCACTCCGCCTCGCCTTCATGATCGCGGGCGCGGCCGTCATCGTCTGGATCTCGGTCACGGTGGCGCTCCGCCCGCTCTACAAGCTCGGCGACGCCATCGGCGAACGCAGCCCCGATGATCTGCATCCGATCAAGCAGACCGTGCCAAGCGAGGTCGAGCCGCTGGTCGATACGGTGAATTCCTTCATGGTCCGCCTGCAATCGGCGCTCGATGCGCTCCGCCATTTCACCGGCAATGCCAGCCATCAGCTGCGCACGCCGCTGGCGATCATCCGCACTCAGCTTGCCCTTTCCGCCCGCGCCGGCTCGCTCGATGAGGCCCAGGCGGCAGCACTGAAGGGCGACCAGGCGGTCGCACATGCCGAACGCATCCTCGCCCAGCTTCTCCTGATGGCCAAGATCGACGCCGCCACCGCCAAGGAGGCACTAACCGCCTCCGCCATCGATCTCGCCGCCATTGCCCAGGAGATCACCGGCGAACAGATCCCGACGGCCGCCGTCGCCGGCATCGATCTCGGCTTCGAGGGCGAGAGCCCGGCGATGGTCCGCGCCGAACCGCTGCTGATCGGCGAAATGCTGCGCAACCTTGCCGGCAATGCCATCGCCTATGCCGGCAAGGGAGCTGAGGTCACCGTCCGGATCATCGCCGCCTCGGAGACAATCCGCCTCGAAGTCGAGGACAATGGCCCCGGCATTCCGCGCGAGAAGCTGGAAGCAGTGCGCCGGCGTTTTTCGCGCGGCAATGATTCCGGTGCGCCCGGTGCCGGCCTCGGCCTGCCGATCGTCGAAGAAATCGCCAATCTTTTCAATGCCGCGCTGACGCTGGAGCCGGGCACCGGCGGCAAGGGCCTGAAGGCGGCTGTCACCTTTGCCAAGGCGGCATAAAAGCTGCCTGCCTTTCCGCCTTGCTTTCTTTCGCTGCATTGCACACACTGATTTTCGGGAACAGCAAGCCGCACGACGATGCGAGCCGGATAAAAAGAGAAATATGTCGATCAAAGCCAGCATCTATCATCTGACGCATTACACCTATGACAAGCCGGTCCGCCTCGGCCCACAGATCATCCGGCTGAAACCTGCCTCGCATTCGAAGACACGGGTGCTCAGCCACTCGCTGAAGGTCACGCCCGCCAACCATTTCGTCAATCTGCAGCAGGACCCTTACGGCAACTACCTTGCCCGCTATGTCTTTCCGGACCCTGTGACCGAATTCAAGATCGAGGTCGATCTCGTCGCCGACATGACGGTCTACAATCCTTTCGACTTCTTCGTCGAGGAAGAGGCGACCAAGTGGCCCTTCGGATACCCTGAAACGATCCAGGAGGATCTGTCGATCTACATGACGCCGGAGCCGGCCGGTCCGCGCCTGAAGGCGCTGCTGCCGACGCTCGACTGGTCGCCCGACCAGCCGACGGTCGATATGATCGTCGGCCTGAATGCCCGCTTGCAGCGGCAGATCGGCTATGTCATCCGCATGGAAACCGGCGTGCAGACGCCGGAAGAAACGCTGGAAAGCGCCAAGGGCTCCTGCCGCGACACCAGCTGGCTGCTCGTCCAGATCCTTCGCCATCTCGGCCTCGCCGCCCGCTTCGTCTCCGGCTACCTCATCCAGCTGACGCCGGACCTGAAGGCGCTTGACGGCCCCTCCGGCACCGAAGTCGATTTCACCGACTTGCATGCCTGGGCGGAGGTCTATCTGCCCGGCGCCGGCTGGGTTGGCCTCGATCCGACGTCCGGCCTGCTGACCGGCGAAAGCCACATCCCGCTTGCCGCCACGCCGCATTATCGCAACGCCGCTCCGATCTCCGGCGGTTATTTTGGCGAGGCCGAAACCGAATTCGCCTTCGACATGAAGGTCTCGCGCGTCGCCGAGCACCCGCGCATCACCAAGCCCTTTTCCGATGAAAGCTGGGAGGAGCTCAACGAACTCGGCGAGAAGGTCGACAGCGTCCTCGAAGCCGAGGACGTGCATCTGACGATGGGCGGCGAGCCGACCTTCGTTTCGATCGACGACTTCCAGTCCGAGGAGTGGAACACCGCCGCGGTCGGCCCGACCAAGCGCGAAAAGGCCGACATCCTGATCCGCAAGCTGCATGAACGCTTCGCCCCCGGCGGTTTCCTGCATTATGGCCAGGGCAAATGGTATCCGGGCGAAAGCCTGCCGCGCTGGACCTTCTCGCTTTACTGGCGCCGCGACGGCAAGCCGGTCTGGCAGAACCTCGATCTGGTCGCCGCCGAAGGCAAGGATACCGGCGTCAAAGCCGAGGATGCCGAAAAGCTCCTGACGGCGATCGCAAAGGAACTGGCGATCAAGCCCGACATGGTGCAGCCGGCCTATGAGGATCCGGCCGACTGGATCATCAAGGAAGGCAGCCTTCCCGAAAATGTCGATCCGTCGAATTCGAAGCTGAAGGATCCCGAGGAGCGCAGCCGTATCGCTCGCGTCTTCGCCCGCGGCCTCACGACCCCGACCGGTTACGTCCTTCCGGTTCAGGCATGGAACGCCAAGGCAGCCGAAACACGGGTCTGGGTCAGCGAGAAATGGCGCACCCGCCGCGGCAAGATCTTCCTCGTCCCGGGCGACAGTCCGATCGGATACCGCCTGCCGCTCGGCACGCTGCCCTATGTCCCCCCGGCGCGTTACCCCTATATCCACCCCGCCGATCCGACGATCCCGCGGGGACCGCTGCCTGACGTCTTCGTACCGGCCGGTCGGGCCATGCCGGAAGCCTCCTTCCATGCCGACGAGAGCAATCGCGGCCGGATCGAACAGACGCTCGGCGAGCTTCGCGGCGCCGTACGCACCGCCATGTCGGTCGAGCCGCGCGACGGCAGGCTCTGCATCTTCATGCCGCCGGTGGAGCGCATCGAGGATTATCTCGAGCTGATCGCCGCCGCCGAAAACGCCGCCGCCGAGCTCAAGCTTCCCGTCCATATCGAAGGCTATCCGCCGCCGCAGGACGAGCGCATCAACGTCATCCGCGTCGCCCCGGATCCCGGCGTCATCGAGGTCAACATCCATCCGGCCTCCAACTGGAAGGACTGCGTCGACATCACCACGGCGATCTACGAGGAGGCGCGCGCGACCCGGCTCGGCGCCGACAAGTTCATGATCGATGGTCGCCATACCGGCACCGGCGGCGGCAACCATGTCGTCGTCGGCAGCGCCAATCCGAACAACAGCCCCTTCCTGCGCCGTCCCGATCTCTTAAAGAGCGTCGTCCTCCACTGGCAGCGTCACCCCGCGCTCTCCTATCTCTTCTCCGGCATGTTCATCGGCCCGACCAGCCAGGCGCCGCGTATCGACGAGGCTCGTCACGACAGCCTCTACGAGCTGGAGATCGCCATGGCGCAGATCGGAGCCCCCGGCCGTGGCCAGCAACCGCTGCCCTGGCTCGTCGACCGCCTGTTCCGCAATCTTCTGACCGACGTCACCGGCAACACCCACCGCGCCGAGATCTGCATCGACAAGCTGTTCTCGCCCGACGGCCCGACAGGACGGCTTGGCCTCATCGAGTTCCGCGGTTTCGAGATGCCGCCGAACGCGCGCATGTCGCTTGCCCAGCAATTGCTGGTGCGCGCGCTGATCGCCCGTTTCTGGGTCAATCCGGTCGACGGCAAGTTCGTCCGCTGGGGCACGACCCTGCACGATCGTTTCATGCTGCCGCATTTCGTCTGGGCCGACTTCCTCGACGTGCTCGCCGATCTTCGCGAAAACGGCTTCGACGTCAGCCCGGAATGGTTCAAGGCCCAGCTCGAATTTCGCTTCCCCTTCTGCGGCGAGGTCGAATACGAGGGCTCGAAGCTGGAACTGCGCCAGGCGCTGGAGCCCTGGCATGTCATGGGCGAGGAAGGCGCGCCGGGCGGCACCGCCCGCTACGTCGACAGCTCCGTCGAACGCCTGCAGGTGCGGCTCGAAACCAACAACGCCTCGCGTTATACCGTCACCTGCAATGGCCGCACCCTGCCGCTGACGCCGACCGGCACATCGGGCGTGTCGGTCGCCGGCGTCCGCTACAAGGCGTGGCAGCCGGCCTCGGGCCTGCATCCCGTCCTGCCGATCAACACACCTTTGACTTTTGACATTTATGATACATGGTCGAAACGTTCGATCGGCGGCTGCATCTATCATGTTGCCCATCCGGGCGGCCGGACCTATGACACCTTCCCGGTCAACGGTAACGAGGCGGAAGCAAGACGGCTCACCCGGTTCGAACCGTGGGGGCATACGGCGGGCGGATACATTCCGCGCGTCGAGACGGGTTCGCCGGAATTTCCGCTGACGCTGGATCTGAGGCGGCCCGCCGGGGTTTGAGGCCGAGGGTTTGAGGCTTAGGTTTTGATGGGCAAGAAGCCGGCAGTGGAGCGCAGGGAAGAGGCAGAGGACCGCATCGCCAAGAATGCGGCCTTCGACTATGCGCCGCATCCCGATACGGCCGATGAGATGGTCGACAACGACGGCGCCGTCCGCCCCGTCTGGCAAAATTTCCTCTCGCATCTGAGCGCAATGCCGGAAAAGGATCTCGCCGAGCGTTTCGCCCGCGCCGATCGCTACCTCCGTGATGCCGGCGTCTTCTATCGCGCCTATGGCAGCAAGGGCACTGGAGAGCGAGCCTGGCCGATCTCGCATATCCCCGTGCTGATCGACGAGCGCGAATGGCAGACGCTTTCGGCAGGCCTCGTCCAGCGCGCCGACCTGCTGGAAGCGATCATCGCCGATATCTACGGCGACAACCGGCTGGTGGAGGAAGGTTTCCTGCCGCCGGCACTGATCGCCGCCAATCCCGAATTCCAGCGCCCGCTCGCCGGCATCAAGCCGGCATCCGGTCATTATCTGCATTTCTGCGCCTTCGAGATCGGCCGCGGTCCTGACGGCAACTGGTGGGTGCTCGCCGACAGGACGCAGGCTCCCTCAGGCGCTGGTTTCGCGCTGGAAAGCCGCGTCGCGACGACTCGCGCCTTCTCGGATATCTATGCCGAAACCCCGGTCCATCGCCTCGCCTCCTTCTTCGGCGCCTTCCGCGACGCGCTACAGGGTATGAAACATTCGGGCGACGACCGCATCGCCGTGCTGACACCCGGCCCCGCCAACGAGACCTACTACGAACACGCCTACATCGCCCGCTATCTCGGCTTCATGCTGCTCGAGGGCGAGGATCTGACCGTCGTCAAGGGCCGTGTCATGGTGCGCACCGTCGCCGGCTTGAAGCCGATCGGCGTGCTCTGGCGCCGTCTCGATTCGGCGTTTGCCGACCCGCTGGAGTTGAACCAAAATTCGCATATCGGCACGCCCGGCCTCGTGGAAGCGCTGCGCGCCGAAAGCCTCACCATCGTCAATGCGCTCGGCACCGGTATTCTTGAAACCCGGGCGCTTCTCGCCTTCATGCCGACCATCTGTCACCATCTGCTTGGCGAGGATCTGCATTTGCCCTCGATCGCTACCTGGTGGTGCGGTCAGGAGGAAGAGCGCGAGCACGTGGCAAAAAACATCGAAAAGATGGTCATCGGCCCTGCCTATTCCCGTGCCCCCTTCTTCGACGATAACGGCGAATCCGTGCTCGGCTCATCGCTGCGCGCGGCTGCCAAGGATTCGATCACCGACTGGCTGAGTTCGGACGGCCCGAAGCTCGTCGGCCAGGAGGTCGTCACGCTGTCGACCACACCCGCCTGGGTGGACGGCAAGCTCGTGCCGCGGCCGATGTCGCTGCGCGTCTTCGCCGCGCGCACCGCAAACGGCTGGCAGATCATGCCCGGCGGTTTTGCCCGCATCGGCTCCGGCGCCGATGTCGCGGCGATCGCCATGCAGTCCGGCGGTGCGGCCGCCGATGTCTGGATCGTCAGTGACAAGCCAGTCGAGCGCCACACGCTGCTGCCTGCCGAAGGCAGCTTCACCCGCAACATGCCGGGCAGCCTGCCGAGTCGGGCGGCCGACAACCTGTTCTGGCTCGGCCGCTACATCGAGCGCGCCGAAGGGGCGCTGCGCATCCTGCGCGCCTGGCATGCGCGTTACGCCGAAGCTGCCGATCCGAGCCAGCCGCTGCTCGCCGATGTCTCCGACTATCTCACGGCCGTCGATATCGATACTGCCGACGCCGTGCCGGAAACGCTGCTGCGCAACATCGACAGCGCCGTTTATTCGGCCAGCAACATCCGCGACCGTTTCTCCCCGGACGGCTGGCTGGCGCTCAACGATCTCGCCAAGACCGCCCGCCGCTTCCACGTCACCGTCGCTGCCGGCGACGATGCCAGCCACGCAATGACAATCCTCTTGCGGAAGCTTGCAGGCTTCGCCGGTCTCATGCATGAAAACATGTACCGCTTCACCGGTTGGCGGTTCCTTTCGCTCGGCCGTTATATCGAACGCGGCCTGCACATGACGCGCCTGCTCGGCCACATGTCAGGCCCGGAAGCGCCTGACGGCGCGCTCGACATGCTGCTGGAGATCGGCGACAGCGTCATGACCCATCGCCGCCGCTATAACGTCAACACCGCGCGGCTGACCGTCACCGACCTCTTGGCGCTCGACCCGCTCAACCCGCGTTCGGTCCTCTTCCAGGTGAACGAGATCCATCACGAGGTCGAACAATTGCCGAATGCCATGATCAACGGCCAGATGTCGCCCTTCTACCGCGAGGCGATGCGGCTCCACTCCGGCCTGGCGGTGATGACGCCTGAGGGCATGGGCGTCGAAGTCTATCAGCGACTCGAACGCGAATTGGAGCAGCTCTCCGATCTGCTCGCCCAAACCTATCTCGGGTGACGGCCGTGCTCTACGATCTCTCCCTCCACATGGGTTACAGCTACGACGCGCCGGCCTCCGGCGCCCGCCACATCATGCGCCTGATGCCGCTGTCGCTGGCCAATCGGCAGCGGCTGATCGCCGGCTCGATCACCATTTCGCCCTCGCCGGACGAGCAGTCGCATTTCGTCGATTTCTTCCATCACCCCACCACCTCCTTCCTGCTGCGCGCGCCGCACGAGACGCTCGACATTCGCATGCAGGCCCGCGTGCAGGTGGAAAGCCAGCCGATCGCCGCCGATTTCTCGCCGCTGCTTGCCGACCTGCCGGAGGAGATATCAGGCATGTGGTCGCTGGCGCCGGATTCGCCGCACCATTTCCTCGGTGACAGCCCGCGCCTCACCGAAGCGCGCGAGATCGCCGACTATGCGCGAGGCTGCGCCACGCCTGATCTGACGGCCATGCAGATCGCTCATGCGCTCTGCGCCCGCATCAACAAGGATTTCACCTACGACCCGGAGGCGACGACGGTGGACACCACGCCGCTCGAGGCGTTCAAGTTGAAGCGCGGCGTCTGCCAGGATTTCACCCATGTGATGATCCAGGCTCTCAGAAGCCTCGGCATTCCGGCCGGCTACGTCTCCGGCTTCCTGCGCACCATCCCGCCACCCGGCAAGGAACGGCTGGAAGGGGCGGACGCCATGCATGCCTGGGTGCGCATCTGGTGCGGCGAGACGATCGGCTGGATCGAACTGGACCCGACCAACAACATTCCCGCCGGCATGGACCACATCGTCGTCGCCTACGGCCGGGACTACTCCGATGTCGTCCCCGTCATCGGCGTCTTGAAGAGCTATGGCGGCCACCGCGCCGTCCAGGCGGTCGACGTCATTCCGCTGAAATAATCCCAAAACTGGAAAAATCCGACGATTCGTTAAAATTGCATTGACGCCGTAAGGACGGCGGAAAGGAGGAGCGTGCCCAATATCACCTCACAGGGCCTCCATACACGGGTGAACATGATGAGCACCTCCTTTTTGCAGACTCCCTGCCTGCGTCGCATGCTTGGCGACCGTGGCGGTAATTTCGGTATAATGACGGCGATCGTACTGCCCGTCCTTTTTGGGGCTGCCGGCATGGCGATCCAGGTGGGCGATATATTGCTCTCGAAACAGCAGTTGCGGGAAGCCGCCGATTCGGCCGCGCTGGCAACCGCGACCGCCCTGGCAAACGGCACGATCCAAACCTCACAGGCCGAAGCCTTTGCGCGGGATTTCGTGGCGGGGCAGATGGCGAATTACCTGCAAAGCAGCGTCGATATCAAGAGCGCGACAGGCGTCGACGTCCGGACAACGACATCGGGAAAGTCGATATCGTACCAGGTGACGGTTTCACCAAGTTACGACCTAGCGGTCAACCCACTCATGCAGGCGGTCGGCTTCAGCACGCAGCATCTTTCGACATCAAGCACGACGATCGGCGGCCAATCGCAAACCCAGGGTTCCATCTCGATGTATCTCGCCCTCGATAAGTCGGGGTCGATGGGAGATCCTACCGCCACCGTCATGACGGAATCATTCACCTATAAATGCAACGAGCACCTCAACAAAAACGGTAAGACAATCTACGACACCTGCACCGGCACGCGTACGCGTTATTACACAAAAATAGAAGCGCTGAAGCTCGCCGCCGGCAATCTTTTTGGTCAACTCAATAGCGCCGATCCCAATGCCGAATATGTACGCACAGGCGCGGTATCCTACGATATCATTGAATATCCAGCCAGCAGTCTCGCCTGGGGAACTGCCGGTGTCTCCAGCTATGTCAACGCCCTTCAGTCCGGCGGCGGCACGAACTCCAGCGGCGCAATGAACACGGCCTATTCGTCCCTGACGGCTAAGAACGCTGCGGGGAATGACGCCGAAGACGCCGCCCACCAGCAGAAAACCGGGCAGCTACCGAAGAAGTACATCGTCTTCATGACCGACGGCGACAATAACAATGATAGCAGCGGCGGCCGTTCCTACGACACCGCGACGAAGAAGACATGCGACGACGCGAAATCGAAAGGCATCGAAATCTATACGATTGCCTTCATGGCACCCTCGGGCGGGCAGGCGCTGCTGCATTATTGCGCCTCCGATGACGCGCATTATTTCCAGGCGGAAAAGATGGAAGACCTGCTTGCCGCCTTCAAGGCGATCGGAGCGAAGGCTTCCGCGCAGTTGACGCGTCTGACGAACTGACGATCGGTCCCCGCGAAAAGCCGAACAAAAAGCCGCTCCGGAACAAACGGAGCGGCTTTTCGTTATCGCTATCCCACCCATCTGATCGGGAAAAGCGATTGAAATCAACCCCCTCGACCCCTGTGAATGTGAAGGTTTCGCAAATTTTTCGTTTGTCCAAATCCTTTGTTGCAAGTGCTTAGTAACGATGCATAAACTGTCGGCTGCACAAGCGACGAATTGATTGAATCAGGCATAACATCCTGAAACAAAATTAAAATTGGCGAGACCTGACGATGAACACTGTTTCTAAGCCGATCATCCCTTCCCCCGCCCCTCGCAGTTCAAGGCCGGAAATTCTCGCTGAAGAAATCATTGAACGTCTGACCTACCGCATCGGCAAGGATGCCAAGGTGGCAAAGCCGCATGACTGGCTGACGGCGACGATCCTGGTGGTGCGCGACCGCATCATCGACAGGTGGATGGCGTCCACCCGCGAGGTCTATGCGACCGGCGCCAAGCGCGTCTATTATCTTTCTCTTGAATTCCTGATCGGCCGCCTGATGCGCGACGCCGTCTCCAACCTCGGCCTGATGGAGGAGGTGCGCGATGCGCTCGCTTCGCTCGGCGTCGATGTCAACGTCATCGCCGGCCTGGAGCCGGATGCCGCACTCGGCAACGGCGGCCTCGGCCGCCTGGCTGCCTGTTTCATGGAGAGCATGGCGACGGTCGACGTTCCAGCCTACGGCTACGGCATCCGCTATGTCCACGGGCTCTTTCGCCAGCAGCTGGCCGACGGCTGGCAGGTCGAACTGCCGGAAAACTGGCTCGCCCATGGCAATCCCTGGGAATTCGAGCGCCGCGAAAGCTCCTATGAAATCGGCTTCGGCGGCGCCGTCGAATTCATCACCACCCATGACGACCAGCCACGCTACGTCTGGAAACCAGCCGAGCGCGTCATTGCCGCCGCCTTCGATACGCCGGCCGTCGGCTGGCGCGGCAAGCGCGTCAACACGCTGCGCCTCTGGTCGGCGCAACCGATCGATCCGATCCTGCTCGATGCCTTCAATGCCGGCGACCACATCGGCGCGCTCCGCGAAAGCAACAAAGCCGAAAGCCTGACCCGGGTTCTCTATCCTGCCGACGCCACCCCGGCCGGCCAAGAGTTGCGCCTGCGCCAGGAATTCTTCTTCTCGTCGGCCTCGCTGCAGGACATACTGCGCCGCCATCTGCAGCAATATGACGACTTCACCTCGCTGCCGGACAAGGTGGCGATCCAGCTGAACGACACTCACCCCGCCGTCTCGGTGGCCGAACTCGTGCGCCTGCTCTGTGACGTACACGGGATGGATTTCGACCAGGCCTGGGAAATCACCCGCCATACCTTTTCCTACACCAACCACACGCTTCTGCCCGAAGCACTGGAAAGCTGGGCGGTGCCGCTGTTCGAGCGCCTGCTACCGCGTCACATGCAGATCATCTATGCGATCAATGCCAAGATCCTGATCGACGCTCGCAAGGGCAAGAACTTCTCCGATGCGGAAATCCGCTCGATCTCGCTGATCGATGAAAGTGGCGATCGCCGCGTGCGCATGGGCAACCTCGCTTTCGTCGGCTCGCATTCGATCAACGGCGTCTCGGCCCTGCACACCGACCTGATGAAGGTCACGGTCTTCGCCGACCTGCACAAGCTCTATCCCAACCGCATCAACAACAAGACCAACGGCATCACGCCGCGCCGCTGGCTGCAGCAGTGCAATCCCGGTCTCACCGGTCTGATCCGCGAAGCGATCGGCGACGAATTCCTCGATGATGCCGAGAAGCTGCGTGCGCTCGATGGGCATTCCTCCGATCCGGCTTTCCAGCAGAAATTCGCGGCGGTAAAGCGCGCCAACAAGGTGGCGCTCTCCAACCTCGTCGCCAGCCGCATGGGCGTGAAGCTCGATCCGTCGGCAATGTTCGACATCCAGATCAAGCGCATCCACGAATACAAGCGTCAGCTGCTGAACATCATCGAGGCCGTCGCGCTCTACGATCAGATCCGCTCGCATCCCGAGCTCGACTGGGTGCCGCGCGTGAAACTCTTCGCCGGCAAGGCGGCGCCGAGTTACTACAATGCCAAGCTCATCATCAAGCTGATCAACGACGTCTCCCGCACGATCAACAACGACCCGTCGGTGCGCGGCCTGCTGAAGATCGTCTTCGTCCCGAACTACAATGTCTCCCTCGCCGAAGTCATGGTTCCGGCCGCCGACCTTTCCGAGCAGATCTCGACCGCCGGCATGGAAGCATCCGGCACCGGCAACATGAAGTTCGGCCTGAACGGCGCGCTGACGATCGGCACGCTCGATGGCGCCAATGTCGAGATGCGCGACAATGTCGGCGAGGACAACATCGTCATCTTCGGCCTCAAGGCCGACGAAGTGTCGAAGGTCCGCAGCGATGGCCACAATCCCCGCGCCATCATCGAAGGATCGCGCGAACTCGCTCAGGCGCTCGCCGCCATCAGCTCCGGCGTCTTCTCGCCCGATGACCGCAACCGTTACACGGCGCTGATCGACGGCATCTATTCGCACGATTGGTTCATGGTCGCCGCCGATTTCGACGCCTATGCCCAGGCCCAGCGCGAGGTCGACCAGATCTGGACCAACCAGTCCGCCTGGTACACCAAGACGATCAACAATACGGCGCGGATGGGCTGGTTCTCTTCCGACCGTACGATCAGGCAATATGCAGACGAAATCTGGAGAGCCGGATGAAAACGCCGAAAACCATCCCTGAAGTAAAGCTTTCCTGGGAAATTTCGGCAGATGAAATCACGGCGATCCTTGCCGGCTCGCATTCCAATCCCTTTGCCGTCCTAGGTGTGCACCAGGCCGGCGACGTTTTCGTCGCCCGGTGCTTCATCCCGGGCGCGGAGGAGGTGACCGCCATGACGCTCGACGGCGGCGTCATCGGCGAACTGAAACGGCTCCATGCCGACGGCGTCTTCGCCGGTCCGGTTTCCCTTACCAAACTCCAGCCGGTGCGTTACCGCGCCCGGCGCGGCGATGCCGAATGGGCTGTCACCGATCCCTACAGTTTCGGTCCGGTGCTCGGACCGATGGATGATTATTTCGCCCGCGAAGGCTCGCATCTGCGGCTGTTCGACAAGATGGGCGCCCACCTTATCAAGCATGACGGCGCCCAAGGCATCCATTTCGCCGTCTGGGCGCCGAATGCGCAGCGCGTCTCCGTCGTCGGTGATTTCAACAATTGGGACGGCCGCCGCCACGTAATGCGCTTCCGCGCCGACAGCGGCATCTGGGAAATCTTTGCCCCTGATGTACCGATCGGCGTTGCCTACAAGTTCGAGATCCGCGGCAAGGACGGCGTATTGCTGCCGCTAAAGGCCGATCCCTTCGCGCGCCGCAGCGAGCTCCGGCCGAAGACAGCCTCTATCACCGCCGCCGAGCTGGAGCAGGAGTGGGAAGACGAAGCCCATCTGAAACACTGGCGCGAGACCGACAAGCGCCGGCAGCCGATCTCGATCTACGAGGTGCATGCCGCCTCCTGGCAGCGCCGGCAGGACGGCACGATGCTGTCCTGGGACGAGCTCGCCTCCAGCCTCATCCCCTATTGCGCCGACATGGGCTTCACCCATATCGAATTCCTGCCGATCACCGAGCATCCCTACGATCCCTCCTGGGGTTACCAGACGACCGGCCTTTACGCGCCGACCGCACGTTTCGGCGAGCCCGAGGGTTTTGCCCGTTTTGTCAACGGCTGCCACAAGGTCGGCATCGGCGTCATCCTCGACTGGGTGCCGGCGCATTTCCCGACCGACGAGCACGGCCTCGGCTGGTTCGACGGCACGGCTCTCTACGAGCACGAGGACCCGCGCAAGGGCTTCCATCCCGACTGGAGCACGGCGATCTACAATTTCGGCCGCACCGAGGTCGTTTCCTATCTCGTCAACAACGCGCTCTACTGGGCCGAAAAATTCCATCTCGACGGTCTGCGTGTCGATGCCGTCGCCTCGATGCTCTACCTTGATTATTCCCGCAAGCACGGCGAGTGGATCCCGAACGAATACGGCGGCAACGAGAACCTCGAAGCGGTCCGTTTTCTGCAGGATCTCAACATCCGCATCTATGGCAAAAATTCCAACGTGATGACCATCGCCGAGGAATCGACCTCCTGGCCGAAAGTCTCGCAGCCCGTTCATGAAGGCGGCCTCGGCTTTGGCTTCAAGTGGAACATGGGCTTCATGCACGACACGCTGAGCTACATGAGCCGCGATCCTATCTATCGCGGGCACCATCACAACGAGCTCACCTTCGGCCTGCTCTACGCCTATTCGGAAAATTTCGTCCTGCCGCTCTCGCATGACGAGGTTGTCCATGGAAAAGGCTCTTTGATCGCCAAGATGCCGGGCGACGACTGGCAGAAGTTCGCCAATCTGCGCGCCTACTACGCTTATATGTGGGGCTATCCGGGCAAGAAGCTGCTGTTTATGGGCCAGGAATTCGCCCAATGGAGCGAGTGGAGCGAAGATAAGGCACTAGACTGGAACCTGCTTCAGTATCGCATGCACGAGGGCATGCGGCGCCTGGTCCGCGATCTTAATTTCACCTATCGCAGCAAGCCGGCGCTGCATGCGCGTGACTGCGAGGGCGAAGGTTTCGAATGGCTGGTCGCCGACGACCACCAGAATTCCGTCTTTGCCTGGCTGCGCAAGGCGCCAGGCCAGAAGCCGGTCGCCGTCATTACCAATTTCACCCCTGTCTACCGCGAGAACTACTCGATCCGCCTGCCGTCCGCAGGGCGCTGGCGGGAAATCCTGAACACCGATGCCGACATCTACGGCGGCAGCGGCAAGGGCAATGGCGGGCGCGTGCAGGCCGTCGATGCCGGCGGCAACATCACCTGCTCGATTACCTTGCCGCCCTTGGCGACAATCATGCTTGAACCTGAAAATTAGTGACTGGTGGGAGGAGAAAATGGTAGAAAAGCGCGTTCAGCCACTTGCCCGCGATGCAATGGCTTATGTTCTGGCGGGCGGCAGGGGAAGCCGTCTCAAGGAACTCACCGACCGGCGTGCCAAGCCGGCCGTTTATTTCGGCGGCAAAGCCCGCATCATCGATTTCGCCCTGTCGAACGCCCTGAATTCCGGCATCCGCCGCATCGGCGTCGCCACGCAATACAAGGCGCATTCGCTGATCCGCCACATGCAGCGCGGCTGGAACTTCTTCCGCCCCGAGCGCAACGAGAGCTTCGATATTCTGCCCGCCAGCCAGCGCGTCTCTGAGACGCAATGGTATGAAGGCACGGCCGACGCCGTCTATCAGAACATCGACATCATCCAGGATTACGGCGTCGAATACATGGTCATTCTTGCCGGCGACCACGTCTACAAGATGGACTATGAATGGATGCTGCAGCAGCACGTCGATTCCGGCGCCGACGTCACGATCGGCTGCCTGGAAGTGCCGCGCATGGAAGCGGTGGGCTTCGGCGTCATGCATGTCAACGACAAGGACGAGATCATCGCCTTCGTCGAGAAACCGGCCGATCCGCCGCCCATTCCCGACAAGCCGGATTTCGCCCTCGCCTCGATGGGCATCTACGTCTTCCACACCAAGTTCCTGCTCGATGCGTTGCGCCGCGACGCCGCCGACCCGACGTCGAGCCGCGACTTCGGCAAGGACATCATCCCCTATATCGTCAACAACGGTAAGGCGGTCGCCCACCGCTTCGCCAAGTCCTGCGTCCGTTCCGATTTCGAGCACGAGCCCTACTGGCGCGACGTCGGCACGATCGATGCCTATTGGCAGGCCAATATCGACCTGACGGCGATCGTTCCAGAGCTCGACATCTACGACAAGTCCTGGCCGATCTGGACCTATGCCGAAATCACCCCACCGGCGAAATTCGTCCATGACGACGAAGATCGCCGCGGCTCGGCCACCTCCTCCGTTGTGTCAGGCGACTGCATCATCTCGGGCGCCATGCTCAACAACAGCCTGCTTTTCACCGGGGTCAGGGCGAACTCCTTCTCCAAGATGGAAGGGGCGGTCATTCTGCCAAACGTGAAGATCGGACGGCGCGCGCAGCTCAAGAATGTGGTGATAGACCATGGTGTCATCATTCCGGAGGGCCTGGTTGTCGGCGAGGACGCCGAGCTCGATGCCAAGCGCTTCCGGCGGACGGAAAGCGGCATCTGCCTGATCACGCAACCGATGATCGACAAGCTGGATATCTGACTTATGAAAGTTCTTTCGGTTTCGTCCGAAGTCTTCCCTTTGATCAAGACAGGGGGTCTGGCCGATGTGTCCGGCGCCCTGCCGATTACTCTGAAAGCCTTCGGGGTCGAGACCAAGACCCTTCTGCCCGGCTATCCCGCCGTCATGAAGGTCATTCGCGACCCCGTCGTCAGGCTCGAATTCCCCGACCTGCTCGGTGAGCGGGCGACCGTGATCGAGGTTGAGCACGAGGGCCTCGATCTGCTCATCCTCGATGCGCCGGCCTATTACGACAGGCCGGGCGGCCCCTATCTCGATCCGCTCGGCAAGGACTATCCCGATAACTGGCGCCGTTTCGCCGCCCTGTCGCTTGCCGCCTCCGAGATCGCGGCCGGTCTGCTGCCCGGCTGGCGGCCGGATCTCGTCCACACCCACGACTGGCAGGCGGCGCTGACCTCGGTCTATATGCGTTACTACCCGACGCCGGAATTGCCGAGCGTTCTGACCATCCACAACATCGCCTTCCAGGGCCAGTTCGGTTCAGAGATCTTTCCCGGCCTGCGCCTGCCCGCCCATGCCTTCGCCACCGAAAGCATCGAATATTACGGCACTGTCGGCTTCCTCAAAGGCGGGCTGAAGACCGCCCATGCGATCACGACAGTCAGCCCCACCTATGCCGACGAGATCCTGACGTCGGAATTCGGCATGGGGCTCGAAGGCGTCATCGCCAGCCGCATCGACGATCTGCACGGCATCGTCAACGGCATCGACACCGATATCTGGAACCCGGCGACCGACCCTGTCGTCCACACCCATTACGGCCCGACGACGCTGAGGAACCGCGAGGAGAACCGTCGGTCGATCGCCGAATTCTTCGGTCTCGACAATGACGACGCCCCGATCTTCTGCGTCATCAGCCGTCTCACCTGGCAGAAGGGCATGGATGTCGTCGCCAACGTCGCCGACGAGATCGTCGCCATGGGCGGCAAGCTCGTTGTGCTCGGCTCCGGCGAAGCCGCGCTGGAAGGCGCGCTGCTCGCTTCCGCCAACCGTCACCCCGGTCGCATCGGCGTCTCGATTGGCTATAACGAGCCGATGTCGCACCTGATGCAGGCCGGCTGCGATGCGATCATCATCCCCTCGCGTTTTGAGCCCTGCGGCCTGACCCAGCTTTACGGCCTGCGCTACGGCTGCGTGCCGATCGTCGCCCGCACCGGCGGTTTGAACGACACGGTGATCGACGCCAATCATGCCGCACTTGCGGCGAAAGTGGCAACCGGCATACAATTTGCCCCCGTGACAGAAACGGGCATGCTACAGGCAATCCGCCGTGCGATGCATTTTTACCAGGACCGAAAACTCTGGACCCAATTGCAAAAGCAGGGCATGAAATCGGATGTCTCCTGGGAGAAGAGCGCCGAACGCTACGCTGCCCTCTATTCAAGCCTCGTCTCGAAAGGCATGTGACCTAAAATGATCAAGTCCGTCCCCACCACGCCCTATCTGGACCAGAAACCCGGCACGTCGGGCCTGCGCAAGAAGGTTCCGGTCTTCCAGCAGCCGAACTATGCGGAGAACTTCATCCAGTCGATCTTCGATTCGCTGGAAGGCTATCAGGGCAAGTGCCTGGTCATCGGCGGCGACGGACGCTACTACAATCGCGAGGTCATCCAGAAGGCGGTCAAGATGGCCGCCGCCAATGGCTTCGGCAAGGTCATGGTCGGCAAGGGCGGCATCCTGTCGACGCCGGCCGCCTCCCACATCATTCGCAAATACAAGGCTTTCGGCGGCATCATCCTCTCCGCCAGCCACAATCCCGGCGGCCCGACCGAAGACTTCGGCATCAAATACAACATCAACAATGGCGGCCCGGCGCCGGAAAAGATCACCGACGCGATCTATGCGCGCTCCAAGACGATCGACAGCTACAAGATCGCCGATTTCGCCGACGTCAATCTCGACCGCATCGGCAAAGACGAGCTTCCCGGCGGCACGATCCTCTCGGTGATCGACCCGGTCGAGGACTATGCCGCGCTGATGGAAGAACTGTTCGATTTCGGCGCCATCCGCAACCTGATCAGCCTCGGCTTCCGCATTGCTTTCGATGGGATGAGCGCCGTCACCGGGCCCTATGCCAAGGAAATCTTCGAAAATCGTCTTGGCGCTCCCTCGGGCTCGGTGCGAAACTTCATGCCGCTTCCGGATTTCGGCGGCCATCATCCGGACCCTAACCCGGTTCACTGCAAGGAACTCTTCGATGAGATGATGGGCGATGACGCGCCCGATTTCGGCGCCGCCTCCGACGGCGACGGCGACCGCAACCTGATCATCGGCCGGGGCATCTTCGTCACACCTTCCGATAGCTTGGCGATCCTTGCCGCAAACGCCAATCTCGCTCCCGGCTATTCCGGCGGCCTCGCCGGCATCGCCCGCTCGATGCCGACATCCGGTGCGGCCGACCGCGTCGCCGAAAAGCGCGGCATCGGCATGTATGAAACGCCGACCGGCTGGAAGTTCTTCGGCAACCTGCTCGACGCCGGCATGGCGACGATCTGCGGCGAGGAAAGCTCCGGCACGGGTTCCAATCACGTCCGCGAAAAGGATGGCCTCTGGGCCGTGCTTCTATGGCTGAACATTCTTGCCGTGCGCGGCGAGAGCGTCGCCGATATCGTCACCCAGCACTGGCAGACTTATGGCCGCAATTACTATTCGCGACATGATTACGAAGGCCTCGACACCGATGCGGCGAACGGCCTGGTGGACAATCTTCGCAGCCAACTGTCCACCCTGCCCAGCAAGAGCTTCGGCAACCTGAAGGTCGAGAAGGCCGACGACTTCGCCTATCACGATCCGATCGACAAGTCGGTGAGCGAACATCAAGGTATCCGTGTGCTCTTCGAGGGCGGCTCCCGCGTCGTCTTCCGCTTGTCCGGCACCGGCACGTCTGGCGCAACCTTGCGTGTCTATATCGAGCGTTACGAGCCGGATTCGACTCGCCATAACATCGAAACGCAGGAAGCGCTCGCCGATTTGATCGCGGCCGCCGAAAGCATTGCCAGCATTCGGGAACGCACGGGACGCGATGCGCCAACCGTGATCACCTGATCCGGGGGAAACATGCGGGGAAGCAGTTCGGCGCGAGCCGGCGCGATCGTCTTCGAGACCGGCGTCGAATTTGCCGTGTGGTCGCATCATGCCGCACAGATCGAACTCTGCCTCTTCGAGGGTGACGGCAACAGGGAATTCGCGCGCCTGCCAATGGCGCGCGACAGTAACTACTTCCATCATCTGTTTGTCGACGGACTGAAGCAGGGCGCGCGCTACGGCTATCGCGCCGATGGTATCTATGCACCTGATAACGGCCTCTGGTACGATCCTTCCAAACTGCTGATCGATCCCTACGCCAAGGAGATCGATAGGCCGTTCCGCTACGATCCACGCCTCGGCATCTATGGCGAGGACAGCCAGGATCTGATGCCGAAGGCGATCGTCACCACCGATACCCCAGCCGCGATCAGCAAGCCGCTCTTCAAGCCGGGCGGTTTTATCTATGAGGTGGCGGTGCGGCCCTTCACCATTCTTCATCCCGACGTGCCGGAGGCTCAGCGCGGCACGGTCGCAGCGCTTGCCCATCCCTCCGTCATCGCGCACCTGAAGCGGATCGGCGTCGATGCCGTCGAACTGATGCCGATCACTGCCTGGATCGACGAACGCCACCTGCCGCCACTCGGCCTCACCAACGGCTGGGGCTACAATCCCGTCGCCTTCATGGCGCTCGATCCGCGGCTCGTCCCCGGCGGCATGACGGAATTGCGCGAGACGGTCGCGACCCTCCATGCCGAAGGTATCGCCGTCATCCTCGACCTCGTCTTCAACCATACCGGCGAGAGCGACCGGTACGGCGCGACGCTGTCGCTTCGCGGCCTCGACAACCTGCATTATTATCGCCACGCCCAGAATTGGCCGAGCGAACTCGTCAACGACACAGGCACCGGCAACACGATCGCCTGCGATCATCCCGAGGTCCGCCGTCTCGTCATCGACAGCCTGCGCCATTTTGTGCTCAATGCCGGGGTCGACGGTTTTCGCTTCGATCTGGCCCCAGTGCTCGGCCGCACCGCGACAGGCTTCGAGCGCGACGGGGGAACACTGGCCGCGATCCTCTCCGACGATGTGCTTGCCGACCGCATCATGATCGCCGAGCCCTGGGATATCGGCCCGGGCGGTTACCAACTCGGCAATTTCCCAGCGCCATTCGTTGAATGGAACGACCGGGTTCGCGACGATCTGCGCTGCTACTGGCGCGGCGACGATTGGAAGACCGGCGCGCTGGCAACCGCACTCGCCGGCTCCTCCGACATCTTCTCCCGCAACGACGGCAAGGAAACGCGCAGTGTCAATTTCCTCGCCGCCCATGACGGCTTCACGCTGATCGATCTCGTCTCCTACGCCGGAAAGCATAACGACGCCAACGGCGAACACAATCGCGACGGTCATAACGAGAACCACTCCTGGAACAATGGCGTCGAGGGGGAAACCGTCTATCCGACGATCCGCAAGCGTCGCCGCGACGATGTGATGGCGCTGATATCAACCCTCTTTGCCACCCGCGGCAGCCTCATGCTGACAGCGGGCGACGAGGGCGGCCGCAGCCAGCGCGGCAACAACAACGCCTATTGCCAGGACAACGAGATCACTTGGCTGGACTGGGAGGCGTTGGACGGGGATCTCATCGGCCACACCGCCTTCGTTGCAGAGCTGCGCCGCCGCTTCACCGTCTTCTCCGAAACGGGTTTCCTGTCAGGAAACGGCGATATCGAATGGATTTCGCTCTCCGGCGAACCGATGACCGTCGCCGAATGGGAGACGCCGTCGCTGTCCATCCTCGGCATGCTGCTGACGACCGGGGACCGCTCCGCACGCGGCAGGCAGACCCGGCTTGGCGTGCTTTTCAACCGCTCGCAGAGCCGCCAATTTTTCACGCTGCCTTCCCGGGGCGAACCGGGCTGGCGGCAGTTGACGCGGGATGGAACGAAGAAAGCCGGCAATGGTGCAGCCGTCGAGCCACGCTCCGTCGCCTTTTTCGTAGAAAATTGACCGCCTGCCCTCGCTTGCGCAAATCCTTGTCGCAATCGTCACAAATGCACGATAAGGCTTTGCCGCGGCGGCTTGTTTCACGAGGAATTCATGGTCACGGAAATTTCACTCTCCGACGTGCGGGGATTGATCGGCATGGAAACGGGCCTATCGGATTGGATCACCGTCGACCAGTCGATGATCGACGCTTTCGCGGCGGCGACTGACGACCATCAATTCATCCACGTTGATCCCGCGCGCGCCGCCGCCGAGAGCCCCTTCGGCGGCACCATCGCCCACGGCTTCCTGACACTGTCTCTGCTGTCGACGATGAACTACAACTGCCTGCCGAAAGTGCGCGAGCAGACCATGGGCATCAACTACGGCTTCGAGCGCGTCCGCTTCATGACGCCGGTGAAGAGTGGCGCCCGCGTCCGCGGCCGCTTCCTGCTCTCCGACGCCCGCTTCCGCGGCGCCGGCATGCTGATGACCACTTATGATGTCACAATCGAGATCGAAAACGAGAAGAAGCCGGCGTTGACGGCAAAATGGATCACTATCATCCAATTCGACCCGAAGGACCGTCCTGAGGACGTTTGAGCAAAACTGCTTTTGCTACTCGGCCGAATTGAACACGGCTTCGAGAGCATGTCCGTCGGGATCGATGACGAACGCCGCGTAATAGTGCTCGCCGTAATGGGATCGCAGGCCGGGAGGGCCATTATCACTGCCGCCATGCGCGATTGCTGCCGCATAAAACCGATCGACCGCCTGGCGGCTCGGAGCGGCAAACGCCAGATGAAAGCCCGGACCGGGCGGCCGCTGGCCATCCGGCCGATGCTTGATCGCCAATTTGACCCCGCCGCCGGGATTGCCGTAGCCGATTGCCTGCCCTGTTTCCCCCGGCCTGATATCATCCCAGAACCGAGCGCCGCAAGGGCGGCATCGTAAAACGCCGCCGACCGTTCGATGTCGGAAACGCCTAGGGAGGCATGGTGCAGCATTTGCTTACCCCGTGAACGAGCGCACGCACACGATTTGATGAGACTCAGTGCCCCGCGTCTTCAGCCGCCTCGTTCAACAGCCCGAAGACATAATCCGAAAACGACCGCCAGCACTCCACCCGGAACGTGTCTTCTTCCGTACGCAAAAGCACGATCTCCGCCTTGCCGAGGATCGTACGCGATGCGGCTCCGACCGGGAAGGAAGCAAGCGACAGATCCTGCGGGCAACCAGCCGAAAGCGTCGCCTCCGCACCCGGTCCCGAGACGATGATCCCGATATTGCGGTGGGACACGTCGGTCGCCGAATGCAGCGCACCGGCACTGGAAAATGCCGCCATCAGGTCGGTGCCATTCTCGTCGATCACCAGCCATTCGTCCGGCCCGAGCCAGAGCGCCGATCGGGCGCCGGCCCGGCCGGATGTTTTCGGGGCGGCCGGCAGAGACAGGCCGAGAGCAGCGGAAAGTGCTGCGAGCGATTCTGCGGGCGCACGTAGCGCCACCCGGCTGGCAGTGGGTGCGGTCGTCAGCCGCACCGTTGCGGAGCCACCGAAACGGCCGGCAAGCGCCGGCTTGCGAATTGCGACATCAGCCATGGATGCGGCCACCTTCCTTGTCAAAGAATACCAGATCCGTCACTTCGACGGCGATCGTCCGGTCCGGCATCGGCACAAAGAGTGTCTCGCCTATCCGCGCCCGGCCGCCGGCGACCAGCGCGAAGGCAATCGACCTGTCGCAATTGTCCGACCAATAGGCTGATGTGACGTGGCCGAGCATGGTCATCGGCTTCGGCTCGTTCGGGCTCGCGACGATCTGCGCACCTTCTTCCAGCACCAGCTTCGGGTCCTTGGTGACGAGGCCGACGAGCTGCTTGCGCCCGTCCTTGACGAGATCCGGCCGTTTCAACCCGCGAATGCCGACGAAATCCGTCTTTTTCTTCGAAACCGCCCAGGAAAGTCCGGCGTCATCCGGGGTCACGGTCCCATCCGTATCCTGCCCGACGATGATGTAGCCCTTCTCGGCGCGAAGAACGTGCATCGTCTCCGTGCCGTAGACGCAGGCGCCGAGCGGTTCGGCGTTGGCCCAAACCGCTTCGAGCACCGACTGGCCGTAATCGGCCGGCACGTTGATTTCGAAGCCGGTTTCGCCAGTGAAAGAGACGCGGAAGAGCCGTGCGGGCACCCCGCAGACCGTACACTCGGCAACGCTCATATGCGGGAAGGCCTCGTTCGAAAGATCGAGCCCTTCGACCAGCGGCGCGACGATCTCGCGCGCCTTCGGGCCCTGCACGGCGATGACAGCCCATTGTTCGGTTACCGAGGTCAACCAGACCTTCAGATGCGGGAATTCCGTCTGCAGGTAATCTTCCATGTGGTGGAGAACGCGCGGCGCGCCGCCGGTCGTCGTCGTCACATGGAAACGGTCGTCCGCCAGGCGTCCGACAACGCCGTCGTCATAAACGAAACCGTCTTCGCGGGTCATGATGCCGTAGCGGGCCTTGCCGGGCTTCAGCGTGTCCCAGGCATTGGTGTAGATGAGATTGAGGAATTCCGCTGCATCCGGCCCCACCACCTCGATCTTGCCGAGCGTCGAGGCATCGAAGATACCGGCCGCCTCGCGTGCCGTCCGGCATTCGCGAGAGACCGCCTGGTGCATGGTCTCGCCGGCCTGCGGATAGAACCAGGCACGCTTCCAGTTGCCGACATCCTCGAAGACCGCTCCATGAGCTTCCTCCCAGTCGTGCAGCGGCGTCTTGCGTGTTGGATCGAACAGCTCTCCGCGCGAATGGCCGACCAGCGTACCATAGGTGACCGGCGTATAGGGCGCACGGAAAGTGGTGAGCCCGACCTGCGGGATTTCCTTGCCGAGCATCTCGGCGGCAATCGCCAGGCCATGCATGTTGGAGAGCTTGCCCTGGTCCGAGGCCATGCCGTTGGTCGTGAAACGCTTGATATGCTCGATCGAATGCATGCCCTCGCGCACGGCAAGGCGGATATCCTTGGCACAGACGTCGTGCTGGAAATCGATGAAGGCCTTGGCGTTGGTTTTCGGTCCCGCGCCTTCGGCAGCGCCGATCATGCCGCCCGTCCAGTCATAGGCTTGCTCGGCCGAAATTGCGATCTTCTCGCCGCTGCTTTTGCCGGTGGCCTGCGCCATCAGTTCGCCGGCGGCAAGCGATTCCTCGATCGTCCGCTGCAGGTCGTCGGTGCCGTTGCAGGCGCCGACCGAGAGGCAGTCCTGGGCATAGGAGCCGGGGAGGAAACGCTGGCTTTCGGTATCGAAGGCCACTTTGCCGCGCGACTGCGAGAACAAATGCACGGACGGCGTCCAGCCGGCCGAAACCAAGAGCGCATCGACCGCGATCTTGCGCGGCGAACCGCCGCCGTTGCGCGCTACCGTCATCGATGAGATCCGTAGCCGCCCCGAGGTATTGACGACCGATTGGCCGGCCAGAACATCGATGCCGAGCGCACGCGCCTCTTCCAGCACCGCTGCTCCCGGCGCCTGCCTGCTGTCGACGATGGCGGCGATCGAAACACCTGATCGTTTCAGATCGAAGGCCGCCTCGTAGGCCGAGTCATGCGCCGTGTAGATGCCGACCTTGGTCCCGACGGCGACGCCGTAATGATTGAGATACATCCGTCCTGCCGAGGCCAGCATGATGCCCGGCCGGTCGTTGTTTGGAAATACCATGTGCCGTTCGATCGCGCCGGTGGCGAGGATCACCCGCTTGGCCCGAACCTGCCACAACCGCTCGCGCGGCAGATCGCGGGAAGGTTTGGCGATATGATCGGTGACGCGCTCGGCAAGACCGACGAAATTGTGGTTGTAGTAACCGAAGGCGGTCGTGCGGACCAGCACTTCGACATTGTCCATCGCCTTCAGCCGCGCCACTGCCGTCTGGGCCCAGCGATGCCCGTCCTGTCCGTCGATCGTCACGCCGGTATCGTAGCGCAACGCCCCGCCGGCTTCCGCCTGCTCGTCGCAAAGGATCACCCGGGCACCGGTCTCGGCCGCGGCCAGCGCTGCCGAAAGCCCGGCGACGCCGGAGCCGACCACCAGCACATCGCAATGGGCATAGCGGCTGGCATAATGGTCTGGATCCTCCTCCGTCGGTGCGACGCCGAGGCCGGCGGCGCGGCGGATGAGCGGTTCGTAGACGTGTTTCCAGGCGGCGCGTGGCCACATGAAGGTCTTGTAGTAGAAACCGGCGGCGAAGAACGGCGACATCAGATTGTTGACCGCGCCGACATCGAAGGCAAGCGAGGGCCAGCGGTTCTGCGAGCTGACGATCATGCCGTCGAAGACTTCCTGCACGGTGGCGCGTACGTTCGGCTGCTTGCGCGCCGTGTCGCGGGAAACGTCGATCAGCGCATTCGGCTCCTCGGCCCCCGCCGACAGAATACCGCGGGCCCGATGATATTTGAACGAACGGCCGATCAGATGCACGCCATTGGCAATCAGCGCCGAGGCGACGGTATCCCCTTCGAGCGCCGTATAGCTCTTGCCGTCGAAGGTGAAGCGCGCAGTTTTGGCCGGCGTCAGGCGCCCCTTGCCGGCGATACGGTTCACGCCGCTCATTGCGCCTCTCCTTCCAGGGCTTCATAAGTCTCGACAGGCGCGTGCTTCTCGGCAGCAGCGCCGACCACCGGCTTCGGCTCACCGGCCTTATAGGTCATGAGGAACTTGTCGCTTACCGTGTCGCGGACTGCATTGAAGAAACGTCCGCAGCCATGGATGTGCCGCCAGCGTTCGAATATCAGCCCCTTCGGATTGTCGCGCAGAAAGAAATAGGCTTCGAATTCCGCGTCCGAGATCGAGGCAATATCTGCGGGCCGCGCAATATGCGCGTCACCCGCGCCGCGGAATTCGAGCTCGGAGCGCTCTTCCTGGCAGTAAGGGCAATGGATCAGCAGCATGTAGGATTTCCTTCTCCTCCACTTCTCCCCAGCGGGGAGAAGGTGCCTGAAAGACAGATGAGGGGGTGAGCGACGAATGGAGCGAGCGTTAGCACGAAAACGCCCATCGTCAGTGCGCCACCGCCGCCGCAGCAGCCTCGTCGATCAGCCGGCCGCTGCGGAAACGTTCCAGCGTCAGGCCGGCGTTGAACTTATGCGGTTCGTCGCGGGCGATCAGATGGGCGAAGAGATTGGCCGAACCCGGCGTCGCCTTGAAGCCGCCGGTGCCCCAGCCGCAATTGACGTAGAGTCCGGGAACCGGTGTCTTCGACTGGATCGCCGAACGATCCGGCGTATTGTCGACGATGCCGCCCCATTGCCGCATCATCTTGACGCGCCGGAACATCGGGAAGAGTTCGCAGATGGCGTCGAGCGTGTGCGTGATGATCTGCAGCCCGCCGGTCTGGGAATAGGAATTGTACTGGTCGGTTCCGGCGCCGATGACGAGCTCTCCCTTGTCGGACTGGGAGATATAGGCATGCACCGTGTTCGACATGACGACGCAGGGAAAGATCGGCTTCAGCGGTTCGGAAACCAGCGCCTGTAGCGGGCTCGATTGCAGCGGCACGCGCACGCCAGCCATCTGCATGACAGTGGTCGTATGGCCGGCCGCCGACACCGCCACTTTCCTGGCGCCGATGAAGCCACGCGAGGTCTCGACCCCGGTCACCCGTCCATCTGCGCCGCGCCGGATGCCGGTCACTTCGCAATTCTGAATGATGTGCACACCGCGGTCTGAGGCGGCCCGCGCATAACCCCACGCAACCGCGTCGTGCCGCGCCGTACCGCCGCGCCGCTGCAGTGCCGCCCCGTTGATCGGGTAGCGCGCGCTGGCCGAGATATCGAGCGGCGGACAATAGGCCTTCGCCTGCTCCGGCGTCAGCCATTCATTGTCGATGCCGTAGAGCCGGTTGGCATGAATATGCCGCTTGAAGGACTGCTGGTCGTGAATATTGTGCGAGAGCATCATCACGCCACGCGGCGAATACATCACATTGTAGTTGAGCTCCTGGGAAAGCCCCTCCCAGAGCTTCATCGAATGCTCGTAGATGTGCATGCTCTCTTCGTAGAGATAGTTCGAGCGGATGATGGTGGTGTTGCGCCCGGTATTGCCGCCGCCGAGCCAGCCCTTCTCGATCACCGCCACATTGGTGATGCCGTGCTCCTTGGCGAGATAGTACGCAGCACCCAGCCCGTGGCCGCCGGCGCCGATGATGACGACGTCGTATTCGGCGCGCGGCTCCGGTGACGTCCACTGCTTCTCCCAGCCCTTGTGGCCGCGAAGGGCCTCCCGTGCCACGGCAAAAACCGAATATTTCCGCATCCGCCTTCTTCTCCTTCGGGAAAGGGCTTGTTCTCCGCGCTCATACAAATCGCAAATCCAAATGCGGCACAACGGTTCTTTTGCGACGCGCGAGAGCTTTGGTTTCGACACGCTGAAGAGAATGCCGCTTCAGGCGAATGACGCAAGCGGCAGCATTTCTGCTTGTCCATCGACCGGTGGCCTAACCCAAGAGGGTTAGAAGACAAGCAATTACTAAAATGTTAACCATCACATGTTGTGGGGTATGTGTATCATGTGGGGTTGGCGCTCAGTATCAGTCGCGACGCTTTGCATCGCGTTAAGCAGCGCATGGCCGGCACCCGCCGCCGAGCCGGTCGGCCAGGCTGTCGTCATCAAGACAGAGGTGACGGGACAGAGCGGTCCTATCGAGGTCGACACCAGCGTTCATCGCAACGAGCGCATCAAGACATCGCAATCGGGGCTTGGCCAGTTCCTGTTTCGTGACGGCACAAAGCTCGCCGTCGGCTGGGGTTCGTCGGTCGTCATCGACAAATATGTCTTCGATGATTCCCAATCGGTCAAGAAACTGACCATCAGGGCGGCAAAGGGCACATTTCGCTGGGTCAGCGGCAGTTCCAACTCCTCGGCCTACCAGATCCTGACGCCGGCCGGCACGATTGGCGTACGCGGCACCGCTTTCGATTTCTACGTCGGCCCTGACGGCACGACCGCCGTCGTGCTGCTGAACGGTGCTGCCCGTTTCTGCGGTCCGGGCGGCTGCCGGCAGCTGCAGCAGCGCTGCGATTGCGTGGTGGCCAAGCCGAACGGCAATATGTCGGCGGCGCGCCGGGTCGATCCGAGCATCTTCGCGACGCTCGGAAATGAGCGCGCCTTGCCCTTCCTCTCAGGCAATCAGCGGCTTGCGGGCGGCATCGGCATGCTCGGCGGCTGCAATATGGCCTCCGTCGCGCCGGAAAGAAAGGACAGAAAACGGCCCCCGCCTCCGGCTTCGCCCGCGCCCCAGAGGCAGGATCCGCCGCAGAAACAGGCCGAGCCGCAGAAGGAACGGCCGACCAAGCCTGACACGCCGCATCACGACGAACCGGATAAACCCGACAAGCATGATGGCCACGGTCGGCATGAACATCACGATCAGCACGATGATCACGACTATAACGATCAAGGGCATCATCGCGATCGTGAGCGATCACGATAGAGATCGCGATCGTGATGGGGACACAAACCACGACAGGGCCCGGAATTTCAATCGCAACCGATGATGCCGTCAATCGGCGACGCTCTTCTCGAAACCATCCGCCACCTCGCGGAAGTGATCGCTTCTGCTGGATATCCGCCGGTAGAATTCCGCCAGCCCGCCGATCACTTTCGCCGCCCTGAGCTTTGCCGTGCCGATAAGCTTGCGCGTGTTTTTCGAATGCGAATGCAGCGCCTGCGTCAGCTGCTCGTGAACGACCGCAAGCGCGGCGAACTCCGCAGAGGCTGCAACGCGTTCGTCGCCGACGACGGCGAGAATCTGCGTTCGGCTGCTCTTCCCCTTGAGCGGAATGGCGCCGGCCTCGATCAGCGCCATTCCCGGCACCGATCTCGCCGTGCTGTCTGATATCAGAATATCGAAACCGACCTCTTTGCAGGATGATTCCAGCCGCGCCGCAATGTTGACGGCATCGCCGACCGCCGAATAGTTGAAGCGCGTCTTGGCGCCCATATTGCCGACGCAGGCAAGGCCGGTATGGATGCCGATACCGATCCCGACTTCTTGTCCGGATCCGAAGCCGAAAGCGTCGCCGGCGTTCAGTTCGGCCAGCGTTTCGCGCATGGCAAGCGCTGCGCGAACGGCCTTGGTTTCATGATCCGCCACATCGACGGGTGCATTCCAGAACGCCATGATCGAATCACCGATAAACTTGTCGAGCGTGCCTTCATTGGCCACTACATGGCGGCTCAGGGCATCGAGCAACGTATTCAGGAATGCGACCACGGCAGTCGGCGCCAGCCGCTCGCTGATCTCGGTGAAGCTCCTGACATCGACGAACATGACCGTCAGCTCGCGATCGTCTCCGCCGAGGCGCAACGCGTCGCGGGAATGCTCGATGCGATGGAGCAGCGACGGGGAAAGATAATGCCCGAAGGCACGCCGCACCTCGCGCCGCTCTCTATCGATCACCAGGATCCGGAACGAGGTCGATGCGAAATGGGTGATCGACCCGCTGATGATCGGAGCCAGCGGATCGAGGAGAAGCCCCGCATAAAGAAACGAAAGCCAAGACGCCACCAGCGCCATGGCCGTGATCAGCAGGCCGCAGGCCAGCGCGACGGCGGGACTGACGAAGGTCGTCACCCCGACGAGCAGGCATCCAAGCACGGCGATCATCAGGATTTCCAGACCGTCCGCCCAGTCGGGCCGCGAGAGAAAGCGGCCGGAGAGGATCTGCTCGACGGCCTGTGCATGCAGCGAAACGCCTGGAACGTTCTCGCCGAGCGCGGTGACGCGGATGTCCTGCAGGCCGGCCGCCGATGTCCCGACGAAGACGATGCTGCCGTCGATGGCGGCGGCGACATCTGGAGAGACCCCTTCGGCCGCAAGCACCTGCCTGGCGGATATATAACGCTCCGCCCGGTCGGGGGTGACATAGAGCCAGAGCTCGCCCGCCGCGGTTAGCGGCACTACGAAATCCCCGATCTTTACCGATGTCATGATGCCGGCGCGATCGGGCGCGCCTGATAGCACATAAGTCGATGCCCCTTGTGCGACACGCAGCGCCTCGATCGCGAGATTCGGATAGAGCTGCTCGCCGTCGGTCAGGAACAGAGGGACCGCCCGTACCACCGGCGAGGGATTGCCGGGATTGAGGCTGATGTGGCCCAGTCCCGCCGCGTTGGTCTCCAATTGCGGCCGCAGCGGCGTCGAGGCACCAAGATGGGGCGGAGCCGAAACCGGGCTTTCGCCTGTAAAGGCAAAGCCCGCCTTCACCGGCGGCCGGTAATTGCCTTCATTGGAAAGGCCGAAGCCGAGCACGACGGGTTTTTCGGCAATCGATCGAGCGAATATCTCGTCATTGTCGGGCAGTTTCTCGGCAAGCGCAGGGTCTATCCCCGCGACCTCGCGGACAACGTTGCGCGGTGACAGCCGGTCCGGCTCGGCGAAAAGAATATCGAAGGCGATGGCCGAGGCGCCCATCTCCGAAAGCCGGTTCACCAGCAAGGCCATCCGGTCGCGCGGCCAGGGCCATTGGCCGAATTCGTGCAACGAGGCCTCGTCGATGTCGATCACGCGGACCGGCATTGGCTCGAAGGTTCTGGGAACCAGCCGCTGATACTCGTCGAAGGTCACGCCGCGGATCAACTTGAAGATCCCGGGATCACTTGCTCGAAGGATCGTCAGCGCAGTCACGATTGCTAGGCCGAGAACGACACCGATTTGCTGCGCGCGCGTCATGATCTCACCGGGTGTCCCCTCCCACGGCCGGCAGGGAGACCCACACCTGCCGGCAGACAAGCTACGCCGCTTTCCTCCGAAACGCCATTCGCAGATGCATCCCGGGCGCTCTCTTTTCAGCCTCCCGCATTTCGCTTTCCGCCGAACGGCAGGCAACCGTCTTTAATACGGCCACGCCTCCAGTTTTCGCCGGGCTTTTGCCTGGATGAAAAAGCTTCAACCTTGCCCGGCGCGCGGTGAAATGCTCTTGTAACGATCGAAAATCGGATGCTCTTTCGAGAGAAGGATGAAGGTCGCCGTGATTTCCGAATCCGCCGCACGCCGAAGCGGCTACTGGCTGATTGTCGTCGTGCTGGCAATGCTCGCCGGGCTGCCGCTTGCCGTCTGGCTTGATATCAGCGATCTCTCGGGCAATACCCTGCGGCGCCAGGCCCGCGACATGAGCTCGCTGATATCGAGCATCCGCTCCTATTATTCCACGAATGTTGTGGGGCGCGTTCTCGCCGCCCATGCCAGCGGCGCGGCCGAGGGCACGGTGGTCTCCCACACTTACGCGAATATACCAGGCGCCATCCCGCTGCCGGCCACGCTTTCCCTGGAGCTCGGCGACGTCATCAAGGAGCAGCAGGCCAATATCACCTATCGTTTCGTCTCCGACCTGCCGTTCAAAAGCCGCGCATCCCACGAGCTCGACGACTTCGAAAAGAATGCGCTCGCCGCGTTGCGCGCCAATCCGCAGCAGACGCTGAACGATCTCACCCGCGTCGGATTGACCGATACCTTGCGCTTCATCACCCCCGTCGTCATGGGCCAGGCCTGCGTCGCCTGCCACAACACCCATCCGGAAAGCCCGAAGACCGATTGGAAGGTGGGCGATGTGCGCGGCATTCAGGAAGTCATCATCCGGCAGCCCTACGCGAGCAACGTCTTCGCATTCAAATACCTGCTCTGCTATTTTCTTTTCGTCGCCGTCATCGGCATCAGCTTCATTGTGCTCCAGCGGCAGCAGGCGCGCGCAATCCATAGCGCCAACCAGGATCTGGAAGCAGCGAACGAATTCCTCGCCAGCGTTTCCATGAAGATTTCGCGCTATCTCTCGCCACAGATCTACAAGAGCATCTTCTCCGGGCAGAAGGACGTGGTGGTCCATACAGAGCGCAAGCGCCTGACGATCTTCTTCTCCGACATCAAGGACTTCACGGCGACGACCGAGCGCCTGCAACCGGAAGCCCTGACGGAGATGCTCAACGAATATCTGACCGAGATGTCGAACATTGCCCTGGAGCATGGCGGCACGGTGGACAAGTTCATCGGCGACGCGATGCTGGTCTTCTTCGGCGATCCCGAAACCAGGGGCCCGGAAGAGGATGCGAAAGCATGTCTGCGCATGGCCGTCGACATGCAGCGCCGTCTCGGCGAACTCAAGGACAGATGGCGCAGAAACGGCACCGAAGAGCCTTTCGTCGTCCGCATGGGGGCAAACAGCGGCTATTGCAACGTCGGCAATTTCGGCAGCAACGACCGCATGGACTATACGATCATCGGGGCGGAGGCCAATCTCGCAGCCCGGCTGCAATCGATCGCCCAGGGAGGAGAGATCGTCATCAGCTACGAAACCTACGCGCTGGTGAACGAAATCGTCGACGCCCATCCCCTGCCGCCGATCACCATGAAGGGCATACAGCGCGAGATCGTGCCCTATGCGGTGGATGGGTTGACGCTCGGTGCGGACCACAAAAGCCGAGTTCTCAGCGAGCACCTCTCGGGCCTTGACCTGCATTTGGATATGAGCCGGCTGGAGCCTGCCGATCGCCTCCGAGTCAGGACGGCTCTGAAAGAGGCGATCGCCGCGCTGGACGAAACCCTGCCCGAAACCGCCGGATCGTGACCGGATATCGGGCAAGCATGATTTTTCCGTGCGCCTCCCATATCCATCTGGACTTGCCGTGCCCAATCTGCTATCCCGCATCACCAATCGCAAGGCTGCGGCCGCGCGAACGTTATTGTTTTGCCTCTGGCCGCTGCGCCGCCTCCGGCATCAACCAACCAAAGGAACGTGATTCTCGTGCAGGTACTTGTCCGCGATAACAATGTTGATCAGGCTCTCCGCGCTCTCAAGAAGAAGATGCAGCGCGAAGGCATTTTCCGCGAAATGAAGATGCGCGACTACTACGAGAAGCCGTCGCAGAAGCGTGCTCGCGAAAAGGCCGAGGCTGTTCGCCGTGTTCGCAAGCTGGCCCGTAAGCGCGCTCAGCGCGAGGGTCTGGTTGCAGCGCGCTGAGCATTTCCGTCGTTTTTTCGACGTTTTCAGATGCATTGTGGCGGGGGCGATGGGTTCGCCGCCGCCTTTTTTAGTTTGCCGCTGAGGATCGCATATCCGCGCACCGGATATGCCGCATGGGGAAAGCGAGCCCGAATGGCTGTCAACATCTTCAAACCGTCCCGCGCTTTGCGCTTGCAGAAAATGGCATTCCTGCCCGCTTTGGCGCTGGCAGCAATGTTCGGGCTCGCCGGCTGCGAGACGACCAATACCTCGGATGCGGTGATCAGCATCGATAAGGCGCAGGGTTCGGAAGAGAATATCGCTTCCCTGACGGCTGTCATCAACGCCAACCCGCGGGATCCGGAAGGTTACAACGTCCGTGGTTCCGCCTATGGCCGCGCTGGCCAGTTCCGCCCGGCGCTGAACGATTTCAACACGGCGCTGCAGATCAATCCGCGGTTTTTCCAGGCTTACGCCAACCGCGCCCTCGTCTATCGCAATATGGGCCAACAGGCCCAGGCGATTGCCGACTACAATGCCGCCCTGCAGATCAATCCGAGCTACGACGTCGCCTATATCGGCCGCGGCAATGTCTACCGCATGGCCGGCCAAGACGACCAGGCCTTCAACGATTTCGACAAGGCGATCCAGCTCGGCACCACCGATGGCCGCGCCTATCACAATCGTGGCCTGATCTATCAGAAGCGCAATCAGCAGGATAAGGCGATCGACGATTTCTCGAAAGCGATCTCGCTCGCGCCGAATTCGCCAGAGCCCTATAATGGCCGCGGCATTTCCTATATCGCGCTGAACGACGATGACAACGCCTTTGCCGATTTCAACCATGCGATCGAGCTCAACGGCAACATCGCCGAATCCTGGGCCAACCAGGCGCTCGTCTACGAACGCCGCGGCGACAAGGCGAAAGCGGCCCGCTCCTATCGCCATGCGGTCGGCCTCGATGCCAAATACCAGCCGGCTCGCGACGGGCTTGCCCGCGTCGGCGTGGCCCCAGCCGGCTAAAGACATAATTGAACGGCCCGAAGCATCGCGCGGACCGCAACCGCCATTTACCGGTCGCACCACCCATCGGACACCGGCAAAGGCCCTGATGATTCAAGCAGATCTTCCGGCTTTGGATATCATCGAGGTGATATTGTGCCACGCCAGGCGGTGGAAGCGACGTGGCGCAAAGTCAGTCGCACCGCCTTGCCAAGAGAAGCCGAAAAAGCGTCTGTCGTCGTCGATGGCCGGTCATAGTATGTTGCAACCTGCTCTTGCTCCCCCTAACATGGACCTGCTTCGATAGCCCGCTATCGGACGTTTGAACACGTGTTGGGGGCGGTTTGCGAGAGATGTGGATCTTTGCTGTCCTGGCCGCAAGCGAAAAACGTTGCGGGCCACGCGCATTACAGCGCTGCGTGTCTTTTCAGACGCGCAAAGGACATTGCGACATTTTGAATTGCGGCAGATGAAGATCGTCGCGCTGTTCTTTCCGAAAGCCTCGATCGGAACCTACCTCGTCGCCATGGCGGTGGCGATCGCAGTGCCGATCTTCGCCTTCGTGGCGCTGCTTCTGCTGCAGCTGGAGGATAACCAGCGTTCGACGCTGAAGCGCGAGACGGCCCAGGATGCGCTTGCCCTTTCGCGCATCATCGACCGGCAGCTTCAGGACATGGCAACGACCCTGCGGCTGCTTTCGAGTTCGCCGGAGCTTGAAAACGGCAATCTCGCCTCCTTCCACGAGCGCACCGAAACAGCCCTTAGAGACAACACGCTTTTCGTCATCGCCGTCGACCGCACCGGCCAGCAACTACTGAACACGCGCCAGGCGTTCGGCACGCCGCTCGGCAAGACGGCGAATATGACAGCCCTCGAAGCGGCCATGGCTTCCGGTCGCATCGAGGCATCAGACGTCTTTCGCGGCCGGACCAGCGGCGAATGGGTCTACAACGTCACCCTGCCACGTAAGAATGATCCGGTTGCGGCCCTCATCATCACGCAGGACGCCAAAGATCTGGGCAAACTCGTGACCACCGAAGGCCTTGCGCCCGGCTGGTCGGCGGCCGTCATCGATGAGAGCGGCCACGTCGTTGCAGCCACCGGCCCTGCCAATCTCGAATCCGGCACGCCCTTCGATCCACGCATTCTGCCGGCGCTCACCGCGCCCCGCGGCGTCTTCCAAGACGAGAAGATCCTGCCGCACATGCTGCTCGGTTATGCCCAAATTCCCGGTTGGTCGTGGAAGACGGTGATCTGGGGACCGATCGCCCAGGCGTCGATCCTCAGCACCTGGCGTTTCCTCATCATCGGTGGCGTGGCACTGGTGCTTGTCGCCGTCCTGGCTGCCTATGCCGTCGCACGGCAGGTGCGCACTACCATCCGCGATATCGCCGACATGGCGAACCGCATGGGTGAAGGCCATATCGTCTCGCCTGTCGAGACCAGCGTCATCGAGGCGAACCAAGTGGCGATTGCCCTTTCGAATGCCTCTTTCGACCGTAGCCAGACTGAAGACCGGCTGCGTTTCGTCATGCACGAGCTCGTCCACCGCACCAAGAATCTTCTGACACTTGCCCAGGCAATGATGCGCCAGCTCGCCAAGCAGTCCGACAGCGTCGAGACCTTCCGCGCCGCCGTCGCCGACCGCCTCGAAGGGTTGGTTCGGTCGATCGAGCTGCTGACCAGCGAACAATGGGGAGGCGTCTCACTGCGGCGGGTCGTCGACATCCATTTGCACGCCTTCCCGCAATCGCGCGAGCAGATCGACATCAGCGGCGAAGACTTCGTGCTGAAACCGGATGCCGTGCAGAATCTCGGTCTCGCCTTGCATGAACTCGCCACCAATTCGGTGAAGTACGGTGCGCTCTCCGTACCGCAAGGCCGTGTCCGTTTCGAATGGCGCGATGTCAAGGAGGAAGACAAGCCGGAGGCCCTGCTCCGCTTCACCTGGGAAGAGCGCGGCGGCCCACCGGTCACCGAGCAGCCATCGCGCTCGGGCTTCGGCACCACCGTTATCAAAGCCCATGCCGCCTCCGCCTTTCGCGGCACGGTTGAGATCGACTTCCGGCCCGAGGGCCTATTATGGGTGCTGACGGCGCAGCGCGCCACGCTGGAGCGGGAATAAGTCCCGGAACAATCGCTACCTCCACCCGTTTCGGACAGGTCGTTCCAAAGGAGAAAGACCATGTTCAAGCAAACGATGATCGCCGCCGCGGCATTGACGGCCGCTGCCTGGGCGAGCCCGGCGGGCGCGGAAAACTATGTCACGCTTGGCCGTCTTGTCTGCGGATCCGATGGCGGCCAGGGTCTGATCGTCACCTCGCAGAAGAACCTCATCTGCACCTATACGCCGGCGGCCGGCGGCGCCAAGGCGGTCTATGCCGGCAAAATCGAGAAATTCGGCCTCGATATCGGCCAGACCGGCAAGAGCGTCATGATCTGGCAGGTGCTGGCAAAGACCGGCACGGATATTCCGCAATTCGCCCTTGCCGGCGAATATTACGGGATCGGCGCCGACGCAAGCATCGGTGCAGGCGCCGGCGCCAAGGTCATCGCCGGCGGCACCGACAGGGCCTTCATGCTGCAGCCGTTGAACGTCCAGGCTCAGGAAGGTCTGAACCTGGCGATCGGCGTCGAGAAGATGACACTCGTGCCCGGCGAGACCTGATGAAAGCGGCCGGCCAGCCAAGCATGAATCAAACAGCCACCCAAAGGGCGGCTGTTTCTGCGTCGATCAATGCGCGAGCGCCTTGTTGATATCCTCGGTCATCTTCTTCGCATCACCGAGCAGCATCATCGTACCATCCTTGTAGAACAGCGTATTGTCGATGCCGGCATAACCGGAACCGAGCGAGCGCTTGACGAAGAGGCAGGTCTTTGCCCGGTCGACGTCGAGGATCGGCATGCCGTAGATCGGCGAGGTCTTGTCGTCGCGCGCCGCCGGATTGGTGACGTCATTGGCGCCGATGACATAGGCAACGTCGGCCTGGGCGAATTCCGAGTTGATATCCTCGAGCTCGAAAACCTCGTCATAGGGAACATTCGCTTCGGCGAGCAACACGTTCATGTGGCCGGGCATCCGGCCTGCGACCGGATGGATCGCATATTTCACCTCGACGCCGTTCTTCTTCAGATTGTCGGCAAGTTCGCGCAGCGCATGCTGGGCCTGGGCGACCGCCATGCCGTATCCCGGCACGATGATGACCTTCGATGCGTTGGCCATCAGATAAGCCGCATCCTCGGCCGAGCCGAGCTTGACCGTCCTGTCCGATGTGTCGGGTCCGCCGGACGCCGTCTCACCGCCGAAACCGCCGAGGATGACGGAGACGAAGGAACGGTTCATGCCCTTGCACATGATGTAGGAAAGGATCGCGCCGGAGGAGCCGACGAGCGCGCCGGTGATGATCAGCGCCAGATTGCCGAGCGTGAAGCCGATGCCGGCCGCGGCCCAGCCTGAATAGGAGTTCAGCATCGAGACGACGACGGGCATATCGGCCCCGCCGATCGGCACGATCAGCAGAACGCCGAGCGCCAGCGACAAGGCCACAACGGCCCAGAAGTCGAAATGGCTTTCGGTGGCGGCAAGCCCGATGATGAAGAGCACGATCAGCACCAGCAGGCTCGCATTGATCATATGCCGGTAAGGCAGCAGGATCGGCTTGCCGGACATGCGTCCGTCGAGCTTTAGGAAGGCGATGATCGAACCGGTGAAGGTCAGCGCTCCGATCGCCACGCCGAGCGCCATCTCGATGCGCGCCTCGGTGTGAATATGGCCGATCTCGCCAATGCCGAAGGAGGCAGGCGTATAGAGCGCGGAAGCCGCGACCAACACGGCGGCAAGGCCGACCAGCGAATGGAAACCGGCGACGAGCTGCGGCATCGAGGTCATGGGGATGGTGCGGGCGACATAGGCGCCGACGCTGCCGCCGATGGCAAGGCCAAGGACGATCAGCACGAAGCCGCCGAAATTCGGGGTCGCCAGCACCAGCGTCGTCAGGATCGCGATCCCCATGCCGATCATGCCGTAGAGATTGCCCTTGCGGCTGGTGGCTGGATGCGACAGGCCGCGCAGCGCCAGGATGAAGAGCACGCCGGAGACGAGGTAGAGGAAGGCTGCGATATTGGTCATCAGTCCTTCACCGGTCCTTCTTGCGGTACATCGAAAGCATCCGCTGCGTGACGAGGAAACCGCCGAAGATGTTCACCGACACGAGTACGAGGGCGACGAAACCGAAGCCGGTCGCAAGCCCGCTGGTCGAAATGCCGACCGCCAGAAGCGCGCCGACGACGATGACGGAGGAGATCGCATTGGTGACGGCCATCAGCGGCGTATGCAGCGCCGGCGTCACCGACCACACGACGTAATAGCCGACGAAGATCGACAATACGAAGATGGCAAGCTGGAAAACGAAGGGATCGATCGCCCCGCCGGTCGCAGCGCTTGCCGCTTCCGGCGCCTGGGCCGCCGCCGTGATCACGGCGGTCACCGCCTGATCGAGCTGCTCCAGCGCTTTGTCCATTGCTTCACTGGCCATCAGAGGTCTCCCTTCTTCGCGCCGCCGAAGGCGGGATGAACGACGTCGCCGGCATAGGTCAGCATCGTCGCCTTGACGAGCTCGTCGTCGAGATTGACGACGACGCTCCGGGTTTCCTTGTTGACCATGGTTTCGAGGAAGGTGACGAGGTTCTTGGCGTAGAGCGCCGAGGCGCTGGCCGCAACCCGGCCCGGCATGTTGGCGAAACCGATGACCCTGACGCCTTCGACATCGGCGATCTCGCCGGGGACGACGCCCTCGATATTGCCGCCGCGTTCGACTGCGAGATCGACGGCGACCGCCCCTGATTTCATCGAGGCGAGCATGGCCTGCGAAACGAGCCGCGGCGCCGCACGACCGGGGATCAGCGCGGTGGTGATGACGATATCCTGCTTGGCTATGTGTTCGGCAACTAGAGCCGCCTGTTTCGCCTGATAGTCGGCGGACATTTCCTTGGCATAACCGCCGGTCGTTTCCGCCGCCTTGAACTCCTCGTCCTCGATGGCGATGAACTTGGCGCCGAGCGAGGCGATCTGCTCCTTGGCCGCGGGGCGAACATCGGTGGCCGAGACCGCCGCGCCGAGACGCCGTGCGGTCGCAATCGCCTGAAGACCTGCGACGCCGGCGCCCATGACGAAGACCTTGGCGGCCGGCACGGTACCAGCCGCCGTCATCATCATCGGCATGGCGCGGTCATAGACCGCTGCAGCCTCGATGACGGCCTGGTAACCGGCGAGATTGGCCTGGGACGACAGCACGTCCATGGACTGGGCGCGGGTAATGCGCGGCATCAGTTCCATCGCGAAGGCCGAAAGCCCGGCACTTGCCAGTGCCGCGATCGCTTCGTCATTGCCGTAGGGATCCATGATGGCGATGATCACAGCGCCGCTTTTATAGCCGGAGATTTCCGATCCGTTGGGCCGGCGCACCTTCAACACCACATCGGCGGAGGCTGCATCCGCAAAACTGCCGATCCTGGCGCCCGCGGCCTCGAACTCCCCGTCTGGAATGCGCGAAGCCGCACCGGCACCGGCTTCGACGACGACGTCGAAGCCGAAGTTCTTCATCTTCTTCACGGTCTCGGCGGAGGCGGCGACACGCGTCTCCTCGCCCGTGATTTCCCTTGCAACGAAAACGATATTGCCCAACTGCCCCCTCCTCCGGGTCAGCCAGACCGCCACAGGCTCACCTGCGCGGGCCAAGCACCTCATTCACAAAGCTTCGGAGAAGCTCTCCTCCCCTCAGAGCGCCGTGCGTCCTTTCGGACGCACAAAGAACGCTCTGACCCTCTGATTCTACGCGATCAGCGGAACAGGAAGATGCCGGCGGCGAGAAGAATGATGAAGACGAAGAGGCCACCGAGAAGGCCGGCGCCGCCGAAGAAACCGGCGGTCATCGCAAGCAGGAGGACGATGAGGAGCATCGAGCCGTATTTCGCGCTGGCGATGAACATGTCGTAGGTCTTTTCATGTTCTTTGTAATCCATTGGCGCGCCGGTCTCGACCGGTCCGGTATGATGTTCGGCCATAAATATCGTCTCCCTGATATGCCTCTGCGCTGCCTAATTTCCCTCTAGGCGAGGGAAATCCCTGCCTGCAGGGATTACACAATGACAGGCGAAAGCGCAATGCATGAGAATGCCGCAGGCGCACGTGGCAACCGTCACCTCAAAGCCCCGGAACGGGCCCTGAAGGACGGCTGATTTTGCCTGCTTCCGTCGCTACGTCGTCTCCCCCTCGGGGCAAGGCAGATCACAGCGGCAGATCGGTGCCGAGTTCGCCTGGCGGCACGAAACGCGCCGTCGGAATGATGGTGAGCGGCGGCAGCGTATCGTTGGGATTGCGTGAAAACATCATGCGCTGCTCGCTGGCGCTGGAGATGAAAAAGGGATAGCGCGTCAACAGCTTGCGCCCGACCTCGATCACATTCGTCGCCATCAGCGTCACGTCGACCCCGTAACTCTCCGCCAGTCGGCCGGGCACGATGGTATCGGCATAGAAGACCCGCTTGTAGAAGGCGGCATGCGGGGGCCGGACGGACTGAATAACGCGGTCCGCCCGGAAATGCGCTGCCGCAACGATGGCGGGTCTCAACGTCAGATAGGGAACCCATGGCATCTCGGCGGTGAACTCCGGATCGGCCGCGAACCGCGCCGGGTCGATCAAGGTTAGCCCGGCGTCCAAAAGCTCATCCATCGCCTCGGGAAAGGCTTCTCCGGACCGGCTGATACGATGCTCCGGCGTCACATAGTGAATTCAGATCGTACTGACCAGTTCGCCATAATAGTAGAGGCCGAAGATATAGGCATGGCTGTCGAAATCGACATCGTCCAATAGGCCTTCCGGGGCAAGCGACAGCGCGTCACGGGCCTTGTAGGCCTTGTAGCGCAGCCGCTCCACTTCCTCCATGTCTTCACCGCTTTCGACACGGCGATATTCGACGTGATCCAGAATTTCCAGTATTTTCCTGCTGAAATCGCCACGCGTAAAAAGTGTGTCTGACATTCTCTCGATCCGCTCGTTAACGGATCATTAATCATATGCCAGCGACACATAGGCAAGAAAATCTACGAGTTTCCGTTGAATTTAAACTATTAAGGTTAACAGGGCGCAAGATTTTCGGTTGGATAACCAGTCACTTGCAGGCGGCTCAAGCGACCTTGTTGCGGCGGCGCTGGACGGTGCGGCGGCCGATGCCCTCTTGCAGCAGCCTGATATTCTGGGAAGGGACCGGCTGCGAGAAAACGTAACCCTGCACCAGATCGGCACTACGGTGCTTGTTGAGCAGCGTCAGCTGTTCCTCGGTCTCCACACCCTCGATGACGATCTTCAGGCCCAGTTCGCGGGCGAGATTGACCGTGCCGCGCAAGAGCTTGAGGCGGCGCCCATCCTCGACGATGTTGCGCACGAAGGAGCGGTCGATCTTGACGATATCGAGCGGCAGCGTGTCGAGATAGCTGAGGCTGGAGAAGCCGGTGCCGAAATCGTCGATGGCGATGGTGATGCCCCGGGATCTGAGCTCCGCCAGGATGGCGCGCACGGCCGCCGGCTCGTCGATCAGGCAGCTCTCGGTGACTTCAAGATGCAGCCGCGCCGCGTCGAGGCCGGAATGGGCAAGCGCTTCGGCGACCACAAAGAGAATATCGGCATCGCGCAGGTCCCGCGCCGAGAGGTTGACCGAGACGGCGATATGCTCCGGCCAGTTCATGCATTCGCTGCACGCCTTGAACAGGACGAAACGGGTAATGTCGGAGATGATGCCCATATCCTCGGCGAGCCGGATGAAGACGTCGGGCGGGATCGAGCCCCTCTCCGGATGCACCCAGCGCGCCAAGGCCTCGGCGCACTCGATCCGCGAGCCGTCGGCCCGGAACATCGGCTGGAAGGCGAGATGCAGCGCTTGCGCCGAAACCGCCTCGCGCAGATCCGCCTTCAGCCTCTGCTGCTCGATATAGCGGCCATCCATCTCCCGCTCGAAGCCTGATATGCCGCCCTTGAAGCGCGACTTGCTTTCGAACAGCGCCAGATCCGCTTTGACGCTCCATTCATCCATCGCAAACGCGGTACTTTCGAGAATCGCGTAACCGGCGCTGAGCGAAACGAGGAACGTCAGTTCGTCGACCGCGTAATTGCCCTGGATTGCAGCGTGCACGCGGCGGATTTCGACGTCGAGCGAACCCTGCTCCTTCGCATGTGGGAAGAACAGGATGAACTGGTCTCCCATCAACCGGCCGAGGATGGCGTTGCCGGAGGCCTGCTTGATGCGGGCGGCGATGGCGCAGAGCAGGTGGTCGCCCGTAACGTGGCCGCGCATGTCGTTGACATGTTTGAATTCGTCGATATCGAGAACCATGAAGCCGAGCGGCCCGGACTTCCTTTGATGTTTGGCGAGATACTCATGCACCAGCTGCCCGAAATATTGGCGGTTCGGCAGGCCGGTCAGCGCATCGAAGCGGACCATGTGCATGATCTTCTGCTCTGCCTTCACCCGGCTCGACACGTCCTCGAAGATCAGCACAGCGCCGCCGTCGGCCCTTCGGCTGGCGGAGAATTCGAGCGACAGGCCCTCGGGAAAATGAATGAGCGTGCGCGACAGATTACCCTCTGCCACTTGGGTGAGCTGGCGCAGAATGAGCTCCGGCTGCGAGGCGTCCATGAAGCTGTAGCGCGCGCCATAGCGCAGCACGGCGCCGAGGTCCCGATCCTTCAGCCGCTCTGGCGCGCCGATCTTCAGAAGTTCGCAGGCCTTGCGGTTGACCACCTGGATGCGGTTCTCGGCATCGACCATGACCAGGCCGTGCGGCATGTTGTTGAGCGCCGTATCGAAGCGGTCGGCGATGATGGTGATTTCCCGGCGTGCGATGACGTTCTCATAGAGGAACTCGCGCACGCCATTGGCCATGGCCCGCGTCGTCAGCCAGAAAGGAATGAGGAAGATCGACAGCACGCCGCGATAGAAGTCCATCGCCAGCAGGCTGCAGACGATCATCGGCAGGCAGCAGAAGAAGGTCTGGAGGTCGACTGCGAAGCGCGAGCCGTAGTTGCGGCCAACGACGGAAACCATGGTCGCCATGGTGACGGAAATGCAGGCAAGCTCCGCAAAGGAATCGTGGACGACGAAGATGGCGTAGCCGCTGGCGATGCCGAGGAGCGCGGTGGTGCATGCTCCACTGGCAACGAGAATCCGCTCCCAACGCTCAATTCCGGCGTGCGACAGGCTCTGCTTGTCGACGCGATCGAACTGCCGGAAGATGACCATGCGAGCGCCGAAGACCAGAAGGAAGGCGACCGACAGCAGGATGTAGATGGAGTACTGCGTCTTGGCAGCCACTGCAATGCACGTCGCGACATGGACGATCACGCCAACAAGCAGCGTCATGCGGTTCCCGGAAAGGGAACTCACAAACGACAGATACACATCAATAGGGACCCTGTTCGGGTTATCTGGCTTCATCCACACTTTCCCTGTGCGCGGGAATTCTAAGCCCAACCCTTTAAAAATTGATTTCAATGGAATCAAACATTTGGTCAAATTTTCTAAAACCACAGCGTGAACCGCACAGCCTATGCGCGTTAATGCAGCCTACCGGCGAGATTATTGAAATAATTTATCCACGCTTCGGTTGTTGAAACAGTTGACGGCTCTACGGACCGGCCGATGCGTCTAAGACTATACTCCAACACGAGGCATTTATCCTTCCAATTTCAAAGGCCGTGGTCTACATCGATTGCAAGAGGGAAAAACTGCCGAAAAACCGGCAGGACAAGAACAAGGGGAGGCGAATGTCGGTACTTCTGGCCGCCAGTCGGCTGATCGACTCGATCAGTCAGTTCATGGGCAAACTTGCCGAATATATGGTGCTGTTCTGCTGTCTGATCAGCGCCGGAAACGCCATCGTCCGCTATGCCTTCAACTACAGTTCGAACGGCTGGCTGGAGATCCAGTGGTATCTCTTCGCCTTCGTCGTCATGCTCGGCGCCTCGCATGCGCTGCGCAACAACGAGCATGTCCGCGTCGACCTGATCTATGGTTCGGTTTCCGATAAGGCGAAGATCTGGATCGACATCGTCGGCCTCATCCTCTTCCTGCTTCCCGCATGCGTCTATCTCACCTGGCTGTGCTGGCCCTTCTTCGCGCTCTCCTTCCACCAGGGGGAAATATCGGGCAATGCTGGTGGGCTGATCCGCTGGCCCGTCAAGCTCATCCTCGTCGCCGGCTTCGCGTTGCTCTCCCTTCAAGGCCTCTCGGAACTGGTCAAGCGGATCGCAGCGCTTGCCGGCCATATCAGCATCGACACGAAATACGAAAAGCCGCTGCAGTAAGGCGGGCTGGGAGACACGGATTTGTTTGATTTCGGCATCATCCCGCCGGCCATGTTCCTCGGCATGGTCATCTTCATGCTCTACGGCTTTCCGGTCGCCTTTTCGCTCGCCGCCGTCGGCCTGTTTTTCGCCATCATCGGCATCGCCACCGGCCATTTCGGCGAGGTCTTCCTGCAGGCTCTGCCGCTGCGCTTCTTCGGCATTCTTTCCAACGACCTCCTGCTCGCCATTCCCTTCTTCACCTTCATGGGTGCGGTGCTGGAGCGCTGCGGGCTGGCCGAAGACCTGCTCGAAGGCACCGGTAAGCTTTTCGGCGGCATACCCGGCGGCCTTGCCTATGCCGTCATCCTCGTCGGCGCCGTGCTCGGCGCGATCACCGGCACGGTGGCCGCCTCCGTCATCACCATGGGGGTGATCTCGCTGCCGATCATGCTGCGCTATGGCTATAATCCGCGCCTTGCCACCGGCGTCATCGCCGCGTCGGGCACGATCACCCAAGTCATCCCGCCCTCGCTCGTGCTCGTCGTTCTTGCCGATCAGCTCGGCAGGTCGGTCGGTGACATGTATCTCGGCGCGATCGGCCCTTCGATCCTGCAGGTGGCGATCTTCGTGCTCTTCATCCTGGTGATGTCGATCGTCCGGCCGAAATCGATGCCGCCGCTGCCGAAGGAGGTGCGCGGCGATTTCAATTGGGCGCTGCTCGTCAAGGTGCTGATGGGCATGGTGCCTTCGATCGTGCTGATCTTCCTCGTGCTCGGCACGATCTTCATGGGCCTTGCGACACCGACGGAGGCAGGAGCGCTCGGCGTCGTCGGCGCCATGCTGCTCGCCGCCATGAACCGTCGCCTCACCTGGCCGCTGATCCGTGAAGCCATGGCATCGACCACGCACATCACATCCATGGTGGTGATGATCCTGATCGGCTCCACCTGTTTCAGCCTGGTCTTCCAGGGCATGGACGGCTCGCGCTGGATCGAGCACATGCTGACGGGCATACCAGGTGGCCCGGTCGGCTTCCTGATCTTCGTCAACATCTTCATCTTCGTGCTCGCCTTCTTCCTCGATTTCTTCGAGATCGCCTTCATCGTCATCCCGATGCTCGCTCCCGTCGCCTCCAGTCTCGGCATCGACCTGATCTGGTTCGGCGTGCTGATCTGCGTCAACATGCAGACGAGCTTCATGCACCCGCCTTTCGGCTTCGCGCTCTTCTACCTGCGTTCGATCGCCAGCAAGGACGTCAAGACCTCGGACATCTACATGGGCGCGCTCCCCTGGGTCGGTATGCAGCTGATCCTGGTGGCGATCGTGATCTTCTGGCCGCAATCGGTAACCTATTGGCTGGATCACGGCCCGAAGGTCGACCCGAACTCGATCAAGATCGAAATCCCGGGCTTCGGCGGCCAGCTCGGCCTGCCGCCGATGGGCGGCGGCGGCAATGGCTCGCCGCAGATCCCCGGCCTGACCCTGCCGCCCCTGAACGGCCTGCCGGGAGCACCGCCGCCACCCGCCAAATAGTCCAGCAAAAAGCAAAACCCCGGACGGAAATCCGGGGTTTTGGTATTACACGCGTCTAAAGCGTCAACGGCGGAAAGCCTTAAAGCTTTCCGGCCCGCTGCTGGATCATCATGAACGTATCGAAGGTGTATTCCGAAAGCTGCATCCAGAGATAGGCGTCCCGTTTGAAGGCGGCCTGGTCGTCGTAGATCTTCTTGAAATACTGGTTCGTGCCCGAGATTTCGCTATAGATGCCCGTCGCCGCCTGGAAGCAGGCTTCCATGATCTCCTGGCTGAACGGGCGCAACGTCGCGCCTTCCGCGACGAGTTGCTTCAGCGCGGTCGGGTTCTTCGTGTCGTACTTCGCCAGCATGTTGGTGTTGGCGAAAGCGCAGGCGTCAGTCAGCGCTGCCTGATAATGCTTGGGCAGGCTGCTCCACTTTTCGAGATTGAAGAACCCATGCACCGTCGGGCCACCTTCCCACCAGCCCGGATAATAGTAGTACTTCGCCACCTTGTGGAAGCCGAGCTTCAGGTCGTCATAGGGACCGACGAATTCCGCCGCATCGATCGTGCCTTTTTCCAGCGCCGGATAGATGTCTCCGCCGGCGATCTGCTGCGGGATGACGCCGACCTTCTCCATGACGCGGCCGGCGAGGCCGGCAATGCGCATCTTGACGCCCTTGAGGTCATCGAGCGTGTTGATTTCCTTGCGGAACCAGCCGCCCATCTGCGCACCGGTGTTGCCGGCCGGCAGCGCATACATGCCCTGTGTGGCATAAAACTCGTTCATCAGCTTATTGCCGTTGCCTTCATAGTACCAGGCATTGGTCAGGCGGCTGTTCAGCCCGAACGGAATGGCCGTTCCGATGGCATAGGTCGGGTCCTTGCCGACGAAATAATAGGAGGTGGTGTGGGCTGCTTCGACCGTACCGGCGGCGACGGCATCGACGGCCTGCAGGCCGGGGACGATTTCACCGGCAGCGAAGGGCTGGATCGTGAAATTGCCGTCTGTCGCGGCGGCAACATGCTTGGCAATATCCTCGGCGCCGCCATAGATCGTATCCAAGCTCTTCGGAAACGACGACGTCATGCGCCACGCGATCTTCGGATTCTCTTGCGCGATCGCAGGCGCTGCCAATGCCGTTGCGGCGACCGCACCGGCGCTGGCGGTTCCCGCCTTCTTGAAAAACGAACGACGATCCATCAAAAACCTCCCAAATAGATGACACTGCGCGGCCAATCTCACCCCTACCCGCAGCAAGGGCAAAGCTAAGCATGGCGCCAGCCGCGGTTCAAGCTTTAGTCTATTAGCCTTTGGCATCAAGACGGCAATAAGGCAACGTGCACGTATCCATCAGAATCAGCGGCTTAGCGGTAAACCGCAAAGGCGGGGTGCCTCTTCCGTCGCAATTTGGCCGCCTGATACAGCCAAGCGTTGACTTGGCGGCCGTTCAGGCGGAAGAAACGACGAGAAGAAAGATTTTGACCGGGGCTGATATGACGAAACCGATCGTTGCCATTCCTGCCGATATCCGCAGCTTCGACGGCGCGACCTGGCATGCCGTACAGCATCAATATCTGCGCGCCGCATTGAACGCATCCGGTGTCATGGCCTTCATGATCCCCGCTTTCGAGGAGGGCTACGATACCGACGCGATTCTCGACCGCGTCGACGGCCTTCTGGTTTCCGGTTCGGCCAGCAACGTGCATCCCTCGCACTACGGTGCCGAGGCGAATGACAAGGACGGCCCATTCGATCCCGCCCGCGACGCCACCAGCCTGCCGCTCATCCGCCGCGCCATCGACCGCGCCATCCCGCTGCTCGCCATCTGCCGCGGCATCCAGGAGCTGAATGTCGCCCTCGGCGGCTCGCTGGCAAGCGAGATCCAGGAACAGCCCGGCAACTGGGACCATCGCCGACCGGAAGGTGTCGACCGGGACGGCATGTACGCCATTCGCCAGACCGTCCATGTCAAGGAAGGCTCCTGCATCGCAGGCATTCTCGGCCCGGGCGAGATCCGCGTGAATTCACTGCATCGCCAGGCAATCGCCAGGACCGCCCCGGGCCTGCAGGTGGAAGCGATCGCCGAGGATGGCACGGTGGAGGCCGTTTCCGTCATCGACGCCAAGGCCTTTGCCGTCGGCGTGCAATGGCATCCGGAATATTGGGCTGAAACCGACAAGTCTTCGAACCAGTTGTTCGCCGCTTTCGGCGACGCCGTCCGCAGCTATGCCGCGGCCAAGCTACCGTTCATGTCAGCACAGGCGATCGCATGACGGCGCGGCGCCCGCGAAGCGCTATGCCTGTTACTCGGTAACTACCGTCCGCCTAGCCAACCCGCTTAAGCCTTCTGCGGTGTCTCTGGCACCGGTGTCAAAGCCGCACCCTTCTCGAACCAGGCGATGAGATTGTCGGCGACGAGATCGGCCATCGCATTGCGTGTCGGCACGGACGCGGAGGCGACGTGCGGCAGCAGTACGGCATTGGCCGGCTCAAACAGGTCGGCCGGCACCGTGGGCTCTTCATAGAAGACGTCCAGACCGGCAGCACCGAGCGCGCCGGAAGCAAGCGCGGCACTCAGCGCCTCCTCGTCCACCGTCCAGCCGCGGCCGACATTGACGAGGATGCCGTCAGGGCCGAGTGCTGCCAGAATATCGGCATCGATCGTCTTGTGCGTCTGCGCCGTCTTCGGAACGATGGCGATCAGCGTATCCACCGCTTCCGCCAGCCCCTTCAACGTCGAGTGATAATCGTAGGATACATCGGCATGGCGTGAACGCGTGTGATAACTGATCTTCACCTTGAACGGCTCCAGCCGCTTGGCGATTTCGAGCCCGATGCGGCCAAGGCCATAAAGCCCGACATGGCGGCCCTTGAGCGAGAAGCGCGACAGCGGATAGGCCGTGCCCGGCTTCCAGTTGCCCGCACGCAGCCAAGCTTCGGCCCGCGGCAATTCGCGAACCGTGTTCAGCAGCAGGCCGATCGCCGTATCGGCGACCTCGTCATTCAGCACATCAGGCGTATTGGTGACGACGATGCCTTTCTCTGCGGCGTGTTTCACATCGATGCCGTCATAACCGACCCCGAAATTGGCGATCACTTCAGCATGCGGCAGTTGCTCCATCCAGGCGCCCGGGAAGGAACCGGAAACGGCGACGCCGCGGATACGGCCGGCGGTCTCGCTGTCCAGCGCAAGCTTCTCCTCGCGTGCGACCGCAATAATCTCAAAACGATCCTTCAACCTTTCGAGAACACGCTCGTGTATCTTCCCAGGAACGAGAATGGCGATGCGGGACATGGCTTTTCCTCTTGGATGGCGGTCTTGATTCAGGCGCGGGGCCGATGGGGACTGGTGGACTGGCGGATGCGCATTTCCGGCTTGATCAGATGCATGCCGTCAGGCTCATGGCTGCCGGCAAGGCGATCGAGCAGCGCCCGGGCTGCCAGGCGCCCGACCTCGGCCTGACCGTTCCAGACAGTCGTCAGCGCCGGCGTAGCGATCGAGGCCTCCTCGAGATCGTCGTAGCCGGTGACGGAAATATCGCCTCCCGGCACGAGGCCGGCGCGCGCAATGCCGTTCATCAGGCCGATCGCCACGAGATCGTTCCAGCACACGGCTGCCGTCGGCTTCTGCGGTAGCGAAAGGAAATGCACTGCAGCCTCGAAACCGCCCTGTTTCGAGCGCGGACCGGGAATACGCAGGTTCGGATCAACTTCGATGCCGGCCTTGCGCAGCGAATTGACATAGCCCTGGTAGCGATCGCGGCCGGTGGATGTCTGGTCCGTGCCGCCGATCATGGCGATCGAGCGATGACCGAGGCCGATCAGGTGGTTGGTGGCGAGCGAAATGCCGTAGCTGTCGTCGCCGCGATAGGTCGGCAGGTCCTGCCCTTCCATCGAGCGGGCGACCAGGATCGCCGGCATGCCGTTCTCTTCCGCCAGCTGCACGTCCTCAGGCGGCGTACCGATCGCCGGCGACATGATGACGCCGTCACCGCCGAGCTGCAGCAGCGTCTCGATAAATGTGCGCTGCTTTTCGACATTGTCGTAATGGTTGGAAAGGATGAAGGTGTGGCGGCTGCGGTCGAGTTCGCTTTCGATCGCCTTCAGGATCTCGCCATAGAAGGGGTTCATGATGTCGTGCACGACGACGCCGATGATGCCGGAGCGCGAGGTACGGAGGCTGGCGGCACGGCGATTGTAGATATAGCCGAGCGCGCGCGCCTGTTCCTTGATCTTCTCCCTGGTATTGCCGGCAACGAGCGGACTGTCGCGTAAGGCAAGCGATACGGTCGCCGTTGAAATGCCGAGCGTTTCGGCGATTGTCGAAAGCTTGATCTTCTGGACCACGTGTCCTCCTCCAGGCAGCACGCAAGCGACAAGACCCCGCCGTCAAACCGGCGCGGCCCTTAAAATGTTTAATTAAAAGATTTAATCGGTGGAAGCAATTCGTCTTTCGGGGAAATTTCAGTCTTCGTCCGGTTCTTCGACAGGAATGGCTTCGGCTTGCAGATTGGCATCGATCGCCTTCAGCAGGCGGACCAGATTGCGGATTTCCTTCTCAGAGAACTCTTGCGTCGCCAGCCTGTCGCAGGCCGAAGCCGCCATCTCGATCCCCTGCACGCTGCCTCGGCCGAGGTCGGTGAGATAGACCTTGGTCAGGCGTGCATCCTCGGCATCGGGCTTGCGCTCGAGAAAGCCCTGCGCCTCCATGCGGCCGATCGTGCGCGTCATCGTCGGCGCCTTGACGCCGAGCTTCTGGGCAAGGCCGCCTGCCGTCATGCCGTCACTTTCGGCAAGCGAGAGGATGACACCATCCTGGCCGGCATAGAGGCCGCTTTCAAGCAGGTTGCGCGAGAGCACCGTCCGCATGGAACGCGCCGCCTGGGTCAGAGCCGGGGAGAGATCGACGAGCGTATACTCGGTCTGGTCCTTCTTCTTGGACTTGTTCTTTTTGCCGTCCTTGTGCTTCTTTCCCATAGCCATCCCTTTGATCTTTAAGCCCCGACGCCGCTGCGATATGACATTGCCCAGGATCTCGTCATAAACAAGAGGCAACGACCGGATGATGACACCTTCGCCGCGCTTCGAGGACAGCAGTCCGGCCTTTGCACCTGACGGGCGTCATCCGATCGCCGTGTTGCCGCTCGGTGCACATGAACAGCACGGCCCCCACCTGCCCTTCGAAACCGACACTCTGATTGCCGAAGGCATCGCCGGGCGATTGAAGATAGCCTTGCCCGCCGGCCTGCCGGTCACCTTCCTGCCCGCCGAATCCATCGGCTATTCCATAGAGCATATGGATGTTGAAGGAACGAAGACGCTTGCGTTCGACGAAGCTGTAATCCGCTGGCTCGGCATCGCCGAAGGTCTGGCGAAGCAGGGCATCCGCAAATTCGTGATGCTGAACGCCCATGGCGGCAATTCGCCGGTCATATCGGTCGTCGCGACCGAGGCGCGGGTCCGCTTTGCCATGCTGGCGGTGGCGACGAGCTGGACCCGTTTCGGCGTGCCGGATGGCGCGGTCACGCCGGAGGAAAAGGCGATCGGAATCCATGGCGGCGAAATCGAGACCTCGGTGATGCTGGCGTTTCATCCCGATAAGGTTGATATGGCGAAGGCGGCGGACTTCTCCTCGCGACAGACGGAATTCGCCGAGCGTTTCAAGCATCTGCGCGCCTACGGGCCGCACGCCTTCGGCTGGAAGATGTCGGACCTTAATGCCGAAGGTGTGGCAGGCAATGCCGCGGCCGCAACGGCAGAGAAAGGTGAGGCGCTGATTGCCCATGCGGTAAAAGGGCTGGTGGAATTGCTGAGCGATGTCGATGCATTCGACGTCACGCAACTCCGGTGAATACGGGTCATCTGCACTGGCCAGACAATGTGATCTTATAACATTATAAAACCCTTTGAACTGCCACGCTCAAGCCATTATATGAGACCAACCGTTCAAGCAGCCGATCCCAAGCCGCTCGGCCGCACGCCTAATCCTAGAGGTTCTCATGACCGACGCGATCTCCACCCTGAAGCCTATTCCCGTTACCGTGCTCACCGGTTATCTCGGCGCCGGCAAGACGACGTTGCTCAACCGCATTCTCTCCGAAAATCACGGCAAGAAATATGCGGTCATCGTCAACGAGTTCGGCGAAATCGGTATCGACAACGACCTGATCGTCGAGTCGGACGAAGAAATCTACGAGATGAACAATGGCTGTGTCTGTTGCACGGTGCGCGGCGACCTGATCCGCGTCGTCGAAGGCCTGATGCGCCGTCCCGGCCGCTTCGACGGCATCATCGTCGAAACGACGGGCCTTGCCGATCCGGTGCCGGTCGCCCAGACCTTCTTCATGGATGACGACGTGCGCGCCAAGACCGAGCTCGATGCCGTCGTCGCCCTCGTCGATGCCAAGCACCTGCCGCTGCGCTTGAAGGACAGCCGCGAGGCCGAAGACCAGATCGCCTTCGCCGACGTCGTCATCATCAACAAGAGCGACCTCGTGACCCCGGAAGAACTTGATGTAATCGAGGATATCGTCCGCGCCATCAACCCGGCCGCCCGCGTCTACAAGACCAGCCGCTCGGGCGTCGACCTCGCCCGCGTGCTCGATCAGGGCGCCTTCAACCTGGAACGCGCGCTCGAAAACGATCCGCATTTCCTTGAGCACGGCCACGATGACCATGTCTGCGGCCCCGATTGCGATCATGACCATCATGACCATGACCATGATCATCACGGTCATCACGACCATCATCACCGTGGCGCCCATAACCATGGCGCAATGTCGGCGATCCACGATGTAACGGTGCAGTCGGTGTCGCTGCGCGGCGGCGAGATGAATCCGGAGCGCTTCTTCCCGTGGATCCAGAAGATCACCCAGACGCAGGGGCCGAATATTCTGCGCCTCAAGGGCATCATCGCCTTCAAGGACGATCCCGAGCGTTACGTCGTTCAGGGCGTGCACATGATCATCGAGGGTGATCACCAGCGGCCCTGGAAGGAAGGCGAGAAGCACGAGAGCCGTCTCGTCTTTATCGGCCGCGAACTCGACCGCGAGAAGCTCGAAGCCTCCTTCAAGGCCTGCGGGGCAGCCGCCTGATGCCGACAGTTGCACCGCTTGATCTCGACGGCCACGTTCTGGCCGTCGAATTTTTAGGTGATGTTCCCTTCTTCGCAAGCGCAAACGGTACATTCCACCGGCTGGATGGCGGCGACAGGGTTTCCGAAGCCCACCAGGGCATGCTCACCGCCATCCGCGACCCCTACAGCGAGAGCCTGATCTCAGGCGGCGAGGATGGCAAGGTACTGCGCATTGCCGCCGACGGCAGCGTCAGCGAGATCGCGACCGCGCCGCGCAAGTGGATTTCGCAGGTCGCAGCCGGGCCTCAGGGTGCCGTTGCCTATTCCTACGGCAAGAGTGCGCTCGTGCGCCTGGCCGATGGCACGACCAAGGAATTCCCCGAGGAGCGCACGGTCGAAGGCCTTGCCTTTGCACCGAAGGGCCTGCGCATCGCAGCGGCGCGCTACAACGGCGTGTCGCTGCATTGGATCGGCATGAACGCCAAGCCGGTCGATCTGGAATGGAAGGGTGCGCATACCGGCGTCACCTTCTCGCCGGATGGTAATTTCCTCGTCACCTCGATGCAGGAAAACGCACTGCACGGCTGGAAGCTAGACATCAAGCCCGGGACCGAGGCCCGCCATATGCGCATGACCGGCTACCCCTCCAAGGTGAAATCACTCTCCTGGTCGGTCAAGGGCAAGTGGCTCGCGTCTTCAGGCGCGCCTGCGGCAATCGTCTGGCCCTTCCAGGGCAAGGACGGGCCGATGGGCAAGGCGCCGCTGGAGCTCGGCACTCGCGCCAATATCATGGCGACCGCGGTGAAATTCCATCCGCTCGAGGACATCCTCGCCATCGGCTTCATCGACGGCATGATTCTGGCCGTGCGCATCGCCGACAGCAAGGAAGCGCTGCTGCGCCGACCTGGTAAGGGCGCGATCACGGCGATGAGCTGGAGCAAAAACGGCAAGCTGCTCGCCTTCGGCTCCGAAGCCGGCGACTGCGGCGTCATCGATATTTCGGCCTGAGCCCCGCTGCCGGCAATGGACGACGCCCTGGCGAAACCTGAAATCGTGACGCTGACGACCGACCACATGCAAGCCGCAGCCGATATCAGACGTGTCGCCCTTTGGCAGCGGCTGCCCAGGCTGCCGAATGTGCATACGCCCGAGGAAGAGGAGCAGTACTGGCGCATGCATCTGCTGCCGAATTGCTCGATCCTCGGCGCAGCCATGGGCAACCGGCTCGTCGGTGTCATCGCCTATGGCGACAACTGGATAGAGCAGCTTTACGTTCTCCCCGATTTCCAGGGCATGGGCATCGGCTCTTCACTCCTCGGCTGCGCCAAGGAGGAGATGAACGAGATCAGGCTCTGGACGTTCCAGCGTAATGCGGGCGCTCGCGCTTTCTACGAACGGCACGGTTTTGCCGCCGAGGAGGAGACCGATGGCGCCGACAACGAAGAACGGGAGCCCGATGTGCTCTATCACTGGCGCCGGCTTCCGAAGCTGACACCGGACCTGCAACCGTCGGACGGCTAGACTGTAATCAGGGCTTGCCAAATGCCTTGCCCAGGCGAAACATGAAACGCACGCAGGACGCGCCTTGCGCGCCGCCCTGGCTGACGGAGGAAACGGGAATGTCGAAATCGACCGGCCTCGGTTTGACCGAGCAACAGCCGCGGCCTTTGGGCGATGCATCGGTCTGGACCGTGATCCGCGCCGAGGCGGCCGAGCTCGCCGCACGCGAGCCGATATTGCAGCGGCGGCTTGCCGCTGAGGTAACGGACACTGCCGGCAATGATGAGATCATCGCCCGCGTGCTGGCCGCGCGGCTCTCCGTTGCGCAGGTGGAGACGGGTGATCTGTTTGATCTCATCCGGTCCACATTGACCACAGACATCATGCGGAAGGTCGAGGCCGATCTCGTTGCCGTGCGCGAACGCGATCCGGCCTGCACCACATTTCTGCACGCGCTTCTCAACCTCAAGGGCTTTCATGCGCTGCAGACGCACCGCATCGCCCATGCGCTCTGGGTCGCCGGCCGTCCGGAGATCGCCAGCTGGCTCGCCAATCTCGTTTCGCTGGTCTTCGGCCCGGATATCCATCCGGCGGCGCGGATCGGCGCGTCCATCATGCTCGACCACGGTTCGGGCATCGTCATCGGCGAAACGGCTGTCATCGAGGATGAAGTTTCGATCCTGCAGAACGTAACGCTCGGCGGCACCGGCAAGGAGACTGGCGACCGCCACCCGAAGATCCGCCACGGCGTTATGATCGGCGCCGGCGCCAAGATCCTCGGCAATATCGAAATCGGCGCCTTCAGCAAAGTCGCCGCCGGCAGCGTCGTGCTGAAATCGGTGCCCGAGCATTGCACGGTCGCCGGCGTGCCAGCCGCCGTCGTACGCATCCATCGCGCCGATGAAATCCCGGCCGAGACGATGGACCAGAACATCTAGAGCGGGATTGTTTTATGTCCGTTCATATCCGGCTTCCTTGAAGTAGTTTTGGCACTCTTTCGGCGAGACGGTTTGAAGGGTGGCTGCCAGCGCGTCGTCGATGGCCTGTCGGGTTCGAGCCTGCGCCTTGCGCAGCTCGTGCTTGATCTTGGCGAAGAGTTTTTCGATCGGATTGAGATCGGGGGAATACTGCGGCAGGAAGAACAATCTGGCGCCGGCCTTGCGGATGGCGGCACGGATAGCGCCGGCCTTGTGCGAGCCGAGATTATCCATGACGACGATGTCGCCGGGTTTGAGCTCCGGTACCAGCACCCTCTCGACATAGATGCGAAAGCGTTCGCCATTGATCGGGCCGTCGATGATCCACGGTGCGCTGACGCGGTCGGCCCTGAGGGCTGCGACAAAAGTCATGGTATTCCAGTGGCCGAAGGGCGCATGGCCCAACAGCCGTTCGCCGCGCGGCGCCCAGCCCCTGAGCGGCGTCATATTCGTCTTCGTCCAGGTTTCGTCGATAAAGACAAGGCGAGATGGATCGATGCGATGGCGATGCTTCAGCCAGCGCGCCCGCCGGGCGGCAACATCGGGCCGCTCGCGCTCGCTGGCGACCAACGTCTTTTTTTATAACTCAGCCCTTCCTCATGCACGAAGGTCCGGACGGCGCTGTAATCCATTTTCAGGCCGCGCTCTCCGAGTTCCGCCACCAACCCGCGCAAGGTGAACGCCTGCATGTGGCAGCGATCGATCAACCAGACCCGATGTTTACCTGAGATCGCCCGTGGCTTGTGCCCGCCCATCTGGCCGGGAGCCGCGCTGCCCGTCTCACGCAAGCGCCGGACCCAGTCGATCGCGGTGCTGATGCCAATGCCGAAGCGCTTTGCCGCCGCTCGACACGACAGGCCCTCGCGCGTTACTGCGCCAACAACGCGTTCCCGAAGATCATCCGAAAAAGGTTTCGCCATCCAGACCGGCCTCCTGCACCGGCCAGAATGGTGAATCTGATTTGCACCAGAAAGGGAATCCCTGTTCCGATTCCGACTAAAACAATCCCGCTCTAGGATCGCTCCGAGATAAAGAGTTCGGCCCTTTTCGCTAAGCGGCCTGCTGATTTTCGCAGAAGGCTTCGGCCCGGTTGCGGCCTTCGCGCTTCGAACGATAGAGCGCCTCGTCTGCCTTCGGCATCAGTCGTTCAAATCTCCGCCGCTTTCCGCACGCGCGGCAACGCCGATGCTCAGCGTTGGAAAGACGGCCAGATCCGGCAGTTGCATGACGGCAGCGGCGAAAGTGAAACGGATGCGCTCGGCAATCGCCACCGCATCTTCGCAGGAAACATTTCTCAGTACCGCCAGGAATTCATCGCCACCTTGGCGGGCAAGCAGGTCGTCGGAGCGCATGATGCCTCTCGAAACGCTGGCGAAAAGCCGCAGCATGTTGTCGCCCGCGGCATCGCTTCGCTACGAATTTAACGATAGCGGGGTTTTTCTGCTGCATAATGCAGCAATTCAAGCGTTGCAGCGTCCTTTGCGCGTCTGCAAAGCCACGCGGCCTGTCTTCAGGCGGCCCGCACGGTGCCGATAATGTCCGCCAACAGACCGTGCAGCAAGTCCCTGTAGCCATTCCGGGCAGACGGGCCGCTCTCTTCCGAAGTCATGACGACGGTGAGATCGAGCGACGGCACGATGTAGAGCATCTGCCCGCCAAAACCCCAGGCGAAATGCACCTGCTCGCCGCCGATCAGTCGCGTGAACCAGCCATAGCCATATTCATCGCCCGCGAAGCGCGAGTTTGTGCGCGGCTGCCACGACTGGGAGATCCAGTCGGCAGGGACGATCTGGCGACCGTCGGCGGTCTTGCCGCCGTTGCGGTAGAGTTCGCCGAAGGCAAGCAGCGACCGGGCGCTCATCGCCATCTGATTGCCGCCGAGATAGATGCCCTGCGGGTCACGCTCCCATGCGCCGATGTGGAAACCCTCGACCGGGCCGAGCCATTCGCGCGCCAGCGCCAGGGTCGACCGGCCGCTGACCTTGGTCAAAATGGCCGAAAGCAGATGCGTGGATGCGGTGGAATAAAGCATCTCGCCACCGGGCTGATCGACGAAAGGCTGCGAGAGCGCAAAACGCACCCAGTTGCGCGAGGAGACCCAGCGGCCGTAGTTCGGCCCCGACATGCGATCGAGCCCAGCCTGCATGGAGAGAAGATTACCGATGGTGATGTCGTTGATGCGCGGGTCGGGCGTTGCAGGGAGATCGGCCTTCAAGATCGGTGCGATCTTCTGATCCGGCCCGTTGAGCAGACCTTTGTCGATGGCGATACCAACCAGCGCCGAAATGATCGACTTCGAAGCGGATTTGATATTGGTCGATTCCGACGGCGAATGACCATGGAACGCGCGTTCGCTGAGCACGCGTCCGTCGCGAGCGACGATCACCGTCTTGAGAGGCCCCATCGCAGGGTCGCTCGCCGCGTGATCGAGACGCGGACCAAGCGCGCCGACGGCGGAAGCCGTGCTCTGAGCAGTCGCCGGCCCCGTTGCGGCAAGCGGCAGGTAGAAGAAAAGCAGAAGGGAAAGAACGCGGATCATGCGGCGCAAGATAGGATATCGCCGCAATATGTTCGCGTGCCGGCGACCCATTTCACGCAATCGTGTTTCCGTGTGTCGGGGAGCTAGCGACCGCGCAGCTTCATCCGCCAGAAAGACAACCGCCGCAACCACACCAGACCCGCCTGCCTGCGTGATTAAACGGCGCGAATATTACCAGCCGGGGGAAGAATTCCCAACCTGGCCGGCCGGTCAGCGCAGCCTTACAGCGCCGCGCGTCTTTTCAAGCCGACCCGGCCCAATCCCGTTCTAGGCTGCGCGGCGAACCGGCGCACTGGCTAGCATACGTCCCGAGGGGACGATCATGCCGGCCGCGCCGTCAAGCCAGCCTTCGGTGAGCTCGAGCGCAAGAAAGCGCGAGCGTTCGAACGGACCCGGCATGACGAGATGGCGGGCCTTTTCGGCAAAGAAGCCGAAACGCTCGTAATAGGCCACATCGCCGACGAGCAGGACGGCGCCATGCCCGCGATTCTTCGCTTCAAGGATTGCCGCGCGCATCAACGCCGCACCGATGCCCTTGCCGCCATGCTGCGAGGCAACAGCGAGCGGCCCGAGCAGCAGTGCATTGATCGGCGTGCCTTCATCATTGACGCCGGCTTCGATGTTCCAGAGCCGCACCGTACCGATAACACGGCCGTCGCGATCGCGCGCGACGAGCGCAAGACCCTCGGCCGGAACGCGGTTGCGGCGGATCTTCTCCGACGACTTCTTGCGGCGACCCGCGCCCATGACGCGGTCGAGCAGATTTTCACGAGCAACGACATCCGAGGGATTTTCGGCGTCGATGGTGAAAGTGGTGGGCGCAAAGAATGCGCGGACAGAATCAAGAACAGCGGCCATCTTGGCCTCCCGTACCCAATACCGTTATCAGCGGCGATGAAGGAAAATTGTGAATTTGCCGCCCCGGCTGGTTACGGGGCCGGCGGAAACGACCTCAGATGACGTAGGCCTTCAGCGGGTCGAAACCGTTGAAAGCGACCGCCGAATAGGTCGTCGTATAGGCGCCGGTGCCTTCGATCAGGACCTCGTCGCCGATCGAAAGGGAGATCGGCAGCGGATAGAGGTTCTTCTCGTAGAGCACGTCGGCCGAATCGCAGGTCGGACCGGCAATGACGCAGGGCTCCATCTCGTCGCCGTCGTGTTCCGTGCGGATCGGATAGCGGATGGCTTCGTCCATCGTCTCGGCGAGACCGCCGAACTTGCCGATGTCGAGGAAAACCCAGCGGGCATCGTCATTGTCCGACTTCTTCGAAATCAGCACGACTTCCGCCTTGATGACACCGGCATTGCCGACCATGCCGCGGCCCGGCTCGATGATCGTCTGCGGAATCTGGTTGCCGAAATGCGTGCGCAGCGCCTGGTAAATCGACTTGCCGTAAGCTTCTGCGGACGGTACGTCACGCAGGTACTTGGTCGGGAAGCCGCCGCCCATGTTGACCATCTGCAGGTGGATGCCCTGCTTGGCGAGCGATACGAAGACGCGCTTGGCATCGGCAAGCGCCAGATCCCAGGCGTCGACCTTGGTCATCTGCGAACCGACATGAAACGAGACGCCATAGGACTGCAGGCCAAGCTGATGGGCGTAGACGAGAACGTCGACAGCCATCTGCGGAACGCAGCCGAACTTGCGCGACAGCGGCCATTCGGCGCCTTCGCCATCCGTGAGCACGCGGCAGAAGACACGGGCGCCGGGAGCGGCGCGCGAAATCTTCTCGACTTCCTCATGGCTGTCGACGGCAAAGAGGCTGACGCCGAGCGCATGCGCGCGGGCAACGTCACGCTCCTTCTTGATCGTGTTGCCATAGGAGATACGGGCGGCGGTCGCACCAGCGTCGAGCGCCATTTCGATTTCGGCAACGGATGCACAATCGAAATTGGAGCCGAGGCCTGCGAGCAGCTTCAGCACTTCCGGGGCCGGGTTGGCCTTGACGGCATAATAGATGGCGCTGTCCGGCATGGCGTGACGGAAGGCGTGGAAATTGTCGCGAACGACGTCGAGGTCAACCACAAGGCAGGGACCATCGGGACGTCGGGTTGCGAGAAAGTCGCGGATGCGCTGGGTGGTCATATCGATTCCCTCTTCCAATTCCAGAGCTCCGGCATGAACCGGAGGACAAAGGGCATACGATAGCTCGCATTGGAACCAGCCGGTGGAGACCCCGGAACCATAGCTAGCGCTCGATGCGCGAATAGTGAACCAACGCCGCGGTGCGGTGTAAGTTCGGCTTTGTCTGCCATGGATTGGAGGGAGAATCCCAACCGCACTTCCGGCAATGATGGTGTGCCTCTTCAGTAACCCCCGCTGATGGAAAGCAGGGAGAGAACAAAAAGGCCCGCACCGTCGTTGCTTCAGGCGTCCTCGCATTTTCCGGTTGGCCGGAATAGCGACTGGAGGGGTTAATTCCAGGTACCTTACCGATTTCCTCACCAATTCGAGGGTTCGGCGGACACCCATGGGCACGTGCGACTTTGGGCTGAGTGGGAAATAAGAATATTCGCCTTCATAATCAAGCGATTTTTTGATCCTTGGGCTAAAAAAATAATTGAACAAAACAAGCCAATTTGTTCAACATTCCGAAACAGCCCGAAGGGTGCCATGGATACCTTGACCCGCATACGCGCCTTCATCGATGTCGTCGAGGCCGAAGGCTTCTCCGCCGCCGCACGGCGCACCGGCCGCTCCAAGGCGCTGCTCTCCAAATATGTGCGTGAACTGGAGGATGAACTCGGCGCGCTGCTGCTCAACCGTACAACCCGGCAGTTCTCCATGACCGAAGCCGGCCACACCTATTATCGCACCGCTTCCGATATCCTCAAGGAGATCGACAACCTCGCCGATCTCGTGCGTGAGAACAATGCACAGCTAAAGGGACGGCTGCGCATCTCGGTGCCGCGCACCTTCGTCGATGCCGAGGTCGGCCAGTCGCTGATTGATTTCGCCAAGGAGAACCCGGATCTTACGCTGGAGATTGCCGCCGACGACCGGTTCGTCGATCTGATCGAGGAAAGCTTCGACGTGGCGATCCGCATCACTAAACTCGAGGATTCCGGCATGATCGCCCGCAAGATCTCGGATTTCCGCATCCATATCTGCGCTACCCCCGATTTTCTCGAGCGTTATCCCGATCTCGATCACCCGACGGCCCTTTCCAACGTCCCTTTCATCGTCGATACCAATGCGCGCACCCAGGCGAGCATCCGCTTCCACAACCCCGACAACACCTCGTTCGCCGTCGCCGTTTCCGGACCGATAGAGGTGAACAGCCCGCATGCGACGTTACGCGCGGCACTTGCCGGCATCGGCGTAGCCTTCATCCCGGATTTCATCGCCCGCAAGCCGATCGAGAGCGGCGAACTGGTCACGCTGTTCAACGATTACATCCCCACCGACCGCGGCATTTATGCCGTCTACCCGCACCGGCGCTACCTGCCGGCCAAGGTGAGGATCTTCGTCGATTACCTGCACAACTGGTTCAAGAAGCACCCATGATGCGACAACAGGTTCCATGTTGATCCACCTGGCTGAGACGATCGGACGGCGACGATCGGGGATCCACCAGTGAAGCCGGTCCCAATTCCGTCCCAATTTCTGGCAAGAAGTCAGGGTCACCGAACAGAGCAGCGGAATAAATGAAACATTCGACGATACTGATCGCCGCGCTTCTTTCGCTGGCGCCGGCCGCCGCCTTTGCCCATCCGCACATCTTCGTGGAAGCCCGCCTCGAAGTCGTGGCCGGCAAGGACGGCAGTGTCGAGGAACTGCGCAATGTCTGGCGCTTCGACGAGGTCTTTTCGTCCTCCGTCGTCATGGATTTCGACAAGAACACCGACCTGAAGCTGGAGCCGAACGAACTCGCTGAGGTCGGAAAGACGGTGAAGCAATCGCTTGCCGACTACGATTACTATATGAACCTGACGATCAACGGGAAGAATATCACCGTCCAGAAGCCCGACATCATCCATGTCGACTACAAGGATGGCCAGCTGCTGATGTTCTTCGCGGTAAAGCCGGTCGAGAAGATGCCGCTCAAGGGCAGGCTCACCTTCGGCGTCTATGACCCGACGCTCTACACCTCGATCGATTTTCCCACCGACACCGAGCTGGCGATCGTCGGAGACGGCTTCAAATCCTGCAAACATCAGGTGGTGCGGCCGGATGCCGACGAGGTGATCTCGCAAAACAAACAGTCGCTGACGGACGCTTTCTTCAACGATCCGACCGGCACCAACATGTCCAAACTCTTCGCCACCCGGCTGGAGGTTACATGCTGACGAAACGCCTGTCCCTCATCCTTTCCGCTGCAATCCTTGCGCTGGTAACGGCTGCAAGCCTCGCCCATGCGCAGTCGCCGCTCGGCATCGGCACTGCAGAGCCGAGCTTCCAACCGACCGGCGGGCCGCTCGCACCGCTTTTGCTCTATGTGAATTATGAACAGCAGACCTTCTATCGGGCACTGACCGGCGCCTTGAAGGCGATGCGCCAAGACCCATGGCAACTGGCATCGCTGATCGGCCTGTCCTTCGCCTACGGCGTCTTCCATGCCGCCGGCCCAGGCCACGGCAAGGCGGTCATCTCCTCCTACATGATCGCCAACGAGGTCGAGCTGAAGCGCGGCGTGGTGATTTCCTTCATTTCTGCCTTCATCCAGGGCTTGGTGGCGGTGGCGCTGGTCGGCGGCGCCTGGCTGGTGTTGCGCGGCACCGGCATCACGCTGACGGAGGCGACCCACGCAATGGAGATCTCAAGCTTCGTCATGGTCATCCTGTTCGGCGGCTGGCTGCTGTTTCGAAAACTGCGCTCGATGGCGGGCAATATGCCGCGCCGCCGGCTGATGGCGACGCCTGCCGGCCCGGTCAGCATGATGCTCGACTGGAAGGACAATGCCGTCGAACGCCAGGCCTATGCCTTCAACGGCAAGGCGCAGGCTGTGGAAGCCGGCCACACTTTCGTTCCCGGCATGGTCTGCGAGACTTGCGGCAATGCCCATGTGCCCGACCCGGCCCTGCTTGGCGGCGACAGATTCAGCGCCCGCGAGGCCTGGTCGGCTATCGTTGCCGTTGGTCTGCGCCCCTGCTCCGGCGCACTTCTGGTCATGACCTTCTCGCTCTTGAACGGGCTCTATCTCGGCGGCGTGCTTTCGGTCGCCGCCATGTCGCTCGGCACGGCGATCACCGTTTCCCTGCTTGCCACACTTGCCGTCACCGCCAAGAGTGCAGCCGTCCGTCTCTCCGGACGCGGCTCGACCGCCTCGATCTGGATCGGCAACGCCATCGAAATCCTCGGGGCCGTGCTCGTCATTCTGATGGGCGCCCTGCTGCTCGGGGCCTCGCTGCAGGGCTAGAGCAATTCCAGCAAAAGTGCGCAGCGGTTTTGCGTCCGGAATTGCGCAATGCTGGAGACTTACTTTCCCCGGCCGCGCTGATAGCGTGCCCGCAGCCAGAAGACCGCAAAAAACGCCATGATCAGGCAGACGCCGACGACGATCGCCAGCGTCGGCGAGAAATTGCCGATCCACAGCACGATGGTCGGCAGGAAATAGATGACGAGGGCGGCGCTGAGCAGGATGATGCCGGCGGCGGTCGCCTGCGAGCGGCTTTCCGGGCTCATACGAGCCTTTCCTTTTCGAGATCGGCGCGGATATCCTGCAGGCGACGGATCTGGTTGCCCTCGGCGTCGAAATTCTCCGGCGAAAGCCATGCTTCGAAGGCATCGTTGATCATCGGCCATTCGGCATCGATCATCGAGAACCAGGCGGTGTCGCGGTTGCGATGCTTGGAGATCATATGCTGGCGGAAGACCCCTTCGAAGCTGAAGCCGTAACGCGCGGCCGTCGTCTTGCTCGCCTCGTTGTTATTGTCGCATTTCCATTCGTAGCGGCGGTAGCCGAGATCCTCGAAGACGTGCTTGGCCATCAGGTAATGCGTCTCGGTCGACAGCGGCGACCGCTTCATCTCGGCCCCGTGCGCCACCCCTCCGATCTCGACGACGCCGTTTGCCGGGTCGGCGCGCATGTAATTCGCCATGCCGACAATCTTGCCGGTGGCGTTGTCGCGGAAGATGTGGGTGAGCCAGCCGGACTTGGTATTGACGGTTTCCAGCCAGTTAGCGAAATCGTCGATACCGGAGAAATCATCCTGTGCGAAATAGAGAAGCAGCGGGTTGATGCCCATGCCGCCGAGCCCGTCCCACAGCGCCTCGAGATGTTCCGCGCGCCGATAGGGCCCGACGGTAACGAAGCGGCCCTTCAGCGTGACCGGCTTCGGCGCCGGGCAGCCCTTGAAATTTGCAAGATCGCGCATGTTCACTCCTCTTTTCCGAAGAGTGGATAGGCCAGCCGCCCAGCAAAGGCAACCGGCCTAGATGTCACTGTGACAAGGTCGTCTTGGCCGACGACACCGTCGCCTCGATATGGTCGACCAGCTGGTCGGCAAGGCCGAGGCGGCCGGCAAGCAAATCGAGATAACCGCGCTCGGCGCGCGAATCCGGCTCGATGGTGAGCCGCGAGGCGGTGTAGAGCTCGACGCGCTGTTCTTCCGTCGTCGCGGCGGCAACGAGCGCATCGATATCCGTCGGCGAAGCGAGTTCATTCTCGATGAAGGCCGCAGCCTCGCCGCTGACGTCGGCGGCCTTGACCTTCTCCATGATGAGGGCGCGTTCGGCATCGTCGATATGGCCGTCGGCCTTGGCGGCGGCGATCATCGCGCGGATCAGCACCAGGACGAATTCATTGCTGCCGGCAGGCGACGTCGGCCCGAAACCGGATTCGGCAGGCGGCGGAAGGAGAACCGGATTATTTGCCGAGGGTGCATCCGAGGGGGCTGCGGGCGCCTGCCCCGCCTGGTAATTCTTGTAGGCCTGGTAGCCGAGGCCGGCAATGGCGGCAAGACCGCCAACCGCCAGCGCATTGCCGGCAAGACCACGACCGGTCTTGGTGCCGAGGAGCACCGCAGCAATGGCGCCGGTCGCCAGCGGATTGTTCCTGGCCGTCTGCATAGCATCGCCCGCCCTGTCGCGGACCGAGCCGCCGAGACCCGGCACCTGCGAACCCAAGAACTGGTCGAGAAGCTTCTTTGCGTCGAACATTCCTCGTCGTCTCCCTGTTTGAAGCTGGAGGAGAACATAGGTTTGCGACGGCTGAAATACAAATGCGACGTGCCGAGTTGCCACCCCCCTCTGCCCTGCCGGGCATCTCCCCCACGAGGAGGGAGATTGGCTGGGCGTGAGGGTTTCCTCAAACAATTGGCTCAAGCGGCGGATCGGGAGAAAGAGCTGGTCTCTTGCCGATCTCCCCCCTCGTGGGGGAGATGTCCGGCAGGACAGAGGGGGGTGTCCCCCCACCGAACAAAGGTTTAGGCCTTCAGCGCCGCCGCTTCTGCCGCGAGTTTGGTAATGCCAGCCCAGTCGCCGGCCGCGACCAGTTCTTTCGGCGCCACCCACGAGCCGCCGACGCAGATAACGTTCGGCAGCGAGAGATAATCATTGGCGTTCTTCAGCGAAATGCCGCCGGTCGGGCAGAACAGCGTGCCTGCAAGCGGTGAGGACAGCGCCTTGAGATAGGCGGCGCCACCGGCCTGCTCCGCTGGGAAGAACTTCAGCACCTGGTAGCCTTCCTCGCGCAGCGCCATGACTTCGCTGGCGGTCGCAGCCCCTGGAAGCAGCGGCACGTCGGAATCGGCGGCGGCATCGAGCAGTTCCTGCGTCGTACCCGGGCTAACGATGAACTTCGAACCGGCCGCGACGGCGGCTTCCCAATGAGCGACATTGAGGATCGTGCCGGCGCCGACTTCGGCGCCCTCGACCTCTGCGGCGACGGCGCGCACGGCCTCGAGTGCCGCCGGGGTGCGCATGGTGATCTCGATCGCCTTCAGACCGCCTGCGACGAGCGCGCGAGCCAGCGGCACCGCCGTCTTCGCATCGTCGACGATCAAGACCGGAACGACAGGCTGGAGTTTCAGGATGGAAAGGAGTTTCTCTGTTTTCTCGCCCATGGTCACGCGACCTCCTTGAAACGATTGAATTCGGACCCCGAATAACGCCCCTGCGGAACCTTGTCGAGATAAAACCGGACCGCATGCCGAGAAGGGTATGAAATGCGTGGAAATTGGGCTACCGTGCCGCAATCGTCACAAAAGGTTCACCGGTATGGCGAAAGAGATCGAGCGGAAGTTTCTTGTACGCAGCGATGGATGGCGTTCCGCCGTCGAGACGAAGTCTGTCCTCAGACAGGGTTACATCGCGTCGATGGACGATCGTTCCGTGCGGGTGCGCATCCTCGACGGCAGGAAAGCGAAACTGACGATCAAGATCGGCCGCAGCGCCATCACCCGTGACGAATTCGAATACGACATCCCGATCGCCGACGCCGAGGAGCTGTTGCAGGCAGCCATCGGCGTCGTCATCGAGAAGACGCGCCACCGCGTTCCACATGAGGGCTTCGTCTGGGAGGTTGACGTTTTTGCCGGCGAGCACCGCGGATTGGTGATCGCCGAGGTGGAGATGACGGCCGAGACCGACAGTCCGGCGCTGCCCACCTGGCTCGGCCGCGAGGTGACCGGCGATTTCCGATATTCCAATCAGGCCCTTGCCACAGAATACGGGCACGACAGGCATGGCCTATCGCATTCGGCCTGACGCCGATTTTACCGAGGCGTTTCGCAAGGTCGCCATCGAGCAGCTGGAACACGCCGTCACGGTTCTCGAGAAGCGGCCGGACGGCGCGCACGAGGCAATCCATTCCTTCCGCAAGAACCTGAAACGACTACGGTCGCTCTACCGCCTCGTGGCCCGCGAGGTTCCGGATTTCCAGACCCATGAAAATGCAAGGCTGCGCGATGCCGCACATTCGCTTTCGGCGATCCGCGACGCTGCCGCCCTGATCGGCACCGGGCAATATCTGCAGCACTCGGCACGCGGGAACGAGGAGAACGAGGCGCTCGGCCGCATCGTCAACATTCTCGAAGGACGCCGTGAATGGATGGCGGAAGCCGAAAGCGGCCTGGAACAGCGGCTGACGGAAACATCCGACGCTCTGAAGGAGGCGATCGCCGCACTGGATGAAGTCTCGTTCAATGGCGGCCATCGCAAGAATGCCCGCATGCTGGCGAAGAGCTGGCGCCGCACTGCGCGCAAGGCCAAAGCCGCGCTTGCGGCTTGCCACGGCGAGGCATCGGCCGATGATTTCCATACTTTGCGCAAACGCACCTACGACTATCGGCTCTACCATGCCCTTTTGCGTGACGTCTGGCCGGGCGCGATGAAGGCCAAACGCGATGCGGCCAAGGAGCTCGTCGAGGATCTCGGCCACATCCACGATCTCACCGTGCTCTCCGAACTGGTCGAGTCCGAACCGCAGCTCTTCACCCGCAATGATGATCTTGCGCATCTGCTCGACATCATCATCTTCCGCCAGCAGGAAGACCGACGGCAAGCGCTGATCAAAGCCGAAGCAGTCTTCGCCGACGATGCCGACGAGGAAGCCCAACGCATCGAGCTTCTCTGGCTGATGGCCGGGAGTTGAGAGGCGGCGAAACCGGAAGTGCTTCTGCGCTGCTCTGCATTTCCGATTGCTTCAGCATCTGAAGATTTCGCGAGGAAACCCGTTGACCTCAACCAAACTTGAGGTCCTAGCCTGCGGTGGTCGAACAAGCTAAGACTTGATCCGCGAGGAAAAAATGACCGCCGAAAATACCACGATGCCGAAGGTGCTCGGGCTCTACGAGACCCATCTGACCGTTGCCGATCTCAAGACCTCCGCGGATTTCTACCGCGATGTCGTCGGGCTCGAAACTGCCGCCTCATTCGAGGAGCGTAAAGTTGCTTTCCTCTGGGTGGACGACAGGAAGACCGGCATGCTCGGCCTTTGGGAAACAGGAACCGGACCGATGAAGATGCGGCTGCATATCGCCTTCCGCATGACCGCCAGCGGCGTGCTGCAAGCGCCCGCCATTCTCAGGGCAAAAGGTGTGGAACCTCTCGGCTTTGCCGGTGAACCGGTGACGGAACCGGTGGTTCTCGGCTGGATGCCGGCGCTGTCGATCTATTTCAAGGATCCGGACGGGCACTCGATCGAGTTCATCAACGTTCTCGACGACATCCCCGACCGGAGCTTCGGCGTGCGGCCGTTTTCCGCGTGGCAGGCGCGAGCGTAATCGGTCAGGGATCAAGGCCGCCGCTGGTGAAGGCAATTGCGCGGCCCGCCGATTTTCTGTATTTCCGGCCCATGACCGACAGCCTGACACACACCAGCCCGTTTCTCGTGGCCGCACTTTACCATTTCGTTTCCGTGCCGCGCTTTGCCAGCCTGCAAGCGCCGCTGCAGACGCTTTGCGAGGAGAACGGCGTCAAGGGAACGCTGCTTCTGGCGCATGAAGGCATTAACGGCACGATCGCAGGCCCGGATGCCGGCATTCACGCCGCGCTCGCCTTCCTGCGCGTCCAGCCGGAATTTTCGGGCCTGGAGCACAAGGAAAGCCGCGCCTCGAAAATGCCCTTCCTGCGCATGAAGGTGAAGCTCAAGAAGGAAATCGTCACCATGGGCGTCGAGGACATCGACCCCAACAAGGTGGTCGGCACCTATGTGGCGGCCAAGGACTGGAACGCTTTGATTTCCGATCCTGATACCATCGTCATCGACACCCGCAACGATTACGAGACGGCAATCGGCATCTTTCGCGGCGCGCTCGACCCGAAGACCAAGACTTTCCGTGAATTTCCCGATTGGGTGCGCAACAATACCAGCCTGCACAACAAGCCGAAGGTCGCCATGTACTGCACCGGCGGCATACGTTGCGAGAAGGCCACCGCTTTCATGAAGGCTGAGGGTTTCGACGAGGTCTATCATCTGAAGGGCGGCATCCTGAAATATCTCGAAGAAGTGCCGCAGGAGGAAAGTCTCTGGGACGGCGCCTGCTTCGTTTTCGACGAGCGCGTCTCCGTCGAGCACGGGCTGAAGCAAGGCGAACACCGGCTGTGCCACGCCTGCCGGAACCCGATCACCGCGGAAGAAATCACCTCCCCGCTTTACGAAGAGGGGGTTTCCTGCAGTCACTGCTATCATACGCGCACGGAAGAAGACCGGCTGCGTTACCGTCAGCGGCAGCACCAGATAGCCCTCGCGAAAAAGCGCGGCCAGCGACATATCGGCAGTTGAGCCGGGATTCTGTTGGGGTCAGCCTTGCTGTTTGAGGGTCGGGGCCGCCGGTCAGGCTGCGCCGATGCATCGCCGAGCTTCCGGCTGCGCTGCACGTTGCTCATTCAGCATCTCGGTGATGAGATCTGATGTCATAGGCTTTCCGAACCAATAGCCCTGCAGGCAGTCGCAGCCGAAAAGGCGCATGGCTATCGCCTGCTCCTCGGTCTCGATGCCTTCGGCCGTCACCGGAATATCGAGCGAGCGGGCGAGCGCCACCGTCGCCTGCAGCATCTCGCGCTGGCGTTTGTCGTTCACGCCCAAGACCAGCGAGCGGTCGATCTTGATGCGGTCGAAACCGAACTGCCTGAGATAACCGATCGAGGAGAAGCCGGAACCGAAATCGTCGAGCGCCACCTTGACCCCCAGCCCCTTCAACCGTTCGATCGACTGGCGGGTGCGCTGCGGGTTCTGGATCATGTAGCCTTCGGTGATCTCCAGCGTGATGCGACCGGCCTCGATCTCCGTCTGCTTCAGCACGTAGCGCACATAGTCGGTAAACGCGGGATTGCGGAACTGGCCGGGCGAGACGTTGACCGAGACGTTGAGGTTCGGCCATTGTTTGGCCGTCTCGCAGGCTTTGCGCAACACGAACAAGCCAAGCGATTCGATGAGGCCGCTGGTCTCGGCGATCGGGATGAACAGCTCAGGCGAGACGGGACCATGGCCCGGACGGTTCCAGCGCACCAATGCCTCGACGCCGGTCATCGCATGCGTCGCCGCATCGATCAGCGGCTGGTAGGCGAGCGTCAGGTCGCCGCTTTCGATAGCGATCCGGAGATCGAGTTCCAGCGCATTGCGCTGCTCCCGATCCGCATCCATCGACGGATCGTAGAGCATCATGCGCGCGCGGCCGGCCTCCTTCGCCTTGTACATGGCAAGGTCGGAGCGGCGCACCAGTTCCTCACGCCCAATCGCGCCGGAAGGCGACATGGCGATGCCGATGCTTGCCCCGACGACGACGACACGGCGACCGATCTCCAGCGGCTCGACAAGAAAATCGAGGATCTGCTCGGCCAACTGCAGAGCGGCGGCATTCTCGCTGTCGGAGAGAAAGGCGATCGCAAATTCGTCGCCGCCGATGCGGGCGAGAACCGCACCCTGCGGAATGAGCACAGCGAGCCCGGCCGCGACCGCCCGGATTAGCTGGTCGCCGGTGCCGTGGCCATAGCTGTCGTTGACCTCCTTGAAGCCATCGAGGTCGAGGTAGAGGAGCAGCACGTTGCGCTTGGTCTGGCGTGCCTCGACGACAAAACGATCGACGGCGAGCCCGAGGCCGTCGCGATTGGAAAGACCACTCAGTCTGTCGCGCAGCGCTTCCTTGCGAGCGCTGTTTTCCTCCGCTTTCAGGCGGCGGCCGGCAAGCCAGCCGATGACCAGCAGCACCACGAAGAACAATCCGACGAGGCCGAGCGCCTGGATGACCATCGGCCGCACTTGCGCATAGGCGATATCGCCGGGTGAACGCGAAGTCCAGACGAGCTTGCCGAGCGTTGCCCCCATCGGATCAACGATGGGTACGCGATAGTCGGCAGCAAAACTCGGCGGCGCCAGCCTCAGCCCGCCGATGACATAGGTCTGGCCGAGCGCGGTCACTCTGTCGTCATCGAGATGGCGGGCGAAAATAAGATAGCGGTGCTGGCCGGCGGGCGCATCCAGCGCACCGGACTTTTCCCGCACCAATGCCACGCCGACAGCGGCAATGCCCCGTTTGGTGGTAACGAAACCCACCGCTTGAGGACGATCGGCCGGGCCGACCGCCTTCACTCTGTCGAGCAGGATCCAGAGCGACGGCGCGAAGAAATCCGTGAGCGGCTCCTCCATCGGTTTGCCGTCGCGATAGGTCATGATCGCCTTCTTCTCGCCATCGACGACGATCGCCATGTCAAACAGCGAGCTATTGACCGACATCTCGCCGTAATTGCTCACCGTCCAGGCCATACCGTCCGGCGCGTAGACGTTGGCGGCGGCATCGTCCCAGGCGGCATAATCGTCCAGCGTCGCGCCGAGCTGATCCTCGAATGTCTTCACCGCGCCGATCGTCGTTTCGCGCGAGCGCTCGTCATCGAGGAGATTGGCGTTTTCGGTCACGCGTTCGAGCGCAGTCAGCACCATGACGGTGACGACGGCGACGATGACCGCGAAGGAGAAAAGCACGCCGGTAACGGTGATGTGACGGCCTATTCCCAATCCCTTGCTCTGCGACTTTCCGACTGTCTGCATTACGGCTCCCTGACCGTCGGACTTTGCCAGTCAACGGTTCAAAAACGTTTAAGCAACCGCCTGTTGCAGCTTTCTGACGCGCTATTTTTGTGCCTGCAGCCGTCGGAAGGCGCGCCCCTAACCCGGCGTGTGATTGCCCTTCGGAAATTGGGCCGCAAGTTCGCGGTACCATTTGCCGCTCTTCTTCACCGTGCGTACCTGGGTCTGATAGTCGACATGCACGAGGCCGAAGCGCATGCGATAGCCTTCCGCCCATTCGAAATTGTCCATCAGACTCCAGGCGAAGTAGCCGCGTAGGGGATAGCCGTCCTTGATGAGACCGGCAACGATGTCGAGGTGATCGCCGACATAGTCGAGGCGCATCGTGTCGTCGACCTCGCCGTCGACGACATCGGTGTTGTCGCAGGCGCCGTTCTCTGTGATGTAGCATTCCGGCAGTTCGTAGCGACGGTAGAGATCCTCTATCGAGAGTTTCAGGCCAGGCGCATAGATTTCCCAGCCGATATCAGTCTTGACGTCGCTTGCCGGCGCCGCTTCCACCGTCCAGGGGAAATCGCCCTTGCGTTCGGCGTCGTCGGTGACGCGCTCGGGCTTGTAGTAGTTCAGGCCCCACCAATCGAGTTTCTGGCTGATCAGCTTCAGGTCGCCATCCTCGACGACGGGCATGCGGTCGCCGAGCGCCTCGACGAATTCCTTCGGATATTCGCCCTTGAAGACAGGATCGAAGAACGCGCCGTTGTGGAACTGATGCGCACGCTCGCCGGCGGCAAGATCGGCCGGGCTGTCGGAGCCGTGAATGATCGAGGCGGCGTTGAGCACAAGCCCGACGGGCACGCCAGGGGCTTCCGAGCGAACCGCCTCGACGCCGAGGCCGTGGGCGAGGTTCATGTAATGCATGGCGTGAAGGGCGGCCTGCATGTTGCGCTCGCCCGGAGCATGGATGCCATAGAGGTGGCTGAGCCAGACGATGCACCAGGGTTCGTTGAAGGTCGCGACCCGGTCGAGGCGGTCGCCAAGGCGGTTCATCACCGTCTTGGCATAACGCTGAAACGCATAGGCGGTCGAGCGCGCCGTCCAGCCGCCTTCGCCGGCGAGCAACAGAGGCAGATCCCAGTGGTAGAGCGTCGCGAAGGTCTTGATGCCGCGCGCCTTGCAGCCGTCGACCAGCCGATCGTAGAAATCGAGGCCGGCCTCGTTCACCGGACCCGTGCCGTCGGGGATAATGCGCGGCCAGGCAATCGAGAACCGGTAGGCTTCGACACCCATCTCCTTGATGAGATCGAGGTCCTGTTCCAGGCGATTGTAGTGATCGCAGGCGATATCGCCGTTATCGCGATTGTGGACGCGGCCGGGCATATTGCAGAAAGCATCCCAGATGGATGGCTTGCGGCCATCGGCTTTGCTGGCGCCTTCAATCTGGAAGGCAGCGGTGGCAACGCCGAAAGTGAAGTCGCCGGGAAAGCGTTCCGCGAGTTTCTTCGGATCGATCATCTGCAAGTCCTATCTCTCAGGTTGAGCCGTTTGCGCCGGATTTAGCCAAGCCTGAAGGCAAAGTACAGGCTGACGGCGAGAAAAACTGCAACGTTGCAGGAGGGAAGCCAGAACAGCTGCAACCGCCCTTCCTTTACCGCGCAGCCGACATCATAACGGCAATGTCAGCAGTCGTGACTTGGCCGTTGAGACCGAGATCCTTACACGGGAAATGGCATCACAAATGTGAAAGCAATCCAATGCTCTCTTCGGTCCATTCGCTGCAGCCTCATCTGCTGAGCCTGTTGCGCATCGTCTCGTCACTCGTGCTTTTCAGCTACGGAACACAGAAGATCCTGCATTTTCCGGCTGCGGCAAGCGTGCCGCCGGCGGGATCGCTCTCCTGGATTGCCGGACTGCTCGAACTCACCTTCGGCTTCCTGGTGCTCGTCGGATTCCAGACCCGTATCGCAGCCTTCGTGCTCTCGGGCCTGATGGCCTTCGCCTATTTCATCGGGCATGCATCGAAGGGCATCTACCCTGCGCAGAACGGCGGCGTCGCGGCGATCCTGTTCTGCTTCGTGTTTCTCTATCTGGTGGCGGCGGGAGCCGGACCGTTGAGCGTAGACAGCCTGCTCAAGCGCGGCCGCACTGCTACTGCCTGACCAAATAAGCAAATGCCGAGGCGGCTTGACCCCGCCTCGGCGCTTTCATGGCGCAATCCAGATCGGCAATTCAGACCTTGACCCAGGCGCCGTTCTTCTTGGAAGACGCGACGCAGGCTTCGACGAAAGCCACACCCTTCACGCCGTCATCGACTGTGGGATAGACCACTACCTTGTCGACGGCCTTACCCTTCTTGCGGGCGTTGATTGCATGCGCGGCTTCCGTATAGATCGTCGCAAAGGCTTCGAGATAACCTTCCGGATGCCCTGATGGCACGCGCGTGACACGGCCGGCAGCCGCGCCTGAACCGGCGCCGCCGCGAGTGATCAGCCGCTTCGGCTCGCCGAAAGGCGTGTACCACAAGTAGTTCGGGTCCTTCTGAGTCCATTCCAGCCCGCCCTTGGTGCCGTAGACACGCACCATCAGGCCGTTTTCATGGCCGGGCGCCACCTGGCTGCACCAGAGCATGCCCTTGGCCGGCTTCTCCGAGCCCTTCGCCTTGAAGCGCAGCATGACATGCGCATTATCGTCCAGCCGGCGGCCGGGAACGAAGCTATCGAGATCGGCGGCGAGGCTGTCGAGTTCCAGGCCCGATATGAAGGAGGCGAGATTATAGGCATGCGTGCCGATATCGCCGGTCGAGCCGCCGACGCCGGACTGCGCCGGATCGGTGCGCCATGCGGCCTGTTTCTGGCCGGTTTGCTCCACCGCTTCCGTCAGCCAGTCCTGCGGATATTCGGCCTGGACGACTCTTATATCGCCGAGTTCGCCATTCGCGATCATCTCGCGCGCCTGGCGGACCATCGGATAACCGGTGTAATTATGCGTCAGCACGAAGAGTGCGCCGCTCTCGTCGGCGATCTTCTTCAGCTTCTTCGCATCGGCAAGGTTTGACGTCAGCGGCTTGTCGCAGATGACATGGATGCCGCGCTTCAGGAATTCCTTGGCTGCATCGTAGTGCACATGGTTCGGCGTGACGATCGCCACCGCCTCGATACCGTTCTTCAGCTTCGCCTCGCGGATCGCCATCTCGCGATAGCTGGAATAGGTCCGCGACGGATCGAGGCCGAGGTCGCGGCCGGATGCGATCGCCTTATCAGGCGTCGACGACAGCGCGCCGGCGATGAGATCGTACTGATCGTCGATGCGTGCCGCGATACGGTGCACCGCGCCGATGAACGCGCCCGCGCCGCCGCCCACCATACCGAGCCGGATGCGCGGCTCGCGGGTCTGTTCGGATGATGCTTCGATTGCCATGATTCCTCCTGAAATTTAATTTGGTGCGGACGCGGCCCCTCATCCGGCTGCCGCCACCTTCTCCCCGCCAAAGGGGAGAAGGGATATGCCGCGATGTCTATGCCCATCTCTGCCGTCTGGTGTGGCAAGTCCCCTCTCCCCGCCAAACGGGGAGAGGGTTAGGGTGAGGGGCAGCATCACGGTACCCCTATGCGTTAGAGCCCCAGCATCCGCCGGTTCCCCGCTTGGTCCGTACCGCTGCCGGCGAAATCGTCGAACGCTTTCTCGGTGACGCGGATGATATGGGCGGCAACGAATTCGGCGCCTTCGCGGGCGCCATCCTCCGGATGCTTCAGCGCACATTCCCACTCGACCACGGCCCAGCCGTCGAAATTATTCGCTGTCATCTTCGAGAACACCGCGCCAAAATCGACCTGACCGTCACCGAGCGAGCGGAAGCGGCCGGCGCGTTCCACCCAGCCCTGATAGCCGCCATAAACGCCCTGGCGCCCGGTCGGATTGAACTCCGCATCCTTGACGTGGAACATCTTGATGCGGTCCTTGTAGATGTCGATATTGTCGAGATAATCGAGGCACTGCAGGACGTAGTGAGAGGGATCGTAGAGCATGTTGGCGCGCGGATGGTTCTTCACGCGCGCGAGGAACATCTCGAAGGTGATACCGTCATGCAGGTCTTCGCCCGGATGGATCTCGTAGCAGACGTCGACGCCGTTCTCATCCGCATGATTGAGGATCGGCGTCCAGCGGCGGGCGAGTTCGTCGAAGGCCGTCTCGACCAGACCGGCAGGGCGCTGCGGCCAGGGATAGATGAAGGGCCAGGCAAGCGCGCCGGAAAAGGTCGCATGCGCCTTGAGACCGAGGTTTTTGGATGCCGTCAGCGCCATCTTGACCTGCTCGACCGCCCATTCCTGACGCGCCTTCGGATTGCCCCGCACCTCGGGTGCCGCAAACCCGTCGAAGGCTTCGTCATAGGCCGGGTGAACGGCGACGAGCTGACCTTGCAGATGGGTAGAGAGTTCGGTGATCTCGATGCCGTTTTCGCGGGCCTTGCCGGCGAATTCGTCGCAATAATCCTTGGACGTGGCGGCCTTCTTGAGATCGATCAGCCGGCTGGCCCATGTCGGCACCTGGACGCCCTTATAACCGATGTCGGCCGCCCATTTGGTGATCGCGTCCCACGAGTTGAACGGCGCGGTATCGCCCGCGAACTGGCCAAGGAAAAGGCCGGGGCCCTTGATCGCCTTCATGTCAGATTCCTCCCTGAATATCGACCGTAAACGTTTCTGAAGTGTTGTAGCACGCTATTTAGCGGGAGCAAGGCGCCTCCTCGCCCTTGCGTCGAATTTGGCGCGAGGCCAAATGCGATATGGCTGCGAGCTAATCATGATGGGCTTTGACGGGCAAGAGGTACGTGCAGCATTTTCGGCTAGCCGCTGTAGTGGAAGCATATAAAATGCGCCCATCCTTTCGAATGGGCGCATATCTCCAGTCAATCGATCAGAACGGCGAATCCGGGAAATAGAAGTCCTTGGCATTCTCCTTAGTGACGAGCGTCGCATCGAGAATGTAGCTGCCATGAACCGGAACCTGATCGTAGAGGGCCGCAGCCGTCAGCTCCATTGCCGTGCCGACCATTGCCGGCGGATAGAGAACGTCGACCGGGATCAGCTTGTCGCCGTCCATGACCTTCTTGACCATGTCCTTGGAGCCGGCGCCGGCGACGACATACTTGATATCGGTGCGCTTGGCCTGCTCGATCGCCTGCAGAACGCCGACGGCCATGTCGTCGTCCTGGCACCAGACGACGTCGATCTTCTGGTACTTGGTCAGGTAGTCCTGCATGACCTTGAAGGCATCGTCGCGGTTCCAGTTGCCGTACTGGCGGTCGAGAACCTTGACGTTCGAGCCGGCAATGCCCTTGTCGAAGCCGTCCTGGCGCTGCTGGTCGATCGGGATCGGCAGACCGCGGATGACCACCACTTCGGCGTCCGGCGTGGTGTCCTTGATGTACTTGCCTGCGACTTCGCCGAGAGCCGGATTGTTGCCGGCGACATAGAGGTCGCGCACGGAATTATCGTTGTTGCTCGGCGCGCGGTCGACGAGGGCGACGAACTTGCCCTTGCCCTTGACTTCCTTGATGGCGTTGACGAGCGGATCCGGATCCGACGGCAGGATGACGAGGGCGTCGATGCCCTGCGTATCGAGATCCTGCACGGCGTTGGCCTGGCTTGCGGCGTCCGGCGAAGTTTTGACGATGACGTTGAGACCGGGATGTTCGGCCATCAGCAGCTTGGCGACGCGTTCGGCATGGAACACCACGCCCGACGTCCAGCCGTGGTCGGCGGCCGGAATGGAGACGCCGATCGTGAATTTCTTGTCCTGGGCGTGAGCGGCGCCGGCGAACGTCACCGCCGCAACCGCCAGGCCCAACATTAATTTACGCATGCTATTTCCTCCCAATAACTTCAGGGACTTTTCCATATCGGGACCGGACGCCCTGTAAGCCCGATCAATTGCAAGCCCGGTCAACTCATGATTTGCGCACCAGCGAGCGCTGAACGAACATGGCGATAATGATGATCGCACCCTGGATGGCGCCGATCAGATACTCGCTGATGAAATTCGAAAGCAGCATGATGTTGCCGACCAGTTCGAGAATGAAGGCGCCGCAGATCGTGCCCCAGACCCTGCCCGCGCCGCCCTTGAGCGCCGTACCGCCGACGACGACGGCCGTGATCGCCTGCAGCTCCCACAGGATGCCCGTCGTCGCCGATGTCGACCCAAGCCTGGGAACATAGAGCAGCACGGCAATGGCAACGCACAGTCCCTGGATGACGAACGCGATCGTGCGCACGCGGTTGACCGCAATACCGGAATAGCGGGCAACGTCGCTGTTTGATCCCACAGCCACGACATGGCGCCCGTAGCGGGTGCGATAGAGGATGAAGGCCGCGACTGCCGTCACCGCCAGGATCACCACGATCGGCACTGGTATGCCGGCGACATTGCCGAAATAAGCAGGGCGATAGAGCGTCTGGATATCGGCGGAGCGAAGCGTGATCGCGCCGCCTTGCGACAGCCATGTCGTCAGGCCGCGATAGATGCCCATTGTGCCGAGCGTTGCGATGAACGGCTCGATCTTGCCGACGGTCGTGATCAGGCCGTTCGCCAGGCCGCACAGCGAACCGGCGACGATGGTGAAGACGACCGCGACCACGAGCATCAAAGCCGGGTTTGCGATGGCGCCCGAATTCATCAGCAGGATCATCAGGCTGGCGACGAAGGCCACCATCGAGCCGACCGACAGATCGAGATCCCCTGCTGATATTACGAAGGTCGCACCGACCGCGATGATGGCGATGAAGGCACTGCGCGTCGCGACATTGGCAAGGTTGGTGATGCCGATGAAATTGGGATTGACCAGGGCTCCGACGATCAGCAGCAGCGCCAGGGCGACGAAGGGCGCGACCGCACGCAGGTCGACATCCCGCCAGGATCGGCGCCGGATTTCCCTGGTCTCCTCGTTGACACTCATTTCCAAAACCAACCTCCCGTCCCATATTTTCTGGGAATCTTATCTATCGTTCTGATCGGCAAAGCCCTGCTTCAGCCCTCAGGCGGCCGCCTTCCTCTTGAGCCCGGCGGCGTATCGCATGATCTCCTGTTCGGAAATCTCGTCTCCTTCGAGCACGCCGACGATACGCCCTTCGCGCATCACCGCCACTCTGGTGCAGAGGCCGATGACCTCCGGCATCTCCGACGACACGACGATGATCGACCGGCCGTCCCGGGCGAGCGCCGAGATGAAATGATAGATCTGCTGCTTGGTGCCGACATCGATGCCGCGCGTCGGCTCGTCGATGATGATGATATCAGGATCGGTCTCCATGACCTTGGCGAGCAGCAGCTTCTGCTGGTTTCCCCCCGACATCCGGCCGGCGACGATATTGCCGTCGCGAACCCTGATATCGAAACGACGCTTGGCCTTTGCCATCGCGGCCGCCTCGCTGCCCGGGCTGAGATAGCCGTGACGCGCGTGCCTGCCGAGCGATTGCAATGTCAGATTGGTGACCATGCCGGAGCGCAGCAAGAGGCCCTTCGACTTGCGGTCCTTGGTCATGTAGGCGAGCCCGCAGCGATTGGCGGCATGCACGTCGCCGGAGGGAACCGTTTCCCCCTTGATGACCACCTCGCCCTCGAGACGGGTTCGCAACCCGGCGATCGCTTCCATCAGCTCGGTGCGGCCGGAGCCGATCATGCCTGAGAAACCGATGATCTCACCCTTGCGCACCTCGAAGCTCGCATCATTCACATAACCCGTCGACACCGAGGCGACGCTGAGGACGACCTCCTCGTCGACATCGGGCTCGACCTTAGCGGGATAGAGGCTGGAGAGTTCGCGGCCGACCATCAGCTGCGCGATCGATTCCCCGTCCAGAATGGACGTCGGCGAAGTCTTGATCCATTGGCCGTCGCGCAGCACCGTGACGCGGTCGGTCAATTCCATCACCTCGTCGAGTTTGTGGGACACGAAGACGAAGCTGGTACCCTGGTCGCGAAGCTTGCGAACCTGCTTGAACAGCATATTGGTCTCTTCTCGCGACAGCACCGCGGTCGGCTCGTCCATGAACACCACCCGCGCGTCGCGGCTGATCGCTTTGGCGATTTCGACCATTTGCTTGTCGGCGATGGAAAGCGTGCTGACCAGCGCGTTCTCATCGACATGCGAACCGAGCACGTCGAGAACCTTGCGTGTCTCCGACCGCATATATTTGCGGTCGAGCATGCCGAAGCGCGTGACTTCGCGCCCGAGAAAGAGGCTCTCCGTCACGGTCAGATGTTCGGCGAGGTTGAATTCCTGGTGAATGATGACGATGCCGAGCGCCTCGGCGGCGCCATTAGGCGGCAGCACGACGGGCTTGCCGTCGAGCAGGATTTCACCGGAACTCGGCTGCTCGAAACCGGACAAAACCTTGACGAGCGTGGATTTGCCGGCGCCATTTTCACCCATAAGGGCATGGATTTCGCCGGCGCGGAGATCGAAGTTCACGCTGAAGAGGACCTGCACTCCACTGAAGGATTTGCATATGCGCCTGGCGGACAGCACCACAGGTGCGGTGTCGGCAGCTTCCACAGTCATCTGACCCTCCCCAAAGCGGCATCCCATCCGCTCTGAAGCCTTATGTAAACCTTTACATAGATCGTGTAAAGGTTTACATCGTTGATTTACACAGATCAGTTGAAGCCTGCCTTTGACCTCTCGACAAGTCTGTGTAGTGTCGCGGCGAAGACAGCCCCAAGGCAGAGCCAAGTGTCGAATTCCACGCCCGCAACCATCGAAGACGTCGCCCGGATCGCCGAGGTCTCTATCGCGACGGTTTCCCGGGCAATCCACATGCCGGAGAAGGTCGCCAACTCCACCCGCCTAAAGGTCAACCAGGCGATCGCCATCACCGGCTATACGACCAATGCCATGGCGCGTAGCCTGAGGCTCGGCCGCTCCAACATGATCCTCGTCGTGGCGCCCGATATCGGCGATCCGAATTTCTCCAACATTCTCGTCGGCCTGGAGAACGAAGCGCGCGCGCATGGCTACGGCATCCTGATCGGCCACACCCAGAACGATGCCCAGCGCGGCCTGGAATATTTGAAATTCTTCAATTCCAACCAAGCGGCCGGATTGATTCTCTTCACCGGCATCCTGCCCTTTGGTCATCAGACCATGACCGCGCGGCTGCCGCCGAGCGTCGGCGTTTTCGAGCCCGTCTTCAACGGCGGCATTCCCTATGTCGGCGTCGACGATACCGAGGGTGCTCGCAAAGCGGTGGACCTGCTGCTGGCCGAAGGGCATCGCAAGATCGCTTTCATCGGCGATTCGCGCACTCGGCTTGCCTACACCAGACGGCGCATGGGTTACGATGCCGGCCTCGACGCCGCCGGCATCCCACCCGACACCAGGATCGTGCTCGAAGGTGACGGCACGATCGAAAGCGGGCGGCATGCGGTCGAACAGCTTTTCATGCGCGACACGCTTCCGACCGCCTTCATGTGCGTCAACGACCAGACGGCAATCGGCGTCATGGTCGGCCTCCGCGCGCGAGGCTACGACATTCCACGGGATTTCTCGGTGACCGGTTTCGACGACGTGCCGCAGGCCGTCTTCATATCCCCACCGTTGACCACCATCCGCCAGCCGAGAACGGCAATCGGCAAGCAGGCAATGGCGCTGCTGCTGGAACTTCTGTCCGATGGCCGGCCGACCGAAACGGAAATCCTGCTGAGGCCGGATCTGGTGGTTCGGAACTCCGTCTCGGCGCCGTCGCGCAACTGGTTGAAACGGTAAGCCCATATAGGCTGAAAGCTTCCGGCCGGAGAGGGTTGCGCCGGCGGCCGATGACCCCCGGCGCGCTTTATCAGACGTAGCGGTTGACGACGTTCTCGAGCAATTCCTGCTTGCCCGACCTTGGCTGCGGGTTGACGTCGTGGCTCTCGACATAGTGGGTGATCTCATCCAGCGAATACTCGCCGCGGAAGAGCTTCTGCGCCTCGGCGGATTCCCAGCCGGCATAACGATCGGCGAGCGGCTGCGACAGAGCCTTGTCCTCGATCATCTTGGCAGCGGCCTTCAGGCCGCGGGCGCAGCAATCCATGCCGCCGATATGGCCGATCAGCAGATCCGCCGGGTCGAGAGACTGACGGCGAAGCTTCGAGTCGAAGTTGGTGCCGCCGGTCTTGAAGCCGCCGCCTACCAGAACATGGTAATAGGCGAGCGCCATTTCGGGAACATTGTTCGGGAACTGGTCTGTATCCCAGCCGGACTGGTAGTCGTTGCGGTTCATGTCGATCGAGCCGAAGATACCGAGCGCATTGGCAAGCGCCAGTTCGTGCTCGAAGGAATGGCCGGCAAGGATCGCGTGGCCCTGCTCGATATTGAGCTTCACCTCGTTTTCAAGGCCGTGCTTCTTGAGGAAGCCATAGACGGTCGCGACATCATAGTCGTACTGGTGCTTGGTCGGCTCCTGCGGCTTCGGCTCGATCAGGATTGTGCCCTTGTAGCCGATCTTGTGCTTGTATTCGACGACGAGGTTGAGGAAGCGTCCGAGCTGGTCGAGCTCGCGGCCGATATCGGTGTTGAGCAGCGTCTCGTAACCTTCGCGCCCGCCCCAGAGCACGTAGTTTTCGCCGCCGAGCTTCTGCGTGGCATCGATGCAGGTCTTGACCGTCGCGGCTGCGAAAGCGAAGACGTCGGGATCCGGATTGGTCGCAGCGCCCGACATATAGCGACGGTGGGAGAAGAGGTTCGCCGTGCCCCAGAGCAGCTTGGTGCCGGTTGCCGCCTGCTTCTCGGCGAAATAATCGACGATTTCGTTGAGGTTTTTGGTGTTCTCGGCGAAATTCTTGCCTTCGGGACGTACGTCGGCGTCATGGAAGCAGTAATAGGGCGAGCCGAGCAGCGAAAAGAATTCGAAGGCGACGTCGGCCTTGAGCTTGGCGGCCGTCATCGAGTCCTCGAACCAGGGACGCAGGAAGGTCTGGCCGCCGAACGGGTCGCCGCCTGGCCACGTGAAGGTATGCCAATAGGCCACTGCAAAGCGCAGATGGTCTTTCATGCGTTTGCCCATGACGATCTCGTCCGGCTGGTAATAGCGGAAGGCCAGCGGATTGGTGCTGTCCGGGCCTTCGTATTTTACTTTCTGGATATCGCCGAAAAATCCGGTGCTCATGTTGGTTCTCCTTGGGTTCGTAATTCAGTCTTATCGTTCGTGCCGTGCAGCCCCCTCATCCGACCCTTCGGGCCACCTTCTCCCCCAGGGGAGAAGGGGAATGAGGCGCCGCTGCGAACCTCTTCTCCCCTCGGGGGTCCGAAGGACGGGTTGAGACCCGTGGCTCGACCCCGGTCGGTGCCGGCAGGCGGATGAGGGGGCCGCCGGCTCCAGTTCTCAGTGCGCCAGCGATTTGATCGCCGGATAAAGCGCGCGGTAGCGCTTGTAAGCATCCTCATAAGCGCCGCTCAGTGCGGACACCGGCTCGATCGTTCCGGCTGTTATTGGCGGCGTGCAGACGGCAATGGGATCCGCCCCTGTTGCCGCAATCAGGCCGAGACGGGCGGCGCCGAAGGCCGCACCGAAATCGCCGTCGGCCGGGAGGTCGACCGGAACGCCGAGGGCGGTCGCGATCGACGCCAGCCAGTAACGCGAGCGCGAACCGCCGCCGATTGCCGTGACCCGGGATATGCCGGTGCCGGCCGAGCGCAACGCTTCGAGATTGTCGCGGATGGCGAAGGCGACGCCTTCGAGTACCGCCTGGGTGAGAACGACACGGCTGCTTTCATGTTCGAGGCCGATGAAGGCGCCGCGGATGACGGCATCATTGTGCGGCGTGCGCTCGCCGGAGAGATAGGGCAGGAAGGTAACGCCGGTGGGAGCCTTCAGGGTCTCGCCGACTTCGCCGGTGAGATCGGCGGCCGACTTGCCGGTGACACCGGAATGCCAGTTGAGCGCATCGGTGGCCGACAGGATGACACCCATCTGGTGCCAGGTGTTCGGCAACGCGTGGCAGAAGGCATGCACGGCACTTTCCGGCTTCGGAAGATAGGAAGCGTTGGCGGCAAAAAGCACGCCCGAGGTGCCGAGCGAGACGAAGGCTGCACCATCGCTGACCGTGCCCATGCCGCAGGCAGAGGCCGCATTGTCGCCTGCGCCACCGGCCACGACGACATCGCCTGATATGCCCCATTGCGCCGCCAGTTCGGACCGCAGCTTGCCGGCCTGCTCGGTGCCTTCGACAAGCGCCGGCATCTGCTCCTTAGAAAGCTTGGTGGTGGCGAGCAGTTCGGACGACCAGGCGCGTTTGCCGGCGTCGAGCCAGGAAGTGCCGGCCGAATCCGACATTTCCGAGATATATTCGCCGGTCAGCCAAAGACGCAGATAGTCCTTCGGCAAGAGCACCTTGGCGATCTTGACGAAAACATCGGGCTCATGCTTTTCGACCCAGGCGAGCTTCGGCGCCGTGAAACCGGGAAAGACGATGTTGCCCGTGAGCGCGCGAAAGCGCGGATCGGCATCGAGTGCCGCGGCCTCGACGTAGCTGCGCGTGTCGTTCCAGAGGATGCAGGGGCGCAGGACCTTGTCGGTGGCATCGATGAGCGTCGCGCCGTGCATCTGTCCGGAAAGCCCGATGCCCTTGACCGCGGCAAGCTCCTTCGGATGCTTCGCCTTGAGGCCGGCGACCGCCTCTTCCGTGGCGCGCACCCAGTGGGCCGGCTCCTGCTCCGACCAACCGGAATGCGCACGCGACACGTCGAGCGAACCATTGGCCGAGCCGACGATCTTCTGATCGCCGTCGATCAGCATCGCCTTGACGCCGGAGGTTCCGAGATCGAGACCCAGGTACATGTGGCATTTCTCCCTTTGCCGTTACGGCAGATTGTCTTTCAGGAATATGTCGAGGCGGATGCGCTCCTGCGCTTCGATGACGGCAAGCCCGTCCGCCTTGGCTTTCAGCACGCGGATGGCGCTCCGCACCTCATGGCCGGCGTCCTGGTTGAGGATCGCATCGATCGTATTGTCGATCAGTGCCGCGCGCGTATGGGCAGTCAGTTCGTGGGCAATGACAGTCAGTACGCGGTCGACGGCCTTCTCCTTCAACGCCCGGATCAGGCCGCGATTGCCGGCGCCGAGGCTGTAGACGCCGATGATGCCGGCATTCCCGAGCGCGTCGGCGACGAGCCTATGGGCGACCTCCGGGTCGTCGCGGCCTTCGAGAACCGGCAGGATCGCAAGATCGGGAAATTCCTCGGCCATGACAGCGGTGAAGCCCTCCAGCCGCTCGCGATGGTCACGCACCAGCATGGAGCCGGCGAGCACGGCGATTTCGCCCTTTCGCGGCCCGAGGAATCGCCCGAGCAGGCGGGCGGCAGTGCGGCCGGCTGCGATATTGTCGACACCAGCATAGTGATGGCGTAGCGACCCCGTGAGATCGGAAACCAGGGTGACGACGGGAAAGCGCTCGCGAACCAACCTGTCGACGGCGGCGCGTACTTCGGGCGCATCGGTCGCAACCAGCGCAATGCCGCATGGCTTTTCCCGGGAAAGCCCTTCAAGCACGGAGACCAGGGCGGCGGGATCGAAGGCCGGCACCTCGATGGTGCGGATATCGGTGCGTTCGGCCGACGAGCGGACGATCGCCTGGCGGATCTCGGCATTGAGCCCGTGCATGAAGGAATTGTCGCTGGCCGGAAGGATGAAGACCAAGGGATAGGTGCGCCCCTTGGCAAGATTGGCGGCGGCGACGTCTCTGATATAACCGAGCTCGCGGATCGCGGTCTCGACCTTTTCCCGCGTGACGTGGCGCACACCGGGGCGCTGGTTGAGGACCCGGTCGACAGTCGCGAGACTGACACCGGCGGCAGCAGCGATATCGTGAACGGTTGGCCTCATCATTCCTCCTGACGAGACCATTAGCGCCAATTTTGATGTACGTAAATCAAAAAATCGAGCGACCCGATTCCCGCTTCGTTTTCCCGGCATTGCCTACCCGAGTCGCACCGATCCAGCCGACGATCATCCGCCTGATGACACAGCGGCCGGAGAACAGCAACAAAAAGGCCCTCCGAAGAGGGCCTTTTCAAGGGGCGGCTGGCCGGAGGTCAGTGGCCGCCACCGCCTCCCCCGCCTTGCGGCGCGGGTTTCTTGATCATGGCGACACCGAGGATCATGGCAAGGAAGAGTGCGGTCAGGATCAGGAACACGTCGCTGAAGGAAAGGATGATCGCCTGCTTGGTGGCAAGCCCGACCATCTGCTTGATCGCCACAGAGGCGCCGTCCATGCCGTAAGTGTTGAACTTGGCGGCCATGTTGTTCATCTGGTCGATCGCCGCCGGATTGCCCCAGTCCATATTCTCCCGCAGCCGCTCGTAATGCACGTCCTGGCGGCTGGTGAGCACGGTGTTGATGACGGCAAGGCCGACAGCGCCGCCGAGGTTTCTGGTCAAATTGAAAAGGCCGGACGCGCCGCGAATGCGCGAGGGCGGCATTGTGCCGAGCGCGATATTGTTGATCGGCACCATGCACATCATCAGTCCGAAACCGCGCAAGATCTGCGGAATGAACAGCTCGTAGAAATCCCAATCCGCGGTCAGATGCATCATGATGAAAGTGCCGGCGGCGAAACTGACGAAGCCGATCGCCATCATCAGGCGCAGGTCCATCTTGGTCGACAATCGTCCAGCGATCGGCGCGGTGAAGAACATCGCCAGCCCGGAGACGAACATCGTCTCGCCGATCATCAGTGAATCATAGCCACGGATGCGCCCGAGATAGACCGGATAGATATAGGTGAGGCCATAGAGACCGATGCCCATGACGAAAGAAAACACCGAACCGAACGAGAAATTCCGATTCGCGAAAGCCTTCAGGTCGACGACGGGGAAATCCACCGTAAAGGCGCGGTAGAAGAAGACGATGGCTGCAACGCTGGAGGCAATCGCTGCGATGGTGATGGAACTGTCGTTGAACCAATCGTTCGAATTGCCCTCTTCGAGCACATATTCCAGCGCGCCGAGGAACACCCCCATCGAAATCAGCCCCCACCAGTCGAATTTCTTGAAGAGCGACAGTTCCGGTTTGTCGAAATCGATGAAGTTCCAGGTGACGATCGTGACGATGATGCCGGGAACGATGTTGACGAGGAACAGCCAATGCCAGGAGAAGGCGTGGCTGAGATAACCGCCGACCGTCGGGCCGATGGTCGGTGCCAGCGTCGCGATCAGGCCGATGATCGGCGAGACGATGCTGCGCTTCGAAGGCGGGAAGATGGTAAAGGCAGCCGCGAAAACCGACGGGATCATGCCGCCGCCGATGAAGCCCTGGATGACGCGGTAGACGATCATCTGGTCGATATTCGTCGCCGTCGCCGCAAGCGCGCTCGCCATGGTGAAGCCGGCGGCCGAGATCGCGAAGAGATAACGCGTCGAGATAATGCGCGCCAACGTGCCGGAAAGCGGGATCATGATTACTTCGGCGATCAGATAAGCCGTCTGCACCCAGCCGACCTCGTCGCTGCCTGCCGAAAGGCCGGCCTGGATTTCGGCAAGAGAGGCCGAGACGATCTGGATGTCGAGGATCGACATGAACATGCCGAGCACCATCGCGAAGAAGGCGATGAGCTTCTTCGGATCCATGCGCTCGTCGGCATGGGCAGGCGCTGCTGGAATCGTTCCCGCTGTTGCTGCCGCGCTCCCGGCCATCAGATCACCTCCGCCTTTTCCGGAGCAATTCCGTTTTTTTTCGAGTCACGGAATTGCTCTATCTCTTTGTTTTCACGCAATTCCGGACGCAAAACCGCTGCACACTTTTGCTGGAATTGCTCTGAAGGCTTACTTGCTCGGCGCCGTACGGGTGTCGACGTCGACGACGACGCTCAGGCCCGCGCGCAGACGCCCGCTGTCGAGCGCATCCTGCGGCAGCGCGATGCGCACTGGTACCCGCTGGATCACCTTGGTGAAATTGCCCGTGGCGTTTTCCGGCGGCAGCATCGAAAAGACCGACCCGGAAGCCGGCGAGATCGATGCGACGGTGCCGACGATCGGATGATCGCTATAGGCATCGACATGGACGTTGACCTTCGAGCCCGGCACCAGATGCTGGATCTGCGTTTCCTTGAAATTGGCATCGATATAGAGCTGGCGCACCGGAACGAGCGCCATCAGGCGCTGGCCGGGAGAGACGAGGTCGCCTTCCTGGACGGAGCGGTTGCCGACAATGCCGTCATAAGGCGCCTTGAGCACTGTGAAAGAAAGGTCGCGGACGGCCTTGTCGCGCGAGATCTCAAGCGAACGGACCGAGCCTTCGGCTTCCTTGCGCTGGGCCTGGAGAATGGTGATGTTGGCCTGCGCAGCGGTGATGTTGGCGTCGCCGCCGGCAAGATTGGCCTTGGCCTGGTCGAGGGCGATATTGGCGTTGTCGAGATCGGCGGCGGTCCCGACCGACTTCGCATGAAGGTCGCTCTGGCGCTTCTGGGTGATCTCGGCACCGCGAACGGCCGCTTCGAGTGCCACCTTCTGCGCCTGCGCCTGCACGAGGCTCGCATTCGCGCCTTCGATCTGCGCGTCGATACGCTGTAGCGAAAGCTGTTCGGTGACGATCTGGGCCTGCGCCAAGTCGAGGGCGTTCTGATAGTCGCCATTATCAAGCGTGGCAAGCACGTCGCCCGCTTTGACTTCCTGGTTGGCGACGACGTTCACCTTCGCGACGTAGCCCGTGACCTTCGGCGAAATCGTTGCGATATCGCCTTCGATATAGGCGTCGTCGGTCGACACCATGAAGCGGCCGTTCGTCCACCATTCGTAACCATACCAGCCGCCGCCTGCGAGAAGGGCGAGCACGACGATCGGTAGCACCGGGCTACGGCGCTTCTTCGCAGTTGCGGGTGCGGCGACCGAAGCCGGCGCCAACTGCGCGGGGGCAGACGGCACTTCGCGAGCTTCCGCCACTGGAGCTTCTGCAACGGCAGCGACCTCGGACTTTAGCTCTTCGGTCTCGGCGTTTTCGCTGACGATCCGCGCGACATTGCCCTTCTGGTTGCTCGACATGGCCACTTTACCGATCTTGGAGTAAATAATCGAACTGAACGGTTCGGTTCAGTTGACTTAAACCTGTTTTATCGTCATATCAAGATGTATAGAACCAATCGGTTCGATTTCTTTAAAGAAAATGCGAAACCGTCAACACGGTTAAGAGGACATGACGCTGAAACCCGACCACGCCGCCGTATTCAGTCCTCCCGCTGCCGGAGGCCGATTTGCCGCAGGCGAAGATCCGGCCAAGCGCCAGCAGATCCTCGCCGGCGCCAAGCGTGTCTTCATGAAGATGGGTTTCGACGCCGCCAGCATGAACGACGTGACGCGCGAGGCCGGAGTCTCGAAGGGAACGCTCTACGTCTATTTCACCAACAAGGAAGAACTGTTTTCGGCGATGATCGAGACCGAGCGCGCCGCCTTCGTGGCGGCCGTGCGCACGGCGCTTGCCGAACATGACGATCCCGAGGCCGGCCTGTACGAATTTGGGATAAGCTTCGTCACTCATATGACCGATGAAAAGGTCATCAGCGCGATGCGCACCGTTCTCGGCGTTCGCGACCGTATGCCGGTGCTCTGTCAACGCTTCTTCAGGGGCCCGGAAAACCTGCGCACCATCATGCGCGACTTCCTGAAACGGCACATCGCCGAAGGCGCACTCGAGATCGACGACATCGATCTTGCCGCCGGCCAGTTCCTCGATCTCGCCAGCGGCAGTTTCTTCAAACTCCGCCTGTTCGGAAGCATGGAAGAGCCGCCGCCGCGCGACGAAATCGAGCGCGTTATCCGCGGCGCGATCCGGGTCTTCATGGCCGCCTACGGCGCGCCCCGGCACCAGGCCGCCCGACCGCACTCTTGACCGTCGCGCTTCATCGGCCGAAATCCCGCAACAGCGATCAAATCCGGCTGCCGGCCTTCCTCTAAGAAAGAAGCTGCAATCAGGAGAATGAGGATGACCGCCGTTGGACGGGCGATCTGGTTCATCGAGAGCCATTTCGAAAGCGATATATCGCTGGAAGAGATATCGGAAGCAGCCGGATTGTCGCGCTACCATCTGTCGCGCGTCTTCGGGCTCGTCACCGGCCACTCGATCAGCAGCTATATAAGAGGGCGCCGCCTCAGCCGCGCCGTGCCCACACTGGTCGGCGGTTCATCCACCATTCTCGAGGTTGCGCTTTGTGCGGGCTACGGCTCGCACGAGGCTTTCACCCGTGCCTTCCGCGACCAGTTCGGCATGACGCCGGATGCGGTGCGCAGACAGGGGCACGCTCGTAACCTTGTCTTGCTGGAGCCGATCAGAATGGACCCCGCCCACCTCAGCGACCTCGAACCGCCCCGCTTCGAAACCCTCCAGCCGATGCTGTTTGCCGGCTTGCAGGAGACCTACCCCTATGGCGGCAATGCCGCCATCCCCTCTCTTTGGCAGAAATTCAATGCCCATTTCGGACATATCTCCGGCCAGAAAGGCAATGTCGCCTACGGCATCTGTACCCATATCGACGGCGAAGTGGAGAAATTCCGCTATATGGCTGCGGTCGGAATTTCCGATGCCGGCGATCTGCCGGCGGATTTTGCAACGCTCAAGCTACCGGGCCAGCGCTACGTCGTCTTTGCTCATCGCGGCCATGTCTCCGGCATTCCGGCGACGATGAACCGGATTTTTGGCGCATGGTGGCCGACCTCAGGCCTGGAGCACGGCGAGACACCCGACATGTTCGAACGCTACGACGAGCGCTTCGACCCCTATACCGGCATGGGCGTCACCGAAATCTGGTTGCCGATCACAGCATGATGCCGAAAAGTGCGAGCGGTTTTCGGACGACATCATGCTCTAACTCTTTAATTTAGAACAGGATTCAAATTTAAGGCCGACCCGGCCTTAAATCATCCTGTTGTAGGGAATAAAAGTCACATCGGTTTCGTATACCCCCTTGCGGCGCTTGCCTGGCAGGCCGGCAACATTACATTGCGAGCGTCATTCACGTATGTGACGCGAAGGGGATATACGCTGATGCAGGAAATCATGACGCTCATTCAGGATCCGGCCGCCTGGGTGGCGCTCATCACGCTGGTGGTGATGGAAGTCGTTCTCGGGATCGACAACCTGATCTTCATTTCCATTCTCACCAACAAACTGCCGCCTGAGCACCGGGAGAAGGCGCGCAAGACCGGCATCGGTCTTGCGCTCGTCATGCGCCTCGCCCTGCTCGGCACCGTCGCCTGGATCGTGCAACTGACCGAACCGCTGTTTGAAGCCTTCGGCCACGGCTTCTCCTGGAAGGATCTGATCCTGATTGCCGGTGGTCTGTTCCTCGTCTGGAAGGCCACCAAGGAAATCCATCACACCGTCGATCCGATCGATCATCAGGAGGATTTCATCGCGAAATCCGTCACGACAGGCTTTGCATCGGCCATCGGCCAGATCCTGTTGCTCGACCTCGTCTTCTCCGTCGACAGCATCATCACCGCCGTCGGCATGACGCCGCATCTGCCGATCATGGTGGTCGCCGTCGTCGCCGCCGTCACCGTCATGCTTGTTGCCGCGACCCCGCTTGCCAACTTCATCGAGAGGAACCCGACGATTGTCATGCTGGCGCTCGCCTTCCTGCTGATGATCGGCACGACGCTGATCGCCGAAGGCATGGGCTTCCATGTGCCGAAGGGCTACGTTTACGCCGCCATGGCCTTCTCGGCGCTGGTCGAGGTGCTGAACATGTTCGCGCGCAACGCCCGCAAACGTAAACGCGACGCCGCGCATTGAGGCTTGGGCAGGAGGGCGCGGCGGAACCGGCGCGCCCTCACACACCGCCATCAGGCCTTTGCAGGCATGGTTTTTCTTGACGCGACCGGTTGAATATGGCCTAAGGCCAGCCGAACGGACGATCGGCGGATGGTGCGGGCGCATGCCCTTTTCCGGCCGGTTTGCCGATGAAGATATCTGCATCCTTCCGGCCGCACGTCGCTTTCCCCATGAAAGCCGTCCGGTACTTATTGACGGGCACACACAATGACAGTTTCCGGGACAGCTACCGGCGTCCGCGTCCGCATCGCTCCCTCGCCGACAGGCGAGCCGCATGTCGGCACCGCTTACATCGCTCTTTTCAACTACCTTTTCGCCAAGAAGCACGGTGGCGAGTTCATCCTTCGCATCGAGGATACCGATGCGACGCGCTCGACCCCGGAATTCGAAACGAAGGTGTTGGACGCACTGAAATGGTGCGGGCTGGAATGGAAGGAAGGCCCTGATATCGGCGGCCCCTACGGCCCATATCGCCAATCCGACCGCAAGGAAATGTACCATCCTTACGGGCAAGAATTGCTGGACAAGGGCCATGCCTTCCGCTGTTTCTGCACGCCCGCGCGGCTGGAGCAGATGCGCGAAACTCAGCGCGCCGCCGGCAAGCCGCCGAAGTATGATGGTCTCTGCCTCAACCTCACGGCCGAGGAAGTCACCTCGCGCATGGCCGCCGGCGAGACGACCGTCATCCGCATGAAGATCCCGGCCGAAGGCTCCTGCGACTTCACGGACGGCGTCTACGGCGACGTCAGCATCCCCTGGGATTCCGTCGACATGCAAGTGCTCGTCAAGGCTGATGGCATGCCGACTTATCACATGGCCAACGTCATCGACGACCATCTGATGAAGATCACCCATGTGGCGCGCGGCGAGGAATGGCTGGCTTCGGTGCCGAAGCACATCCTGCTCTATCGCTATTTCGGCTGGGACGAGCCGGTCTTCATGCATCTGTCGCTGATGCGCAACTCCGACAAGTCGAAGCTGTCGAAGCGCAAGAACCCGACCTCGATTTCCTATTACTCCGCGCTCGGCTATATCCCGGAAGCGCTGATGAACTTCCTCGGTCTGTTCTTCATCCAGATCGCCGAAGGCGAAGAGCTGCTTGATATCAACGAGCTCTCCGAGAAGTTCGATCCGGAAAACCTCTCCAAGGCCGGTGCGATCTTCGACATTCAGAAGCTCGATTGGCTGAATGGCCGCTGGATCCGCGAGAAGCTCTCAGAAGAGGAATTCCAAGCACGTGTACTGACCTGGGCGATGGAAAACGACCGCCTGAAGGAAGGTCTGCGCCTGTCGCAGACGCGCATTTCCAAGCTCGGCGAGTTGCCCGATCTCGCCGGTTTCCTGCTGAAATCCGATCTTGGCCTGCAGCCTTCCGACTTCGCCAAGATCAAGTCACCGCCGGAAGAGATTCTGGAGATCCTCAACACCGTTCAGCCGGATCTCGAAAAGATCCTGGAATGGAAGGTCGAGACGATCGAGGCGGAGCTGCGCGCGATCGCCGACCGTATGGGCAAGAAGCTGAAGGTCGTGGTCTCGCCGCTCTTCGTCGCCGTATCCGGCTCGTCGCGTTCCCTGCCGCTCTTCGATTCCATGGCGATCCTTGGCCGGTCCGTCGTGCGTCAGCGCCTGAAGCTCGCCTCGCAGGCGGTCGCCGCCCTCGTCGGCTCGAAGTAAGAACAGTCAGAGGATTTCGACAGTGGCTGACAACAAGACCGAAAACACCCTTTCCTCCGACGCCACGGAAGTGCGCGCCCAGAAGCTGAAGCTGCTGCGCGAGCAGATCGGCGAGGTCTATCCGGCGCATTTCCACCGCACGATGACCAATGCCGAGCTGATCGCGAAATACGAGAACCTGGAACCTGACGTCGAGACGCAGGATGTCGTCACCGTCGCCGGCCGCGTATACTCGTCGCGCAACTCCGGCATGTTCATGGACATCCACGATGCCGGCGGCAAGATCCAGATTTTCAGTCACAAGGACACGACCCCGGAAGAAGCCCGCGCCCTGCTGCCGATGATCGACATCGGCGACATCATCGGCGTCACCGGTATCGTGCGCCGCACCAAGCGGGGCGAGCTGACGATCAACGCGCAGACGATCACCATGCTAACGAAGTCGCTCTTACCGATGCCCGAGAAGTGGCACGGTCTCTCCGACATCGAACTGCGTTATCGCAAGCGCCATCTCGACATCATGACCAACGAGGATTCGAAGCTCCGCTTCCAGCAGCGCTCGAAGATCCTGTCCGGCATCCGCCGCTTCATGGAAAATGACGGCTTCATGGAAGTCGAGACGCCGATGCTGCATTCGGTCTATGGCGGCGCCACCGCCGAGCCGTTCAAGACCCATCACAACACGCTGAAACTCGACATGTACCTGCGCATCGCGCCGGAACTGTTCCTCAAGCGCACGCTGGTCTCGGGGCTGACCGACAAGGTCTTCGAGATCAACCGCAACTTCCGCAACGAAGGCGTTTCCACCCGGCACAATCCCGAATTCACCATGATGGAGTGTTACTGGGCCTATGCCGATTACGAGGACATCATGGACCTCGTCGAGCGGCTGTTCGAGAATTTAGCGCTCTCCATTCACGGTGCGACGGAATTCCCCTTCGGCGACAAGACCATGTCCTTCAAGGGTCCGTTCAAGCGCGTTCCGATGCCGGATGCCGTCAAGGAAGCGACCGGCATCGACTTCCTCGCCATCAAGACCGATGAAGAGGCGCGCGCCGCCGCCAAGGCTGCCGGCTTTGCGGTCGAGAAGGATTGGACCTGGGGCGAATGCCTCGCCTTCATCTTCGAGGAAAAGGTCGAATCCACGCTGATCCAGCCGTCGCATGTCACGCATTTCCCGAAGGACATATCGCCCTTCGCCAAGGAAGTGCCGGGCGAGCCGCGCCTGGTCGAGCGATTCGAGACCTATTGCAACGCCTGGGAACTCGGCAACGCCTTCTCGGAGCTGAACGATCCCGAGGAGCAGCGCCGCCGCATGGTCGAGCAGCTCGAACTGGCGCATGCCCGCGGCGAAAAGGAAAAGCAGCTGGACGAGGAATTCCTCGACGCCATCGACCAGGGCATGCCGCCAGCAGGTGGCCTCGGCATTGGCGTCGACCGTCTCATCATGCTTCTGACCAATGCGCCGTCTATCCGCGACGTCATTCTCTTCCCGGCCCGCCGCAACAAAGCCGACTGAGAACCACATTTTTTAACTGAAAAAACGGAGCGCCCGAAAGGACGCTCCGTTTTGTTTTAGGCAGGCTAGAGCAATTTCAGCAAAAGTGCGCAGCGGTCTTGCGTCCGGAATTGCGTGAACACAAAGAGATAGAGCACTTCCGTGATTCGAAGAAAAACGGAAGTGCTCTAGCGAAAACTCAGCCGACGGACGAAGACACAGTGGATTGGTCGATGACGGAGTGACCTTATTTCGTTGGCTTGTGAATGACCGCGTTCGTCGTCACACTTAGATCATGTAGCCGCCGGCGACTTCGATTGTCTGCGCATTGATCCATGCACTGTCGTCGGACGCGAGCATGGCGATGACGCGGCCGACATCCTCGGCTTCGCCGATACGGCCGAGAGCCGTCTGTGAGGCAAGCAACGCGGCGAACTCCGGGTTCTTGTCCAGCGCAGCGTCGGCAAGATTGGTGCGGATGGGACCGGGCGAGATAGCATTGGCGCGGATCCTGCGATTGCCGAACTCCTTCGCCTGATAGCGGGTCAACGTTTCAAGTCCGGACTTGAGGGCTGCATAGGGCGCGACACCAGCTGTTGCGACGCGAACCGAAGCGCTCGTTACATTGAGGATCACGCCGCCGTCGACCATCAGCGGCAGCAAGGCCTGCGTCAGGAAGAACGGCCCTTTCAGGTGGACATTCATCAGAGCGTCGAAGTGGCCTGTCGTCACCGTCTCCATGAGATTGAACATGCCGAAACCGGCATTGTTGACGAGGCAGTCAAACGTATTCCGGCCCCAATAAGTGGAAAGCAGCCGTTTCACCTCCGTCACGAAGGCCGGAAAGCTGTCGGCATCACCGACATCGAGGGCAAGCGCAACGGCTTGACTACCTTCTGTCTTGATCTCGGCGATGACGTCATCCGCACCTGGCTTGTGGCTGTTGTAGGTGAGGATGACACCCATGCCGCGCCTTGCGCATTCCTGCGCTGCCGATTGACCAATGCCACGGCTGCCGCCGGTAATGATTGCGATTTTCATCTCTGTCTCCTTTGCTTCGATGGCCGGAAGCTATGGGAAACAGCCGGCCTGCACTCCGCCGGAAACTGCCTCGTTCTTGCCTATTCCTGCTTTTGCCTTGCGTCCCACCATTTGCTGGTCCAGGATTTCGCCATGCAAACGATGCTCGAAGAGATGCGCCGCCTGACGGCCCATGCTGAAAACCGCCCGACGGAAACCGGCATCCCCGGCATCCTGATGGTCAAGGGGGAGATCCCCGAACACAAGCTCGGCGCCGTTTATGAGCCGATGGTCAACCTGATCCTTGATGGCAGCAAGACGCTGACGATCGCCGGGCAGGACTATTATTACGATCCAGCGAGCTACTTCGTGATATCGATCGATGTGCCGGCGACGGGCATGGTGCAACAGGCAGGTCCCGACCGGCCCTATATCGGCGTCAGCCTATCGCTCGATCCGGCAAGGGTCGCAGCGCTTCTTCTGGATCTTCCGCCGCAATCCTATCAGGAGGGACAAACCGGCGGCTATTCCGTCTGTCGCATGACGCCGGAACTTCTGGGTGCCTGGCTGAGGATGCTGCAGCTCATGGAGCGCCCACAGGATGTCCCTGCCCTTGCCCCGGCCTACGAACGCGAAATCCTCTATCGCGTGCTGCAGGGACCGCAGGGCTGGATGCTGCGCGATATCGCAGCACCTGATAGCGCCCTGTCGCGGATACGGCTCGCCATCCGCTGGGTTCGCGAACACTATTCGGAAGCGGTCGAGGTCGAAAAACTCGCCGCCCTCACCGCCATGAGCGTCTCGGCCTTTCATCGCCATTTCAAAGCTGTGACGGCGATGAGCCCGATCCAGTTCCAAAAGCGCATCCGCCTGTTGCAGGCCCGCCAGCTTCTGATTTCCCAATCCGGAAATGCATCCTCCGTCGCCTATTCCGTGGGCTACGAAAGCGCTTCCCAATTCACCAGGGAATATGCACGCTTCTTTGGCCAGCCGCCGGCGCGCGACGCCTCGCTGATAAGAGAAAATATCAGGCCTGCCGCCTGATGCTTTTTGGGTCTAGTGCCCGCTCTTGGCTGGCGGCGCCTCTTCGGCAGCGGCTTTTGCTGGAGTGGCTGCATCCTTGGGCGCTACGCCGTGCCCGCCGGCTGCCTTGCCCTCACCCTTTGTGGAAGCAACCGCGACCGGGTCGACGCAATCCTCGGGATCCTTGAAAGCGGCGCTGATCATGGCGATCTCGTCAAACGGCATCTCTATCCGCTCGCCAAAGAACAGTCCGTTTTCGCTGGCCTTGCCGTCATAGTAGCGCGCTGTATAGGACTTGTCGTCGAGGCCGGGAACGGTCTTGTCGGGATGCGGGATATAGACGACATCGGCGCCGATCGCGCGGCCGCGAATGTCGGCACGCAACGTCGGGCCGTTGTCGTCGAGCACCACCACCTGGACCAGATCCGGCTTCTGCGCGGCATAAACGGCTTGGGCGACCCGAAGCGCGGTCTTGACGCGGGTCATCCCATCGGTCGGTTCGGTCTTGATGTATTTGCGTACCCAGACGTGGTCCTGCTTCCGGATCGTCACCAGGTTGACGTCGCTGCATTCGAGCCCGTAGCTACCACCAGCTGCACCGATCAGCCTGTCCTTGCCGACATAGACCGCCGCACCGCCGGACACGCCCATGAGAAGAGCGACTCCACCGATGATGATTGCCAATTTCCGGGAAGGCCGGAAGATGCGCAGTAAGGCCTTCACGCCAACTGCTCCGCCATCTGAAACTCCAACGCAGGACAAGTGCTAAGAACGCTAAGGAAATGACGTTTCCGAAAGTTTAAGTGGGCATGCGAAGCCTGACCCATTTTGGGAAAACACCAAAAAAGGTCCGCTTTTTCCGGCCGCTTGCCACGGCCTGTTCCGCCATGCTCTAAACGCCCATGGCCTTCACGCTTCGCCAGGTTCAATATTTCGTCGCCGTCGCCGAACAGGGTTCGGTGACGCGAGCCGCGCAGAATCTTTCGATCTCGCAATCCTCGGTGACGGAAGCACTGAAGGAGCTCGAAACCGACCTCGGCGTCGAGCTCTTCGAGCGCCATCCGCGCGGCCTGACGATCACCCATAACGGCCACCAATTCCTGCGTCACGCGACGAAGATCCTGGCCTCTGTCTCCGATGCTCGGACCAGCTTTTCCGGCCAGCAAAGCGCTCTTTCCGGCACGCTGAACATCGGCGTTACCTCGCTTGTCGCCGGCTACGTGCTCTCCGACCTGCTGGCGCGATACCGCCGCGCCTGCCCGGGCATCGAGGTCAGCGCCATCGAGGACAATGGCGGTTATCTCGAACATCTGCTGGTCGGCGGCGAATTGGATGTCGCCGTCATGGTGATATCAAACCTGCGCGACCGCATGGCGCTGCAGGCGGAAATCCTCGAGACCTCGCCCTATCGACTATGGCTGCCGATGGGCCACCCACTGGTGTCGGCCGACATCATCTCGGTCGCCGATATCGCCCGCGAACCGCTGATCATGCTGACGGTCGACGAAATCGAGGAGAACACCGGCAAGCTGCTCTCAGCCCTCGGCGCCCGCCCGCATGTCGCCTTCCGCACCCGCTCGGTGGAAGCGGTGCGAAGCCTGGTTGCGACAGGCGCCGGCGTAGCCCTGCTTCCCGATCTCGTTTACCGACCATGGTCGCTGGAAGGCGACCGCATCGAAAGCCGCGATGTCTCGGGCTCGCTGCCGGTCGTTCAGGTCGGCATGGTCTGGCGCAAGGGTTCCAGCCTGCCGCAGGCAGCACGCGATTTTGTCGGCATCGCCGAAAGCATGCGCTCTGGCCGCGTCCGCTGATATCGGAATTTCCGATATCGCCTTTCTGATAAATGAATTTGCGAAAGCGAACTTTTCACGTCACCTTTTCAAGCGGGAACAAAGCGCCACAGAAGTGGCACCAAACCGGGAGACGGATGATGACGAATCTCTTGAAATCCTGCACGGCAGCCATCGCCTGCTTGAGTTTCGCCACGCAGGTGATCGCCGCAGAACCGCTCAAGTCACTCGGCAAGGGCGAAGGTGCGGTCAGCATCGTGGCCTGGGCCGGCTATATCGAGCGCGGCGAAACCGATAAGAATTACGACTGGGTCACCGATTTCGAAAAGGAGACCGGCTGCAAGGTCTCCGTCAAGACCGCCGCCACCTCCGATGAAATGGTATCGCTGATGAACGAGGGTGGCTTCGATCTCGTCACCGCATCGGGCGACGCCTCGCTCCGCCTCATCGCCGGCAAACGTGTCCAGCCGATCAACACCGATCTGATCCCGAGCTTCAAGACCGTCGACGAGCGCCTGCAGAACGGCCCGTGGTACACGGTCGGCGGCGTGCATTACGGCGTGCCCTATCTCTGGGGGCCGAACGTGCTGATGTACAATACCGACGCCTTCAAGGACAAGGCGCCGACGAGCTGGAATGTCGTCTTCGAAGAGCAGACGCTGCCCGACGGCAAGTCGAATAAGGGCCGCGTCCAGGCCTATGACGGTGCGATCTACATCGCCGACGCCGCGATGTATCTGATGGCCCATAAGCCGGATCTCGGCATCAAGGACCCCTATGAGCTGAACGAGGACCAGTACAAGGCCGCCCTCGACCTCTTGCGCGGGCAGCGCAAGCTCGTCTCGCGCTACTGGCACGACGCGATGATCCAGATCGACGATTTCAAGAACGAAGGCGTCGTCGCTTCCGGCTCCTGGCCCTTCCAGGTGAACCTGCTGCAGGCCGACAAGCAGAAGATCGCCTCCACCTTCCCGGATGAAGGCGTGACCGGCTGGGCCGATACCACCATGCTGCACGCCGACAGCGAGCATCCGAACTGCGCCTATATGTGGATGGAACATTCGCTGAAGGCCAAGGTCCAGGGCGACGCCGCCGCCTGGTTCGGCGCCGTTCCCTCCGTTCCCGCCGCCTGCAAGGGCAACGAACTGATGGGCGATGCCGGCTGCGCCACCAACGGCTTCGATCACTTCGACAAGATCAAGTTCTGGAAGACCCCGGTCGCCAAATGCGCCACCCAGAGCGAATGCGTGCCGTACCATCGTTGGGTGTCGGATTATATCGGCGTGATCGGCGGGCGGTAATTTACGTCCTCACCGAGATGACCGTTGTAGCGTGAGACCCCTTCCCAACCCCTCCCCACAAGCGGGAGGGGCTCCGAGTGGCACCGCCGAATTCCTGCCGAAACACCAAGGTATTTGCGAAAGGGGTACGGCAGATTAAGCCCCTTCCCCTCGTGGGGAGGGGTTTGGGGCGGGGTCATATGAACCAAGACCGCAGCCTCTCTAAAAGCAAAGAAGCCGGAGCCCCCAATGACGTCAGCCGTTCGTTTCCAGCAGGTATCGCGCCATTTCGGTCAGGTTCGCGCCGTCGACGGCGTCGATCTCGAGATCGCGCCGGGCGAGTTCTTCGCGATGCTTGGCCCCTCCGGCTCGGGCAAGACGACGTGCCTGCGATTGATAGCCGGCTTCGAACAGCCGACATCGGGCCATATCCAGATCTTCGGCGAGACGGCCGAGGGCGTCCCGCCCTATCGCCGCAACGTCAACACTGTATTCCAGGACTACGCGCTCTTCCCGCATCTGAACATCCTCGACAATGTCGCCTACGGGCTGATGGTCAAGGGCATCGGCAAGGCGGAGCGGATGAAGGCAGCAGGCGACGCCCTCGAGCTCGTCAAGCTGCCGGGTTACGGCGCCCGCCGCCCCGGCCAGCTGTCCGGTGGCCAGCGCCAGCGCGTGGCCCTGGCCCGCGCGCTCGTCAACAAGCCGAAGGTGCTGCTGCTCGACGAGCCGCTCGGCGCCCTGGACTTGAAACTGCGCGAACAGATGCAGGAGGAGTTGAAGAGCCTCCAGCGCGCGCTCGGCATCACCTTCATCTTTGTCACTCACGATCAGGGCGAGGCCCTGTCCATGGCCGACCGCGTCGCCGTCTTCAACGATGGCAACATCGTGCAGGAGGGCACGCCGCAGGATATCTACCGCCGCCCGAAGAACCGCTTCGTCGCCGATTTCGTCGGCTCGTCGAATGTCATCGCGCCTGATCTGATGGCCTCGTTCGGCGGCGAAAGACGCTGGGCAAGCCTTCGTCCCGAAGCAATCCGGCTGGCAGGCGACGGCGTCGAGGCGCAGGTCGACAATGCGAGCTTCCTCGGCGCAGCCACGCGCCTCACCGTTGGCCTCCGGGGGGCGCGGCTGCATGTGATGCTGCCGGCGGGCGCAGATGTGCCTGTCGTCGGCGCCGGCATACGCCTTGCCTGGCAGCCCGGCGATATCCACTACATGGATGACGCGGCATGACGGCGATCTTCATCACCTCCAATGAGGCGACATCGATTCTTCCGGGGCGCGGCGGCCTCTTCGGCCGGCTGTCCGATGTCTTCTGGCGGCACCCGAAACTGCTGCTCTTCCTGATGCTGACGCCGCCGCTGCTTTGGCTCGCCATCATCTATATCGGTTCGCTGCTCGCCCTGCTTCTGCAGAGTTTCTTTTCGATCGACGATTTCTCAGGCCTGGTGAATTACGAATTCACCCTTTCGACCTATGCGCAGCTTCTAAACCCGACGAATTTCGACATCATCATCCGCACTTTCGTCATGGCAGCGCTGGTGACCATCGCTTCCGCCTTGATCGCTTTCCCGATCGCCTACTACACAGCGCGTTATGCGCAAGGCAAATGGAAGGCGCTTTTCTATCTCGGCATCATGCTGCCGCTCTGGTCGAGCTATCTCGTCAAGATCTACGCCTGGAAGCTCATCCTCGCCAAGGAAGGCATACTCACCTGGATCTTCGAGAAGGTGCATCTCTCTTGGCTGCTGGACGGCATCCTGAACCTGCCTGTTATCGGCGGCAATTCGCTTTCGGTGAGCTACCTCGGCACCTTCATCGTCTTCGTCTATATCTGGCTGCCTTATATGATCCTGCCGACACAGGCAGCCCTCGAGCGTGTGCCCGGCAACCTGATCGAGGCCTCGTCCGATCTCGGCGCCACGCCGCGCCAAACCTTCCGCACCGTGCTGCTGCCGCTGGCATTGCCCGGCATCGTCGCCGGCTCGATCTTCACCTTCTCGCTGACATTGGGCGATTATATCATCCCGCAGATCATCGGCTCGTCCAGGCTCTTCATCGGCCAGGCGGTCTATACCCAGCAGGGAACGGCCGGCAACGTGCCCCTGGCGGCCGCCTTCTCCGTCGTGCCGATCGTCATCATGGCGCTCTATCTCTGGCTCGCCAAGAAACAGGGGGCCTTCGATGCGCTCTGACCTCAAGACATCGCCGCTTCCCCTGAAGATCGCAGCCGCCGGCGGGCTGCTCTTCCTGCACCTGCCGATCCTCTTGATCTTCGTCTACGCCTTCACGACGGAGGAGAAGAGCTATCAGTGGCCGCCGCCTGGCCTGACGCTGCAATGGTTCGCGGTTGCCTGGAACCGGTCTGATGTCTGGTCGGCGCTTGGGCTTTCCGTGCAGGTCGCCGTCATCGCCACGGCGATCGCGCTGGTGCTCGGCACGCTCTCTGCGGCAGCCGTCAGCCAGACGAAATTCTTCGGCCGCGAGGCGATCTCACTGCTCGTCATCCTGCCGATCGCCCTTCCCGGCATCATCACCGGCATTGCGCTGCGTTCCGCCTTCAGCCTGTTCGATATTCCGTTTTCGGTCTGGACCATCGTACTCGGTCACGCCACCTTCTGCGTCGTGGTCGTCTACAACAATGCGGTCGCCCGCTTCCGCCGCACCTCAGGCTCGCTGATCGAGGCCTCGATGGATCTCGGCGCCGACGGCTTTCAGACCTTCCGCCATATCATCCTGCCGAATATCGGCACCGCACTTCTTGCCGGCGGCATGCTCGCCTTCGCGCTGTCCTTCGACGAGGTCATCGTCACCACCTTCACCGGCGGCCAGCAATCGACCTTGCCGATCTGGATGCTCGAAGAGCTCATCCGCCCGCGCCAGCGCCCGGTCACCAACGTGGTCGCCATGGTCGTTGTGCTGGTTACCTTCCTGCCGATCCTGGCAGCCTATTACCTCACCCGCGACGGCGACCAGATCGCCGGCGGCGGCAAATAACAGGGAGAACATCATGGATATCCAAATGTTGATCGGTTCCCGCTTTGAAAAAGGCACGGAAACTGAAGAGCACGTCCTGAACCCAAAGACGGGCGAAACGGTGTTGGACCTTGCCGAAGCGTCGCTTTCCCAGGTCGACGCTGCCGTCGATGCCGCCGAAAAGGCCTTCAAGAGCTGGTCGCAGACAACGCCCGGTGAGCGCTCCGGCTACCTGCTGAAGATCGCCGATGCAATCGAAAAGGATGCCGTCGGCTTCGCCACGCTGGAAGCGCTGAACTGCGGAAAGCCGATCAATGCGGTGTTGAACGACGAAATCCCGGCGATCGTCGATTGTTATCGCTTTTTTGCAGGCGCGGTGCGCAACCTGCACGCACCGGCGGCCGGCGAATACCTGCCCGGCCACACCTCGATGATCCGTCGCGATCCAATCGGCATCGTCGGCTCGATCGCGCCGTGGAACTATCCGCTGATGATGATGGCCTGGAAGCTGGCGCCAGCGATCGCCGGCGGCAACACCGTCGTCTTCAAACCCTCGGAGCAGACGCCGTTGACGGCGCTGAAGATGGCCAAGCTACTCTCCGAAATCCTTCCCGAGGGCGTCGTCAACGTCATTCTCGGCCGCGGCGAAAGTGTCGGCAATGCGCTGATCAATCACGCCAAGATCGGCATGGTCTCGATCACCGGCGATGTCGCCACCGGCAAGAAGGTGCTGCAGGCTGCTGCCAAGACGGTCAAGCGCACGCATCTGGAACTCGGCGGCAAGGCCCCGGTCATCATCTTCGACGATGCCGATATCGATGCCGTCGTCGCAGGCATCCGCACCTTCGGCTATTACAATGCCGGCCAGGACTGCACGGCCGCCTGCCGCATCTATGCCGATGCCAAGGTCTACGACAATTTTGTCGCCGACCTCTCCTCCGCCGTCTCGAGCATCCGCTTCAACCAGGCCGATGATACCGAAAACGAGATCGGCCCACTGATCTCCAAGCGCCAGCGCGACCGCGTCGAAAGCTTCGTCGCCCGCGCTTCCGAGCACAAGCACATGGAAATCACCGCCGGTGGCAAGATTTCCGGCGACAAGGGCTTCTTCTTCACCCCGACGGTCATCGCAGGCGCCACGCAGGACGACGAGATCGTCCGCCGCGAGGTCTTCGGCCCGGTCGTCTCGGTCACCCGCTTCTCCGATGCCGACGACGCCGTTGCCTGGGCAAACGACAGCGACTACGGCCTGGCCTCCTCCGTCTGGACCAAGGATATCGGTCGCGGCATGAAGACCGCCGCCCGCCTGCAATATGGCTGCACCTGGATCAACACGCATTTCATGCTGGTCAACGAGATGCCGCATGGCGGCCTCAAACAGTCGGGCTACGGCAAAGATATGTCGGTCTACGCGCTGGAAGATTACACGGCGGTGCGCCACGTGATGATCAATCACGGCTGACGGCGAAAGATATCCCATAGATATGAAGCGCGCCTCCGGCCGAACGACTGCTCGACGCGACATCCGCCGCGGAATATCTCAAGCCGTGTGGCCGTAAAGCGCCAGCAATTGTTCGCCGCCGCTCCAGACCATGTCGAACGCGACATAGACGATGATCGCAAGGCCGATCCAGCCGATCCACCTGAAGCGGTTGAGCAGCTTGGCGACGAAATTCGACGCGACGCCCATCAGCAGCACCGAAAGGAGGAGGCCGAAGATTAACGCGTTTGTGTTCTCTTTCGCAGCACCGGCAACGGCGAGCACATTGTCCAGCGACATCGAGACGTCGGCGAAGATGATCTGGCCGATCGCCTGCCGGAAGAGCTTCGGCTTGATATGGGAGACCGCATCGCCGGCATGAGCTTCCTCCGCTTCCGCCGAGAGCAGCTCGCAGCCCATCGTCCAGCAGATCCACAGCAGCATCAGGCCGCCGGCAAGCGTGATGCCGGTGATGACAAGAAGCCTGGCAGCGATAACGGCGAAGATGATGCGGATAACGGCCGCCGCTGCAATGCCGACGGCGATCGCCTTGCCGCGCAGCTCGCTGACGAGGCCGGCAGCGGCCATGCCGATGACGATGACATTGTCTCCCGACAGGAGGAGATTGATCACGACGACTTCGAAATAAGCGGAGATTGTATGTTGGTCCAGAAAAGCTGGCATGATGGCGGAGCTTTCATCGATGGGCAAATCGACAATTTCTTGAAACAGATCGTATAGGCTTTGAAAAGAGCCTCATTTACCCAGGGAGAACGCCAGCCCATTTCAAATGAACTGGAACAATTTGCCGGTTGCTGCGTCTTTCCCAGGCAACCGCAAAGGATGACGTCATGTTGAAATGGGCTCTGATATTTTTCGTGATTTCGATCATCGCCGGCTTCTTCGGTTTCTCCGGCGTCTCCGCCGCCACCGCGACGATAGCCCGCGTTCTCTTCGGCATCGCGCTGGTGATCTTCCTGATCTTCCTCGTCCTTGCACTGATGGCCGGCCAGGCGGTTCTGTAAGCGGACGGACGGCTCAGCGCAGCCTGAGGCATGTCGCGCAAAAAGTGTGCGGCGGCTTTGCAAGCACGACATGTGGAAATCAAAGGGAATCGGAAAGATCACGACGCGCCTGAGGCTCGTTCCGACACACGATTCGGAGGAGAGATTGAGATGGAGGGGCGGCGCGGCTTCTCGCCCCTCTACTCGGCCCTTCGGTAACGGGCGGCGGCCCTTTTGATCCCGCCGCATATTCCACGTGCCATCGTCATTCGTTCTCTTGCCAAGGTATGCTGACTTCGGCGCATATTCACGACAACGCCGCCCTCAGCCAGGGATGCATCCCGGCCCGCTTTCTCAGCAGCCTGTCGATCGATATGGCTCCCGCACCCGAAGCCGCCAGGACGAACATGCCGCCGGCAATCGCCAAGTCTTTCTCGAAATGCAGCAGCTCGTTCTGGCTCGCAAAGTTCGTGTGAAAGAGCAAGGCGGTCGCCAGGCAGAAGAGCGCCAGCGCCAGTGCGCCAAGCCGGCTGAGGAAGCCTGTCGCAACGGAAAGGCCGGCGCCGATCTGAAGGGCAATGGTGGCAAGCGCGACCGGCGCCGATAGCCCCAGTTTCGCGAAAATGTCGATGGTCGCCGTGATATCTGCCGCGAGTGACCAACCTTCGTGCAGGAAGATCAGCGACAGCAAGAGCCTGCCGAGGAAAAGAATGAGATCGGCCAGTCCGGGCCGGCTTGAGGCGCTTTCCATCATACCCTCCAGTTAGAAGAGCAGGCGGCTCTCCCGCCTGCTCTCGCGTTCATATGCTCGTCAATTGCCGTCCTTGGCCGCGATGACCTTTTGCAGATCTTCGAGTTCCTCGCAGCCGCTCGGACAAAGTTGCTTCAGCGATGACACCTGCTCCTCCGCCTTCGCCATATCGCCCGTCTCGACATAGAGTTCGCCGAGATATTCACGCGCTGCCCTGTGATCGGGCTGCAGCTCTAGCGCCTTGGTGTAGTAGGTCAGCGACGTTCTGTAGTCGCCGGTCTTGCGCAGCGTATATCCCATCAGATTATAGACATCCGCCTGCTGGTTGTCTTCGGCAAGACCGCGAAGCTCTGCCAACGCACCAGCATAGTCCTTGGCATCGATCTTGGCGCGCGCCGAGGTCAGGTCGGGAGCGTCTGTCGATTGCATGTTGTCGACGGCAAAGGCGGGAAGCGCCGTCACCGCGGAGAAGCCTGCGGATATAGCGCAAAGCCAGATGTATCCGAGAATTGCATATTTCGTCATGGTGATCTCCTTTCGGCCTTTCAGGCCTGGATTGTCGGCGTGAAGCCATAGGCGCTTCCGTCCTTGACAAAGGTGCCGGAGCCAGGGAATGGAAAATGTGAGCCGCAAATCGCGATATTGTCGGCAATGATGCGGTCGATAAGACGGCGGCGAGTGTCGATGGCCGTCGGCCCATCCTGGTCGTAGCTGCCTTGCCACTCAGGATGGGGTGCGAGCAGCGCCGGCACATACATGATATCGGCCGAGACGAGCAGTTGCTTGCTGCCGGAGGCGACAAGATAGGTCGAATGGCCGGGCGTGTGGCCGGGCGCGGCGACAAGCTGCACGCCGGGTGCGACTTCGGCACCATCGGCGACGAGCTTCCAGTTCTTCCATTTCGGAAAGACCTCAGCGATACGCTTGCCTGCCGGTTTGCGGCCTTCGGCGAGCTTTTCGACGCGGCCGGGCGCGGTCCACCAATTGTATTCGTCGGCATTGACGATGAGCTCGGCATTCGGGAAGATGGGATTGTTGGTGCCCTTTTCCATCAGTCCCCAGACATGGTCGGGATGGAAATGCGAGATCATGATCGTATCGATCTTCTTGTAGTCGATCCCCGCCGCGGCCATGTTCGCTGGCAGATGGGTGGCATTTTCCTGCCACTGGCCGACGCCCGAGCCGGCATCCATCATGATCAGGCGGTTACCGAGCTTCAGGACCACGACGGTCAGCGGGATCGGCATGAACTCGGTGGTAAGCCCGGCCTTCGATAGCGCCTCCTTGGTATCCTCGATCGAGGCATTCTTGATGAAGGCCGGGTCATGCGGCTTTCTCCAGATGCCGTCGTAGATTGCCGTAGCCTCGATATCGCCGACCTTGTATTTATAGAAGCCGACCGCCGGCTCCAACGGAGTTGCAGCAAATGCCGGCATGACGAATTCAAGCTTCGACGACAGCCCGAATGCTGCCGCCGCAGCAGCCGACCCCAGGACGGCGCGACGTGACATGGTAAACATGATATGTCTCCTCTTGTTGATGGCATTTCTGGTGGCGAAGACGGCTATTGCTCAGATGTCCTCGCTGACAAACTAGATCGCCGGCGGGGCACGCTTATTCCCGATCTTGGGTGTTATTTCTTCAAGCGATTGAAAAACAAGCGTGATTTCTATCGCGTGCGACCAGCATCCCGCTGCATGCAGAAAAATCGGCGCCGACGTGGAATAAAACCGCGTGCCGATCGGTCTAGACGGCAAGGAGCCGCATTGCATGCCTGCCGGTCTCACGCCTAGATTCTGCTGCTGTTGAGGCAGGGAGGATGATGACAAACGCTCAGATCACCTATCCCGTCGGTTCGACCGATTGGATGCTGCTGTTGGCCCGGCACGCGTCAGGGACCCGCATTCGGCCATCACCGCTAGCGGTGTTTCTCGGCGGCGTGGGCCGACTATTGCACCTCATGGTCTCGGAAAAATCGAGCAGCGATCCGATCGCTTCGACGGCGGATGCGACCATGCAGCGCGAGTTCATGCAGCGCTTTCAGGACATGATCGTTCCGCATCTTGACGCGGCCTATAATTTTGCCCGCTTCCTCAGCCGCGACGCAGATGCCGCACAGGATATTGTTCAGGAAGCGTTCCTGCGCGCCTACCGCAATTTCGAAACCTATCGTGGCGGCGATCCGCGCGCCTGGCTCTTTGCCATTGTGAGGAACTGCTGCCACGTCTGGCGCAAGCAGGATCGCCGCAAAGCGCGGTTCGAGCAGCCTATGGGCAATGACGGTTACGCTGACCCTGATGAAGGTGGTGAGTATCAGATCGCCTCGGAGGAGGATTCGCCGGAGACAGAAACGATCCGGCGAAGCGAGCAGAAGCGCGTGCGCGCCGTTATCAGCCGGCTGCCGGAGGCGATGCGGGAAATTCTTGTCTTGCGCGAGCTTGAGGATCTCTCCTACCGGCAGATCGCCGAGATCATCGATGCGCCGATTGGCACTGTCATGTCGCGGCTTGCCAGGGCGCGGCGTGACTTTGGCGAAGCCTGGGATGCATGCAACAAGAGCGAGACCGCAGGATGAGTGAAGCCCAACGGAAAGGCTGCCCGGAATGGCGCGTCATGCTGCACGGCTTTGTCGATGGCGAACTGGATTCCGCCCATGCAGCGCAGTTCGAGGATCATCTTGCCAGCTGCGCGCATTGCAGGGCGGAGATGGAAAGGGTCCGTGCCGTGAGAGAGATCATCGATCAGGATGGCGTCAAGTGGCGTCCGCCGGAGGCACTGCGATCGCAGGTCCTGTCGATGCTGTCATTCGAACAGGCAGCGGCGGCGTCCAGCCTGCCCCCGCCGCGCCAGGCGCCTGTCTGGCACCGCGTCTTGGATTTCATTCGGAAATGGAGCTTCGTGCCTTCGCTTGCGGTCCTGGCGGCAGGCACCATCCTATTTGTCAACGCGCCGTCGCAGACTGTGCTTTTGCAGGACCAGATCATGGCAAGCCATGTCAGGTCGATGATGGCCGATCATCTGACCGATGTGCTGACCTCGGATCAGCATACAGTAAAACCTTGGTTCAACGGCAAGGTCGATTTTTCGCCGCCGGTCAGCGATCTCGCCAAGGATGGCTTTCCGCTGGTCGGCGGACGTGTCGACTATATCGGTGATCGCGCCGTTGCGGCCCTCGTCTACCGGCGCCATGGCCACGTCATCAACCTGTTCATCTGGCCGACGGCATCGGCCGCGCAGACGACGACGGTGCACGACGGCTACAACATGAAGCAATGGTCGGATGGCGGGCTCGTGTTCTGGGCGATTTCGGATGTCGCCGCGGGCGACCTGGCCGAGTTCGAGTCCGTCTTCAGGGCGGCGGCGAGAGCATGATGCCTAAAAGTGTGAGCGGTTTTCAGATGACATCACGCTCCAGTTTTTAATGATCTAAAGCAAGCTCGCCCCGACATTGATCGCAAGCGCCAGGATCGTCGTGTTGAACAGGAACGACAGCACCGCATGCAGCAGCGTCAGCTTGCGCATGCTGGTCGAACTGACCGCGACATCCGCCGTCTGAGCGGCAACGCCGATGGTGAAGGAGAAATAGAGGAAATCCCAGTAGCCGGGCTCCTCGATTCCATCAGGAAACTTGAGGCCGCCTTCTTCGTCCGAACCACCATAGAAATAGTGGGCATAATGAATGGTGAAAAGCGTGTGCAGGAAGATCCAGGAGATCAGGATCGTCAGCACCGCGACACCTGCCCGTGCCAGCGCGACATCAGGTGCCGCCTCCTTGATCGAATGAAGCTCGAGACCGATGCCGGCGATGCTGGCAAGTGCCGCACCGATCGAAAGAGCCAAGAGGACGGTGTCGGAGAAATCGAGATCCGCCGAGCGTTTCCGGATGCTTTCAACCGTCGCCCGCAACATCTTGCGCCAAGTGAGCGCGACAAAAACGCCGGCGCTGACATTCCAGCCGAACAGGATGTTGCCGGCGCTGACCTCACGCGAGGTCACAGCCAAGAAGACCACCAGTCCGGCAAGGGCGGCGATGATGAAGCTCGCATGCTTATAGGCAAATGCCGTGAGCGAATTTGCTCGTTCCTCATCCGCCATATCGGTCTCCGACAGCATATGCCCTTGACAACACCACGAAAAAGGCGCGCCTGCCAGCCGGCAGCCGCGCCTTCGATTGCATGCCGTGCCTTATCAGGCGGCGGCGAACTGCAGTTCCTTCTGCACCATGGTGCGCAACGTTCCGAGATCCTTGGCGAAGGCGCGGATGCCTTCGGCGAGTTTTTCGGTCGCCATCGCGTCTTCGTTCATCATCCAGCGGAAGGTCTTCTCGTCGACCGAGACCTTCGGGTCCGGCTTGCGGCTCTCCGGCGACAGCTTGCGGTCCAGCTTGCCTTCATCCTTGGCGAGCTCGTCGAGCAGGTTGGGGCTGATGGTCAGGCGGTCGCAGCCGGCAAGGGCTTCGATTTCGCCGGCGCTGCGGAAGGAGGCGCCCATGACGATCGTCTTGATGTCGTTGGTCTTGTAATAGTTGTAGATTTCACGGACGGAGATGACGCCCGGATCTTCCTCAGGGGCGAACTCCTTGCCGGTCGACTTCTTGTACCAGTCGAGGATGCGGCCGACGAAGGGCGAGATCAGGAACACCTTGGCGTCGGCGCAGGCGATCGCCTGGGCCTTGCTGAAGAGAAGCGTCAGGTTGCAGTCGATGCCTTCCTTCTGCAGCACTTCCGCGGCGCGGATGCCTTCCCAGGTGGAAGCGAGCTTGATGAGGATGCGGTCCTGACCGATGCCGCGATCCTTGTAGGCGGCAATGATTGCGCGCGCCTTGGCAAGCGAAGCCTCGGTATCGAAGGACAGGTCGGCATCGACCTCGGTCGAGACGCGGCCCGGGACGAGCTTCACTAGGGCTGCACCGACGGAGATGGCAAGACGATCGGCGACGGCAGAAGAAACGGCTTTGGGATTGCCGCCCTGCTTCTTGCCCCAGGCGACGGCTTCCTTGACGGCGTCGGCAAACATCGGCGTGCCGAGAGCCTTGAGCACGATGCTGGGGTTTGTCGTGCAATCCACAGGCTTCAGGCGGGCGACGGCTTCGATGTCGCCGGTATCGGCGACCACGGTGGTAATCTCACGGAGTTGGTCAAGCTTGGATGTCATGGTCAATAATCCTTGTTGAACTTGGGCTGCGACCGGCGCGCGTTCCGCCGGGCAAAGGTGATCTACCGACAGGTAGTTTGCATGCTGCAGGCGAAAAGGCGCGCATCCGTTACGGATGATTCATAAACGTGAAGGACAGTGGCCCTGTTCCGGCCGCGAACGAACGGCAGCTCAAACGCAAGCGATGCCGCTTGCGGCTGGAGGGCCAGTCGTGACTTTCGGTATGCCCGCACTATGTCCTCCTCGGACGGACAAGAACGACGTATGTCACCCGGACTATCGCCATTTGCCCTACGAAAAGTCAAGGACATTTGTGCATTTCAATTGACATAAGTGTCACACCCGTCATTATCCCCGGCAACAAGGGCGTCGCTAAGGCCTTTCATCCCATGAGGGATCTAGGGCACGAAATCGTGCGGAGGAGATGTGGTCAAGCTCAAACGCGGTACGCACACGGCCTATTCGGAGGCATCCTCGCTGCGGCTAAGGGCGGCATGGCTCTATTACAACGAGGGTCTGACCCAGAAGGATGTTGCCGAACAGCTCGGCATCAGCCGCACCACCGTCATCCGCCTGCTCGACGAGGCGATGAAACGCAGCGAAGTCCAGATCTGGATCAACGATTCGATTGGCGACTGCGTTGAACTTTCGGTGAAGCTGGAGCATGCCTTTGGCCTCGACGAGGCGATCGTCGTCCCTGCGCCGGTCAATGGCGACGTCAATTCACTGGCTAAAAATGTCGGCCTGGCGCTTGGCCAGTTCCTCTCAGAAGCGATCCCGAACGACTACACCATCGGCGTCGGCTGGGGCCGCACCATGACCGCCTCGCTGTCGAGCTTCCGGCCGCCGCGCCGCGCCAATTGCAAGGTCGTCTCGCTGCTCGGCGGTATCGTCGCCGTGCATCAGACGAACCCGATCGATTACACATGGCGACTGGCAAACCAGCTCGGTGCCGAATGCTACATGTTCCTGGCGCCGCTTCTCGTCGATTCCATCGAGACCAAGCGCAATCTGATCGAGAAATGCGGGCTGGACACGATTTATCGTCTCGCCGAGAACCTCGATCTGGCGATCGTCAGTTGCGGCGATATCGGCCCGCATTCGACCTCGCTGTCGGAAGGCTGGATATCGAAGGCCGAGTTGCAGGAGTTGATCGATGCCGGCTGCGTCTGCGACACGATGTTCAACTTCCTCGACAAGGACGGCAATTCGGTCGACCATTCGATCAACCGCCGCGTCATGTCCGTCGACCTCGACACGCTGAAGGAGGCAAAGCACATCGTGCTTTCCTCCGGCGGCGCCCATCGGGCCGTGGCGATCCGTGCGACGATCAAGCGCATCGGCTGCAACACGCTGATCACCGACGAAAGTGCTGCACGAGCGTTGCTGGAATTGGCGGAGACATAACGGCTTGACTCTTCTCACCCGCGGGGGTCCGAAGGACGGGTCGAGACCCGCGGCTCGACCTCGGTCGGTGCCGGCAGGCGGCTGGGGGAGCGATAGGCGGCGAATGACCCACCGCTTCGCTCCACAAACCCGCTCAGGCGTGCGCCGATTCCCAGCCGAGCATCGCCCGTTTGCGGGTGAGGCCCCAATGGTAGCCCGTCAGCGCGCCATTCTTACCGAGCGCCCGATGGCAAGGCACCACGAAGGAGATCGGGTTTGCCCCGACCGCCGCACCCACGGCGCGCTGCGCCGTCGGCCGGCCGATATCGTTGGCGATATCGGAATAGGTGACGGCCTTGCCGAACGGGATTTTCAGCAGGCTCTGCCAGACGCGCACCTGAAAATCCGTACCGATCAGCACGACACGCAGCGGCTGGTCGCAGGACCATTTGCCGGGCTCGAAGATGCGGGCGGCATAGGGAACCGTCGCCTGCAGGTCTTCGACATAACGGGCGTTTGGCCAGCGGCAGGTCATATCCTCGAGGCAGGCCCGCTCGTCGCCGGAATCGCTGAAGGCAAGGCCGGCAAGGCCGCGATCGGTCACCATGATCAGCGCCACGCCGAAGGGGCAGATGTGGAAGCCGTAGCGGATGGTGAGACCACCGCCCTTCGCCTTCCATTCGCCGGGCGACATCGCCTCATGCGTGACGAAAAGATCGTGCAGGCGGCTCGGCCCGGAGAGGCCGACCTCGATCGAGGTCTCGAGCAGCGGCATGTCTTCCTTGCGCAGCAGTCGCTTGGCGTGGTCGAGCGTCACCGCCTGCAGGAAGCCCTTGGGCGATAGCCCAGCCCAGCGGGTGAAGGTCTTCTGCAGCTGGGTCGGCGACTGGTTGAGCCGCGCAGCGATCGTTTCCAGCGAAGGCTGGTCGCGGTAATCCTCGGTGATGAGTTCGATCACCCGACGGACAATGTCATAATCAGGGCCGTCAGGCGTGATGTCTGTCTGCGGGTTGGCAATCATATTCATCGTCTTTCTCCTTGTAACAAGGAGATAGTCAATAGGGGGTGAGCAAACCACCCGTTTCTTGCGCGGTCGCTGGATAGAGCAATGCCAGGAAAAGTGCGAAGCGGTTTTCCGTCCGGAATTGCGTAAAAACAAAAGTTAGAGCGGTTCTGCGCTTCCGTGAAAAGCTGAACCGCTCTAGCTCAGATCCGCTGCTTGACCGTCGCCAGTGCTCCCTTGAAGGCTTTGGCGAAGCTTTCGCGATCGTCGGGATTGAGGAAGGAGCCGATATCCGTACGCCGGCCCTCGCCGAAGATATGCATGGAAAGGATGCCGATCTCCTGGTGCCGGCGAACGAGGAAGCGCGCCCAGGACGGATTGAAATGATGCTCCACCATCCGTCCCGATGGCGCAAACTTACGCACCGACACATCCGTGCGCGACACCGTCACCTGTTCGCGCGCTTTCCCGGAGCGGTAATTCAGCCAGAATGCGCCGTAGAGAAGCACGAAATCCAGTCCGAAGAAGAAGCCGATCGGCCAGGCCCCCGTCGCGATGAAGAACATGCCGTAAAGCAAGCAGACGGCACCGGATAGGGCAAGCAACACCTTGAAGCCCCGGCGGCCGAGCGACCGGTGGGGAAAGAGCTCGGCGGCGAAAACAGGCTGCTCGTTGAAGCTGTCGGCGTTGCTTTCCATCATGGCTGCTGAGTATAGAGTTTCCATGGCAAATCCGAAACTCAAATCCGTTAACAAGATGCCTCAGGACACGAAAGTGATCGTCCGCCGCAAACCGCCAGCCGCGGTGCGCACGGCCTATTCCCAGGCCGAGCGCGAGGAGATCTTCCGCCGCTTCTCGGTGCAGCGGCCGGAGCCGAGGGGCGAACTCGAGCACACCAACCCCTTCACGCTCGTCGTCGCCGTGGCACTTTCGGCGCAAGCGACCGATGTTGGCGTCAACAAGGCGACGCGCGCGCTCTTCAGGGTTGCCGATACGCCGGAAAAGATGCTCGATCTCGGCGAGGAGCGGCTGCGCGATTACATCAGAACGATCGGCCTTTACCGCAACAAGGCGAAAAACGTTATCGCGCTCTCGCAGATGCTGGTCGACCAATTCGGCGGCAAGGTGCCGGAGACGCGCGACGAACTGGTGAAATTGCCGGGCGTCGGCCGCAAGACGGCCAATGTCGTGCTTTCCATGGCCTTCGGCCAGGCGACGATGGCCGTCGATACTCACATCTTCCGAATCGCCAATCGCATCAGGCTTGCCCCCGGCAAGACGCCCGACGAGGTCGAGGCGCGGCTGATGAAGGTGATCCCCAGCCATTACCTCTATCACGCCCATCACTGGCTGATCCTGCATGGCCGTTACACCTGCAAGGCGCGCCGGCCCGAATGCGAGCGTTGTATCATTGCCGATCTCTGCAAATCGCCGGAGAAGAGTTGGGATGTGCCGGCTCCGCTGGTCGAGCTACCGCCGCAGGTGATCGGCGAGGCCGTCGAGTAGGACAGCGATCACCTGCTCGTAATGCAGCCTTTCCGCGCCCGCCTCGATCGCGATCGCCGCGCGATCGAAGGCTGCCGATAGCAGCGACGTCAGCGGTTCGAGCATAGCGCCGGCCTCCGGAAGCATAGCTGCAAGCCCTGCCCGCAGCGTCGCTTGCGCATTCTCTGCATCGATCGTCGCGCTCGCCGGCGGGCCGAGCACGGCAGGTGCCTCGATCAGCAGTAGCCGCGTGCGCCCTTGCGCCATCATTGCATCGAAATAGGCCGAGGCGCCGGCAATCAGCCCGGCACGCGGCGCGTCGTAGCACGCCGAGCGCGCCTCGATCTCCTCGGCCACCGCTTTCGCCTCGCATTCGATGACTGCGCGAAAAAGCGCCCTCTTGTCTTCAAAATGATGATAGAGCGCGCCACGCGTTACCCCAGCCGCCGCAACGATCTCCGGCGTCGAGGTTTCGGGATAACCTTTCTCGACGAAGAGACGTCGACCGGCATCGATCAGCGCCTGTCTCGTCTGTTCCGTTCTCTCGCGATTGCTGCGGCTCATACGTCCTCTTTACATACAAACAGAATGTATGTTAATACCCAAAAACATACAGATTGCATGCAAATAAAAGGAGGAAAGAGATGAAAGCGACCAGCTATTATCCGGTCATCATGACCGACGACGTCGCCGGCACCGCCAGCTTCTATTGCACGCATTTCGGCTTTAAAGCTCTGTTCGAGAGCGACTGGTATGTACACCTGCAATCGGCAGAGGAGGAGCATATCTCGCTTGCCGTCCTTGACGGCGGCCACGAAACCATTCCGGCCATAGCCCGCGGCAGGGTGTCCGGCCTGCTCCTCAATTTTGAGGTCGCCGATGTCGATGCGATCTATGCAGCCTGCCGGAGCGCCGGCCTGCCAATTCTGAGAGAAATCCGCGACGAGGATTTCGGCCAGCGGCATTTCATCACCGCCGATCCGAACGGCGTGCTGATCGACATCATCAAGCTGATCCCGCCAAGCGCCGAATTCGCGGCGATGTACGAGGCCTCCGCCCTGCCCGGTTGAGCCTCAGGCTCGCATCCCGGTGTCCCGTGCGGAAATCAGCTTGTGCAGATGCACCATCATGCCGGCTGCGAAAAGGGGCGTCAGAAGATTGACGATCGGGATGGCCAGAAAGAGGGCGATTACCAGCCCGCCGAGAAAGACGGTGGAGGCATGCTTGGCGCGGAAGAGCCGCGCCTCATCCGGCGAACGGAAGCGCATGGCGGCGAATTCGAAGAATTCCCGTCCGAGCAGATAGCCGTTCACCAGAAAGAACGCGACCAGATTGACGCCGGGGATAAACAGCAGCAACAATGCCACGATATTGCCGAGGATCACCACGCCGAGGAACTTGATCGAGCTCGCCATCGCCGGACCGAGCGGCATGGCGGTGCCCGGCGCATCCTTGGGATAGTCGCGCTTTTCGATGACATCGGCGACATCGTCGAGAAACAGGCCGGCGATCAGCGCCGTGACCGGCGACAGCAGCAGCGCCAGCATCAACGCAAGGCCGATACCGGCCAGGATCGCGAAGAGGAAAGCGAGCCATCCCGCCCAATCCGGCAGATCGGGAAAAAAACCCGTGAGCCAAGGAAAGAGGAAGATCATGAAGGCCCCGCGCAGCACGAACCAGAGGCCGACGAGCACGAGAATCGTCAGGCCGAGTACCTTCCAGAAGACAGATCGCGTTTCCGATGCGAACAAATTGGCGAGCGATAGTCGAGCGGCGTCAAGAATCATGTCCCAGGCGTCTCCGGTTGCGCCGAAGATGTAGGAAAGGTGGAGGCCATCGGCAAGAGAGAATAAAATTGCATTCTGTAATAGAAAACTTGTCGAAAACTGAATGCTAATATAATATTGTAAGGCATCTAAAATACGCATGGGCCTGAGAAGCAGCTTCCGAGAATAGTTGCAAAGACAAGGGGGCGAGAAAGCGCACCCACGGAACGCCTCTGAGGGGAGACGGGGGAGGCTAACGTGGAAGACTTTGTGCACAAACTCAGGCAATACGCAAAAACCGGCACGCCGGCCGAACGCCGTATCGCGAAATATTTCACCGAACACCTGAACGACCTGCCGTTCGAGACGGCTGCGTCTGTCGCCGACAGGCTGGATCTTTCGCCGATGACCGTCGGGCGCTTCCTGCGCGCGCTCGGCTATCAGGGATTGGACAGCGTCAAGGTGGAGATTCGCGAGACCGTGACAGCATCGCCGGCGCAATTGCAAAGCGCCATGAGCGAGCTGCATGCGGACGCCGCGGCGGGCAAACCGCTCGCTGTGCTGGTTGCCGAACAGATCCAGGCCCTCCATCATATCTATCATCTGACGGCGCAGCCGCACTGGTCGGAAGCCGTCAGTTTGATCAGCACTGCCCGCGAAGTGTCGATCGCCACGCATGCGCGGCTCTCGAGCCTGGCCAATCATTTCTGCCAGCGGCTGACGCAAGCTCGCGACGGTGTGCGCACGCTCGACGCCGCCGACAACCGTTTCGCGGAACTTTTCGCCCGACTGGCAGTCGACGACGCGCTGCTTGTCATCATCGACTGTCGCCGCTTCGCCAAGGCGCGGCTGCTGGCCAGAACGGCGCGGCGCTACGGCTATAAGGTCGTGCTCATTTCACCGCAGCAAGCGGACTGGATGGCGGACCAGTCGAACGTTATGCTGCCCTTGCCGCCCGCTCGCGCCCCCGATCTCGACAATCTTCCGCCGCTGATCGCGCTGCTCGATTGCCTGTCGGAATCCGTCATCCTCCAAGTCGGAGAGGAGGCCGCACTTCGCCGCCGCCGCATGATGGAATTCGCGACCGTCCTCGGCGAGACGGTAAACCATTAATTTGAACGGTTATACGCAGATTCAATGTGATGGAGCGTCCTTAGAGCGTCGCTTTATTGCATCGTTTCCAATTCGGCGCGGTGCCGGTGCATGGCGAGAAGACGGCGGTAGTCGCGGTCGTAGAGCGCCTGCTTCGCTTTGTCGGCAAGTCGTTCGTCGCCGCCCGGATACATCGCTTCGCCGGCCGTCGCCAGATCCTTGTACAAGCCGCAGGAGACGGATGCTGCGATCGCCGTGCCAAGCAGCACCGCCTCGTTCATCTTCGGCATCACGACCTTGCAGCCGGTCGCATCGCTATAAAGCTCCATGAGCACTGGGTTCTTCACATGCCCGCCGGCAATATGCAGCGTATCGGGCATGTAGCCGTATTCCTTCATCATTTCCAGGATATGGCGGATGCCGAGCGCAATCCCCACTGCAGAGCGCCAATAGAGTGCGCAGAGCCCGTCGAAGGACGTGTCGAGCGTCAGCCCGCTGACAACGCCGACGGCATGCGGATCGGCAAGCGGCGAACGGTTGCCGTGGAAATCCGGCAGCACGAAGATCCGCGCACCGAAGTCATCGCCCTCCTCGGCCCGCAATTCGGCGATGCGCGCGACGATCTTCTGATGCAGCGCCGCCGTCGGCTCGCCACCGGCCGCATGCATGCGCACGATGTGGTCGAGCAACGCGCCGGTCGCCGATTGCCCGGCCTCCACCAGCCAGGACTGCGGGAAGACAGCCTCGTAATAGGGACCCCACATGCCATGGCTCGGCTTGCGTTCCCGTGAGAAGGTAACGATGCAACTCGACGTGCCGGCAATCAGCGCCAGTTGGTGCTCGCGTTTGACAGGATCGGCGGCGTAGCCGCCGAGCGCGCCAAGTGCGCCGGCATAGGCGTCGATCATCCCGGCAGCGACATGGCAGTCCGTCGTCAGACCCAGCGCTTCCGCCGCTTCCTGCGTCAGCCGGCCGACGCTGTCTCCGACGGGCGTGGTCTCATCCGGCAGATGACCGCGCGCCTGAAGATCCTCGAGGCCGATCCGTTCGAGGAAATCCTGCTGCCAGCCCTCTTCGAGATGGGCGAGATAGTTCCATTTCGCCGTCAGCGTGCAGCGTGAACGGGCGGGCGATCCGGTCGATTTCCACGTCATGAAATCAGCGAGATCGAAGAAATAACCAGCCTTTTCCCATGTGGCCGGCAGCTTCTTCTTCAGCCACATCAACTTCGGCATCTCCATTTCCGGCGACATCACGTGGCCGGAATGTTCGAGCACCCTGTGCTGCGTCGCCGTGCAAAAATCGGCTTCCTTCAGCGCCCGATGATCGAGCCAGACGATCGTGTCGAAACGCCTCTCCCCGCCTGTGGAAACGCTAAGCTGCCGGCCCTCGACATCACGGACGACGAGCGAACAGGTGGCGTCGAAACCGATCGCTCCGACCGAGGCGGCGGCGATGCCGGATTGCTCCATCGCCCTGCGCACTGCCGTGCAGGCGGCCGACCAGATATCTTCGGAATCATGCTCGGCATGGTTTTCGCGCGGCCGGTTCATCACGATCGGATGCTCGGCCTTGGCGAGCAGTCGGCCGCGTGCATCGAAGACGCCGGCGCGCGCACTGCCCGTGCCGATATCCACCGCAACCACATGATCACGCATCAAGTCTTGGTCCCGTCCAGCTTATGGTTGCGGACAAGGTGTATCAAATCCGGCATGGCGTCAAACACCACTTCCGGCGAAAGGCGGTCGAGTTCGGCACGGTATCCGGCGAAGTTGGCGTGTGATCCGCCGGTGAAGGCGAAGACAGTCATGCCTGCCGCCTTGGCGGCGGCAACGCCGGCCGGGCTGTCTTCAACGACAAGGCAATGAGCCGGCTCGACCTGCATTTCACGCGCCGCATGCAGGAAGAGATCGGGTGCCGGTTTGCCGCGCTTGACCATCGTCGCGCTGAAGATATCGGGCAGCTTGTCGAGAAGCCCGGTCACCGACAGCGACAGGCGGATTCGCTCCATCTGGCTGGACGAGGCAACGCAACAGGGAACGCCAAGCCCGTCGATGGCCGCGGCGATACCCTCGATCGGCTTCAGTTCTGTGCGAAAACGGGCGTAAAGATCGGTGCGGATGCGCTCGAGGAATTCCTCGCCGGCATGAACGTTGAATTCGGTCTCCAGCGTGTCGATGAGAGTAGACAGGCTGCGGCCGAGAAAACGCTCATAAGCTTGGTCTTCGGTGATCGAGACGCCGAGATCGTTCATCGCCCCGACGAGCACACTGATCGAGATCGGCTCGCTGTCAACGAGTACGCCATCGCAATCGAAGATGACTAGCCGTGTTTCAGCATCAGCCATGGAAGACCCAACCTGAGTTCAGTTCGCACGTGTTACCGTCCCGCGTCGCTCGCAAAGCCGGATGAATGGCGGCAGCAGATACCGCCATCGGGATTCCTTACACTGCGAGCTTGCCGTCGAGATAGAGCTGCAGCGTCTCCCGCGTGCCCTTTTCCCACAGGGTTTTGAGAGCATGGGCAAAGCGCTTGCGGAAAAGTTCGGATTTCGCCACTTCGCCGAAAATATCGTCGAAGACGAGGAAGGCCGACGGGTCGTCCTTGGCTTTCAGCGCTGCCGCATGCAGGCGCTCTGCACTGCCGTCGTTGAAGACGATATCCTTGCCGCTGTCGGTCTTGCCGGCGAAATAGCGGCACCAGAGTGCTGAAACCAGCGCCAGGCCGATAACGTCACTACCCTGACGCAGATTGTCGAGCGTCGACGGCAGGATGAATTTCGGCTGGCGGTTGGAGCCATCCTGCGCCAGCCGCGGAATGGTATCGGCAATCTTCGGATTGAGCAGGCGATGTTCGATCAGCGCGAAATAATCGGTCAGCGACGTGTTCGGCACCGGCGGCACGATCGGGATGATCTCGTCTTTCTCGAGCTTGGCAAGGAAGGCGCGGATCAGCGGGTCTTCCATGGAATCATGAACGAAATGAATGTCCATCAGCGCCGCCGGATAGGCGATCGCGGCATGCCCGCCGTTGAGGATGCGGATCTTCATGTGCTCGTAGGGCGTGACATCGGCAACGAAAGTGACGCCGACCTTTTCCAGCGCCGGCCGGCCGGCCGTGAACTTATCCTCGAGCACCCATTGCTTGAATTCCTCGCAATAGACCGGCCAACTGTCCTCGATCTGGAAATTATCCCGGAGGAAATCGACCTCGCGCTGGCTGGTCGCCGGCGTGATGCGGTCGACCATGCCATTCGGGAAGGCGACGTTCGCCAGGATCCAATCGGCAAAGGCTGGGTCCGAAAGTGCGGCCGTGCCGACGACGGCATTGGCGGTGACGACGCCATTATGGGGAATGTTGTCACAGGACATGACGGTGAAGGGACCGATGCCCTTGTGTCTCCGCGCCTTTAAGCCGGCGACGATCAGGCCGAACACCGTCTTCGGCGCGTTGGGATTTTGTCCGTCGGCGGCAATCGCCGGATGGGTCGGATTGAAGGTGCCCGATGCATCGATGAAATAGCCGCCCTCGGTGATCGTCATCGAGACGATGCGGATCTCGGGATCGGCAAGCTTGGCGATGATGGCAGCGGCATCGCCGACCGCCAGGATGTCGATCATCGGTGCCGTGACGCGCGCCGCCGTCTTGTTGTTGTCCTGTTCGACCACCGTCGTCAGGAAATCCTGGGCCGCCAGTTTTTCGCGCATGGCGGCATCCGACGGCAGCACACCGGCTCCGACGATCGCCCAGTCGTGATCCATGCCGGCGTTGAAGAGATCGTCGAGATAGATCGCCTGGTGGGCACGGTGGAAATTGCCGACGCCGAAGTGCACGATGCCGGCTTTCAGCGATGCCCTGTCATATCCAGGAATGGCAGCAGTGCGCGCCACATCCGAAAGTGTTGCCAGCGATAATTTGCACGTCATGTTTCAGTCCTCTTGAAGGTCTTGCCGAGACGGCCGGGCGCCATCGTCCGGCTCGCATGCCTGCCCCCACCCCGGCGGTCCGCTTCAAATGGCAAGACCGCCCTCGTTGAATTTGTGAATACGCGAACGGTCCGGCGTCAGGAAAACCGTGTCTCCCGCTTTGGCCGGGAAGTCGCCGCTACCGCGCGCCGTCACCATGCCGATGCTATCGGCGTCGATATGCAGGAAGGTGTCGGAACCAAGATGTTCGGCGACCACGACCCTGCCCTTCCAATCGCCGCTCTCCATCGACAACAGCACATGTTCGGGCCGGACGCCGATGGTATGAGCGTTGAGCGCGGCGGCGTGCTGGCCGGTGATGAAGTTCATCTTGGGTGATCCGATGAAGCCGGCGACGAAGAGGTTGCGGGGGCGGCTGTAGAGTTCGAGCGGCGAGCCGACCTGCTCGATATTGCCCCCGTTCAGGACGACGATCTTGTCGGCCATGGTCATCGCCTCGACCTGGTCATGGGTGACATAGACCATCGTCGTCTTCAACTGCTGATGCAACTCGCTGATTTCGAGGCGCATATTGACGCGCAGCGCCGCATCGAGGTTCGACAGCGGTTCATCGAAGAGGAAGGCCGAAGGCTGGCGCACAATGGCGCGGCCGATCGCCACGCGCTGGCGCTGGCCGCCGGAAAGCTGGCGCGGCTTGCGCTCGAGATAGTCGGTGAGGTTGAGCACCCGGGCCGCATCCGTCACCTTACGGTCGATCTCCGCCTTGTTGATGCCGGCCATCTTCAGCGGGAAGGCGATGTTGTTGCGCACGCTCATATGCGGATAAAGCGCATAGGACTGGAACACCATGGCAAGGCCGCGCTCAGACGGCGCCTTTTCGGTGGCGTCCCGGCCGTCGATGACAATCTTGCCGCCCGAGACGTCTTCGAGCCCGGCGATCAGCCTGAGCAGCGTGGACTTGCCGCAGCCCGACGGGCCGACGAAGACGACGAACTCGCCGTCCTTGATGTCGAGATCGATCGACGGGATGACCTTGGCTTCGCCGAAGACCTTGGAAACCTTCTGAAGGGTAATGCTGCCCATGTTTCTCTCCCTTTTATCTTATTTCACAGCGCCGAAGGTCAGGCCGCGGACGAGTTGTTTCTGGCTGAACCAGCCAAGGATCAGGATCGGCGCGATCGCCATCGTCGATGCCGCCGACAGCTTGGCGTAGAACAGGCCCTCGGGGCTGGAATAGGAGGCGATGAAGGCCGTCAGCGGCGCCGCCTTCGAGGCGGTGAGGTTGAGCGTCCAGAACGCCTCGTTCCAGGCAAGGATGATGTTCAAAAGCAGCGTCGAGGCAATGCCGGGCACGGCCATCGGCGTCAGCACGTAGACGATTTCCTTCATCAGCGACGCTCCGTCCATGCGGGCCGCTTCGAGGATCTCGCCGGGGATTTCCTTGAAGTAGGTATAGAGCATCCAGACGATGATCGGCAGGTTGATCAGCGTCAGCACGACCACCAGGCCGGTGCGCGTGTCGAGTAGACCCGAATTGCGGAACATCAGATAGATCGGGATCAGTGCGCCCACAGGTGGCATCATCTTGGTCGACAGCATCCACATCAGCACGTCCTTGGTCCGCTTGGTCGGCGAAAACGCCATCGCCCAGGCGGCCGGAATGGCAATGATCAGGCCGATCAGCGTCGAGCCGAAGGAGATGATCACCGAGTTCATGAAGTGGCTGAGATAGTTCGACCGGCTCTGCACCTCGGCATAGTTTTCCGTCGTCCAGTGGAAGAACAGGAACTGCGGCGGCGAGGCAATGGCGTCGGCTTCCGACTTGAAGCTGGTCAGGAACGTCCACAGGATCGGGAAGAAGATCAGGATACCGAGCGTCCAGGCGATCGCGGTGACGATGAGCTTGCGCTTCGTTGTGACTTTTCTGGCCATCTCAAGCCTCCAGATTCTTGCCGACGAGGCGCACGAGGAAGATCGCGACGATATTGGCGAGGATAACAGCCACGATACCGCCGGCCGATGCCCCGCCGATATCGAACTGCAGCAGCGCCTGGGCATAGACGAGGTAGGTGAGGTTGGTGCTGTCGGTGCCCGGTCCGCCGTTGGTGGTGACGAGGATTTCGGCAAAGACCGAAAGCAGGAAGATCGTCTGGATCAGGATCACCACGGTGATGGCACGCGCCATGTGCGGCAGGATGATGTAGATGAACTTCGAGATCGGACCGGCGCCATCCATTTCGGAGGCTTCCTTCTGCTCCTCGTCGAGCGACTGCAACGCGGTCAACATGATGAGGGTGGCAAAGGGCAGCCACTGCCAGGCGACGATCAGAATGACGGAAAACAGCGGCGCATTCGCCAGCCAATCGATCGGCTGCAAGCCGATCGCCTTGGCAAGATGGGCAAACAACCCGTTGACCGGGTTCATGAACATGTTCTTCCAGACGAGTGCTGCCACCGTCGGCATGACGAAGAACGGCGCGATCACCAGGATGCGCACGATGCCCTGGCCGTACATCGGCTGGTCGAGCAGCAGCGCAAAGGCGATACCACCGATGACGGTGATCAATAGAACGCCGGCCACGAGCAGCAGCGTATTGACCAGCGCGGCGATGAAGGCCGGATCGGATAGGAAATATTCGTAGTTCAGAAAGCCGACGAAGCTCTCCATGCCGGGGCTGAGCAGATTGTAGTTCAGCATCGAGAAATAGATCGTCATCGCAAGTGGGACGATCATCCATGCAAAAAGCAGCAGCACGGAGGGCGCAATCATCAGACGCGCGGAGGAGCGGGTGTGTAAGGTTGCCATGGCAATCACCGATCTGGACTGAAGCGGGGAGCGGCCGCAAGGCAGCTATGTCTGAAAAAAGAGGCCGCCGATGCAGTTCGGGCAATCGGCGGCCCAGAGAGGCGGAATGTCAAGTATCCGCCTCTTGCTCGGGAGGTTCTATTTTATGTAACCGGCCTTGGTCATTTCGCGGGTTGCCAGTTGCTGTGCGCTCTTCAGGGCCTGGTCGACCGAAAGCTGGCCGGCAAGGGCTGCCGAGAACTGCTGACCCACTGCCGTGCCTATGCCCTGGAATTCCGGGATCGCCACGAACTGGACGCCGACATAGGGGACCGGCTTGACGGTCGGCTTGGTCGGGTCGGCCGACTCGATCGAGTCGAGCGTCATCTTGGCGAAGGGAGCCGCCTTCTGGTAGTCCGCATTCGCGTAGAGAGATTTGCGAGTGCCCGGAGGTGCGTTCAGCCAACCTTCCTTCTCGGCGACGAGGTTGCTGTATTCCTTGCTCGTGGCCCAGGCGACGAACTTCTCGGCAGCTTCGGCCTTCTGCGAACCTGCCGGGATGGCAAGGCTCCAGGCCCAGAGCCAGTTGCCGCGCTTGCCGAGGCCCTTGTCCGGGGCGAGCGCGAAGCCGACCTTGTCGGCGACCTGCGACTGCTTCGGATCGGCGACGAAGGAAGCGGCAACCGTTGCGTCGATCCACATGCCGCACTTGCCGGTCTGGAACAGCGCCAGGTTCTCGTTGAAGCCGTTGGAGGAGGCGCCAGGAGGGCCTGCATCCTTCATCAGCTTGACGTAGAAGTCGAGCGTGTCCTTCCATTCCGGCTGATCGAACTGCGGCTTCCACTTCTCGTCAAACCAGCGTGCGCCGAAGGAATTGGACATGGCCGTCAGGAAGGCCATGTTCTCGCCCCAGCCGGCCTTGCCGCGCAGGCAGATGCCGTAGACTTCCTTGTCCTTGTTGGTGATCTTGCGGGCAGCGTCGGCAATGAAGTCCCAGGTCGGCGCGTCCGGCATCTTCAGGCCGGCGGCGTCGAACAGGTCCTTGCGGTACATGACCATCGAGCTTTCGCCGTAGAACGGCGCCGCATAGAGCTTGCCGTCCACGGTCAGGCCGCTGCGGATCGCCGGCAGCAGGTCGTCGACGTCGTAGTTGGCGCCGAGATTGTCGAGCGGCACCAGCCAGCCCTGTTTTGCCCAGATCGGCACTTCATAAGTGCCGATCGTCAAGACGTCGTACTGGCCGCCCTTGGTCGCGATGTCGGTCGTGACCTTCTGGCGCAGCACGTTTTCTTCGAGCGTTACCCATTCAAGGTCGATGCCGGGATTCTTCGCCTTGAAATCATCCGTCAACTTCTGCATCCGGATCATGTCGCCGTTGTTCACGGTCGCGATTGTCAGTGTCTCGGCCGAAGCCATGCCGGCAAACGCCAGTGCTGAGCAGGCGCCCAGCAGAAAAGTTCTCAATGTCATAATCTTCCTCCCAGAAGATGGGGTGTGAGCATTCGCTTCGCTCATGGGCAATTACTCAACAAACGATAAAGAATGTCAATCGGCAATCGTTGCTGCAACGCCGAAGGCAGTAGTGATACCCTTGATTTAAATCGGATATTTTTTGCTCAGCTCTTGAGCAAAAACTCGGCCGTCTCTTCGTCAGTGATCAGAGCATTGATTTGATGACCGACAACGGCGGCCCTGATCGCCTTGAACTTGCGCTTGCCCTTGGCCAGCCCAATGACCATCGATGCATCGCGGGACGGGATCGGGGCAGATGCGACGCGCTCGTTGATCGGGTTGTCGATCAACCTGCCGTCGACATCGAAGATCCAGCCGCAGATTTCGCCGACAGCACCCCCGCGCATCAGTTCCATCATCTCGTCCTTCTCGAGAAAACCATCGACGCAGAGTGGCCCATCGATGCCGAGCTCGCCGATGCCGACGAAGGTGACATCGGCTTGCGCGCTTATATTAAGCGTCGAGCGTACCAGCTGCTGGCCATGCAGCAGCTCCCGCTCCTCCGCCGAGGTGACGAGCACCGGCAACGGCATCGGATAGTGCCGCGCCTTCACGGCATCGGCCATGCTGAAGATGACGTTGTAATAGGCGGCCGATCCGTCCGGGGCAATATTGCCGGTCAGCGAAACGATGCGGTGATTGGGACATTCGATCGCCGGAAGCTGGTCGACGGCCGCCTTCAGCGTGCGGCCGGTCCCGATGGCGAGTACGATCGGCTCCGGCCGTTTCAGCCACCGCTCGATCTCGGCCGCGGCCGCCTCGGCAATACCGACCGTCGTCGACGACGACGCGGGATCGCTCGGCACCACCTCCACATGTTTCAGCCCGAATTTCCGACGCAGCTGATTGCCGAGTTCCAGGCAGGCGGCGATCGGATGATCGAGCCGCACCTTGATCAGGCGCTCGGCGACCGCCAGCGACACCAGCCGCTGCGCCGATTGTCGTGAAATGCCCATCGCCGCGGCGATTTCATCCTGCGTGCGCCCGGCGACGTAATAGAGCCAGCCGGCACGCGCCGCATCGTCCAGCCGTGCGGGGGTCTCGGATCTTTTTACCATCTAATGCCTATCGCGCAAAGTGAGCCGGCGGGCCGGCGCCGAACATGATTTGAGTCTGTATCGCGCCAGATCAAAACAAAATTCCGGCAAATGTCGAGCCTATTGCAAAGAGCCTCGCCAAATAACGGCCGTCACTCAAGCAAACTCCGTTTAGGCAAACCATTGCACGACGAGATAGATCGCCGCCTTCACGAGACCGTAAATCACCCCGCCGGCGACGACGAGCGACACGGCCGTCATCACGAAGCCGATGAGCGCGAAGAGACCGTCACGGCCCAATATGCCGAAGGCGAAGACCGAGATCGTGATCGCCGGCAGCATGTTGCCGAGCGGGACCGGCAGCAGCAGCACGATCGCCAGCAGCAGGCATGCCGCCCCCGCAAGATATTCCGCCGGCGGTTCGGCGAAGATCGCAAGCCTTGGTTTCAGCATGCGTTCGGCCCAGGCGAGCCAGCGGTAGATGCGGCCGACAATGGCCTCGAAATCCTCCCGGCGCATCGAACGGTTGGCAATCACCTTCGGTAGCCAGGGTTTCAGCCCAAAGGTCAGTTGCGCTGCCAGGAAGACCAATGGCGCCCCGAGCACGGCCGAGGTGCCCGGCGGCGTAGGAAAGGCGTTCGGAAGCGCGAAGATCAGCATCAACGCGCTGATCGCCCTGTCGCCCATCGTGTCGAACAGATCGCCGATCGAGATCCGTTCGCGGCTTTGATCGGCGGCCATTTGCCGCAAAATGGATGAGAGGCGGCGGCCTTTGGGACGTGGTCTTCGGATGGTACTGTTTTCTCTCGTATCGATGGTCGTGGGTCCGGCAGTTGATGAAAGTGTAGGGCCGGATTCTGGCGATGCAATATGCCAATTGAATGACTTGCGGGGACGGAAACCCCTCCCGCCTATCTGATCTCCCCACTTGTAGGAGAGATGTCCGGCAGAACAGCGGAGGTGCCACACGGCACGACCCTAAACCCGGCGACACCGCCGCCGAATGAGCGCTTGAAATTCCCCGCCAACAATGCAAGCAGACGCGGGAGAGAAACGGCAGAGTGGCAATGATCATTTCATTCGACATCGGCGGCACCGCCATCAAGGGCGGCATCGCTCGTTCCGAGACAGACATCGTTCCCCTCGGCCGCCGCCCGACGCCCAGGGATGATTTTGCCGCTTTCGTCGAGACCCTGCGCGACATCATCGCCGAAACCGGCGAACAGGCGAGCCGCATCGCCCTCTCCATCGCCGGCGTCGTCGATCCCGATACGCAGCGCCTGATCTGCGCCAACATTCCCTGCATCCACGAACGCACGCTTGGCGCCGATCTCGAAGCCGAACTCGGCCTGCCGGTGCTGATCGCCAACGATGCCGACTGTTTCGCGATGGCCGAAGCCGGTCTCGGCGCCGGCCGCGGCCACCGCATCGTCTTCGGCGCCATCCTCGGCACCGGCGTCGGCGGCGGCCTGGTTGCCGACGGGCGCCTCGTCAACGAGGCCGGCGGCTTTGCCGGCGAATGGGGTCACGGGCCGATCATCGCATCCGCGGCCGGCAACCCGCCGGTCGCCATTCCCGCTTATGCCTGCGGCTGCGGCCAGAGGGGCTGCGTCGACACCGTCGGCGGCGCCCGCGGCCTCGAGCGCCTGCACAAGACGCTGCACGATCTCGACCTTGCCAGCGAGGAGATCATCGCTCAGTGGCGCCATGGAGAGGAGAAGGCGACACGGACGATCGACGTCTATGTCGATCTCGTCGCCTCGCCCTTGGCGCTGACGATCAACATCACCGGCGCGACCATCGTGCCTGTCGGCGGTGGGCTTTCCAATGCCGAGCCGCTGCTTGCCGCGCTCGACCACGCGGTGCGCGCCCGCATCCTGCGCAAGCTCGATCGCCCGCTGGTGGTGCGCAGCGAATGCCGCATCGAACCCGGTCTGATCGGCGCGGCACTGCTGGGACTGAAGGCCAAGGCGGACTGAAGCAATTCCGCGAAAAGTGCGAAGCGATCTTCCGTCCGCAATTGCCATTCCTTAAAGCACCGGCCACATCCGCACGATTGCTGCGAACCGATCCCAGTCCTTGCGCGCCAAAGGCGTCCAGGCAGCCTCGGCGATTGCCGGGAGACGCGGAAAAACCAGCCGGTTGAAATAGGCGCGCGAGACGAAGTTCTCGGTCCAGATACAGGCCTGGATGCCGCGCATCTTCTCCTGCAGCGCCTCCGGCAGCTCGCCCTCGGCCTCGTAAGCATAGGTGTGTTCCGGCGGTGCGTGGCCCGCCCAGCTGGCGCCCGGCTCGGCCCAGGCCTCCGCCTGCGCCATGTCGAGATAATAGGCCTGCCCCGGTGTCATCACCACGTCGTAACCTTCTTGCGCGAGCTCGATGCCGACGGCCGGCTTTTCCCAGGCCATCAGCAGCGTGCCGTCGCGATCGACGCCGCCGCCATGCGAGACCTCGTTCCAACCGGCGAGCTTCTTGCCGCGCTCCGACAGCATGGCTTTGATGCGTTTCAGGAAATAGGATTGCAGCTCGGCAGTGCCGGCAAGTTTCTCCCGCTCCATCAGCACTTTGCAGAGCGGCGAGGAAAGCCAGGAGCCATGCGCCACCTCGTCGCCGCCAATATGAAGATATTCGCCGGGAAACAGCGTCACCATCTCATCGAACACCTTGCCGAGAAATTCATAGGTGAATTCCACCGCCGGATTAAGGGCGTTGTTCGGATAACCCTGCACCGAGCGGTAACTGTCCGGCGCCTCCTGCCCGTCGACGAGTTCGGGCAACGAGAACAGCGTCGCCGTGCTGTGACCCGGAATATCGATTTCCGGCACCACTTCGATATGCAGCGAGGCTGCATGCGCAACGATCCGCCTGGCGTCCTGCTGCGTGTAATGGCCGGAGCGCGTCTCAGCCCCGTCGCCGAGCTGCGGCACGAGCACTTCATCCGGCCCGTGCCGGGCACCGATCTCCGTCAGCGCCGGATAGGCCTTGATCTCCAGCCGCCACGCTTCGTCGTCGGTCAGATGCCAGTGGAAGATGTTGAGCTTGTTCCAGGCGAGAATATCGATCAGCCGCACGACGTCTGCCACCGGATAGAACTGCCTGGACACATCGAGATGGCAGCCGCGCCAGTCATAACGCGGCTGGTCGGCGATTGTGCCGAAATTGGGGAATTTGAAGCGCTCGCGATCGGCGCGGGAGCCGTGCAGCAGTTGCGCCAGGCTGATCAGCCCGTAATGCCGCCCGGCCGTATCCGCACTCGAAAGCACGATCTCATGCGCCGTAAAACGCAATTCGTAAGCAGAGGCGGCGATCGACGATTCGGTAACGAAACGAATGGCCCGCCCGCCTTCGACGGCACTGAGGGAAAACGGCATATTGTCGGCCGGATAGAGCCGCTGGTAAAGCGCAAGAACCAGCGAGAGCGCCTTGACCGCATCGGGCGGCGTCCGCTCGACCGGATGAAGGACGACCGGCAGCTCTCCCGCCTTCAGCCCAAGCGCCAGCGGCCAAGGCAGCAGCGAATAAGGTTCCTCGGCGCGGCCCGGCGGCAGAAGCGGCGGCGCCACGCCAGCATCCCGGCCTTCGAGCATGAGATCGCCGAAACCAACCGGAACGTGGCGTCCGTCGCCAAGTGTCAGATAGGCCGATTTGACGCCTGATGTCATATGTTTCGGCGCCCTGGTCAGCCCCTCGACGGTGAACCGCCAGCGCCCGCCGGGCGGCACGCTCAGCCCTTCGGGCGGCAGGAATTCGTGGAAATGCGCGACCTGCCGCCTGAGGCTGCCGCCGTCGCAGACATGTTTGTCGGCAACCCGCGTCTCTGACGTATAGGCGAGCGAGAAGCCGGACAGCAGCTCTGCCGAAAGATTGAAAAGCGTGAAGGTGAGGCGCCCGAAACTGTCCTCGATCGGGCTCCAGCTTGCTTCCAGATGGTAATCGACCATGGTCGTGCCCTGCCTCGTCGCTGAGTGGCCGGGATCGCGGTTGGTCTCCCGGCATGCTTTCGCAGCTTAGCTTTTTCGAGGCGGCAATGGAATCGTGGCCCGGGTCCGAGGCAGAGCGGACAGCGATGAGCCGTTCAAAGGCTGGCTGCCGAGCCGCGGCTAAGCAGCAACGTGCTTTGACGGAGAGCTGACCCTGCAAGAAAACGGCGCGGCTTTCGCCGCGCCGTCCTCACTCTGCTGCCAACGCCGGCGGATATCTGTCATCCGCCTCTTCCTGGATGGCGTCGGCATGCTGGCCTGGCTCGTCCTTTGCCTTCGGCTCCCGGCCGAAGAAGAGGGCGTAACCGGCGGGCAGAACCAGAATGGTAAGCACTGTGGCAACCAGGATGCCGCCCATCATCGCGTAGGCGAGCGGGCCCCAGAAGACGCCGCGCGAAATCGGGATCAGCGCCAGCACCGCGGTCAGCGCCGTCAGCATGATCGGCCGGAAACGCCGCACGGCAGCACCGACGATCGCCTCCTGCCGGTGCATGCCGGCCTTGATATCCTGATCGATCTGATCGACCAGGATGATCGAGTTGCGCATGATGATGCCGAGCAGGGCGATGACGCCGAGGATCGCCACGAAGCCGAAAGGCGCGCCGCTGATCAGCAATGCGGCCGCCGCACCGATGATCCCGAGCGGGCCGGTGGCGAGCACCAGCATCGCCTTGCCGAAATGCTGCAGCTGTATCATCAGCAGCACGATGATGACGGCGAGCATGATCGGCGCCTTGGCGGCAATCGACATCTGGCTCTCCGCCGCATCCTCGGCGCCGCCCTGGATCTCGACATTGTAGCCGGCCGGCAGGCTGTCGCGCAGGTCCTTCATGTCGGCATACATCTTCATCACCACGTCGTTCGGCTGCACGCCGTCCGGCAGCGTGGCGCGCACGGTGATCGTCGGCAGCCGGTCGCGACGCCATTCGACGCCATGCTCCATGACGGGCACGACCTTGGCGACCTGCGAAACGGGCACGAAACTGCCGAAGTCCGTCGGCACATAGACGGAATTGACGGCCGACAGCAGCGAACGGCTGGAATTCGGCTCGCGAGCGACGATCGAGACCGTCTCCTCGCCGTCACGGAAATCGTCGAGCGACGTCCCCGACATGGCGGTCTGCAGCACCTGGCGTACGCGCTGCGAAGTGACGCCGAGTGCCCGGGCGCGGTCCTGGTCGATCACCAGCTTCATCGCCGGCACCTCTTCCAGCCAGTCGTCATGGATGGCGCCGAGCTCCGGGTTGGCCTGGAAGCGCGCCTTTACCTGATCGGCGATCTCCCTGACTTTCAGGCGGTCGGGTCCCATGACGCGCATCTGCACCGGCCAGCCGGTCGGCGGACCGAGGAAGAGGCGGTCGACCTTGCCGCGAATGTCGGGGAAGTCTTCCGCAAGGATCGTCCGCAGCTTGACGATCAGCCGCTCGCGTGCCGGTTCGTCATTGGCCATGACGAGCAGCTGGGCGAAGTTCGGATTGCGCAGCTGCTGGTCGAGCGGCAGAAAGAAGCGCGGCGCGCCTTCGCCGATATAGGTGGCGATGAACCGCTTGTCGGGATCATCCATCATCTTGGCTTCGAGCGCCTTTGCCTGCACCTCGACTTCCCGAATGCTGGTGCCCTCGGGTAGCCAGAGATCGACGAGAATTTCCGGCCGCGAGGATTGCGGGAAGAAATTCTGCGGAATGAACTGGAAGGCCCAGAGGCTGGTGACGAAGGTGCCGAGCGTCAGCAGCAGCACGATGACCCGGTGGCGCACCGCCCAGCCGACCGTGCCGCGCAGCCGACGGTAAAAGCCGGTGTCGAAGGCGTCGCGATGCTCGCCGGCATGATGGCGCTGCTTGAGGATCATATAGCCGAGCCACGGCGTGAAGTAGACCGCGACGAACCACGAGGTGACGAGCGCGATGCCGACGACGTAGAACAGCGAGCGCACATATTCGCCGGCCGTCGAGGCGGCGAAGCCGACGGGAATGAAGCCGGCCGTGGTGATCAGCGTGCCCGTCAGCATCGGGAAGGCGGTCGAGGAATAGGCGAAGCTTGCCGCTTCGATCTTGACGAGCCCCTCCTCCAGCTTTCGTTCCATCATCTCGACGACGATCATCGCATCGTCGACGAGCAGGCCGAGCGCGATGATCAGCGCGCCGAGCGAGATGCGCTGCAGATCGATGCCGAGTTCGTACATCAGCGCAAAGGTGGCGGCGAGTACCAGCGGAATGGCGATGGCGATGACGAGGCCCGATCGCCAGCCGATCGACACGAACGAGACGACCAGCACGATGATGAGAGCTTCGCCGAGCGCATGCATGAATTCGCTGACAGCATCCGTCACCACGTCGGGCTGGTTGGCGATCTGGTCGACGGCAACGCCGTAGGGCAGCGCCTCCTCGAAGCGCTGATAGGTCGCCTCCACCCCCTTGCCGACATCGGTAACGTTGAAGCCCTTGGCCATCACGACGCCGACCTGAACGCTGTCGTGGCCGTTGAAACGGTACTTGCGCTGGTAGGGATCTTCGAGCCCGGAACTGACGGTGGCGATATCGCCGAGGCGCGTCACCTGACCGCCGGCGCGAAGGCGCAGTTCGCGGATGTCGGCTGCTTTCTTCACGTCGCCTTCGACCGATATGCGCACCGACCGCAGGCCGGTATCGACCGAGCCTGCCGGATCGACATTGTTCTGGCCCTTGATGGCATTCTGCAGATCGAGGATCGTCAGGCCGCGCTCGGCGAGCGACTTGGACGAGACGTCGACATAGATCTTCTCAGGCTGGTCGCCGATGATGACGGCTTTCTCGACGCCCGGCGTCGTCAGCAACATGTCGCGCGCCTGGATCGCGAATTTCTTCAGCTCCGGATAGGAATAGCCGTCGCCGCTGATCGAATGCAGCGTGATGAAGGTATCGCCGAACTCGTCGTTGAAATAAGGGCCGAGCAGGCCCTGCGGCAGCTCGTTGGAGATGTCGCCGACCTTCTTGCGCACTTGGTAGAAGGCATCCGCCACCTCTTGCGAATTCGTGTCGCCCTTGACCTGCAGGGTGATGATCGCACTGCCCGCCCGCGTATAGGACTTGACCCAGTCGATATGCGGCGTTTCCTGCAGCTTGCGCTCGATCTTGTTGACGACCTGATCTTCCATTTCCTGGATGGAAGCGCCCGGCCAGATCGCCTGAACGACCATGACGCGGAAGGTGAATTCGGGGTCCTCGCGCTGGCCCATGCGCATCAGGCCGAGCACGCCGGTGATGATGATCAGCCCGAAGAGGAAGCGGGCGATGCTCGGATGCCCGATCGCCCAGCGCGACAGATTGAAGGGCCGCTTTTCGGTTGTGGTGGCGTCCATGGTCCTGTTCTCTCTTTATGGCGCGTTCAGCGGACGGTCTGGTCCGTGGCAGCCAGGGCCGACTGCTGGTCCGGCACCTTCACCTTCAGGTTTTCGCTCATGAACTGCGTGCCGGCCGAAACGACGAGATCGCCGGTATCGAGACCCTCGGTCACATGCACGCCGTCGCCGGTGAAATCGGCAACCTTGATGTCGCGGCCATGCACGGTCGCCGTGTCGCGGTCGACGGTCCAGACCATCTGCTTGCCGTCCTTTTCAGCCAATGCGCTGAGTGGGATCGAGACATAGCTGTTGCCATTGCTGACATCGGCCTCGATCGTCGCCGTCATGCCGAGCAACACCTGCGGATCGTTCGGCAGGCTCACCCGAACCGCAAATGTACGCGACTGCTGGTCGGCGCTGCCGGAAACCTCGCGCACCTTGCCGTCGAGCACCAGCCTGTCGTCGGCCCAGAAGCTGGCCTTGACTGTCTTGCCCGGCTTGAATTCGGCAATGTCGTTTTCCGGAACCGCAATCTGCACTTCCTTTTCGCCGTCGACAGCAACGGCGACGACGGGAGTGCCCGACGCAACGACCTGGCCGACATCGGCATTGATCGTCGTGACAATCCCGTTGTGGTCGGCTTTCAGCTCCGCATAACTCACCTGGTTCTTCGCCTGTTCGAGCGCCGAGACGGCGGCATCGCGGCTTGAAACGGCCTGATCGTAGCTGAGCGACGCTTGCTCGAGCTGGGATTTCGGCGAAACATTCTTGTCGAACAGCTGCTGATTGCGCTTGTTCACGAGATCGGCGGTTTCGACGCCTTTTTCAGCGGCGGCGAGATTGGCTTCCGCCGTCTTGACCGCCAGCTGGTAATCGGTGGAGTCCATCCGAGCGAGCACGTCGCCCGGCTTCACCTTGTCGCCGATATCGACGAGGCGTTCGGTGATCTTGCCGGCGACGCGAAATCCGAGGTTCATCTCCGTGCGCGCCTTGACCGAGCCCGAATAGTCGAGCTTGCGGGTGTCGCCGGCCTTGGCGATCTCGACGACCTTCACCGGCCGGATGACTTGCTTGACCTCAGCCTTCTCTTCCGAGCAGGCGGAAACGCCGATGCCGATGGCGCCGAAGAGCACGAGACTGGCGACGGACGGCATGCGATGGCTGAGGGTCTTGAGCGAAAACATCTTTCGCACTCCTGGATCGTTTGGGGTTTCGGCGGCGGCTGCCGTTCATTATTTCTTCAGCGCCCTGATCACATAACTGATCAGCTCGTCGACGCTTGCGCGGTTGGTTTTGGCAAGACATTGCGCCACCATCTGCGGGTGGCAGAGATTGATCGTCGCCGCGCCGAAGCAGCGCGAGGCAACGACCGGATCCTGCTCGGCGAATTCCCCGGCTGCAATGCCTTCGGCGATGATTTCCGCAATGAGATCATGGACGCGGTCGATATGTTTCTCGATGACATGCCAGTCGCGTTCGATCGCGACGATGATCATCTCGTGCACCTTCATCTCGTCGAGCATCAGATCCAGCGTCAACTGGTGCTGGGTCTCGACATAACGGCGCAGCCGCTCGCTGGCGCTGATCGGCTGATGGCGGATGTCGTAAGCGATTTGATAGGCTGTGGCGAGCATGCGCCCGCAGAGCGCCTGATGAATTTCGACCTTGGAGGCGAAGAAACGATAAATATTGGCCGGCGACATGCCGAGATCGCGGGCAATGTCGGCCACCGTCGTCTTGCTGTAGCCATAGTGCCGAAACAGCCGCTCGGCCGCATCGAGAATGCGCGTGACATTCTCCTGCCGCGTGATGTCGAGTGTATTTTCCGCGAGGTCGTTCATAAGTTTTGAGGCCTGATTTTACGACTGACGATTTTCGAATTTCGTCAGTCGTAAAATATAAGACGTTATTTGTCAATATGCCGCGGCGCAGCACAAATCGTCGCGGGACGAGCACGATCCGGCGGAAGCGACAATCTAGCGGTGAGAAGGCCTGTACCGCCCGCGTCATGCCGACAGCCGACGACTTCGGGATAGGCGGACCCGATAATGCAGGCGACAAATGGAAAGTGCCACGGCGAGAAGCGCGCGGCGCCTGGTCAATGAAATGACGTGTCAGACGATCTTGACGTCGAGTGTGATCGGAACGGAGGCGAGCGCCTTGGAAACCGGGCAGCCGGCCTTTGCCTTGTTGGCGAGTTCGGTGAAGGTCGCCTCATCGGCACCGGGAATACGGCCGGAGAGCGAAAGATGGATGGCGGTAATGGCAAAGCCGCCCTCGACGCTTTCGAGCGTTACCTTGGCAGAGGTTTCCATATGCTCGGCGGTAAAGCCGGCTTCCCCGAGGATCAACGACAGCGCCATGGTGAAGCAGCCGGCATGGGCGGCACCGATCAGTTCTTCCGGGTTGGTGCCGGCAACGCCTTCGAAGCGGCTCGCAAAGCCGTAGGGATAATCCTTCAGGGCGCCGCTCTGTGTCGAGATCAGGCCTCTTCCGTCCTTGAGGCCACCGGTCCAGTGAGCCGAAGCCGTACGATTGATCTGCATGCCGTCCTCCTGTTTTCGATTGAGCTTTCAGCGCATGATGCCGAAAAGTGTACACGGTTTTCGGACGACATCATGCTCCAACTGTTTCCAGGAAGCGGCAGGGCGCCGCTCCATGCCTGCGGGAGATCGGATAACCTTCCCGATGGGCAATATAATGCTCTATCGCGAGAAGACGACAGGCTTGTAAAAATAGCGGGGTCGAAGCCCTTCAGGCGGAATGCTGCAGCATGCTGAGGCCGCCGTCGATCGTCAGGCATGTGGCATTGATGAACGGGCACTCGTCTGAGATCATGAACACGGCCGCCATGGCAATCTCCTCCGGCGTCGCGATGCGCCCGCCGGGGTGCAGTTTCATCGTCTCGGCCTTTGCCGCCTCCGGATCGGGAAAGCCGTTCCAGTAATCGATCACCTTCTGCGTCGAGACATAACCCGGCGCCAGCGCGTTGACGCGGATATTGCGGGCGGCATATTCGAGCCCTAAGGATTTCGTCATTCCGAGCAGGGCGTGTTTTGCCAGCGGATAGGGAAATGTGTGCGGGATGATGGTGAAAGCGTGCGTCGAGGCGATGTTGAGGATGACGCCGCCACCCTGTTCGATCAGGCCGGGCAGCACCGCCCTGCAGCAATTCCATGCGCCCTTGAGATTGATGTCGAAGCAGCGGTTCCATTCCTCGTCCGTCGTCTCGAGCGGTTCGGCGAAGACATTCACCCCGGCATTGTTGACGAGCGCGTTCAGCTGTCCGATCTCTTCATTCGCCTGAGCGACCAACGTGGTGATCGTCTCGGAATCGGTGATATCGGCCGGCAGATAACCAAGCCGGCCACCACTGCGCTGGAGGTCTTTCGCTGTCTTCACCAGCAGCGCGGCGTCGCGATCGACGAGAAAGACGGCGGCATCCTCCCGCATGAAAGCCTTTGCGATCGCAAGGCCGATACCCTGCGCAGCGCCGGTGACCAGGATGTTCTTGCCCTGCAGGCGGCCGCTCATCTATCCCTCCTCCGGTTGAACCGGCAGCGCCGACATCAGGATCGTCACCGTGCCGGCAAGCGCCTCTCCCGGCGCAAGCGGCGTGAGCCCACCGAAATCGGGAAGGTGGTGGCCGTTCGGCAGGTGGCTCATCGGCTCGAGGCAGAAGAAGTCGCTCCGGTTGACCGGCATATACAGCATAAAGCGATCGAGCGCACCGTTGGTTTCCAGCGCCGCCTGAATTCCAAGTTCCGGCCAGGCGATTGCCGCCCGCCCGTTCCAGCCCTCGAAGGCATTGTTCATCCACCTCTGCGGCAAAAGCTTTTCGGATCTGAAATCGAAATGGTCCGGCACAGGGCCAGGCATCTCTGGCAGATGGTCCGGCCGCTCGCTCCAATAGCGATCGGCCGCAATCGTCAGTCGCGTCTTTGGCGTCCGCGCGAAGAAGGGATGTTGACCGAGCCCGAAAGGAAGAGCCGCTTCGCCGCGGTTTTCCACGGAAAGCCTCAGCACCAGAGCATCGCCGGTGAGACGGATCTCCTGCCGGGCAAAATAGGCATAGGGTGAAACCCCGTCGGCACTACGGGAAAAGGAGAACTGCGCATGCTCCGCGCTGGCATCTTCAAGCTGCCAGAAGCTGAGCCAGCCGTCGCCGTGGAGATAGAGCGGATCGGAAGCATTCGGTTGGAAGGCATAGTCTCGGCCGGCAAAGGACATGGCGTTGCCCTCCACGCGATTGCCGAACGGCACCATCGCGAAATTCGCCATCGCTCCGTCCGGCCCGCCGGCCGCCACGACAAAGGGCATGCCTCGATAGGTCGCGGCGGTGACGGCGGCACCCCGACGGCTGACCCGGACGGCGAGATCGCCGTGCCTCATTTCGATGTCATCGCCAGCTTGTCCCTGGTTCATCCGCGCCGTCCCGCAGCCGAAGACCTCAAATTGTCGAGCAACACTGCGATCAGCAGGATCAGCCCGCGGACCACATACTGATAAAACGCCTGGATATTCAAGAGGTTCATGACGTTTTCGGCAATGCCCATGATCAGCACGCCGACGATGACGCCGCTCATCGCCGCCCGGCCGCCGGCCAGCGAAACGCCGCCGAGAACGCAGGCCGAAATCACCGAAAGCTCAAGCCCCGTCGCCGCATTCGGCTGGCCGGAGGTGATGCGCGAGGCAAGCAGGATGCCGGCAATGCCGCAGACGAGCCCCTGCAGCGCAAAGATCCAGATGCGCATGTTGACGACGTTGACGCCGGCAAGCCGCGAGGCCTCGGGATTGCCGCCGATCGCCAGGGTGTTCTTGCCGAAGACGGTGCGGTTGAGCACGAAACCGAAGAGGATGAAAAGGATCAGCATGATCCAGATCGGCGTCGGCACCGTCAGAAATCGCGACAGGGCAAGCTGGTAGAAGGCCGGATCGTTGATGCCGACGGCGCGGCCATCGGACGCGATCAGCGCCAGCCCGCGGACGATCTGCATGGTCGCAAGTGTGGTGATTAGCGCATTGATGCGAAAGCGCGCAATGACGATGCCGTTGACGAAGCCGACGACGGCGCCGCATAGCAGGGCGGCGAGCAGCCCTACCGGAATGGAGCCCGTCGCATTCGAGACCATCACCGCGATCATGCCGGAGAAGGCGACGATCGATCCGACCGAGAGGTCGAAATCGCGCGACGCCAGGCAGAACATCATCGTGCAGGCAACGATGCCGATCGTGACGACCGACTGCAGCAGCCCCAGCATGTTTCGCTCGGTCAGGAAGTTCGGAACGAAAAGCGAGACGATCACGAAGGCAGCAGCGAAGATCACCACCAGCCCCTGTTCGCCGAGAAGGATTTTTTTCAACGAATTCATCGTCCGTATTTTCCCGGTCCTAAAGGGTGCCTGCGGCATTCTTGTCGGGCAGTGCTGCCGTCAGGATGCTGCGCTCGTCGAAATCCGGACGGGCAACATTGGCTGCCACCCTGCCCTGGCACATCACCATGATGCGATCGGAAATGCCCATGACTTCGGGCAACTCGCTTGAAATCACCACGATCGCCATGCCGCCGGCTGCAAGCTCGTAGAGGATTTCGTAGATTTCCGATTTCGCTCCGATATCGATGCCGCGCGTCGGCTCGTCGATGACCAGGACCTTGATCCCCTGCTCGGACAGCCAGCGGCCGAGGATGACCTTCTGCTGGTTGCCGCCCGAGAGATTGATGATGTCCTGCTTGCGCGACGGCGTGCGCACCCGAAGCTTGGCGATGAACCGGTCCGCCAGCGCCGCCTCTTGTCTCGGGCTCAGAATGCCGAAAGGCGAAAAATGCCGGCGTGATGAGATCGCGATATTCTCTTCGATCGATCGGCCCTGGACTATGCCGTCGAACTTGCGGTCCTCAGGGCAAAGCACCATGCCGGCATTGATCGCCGCTTTCGGATTGTTCGGCGAAACGGCAACGCCGTCGATCGTCACCTGGCCCTGATGCCTGGCATCGGCGCCGTAAAGCAGCCGCGCCATCTCGCTGCGGCCAGCGCCGATCAGGCCGAAGAAACCGAGGATCTCGCCTTGGCGGACGGAAAAGCTGATCGGATGGCGCAGCCTCGGCCCCGACAGGCCCTTGACCTCCAGCCGTATGCCGCCGAGCGGACGTTCGCGCCATCCCCAGACATTGCTGATCTCGCGTCCGACCATTTCCGAGATGATCTGCTCACGCGTGGTTTCGGCGATGTCAGGATGGTGGGCGGCAAGCTTGCCGTCGCGCAGCACCGTCAGGCTGTCGCAAAGACGAAAGATCTCATCGAGACGATGCGAGACGTAGAGAATGACCGTTCCCTTCGCCTTCAGCCTGTCGATGAGCGAAAACAGGATTTCGCTTTCACGCGAGGAAAGCGAGGAGGTCGGCTCGTCGAGCGCAATCACCCGTGCATCGAGCATGACGGCCTTGGCGATCTCGACCATCTGCCGCGCGCCGATCGAAAGCGAGGCGACCTTGGCCGACGGATCGACATCGATGCCGATCTCCTCGAGCTTCGACCGCACCGTCTCGATCAGCGTCTTCGAATGGATGACGCCGCCCTTGGCCGGAAAGCGTCCGAGCCAGAGATTTTCGGCGACGGTCAACTCCGGAACGAGTTGCAGTTCCTGATGGATGACGATGACCCCGGCATGGAAGGCGTCACGGACGGACGCATATTTCTGCTCCTCGCCGTCGATGAGGATGTTGCCGGCATCGGCGGCCTGATCGCCGGACAGTACCCGGATCAGCGTCGATTTACCGGCGCCGTTTTCACCCATCAAGCCGTGGACGGCGCCCTTCTCGACAGTGAAGGACACATTCGCCAGCGCCTGCACGCCGGGATAACCCTTGGAGATATTGCTGAATTCGAGGAAAGCCATCATCGCTCCGCCGAGAAGGACCCGGCGGCGCGCTGAGCGGCCGCCGGACGATATCATCTTGGAAGGACGATCACTCGATGCCAAGATCCTTGCGGACCTTTTCAAAATCGCCGCGCAGCGCCAGGGAACCCGAGGTCAGCGTCAGCTTTTCCGGCTCCTTGTCGTTGGCGATCCAGTCATACATATTGAGCGCCGTTTCATAGCCGTGACGCTTCGGCGAGATGATGACGGTGCCGAAGAAGCCCGTCGCCGCCGGCTTCTTGAATTCGTTGATCGCCGATTCCGCCCCGCCGATGCCGACACCGATGACGTTGGCCGCCGGAATGCCGACCGATTCGGAAGCACGGACGGCGCCGAGGACGGCTTCGTCGTTGAGGCCGAAGGCGACCCAGTATTTCACGTCGGCATGCTTGTTGAGAACGGTGGTCGCGGCGTTGAGCGCCGCTTCCGTATCCGTCTTTGCCTGCGGCGCGTCATAGATGTTTTCGGCCGGGAAGCCGGCGGACTTCAGCACCGAGATCGCACCTTCGACGCGGTCGACGGCCGTCGGCAACTGGTCGTAGGAGACCCGCACGGCGCCGACACTCTTCATGTCCCAGCCGCGCTTCTTGATTTCGTCGACGATCGCCTGGCCGACGGTCTCACCGATCTTGGTGGCTGAAATGCCCATATGCGGCACGTCTTCCAGCGGCTTGCCGTCGGCGCTGACGAGGCGGTCGTCCACCGTCATCAGCTTCAGCTGGTTGGCTTCGGCCTTGGCGACGATGCCGGGGCCGAGCTTGACGTCGGGCGTGCAGATGATGAAGCCCTGCGCACCCTGGGCGCCGAGATTATCGATCGCCGACTGGACCTTCTCGCCGTCTTCGGCGCCGATCTTGACGACGGTGAAGCCTTTTTCCTTGGCGGCCTGGTCGGCGAATTTCCATTCGTCCTGGAACCAAGGCTCCTCCGGCTGCTTGACGATGAAGCCTATCTTGACGTCCGCGGAAAATGCCGAGCCGGCTGCCAGAATGGCGAAAGTGCCAGCCAGAATGGCTGCTTTGAACAAGCGCATGTCTCTCTCCCTAAACTCTCAAAAACCGAGCCGCTGCCTCCCAGGCAACGTCCAATGAATTAGGATAAATCATCATACCAGTCAATTGCCAATGTATGATGATTGGAATAATAGGATTATTGACGAGGTGTCGGGAGGAAGCGTCGCAAAGCGGATCGAATTCGGATAATCAGGTTCGGTTGCCTAGCACGCGAGACAGAGCGGAGAGGTGAGTTGGAAACAATCGAGCGACAGAGCGGGGCCGAAAGCCGCCGCATCGAGCGCCGCCCACGCGTACGCCGCAACGTCACGGCGGCGATCGCTCAGGATATCTGTGCGGACCGCTATCCCGCGGGCTCGCCGCTGCCGCGCGAAAACGATCTCCGCGAACTTTACGGCGTCAGCCGCACCGTCATTCGCGAATCGCTGAAAGTGCTGGAGTCCAAAGGCCTCGTCCGTGGCAAGCCGCGCATCGGAACCACCGTCTGCGACAAGGACGACTGGAATATCCTCGACGCCGACGTGCTTGAATGGATGGGTCCCTATATCAAGGATTTCGACCTGCTCGGCTGCATTCTCGAAGCCCGCCGCACCATCGAGCCGGCAGCCGCCGAATATGCCGCCGAGCGCGCCAGCGCCCAGGAGATCGCCGATCTCGACAACGCCTGGCGGCAGATGCGCGACAGCGCCCGCGACCCGGAAAGCTTCACCGATGCCGACGTCATGTTCCACACGGTGCTGCTCACCGCCAGCCACAACCAGGTCTTCCGCCGCCTGTCGAGCGCCATTCACGCGGCGCTGAAATATGCGCTGCATGCCTCCAATATCGGTGTCGAGAATCGCGAGGATGCAGTGCTCGTTCACGGCCAGCTGGTCGAGGCGCTGCGCATGCGCGACAAGGCGGGCGCCCGCGAATGCGCCAACCGCATGCTTGATCTTGCGGTGCGCGATCTTGCCGCCGCCGAAAAAGCGATCGGCAGAACGAAATGAACTATCACGACAAATCTGCGGACGCGCCGCCGATCGCAAACCCGGGAAGAGACTGAAAGAGCAGCGATGAAGATCACCAAACTCACCACCTATATCGTTCCCCCGCGCTGGCTGTTTTTGAAGGTCGAGACCGATGAAGGCATCGTCGGCTGGGGCGAACCGGTCGTCGAAGGCCGTGCGCTCACCGTTCAGGCCGCCGTCCATGAGCTGGAAGACTACCTGATCGGCAAGGATCCTTTCCTGATCGAAGACCACTGGACCGTGATGTATCGTGGCGGCTTCTATCGCGGCGGCGCCGTCCACATGAGCGCGATCTCGGGCATCGACCAGGCGCTGTGGGATATCAAGGGCAAAGCGCTCGGCCAGCCGATCCATTCTCTGCTCGGCGGTCAGCTCCGTGATCGCATCAAGGTCTATTCCTGGATCGGCGGCGATCGTCCCTCGGATGTCGCCAACAATGCCAAGGAAGTGGTTGCCCGCGGCTTCAAGGCGATCAAGCTCAATGGCTGCGAGGAAATGCAGATCGTTGACACCAATGAGAAGGTGGAAAAGGCGGTCGAGACCATCGCCATCATCCGCGAGGCGATCGGCCCACATATTGGCATCGGCGTCGATTTCCACGGTCGCGTGCACAAGCCGATGGCGAAGGTTCTCGCCAAGGAGCTCGATCCCTACAAGCTGATGTTCATCGAAGAGCCGGTGCTTTCCGAAAACAAGGAAGCGCTGCGCGATATCGTCAACCACACCTCTACGCCGATTGCGCTCGGTGAACGGCTCTTTTCGCGCTGGGACTTCAAGCAGGTCCTTTCGGACGGCTATGTCGACATCATCCAGCCGGATCTCTCCCATGCCGGCGGCATCACCGAATGCCGCAAGATCGCGGCCATGGCCGAAGCCTATGACGTGGCGCTGGCACCGCATTGCCCGCTGGGTCCGATCGCGCTTGCCGCCTGCCTGCACGTCGATGCCGTCAGCTACAATGCCTTCATCCAGGAACAGAGCCTCGGCATCCATTACAACAAGGGCAACGACATCCTCGACTACATCTCCAACAAGGAGGTGTTCCAGTATGCCGATGGTTTCGTCTCGATCCCGCAGGGTCCAGGGCTCGGCATCGAGGTCGACGAGGCCTATGTCATCGAACGCGCCAAGGAGGGCCACCGCTGGCGCAACCCGATCTGGCGGCATGCCGACGGCAGCTTCGCCGAATGGTGAGAGCGCATAACCCCGAAAATCGGAACCGATTTTCGGAAAGGATTGTGCGCAATTCAAAGTGATAGGGTCGCGCAAGCGGCCCTTTTTCATTCACCGTGTAGGATGTCGGGGGTCTCGTCCGTCATAGTGGAAACTCAAAGAGGAGATTTCAGGATGGCCAGAGCAATCGCAATCATCGTCGCCCGCATCATCTTCAGCTTCGTCTTCTTCATGGCCGCCGGCTTCAAGTTCGCCGATATCGGCGCAACAGCGGGCTATATCACTGCCGCCGGTTTTCCGATGGCGACATTTCTTACCTGGGTCGCCGCCTTCTTCGAGATCGCGCTGGCGCTCGCTTTCATAACAGGGGCCTTCTTCACCGAGGCCAGCCTGCTCGCAGCCGTCTATGTGATCTTCCTCGCTTTCGCCTTCCACGGCCCATCCCATTGGCAACAGAACCAGGCCGAATTCGGCTTTTTCATCGATCACTTTACCTTCCTCGCCGGTCTGCTCTTTGCCGCCGTCCACGGGCCGGAGAGATGGGCGTTGAAGCAAACGCTTCTAAGATAACCGCGACGACCCGCCTCCTCCGGAACCAACTGCCGTGCTGAACAGTTGGCATGTCGGCAAAACGGCAAGGAGAGCCCACCCATGGAGCTGAAGGGAAAGATCGCATTGGTGACAGGCGCTGGTTCCGGCATCGGCAAAGCGGCCGCATTGCGGCTCGCCGCCGAGGGGGCGAGGGTCGCAGCATTGAGCCGCACCGCTGACGAGGTCGAAAAGACCTGCGCCGAAATCGAGGCCGCCAGTGGCCAGTCAATAGCGTTGACGGCAGATACCAGCGACGAAGCTCAAATGCGGGGCGCCGTCGCGCAACTGACCGACACCTTCGGCGGCCTCGACATCGTTGTCGCCAATGCTGGGATCAACGGCGTCTGGGCGCCGATCGACGATCTGAAGCCGGAAGAATGGGACAAGACCATCGCCGTCAATCTGCGCGGCACCTACCTGACCCTGCATCTGACGGTTCCGCATCTGAAGCGGCACGGCGGTTCGATCATCGTCGTCTCCTCGATCAACGGCACCCGAACCTTCACCACGCCGGGCGCCACCGCCTACACCGCAACCAAGGCAGGCCAGGTCGCCATGGCCCAGCAGCTCGCCCTCGAACTCGGCCGGCACGGCATTCGCGTCAATGCCGTCTGCCCGGGCGAGATCGACACCAATATCAGCGCCAATACCGACAGCCGCCATCGCGAGGAGACGGAGGTTCCGGTCATCTGGCCGCAGGGCGATATTCCGATCGCCGGCGGCAAGGCAGGCAAGAGCGAGGATGTTGCCGAAGCCATCCTCTTTCTCGCATCCGAACGCGCCCGACATATCACCGGTACGCCGATCTGGATCGACGGCGGCCAGGGTTTGTTGCGATAGCCCTTGCAGTCAGGAACTCAGCCGTTCAGCCGGGCGCTGTCGAGAGTATATAGTTCCTGCGCGCGCTGCACGCCGCGCAACACATAGCGCCCGATGCAGGCGAGTGATGTGCGTTCCTCCTCTGGTATCGCTGCGGCGAAATCGGAGGACATCAAGACGTTGAGATCGACCGAGCGGCAGATCGAGGCGATGCGGCTGACCTCGTTGACGGCAGGTCCGATGACGGTGAAGTCCAACCGGTCCTGGCTGCCGATATTGCCGTAAAAGACGTCGCCGATATGCAGGCCGATATAGACGTCGGTCGTCGCCCGGCCGTCGGTCGCACGCACGGCATTCAGCGTGGTCAGCTTTTCCCGCAGCAACGATTCGGCGCTCAGCGCCGCACGACATGTCTCCGCCGGCACCGCACCCTTAAAGATGGCGAGCACACCGTCGCCGATCAACTTCAGCACGTTGCCGCCGGACTCGTGGATCGCCGTGATCACTGCCTCGCTATAGTCGTTAAGCAGCGGGATGATCTCCTCCGGCGGCACGCTGTCGGAGATCTTGGTGTAGTTCAGCAGGTCGGAAAACCAGAGCGCCGCGGAAATCCGCTCCGATTTGCCGCGGCTGATCTTGCCTTCCATCACCTGGCGCGCGGCGTCCTCGCCGAGATAGACCTCGGCGATGGTGCGGGCGATACGCCCGAGCGCGATACATTTGATCGCCAGCCCCAGCACCGGCACCAGCTTGCGCAGGATGGCGAGGTCGTGATCGGAAAAGCCCTCCGGATGTTTCGTCGCGAAATGCGAGAAGAAGCAATCCATCTCGCCGATCGTGCCGGCCTCGGAAAAACGATGCATCATTGCCACGAAATCCGTGTGACCGGCTTCAGCGATCGTATCGAGCATGGAGAAATCGATCGGATCACCGAAGCCGAGACGCCGGCGTATCTCCCGCTCGTTGCGAGACCAAAGATGATAGAAGGCCGAACGCTGCCAGTTCGACGCCGCCTCCCCCGAGATCGTCGGACCATATTCGAATTCGGTCTGGACTTCCTCGACGCTGTCCCAGCGGAAGGCGCGGCCCTCATGCACCGGATGCAGCGTATCCATCAGCGCCAGACCGCGATCGAGCGGCAGGCCGGCATCCCGGCAAGCTGCGCAGAAACCGGTCATGAGCTCGGCTTCCGAGGCGCCTTTCAGTCCCTGCTCCGTGATCCAGGCTGCAATCGTGCTGACGTCACTGTAATCCATGCCGCTCACCTTCACTCGTGTCAAAGCTGTAGCCCGAATCCGGCATCGAAGGAAAGTCAATTGGCTCAATCGGCCGCGGGCATATTGTAGCGCGTGACGATTTCGACTGATGAAAGCGAGGGCGTAACCGCGCGCGGCAAGGCAGTCGCCCGGCTCATGATCGCCCGGAAGGCCGAACGCGCATCGGTTCTGAGATCATGATGCAGCACGAAGCCGATCCGGCGCGCGGCAAGCAGGGCGCGATTATCCGCATCAAGATCATGAGCGACGAAAACGCGGATGGGGCGTTTGGCCATGTCGAAGGCCGCAAGCACCGCCCGGTTGCCGCCGCCGATCGAATAGACGGCGCTGATGTCGGGGTCGGCCGCAAGCGCTGCCGCGGCAAGCGTTCCCGTCACAGCATCGGTGCCGTGCCCCTCGCTGATTTCGGTAATGCCGATGTCGGGATAACGGGCGCGGATGACGCGGCGAAAGCCGATTTCGCGCTCCTCCTCGCCACGGAACCGCCCGCTCGACAGCGTCACCAGCACCTTGCCACCATCACTCCCGAGAAATTCGCCGATCAGATAGGCGGCGGTCTCTCCCGCCGCCCGGTTGTCGGCGCCGGCATAGGCGATGCGTGCCGAATTCGGCAGGTCGGTCACCAGCGTCACGACGGGAATGCCGGCCGCATCCGCCCGCGCGACGGCGGCGGCCACCTCGACGACGTCAGGCGCCTTGAGTACGATGCCGTGCGTGCCGCGCAGCCGGATGCGATCGAGAAGCTGCACCAGTTCGGCCGGCTTCATCACCTCGGCAAAATGGAACCGGCAGCGGAAGACACCCGGCAGGAAGGTCGCCATCTCCGCCTCGAAGGCGGCCCGCACCGCATCGCTGAAACGCCGCGGCGTCTCCATGACGATATCGATCGCCAGCATGCGGCCGCTGCCCATTGCACCTGCCTGCTGCTTCTCCAGCTCCGCGATCGCCGCCTTCACCCGCATCTCGGTTTGCCGGCGCACACCCGGCCTGCCGTTCAGCACCCGGTCGACGGTCGCGGTGCTGAGCCCTGCTTGGAAGGCGATATCCTTGACGAGAAAGAGGTGTGCCATGCGACCGGCCTGATGGTTTTTTGATGGATTTCTGATCTATATCACCTGGCATCGCGGCGTATAGTGCCTCCATTGGAACGAGGGAGGAGCCCGCCATGAAGACCGACAACCAGCAGAAACTGCGCGCCGACCGTGTCTGGCTGAGTGAAGACGCCTGCGATCTCGATGAGTTTCGCGCGCTTGCAGAAAAGACGACGGCACTTGCCGATTACCCCTCGGCATCTGCGGTCGAAAAAAACGTGCTGATCTATGACAGCCGCAAGGTGATGATGGCGGCCGCAACGCCAGAAGGCCGACGCGCCGTGCTAGCCGAAATCTGCGACGCCTTCGGCGAGGGTCCTGGTGTCGTCGTGTTCAAGCGCGCTTACGAAGACACCGGCATCATCGGTCGAGCCAGCGTGATCTTCGATGCGATCATCGAGGAACAGCACCGCACCTCGACCGGCGGTGGCGATCACTTTGCCAAACCCGGCGCCAACGACCGTATCTGGAACTCGCTGGAAAAACATTGCCTAGCCGATCCGGCAAATTTCGCCGAATATTACGGCAATGCCATCATCGCTCTGGCCAGCGAAGCCTGGCTCGGCCCAAGCTACCAGATGACGGCGCAGGTCAACCGCGTCAATCCGGGCGGTTCGGCGCAGTCGGCGCATCGCGACTATCATCTCGGCTTTCAGTCGTCGAAGGTGATCGAACAATTCCCGGCGCATGTGCACCGGCTCTCGCCGGTGCTGACATTGCAGGGTGCGGTCGCCCATTGCGACATGCCGCTCGAAAGCGGCCCGACGCTCTTCCTGCCGCACAGTCAGACCTATGTACCGGGCTATCTCGCGCTGAAGCGGCAGGAGTTCCGGGATTATTTCGAGACCAACCATGTCCAGTTGCCGCTCGAAAAAGGCGACGTCGTCGTCTTCAATCCCGCCCTCTTCCATGCCGCCGGCACCAATCGCTCGGCCGATATCAAACGTGTCGCCAATCTCCTTCAGATCTCCTCCGCCTTCGGCCGGGCAATGGAAACCGTCAATCGCGAGAGGATGAGCGCCAGGCTGTTTCCGGCTTTGAAGGCCTTGCAGGGCAGGCTCTCGCCCAAGGAAATCGCCAACGCCGTCGCCGCCTGCGCCGAAGGCTACTCCTTCCCGACCAACCTCGACCGCGACCCGCCGCTCGGCGGACTGGCGCCGAAAACGCAGGCGCAACTGATGCATGAGGCGTTGCGGGAAGGCTGGAGCGATGAAGCCTTTACGGCTGCACTTGCCGAGCAGGCGGGCAAGAAGTTGAGCTAACTTGGAGGCTGGAGCCCCCTCATCCGCCCTACGGGCACCTTCTCCCCGAGGGGAGAAGGGGAAATCGAGACGTTGCCGCGAATCTCTTCTCCCCAGCGGGGGCCGAAGGACGGGTTGAGACCGGTGGCTCAACCCAAAGGTGCCGGCAGGCGGATGAGGGGGCATCCGCACGGACATAACAGCCTCCCGAACCGGCGGGAGGCCACGCAAATCATTACAAATGGAGGAACCACATGAGCACAGACCACGGCCGCCTGGACGGCAAGATCGCCATCGTCACCGGCGGCACGCAAGGGTTGGGCGCGACCATTGCCCGCCTCTTCGCCGAACGCGGCACGGAAGGCATCGTCATCTGCGGCCGCAACGAAGCCAAGGGCAAGGCGAAGGCGGCGGAGATTTCGGCTGCGACCGGCGCCAGAATCGTCTACGTCAAAGCCGACCTCGGCAAGATCGAGGATGCACAGAATGTCGTGCGCGCCTGTGACGAGACCTTCGGCCGTGTCGATGCGCTGGTCAATGCCGCCGCCATCACCGATCGCGGCACCATCCTCGATACCAGCCCGGAGCTCTTCGACTCCATTTTCGCCGTCAATGTTCGCGCGCCGTTTTTCCTGATGCAGGAGGCGGTGAAGGTCATGCGCCGCCAAAACATCGAGGGTACGATTGTCAATATCGGCTCGATGTCGGCCAAAGCCGGCCAGCCCTTCATCGCCGCCTATTGCGCCTCCAAGGGCGCGTTGGAAACGCTGACGAAGAACACCGCCTACGCGCTCCTGCGCAACCGCATTCGCGTCAACGGTCTGAACATCGGCTGGATGGCGTCCGAGGGCGAGGACCGGATCCAGCGCGAATATCACGATGCCCCCGCCGACTGGCTGGAGAAGGCGGCAGCAAGCCAGCCCTTCGGCCGCCTCGTCGATCCGCACGAGGTGGCGCGCGCCTGCGCTTACCTGTCGTCTTCCGAATCCGGCCTGATGACCGGCTCGGTCATCTGTTTCGACCAGTCGATTTGGGGCGCTTACGACGGCTCGCCGCATCCGGTCGCGGTGCTCTGACGAAACCGGAGCCCGGCATTTCCATCGCCGGGCTCTGGCACCTCCAGGTTTTTGCCGATAGGAAAAGAACGGCAGCATTCAGGGAGGAAACTGGCATGGGCGACAATCCGATTTATGAGATCCGCGACGAACGCTTCGGTGCAATGGTCATCGGCAGCGCCGGCCTCGAGGAGCTTTATTCCGGCTGCCGCTGGACGGAAGGCCCGGTCTGGTTTGCCGACCTGAACTGCCTTCTCTGGAGCGATATCCCGAATGAACGGATGATGCGCTGGACACCGGATGGGACCGTCTCCGTCTTCCGTTCGCCCTCCAATTACGTCAACGGCAACACCCGCGACCGGCAGGGACGGCTGGTCTCCTGCGAACATGGCGGCCGCCGCGTCACCCGCACCGAGACGGACGGCACCATCACCGTTCTCGCCGACAGCTACCAAGGCAAACGGCTGAACTCGCCGAACGACGTCGTCGTGCACTCCGACGGCGGGGTCTGGTTCACCGATCCAACCTACGGCATCCTGTCGGATTACGAGGGCCACAAGGCCGAGCCCGAGCAGCCGACGCGCAACGTCTACCGGATCGACCCCTTAAGCGGCGCGATCGACGCTGTCGTCGACGATTTCATCCAACCGAACGGCCTTGCCTTCTCGCCCGATGAGACGAAGCTTTATATTGCCGACTCCGGCTCATCAAAACATGACGTGCCGCGCCATATCCGCGTCTTCGACGTCGTAGACGGCAGGGCGCTTGCCAACAGCCGCTATTTCTGCAGCCTAGACGTCGGCAACCCTGATGGTTTCCGCTTCGATGTCAGCGGCAATCTCTGGACGAGCGCGTCCGACGGCGTACACTGCTTTTCGCCGGACGGCACCCTGCTCGGCAAGATCAGGGTGCCGCAGACGGTGTCCAACCTCACCTTCGGCGGCCCCAAGAAAAACCGGCTCTTCATCACCGCGACGCGCTCGGTCTATTCGATTTACATCAAAACGACCGGCGCACAATATCCGTGAGGATCAGGGCGCCGGCTTCAAGATCGCCGTTCCGGGATGACGAGTTCCGTAAAAAAAGCTAAAGCGCGTCACACGAATGAGATTCGATGTGCGCGCCTCAGAGCCTGATGCCGAAACTTGTGAGCGGTTTTCTGACCGCATCCGGTTCTGACAGCTCGCATATCCATTGCATCAAGGAGGAATATTATGACCCAATTTTCATGCGCCGAAAGGCGCCGCACCGTCCTTGATGCAGCAACCTGGAGAGCCTGACATGCGTTCCGTCGTTTCCTTCAACGAAGGCTGGAGTTTCCATGAGGGCTTCGGCCAGCGTTTGCTCGAAGCTTTCGATGCCGCCAAGTCGGTCAGCCTGCCGCATTCCGCCGTCGAACTGCCCTTCAGCTATTTCGACGAGACCAGCTACCAGCGTGCCTTCACCTACCAGAAGGTGTTGCGCTGGCTGCCGGAATTCGAGGGCCGCGAGATCTCGCTCGTCTTCGACGCCGCCATGGCCGACAGCGTCGTCTATCTGAACGGCGAAGAAATCATTGCCCATAAGGACGGCTACACGCCCTTCGAGGCCCGCCTCACCGGCAAGCTCGTCAAGGGCGAGAACCTCGTCACCGTCAAGATCGACGGCAGCGAGAACCCTGACATTCCCCCTTTCGGCGGCCGCATCGATTATCTGACCTATGCCGGCATCTACCGCGATGTCTGGCTGAAGGTCACCAACCCGGTCTCGATCCGCAATCTCAAGATCGAAACCACCGACGTTCTTCGCCCGGAGAAATCGGCGACCATACGCGTCGACATCGCCAACCCCGACGGCCGCAGCTTCTCGGCGACCGTCACCGCCACGCTGAAACAGGCCGACGGCACGGTGGTCGCCACTGCCGCAACCGAAACGATCGGCAGCCGCACCACGCTCTCCTTTGGCGGCCTCACCGGCATTGCCCTCTGGGACATCACCGATCCCACGCTCTATGACGTCACCGTCGAACTCAGGACCGAACACGGCTCCGACCGTCTTTCCACACGGTTTGGCTTCCGCACTGCCGAATTCACGCCGGAAGGTTTCCTCTTGAACGGCAAGCCGCTGAAGCTGCGCGGCCTCAATCGTCACCAGGCCTTCCCCTATGTCGGTTATGCTGCCGGCCGCTCCGCCCAAGAGCGTGACGCCGACATCATGAAGACGGTGCTGAAGTGCAATATCGTCCGCACCTCGCATTATCCGCAGTCGAAATGGTTCCTCGACCGATGCGACGCGATCGGCCTGCTGGTCTTCGAAGAGATCCCTGGCTGGCAGCATATCGGCGATGCCGAATGGCAGCAGGAATCGATCGAGAATGTTCGTCGCATGATCGAGCGCGACTGGAACCATCCCTCGATCATCATCTGGGGCGTGCGCATCAACGAGTCGCAAGATAATCACGATTTCTACGCCGAGACGAATCGCCTCGCCCGTGAACTCGACAGCACCCGCCAGACCGGCGGCGTGCGTTATCTCACCGAGAGCGAGCTGCTCGAAGACGTCTACACGATGAACGACTTCATCCTCGGCAATGAAGAGCTGCCGGGCGCCAACCGTCCGCGCACCGCGCTGCGCGCCCAGCAGGAAAATACCGGACTGTCGCACAAGGTGCCGTACCTCATCACCGAGTTCAACGGCCACATGCACCCGACCAAGATTTATGACCAGGAGCAGCGTCAGGCCGAGCATGTGCGCCGTCACCTGGAAGTGCTGAATGCCGCCTATGGCGATCCCGATATCTCCGGCGCCATCGGCTGGTGCATGTTCGATTACAACACCCACAAGGATTTCGGCTCCGGCGACCGCATCTGCTATCACGGCGTCATGGACATGTTCCGCGAGCCGAAATTCGCAGCCTATGCCTATATCAGCCAGTGCGACCCTTCCGAGGAGATCGTCATGCAGCCGGTGACCTTCTGGGCGCGCGGCGAACGCAATATCGGCGGCGTGCTGCCGCTGATCATCCTGACCAACTGCGACGAGGTGGAGCTGCAATATGGCTCGCTCAGCAAGCGCATCGGTCCGGACCGCGAGAACTATCCGCATCTGCCGCATCCGCCCGTCGTGCTCGACCATCGGCACTTCACCGCCGATGAACTCGGCACCTGGGGTCTCGAATGGATCGACGGCACTTTCACCGGCTATATCGGCGGCGAGCCGGTGGCCAGTCTGACGTTGGCGGCCGATCCGCTGCCGACGACCCTGGAAGTGGTTGCCGATAGCTCGACGCTGAAGGCCCGCGAACGCGACAGCACGCGGGTCATCATCCGCGCCCTCGACCAGCGCGGCCAGCGCCTGCCCTTCATGAACGACAGCATTTCGCTGAAGGTTCACGGTCCGGCAAGGATCGTCGGCCCGACCAATGTGCCGCTGCAGGGCGGCACCGCCGGCTTCTGGCTGGAGGCGACGGGGTTTACCGGCGAGATCACCGTCGAAGCGGTCTCCACGCGTTTCGCGCCGGTGACACTCGGTGTCACGGCCGGCTAGCGCATAACCCCGAAAAACGAAGTCGATTTTCGGAAAGGATTATGCGCAAACTCAGAGTGTTAGAGCGTCCTTAGCGCGTCTTACCGACGCGCGGCGCTCTAACGACCCTCACCCAATCCGGACCTGGCTCGCTGGATCGAAGAACACGGCCTTGTCGAGATTGAAGGCGAGGCGGGTTTGTTGTCCGGGAGCGATGCCGGTATCGGCGCGCAGGCGGGCGACGACGGATTTGCCGCCGAGCTTAGTGACGGCGAAGGTGTCGGAGCCGGCGGGTTCGACCACCTCGATCAGGCAATCGCCCTCGGTCAGCGCGCGCGCCTTGCGGTCGGCGCCATCGGGATCGGTCAGCGCCTCCGGGCGGATGCCGAAGATCACCTGTTTGCCGGTATAGGCGGTCAGGCCGTGATTGCCTGAGATGACCGGCAATCGGAGCGGGGCGGCATTCGGCCGCTCCAGCGAGACTTCGAGGCCGCCGGCGCCGTTTTCGACGGTGGCGGTCAAGAGGTTCATCGCCGGCGATCCCATGAAGTCGGCGACGAAGATGTTGGAGGGGCTGTTATAGATCTCGGCCGGCGTGCCGAACTGCTGCAGCACGCCATCCTTCAATACGGCGATCTTGGTCGCCAGCGTCATCGCCTCGATCTGGTCATGGGTGACATAGACGAAGGTGGTGCCCATGCGCTGATGCAGCCGCTTGATCTCGGTGCGCATGTCGACGCGCAGCTTGGCGTCGAGATTGGAGAGCGGCTCGTCGAACAGGAAGACCTGCGGATTGCGCACCAGCGCTCTTCCCATGGCGACACGCTGGCGCTGGCCGCCGGACAGCTGGCTCGGCTTGCGGTCGAGCAGATGGCCGATCTGCAGCATGTCGGAGACCTGGGCGATCGCCCTGGCGCGCTCCTCCTTCGGCACGCCGCGGATCTCCATGCCGAAGGCGATGTTGCCCGCCACCGTCATGTTCGGATAGAGCGCATAGGACTGGAACACCATGGCGATGTCGCGCTTGGAAGGATGCAGACCGCTGATGTCGCGCCCGTCGATCCTGATATCGCCAGAGGTGATCGTCTCCAGCCCGGCAATGGTGTTGAGCAGGGTCGACTTGCCGCAGCCGGACGGGCCGACCAGCACGAGAAAGCCGCCCTTTTCCAGTTCGAGGTCGATCCCCTTGAGAATGTCGACGGCGCCGAAGCGCTTTTTGAGACCGGAGATTTCGAGGAAGGCCATGGATTACCCTTTGACAGCGCCCGCCATCAGACCGCGCACGAAGTAGCGGCCGGCGAGGATATAGACGATGAGCGTCGGCACGGCGGCGATCATCGCCGCCGCCATGTTGACATTGTATTCGACGACGCCCGTCGAGGTGTTGACGACATTGTTCAGCGCCACCGTCATCGGCATGGATTCACCGGTGCCGGCATAGGCCGAGGCAAACAGGAAGTCGTTCCAGATATTGGTGAACTGGTAGATCACCGTGACGACGATGATCGGCAGCGAGTTCGGCAGCATGATGCGGCGGAAGATCTGGAAGAAGCTGGCGCCATCGACCTGGGCGGCCCTGACCAGCTCGGTCGGAAAGGCCTCGTAGAAATTGCGGAAGAACAGCGTCGTGAAGCCCAAGCCATAGACGACATGCACGAAGACCAGATTGACCGTCGGATTGCCGAAGCCGAAGCTCAAACCCGTGGAATTCTGCAGTGTGGCGCCGAAGCGGCCGAGCGAGCCGAGGATCGTTGCCATCGGCAGCAGCACCGACTGGAACGGGATGAAGCAGGCAAACAGCATCAGCCCGAACACCAGCGTATGGCCGGGAAAGCGCCATTTGGTCAGCACATAACCGTTCAGCGCCCCCATGATGGTGGAGATTGCGACGGCCGGCACCACCATCTTGATCGAGTTCCAGAAGTAGCCCTTGATGCCGGCGCAGGTCAGCCCGACGCAGGTCTCGCCCCAGGCCTTGATCCAGGGATCGAAGGTCGGCGCTTGCGGCAGCGCCAGCATGTTGCCGTTCTGGATCTCGTCCATGGTCTTGAACGAGGTCGTCAGCATGACGAAGAGCGGCATCAGATAAAGGACGGCAAAGATCAGCAGCAGGCCATAGATGACGGTGCGGCCGATCCAGCGGGTGTTGTTGGTCCTGTTATCGCCACCCTGCGGCAAAGCTGCGGCCAAGGTCTGGGTTGAAGAGGTCACGCTGCTCATCGGGCCTTCTCCTTCAGTTCGGAATAGAGATAGGGAACGATGATCGCCGAGATCGTCATCAGCATGATGATGGCGCTGGCCGAGCCGACGGCCATTTCGTTGCGCTTGAAGGTGTATTCATACATGAAGTTGGACGGCAGCCAGGCCGAGCCGCCGGGGCCGCCGGAGGTCAACGCCACCACCAGGTCGTAGGACTTGATTGCCATATGGGCGAGCACGATGAAGGCGGAGAGGAAGATCGGCCGCAGCAGCGGAATGACGATGCGCCGATAGAGCTGGAATGGCGAGGCGCCGTCGATCTGGGCGGCCTTCATGATCTCGCCGTCGATGCCGCGCAGGCCCGCCAGGAACATCGCCATGACGAAGCCCGACGCCTGCCAGACGCCGGCAATGACGACGGTGTAGATGACGAAGTCCTTGTTCTTGATCCAGTCGAAGTGGAAGCTGGTCCAGCCAAAATGGTGCAGCGTCTGTTCCAGCCCGAGGCCGGGATCGAGGAACCATTTCCAGGCAACGCCGGTGACGATGAACGACAGCGCCATCGGGTAGAGGAAGATCGGCCGGAGCAGACCCTCGCCGCGGATCTTCTGATCGAGCAGGATGGCGAGGAGCAGGCCGAGCGCCAGGCAGATGCCGATATAGAGGAAGCCGAAGATCGCCATGTTGGTGATCGAAGTATACCAGGAGGACGGCGGATCGCTCTCGAAGGTCCAGCGCCACAGCCGCTGATAGGCGCGTGGCCCGGTCAGCGCATAGGAGGGAAAGGTCTTGGAATTGGTGAAGGAGAGATAGGCCGTCCAGACGATGAAGCCGTAGACGAAGATGATGGTGATGACGAAGCTCGGCGCCAAGACGATCTTCGGCAGCGCATCCTGCAGCCGGCCCCGCAACGAGATCGCCGTCGATTGCCGCGGCGTCAGAACCGGATCGGTGGTCGCAACGGTGCTCATGGAATATCATCTCCTCCCTGCATAATCGTCCGGGCAATCCGCCCTGCATGATCATCCCGCATGATCGGCGCGGAGCCTGAAGCTTCCCCGCGAGCATGCGGGGAAGCATTTGTCATCACACGTGGTCTCAGCGGGCGTCGTCGATCGCCTGGACGAGCTGCTTGACGGCTTCGTCGGAGGTCTTGATCTGGCCGTGGACGAACTTCGAGACGACATCCTTGTAGGCATTGGCAATCGCCGGCGGGGCGCCGTAGCCTTGCGCCAGCGAACCGAACAGCGTGCCGCCCTCGTTGGCTGCCTTCAGATCGGCGATGCCCTTCTTGCCGCAAGCGTCGAAGTCGGTATCGGGAACGTCGGTACGAGCCGGCACCGAACCCTTGACGACGTTGAAGGCCGACTGGAAGCTCTTCGACAGCGTTGCCTTCGCCAGCGCCACCTGGGCCGCCTTGCGGTCATCGGGAACGTTGAACATGCCGAACATGTCGGAGTTGTAGACCACGCTGCCGTCGGTGCCGGGGAAGCGGTAGCACAGGAAGTCGGTGTCAGGCGTCTTCTTGGCGGCGACGAATTCGCCCTTGGCCCAGTCGCCCATCACCTGCACCAGCGCATCGCCCTTGATGACCATGGCGGTCGCCAGGTTCCAGTCGCGGCCCGAGAAGTTCGGGTCGACATACTTGATGATCGTGGCGAGGTTATCGAACGACTTCTTCATCGTGTCGGACTTCAGCGATTCCTCGTCGAGGTCGTTGAAGGCCTTCTTGTAGAACTCCGGCCCGCCGGTCGACAGCACGATGGAATCGAACATCGTCGCTTCCTGCCAATTCTGGCCGCCAAGCGCCAGCGGGATGACGCCGGCGGCCTTGGCCTTGTCGAGCAGCGCGATCAGCTCGTCGAAGGTCTTCGGCTGGGTGCCGCCGATCTTGTCCATCACCGCCTTGTTGATCCACAGCCAGTTGACCGAGTGGACGTTGACCGGGGCGGCAACCCACTTGCCGTCATAGACCGAGAACTTCTGCAGGGCTGCCGGAACCGACTTGTCCCAGCCTTCCTTCTTCGCCGTCTCGGTCAGATCGCCCATAACGCCGGCCTGGGCATAATCGAGCACGGTATAGCCGAGCATCTGCGAGGCTGTCGGATAGGTGCCGGCCGCCACCATTGCCTTCAGCGCCGTCATCGCCGCATCGCCGCCACCGCCGGCAACCGGCACGTCCTTCCAGGCAAAACCTTCCTTCGAAAGATCCTGCTTCAAGACGTTCAGTGCCGCTGCCTCGCCGCCCGACGTCCACCAGTGCAGCATCTGTACTTCCTTGACGTCGGCGGCGTGGGCCGCACTGAGGCCGGCCATCATCACGACAGCAACAGCTGCCGAGCTCAAAAACTTGCGCATGAATTTCCTCCCATTTGCAAATCGGCGGCGGGACCTCCCAGCCGCCCGACGCCTCCCGCTCTTGCAGCGGTCAGCATACGGCCGCACTCCTCCGCGCGGTTGCTAATTTAAAACGTTATAAGTCATAGGCCGTCAAGCCCTTTCTCGGCAGTCGAGAAAAATATGGTTATTTCGCCATTCTATTGAATTTGCTATGAATTATATTCGTGACTAACAAAACGTTAAAATTTAAAACGTTTTCATTCGTCGATTGCGTGCTGAAATCGTCGTGTTATTGTGTCGGCAAATCCAGCATGGAAAACCAAGGGTGACCGAACCGTCCCGACCGCAGCGCGGCGAAAATCTCGATATCACGCATAAGCGCGGCAAGCCGACCTTGCGAACGATCGCCACGATCGCCGGCCTTGCGGTGACGACGGTGTCACGGGCGCTTTCCGATGCGCCGCAGATTTCGCTCGAGACCCGTCAACGGGTGCACCGCATCGCCCGCGAGATCGGCTACCTCCCCGACCGCGCCGCGCAGCGTCTGAAGACCGGCCGCACCAACGTCATCGCCATCTTGCTCGATTCGCACGAGGAAGTGGTCGGTTTCAGTACCTCGATCATGTACGGCATCGCCAAGGCGCTGAAGGAAACCTCCTACCATCTTGTCGTCGCCCCGAACTTCCTGTCGACGACCGATATCGAGGCCGCCGAATACATCATCCGCAACCATCTCGCCGACGGGCTGATCTTCACGCGCACCGAACCGCTCGATGCCCGCGTCCGCCTGCTGCTCGAAACCGGCTTTCCCTTTGTCTGCCACGGCCGCACCGAATTTTCGACGCCGCACCCCTATGTCGACTACGACAATTTCACTTTTGCCTATGAGGCGGCGCGCCGGCTGATCGCCAAGGGCCGCAAAAAGGTAATGTTGATCCTGCCGCCAAAACGGCTGACCTTCTGCCAGCATATCCTGCACGGCTTCATGACGGCGGTGCGGGAGGCAGGCATTGCCTATGAAATCCCCGAGGCAGTCGATCTCGATACACCGGCAGACGTGCTGCGCGACTTCATCCGCAGCCGCGCTGATGCCCCGGATGCTCCTGATGGTTTCATCTGTCCCGGCGAAGTTTCGGCGCTCGCCGTCATCAGCGGCGTGAGCGATGCCGGCCGCATACTCGCCGTCGATTACGATATCGTCGCAAAGGAGACGTCCCGCCTTCTCACCCAGCTGCAGCCGAAGGTCGACACTATCCACGAGGACCTGACGGCGGCCGGCGAGGATCTGGGACGCATGCTGCTGCAGCGCATCAGCAATCCGGACGCCGAGGATCTGCAGCTCCTGCTGCCGCCGCAGATCAACTTTCCGATCGGTTAGGCTACTCGGCTATGGGAGGCGCTAGCACCCCGAAGCCAAAAACCGCCGTGAAATCAATGTCATCTCATCGTTTAATGACGCTCACGCTTCAAAACTGTTTCCATGACGCGTGATTTGTCCTAGAAGCACCGCTTAATCCGGTCGCAGCCCACCCGGTCAAAACAAGGGATCCAAAATATGAAAACCATCGTCGTCTGCTCCGGCGGACTGGACTCCGTTTCGCTTGCTCATAAGGTAGCGACGGAAAAACAACTTATCGGTCTCGTCTCCTTCGACTACGGCCAACGGCATCGCAAGGAACTCGACTTCGCCGCCAGATGTGCCTTACGCCTCTCCGTTCCCCATCATATCGTCGACATCGCCGGCATCGGCGGCCATCTCAGCGGATCGGCCCTGACAGACAATGTCGAGGTTCCGGATGGCCACTACGCCGAGGAAACCATGAAAGCCACCGTCGTGCCGAACCGCAATGCCATCATGCTGGCAATCGCATTCGGTCTGGCTGCGGCGCAAAAAGCAGATGCCGTTGCCGTCGCCGTGCATGGCGGCGACCACTTCATCTATCCGGACTGCCGGCCTGGCTTCATCGATGCCTTCCAGCGCATGCAGAACGAAGCGCTGGACGGTTATGCCAGCGTGAAACTGCTGGCCCCCTACGTCGATGTTTCCAAAGCCGCGATCGTTGTTGACGGCGAAAAACACGGCACGCCGTTTTCGGAAACCTGGTCCTGCTACAAAGGCGGCGAACTTCACTGTGGGCGCTGCGGAACCTGCGTGGAACGCCGCGAAGCGTTCCATCTTGCCAATGTTCCCGATCCCACGGAGTACGAAGACCCGGACTTTTGGAGAGCGGCCGTGTCGCGATACTCGGCCACGGAGGTGCGTTGATGTACCGCATCACCAAGGAGTTTCATCTCTCCGCCTCCCATCAATTGGATCACCTGCCTGTCGACCATCAATGTGCTCGGCTCCACGGTCACAACTACGTCGTCGTCGTCGAACTGGCTGCGGAAAACCTGAATGATGATGGCTTCGTCCGTGACTATCACGACCTCTCGCCGCTCAAACGCTATATCGACGAAACTTTCGATCATCGTCACCTGAACGATGTCTTCGGCCATTCGAAAGTTACCTCCGAATTTCTGGCAAGGCACTTTTACGACTGGTGCAAACAGCGCTTCCCGGAGACATCGTCCGTTCGCGTCAGCGAGACCCCTAAAACCTGGGCGGAGTACAGGCCGTGAGCGTGGGGAGCATTCGCGTCAGCGAAATCTTTGGCCCGACCATACAGGGTGAAGGTGCTTTGATCGGGCTGCCGACTGTGTTCGTGAGGACAGGCGGCTGTGACTATCGGTGTTCCTGGTGCGACAGTCTTCACGCGGTCGACAGCGCATTCCGGGATCAATGGATTCCCATGTCCACTGAGGCGATCTGGCATAAAGTCACCGAACTCTCCGGGGGAAAGCCACTGACGGTTTCCCTTTCCGGAGGCAATCCGGCGATTCAGCCCTTAAAGCCGCTGATCGAGCTTGGCCATTCGCAAGGATATCGCTTCGCCCTGGAAACACAGGGAAGCGTAGCCCAGGGCTGGTTTCGCGATCTCGACACCCTGGTCATCAGCCCCAAACCGCCATCAAGCGGAATGCTGACGGATTGGAACCAGGTGGATCATTGTCTTCAACTGGCCGCCGGCGGACCGGAGGTCGCATTGAAGATCGTTGTCTTCGATGAAACCGACTACGAATTCGCCCAACAGGCGGGGCAGCGCTATCCCCAAATTCCCTTGTTCCTTCAGCCCGGCAATCATACGCCGCCGCCGCCCGATGACGATGACGCGCGCGTTGATATCGACGGCGTGATGGATCGGATGCACTGGCTTGTCGATAAGGTGACGGCCGACCAATGGTTTGCGGTACGCGTACTGCCCCAATTGCACGTGCTGCTCTGGGGAAACAAGCGAGGCGTATGAGCCTGCCTGCACTGAAACTATGCGGCAACACGCTCCGGAAAGGCGAAAACATCGACGGGCTCTCCAAGCCCGCGCAGCGGGAAAGTGCCGAGGCTATCCATGTCCTTCGCGCAGTCCGCCATTTCGACGAAGGCCCGCGATAAGAGTACTGGACGCTTGACCTCCTTGGTCAAGGTTTCCAGCCGAGAGGCGACATTGACCGCAGGGCCGATCACGGTGAAATCCAGCCGCCGGCGCGAGCCGATATTGCCGTACATAACGTCGCCGACATGCACGCCGACGCCATAGCGCAGCGGTTCGCGTCCGTTGCCCGCATACTGCTCATTCAATTGCGCCATTAAAGCCTGCCCTTCGCGGATCGCCTGCAGCAGATCATGACAGGCCGTGTTCTTGCTCAATGGGAAGATCGCCAGCAATCCGTCGCCCATGAACTTCAGGATTTCTCCTCCATACCGCTCGATCGGGTCCGACATGGCGTCGAAATAGTCGTTGAGCAGATGGATGACATCGTCACGCGGCCAGAGATCGGAGATCGCCGTAAAGTCGCGCAGGTCGCAGATCATGATGGCGGCACCGACGGTCGCGCCGCTGCCGCGCGTCGTGACGCCCGACAGGATCTGTTCGCTCGCATGCGGTCCGACATAGGTCTGCAGCAGCGTGCGTGCCATGATGTTCTTCAGCCGGATTTCGCTGACGAGGGTTAATGCCGGCAGCAGATCGCGCAGGAAATCGACATGCTCGCCGGTAAAACCTCCCGGGCGACTGGTGGAAAATGTCGCGACATGCCGTTTGCCGAAAGTATGCTCGAGGGGCCAGGCGATATACTCTGTGAGGCCGTCATCGCGCAGTTCCTGATAGAATGAATCCTCGTCGCCGCTGGCTGTGCCTTCCAGTTGTCTGCGCACCTCCTCCGCACCCTGATGGATCGCGTTGACGGGACTGTTCAGGAACTCCGGCGTATTTTCGACACCATAGGCGAAAGTGTTGATCTTCGCCTCGGCCAGGCCCTCCTTCCAGAGGATGCGGGCGCCGATCCATTGCGGATGGTTCGTCCTGAAATGCAATGTCGCCCGCGCCAACGGCACTCCTGAGGCCAAAAGCTTCTCGCACATCTCCACCAGGATATTGTCGATGAACCGCTCGCCGCGCGTCTCGTTCACCAGCCAGTCGAGAATCCGTCTTCTGCGGATCGGCCAGACGCCCTCTTCCGCTTCGACAGCAGTCCCGACCTTGTTCAAAATAGACGACATCAAAAACTCCCGCTATGCCGCATCATCGGCGAAGACCGAATTTAGTTTCCGCTGAATGTGGGCGATCAGAGAGCAAATGATAAGAGGCAGACGGCGATCGAGCCTCAGAAATCCCAGTCTTCGTCCTCCGTCGCGACCGCCTTGCCGATGACATAGGAGGAACCGGAGCCGGAGAAGAAGTCGTGGTTCTCGTCGGCATTCGGCGAAAGCGCCGACAGGATCGCCGGATTGACCTTGCAAGCCTCAGCCGGGAACAGCGCCTCATAGCCAAGGTTCATCAGCGCCTTGTTGGCATTGTAGTGCAGGAATTTCTTGACGTCCTCAGTCAGCCCGACGCCGTCATAGAGCGCCTCGGTATATTTCGCCTCGTTGTCATAGAGTTCCAGCAGCAGCTCGAAGGCGAAATCCTTGATCTCCTGCTTCCGCTCGTCGCCGAGCCGCTCCAGCCCGCGCTGGAACTTGTAGCCGATATAATAGCCGTGCACCGCCTCGTCGCGGATGATCAGCCTGATCATGTCGGCCGTGTTGGTCAGCTTGGCGCGGCTCGACCAGTACATCGGCAGGTAGAAGCCGGAATAGAACAGGAAGCTTTCGAGGAAGGCGCTCGCGACCTTCTTCTTCAGCGGATCGCCGGAGCGATACTGCTCCATGATCAGCGCCGATTTCCGCTGCAGGAATTCGTTCTCCTCCGACCAGCGATAGGCATCATCGACATCAGGCGTCGAGCACAGCGTCGAGAAAATCGAGGAATAGGAGCGCGCATGCACCGCTTCCATGAAGGAGACGTTGGAAAGTACCGCCTCCTCGTGCGGGGTGACCGCATCCTCCATCAGCCGGATGGAGCCGACGCCGTTCTGGATCGTGTCGAGCAGCGTCAACCCGGTGAAGACGCGGATGGTCAGCTGCTGCTCGGCCGGCGTCAGCGTTGCCCAGGAGGGAATGTCGTTGGAAAGCGGCACCTTTTCCGGCAGCCAGAAATTGCCGGTGAGCCGGTTCCAGACTTCGAGATCCTTGTCGTCCTCGATGCGGTTCCAATTGATGGCGCGCACGCGGGAGGCGGGTTTGATTTGCATGTTCATTAGGTCGTCCCTCTTGAGAAATGTGTCCGGATTTGCCCCTCATCCGCCTGCCGGCACCGTTGCCTGGGTCGAGCCACTGGTCTCGACCCGTCCTACGGACCCCCGCCAGCGGGGCGAAGAGGACATGCCGCGCCCTTTTCCGTCTTTATTGCCGGTTCGTGTGGCAAGTCCCCTCTCCCCGTCAGAACGGGGAGAGGATTAGGGTGAGGGGAAAATGCTCCGGCGCGAAATATCAACTTACAGTGTACAAGACACGCAGCCCTGCACCTCGGTGCCGGACAGCGCCATCTGGCGAAGGCGGATGTAGTAGATCGTCTTGATGCCCTTCTTCCAGGCGTGGATCTGCGCCTTGTTGATGTCGCGCGTCGTTGCCGTATCGCGGAAGAACAAGGTCAGCGACAGGCCCTGGTCGACATGCTGGGTCGCCGCCGCATAGGTGTCGATGATCTTCTCCGGCCCGATCTCATAGGCGTCCTGATAATAGTCGAGATTGTCGTTGGTCATGAACGGCGCCGGATAGTAGACGCGGCCGATCTTGCCCTCCTTGCGGATCTCGATCTTCGAGACGATCGGATGGATCGAGGAGGTCGAGTGGTTGATATAGGAGATCGAGCCCGTCGGCGGCACCGCCTGCAGGTTCTGGTTATAGAGGCCGGAGGCCATCACCGCCGTCTTCAATGCGGCCCAGTCTTCCTGCGTCGGAATGTGAATACCTGAGCTCTCGAACAGCGCCCTCACCGTCTCCGTCGCCGGCTCCCAGAGCCGGTCGGTATATTTGTCGAAATATTCGCCGGAGGCATATTTCGAGTTTTCGAAGCCCTTGAAGCTCGTGCCGCGTTCGACCGCCAAAAGGTTCGAGGCGCGGACTGCGTGATAGGTCACCGTATAGAAATAGATATTGGTGAAATCGATGCCTTCCTCGGAGCCGTAGAAGATGCGTTCGCGGGCGAGGTAACCGTGCAGGTTCATCTGACCGAGGCCGATCGCATGGCTCTCGTCATTGCCCTTCTCGATCGAAGGAACCGAAGAGATGTGGCTCATGTCGGAAACGGCCGTCAGCGCCCGGATCGAGGTTTCGATCGTCTTGCCGAAATCGGCCGAATCCATTGCCGCGGCAATATTCAGCGAGCCGAGATTGCAGGAAATATCCTTGCCGAGATGTTTGTAGGAGAGGTCGTCATGATATTCGCTAGCCTCGCTCACCTGCAGGATCTCCGAGCAGAGATTGCTCATCGAGATGCGCCCGGCGATCGGGTTCGTCCGGTTCACTGTGTCCTCGAACATGATGTAGGGATAGCCGCTCTCGAACTGGATTTCGGCAAGCACCTGGAAGAATTCGCGCGCCTTGATCTTCTTCTTGGAGATGCGGGCGTCGTCCGCCATCTCGCGGTACTTTTCCGTCACCGAAATCTCGGTGAAGGGCACACCATAGACGCGCTCTACGTCATAGGGCGAGAACAGGTACATGTCCTCGTTGTTCCTCGCCAGTTCGAAGGTGATGTCGGGCACGACGACGCCGAGCGACAGCGTCTTGATGCGGATCTTCTCGTCGGCATTTTCGCGCTTGGTATCGAGGAAGCGCATGATATCGGGGTGGTGGGCATTGAGATAGACGGCCCCCGCGCCCTGGCGCGCGCCGAGCTGGTTGGCATAGGAGAAACTGTCTTCGAGCAGCTTCATCACCGGGATGATGCCTGACGATTGGTTCTCGATATGTTTGATCGGCGCGCCCGCCTCGCGGATGTTCGTCAATGACAGCGCCACGCCGCCACCACGCTTCGACAATTGCAGCACCGAATTGATCGACCGGCCGATCGATTCCATATTGTCCTCAACGCGCAGCAGGAAGCAGGAAACCAGTTCGCCGCGCTGCTTCTTGCCGGCATTGAGAAAGGTCGGCGTCGCCGGCTGGAAGCGGCCGGAAATGATCTCCTCGACCATGTCGCGGGCAAGCCCCTCGTCGCCGCGCGCGAGCGCCAGCGCCACCATGCAGATGCGGTCCTCATAACGCTCGAGATAGCGCTTTCCGTCGAAGGTCTTCAGCGTATAGCTGGTGTAGTATTTGAAGGCGCCGAGGAAGGTCGGGAAACGGAATTTCTTGGCATAGGCCTGGTCGAACAGGTCGCGCACGAAATTGAAGGAATACTGGTCGAGAACCTCCTGCTCGTAGTAACCCTCGGTGACGAGGTAATCGAGCTTTTCCCGAAGGTTGTGAAAGAACACCGTGTTCTGGTTCACGTGCTGCAGGAAATACTGCTTGGCAGCCATTCGATCCTTGTCGAGCTGGATCCGTCCCTCATCGTCATAGAGGTTCAGCATCGCGTTCAGCGCGTGATAGTCGAGCATTTCCGCCGCTTTCAAAGGGCGTTCGCCGGCGGGATGAGCAAAAGTGTTATGCGGTTTTGCGCCCGCATCCCGCGTCAGAGTTGTTCCCGTGTCCAAAACCGTTCCATTCCGTGTTTGACGTTGGCGACATCCACCTCCGTGCCCAGCAGCTCGAACCTGTAGAGGTAAGGCACCTGGCATTTCTGCGAGATGACGTCGCCGGCGAGCCCGTATGTCTCGCCGAAATTGCTGTTGCCCGCGGCAATCACGCCGCGGATGTGTCCTCGGTTTTCCGCATCGTTGAGGAAACGGATCACCTGCTTGGGAACGGCACCCTTGCCGCCGTCGCCGCTATAGGTCGGCACAACAAGCACGAAGGGTTCGCGGATATGGAACGCGTCAGCTGCGCCTGCCGGAATGCGCGTTGCGCGCAGTCCGAGCTTGGCGACGAACCGATGGGTGTTCTCGGATCGGCTGGAATAATAGACGATCAGGCCCATCGCTTTTCTTCAGGAGAGCGCGCTGATCATGTCGGGGCGGAAGCCTGCCCAATGCTGCTCGCCGGCGATGACGACAGGCGCCTGCATGTAGCCGAGGCTGCGGACCCGATCGAGCGCTTCGGCATCCTCAGAGATATCGACGATGTCATAATCGACGCCCAACCGGTCGAGGGCTCGGTAGGTGGCAGTGCACTGGACGCAGGCAGGCTTGCTGTAGACGGTAATGGTCATGATATTCCTCGTGACGACGCGATTGGGACGCAGAAGATCGATCGGAAATCTGTCGATATCCGTCGAAAAATCTCTGATGATTTGAGCTATGCGGCTGTTTAGCCGCTGGGCATACTCCGCCCTCTGCCTCTAGCGGGTGGCGGCCTGAACTGAGATACTGACATGACTTCACCCCGAAGTGGCTCAATACGAAGGTTTCGGGGGCGGAGGCTCAGGCCTGCGAAACGTGATGCGGAGATTCCCCGCAGCCATGTAACGCGATCTTCCGGACACCCCGCCCGTGGACGTTTCGTTCGAGGCAGGTCTCCTGGCTCACGGGTCAAAGCACCCTGCCCCAGCCTTCCCGGAGCATCATGCTCCAGTGACCTGAAATCGGACAGTTGCTCGCCGCTTACAGTTGCGGGGGCAGCTCCGGCATTGCCGCGCCATGATGGCGAGGCGCACCGTATTCCCGTCTTAGCCGCCGATCCTCACGAATCGATGGAACCTCGAACACTAGATATAGTACGCCAATCCAAATTCGCGTCAACGGATGGTTTGTGCATTGCGTTACGACAGGTTTGAAATCGCTACGTTCCTGTGAAAAACATGGATAACGAAAGCTTAAAGAAAGCAAGCTGTGGAGAAAGCCCCCACGATGAGAGCCGACCTATGGCCGGTCCCGCGATTTTCGATTCGAGATCTGGCTCGAATCGTCGATGGCACATCCCGCCGGTGACGAGCGCCGGAGGAGGAAGTCAGAAAAGTTATATTTTTATCCGGAGCAGCCTCAGCGCGTTGATCGTCACCAGCACGGTGGCGCCGGTATCGGCGAGGATCGCCGGCCAGAGCCCGGTGATGCTGGCGATCGTCGTCACCAGAAACACCGCCTTCAATCCGAGGGCGATGGTGATGTTCTGCAGGATGTTGCGCATCGTGCGTTTGGAAAATTCGATCATCCGCGCCACATCGCTAACGCGTCCGTGCAACACGGCGGCATCCGCCGCCTCCAGCGCCACATCGGTGCCGCCGCCCATAGCAATGCCGATATCGGCAGCCGCCAGCGCCGGAGCATCGTTGATGCCGTCGCCGACTTTGGCGACGATGAAACCCTGGCGCTTCAATTCGCCGACGACCTGCTGCTTGTCCTCCGGCATCATCTCGCCGCGCCAGTCGATGCCGAGCATGCCGGCAACGGCTGCTGCCGTCCGCTTGTTGTCGCCCGTCAACATCATTGCCTTGACGCCTGCTGATTTGAGGGCAGCGAGCCCGGCCTCGGCATCCTCACGCGGCTCGTCGCGCATGGCGATCAGACCGGCCGCAACACCGTTGACGAGCAGCACCGACACGCTCTTGCCCTCGTCGTTCAGCGCCGCGATGCGTGCATCCTGTTCAGCACTGAGCGCCCCGCGCTCACAGGCGGCGGGCGGCGACAGCAGGTCCAGCGTCTCGCCGCCGACTTTGCCGCTGACGCCCTTGCCCGCCAGCGCTTCCAGCTCGAAGGCCGGCGGCACGGGAACGCCGTCTGACTTGGCGCGGTTGAGGATCGCCAGCGCCAGCGGATGGCTGGAACCCTGCTCCAGCACCGCCGCGCGCGACAGCACCTGCGCCTCGCTCAATCCGAAGGAGATGATATCGGTGACCTGAGGCCTGCCTTCCGTCAGCGTGCCTGTCTTGTCGAAGGCGACCATCGTCACCTTGCCGAGCGTTTCCAGCACCGCGCCGCCCTTCATCAACAGCCCGCGCCGCGCACCTGATGAAAGCGAGGCGGCGATTGCCGCCGGCGTCGAAATGACGAGTGCGCAGGGGCAGCCGATCAAGAGGATCGCAAGGCCCTTATAGACCCATTCGCCCCACGGGCCGGCAAACAGCAGCGGCGGAACGACCGCGACCAGTGCTGCAACCACGACCACGCCGGGCGTGTAATAGCGCGAAAACCGATCGATGAAGCGTTCGGTCGGCGCCTTCGATTCCTGCGCTTCCTCCACCAGCTTGACGACACGGGCGATGGTGTTGTCGGCGGCCGCCGCCGTGACGCGAACCCTCAGCACCGCATCGCCATTGACCGTGCCGGCAAAAACGACGGCATCGACGCCCTTGCGCACCGGCGTGCTCTCGCCCGTCACCGGCGCCTCGTCGATTGCACTCTCGCCTGAGATGATGATGCCGTCCGCAGAGATACGGTCGCCAGGACGAACCATGATAGTCGCGCCGACCGAAAGGCTTTCTGCCGGCACTTCCCGCGTCTGCCCATTGTCTTCGAGCAGCGCATTCTTCGGCACCAGACCCGCCAACGACTGGATGCTTTCGCGCGCCTTGCCGGCCGCCACCCCTTCCAGCATCTCGCCGACGAGGAACAGGAATACGACGGTTGCCGCCTCTTCGCCGGCATTGATGATGACGGCGCCGACGGCGGCAATCGTCATCAGCATCTCGATCGAGAACGGTGTACCTGATAGGGCGGCAATGATAGCGCGCCGCGCGATCGGCACCAGCCCGACCAGCATGGCGACGATGAAGGCATAGGACGCAATCGCCGGCACAAGATGGCCGACGGTGTAGGCGGCAACGAGTGCGGCACCGGAAAGGATGGTCAGCCGGCCCTTCCGGCTCTGCCACCAGAGACCCGCCATCGGCGCGTGGTCATGCCCGTGCAGCCCCTCGATTTCCTTCTCGCCATGATCGTGAAGGTGGTCGTGGTCATGACTTGCATGATCATGGTCATGGCCCGCGTGATCGCCGCAGTCATGTCCATGGTCGTGACGATGCTGCGAGCCCTGGGTGCGCGCAGGCGCAGCGCTTCCAGCAAGCGGCGCGACGGAATAGCCGAGCCCCGTCACCTTCCTCTCGATCACCTTGAGATCGCTGCTGCCATCGTGCCGGACGGTCATCGTGCCCGCCATCACCGAGACGGAAACATCGGCGACACCCGCCACGCGTCTGACCGCCGTATCGATCTTGGTTGCGCAGCCGGCGCAATCCATGCCGCCAACCCGGTATCGTGTCTCGCTCTCAGCCATCATCCGCTTCCTTGTCAAACAGAAGCATCCCTCCTACATCCTCTAGCGACTAGAGGTGCAAGAGGAAAATCATGAAAAAGATCACCATTGGTGAAGCTGCTCGCCAAAGCGGCGTCAAGGTGCCGACGGTCCGTTATTATGAGAGCATCGGCCTGCTCGCGGCGCCGAGCCGCAGCGAGGGCAACCAGCGCTCCTTCGAGCCCGCCGATATCAGCCGCCTCGCCTTCATCCGCCACGCCCGCGAACTCGGCTTCGAGATCGAGGCGATCCGCACGCTGCTCACCCTGCAGGATGATCCGTACCAGTCCTGCGCCTCGGCCGACGCCATCGCCAAGGCGCGTCTCATCGAAGTCGAGCAGCGCATCCGCAGCCTGATGGCGCTGAAGGCCGAGCTGGAAACCATGGTGGAAGGCTGCGGCCACGGCCGCGTCGACCAATGCCGAGTCATCGAGGTGCTCGCCGACCACGGCCAGTGCACACATCCGCACCACTGACCGCTGCCCTTGCAGGCGGTCCGCGCCCGCGCCAAAACTGAATGCAGACAGAATCGGGCGAAGACATCCATGAACCAGAAACGGATTGCGATCATCGGCGGCGGCCCGGCGGGTCTCGCGGCTGCCGAACTGTTGTCCCGTTCCGGTCACGCGGTAACGGTCTACGACGCCATGCCGACCTTCGCCCGCAAGTTCCTCTTGGCCGGCAAGTCGGGTCTCAACATCACCCATTCCGAGGATTACGCCCGTTTCACCACGCGCTTCGGCGCGGCTTCCGCCCATCTGCGCCCCGCTCTTGATGCCTTTACCCCTGATGATATCAGGGATTGGGCAGCAGGGCTCGGGACCGAGACCTTCGTCGGCTCGTCCGGCCGGGTGTTCCCGAAGGTGATGAAGGCCTCGCCTTTGCTGCGCGCCTGGCTCAGGCGACTGGAGGCGCAGGGCACTACGCTGCGCACCCGCCACCGCTGGACCGGTTTTGCCGAAGATGGTTATGCTTTCGAAACGCTCGAAGGGCGCAGCATCGTCCATTGCGACGCAGCCCTGTTGGCGCTCGGCGGCGCAAGCTGGCCGCGTCTCGGCTCCGATGCAAGCTGGCTGACTCGGCTATCGGAGAGAGGCGTCGAGATCGAACCCTTTAAACCCGCCAATTGCGGCTTCGCCGTTGGCTGGAGCGGTAGCTTCAGCGAGCGTTTCGCCGGCGAGCCGGTAAAGTCGGTCACCGCAACATCCGAGGCCGGCACATTTCCCGGCGAATTCGTCATCACCGGGAGCGGCATCGAGGGCAGCCTGATCTATGCCCACACCGCCAGCCTCCGCGACCGGCTGCTGAACCACGGCAGCGCTGCCCTGACCCTCGACCTCGCACCCGGCCGCACCACCGAGAGGCTGAGCCGCGACCTTGCGCGGCAGGATGCCAAATCGAGCTTTTCAAACCGCCTGCGCAAGGGTGCCGGCCTCGACGGCGTCAAGGCGGCGCTGCTGCGCGAACTCGCTCCCGAGCGCGACCGAGCCGATCCGGAGCGTCTCGCCGGCATGATCAAGGCGCTGCCGGTGCCGGTGATCGAGACCCGGCCAATCGGCGAGGCGATCTCCTCGGCCGGTGGCATCCGCTGGAGCAGCATCGACGACAGCTACATGTTGAAGGCGCTGCCGGGCACCTTCGTCGCCGGTGAGATGCTCGACTGGGAAGCGCCGACCGGCGGCTATCTCCTCACCGCCTGCCTGGCGACCGGCCGGGCGGCAGCGCGCGGCATAGAGGCCTGGTTGCAGCGCAGAGCATGATGCCGAGAAGTGTGATCGGTTTTCGGACGACATCATGCTCCAGCTCTTAATTTAGAACAGGATTCAGATTTTAGGCCGACCCGGCCTAAAATCATCCTGTTCTAGCCGCAGGCAGTCGTCTGCATCGGACAAGGCCATCTCTCGGTCAGGCCGAGGCGGGACGGAATGTCATGGCGAGCCCATTCATGCAGTAGCGAAGCCCGGTTGGCTTCGGGCCGTCATCGAAGACATGGCCGAGATGCCCGCCGCAGCGGCTGCAGTGCACGGCGTTGCGCACCATGCCGAAAGTCGTGTCGCTCGTGGTGCCGACGGCTTTTTCGAGCGGCGCCCAGAAGCTCGGCCAGCCGGTGCCGCTGTCGAATTTGGTGGTCGAGGAAAAGAGGTCCTGGTCGCAGCCGGCGCAGGCGAAATTGCCCTTTCGCTCCTCATGCAGCAAGGCACTGGTGAAGGGCTGTTCCGTCCCCGCCCGGCGCAGGATGACATATTGATCCGGCGTCAGCAGCTTGCGCCATTCCTCGTCGGTGTGCGTCACCGCAAACGTCTCGGCGGCGATCGCCTTGCCGGCCGGGCCCAGGCGAACCGCAAACGCCCCAAAAGCGGCGCCCATCAGCAACAATCGTCTATTCAGCATGGTCGGATCTCCTCATCTCGCAAACCTTGCTACCGTACAGAACTACGAGAGAGAGGCGTCATTTGTTACGCCATGGCCGCCCAAACACCGAAATGTGATCTCCGCCACTTTCGTCAGGAAGAGCCGCATGCTGACGACCGCCAGTACCGGCCGATTGCAAACCAGCCGCTTTTCCATCAGAATGTGCTGAACTTCGGTGGGAGGAGCCGATGCACGAACACTCTGCGCACGCCGAGCACGTCTACACGTCTGCCCAGCGCGATTCTGCGGCAGCCAGTTCTCCTGTAGTCGCCTCATGGCGGCGGTGCATGACCATGCACCAGCTCGCCCCCGAGGACCAGCGGGCTCCACTGCGCCTCACCGACCAGGAATTCCGCCGTGCGCGCGAGCAGTCCGAACAGCTGATCGCCAGCGCGACGGAAGAGCTCGATCGTCTCTTTACCACCGTTGGCAGGGCAGGCGGGCTGCTGCCTGCTTCTGACCGACAAGAACGGCATCGCGCTGGAGCGCCGGGGGGCTGCCGGCGACGACAAGGAATTCCGTGAACTCGGCCTGTGGACCGGCTCGGTCTGGACCGAGGCCAGCATCGGCACCAACGGCATCGGCACTGCACTTGCCGACGAGCGTGCCGTCGCCATCTTCCGCGATCAGCATTTTTTCTGCTCGAATACCAGCCTCAGCTGCACGACGGCACCAATCCGCGATCATCGTGGCCGAGTGGCAGCAGCCCTCGACATCTCCACATGCCGCGACGACGTCAACGAGATGACGCTGGCAATCCTGACGCAGACCGTGCGCGATGCGGCGATGCGCATCGAGCTCAACCTTTTCCGCTCGGCCTTTGCCGGCGCGCGTTTCCTGATGGTCCCGGCAGGCGCCAATTCCGCCGCCGCTCTGCTTGCCGTCGACAGGCATGATCTGGTGCTCGGCGCAACGCGCGCTGCCCGCATCGCACTGCAGTTGGACGACAAGCGCATCGCCGCCGGCATTCCTGCCGCCGATGCCCTGCACGAGGCTGGCGTCTCCCAGCAGGACGAGATCGTCGAGGCGGAAAAGGCGGCACTGCTACGGGCACTGTCGCGCGCCGGCGGCAATGTCTCGCAGGCGGCGATCGCGCTTGGCATCAGCCGCGCCACGCTGCACAGGAAGATGAAGAAGCTCGATCTCCACTGATCAGGGTAAAGGTTCCGCTCCTGAAGCAATCTTGACGCGATGCTGTCGCAGGTCTGCGACACTGTGCAGTGCGGTATGGAAGACCCGCCCTATTCCCTCCGCCAAAATATGCACATTTTCCTCCCACTGGTTCGCTTGGGAACCTGGATCATCAAGGGAGGATGACATGCTTCATCAGAAAATCGTCGAGTCGCCGTTCAAACTGAAATACGGCAACTATATCGGCGGCGAATGGCGCGAGCCGGTCGAGGGGAAATACTTCGAAAACCTGACGCCCGTTACCGGCGGCAAGCTCTGCGACATTCCCCGCTCCAATGAAAAGGACATTAATCTCGCGCTCGACGCCGCCCATGCGGCTAAGGAAAAATGGGGCCGCACCTCCGCTGCCGAGCGCTCCAATATCCTCATGAAGATCGCCCAGCGCATGGAAGACAAGCTGGAATTGCTCGCCCAGGCCGAGACCTGGGACAACGGCAAACCGATCCGCGAAACCATGGCGGCCGACATTCCGCTGGCGATCGACCACTTCCGCTACTTCGCCTCCTGCATTCGCGCCCAGGAAGGCTCGATCGGCGAGATCGACCACGATACCGTGGCCTATCACTTCCATGAGCCGCTCGGCGTCGTCGGCCAGATCATTCCGTGGAACTTCCCGATCCTGATGGCCACCTGGAAGCTGGCACCTGCGCTTGCCGCCGGCAACTGCGTCGTGCTGAAGCCCGCCGAACAGACACCAGCCTCGATCCTGCTCTGGGCCGAACTCGTCGGCGATCTCCTGCCGCCCGGCGTGCTCAACATCGTCAACGGTTTCGGCCTCGAAGCCGGCAAGCCGCTGGCGACCAGCCAGCGCGTCGCCAAGATCGCCTTCACCGGCGAGACGACGACAGGCCGGTTGATCATGCAATATGCCAGCCAGAACCTCATTCCGGTGACGCTGGAACTCGGCGGCAAATCGCCGAACATCTTCTTCGCCGATGTGATGGCCGAAGACGACGACTTCCTCGACAAGGCGCTCGAAGGCTTTGCGATGTTTGCCCTCAACCAGGGCGAAGTCTGCACCTGCCCGAGCCGCGCCCTCGTCCAGGAATCGATCTACGACCGCTTCATGGAAAAGGCCGTCAAACGCGTCGAGGCGATCAAGCAGGGCAACCCGCTCGACACCGCAACAATGATCGGCGCCCAGGCCTCGACGGAGCAGCTGGAAAAGATCCTCGCCTATCTCGATATCGGCAAGCAGGAAGGCGCGGAAGTGCTGACCGGCGGCTCGCGCAACGATCTCGGCGGCGAGTTGGCGAATGGCTATTACGTCAAGCCGACGATCTTCAAGGGTCACAACAAGATGCGTGTGTTCCAGGAAGAAATCTTCGGACCGGTTGTTTCGGTCACGACCTTCAAGAACGAGAAGGAAGCGCTCGAAATCGCCAACGACACGCTCTACGGTCTCGGCGCCGGTGTCTGGAGCCGCGATGCCAATCGCTGCTACCGCTTCGGCCGGGAGATTCAGGCCGGCCGGGTCTGGACCAACTGCTATCACGCCTACCCAGCCCATGCCGCCTTCGGCGGCTACAAGCAGTCGGGCATCGGCCGTGAAACCCACAAGATGATGCTCGACCACTACCAGCAGACCAAGAACATGCTGGTGAGCTACAGCCCGAAGGCACTCGGCTTCTTCTGAGGGCAGCCAATGGTGTTATGATGAAAAGCCTTCTCCCCGACACGGGGAGAAGGCCTTGTCTTTAGAGCGCCCCGCATCCCTCATGACGCTCTAACGCTTTGAATTTGCGTATGATCCTTCCGAAAATCGATCCGATTTTCGGGGTTATGCGCTGAAGGAGCAGCCATGGAACCCACCGTCAACGGCGAACCCCGTGTTCTCGCAACCGACGCCGCCCTCGATTTGATCTTGGAAATCAAGCGGGATCATCCCGATATTCTCTTCCACCAGTCCGGCGGCTGCTGCGACGGCTCCTCGCCGATGTGTTATCCGGCTAACGAATTCATGATCGGCGACGGCGACGTCAAGCTCGGCGAGATCGGCGGCGTGCCGGTCTATATCGGCGCTGGCCAGTTCGAGGCGTGGAAACATACGCAGCTGATCATCGACGTCGTGCCGGGACGCGGCGGCATGTTCTCGCTCGACAATGGCCGCGAGAAACGCTTCCTCACTCGTTCCCGTCTCTTCGGCGGCGGCGAGGCTTGCGCAGTGCCTGATGTGAAGGTCAGGGCGGTCTGATGCCGTCGCCCGTCGGGTGGGAATTTCGCCTGTAGTATTCCTATAGTACCTGCTCGCAGAAGCTCTTTGCTAATCTCCGCCAGTTGGTTTCAAAGGGAGGAAACGATGCCAGCCTCAAAGATCCTGATGATCACGGGTGACTTCACCGAAGATTACGAAACGATGGTGCCGTTCCAGACGCTGCTCGCCTGCGGCTATACCGTCGATGCCGTCTGCCCCGGCAAGAAGGCCGGCGACACCGTCGCGACCGCCATTCATGATTTCGAAGGCGACCAGACTTATTCCGAAAAACGCGGCCATAATTTCGCGCTGAATGCCACCTTCGATAGCGTGCGCGCCGAAGATTACGATGCCCTCGTCATTCCCGGCGGCCGTGCGCCCGAATATCTACGCCTCAACGCCGACGTCATCAAATCCGTCCGGCACTTCTTCGATGCCGGAAAACCGGTTGCCGCCATCTGCCACGGCGCACAGCTGCTTGCCGCTGCCGGTGTGCTGAAGGGCCGAACCTGCTCGGCCTATCCCGCCTGCCGGCCGGAAGTCGAACTTGCCGGCGGCATCTATGCCGACATCGCAATCACCGATGCAGTCTCGGACGGCAATCTGGTCACGGCGCCGGCCTGGCCGGCGCATCCGTCGTGGCTGCGCCAGTTCATGGCCGTGCTCGATGCCGCAGCACTGCTCGAAACCAACGCCGCCTGAGGAGGGCTGCACTGGGGAGGATGATATGTGTGAACTGTTCATCAAGGCGGATGCTCGGCTCTGGGAAAGCACCACCCGGTCGCTGCGCATCGACGGCATGGTCACCAGCGTCAGGCTGGAGAACTTCTTCTGGGCGAAGCTGGAGGAAATCGCGCGGCGCGACGGCATGAATGTCGTCCAGCTGATCACCCGGCTGCATCATGAATCGATCGATGCCGGCCACGATCTCGGCAACTTCACGTCCTTCCTGCGGGTCTGCTGCGCTCGCTATCTCGACCTGCAGCTCACCGGCGACATTCCGGCCGATGTCACCCGTCCGATCGCCGGCCTCGACGCGCCTGTCATCCTCGGCCGAGAACGGGCGAAATATCACTGAAATCAGGTCCGACAGACGATCAAAGACGAACGGCCCGCGGATAGCTCCGCGGGCCGTTCCGCAAACATCTGACCTTGTCTTGGGCGGCGGGCTTGCGCTGCCGCGCAGCCTGGATCAACAATGTGCGGCAGCGTCCAGCGCGGGCACCGTCAGGAGATCGATTGCCATGAACGAACAGAAAGCCGTGATCGTGACGGGAGCCGGCGGCAACCTCGGCAGCGCCGTTGTCCGCGAGCTTGCCAGCGCCGGCGCAAAACTCGTCTGCATGAACCGTTCGAGCCACGAGTTGGAAGCCTTGGCCGGCGATCTTCCAGCTTCCACCGATTTTCTGTCGATCGCGGGAACAGATCTCACCGATTATGCTTCCTGCGCCGCCGCTGTCGCCCGGGCCGTCAAGCGCTTCGGCGGCGTCAGTGCATTGGTCAACACCGTCGGCGGTTTCCAGATGGGACCGATCGGGCCGGAGGCCCCCGCGCAGTGGGAGACGATGATGACTGCAAACGCCCGCACTGCCCTGACGATCAGCGCCGCGGTTCTCCCGACCATGAAGGCCGCGGGCTACGGCCGCATCGTTCATATCGCCGCCGCACCCGGCCTGAAGGCCGGCGCCAAGCAGGCCGCTTACGCCGCCTCGAAAGCCGCCGTCATCCGGCTGACCGAGGCGATCGCTGCCGAATGCCGCGACGACCGCATCACCGCCAACTGCATCCTGCCTGGGACGATCGACACGCCTGAGAACCGCGCGGCCATGCCCGATGCGAAGACGGACGGCTGGGTATCGCCGCAATCGATCGCCCGCCTCATCGCCTTCCTGATTTCGCCGGCCGCAGCTGTCGTGACCGGCGCGGCAATCCCGGCGACCGGTCGCGAATAATGGAAGACGCGGCGCGAGCAGCAGCCGCAACGCACTACAACCGCCCGCGCCGCGCGTTGGCCGGGCCTCGGCTTGCCCTCTGTTTCGGCAGTCCCTGTCGGGAACAATGGATGATGAGATAGAGAACCTGCAAGTTTTAGTCAGTGACACACGATCTGGCTTGAGCTTCGGTTCACCTTGAGGCAGCCTCGTCTGCGCCTGCTCATGGGGCGGGCAGGAGACAGTGGGCGGACACAATGGTTTTGATGATCGCATTGCGGCGGCATTTGCCAGAAGGCGGGTGGTTTCGATGACCGACGGTCCGGCATTGCGCGCTGTCGGCGCAAGCAGCCTGATACGCGAGGAATGGTTCCTGGGTGTCAGCGTCGCGACGAGCTTGGCGTTTCTTGTTTTCCAGGAGCAACTCTTCGGGCAGCTTTCCGATCCGCTTTGGTTCACTGTCGTTTTCGCGTGGCTGTTCGCTGCCGTCCTTGGCTCCGCTCTGTCGGTTGTCCGGCACGCGGATCATTTGGCAGAGCGGCTGAAGGAGCCTTACGGCACGCTCATTCTGACGCTTGCCATCACCTCAATCGAGGTGATGGCAATATCAGCCGTCATGCTTCACGGCGAGAACAATCCCACACTTGCGCGCGACACCCTTTTCGCAGTCGTCATGATCATCCTGAACGGCATGGTTGGCCTGTCCTTGCTGCTGGGCGCATGGCGGCGACCGGAACAGCAGCATAACCTGCAGGGCGCCAACGCCTATCTCGGGGTCATCGTACCGCTGGCGACCCTGAGCCTGGTGATGCCGACATTTCTTGCGGGGCCGGAGGGTCAGCATCCATCTGCACCGAGACAACTGATACTGGGTATAATATCGGTCGGCCTTTACGCTACGTTTCTGTTCCTTCAGGCCGGCCGCCATCGCGACTATTTCACCGACGACAGCAACCGTCACGAGCGCATCAGCGAACGTGTCCCTCGTCATGGACGGGTCTGGCTTCATGCCATTCTGCTTTTCGCCCATATGGGTCCTGTCGTCTTTCTCGTCGAACAGCTTGCCCGGCCGATCGATTACATTATCGAAACCCTGCATGCTCCAACCGCATTTGGCGGTGTTGTCATGGCCATCCTCGTCGCGACGCCTGAAGCAGTCAGCGCCGTGCGTGCATCCATCGCCAATAATCTCCAGCGCTCCGTCAACATCTTCCTTGGTTCGGTGCTGTCGACGATCGGGCTGACGGTGCCGGCGATGCTCGTTGTCAGTCAGCTCTACGGACACCCCGTGACACTCGGCCTGGAGCATGGAGATCTGGTGATGCTCCTGCTTACTCTTGCTGTCAGCATCATCACCTTTGCCAGCGGCCGCACGCATCTCATGCAAGGCGCTGTCCATCTGGTGCTTTTCCTGGCTTACGTGCTGCTGATTTTCCAGCAATGAAACCCGCCCGATTGCCGCCGCACAAGATCCGGAAAGTAAAGAGTTCCGCGCTCGGTCAGTCTTCCGCTATGATGACGGGATCTACTGCACAGCTTGCACGCAATCGCGGTGGCTGCAGGACCTACGTGGCCCTCGGGAAACCGTAGCCGCAGCACGGCGTCCGTCGAGGACAAGCTCACAGTTTAATTGTGCACCAGCAGCTATTGCAATTTTTAGCAATGCCGCGACATAATATCGCATGCCCGGAACTTTTCGGAGAAGGGTGGTCTCCGCCGAAGCACGCATGGAGACTACAGCGTCGCGCGTCTTTTTCAGACGCGCAAAAGGACGCTGTGGATCTTTGAAATTACTGCACATTTCTTAAGTAGGCTCATGATGTCGGGGCGGCGGCAATGCGTGTGAGATTGTATCAGAGTCTACAACTTTCCGTGGCGCTGCTCGGCATGGCAATTCTCGGTGGATGCCAGGAAAGCGGCAACGCTTACGTTCCACCGCCGCCACCTCCGGTTCGTGTCGCCCAGCCGGTCCAGCAACCGGTAACGCTCTATTTTGAACTCACCGGCAACACCGCACCGCTCAACTCCGTCGATATCGAGGCGCGCGTCCAAGGCTACATCCAATCGATCGACTACCAGGACGGCATGATGGTGATGAAGGGCACCAAGCTCTTCGGAATTGAGCGTAACACCTACCAGGCCCAACTGGATCAGGCCAAAGCATCGCTTGCCTCGCAACAGGCATCTCAGGTTGGCGCGAAGCAGGAATACGACCGGCAGCTCAATCTATCGAAGCAACAGGTCACCACGCAGACCGCGGTCGACAGCGCCAAGGCGACACTCGACGAGGCGAATGCGTCCATCCTCAATGCCCAGGCCAATCTCGATCTCGCGACGATCAACCTCGGATATACCGAAGTGCTTGCCCCCTTCGACGGTACCGTCACCGATCACCTCGTCGATATCGGCGCACTTGTCGGCGTATCAGGCCCCACCAAGCTTGCCAGCATCGTCCAGACGGATCCGCTTTATGCCTATTTCAACGTCAGCGAAACACAGGTGCTGATGATCAAGGAAACGCTGGCAAAGCAGGGACATACCTTCAAGCAGACGGATCTTCCGAGTATCCCGGCAGAGCTCGGCCTGCAGACGGAAGAAGGTTACCCACACAAGGGACATCTCGATTACGTCTCGCCGCAGCTCGATGCCTCCACAGGCACGCTTCAGGTACGCGCCCTGTTCGACAACAAGGACCGCGCCATGCTGCCCGGTCTCTTCGTGCGCGTCCGGGTGCCGGTCGGCCATAACGACAAGGCTCTGCTGCTGCGCGACGATGCCATCGGAACGAACCAGCTGGGCAGCTACCTGCTCGTTCTCGGCAAGGACGACGTCGTCGAGCAGAAGCAGGTCAAGACCGGCCAGCGCGAAGGTGCACTTCGTGTCATCGACTCCGGCCTCGATCCGGAAGACTGGGTCGTAACCCAAGGGATCCAGCAGGCCATCCCCGGCAGCAAGGTCACGCCCGAGAAGATCGAAATGAACCCGCCGGCAGCTGCCGCTGGCGATACCAAGGCAAAGACCACCACCACGCAATGAATTCGCCACCATGCTTCACCTGACCGTCTAGTCTAGGACAACAGCATGATCTCGCGCTTCTTCATCGAGCGACCGGTACTCGCCAACGTTCTGGCGTTGGTCTTCGTGCTCATCGGCGCGGTGGCTCTGTTCCAACTGCCCGTGGCGCAATATCCGAATGTCGTCCCGCCGACGGTGCAGGTGACGACGCGCTTCCCAGGCGCCAGCGCCCAGACCCTCATCGACACCGTCGCTCTGCCGATCGAGCAGCAGGTCAACGGCGTGCAGGACATGCTCTACATGCAGTCGACGAGCGCCAGCGACGGCACCTATTCGCTGACGGTGACCTTCGCCATCGGAACGGATCCCGATCAAGCGCAGGTTCTGGTGCAAAACCGCGTCGCCATAGCGATGTCATCGCTTCCCGAAGCGGTGCAGGTTCAAGGCGTCACGACACAGAAAAAATCGACGGCGATCCTCGGCTTCGTCAGCCTGACCTCGCCGGACAGCCGCTATGACAGCCTGTTCCTGTCGAACTATGCCGTCATCAACCTGCAGAATGAACTCGCCCGCCTGCCGGGCGTCGGCAACGTCACCGTCTTCGGCGCCGGCCAGTATGCCATGCGTATCTGGATGGACCCGAACCTGCTGCAGGCACGCGGTCTGACGCCGCAGGATATCGTCAACGTGGTGCAGCAGCAGAGCCAGGAGGTCGCCGCCGGCCAGATCGGCATTCCGCCGGTCCCGAACGGGCAGGTCTTCCAATACACGCTGAATGTCAACGGCCGGCTGAACGAGGCTGCCGATTACGAGAATATTGTCGTCAAGGTCGAAAGCGGCGAAGGCGGCCGCGTCACGCGCATCCGCGATATCGGTCGCGTCGAACTCGGCGCCCAGACTTACAGCCAGTCCTTCATGCAGAACGGCCGACCGGCGGCCGGCATCGGCATTTTTCAGCTTCCGGAGGCCAACGCCATTGCGGTGGCGCAGGAGGTGGGCGCAAAAATGCAGGAGCTCTCGAAGAGCTTCCCGCAGGGCCTCGAATATCATGTGCCGTTCGACACGACGAAATTCGTCAAGGCGTCCATCGACGAGGTTTACGTCACTTTGATCGAGGCGGGCGTCCTCGTTCTCATCGTCATTCTCGTTTTCCTGCAGGATTGGCGGGCAATGCTCGTTCCGGCGACCACCGTTCCGGTCACCATTATCGGCGCCTTCGCGGCCATGGCGGCATTGGGCTTCACGGTCAACCTGTCGACGCTGTTTGCCATCGTTCTCGCCATCGGCATCGTCGTCGATGATGCCATCGTCATCGTCGAGGGTGTCGCCCGCCACATCGAGGCGGGCATGTCCGGCCGACAGGCGGCCGAGAAGGCCATGGAGGAACTCCTCGGTCCGGTCATCGGCATTACGCTGGTGCTGATGGCCGTTTTCATTCCGGCCGCCTTCCTGCCCGGCCTGACCGGACAGCTTTATCGGCAATTCGCCCTCGTCATCGCCGCCACGGCGCTGATCAGCGCCATCAATGCCGCCACGCTGAAACCGACGCAATGCGCCCTTTGGCTGCGGCCGCCGGTCCCGCCCGAGAAACGCAACGCCCTCTATCGCGGCTTCAACAGGGTCTACGACAAAGGCGAACGCGGCTATGCCGGGCTGATCGGATCGATGACCCGCCACGCCGGTGTCATGGCCATAGCGGCAATTGTGCTGATCGGGGTCGCCGTCTGGGGTCTCACCCGCCTGCCGACCGCGTTCCTGCCGATCGAGGATCAAGGTTACGTGCTGATCAGTGCACAACTGCCTGACGGTGCCTCGAAGGAGCGCACCGATGCCGTAATGAACGAGGTCGGCAAGATCGCCGAAGCCACACCTGGCGTCGATCAGGTGCTGACGATCAGCGGCATTTCCGTTCTCGACAACAATGCCAGCCTGCAGAATGCCGGCGTCGCATATGTCGTGCTGAAGGATTGGGACGAGCGCGGCAAGCAGAAGGGGCAGGATCTGCTGTCGATCTACCAGCATCTGAACGGCGCGCTGCAAAGCGTGCTCGCCGCCAAGACGCTGGTGGTCGTGCCGCCTCCGATCCAGGGCGTCGGCAATGCCAGCGGCTTCACCATGCAGGTCGAGATCAAGAACGGCATTTCCGACTACCCGCTGCTGCAATCGCTTGCCGATACGATCGTCAAGAACGGCAGTGCCCAATCGTCGCTGCAAAGGCTGAGCACGCCCTTCCGCTCGAACGTGCCGCAACTCGCAGTCGCCGTCGACCGCATCAAGGCGGAGACATTGGGGGTTACCGTCGGTCAGGTTTTCTCGGCGCTCTCCGGCTACGTCGGCTCGAGCTATGTGACCCAGTTCAACAAATTCGGCCGCACCTTCCAGGTCTATGCGCAGGCCGCTTCCGATTTCCGGGTCAGCGCGGATGATATCCGCAAGCTGAGGGTCAAGGCCGGTGACGGGACAATGGTGCCGCTCGGCACGGTCGTCGATGTCACGACGACTCAAGGCCCCTCCCTGATCAGCCTCTACAATCTCTACCCCTCAGCAACGATCGTTGGCGGGCCGGCCGCCGGCTTCAGCTCCGGCCAGTCACTCGACGTCATGGAGCAGATTGCCGATCGAACGCTGCCGCCGGGCGCCAGTTTCGAATGGACGGCGCTATCCTACCAGGAGAAGGCCGTGGGCGGGCAGATCTATTTCGTCTTCGCGCTCGTCATCCTCCTCGTCTATTTCGTGCTCGCCGGTCAATATGAAAGCTGGATCTTGCCGCTGGCGGTCATTCTGGCCGTGCCGCTCGCCCTCCTCGGCACGGTGGCGGCCCTGACGGCGGCGGGCGTTGCCAACAATCTCTATACGCAGATCGGTCTCATCCTGCTGATTGCGCTGGCATCGAAGAATGCCATTCTCATCGTCGAATATGCGCGGGAAAAGCGGGCGGAAGGCATGGAAATTCTGGATGCCGCAGTCGAGGCCGCCCGCCTGCGTTTCCGGCCGATTCTGATGACGTCCTTCGCCTTCATTCTCGGTGTCCTGCCGCTGGTGCTGGCGACGGGCGCCGGCGCATCCGCCCGCAAGTCGATCGGCATATCGGTCTTCAGCGGGATGATCGCCTCGACCTGCCTCGCCGTGCTCTTCGTACCGTCCTTCTACGTCCTGCTGCAGCGCCTCGAGGAATATTGGAAAGGGCGCATAAAGACAGCAGCCGTCGCGGGGGCGGAGATGCCGAAGGTTCAGTAAGGCTGTTGCAACAGCCTGTCGCGCAATCACCAGCGGTTTCACGCGGAGGCAGGTTGCTGTTGAGGTCTCTTCACTGCGCAAGTTTCGAACAGACACTATAATCCCGAGGTCAGGACCCGGTGGCATGCAGGCGACACGCGTTGCAAATTGTCCCGCAGACAAGCGATAGCCCGTCCTCCGCCCAAAGGCACCGTGCGGCACAGAGCCTGAAAATCCGATCCGCAGGTTTCGCGCAGGATCATCAGTTCCTCGCGCGGCGAGAAGGCCGGCATCATGGTCCGAGGAACAGGCGTGGTCGCAACCGTCGCGGCAGCACCGCCGCTGGCTGGGGTTGATCCGGCTGATCCTCCCAAGGCTGATCCTCCCAAGGCCGCAACGGCCTGCTGACACGGCGCCGATAGAGCGGCACTGTGCTGTTGCAAGCAGCTGAGCGCCTCGGTACCGCCCGGTTTGACACCAGAGCATTGCGCCATAAAATCGCGTTGGCAAGCCGATTTGACGGCATTGCGCTGCGCCTGCGTCGGTGCGGCCGTCGCCGGCGCCGGTGTGGTCGCCCCGGTGGTTGCGGGCGCAGCCGGGGCCGGTTCCGCGGATGTCGACTTGGGTTTGCTCACCGCCGACACCGCCTTCCGGCAGCCCGCCGACAGTGTGGCATTATGCTGTTGCAGACAAGTGAGCGCCTCGATGCCGCCCGGCGTCACCCCTGAACATTGCGCGATGAAATCGGAGCGACATTCCGCCTTGATCGCATTGCGCTGCTCTTCGGTCGGCGCCTGCGCGGACGAGGCGCCAGCTAAGAGCACCACTGCGCAGAACGTTGGCAATCCCGAGATAGCAAAGAGAAGAAGACGCCTTCCATGCGGGGCCGTCAGTAGAGAAGATGCCCATTTTCGCATTATTCCTCCTCCCATAAATCTCTAATCTACTTCATGAAATCGAACGTCCTGCTGAATAGGATAATAAACGCCCGTCAGTTGGAGGGACGTTGCTTGCCGCTGCGGAAATATTAAAACGGCGGCTCCACGTATATTAGAAGATTGCTATTTTAGCAACTATCGTGCGCCTGAAAACTGATCAAGGGAAACGTATCACTCATCAGCCTGATGATCGGAAATCATCCATCTCAAAGCAAGCTAACAGGTACTGCGAATACATGCTGCCGTCATGCCGCAGTCTGGTACCCTCTTGAAGCCGCGCGCTCGTGGCCTTCAAGCCGAAAGCGCGCAATCATGTCGGTAAGTGCAAGCGCCTCGGACGATAGCTGTCTGGTGGCAGCATTCGTCTCTTCCACCATCGCCGCATTTTGCTGCGTCATATGATCAATATCGTTCACCGATGCGTTGATCGAATGGAGTGTCGTCGCTTGGTCGCGGCTTGACGAGGCAATGAGCTCGATATGACCGACAATATGGACGATCTCGCTGGAAATCTCCATCAGCGCATCGCCGGTGCGACCGACGAATTCGGAGCCGGATGCAACCTCTCGGACGGAATTGTTGATGAGCTCACCGATTTCCTTGGCTGCGCGAGCCGACCGCTGCGCCAGCTCTCGCACTTCCTGCGCCACGACTGCAAAGCCCTTGCCGGCCTCACCCGCTCTTGCCGCTTCGACTCCTGCATTTAGGGCCAAGAGATTGGTCTGGAAAGCGATGGAGTCGATGGCGCTGACAATCTGAACGATCTTGCCCGACGCGTCCTCAATTCGTCCCATGGCCGAAACCGCGTTTTGGACCACTGAAGCCGAGGCGTCGGCGCCCTGTTTGGCGCGTTGGACAAGCGCAAGCGCTGCTGCTGCCCGTCCTGAAGAGGTGTTGACGGCGGAAGAAATCTCCTCCACTGCCGCTGCGGTTTCCTCAAGTGCGGCGGCCTGCTTTTCCGTTCGGCTGGCCAGGTCATCAACGGCTTCCGCCATCTGTCGGCCATTGTCGCTGATGAGGGAAGACGTCTCGCGGATATCGCAAAGCGTCTCCCTGAGACCCGCGACGGACATGTTGAAATCGGTACGGATCCGGTCGAGGTCGGCGGCAAAGGGCGTATCGATCGAAAAATTCAACTCTCCCCGCGACAGCCGCGTGAGCCCTTCTGCAAGCGCCTCGATTGCGGCGTCAACCTGGACCTTGGCGCTACGTCGCTCGAGTTCGTTACGGGCGCGCTCGGATTCCGCATCGCTCCGCGCGATCTCGGCCCGATGTTCCATATCGACATTCGACAGCGCATTTTGTTTGAAGACGGAAAGCGCTCGGGCCATTTCCCCGATTTCGTCGCCCCGTGCCTCGCCGGTGATTGCGGTATCGAGCCTTCCCTCTGCGATCTTGCGCATCGCTGCGGTAATCTGGGTGATCGGTCCCTTCAGGGTGACGACCAGCGCGGCACCCGCGGTCATAGCGATCAGGATGCCGAACACAATGGCGCCACCGGATATCCTATTGGCCTGTTGACGATCCTGCCCAGCATTTTGCCTTTGCGTCTCGGCGAATTGAGCAAGCAGGTTCCAGGTGTTGTCGATCTGCGCAGCAGCGCTGTCGAATTCCGCCAGCTTGCGCGCCGCACCTTCGGAGAGCGCCGCAGCGTTTGCTGCAAGCAGATCGAGGACGGGTTGAGCCTTCTTCGGAATTTCGGCAAAGACAGGATCGTCGTTCACCACGCCGGCAAGACGGCCGAGCTCGGTCTGATACATGTAGATCGACTGCTGGACTTTCTTCACTCGCGCGTCGTCTGGATTGCCGGCGAGTTCGGCGAAGCCGACGCGGATCTCGTTATTGCTGTTAACGATGGCGCGCAGTTCGTTGCCGACATTCGTCGCCTGCGAAATATCCTTGTCCGACGCGGCAAGCGCGACCACGGAGGTTCGCATCAGATCGTCGCCAACCGCCTTGAGACTGTCGCCAGTTACAGCAAGATTGGCAACGGTGGCATCCGTTGCTGGGACATCCAAAGTGTCAGGCGACACCTTCGAAGCGTTGGCAATGACGTCCACAGCAGCGGCATACTGCGCGGCGAACGCTTGTTTGTCGGTCGCGACCGCAGGCGAAAGCTGCTCCTTTGCCTTTTGCAAATCGGGCGCGTATTTGGCTAACAGGCTAACTTTGTCAGCCGGCGTCATCGCATTCGTATAGTCATTACGCAGTTTTGTCGCGACACTGGCGGCGGCGCTGACGGAGACGGAATTGTTCAGTCCGCCCTTGTTGGCATTTTCCGTCTTCTTCGCGCTAGCCATCAGCATGAACGAGCGCTTGCCAACCTGCCCTTGCAGATCAAGAAGTGCCGCGGAAGCAGCGTCAACATCACTGAGAATTTTCTGCTGCCCCGTTTCGATTTGCCAGATCGCTTCGATCTTCTGCGGGATGATTTGCGATTGATCGAGTGCCCGGTCAAGAAGCCCCACATCGGTCGTCGGCCTTAGGCTCTCGATCGTCTGCTTCAGGTTGCCCAGTTGCTCTCGGGCATCCGCAAGCGCGGTATCACGGGCTTCCTGCGACGGCTTCATCAGAAAGCCGGTCATGCTGGAAGAAACATGTTTGAATCCGTTCAGGGACTGCAAAACATGGTTGGAGATCTCCATCCGACCTTCGAGAAGGCTGGCCGCGTAATAGCCCGTCAGCCCCACTGCGCATAGGCTAATGACGAATGGCGCCAAAAGTACCAGCACCTTCGTCTGAATGCGAACCTGCGACATCAAACCATTTACCACGAATGCACCCCCACCACCGGTCGGAGCCAAACTGTCATTCTTTGCTTAAGAACCGATAAATGGGTTGATCCGAGGATTATGCACGCCTCATCTGTCGAGGCATGAGGCATGAGGCATCAGAAATGCGGCGATATCTGTGATGACATCCATCGATTCACCCGGATTATGGGCAACGTCTTCAACAAACGCTCTCCATTGCCGTTGCTTTTGCTGATCCTCTGCAAATGCTCCGCTAATCCTCAAGTCAATTGGCGACGATCTGGCGGCGCTAAGATTTGTCGACAGGCTCGCTGTTTGGGTTGGGCACGGGCGCCTCCCTCGTATCTCGGGGCGGATCTTTGCGATCGTCAGGGTCCGGTGGCGCTTCCTTGTGGTCGGGGCGATTGACGCGCTGGTCTTTAGGAATGCCCTTCTCGGATGGGGCAGCGTTTTTTGCGGGCATGATCAGTTCCTCCACTTCACGCGTACGAACCGATCGAAGACATTGAAGGTTCCGACCGCCATCGCAGAAGATATCGACGTATTGGCAGCCGCGGGCAGCGGAAGGTCCATGTCTTTGATATCGGGCCAAAGGTGGGCCGATCTCTTGCTCACTCTTTTGGGGGAAGAAGCGCGCGCGGGCCCTGCTACAGTGATACGATATTCTGGTTCAATTGCTCGTCAGCACGCTGCGCCGCCAAGGACCTGAAGCTCTGGCAAAAGTTTGAGGGATTCGTCGTTCAACGAGTCCTTCGCTGCGACCAACGAACGCGAAGGCACGGAGATCGCCCGGCAGATCGTCGCCACCTCGCTCGACGATCGTGCGCGCATGTTCTTCGTCACCCACATGTTCGAGTTCGCCAGCGGCTTCGCGGAGGAAGGCTGGTCCGACGTGGCGTCCCTGCGCGCCGAACGCCGGGACCCGCAGTTTCAAGCTTACCGAGGCGGCGCCTTTGCGCACGAGTTTTGGCGAGGGATCTCTATATTGGGACATTTTCGCAGCGTCGGCCGGAGGCGCCCATCAATCGAACGGGTGACCTTGAACAATCCTGCACCGCCGGCGGCGTTGCGAGCCAGGCGACGCGGGCGTAAAATGAAGTTCTGTGGACTGGGAGCGATGCAAGCATCGTGGAAGGAGGTCCGACATGAACCATGTGCTCTCAAGTGACGGCCCGTCGAGACCGCCGTCACAACCGGCTGGTGTCATCTTCGCCGACCATGTGCATGAGATCACCGTCCATGCCGATATTCTCGCATTGCTGCCCGATCCGGCAACAGCGCGCTCTTGCCTTGATATCGCCGAGGATGCCGCAGGTGCCATCAATGGCACCATGGCCGCCGCCCACGTCGGTGCGGATCCGGAAAGGATGATCGCTGCGGCCGAGGAGATCGACCTGCAGCTACTGAGAGAACACGATGAAGGCTCGCCGTCGCAGCGGTTCGAGCGTGTCGCACGCGCTTTCGAGGATTGGAAGCAAGGTAAGCCTGGTCGAGACCGGCTCCTTCTCGACGATTGCCGCGGCGATCTCGATCGTTGCGTGACGACCGAATGCCATGAGACGGCGCTCGTCGTTGCCCCGTGCCATGGCAACATGGATGCCCGTGACACGTTCCACGACATCCTGCTCAACGAACGCAAGTTGGTGCTGGTGCCGCCACCCGGCCAATATGCCGGCAACCTGCTCGGCCATGTCGTGATTGGCTGGAAGCCGCAGGATCATGCGCAGCGCGCCGTCGTCGCGGCGAGACACTGGCTGGCGACGGCCGATCGCATTACCGTTCTCTGCGTCAACGACAGACCCGACGGAAGTTATCAGTTCACGGCGCGGGAACTGCTCAAGCAACTCGGACTCGACGGCGACGTTATCGCGATCAACTCAGGCGGCCGCTCCGTCGGCGAAACGATCCTCGATTTCGCAAAAACCGAGAAGGCCACCTGCCTGCTGATCGGCGCCTACAAGCACGGATATTTCTTGGAGTTGCTGCTCGGCCGCGTCACTCGCTATCTGTTGTCACATAGAACGCTTCCGATAATGATGAAGCATTAGCTACACTTGGCGGTTATGTGACTGGCATGGGCCAACGAAAGCCGCTACAGAGTCGATATTTCCATCAGGCGCTATCGACCGCAATACCGATGAACGCAACGACAGCACCTCAGTCTCGAAGCTTACCCATTGCATTCGGCGGAGGTGCAATTATCGGCACCCTCGGCAGGCTGGTTGGCCTTGGCGGCGCGGAGTTCCGCTTGCCTCTTCTGATCGGCCTTTTCAGTTTCGCGGCCCTGGAAGTGGCCATCCTTAACAAGGCCATGAGCCTCGTTGGGGTCGCAACCGCCCTGCCGTTCCGCGCCGGAACAGTGCCTTTCGCCGCTCTCGCTGAGAACTGGCTTATCGTTTCCAACCTGCTCGGTGGAAGCCTGTTCGGTGCATGGTTTGGGGCGGGATGGGCAACGCGCCTGAAATCGGCGGCGCTCTACAAGATCATAAGCGGAGATCTTCACCACAATCAGATGACAGGCGACGATGCGAGGCCGGAGAAACTGCAGTGGAGAGCGTCTCTACTCGCGTTGGAAATTAGCGAAACAAGAAGTGGGCAGGTCAGGAGCCGCTTGACCGGCTGCCGGCCTTTGTCGACACAATGGTGCGATCGTAAACGGACGCGATGGACGACCTCACACAATGACAAATCTCGTCGTTATTCTCTTCGGGCTCACCTATCTCGGGATGGCATTGGGACGCGTCCCAGGACTTAGAAGCGATCCATTTTCCGACCTTGCTTTTGCTTGGCGGCTTGATGATCCTTTCCGCGCGTGTTGGTGCAAGCGGCTTCTACGATGCGGCGTCGGTTTGGATAGCGGGCCAGGCAGGCAGGCCGCTGCGCCTGCTCGCCTTGACGATCACGGTCGGCGGCATCCTCTCCGCCTTCCTTGTCAACGATATCGTTGTTTTCGCCATGACGCCGCTGCTGTGCACCGGCCTCAAAGTGCGGAAACTCGACCCACGGCCATTCCTGCTTGGTCTCGCCGCGGCCAGCAATGCGGGTTCGGCCGCCACCTTGATCGGCAATCCACAAAACATCCTCATCGGTCAGGCCGGCGCGCTGGGGTTCTGGCCCTATTTCGCGCAGGCCGTCATCCCGGCGATCGCAGGTCTTGTTCTCAGTTTCGGATGTATCGCGTTCATCTGGCGATCAAGTCTCGCAGCGGCAGACGACGGCGCACCCCTCGAGCCTGTAGCCTTCGACCGCGCTCAGGTTGGAATCTGTACCGTCGCCCTTCTTGCGCTGCTTGTCTTGTTTGCCACGCCGCTGCCACGCGAGATCTCGGCTCTTTTGGTCGCCGCCTGCCTGATCGTAAGCCGCACCCTTCCGACCCGACAACTCTTCGGCGAAATCGATCTGCCATTGCTGATCCTGTTTGCGGCCTTGTTCGTCGTCAACGACGCCTTCGCGCGGACCGGAATTCCGGAGGAGGCCGTGCGGATGCTCGCCGCCCATGGCCTCCTTCCCGATCGAGTTTCGTTCCTTGTGCCGATCTCGCTTTTTCTGAGCAACACGATCGGCAATGTTCCCGCCGTGGTGATGATCCTGAAGGTCTGGCAAGAGATCCCGGAGGGGGTCCTGGTCGGCCTCGCCATTCTTTCGACGCTGGCCGGAAACCTGTTTCTGGTCGGAAGCCTTGCAAATCTGATCGTGGCCGAGCGTGCCTCAGCCCAAGGGGTACGGCTGACTTTTCGGGATCACGCGAAAGCTGGCGTACCGATCACACTCCTATCCATGGTCTTCGCTGGCCTCTGGTTGTGGCTCGGTGGTTTCATGCCTCTTTAGGCATGCCTGGCAACTCAGGCTCGAACTGAGATAACCTTCAGCATCATTGTCCATGTGATCAGACCGACACCAATCCAGATCGCGATGATGGCGACCATGGCTCCGCACCGCAACCCGCCGCTACCGAACCAACAACAGCAACCAAAAACCGCTGGAGCGAACTCAAAACTGGATAAAACTTGGGGGCAAGGTCTCGACCCACCGGTAAGCAGAAACGCAAAAGGCCCGCAGGAGGCGGGCTTTTGCGTATGTGTATTTGGGATTTGGTTGCGGTGGCAGGATTTGAACCTGCGGTCTTCAGGTTATGGTCCGCAGGACGAGGAGCTACCATCGCCAGCGAAGATGAAGTCTTCGCGCCAGCGATATTGCTCAGGAGTGTATTTGGGATTTGGTTGCGGGGGCCTGATCGCACAGAGACTTGTAAAATTGGTCGAGATTCGAGGATGTCTCTGAGGCATAAGTAGATTTATGGAACTGGCGTGTCCCGAAGGCATGCCGACATTCCGATGGTCGGGGTGGCATGCCGCGCATCCGGTAGGAAATACTTAGGCACGCACCCCAGATTAGCGTCGTCGAGCGGCTGGCGGCTGAGGCGTGTACACGGCCAACCCACGGCTCATCAATGGCGAAACGGAAAACGCGGTGCCGCCGGATCTGGATTCGCCGCATTTCCAAGCATATCGGTCTTGCAGCTCTCTCTGAACCTGCGATAATCGTCTTCCGGGGGGAAACAGATGACGATCACGCGAACGCAGCTAACCAACGATGAATGGAAGTGGCTGGTGCGGCTTTGCCAGCACGAAGCGAATAGTATGCCCAAAGAAATAGAAACGAGGTTTGTTGAACTCGGCCTGTCCGGACCGAACGGTCTTCGCGAGCACGCTAAGGCCTTGGTTCAACGGGAGTTATTGAGCGAGCGCCGGAATAGGTTGCAGGGCCTTCACTGACTGATTGTCTCGACCGCTGAGTACGAACGCCACTCGCGACATCGCTGATATTGGAACGGCCGCGGCAATGAGTGGGGATGAAGACCCATTGTGACGCTCTTCGGTCACGAACGGCCGCCGACCGTTTCTGGTTGAGGCGGAACATTTGATCCATTACCGCTTCTGGTTCGAGGCAAGCAATGCAGAATTCAGGCTATTTTCTCGAGACATTTCAAACCCGCTCTGCAATAATTGCGCCCTGTTGTGAGATCATTCCTCGACCATACTCCACTGAGAAACAAGTTTCGATCTCCGGCCCCGTGAGATAGACATCACAGGCGCCATAAGCGCGTGTTCTGCTTGGACGCGCCAATCCCCGGAGTTGCATCATGATAATCGCGCCGCAGCAGCGGATCTATGTCTGCTTCTTTCTCTTCGCTGTGTCGCTGGGGGCGCTGCTGTCGAGGATGCCGGATTTGCAGGTTGCACTTGGCGTCAATAAATCCGAGCTTGGGTTAACGCTGATAGGGGCTGCCATCGGCGCCTTAATTTCGTTGACCTTATCTTCGCCCTTGATCGCCCGGCTCGGCGCGCGTACGACCGCATTCATTACTGTTCTCGGCACGTCTGCGCTGCTGTCGCTGGTGCCTTGGATCGGTGCGGCGCCAGTCGTATTCTGTGTGCTTTTCGTCGAGGGGCTGCTCGCCGGAGCGCTGGAGATCAATCTCAACGTTGAGATCGACCGCATCGAAGCGCAGCTAGGACGCGGCGTGATGAACAGAGCGCATGGTTTCTGGAGCCTCGGCTTCTTCGTCACAGCACTTGTCTCCTCAATCGTCCGCCAAGCCGGCATTTCGATGCAACTCCATCTCGCCGTGACCTTTGTCGCGGTTCTTGTCATCGGTATCTGGACGATTGCCGGCATGCGGAATGCGCCGGCGCGGATCGCGTTGCATGAAGGCAAGGCACCGCCGGTAGCGCTTCCCACCTGGGGCCTCATGCCGCTCTGCGTGATCGGCATCGCGGCCTTTCTCGTCGAAGGTGCCGGGATCGACTGGTCGGCGATCTATATGCGCGACGTTTTTTCGGTCGAGCCCTTCATTGGCGGACTGGGATTGACGCTCTTTACTTTCTGCATGGCGCTGGCGCGCCTGTTCGTCGATCCGCTGGTCGATCGGTTTGGCGCGCGGGCCGTTGCCACGATGCTGCTTATTCTTTCGGCGATTGGCATCTGCGCGGTATCGGGAGCGCCGCATCCCTATATCGCGCTGGCGGGCTTTGCCTTGATGGGCGCTGGTTGCAGTGCGGTATATCCCCTCGCCGTCTCGGCGGCGGCCCAGCGCATAGATCGAGCGGCGCATCTCAACGTCGCCGCCCTCGGCCAGATGACCTTTGTCGTTTTCTTCCTGGCGCCGCCGCTGCTCGGTTTTATTGCCGAGCATGCTGGAATCCGGATATCCTATCTGGTCTGCCTTCCGCTGATCATTTACGCACTCCTTTCGGCCAAGGCGCTTCCTACGCGCCGGGCTGCCGGCGGAGCTAGCGCCGCGGCTGTTCGGAGCCTCAACGGTTGACGGATTGTGCTGCCGGTTTCGGCGCCTCGACGAGTTCAGCGAAAAGTATAAGCGAGCACGCCGTGGAGGCGTGCTCGGCGCTCCCACAACGTGTATACGTTTAATGTCCGCGATGAAGTTTCAAGAGAACTTCGCCCCTTGGACGTTAACGCCTGGATTGCCGTCCTGAACGCGCAGCTGTCAAGATGTGCATCGCGCCCCGAACCTCTGCCAGTGTCTCGAGCCTGCTAGGCGCCACCTGGGAGACACTTCGCAGGCATCAGAACACGGCAAATCGAGACGACCGTCGCTGCAGACACCGAGGCGGGCCAGGACGAGGATATAGTGCGCGAGGTACTGAGGGCCGGTGACGAGCAAGAAGTCAAGATGCCGAAACAGGAACCCCTCCTGCATGGTTGCTTGCCGCCTCTCTGCAGATCGCCATATAACGCGCGATGACGTTTGATTCGAAGATTTTCGTAGGCCTGAGGCCAACGCGCAAAAAATCAGCTCCGCTCAGCGAGCTTTACCAGCAGAAATGCCAGTGGGACGGTTGCGAAAGCGGCGGCACCAATCGTGCGCCCGTTGGGCGAGATGCAGAAGGTTTGTACCTGATGTTCTGTCCTCAACATGCGAGGGAATACAATAAGGGTTATAATTTCGCGAGCAATCTGTCTGATCCGGTGACCGCCCGCTATCAGAGGGAAGCAGCAAACGGCAGCCGAAAGACGTGGGGGACCCGCGTTGAGCCGGCGACAGAGACGCCGCTTCCTTCGACCGTTCGCTCCGGTACGGCAAAAACTCTTAACGCACGCAAGATTGCTGCACGACATCAGGCCACGAAAGCCGATCTCCAGCAGCGTAAGCTCAAGGTATTGGAAGCAAAAGCTTTCGAAACGCTTGGCCTTTCGCAGGACGCGACGCCTGTGGAAATTAGGCGACGCTACAAACTGATGCTCAAGATGCACCATCCGGACGCTAACCGAGGAGATCGAAACTCCGAAGATGAACTCCGGGCGGCAATCGACGCCCATAAGATCCTCAAGCTGAACGGATTCTGCTAGATCCGAGACACGCTCTTTGCGGTCTATGGTGAGTGTGAGCTGTAGGTTGTTGACAGATGGATGCAGAGCAACTGGGCAGCGCGACCGCTCGCAGCAAGAGGTCGTCGCATTAAACAATGACGTTCAGCCTAAAGGCGTGAGGCAAGGACGACCGGTGCTCGATCTCTGCCGGGCCACATCACTTTTCGCAAAGCCGTCGGCTTCCGGAATATGGCTGATAAGTACAATCGGATGGACGAAAGGAGCGGTAACTGCGCGAGCAGGCGTTTATATTGCAAGATTGCCGTGCGCCTTGACCATCGTTCGCCGCTTCTGTCGATCGCACTCCGTTCAGCATCGGTTCGGTCGCCGCCTCGCGCATGAAATCCCGCCAAATATGTGCTGGCAGGGCGCCGCCCGTCACTCCCTTCATCGGCGCGTCATCATCATTGCCAACCCAGACACCGACGACGAGCGCTTCCGTGAAGCCGATGAACCAGGCATCACGATTGTTCTGGCTCGTGCCGGTCTTGCCGGCCGCAAACGTGCCGGGATCTGCCCCACGTCCAGTCCCGCGCTCGACCACCAACTGAAGGAGGCCGAGGAGATCGGATTGGTAGGGCGAAAGATCGACATTCGGCTTTGATTGTAAGCCAATTCGAAAGGCCTTAGGCTGCCCTGCCGCTTGAAAGTCGATGATGCCCCAGGGCTTCACGGGTGCCCTACCGAGCTGGACAGACGCGTAGGCGCTGGTGAGGTTGAGCAGATTAACTTCGGATGTGCCAAGCGCCAGAGACGGCGTGTTGGCCAGCGGCGCATCGATGCCGAGTTCGCGCGCCGCGGCAATCACATTGTCCAGACCTACCTCTTCGGCAAGCGCCACTGACGCGGTATTGAGCGATCGCGCGAACGCCTCAGCAAGCGTCACCCAACCGCGATAGCTGTCGCCGGAATTTTCAGGCGACCAGCCATTGATGTCGATTGGCGCGTCCAAAACCTGGTCAGACAAGGTGAGCCCAGCCTTCAATGCTGCGTAATAGACGAACAGCTTGAAGGTAGAACCGGGCTGTCGCATCGCAGAGACCGCACGATTGAACTGGCTTTCCTTGTAGTCACGCCCGCCAACCATGGCAACGACCGCGCCATCGGGCATCATCGCAACTAACGCGGCCTGCGATGCTCCGACCGTCTTTCCTTGACTGTCGAGAGCACTTTTCACGACCCTTTCGGCGATCAGCTGCAACTGCGGCACCAGCGTGGTGCGCACCGTGGTCGAACCTGGTGAGGAGCCGGCGATTTCGCTCGCTTGCGGCGAAATCCAGTCGGCAAACCAGCTTCCGGAGCGCGGCGTGGGCGTCGTAGGTTGCAGCCTGGCAAAGCTCGTCTTGGCCTGAGCCGCTTGTAGTGCGGTGATCTTGCCATTGGCCGTCATCGCATCGAGAACGACCATGGTGCGCTGCCGGGCGCCTTCGAGATTGTCGATAGGATTCCATTGGCTCGGCGCCCGCAGCAACCCCGCCAGCATCGCCGACTCCGGCAGGTTGAGGTCACCGACATCCTTGTTGAAATAGATCCGAGCGGCCGCAGGCATGCCGGTGGCGCCGGCGCCGAGATAGACGCTATTGAGATAGCGCGTCAGGATTTCCCTCTTGCCGAGCTTCCACTCCAGCCAGACCGCGATGACAACCTCCTGAACCTTTCGTTTTATTGTTCGGTCGCTGTCGAGGTATTGCAGCTTGATGAGCTGCTGGGTGATCGTGCTGCCACCCTCCACCACGGAACCGGCCTCCAGGTTCCGCAGAAGCGCCCTCCCGATGCCCCTCGGATCGATGCCGAAATGATTCATGAACCGGCGATCTTCAATTGAAAGGACGGCATCGATCAGATGGGGCGGAAACTGGTCGTATCGAGCATATGGCCCTTGATAAGGTCCCTGTCTCACCAACGGCGCCCCGTCAGCGGTTTCCAGCACTACCACCGGCTTTAACGTTCCATCCCGGATTTCGCTCCAAGGCACGTCTTTGAGTGCCCACACCAGCAGGCTTCCTGCGAGGAGGCAGCCAAGAACGGCCAAGCCAACAGCGAACTTCCGCCAGCCCGGAACGAGCGATGCGCTGCGGCGACTTTCACGCGGCTTTGAATGCTGATTGCGAAAACGGCGCCCGGCTTCGACTAAAGCAGTCGTAATGCCTTTTTGGGGAGATGACGTGAACGGCGTCGATGTCTTTAGCTTCGTCTTCCAAGCCAATGCGGCCGTGCTGATCTTTGTCAAAGCTGAACTCGCCTGCAAATCTTGGCGCAGCGCACGGAACAGCGTCCTGACGGCTCGTCGGGTTTGGCCGAAGGATTCTTGGGGCGGTTGCGGGTCGTCGGATTGAGAGGTTCCAGGCAGATCCGAGGCGGCCGCTTGCGCTGCCGAATTTACTGTCTGATTGCGAGCCGAGCTCGAGTTGCTAACGCTTTCACCTGAGGATTCGGGAGAATTGGGCATCGGTTACCGCTAAAAAGCCAACGCAGCATATCTTTATAGCCGGGCGATGCCGTGTGTTCTACCGCAAAAGGCGTCACATGGTTCCGAGCGCCTGGCGATAAACCGAGCTGGTGGGGCACCGCCGCCGGGAACGACGTTGAGCGATCACTATATTTCCGCGTTGTCGTTGAACGGTAGGCCGCGAGTCCTCCATTCGTCCCTCAGTATATCTTCCAGGTCCTCGACAGTGAACTCGTCGAAGTGTGCCCAGAGTTGGACGGCCAGCGACTTCAAATTCGACGTTGTTGCTGGGTCGGTTTCGGCCACCGCGGCAAGCCGATAGATTTCCTCGCGGAGTGCGTCATTCCCTGTCATGTCGCTCCTCATGGCACTGCGCCATCACCTCCTGAGTGATGGCAGGCGGCCATCATGGTAATTCCTAATGGCCTAGGACAGTTCCGATGAAGCTGGCGATTTCAGATGTTGCCCGCTCTATGATCTCGGATCGGCTTTTTTGATCAGTGCCGACGGAGGCAAAGAGGCTGCCCCATGAGGCCGGGCCGGCTGAGGAGCCGGCAGCAACAGCAAACGTCAAGATCCACCGCGATTGAATAGGCCGAAATTCGACCCGCAATTTGTCCCTTCGTCTGTCGAATGCGCGGACGAGACTGCGGAATTTCGACGTCACCTGATGCGACAGGTGGATGCCGAGCTGAGTTCAGCCTTGAGCCCGGCTCGGCGCGTCAGGGGTGCAGTTTGCGACCTTTCCCGGAACGGCGGTGGGCATCCGCCCTGGATTTCGCCAATACGATCGACAATCGGGGGGATCGACGGGGACCCGATCTCCTGCACTCGTATGATGATGTCGTCGTCCTCGCACAACGTCCCGGCCTCATAGATGAAGAACAAATGGCCGGACTCAGTGCGTTTGCTAAAGCTCATCCCCCGCAGAGCCGAGGCCTCATTGAAAGAAGCGGTGATCCTTCGTGAAGCAATCTATACACTCTTCCTATCGGAAGGCGCCTGCCAGCCTTACCCGCATCAAGCATTCGAAATCGTCCACGACATTGCCACGAGGGCTCGCGCCCGGCAGGTGCTATCCAAAGCCGAGGACGGTTTTCGGTGGCTGCTGCCGCTTAAGGACCCGAGCGACCTCGTTGCGCTGTTCGCCGTTTTGGCAGTTGAGTTGATCACCGGGCGCAATGGGCGCCGCCTCATCCGGCAATGCAAAGGCGATAATTGCGGGTGGTTGTTTCTCGATACGTCAAAGAGCGGACGGCGGCTTTGGTGTTCCGAGGCCACCTGCGGTACGCACGCACGCGTAAAGCGGTTTTGAACGAAGCATCGATAGAGATGCGGAAGTCATTTGCTGCGGCTCTTGATGAGATACGAACCATGGGCTTTACCGCCTCTTTTTCCAAGATGCTGAAAGTCGGCCTTGTGGTGTAACCCACAACAGATCTTTGCGACCTCAAGAACCGCTTTCGCCTTCGCCGTTGGGAGCCAGCGCAGAACGGATGTAATCAAGCAAAAACTGTCCGTTGAACGGTTTTGTCAGGCAGCCGACGACATCCGCGTCCAATGCTGACGCGCCCATATTCTTTTCCGGGAAGGCGGTGATCAGAATAGTCGGAATGCTCTTGCCCAGTGCGACGAGCCGGCGGTGCAGATCGAGTCCGCTCGTTCCGGGCATATTGATGTCCGTCACGAGGCAGGCCGTGCGGCGGATATGAGGCGACATCAAGAAATCATCAGCGGATGAAAAAGACTCGGCGTCAAATCCCATCGACCTCATGAGCCCCTTTATAGCGTCCCGCATCGACTCGTCGTCGTCGACGATCGCAATCAGAGGTCTCTTGATTGGCACTGCCGCCTCCCAACTTCGCCGACCGGCATCGGGCCGAATTAGCGTTGTGGCGCGCTTGACTGGATGGATTAATATTGAACGGCGACAAAGGCGTCGCAAGCTATACATTCGTATAGAGATCTAAGACTTGCGCGACCAGCGCGGCATCGCGGGCCATGTGGCGCATCGGCACGACACGGCAGACTGCTGGACGCGCAAGCGCTTTTGGGGCGGCCCGCATCCAGCCTTGTGGCCAAGGTAATTATCGCGCATTCTAGTGTGCGAAAGAAGACCCGTTTCGACACTAGGAAGGAGAGAGGAGTAGTGTTCTCATCGCGTGACCGGCGCTATGCTTGTTGGGCTTCGCCCGCTGCTGCTGCGATGGGGATAGATAGTATATATTCCCAAAACGTCGATTCACCTTGGGAGTTCTGACGATTGACCGAGGCGCCAGCCACCATCATTGTCATAGATGATGACCCGGAAATCCGCGAGGCGCTTGGCAGTCTGCTGCGTTCCGTCGGCTTTGCCGTCAACCTCCTTGCTTCGGTCGGCGACTTCCTCAGATCTGGGCGACCCAACGGGCCGACCTGTCTCGTGCTCGATGTCCGGCTCCCGGGGCAGAGCGGTCTTGATTTTCAGCTTGAGCTGTCGCGAGAAAATATTCAGTTGCCCATCGTCTTCATTACCGGGCACGGCGACATTCCCATGTCAGTCAAGGCGATGAAAGGGGGCGCGGTCGAGTTCCTAACGAAACCGTTCCGAGACCAGGATTTGCTCGATGCCGTTCACGTCGGCCTGGCGCGCGACCGCGCGTGGCTTGAAAATGAAAAGTCCTTGGCGACGGTCAGAGCGCGTTTCGATAGCCTGACGCCGCGGGAACGCGAGGTGATGGCTTTGGTGGTGACCGGACGACTCAACAAGCAAATTGCAAGTGATCTAGGCGTGAGCGAGATTACCGTGAAGGTTCACCGCAGCCAGGTCATGCAAAAGATGGGTACCAGATCCCTGCCCGAACTCGCGCGTATGGCTGACAAGCTGATGCTCGCGCCGGGAAAGCCACAAACGCACTCGTAAAAGTCTTGGCTCCGCGTATAGCTCACCCCCTCCCCATTGGTAATCGATCCTTCCTGGTGGCCGATAGCCCCGGCGGGGACCCTCCTCTATGATGCCGGTTCTTTCGTCCTCCACCTCCTCCTCCCAGGCCGTATCGCTCCCGATCGGCCCACCTTGAGCCTCCCCACGCGGCGGGAGGCTCTGGCTCCCTTTAGGCCTCAGAGCGGGCAAGACACTTTCGTCTTCAACAGCGACAACGAATCGCAACCGTTGGCACGACACGCCGAAGCACGCCGATGTTGACCATGTGCTGGCCTTGTATCTTAGGCGACTCCGCGGCCGTACCACCTGCCCGGCTGCTGGGTAAGACAAGGAGAGAGACCGTCACCCCGATCGTCGTCGGACCCGGACGACGTCGCCGACATGTCGATCGCCGAGCGGAAGTTCGCTGATGGGTATCCGTGCCGGTATCCCAAGGTATCGCAAGACCAAACCACAGTATAATTTCCCGTCGTCCCTTCCGTCGCTAGTGTCTACTCGTTGCCTCGGGCAGGTAGCGAATCCCCCCGTTGCTACCACTAAGCTTCGGCGCTCCTCCCTCCGAAGCTCTGTGGGGCCATGACCCGCCTGACCGCCCAGCAGCCGCTGGGCGGTCTTTCGTATAGGTGCACCACGAGCGAACGGGTGGGCGATGGCCGCTCGTTGTTGGGACGAACAGGCGAGATGTGCTAAAGAGGTGGGGAAGTGGCCGAGGTTCGTCATATGTGCTCGCTTTTGCCAATTTGACTGGACGGATCTCCGAAATGAAAGTGGCAGTGCCGGAAGCACATCCTCTTTCTTCTGCGTTGGTGGAGATAGGAGTTTGGAGGTTCTTTGGGAGGATGGTGATCGCGTGTTCCACCGTGAACGGCGCCGGGGTGCCGACGGCAAGTGGAACCAGGTACTGGTCGTACTTTCGGCGCTCGAACACCCGACACCTACGAGCCTCGGCCGCCTCGACCATGAATATGGATTGAAGGATGAGCTCGATAGCGCATGGGCGGTGCGACCGCTTGCGTTGGTACGCGAAGGCGGGCGTACCATGCTGGTGCTTGAAGATCCGGGGAGCGAGCCGCTCGCCGGGCGGCTCGGAACGGCAATGGAAACGGAGCTTTTCCTGCGCATTGGGATCGGCATCGCCGCCGCGCTCGGTGGGGCCCACCAGCGCGGTCTCCTTCACAAGGACATCAAACCGGCCAATATCCTGGTAACGGGCACGGGCACCGAGGTGCGGCTAACAGGCTTCGGGATCGCCTCGCGTCTCTCCCGCGAGCGGCAGACGCACGAGCCGCCCCAAGTGGTCGCCGGAACGCTCGCCTATATGGCCCCCGAGCAGACCGGGCGCATGAACCGCTCCGTCGATTCCCGCAGCGACCTTTATGCGCTCGGCGTGACGCTCTACGAAATGCTGACCGGCAGCCTGCCGTTCTCCGCCTCCGACCCGATGGAATGGGTGCATTGCCACATTGCACGACGGCCGACACCGCCCGACGAGCGGGTGGCGGATGTTTCACCGGCAGTCTCGGCCATCGTCATGAAGCTGCTCTCCAAGACGGCCGAGGAACGATACCAGACGGCAGGCGGCGTCGAGCACGATCTGAGCCGCTGTCTCAGCGAGTGGGCAACGCAGCGCCGGATTGACGCATTCCCGCTCGGCGAACGCGACATCCCGAACCGCCTGCTGATTCCCGAGAAGTTATACGGGCGGGAGCACGAGGTCGAGACGTTGCTCACTGCCTTCGACCGCGTGGTGTCGAGCGGGGCGCCGGAGTTGGTGTTGGTCTCTGGCTATTCCGGCATCGGCAAGTCGGCGGTGGTCAATGAACTCCACAAAGCTCTGGTGCCGCCGCGCGGCCTTTTTGCGTCCGGCAAGTTCGATCAGTACAAGCGCGACATTCCATATGCGACCCTGGCGCAGGCGTTTCAGAGCCTTGTCCGGGAGCTTCTCGCGAAGAGCGACGCCGATTTGGCACTCTGGCGCGAGACGCTGAGAGAGGCGCTGGGGCCGAACGGACGACTGATGGTCGACCTCGTCCCCGAACTAAAACTCATCATCGGCGACCAACCGCCGGTCGCTGAACTTCCGCCACAGGATGCGGAACGGCGATTCGAGCTGGTATTCCGGCGGTTCATCGGTGTCTTCGCCCAGCCGGAACATCCGCTGGCGCTTTTTCTGGATGACTTGCAGTGGCTTGATGCGGCGACGCTCGATCTGCTGGAAGATCTCTTGACGCGGTCGGATCTGCAACACCTGATGTTGGTTGGTGCCTATCGCGACAACGAAGTCACCGCCGCCCACCCGCTCATGCGGAAACTTGACGCGATCAAAACCGCCGGTGGCAAGGTCGCGGAGATCACGCTTGCGCCGCTTACTAAAGACCATCTCCGGCAGTTGACTGCGGATGCGCTCCACTGTCAGACCGATCGTGCAGCCCCGCTCTCACAAATGATGCACGAAAAGACCGGCGGCAATCCGTTCTTCGTCCGTCAGTTCCTATTTTCGCTCACCGAAGAGGGAATGCTCGCCTTCGATCATGACACGGCATGCTGGTCCTGGGATCTCGGGCGCATTCACGCCAAGGGATACACCGATAACGTCGTGCACCTCATGGTCGGCAAGCTTGAGCGCCAGCCGCCCGAAACGCGGGAAGCGTTGCAGCAGTTCGCCTGCCTTGGAAACATAGCAGATATTGCGACGCTCTCACTCGTCCTCGGGATATCAGAGGAGCAAGTCGCCGGCGCCTTATCGCCTGCCGTCGCTCATGAACTGCTCGAGCGGTTGGCAGACGCATACCGGTTCGTCCACGATCGCGTTCAGGAAGCCGCCTATTCGCTGATCCCGAAGGAGCGACGCGGAGAGTTGCACCTCCGCATTGGGAGGCTGCTTGCTGCGAACACCGCGCCGGAGCTGATTGACGATTATGTTTTCGAGATTGTCAGTCAACTCAATCGAGGAGCCGCACTGATCACCTCAACTAAGGAGCGCGAGCAATTGGCCGAGTTCAATCTGCTGGCCGGCAAGCGCGCAAAGGCGTCGACGGCATACGCCTCGGCGCTCAACTATTTTGTAGCAGGCACGACGCTGCTGCCGCAAGACGCCTGGGAGCGCCAGCGCCAACTGGCCTTCGCACTTGAGCTGAACCGAGCCGAATGCGAGTTCCACCTTGGCGCGTTACCGGACGCGGAGGAGCGATTAGCACAGCTTTCCAATCGTGCTGTCTGCTCCGACGATCAGGCTGCTGTCGCCTGCCTGCGCATCGAACTCTATGCTGCGCTCGGTCAGACCGGCCGGTCGGCCGCAGTCGGTCTCGACCATGTGAGGCAACATCTCGGCATCGACTGGGCGCCGCATCCGGCCGACGAGGAGGTGCAACGAGAATACGGCCGAATATGGTCGCAGCTCGGGAGCCGCGCGATCGAGGAACTCATTGATCTGCCGTTGATGAGCGACCCAGCATCCTCCTCGACGCTGGATATTCTCACCCGTCTGGTTGGGGCGGTATGGCATACGGATGCAGATCTGGCTTGCATGGCAATCTGCCTGGCTGTGAACCTGAGCCTCGAGCGAGGCAACAGCGACGGCTCCTGCTACCATTATGTGTCGCTTGGCTATATTGCCGGACCGCGCTTCGGCGACTATGAGGCCGGATTCAGGTTCGGTCAGCTAGGCTGCCATCTCGTCGAAAAGCACGACCTGAAGCGCTTTCAGGCCAGGACTTACAAAGACTTCGGGGCTCACGTCATACCGTGGACGAAGCATGTCAGAACCGGCCGCGACATCTTGCGGCGAGCGCTTGACATTGCCAACCAGAGCGGCGACCTCACGTTTGCCGGATACAGCTATGTCAGTTTGAATTCGAACCTGCTGGCGGCGGGAGATCCGCTTATGGAAGTGCAGCGCCAAGCGGAGATTGGCCTCACGTTCGCGCAGGAGGTGCGGTTCCAGTTCGTTGTAGATCTCGCCAGTGCGCAGCTCGGACTCGTCCGGACCCTGCGCGGGTTGACCCGCAAATTCGGCTCCTTCGACGACGAGCGATTCGACGAATTTGAGATCGAACGTCGGTTTTCCGAAAATCCGAATCTTGCGGAAACCTGCTACTTTGTCAGAAAACTGCAGGCGCGGTTTTTTGCCGGCGACTACGAGGCGGCCGTCGATGCGTCATTGCGGGCGCAGAGGCTGCCATGGACATCGGTGTCGCATTTCGAGGAAACGCCGGAGCATCATTTCTACGGTGCGTTGGCCCGCGCCGCATGCTGCGACCATGCTGTCTCTGAGCAGCGGGCGTGGCATACCGAGGCTCTCGTCGCCCACCACCGACAGCTTCAGATCTATGCGAAGAATTGCCCGGAGAACTTCGAGAACCGAGCCGCGCTGGTCGGCGCCGAAATAGCACGCCTCGAAGGCCGCGAAATCGACGCCGTGCGTCTTTATGAACAAGCGATCCGCTCGGCGCGCGCTAACGGCTTCGTTCATCATGAAGCCCTCGCATATGAACTCGCCGCCCGCTTTTATGAACTGGGAGGCTTCGAGGATTTCGCTCGTCTCTATCTCCGCAACGCGCGTGGCTGCTATCTGCGCTGGGGCGCCGACGGTAAGGTGCGGCAACTTGACCAACTCTATCCCGACCTGAGAGGCGAAGAGCGCGCCTCCTCTCCAACAAGCACCATCGGTGCACCGGTCGAACAGCTCGATCTCGCAACCGTTATCAAAATCTCGCAGGCGGTGTCGGGCGAGATTGTGCTTCAAAAGCTGATCGACACCGTGTTGCGCACCGCCGTTGAGCAGGCGGGCGCCGAGCGCGGCTTATTGATCCTGCCGCGTGGCGGTGAGTCACGGATCACGGCAGAAGCCACGACGGGCGGCGAAACGGTCTTGGTGCAGATGCGTGACGAGATCGTGACAGGAGACACCCTGCCGCAATCGCTCCTTCATTATGTCTTGCGCACAAGCGAAAGCGTCGTTCTCGACGACGCCATTGCTCAGAATCGGTTTTCCGCGGACCCCTACATTTGTCAACACCGTGCTCGTTCTGTTCTTTGTGTGCCGTTGCTCAATCAGGGCCAACTGGCCGGGGTACTCTATCTCGAAAACAACCTCGCCCCTCGGGTCTTCGCGCCGGCCAGGATCGCGGTGCTGAAGCTGCTCGCCTCTCAGGCAGCGATCTCACTCGAGAATACCCGGTTGTACCGCGATCTCGCTGAACGCGAAGCCAAGATCCGTCGCCTCGTCAAGGCCAACATCATCGGGATCGTCATCTGGGATATCGAAGGTCGCATCCTCGAGGCCAACGACGCGTTTCTCCACATGGTGGGATACGACCGAGACGATCTTGCCTCGGGTCGGCTATGCTGGACGGAGCTGACGCCGGCCGAATGGCGCGACCGCGACGCACGGACCGTCGCGGAGCTGAAGAAGATCGGGTCAGTGCAACCGTTCGAAAAGGAATACTTTCGGAAAGATGGCAGCCGTCTGCCCGTGCTGATCGGCAGTGCTCTATTGGAAGAAAGCAGGGACGAAGGCGTCTCTTTCGTCCTCGATTTGACGGAGCGCAGGCAGGCCGAAGAGGCGTTGCGGGAGAGCGAGGAAGCATTGCGCGTGGCGCAGGGGCAACTGGCCCACGCAAACCGCGTCGCCACAATGGGTCAGCTCACAGCCTCTATCGCCCATGAAGTCAATCAACCGCTCGCCGCCTCGCTCACCAACGCCCAGGCCGGCTTGCGGTGGCTAGGTACCCATCCGCCGAATCTGGAGGAAGTGGCTCAGGCACTCGGCCGAATCGCCGAGAACGCCAATCGAGCCGGCGACGTCATTGGCCGGATCCGTGCCTTGGTCAAGAAAGAGCCGCCTCGCGATGGGCAGTTCGACCTCAATGAAGCCATTCGTCACGTCATTGCGTTGACCAGCAGTGAAGCGCATCGGCAAGGCGTCACGCTACAAACCGAATTCGCGACCAGCCTTCCGTCCGTGAAAGGAGATCGCATCCAGGTGCAACAGGTGGTCCTAAACCTGATCATGAATGCCATCGAGGCGATGAGCGGCATCGACGCAGAAGAACGCGAGCTGCTGATCAGCACCGAGTCAGAGTCCTCAGGAGGCGTGGTCGTCGGGGTGCGCGACTCGGGTCCAGGTCTCGACCCGCAGACCATGGACCGTCTATTTGAGGCTTTCTACACGACCAAATCCAGCGGCATGGGTATGGGCCTGGCGATCTGCCGCTCGATCATCGAGGCTCACGGCGGCCGGATGTGGGCAACCGCCAATGGAACTTGTGGGGCAATGTTTCTGTTCACCCTGCCTCTCGAACGAGACGAAACCATCGGCGCAAAGCCAGCCGACCAAATGGCGGCGTGGGAGACTGCGTAGGACTAACAACTGGCTGAAGCTCTCGCAGAAAGTAGGTCTCTGCGAAGTGTTTAGGCCTTAGGCAGAGCCCCTCGTCGCCATCACCAGACGACGAGGTGCAGCGGAGCTGGATTCACCTCTACGATGCCGCGATCGGGCCGATGGCACTGGCGAAAAGCAACGGTCGCATCGACCACCGTGCGAAATCGCGCAACCGGAAACTGGACGGGGTTGGAGAGCATCAACATGTCTGCACCAGCTAAAGGTGCCAGGCGCCAAGCTTGCTGCTCCTCAATTCTGCACGCAAGAGGCGGTCGGGCTTAATGCATGCTCACGGAAATCGCTGAAGGAGTGAGATTTCCGAAGTCGTCTAGAAGACGGACAAGCCCAGCGGAGTAGCAAAAAAGATCGAACTGGGTTCCAGTAACGTATAGGATGAAGGCAGATCTCCAGGCGTGCAAAGCTTGTCCCCAGGGACACTCCATCGTGGTGCGTGGCATGACGGAAAACATCATCAAATGAGCCTCCAAGTCCGTGGACGGCCGTGATGCAATATCTGGCGGCGTGTGGAGCGGAGAGCCTGGAGCCCACGGCCAAGCTTCCCCCGATGCTCTAGGAAAAAGCGTCAATGGAATCAGCTCGATTTGGATGCGGTGGAGGTCGTGTATCATGGTGTCAATCCTTCGAAAGAACGCTAGGGAGCGAAGAGGCAAACGGTCTGACCCGTCGGCTCGCCGGACACCTACCCCTGGCGAACTGTGCTCAAGTCTGTTCTTGATGCAGGCATCGCGAGGCGATGAACTCCTTTGCGACCTTGATGACATTGCCGCGCGGGAGGAAGTACGACGACCGTAACAGGGCGCAGTTCGACCTGCTATTGATCTTGAGGAAGGGTCGGGTAGCGAAGAGGGAGGGGATGCCTTATACAGGGGTTTAGGAGACGCCCGTCGGGGGCCACGGTCAGAAATCAGATAGACTACCACCCGCTCCTTCCCGATGAGATGCTCTCGTCGAGAAATGTATAGACGCTTCATGCTCGAAACGCGCGGCCGAGCCGAGCATAACTCTCTAGCAGCCCGCCTGGTGCTGCCTCCGTATAAGTTGCGCATACACAAGTATGATGGCGGACCTACGCGGTTTGTTTTAGATTTTTCTCATGAGTGCAGGCTTCCCTAGGCTGGTCATGTTCGCACCGGGCGTCGGCAGCCATTGACTAGACATTGGAACCTTGGCCAATTTTCAGGTTCCAAAACCGTTAAGAAGGGACGCAGAATGCCGACGGTATCTCCGACTCCTATCACGCCTGCGGACGAGCACGTTGTTACCGCCCGAGAAGCGCTTGAGCCCCTCTACGAGAGACTTGAGCTTCACACCGACGCCACTCTGCTGTCGGCGGCGATGGAAGCCGGATGGCCGGCCGACGAGGCAACGAAGGCGCTGGCTGCCCTTAGATTGCAAGACGCCCTCAATGTTCTTCGCCGAGGGAATTGAGGTCCAAGCACATCGATGCATGTCCAACGGCCGAAAAAAATGGCAGGCTTCGCAAATCTCTAAAGGAACTAATCCGACCAGGGACTATCCGGAATTGTATAATAGATGCTACCGCAACCGAAAGCGAAAAGTACGGCTTTCGGACGTGGATGGGGTCCTCAGGAAATGGGCCGGGAATCCTAGGTCTACTGTGCTCGTTCACGCCAGCGCCAATATTGCTGATCAATCAAATGGCGGCTGCATTCTCCACACCGAATCATTTTTCCAGCATCCAAATGAACGCCGTGGTCGAAAGGACGTCGAGATTAAGGTTTTCAGTCTGTCAAAGTGCCGCACGAGCACGCCGGTATCGACCGTTGCTTCTAACACCGTTCGGCAAGACACCAGAGGCTCTCTTGGTTGCCACGATTTAATAGATCGACCAAGTTATCGGCCTCCTCGGCGGTGAGCATGTCCATGACAAACCCATCGATGGTAACCGCCTGTCCCATGACTTTGTCCAACACAGTCCAGTAAATATTGAGGTTCTTGCAACGGCTATATCTTTGAGCTGGCATTGTGAACGGCTTCCATGTGGTAACGACTTTCGTCAATTGTGAGCGGACTATCAGACATGACTGCCCGGCTGCTCTTGGACATCTGCGAGGCTCGTGACGCTAGTCGGCAGCTCGGCAGAGGAAGAAGCCCCGCATTCAGCGGGTGGTAAAGGAACCGTTGCACCACAAAGAGTTAGGCGGCTCGTTGCCTTTAAGCAGGCGCTCATAGTAGAGCATTTTTGTACCCGCTAATGAAGAGATGCGTTGGAATCAGGCATGCTATCTATTCGTATAGCCTTCCAAAAGCTTGCATCGTCTCCGTTGACGGCGAGCGGCACTTGGTGCCGCGGCCTGCGCCTCGTTCGCTGGTAGGTCTGGATGACCAAATCGAAGTGGCCTGCTGAGAGCCAGGAGTCTCGCACATTCGGACTTCGGCTCGGCACGACGAAGGGATCTGATCGTAGCCCCTAAACTTCCTCTGGAGTAAAAGGTGGCAAACGCCAACACCTCATAATCCTCCGGCCGCCGTGCTTCGCGCGCTACGCAAACAGGGCGCAGACGTACACGACGCTCGCCGGTGTCGCCGCCTGCCTATGGCTGTGGTGGCCGAGCGTGCCTTTACCTCGCGCTCAACGCTTCAAAAGATCGAAGCCGGGGACACCAATGTCAGCATCGGCATCTACGCAGGCGTTCTACAGGCACTCGGCTTGCACTGAGCCAGGTCGCCGACATTAGTAATCACAGCTGGTCAGTCGCTCGCCGGCGCGCAGTTCCGTAAACACGCCCACCTGAAGCGATCGTCGCGTGATGGCTGATTTCGAAGTTCATCTCGACTTACACGGCCGCACACGTCCAATCGGGCTGGCGCGGAGTAATCGCGTGCGTGGTGCCGAGACGATCATGTTCGAGTATGACCGAGCCTGGCGTGAGGACACTGACCGCTCCTCGCTTGAGCCCGCGCTACCGCTTCAGGACCTTCGTCAACGCTCGGCCGCCCGATCCATTCGGGCGGATCGACCCCTGAAACACTAATCAACACATCACCGGACGCTTCCTGAATAGGCGAGACTCCGATCGATCCTGCAGGAATTTACCGAAGGGCTGGCGAGCTTGCACCCTTCAACGAAGGAGCTGTTGCCCGTTGTCAAAGGTAACAGCTAGTAGCCGGTCATCTCAAGATATCCGACCCCTGACGTAGAGCCCGTGAAGCTAATCGGCCCCTCCCAATAGGGCGTTGAGGTCGCCATCCAGGACCGGTCGTTCAACGGTTTGGTCGTGATATCGAGCGACTTACCCGGTACGCGTATACGCCACGCTACCGGCATTTGGCGGCCATCGACGGTTGCGTTCCGAGTTGGCTCCAGTTGGATGTCGTCTTTCGACAGAGGTGTCGTTCGTCCATCCGCGGATATCCAGTTCGCGGAGATGAATCCGTTGTTGTCGTCACGAAGCCGAAAAGCCATCAGTTTCTCGCCGGAATTCAGGTGCAGTGAGAACCAGTCCCAGCCCGTCTGATTGGACGCAAGCGGCTGCGACGACCACTCCTGGTCCAGCCACGCTTTGCCGCTGACCTTAACCGGCGATCCGGACGTCGTGATCGTCCCCGCCACTTCATAGAAAGGCTGTGAGTAATAGTAGCTCGCCTGTCCGTTCGCCGACTTCACGGAAAAGCCGTTGTCTCCCTGAAGAATGAGCGGACCGTCGGCCTTGAGGTCTAGGGTGTAGCTGAAGTCCGGCCCGCCCGCAGAGACTGAAACGTCGCCAAGGACGTCCGAGCTGGTTCGCTCGCTACCCTCCATCCGCCAGTCGTCTATCCAAGCCCGAAATGGTGTTGCGGCCACACCCGCCTGCCCGACGCCTCCCCGCGCCAAGCGCTCCGCAACATAGTGATGGCCCCGAGTGGTGATCGCTGCGTGCCCGATCCAGATCTGCGGATCCGCGAAACCTACCCTGTCTCCCGGAGCCAGCGCAGAGCGAAACAGCGTCCACTGCGCTCCATATTGCCTGCCATTCTCATCTTCGAGATTGGCGGTCACATACCACCACTCAATGCGATAATCAGGATGAGCACCATGATCGGCGGGGAAAGAAAGAATAGAGCCCCGCTCGGGGATCGCAAAACCTTGCGCATCCGATCCCAATCCGGCAAAGCCCTGCGCAAATGTCTGACCGTTCGCCCAGATCACAGCCGCAGCTATCAGGACAGATGCCGACAATCTACCGTTCATTGGCGAAAATCCTCAGCAGGTCCGCAGGATTTACCGAGGCCAGACGCCGAACCGGCACCAGCACCGATGCCAATGCAGCAATAAGAGCGATTGTTCCCAGCCAAAACCAGTCCATTGGAAACACCATCATTGGCAATCGCCAACCAAAAGCCTCTACGTTCACGATCGCAAGCAGAACCCACGCCAGGGCAAGCCCGACCGGGATCGCAGCCATAAATGTCGCCATCCAAAGAGCAAGTGTCCGGGCAACTTCGTAGAGCGCCAGATCCCGTCGCCGGACACCCATTGCCCACACCGGCGCGAGCTGCGGAAGCCGAATAGCAGACAGCGTCAGGAGACTTGAGAACATGGCAAATCCTGCCACAGCAAGGGTGAGGACATTCAACGCGCCCGTCACCTTGAACGTCTGGTCGAAAATCGCTCTCGATTGTCGCTTGAGCGAAGCCTGATCAACGATGGCGGTATCCGACAGACCAAACTCCTCGACCAACTGGCGCTTGAGATCCTGCGCTCGCTCGGGAGCCACTCGGACCCCGTAGCGAAGTTTCGGGACATCGGGGTAATGATCGACCAGCGTTTTGATCCCGATTATCACTTGCCCATTCGGATTTCCATAGTCCGAGTACACGCCGGCCACGGTTAAGCTCCAACCTCCGGGCATGGCCAACGGCTGGCCGATCTTCGCTTCGCCTCGACGCCACATCTGCTCGTTGATGAGAGCACCCTGCCCGGCGGCGACCTTATCCCAAACGTCATTGTCGGAAGCAATCAAGGGCCAGTGCTCTCGGTAAGTTGGATCGTCCGCGACGCCAAAGATCTGGATCTGTTCGCCAAGCACCTCGCCGTCCACGCTCCAGATGGGCAAGACCGCGCTCGAGCGTTTGGTAAGCCAGGCCCGGAGCCGCACAGCTTGCTCCTCATCCTTGGCAGTCAGGTAAAGCTCGGCGGCCAGGCGTTGATCCAGCCATCCGGTGAAAGTCAGCCGGAAGCTCGATACCATCGTGCCGACGCCGATGTTTGCCGACAACGCCAGCAGCAGAGCCATCAAAGCCAGCGACAAGCCGGGAAGCTGTATGCGGGTGTCGGCCCAGAACCATTCCATGAGGGCACTTCGCGACAATTGCTGCGCTCTGGTCAAGATGACCGCAATAAGTCCAGGTAGCATCAGAGCTGTTCCAAGCAGCAGGCAGCCAAGTGTCGCAAAACCCGCCAGCAGCCCGGACGCAGTAGTCGCCAGGATAGCAGCCAAGATCACCAGAAATCCACCTATTCCCGCTTGAAAGGCAAGCGATCTGGCCGACTCTCTTGCCCACGCTCGCGGCTGTGCGGCAGCCAAAATCGGCAGTTTCCAAACCCGCCACAGGCTCTGAGCTGACGAGACAGCGGTTCCTCCGAGAGCAATCGCCAGTCCAGCCAACCACCATTCCGGCCGAATGGAAAGCGAGCCTGACACATTCGCGCCATAGAGGCCCCTGAGGGTCGCGGCGACGCCCGGCATGAGGAGCCATGCTATGACGTAGCCGAGTATGACGCCGATCAAGCCCGACATCAGCGCCAGCAGCGAAAGCTCGATCAGGAGCATCGTGGTCAATGCTTGAAGCGAGACACCAAGCGATCTGAGTGTCCGAAAAGTCCCTCGACGCTGTTCGAAGCTCAGGCCCGTGGCCGAATACACGATGAAGAGCCCGACGATGAACGAAAGGAAGCCGAAGGCAGTCAAGTTGAGGTGGAAGCTGTCTGTGAGGCGAGCGACGTCTGGTTGTTCAGGCGGTTCGCGGATCGTCAATCCCGCCTGGTCGATTGCTTCGGCGGAAATCTTTTGATTGCCTGCGACCACCAGGCGGTCGATTTTTCCATGCTTCTCGAGCAATCGATCGGCGACCGCTATATCGACGAAGGCGGCGCCGTCGGGAACGTTGCCATCGATTTTGATGCTCATGTTTGTGGCACCACGAAGCCGCTCGGCAGTGGCGCTCGACACGAGCAACTGTCCGCTGGCTGAAAAGAAGGCGGATAGATCTGAACCGCTGGCGATCGTCGCATTCGGGGAGTCCCTTGGCATCGTCAGAGGCTCGATCCCGACCAAACGGAGCCTTATGCTTCCGAAGCGGTAGCTGCCCTCAATTACGGGCGAAACATTGAGGCCCGCTCGACGCAGGCCGCCATAGACCTCAGTCGCTATGCCATCACCGTCCTTGGCGACGATCTGCCGGAGGTTGCCTTGCTCCAGAACCGATGCCGCCCGGGCATAGCTCGCTCTCGCCTCGGCGTTGATAGCTTGAACGCCGGACCAGAGAGCTGTCGCCAGCGCAATGCCCATGACCAGCGTCAGCAGCTGGAGAGGTCTCCGACACCAGTGTGACAGCAAGGCTGCGAATGCAACGAAGGTCATTCGGCAATCTTCCCACCGCGAAGGATGACCTTTCGGTCCAAACGCGCTGCAAGCCTCGTGGAGTGAGTGACGAGAAGCAGAGCCGATCCGGCCGTCCGAGCCAGATTGAGCATCAGATCGAGGACGGCATCGCCCGTTTGCTCATCCAGGTTGCCCGTTGGCTCGTCAGCAAGGATGAGAGGTGGTCGGGCAGCCAAGGTTCGCCCGATTGCAACGCGCTGCTGTTGGCCTCCGGAAAGCTGCTCGGGATACCGAGTGGTGTATTCGCGCAGTCCCAGTTTCTCGATCAACTGCGCTTCCCAAGCCTGATCGTACCGGTTCGCGAGCTTGGCGTGGAACGAAATGTTGGCTGCGACGCTCAGGGATGGGATGAGATTAAACTGCTGGAAAACAAGACCAACGCTTGTTCTCCGGTATCGAGCCCGTTCGTTCTCTCCAAATAGCGCCAGGTCGTTGCCGTTCATCACGACCGAGCCGCTGTCTGCGCGGTCGAGCCCGCCTGCCAGATGCAGCAATGTGCTTTTGCCACTGCCGGACTCTCCGGTGAGCGCGACGCTTTCGCCAGCAGCGACTTCCAAGTCGATGCCCTTCAGGATTTCGATGAGGCCCTCGGCCGTGGAATACGCTTTTTGAACACCTGAAAGGATGAGGATCATCTCGGTCTCTTAAGCACGGGGTTTGCACAGTGCAGAGACCCTCGACCTAAGAACTTTCGAGAGGGATCGCAAGCTCTTGAAGGCCGCGAGCGCTGGCTGCACCCGTTCTGCCGATGTATCGGTTATTCCGACAATCTCGGCGTCTGGGTGCTGGTTCGCCTCCCGCAGCAAATCTCCATGTTCATGTCATCGAAATTTATCCTGCAACGCGCCATTTTTTATCCCGCAGCGCCCCCAAGCCTAGTCAGAAAAAGCTCCAGTTGGTGTGGCTCTAACGCAACCTTATGCTTCTCGGCCGGGTAAGCGCCGCTTGCGACATCCGCCGCATATTCGCGAAAGGCTGGATCAGACCAACCCCACCCTCTGCTTGTTGCTACGACTGCACCGACCTCTGAAAGACCCGTGCAAGCCGCTCGGCAAATCGGCGTGGATCCGCTGGCCGATCTCCATCTAGAATACGGGCCTGGTCGAGCAATAAGAACGCGGCGTCCTCCTGGTACGAAGCATCACCCTCCACGCTCGCAATCGCTTTGATCAAAGGGTGCAGCAAATTGATCTCCAGGATCGGCTTGGACGCATCTTGAAGGCGACCGGCGTTCCGCAGGATTTTTTCCATCTGCCTGTCATAGCCGTCTTCGGGTGCTACGAGGCAGACGGCACTCTCCGTCAGACGGTCCGAAGCCCGGACATCGGCAATTTGGTCGGCAAGTTTTTGCTTGGCGAATACAAGGAAGGTCGCCGTGCTGTTGTCTTCCGCTTCCTGCGTTGTCTGACCGTCAAGCTTCGCAAACTGTGCGAGATCCGCAGCACCCTGCGTGATGGACTTGAACGCCTTGCCTTCATAGTCTGGAGCATTCATCGTCCAGAAGCTGTCGATTGAGTCCGACAAAAGCAGCACTTCGATGCCGCGCGCCCGGAACCCTTCAAGCTGTGGTGATGCCTTAAGCTGATCAAGGCTGCCGCCCGCCACATAATAGACCGCGTTCTGGCCTTCCTTGGCATCTTTGACGTAGTCGGCAAGTGAACGATAGCCTTCGTTCGATGAGGACGTCCGAAACCGAGCAAGCGCCAAGAGTTGAGCGCGTCGTTCGAAATCTTCGTAAATGCCTTCCTTGAGGACGGCGCCGAAGTTCTCCCAGAACTTGAGGAAGGCGTCGGCGTCACTTTCAGCGACTTTTTCTATCGCGGTGATGATCCTGCTGGTGATGCCCTTGCGGATCGCCGCCAGGATAGGGCTTTCCTGGATCATCTCACGAGAAACATTGAGCGGCAGATCGGCGGTATCGACCAACCCACGAACGAAGCGCAGGTATCTCGGCAGCAGATCCGCATCATCGGTTATGAACACCCGCTTGACGTATAGCTTCATTCTTCCTTTGCGTTCGGGATCGAACATATCGAAAGGCTGTGTTCCGGGTATGAACGCCAAAGCCGTATATTCCTGCCGGCCTTCAGCACGGAAATGTACGGTCAGCGCCGGTTCATCGTACTGCCCGGAGACGCCACGATAAAAGTCCGTATACTCTTCCTTGCTGACATCGCTCTTCGACTTCGTCCATAGTGCGGTGCCGTCCGTTATCTGGACTGGCTCTTTGCCCGGTTTCTCAATAAGGCGGATCGCAACTGGCACGTGGCCGGATTGTTCCTTGACGATACGCTCGATGGTCCAGCGGGACGTATATTGCTTAGCGTCCTCCATCAGATGCAAGACGATACGCGTTCCACGGGATGGAGCGTCAGTGAGGCTCGTTGCCGAGCTCACGCTGTAACTTCCCTTGCCGTCCGACGTCCATGTCCAGGCTTCCTGCGTTCCGGCTCGACGCGAGATCACATCGACACGCTCCGCCACCATGAAACAGGAATAGAAGCCGACGCCGAACTGCCCGATCAGTTGAGCATCTTCTGCGGCTTTGCTTGCTTCGATTCGCTCCATAAACGCCCGGGTCCCCGATCTCGCGATCGTTCCCAGCGCCTCGACCATTTCGTCGCGGCCCATGCCGATGCCATTGTCCTCGACGATAAGCTGCCGGTTCTCTTCGTCCAGCGTTAGCGTGATCCGGTTTTCGGCATCAGCACCAAGGAGTGACGGTGTCTCGATCGCCTCATATCGAAGTTTCTCGCAGGCATCGGCCGCATTCGAAATCAGCTCACGCAGAAACACATTCCTATCCGAATAAACGGAGTGGACCATCATGTGCAGAAGGCGGGCAACGTCGGCCTCAAAGACATGGCTTTCGGCGGTCTGTTCTGCAGTCTTTGTCATGTGCTCGGGTTCTCCAGGAAAGCGAATTAGCGCCGATCAAATGGCGAAACAGGTTTGAAAAATCAAGGTGGGAACAGCCCTGATCGTGATGGAATCATGCGCCGCCCAATCCTCGCAGCGTCTCTTTGAGAACCGTCTGGCGACTTCGGGCTCCAGAAGGCATTAGCGCCTTTCACCGGAGCGGTGCAGTTTTCCAGAAGACAATTGCCTTGCGACACGATCGTACTTGCATGCCAGACGGTCGAGACCTAAATTGGCTGAATGCTTGACCATTCGTCTCGACCTTTGTCGCCGCCAAATATCCCCATGGATGCGCTAAGCGAAGTACTACAAGACTTTCGCTTGAGTGGCGTCAACTATGGGCGCTGCGAACTCAGACATCCGTGGAGCATCGCCTTTCCGAAACAACAGCTGCTTCGTTTTCACTTCGTGAGCCAAGGTCCGTGCTGGATCCATACCGAAGCTCAAGGGTGGCAGGAGTTGAACGACGGAGATCTCGTTCTGCTGCCGCAAGGTATCGCGCATCGATTGGCCAGCGCGCCCGATGTTGAGGGCGACTCCCTCAAAAGCTGTCAGATAACAAGTCTGGGCAGCAACGTCTGCGAAGTGGTTCGGGAAGGAACGGGTGCGACCAGTACCCTCTTCTGCGGTTCTATGGCTTTGAGCGCGTATGCGCTTAATCCTTTGATCGCTTTGATGCCGCCAATCATCAAGGGCTGCGATGTGGCCGGCAATGACCCGATCGTTGGTCCCCTGCTGGCCGCGATGACGGCGGAGGCTTCACAGCCCCAGATGGGCAGCGCGACCGTCCTATCGCGTATGGCAGACTTGCTTGCAGCGCGGCTTATCCGCTGCTGGGTGAATTGCAGCGGAGCCTCGACCACCGGCTGGCTCGCCGCCATCCGCGACCCCCACATCGGTCGTGTGTTGGCAGCGATGCACCGGGACCCCGGCCATAACTGGACCCTCGAAAGCCTTGCGGCCGTGGCAGGCCAGTCGCGCTCGATCTTTGCCGAGCGCTTCAGCGCTATCTTAGGAGAAGGCGCGGCACGTTATCTTGGCCGTCTGCGGATGCAACTTGCCAGCGAGTTGCTGGGCCAAAGCGGCATGTCAGTTGCCGAAGTTGCTTCCCGTTTAGGTTATGAATCCGAGGCATCCTTCGCTCGCGCCTTCAAACGCATCACCAGCGTGTCGCCGGGCATTGTGCGTCGCACAAGTTCTGGACGAATCGACATGAATTTCGGATTTTAAGATACATAACATCTTAAGAAGTTCGTCTATGAAATCTCCAGACGTGGAGATAATTCAATGACGGACACGACATCAGAACTCGACGACGCGGCGATAGAGTTTGATACCGGCGAGCCAGCCGCCTGGAGTGCCGCGACTTGGTTTGCCGTTCTTTCGATGGCCGCAACCAGCTTTGCGCTGGTATCGGCTGAATTCCTGCCGGCGGGCCTGTTGACCCCAATGGCGCGCGATCTCAGGATTACCGAGGGGACAGCCGGACAGGTCGTCACCGCGACCGCTTCCGTCGGCGCCGTGACGGCCCTATTGAGCAATGTTCTTATCGGCACACTGAACCGCAAGGCGGTGCTGGTCGGTCTTAGCGCGTTGGCGATCGCATCCAATATTCTCGCAGCACTAGCGACCGATTTTTGGCTATTGTTGTTGGGACGGGCTGGGCTAGGCATCGCCCTTAGCGGCTTCTGGGCGCTTTCAGTCGCGGTCGTCGCTCGGTTGGCTGGCGCCAATGCAACAGGTCGGGGCATGGCTGTTGTCACCCTCGGCGTCTCGCTCGCCACCATAGCTGCGCCATCGATGGGCGCTTTGATCAGCGATTGGCTGGGATGGCGCATCGCCATGGCGATGACCGCCGGGCTTGCCGCACTTGCCATGGTGCTGCAGGCGCTCAGCTTGCCAACGCTGCCCGCAAGCACAAGCAACAGGCTCGCCGACGTGTTCCGGCTCACAAGCCGGCGTGGCGTTCAACTGGGAATGCTTGCCATCCTTTTGCTAATGACGGGGCATTTTGCTGGCTCGGTTTATGTGCGACCCTTCCTCGAACAAGTGACGCTCCTTAAAACCGAATGGATCGCCTTAGCGCTGCTTGGGTTTGGCATCGCCTCTGTGATCGGCAACGTCGCCGGTGGCCGAATGGCCGACGCAAGTATCCGCCTGGCGCTTGGTGTTACCGCCGCACTGATGGCGATTGCGGCGCTCGCCTTGGTGCTTTGGGGTGCTTATATCGGCGTTGCGTTCGCCTTCGTTTCGCTTTGGGGTCTAGCGTTCGGCATGGCGCCGGTGGTGCTGCCGACCAATCTGTCCCGCGGAGCAACCGACGCTCTGGAGGCAGCGGGGAGCCTGATGGTCGTCTCTTTTCAGGTCGCCATCAGTATCGGCGCGGTTTTCGGCGGCTATGTCGTCGATCACTGCGGCGCTGTCGGTCCTTTGACCGTTACCGCTGTCCTAGCCGCATCGACGGTCGCCTTGGCGCTGCTGCAGCCTCGCAGCTGATCTTCCCCTTCTGGGTTGAGCAAGTGCGACTCTCGTTGACAGGCAAGCGTCCTCGAGAGCTGGACACCGTGCCCGACCTGAGAGGTAGGTGACGTTTTGTACCGGAGACATGGGTAACACTTTCCGTTTTGAGCGGGAGGTGTTGATGCCGTGGAGAGAGACTTCGGTCATGGAGGAACGTCTTCGATTTGTCGCCCGGCTGCTTGAGGGCGAGGGTATGAGCGATGTTTGCCGGGAATTCGGCATCTCGCGCAAGGCCGGCTACAAGATCGGTCGCACTTTTGGTTCAGGGCTGTCAATCGGCCCTTTAATTGCGGGACTTAGTCAAGCCTTCGTAGCTTGCTGTCGATTGCGAGATCGAACAACGCCCGGTCTCTCATGCGCCTCTCCCTATCGAAGAAGAAACGAATTGCCCAAATCTGGCGCTGCTTCAAGGGCTTCTTTACGCCGACCTTCCGGCCGGCGTTCCATGCTGGTCGAATACGGTAGAAGGTTGCCGCACAGTTTAGTCCCGCATGAAAGTGCGAAGGAAGGAGCGAAGTCGTTGCTCCTTCGCCAATCCATTAAGCCGAGTCTCGGCATGCCAAGGGTCCCTCTTATCCTCGCAAGTAGCGTTCGCCATCTGCTGCGAAAACTCGGTCGCAGCAACAACACTAAAACCTTACTGCCCTTTCAACAAAGATGAGGAACGTTAGTGGCGACCGCCTGCGGCGTTGTGCAATAGCATGACGGCCTGGCGCACGATTCACATACTTAAAGGGGCGTTCTCAAAGCGAGGTTGCTTTCGGAACTGACGGGGTTGTGCGTCCGGTGCCCCGCACCCCGCCGGGCCTGGTGGATAAGGAAGCCTTCATTGAAATTGTCACAAAGGGATGAAGGAGCAAAGCTCCCTTCATCTTCCGCTGACGCCGCGAGAGCATGAAGTGGGCGACCTTTTATGGACCGCACCAATTCTGAGTCGTCAACTGCTGAGGCGAGTGCACAGATCCGTCACATGGAGGTCGAGCCTGCCGATGGGATCTCAATGTCGATAAGCAGCCCTTCATCCGACCAGATTTTCTGAAGACGTCCTTTAAGCTGCTTTTCAACCATTGCGCCGACAATCACCGTGCCAAAACCTCGTTTGGCTGATCTAGGCGGAGTGTCGATGCCCACCTCCTGCCACCGGATGTTAAAGCCTGCCCCGGACGGTCTTGGCTTCCAACTGATTGAAAGCTTACCTTGCGTAGCGGCAAGCGCACCGTGGTGGGCTGCGTTGACAGCGAGTTCATGGAGCACGAGCGCAAGGGGCTGGACGACCGGCGCAGCCATTTTGATATCGGGTCCGCTAAAAAAAGCGCGGGTGGCCGCAAACGGCGACACCTGCTGGCGAATGAGTTCCTCAAGAGAAACGCTTGTCCATCTTCGTGCAGCAAGCAAGGTATGGGCACGGGCGAGCGCCTGCACGCGGTGTTGAATAGCGGCGGCGTAAAGGGCCGGGTCATCGGCATTGCTCAGACGGACAATGCTGTCAACGATTGCCAGGACATTCTTGGACCGGTGGTCGACTTCCATCAGCAGGCGGTGCTCGGAGGCCTCCAGTGCCTCGATCCGCCGATATTCCGTCATATCGATCTGAGATCCAAAGAAATACAATATCCTTCCGTCATCCCCATGGATGGGACTTAGATGCAAGCGGTTCCAGAACTGCTCCCCGCTCTTCTTATAATTGAGGATCTCTACGCTGACCTCACGCTCGCCGGCGATGGCGGCACGAATTTCGGCGACGGCGATCGGAGACGTCGCAGGGCCCTGCAGGAAACGACAGTTGCGGCCTAACACTTCATGGGCCTCATAACTTGTCAATGCGAGGAATGCCTTGTTTGCAAGCACGATCGGCTGATCGGATTTGCGCGCGTCGGTGACGACCATCGGCATCCTGGTGCGTTCAAACGCGATCGCTGCCAGCTCTTTCCGATCGGCGGAGGCTGCTTTTGAAGATGCAGAAGGCAAATCCCCATGCAGTTTTTCTCTCGAATGGCCTGTCATGCTTTCACGCTCACTAAGACGTCGGCTGATAACGCGGCTCGCGTATCTTTGTTTCCGAGAAGGTCGCTCGTTTGAGTGCGTGATTCACTCATCCGACACCTGCCCGGCGAAGAGCCACATCCGCATCTTGGCCAACACGATGGCCTCCGCTATAGAATCGGGATGTGGTCGATCGGCCTTGCAGCTCCGGAGGATCAGGCGCACCATATGATCATGAAACTCTTTTCCAATTCCAGCCGGTCACGGGAGCGCTTTCTCGAAGCCATCCTGCAAAGCGCGATCGAGTATGCGATCATCTCCACGGACTTGGATGGGCTGATAACCACATGGAACGAGGGCGCGCGCCGGATTCTCGGATGGGATGAGCCCGAGATTATCGGCCAGCCCGCGGCCATGATCTTCACCGCGGAAGACCGGCAGGCCGGGATTCTCCAGCGGGAAATGGCTGCCGCTTTAACGGAAGGTCATGGCAATGATGAGCGCTGGCACGTTCGCAAGGACGGCTCATCGTTCTGGGCATCCGGGCAGATGATGGCGTTGACGTCGGACAACGGGGAAGTCGAGGGCTTCGTAAAGATTCTGAGAGATCGCACCGAGCAGCGAGAGAATGAGGAGCGACAGCGCGTCCTGATGCACGAACTCTCTCACCGCATGAAGAATACGCTGGCCGTCGTTCAGGCTATCACCAGCCAATCCTTCCGAAACGCCAGCTCTATGGAGGATGCGGAGCAGTCGATCGCGGCACGCATCAATGCTTATTCGAAGGCGCACGACATTTTGCTTCAGCAAAACTGGCTGGGCACGACCATGGCGACGATCGTCGAGGCGACCGCGATCAATCTTGGGCTTGAGGCATCACGACGTTTCGAAGCACGCGGTCCTGCGGTGGAACTGGGGCCTCAGGCGGCTCTTTCGTTTTCCCTCGTGCTTCACGAACTTGTCACCAATGCCAACAAGTACGGCGCGCTGTCGGTCGATACCGGGACGATTGAAATCGAGTGGTCTGTGCGCGGCGCGGCGGGCGAAAAGCGCCTGGACTTCAGGTGGCAAGAAGCCGGGGGCCCGGCGGTGGTGGCGCCGAACAACAAGGGGTTTGGCACGCGCCTCGTCAACTCCAGCCTTGCGGCCTTCGGAGAGGTCGCTCTTGATTACCCGCCGACAGGGTTCATCCTGAAGCTCGATGCGTCGCTCCAGAAGCTGCAATACAAGACCTATTCCGACGCCGAGGAATAAGTGGAATGTTGAGCGGGCATTGGGGAAACCACACGGCAGGCTGCAGGCGTCTCAGTCTCTCCGATCGAATGGGATAAACCGCCTGTCCTCATAGACTCGCAAATAGTTCGAGTGAACAGGTTCGGCGAGCCGACGCGATTTCATGTACACCAGTGCTGAACATATTGGCCCGCCGGCGACTGGTTCCACGTCTAGCACTACGCGCAGGTTGTCGGGTATGCCGATCGATTCCAGCCGATCCAACCTTGCTATCGTATCCTCGCCAGGCTCATAAAGTTCACCGACGACGCGATAGCCAATGCCCGGTTCATTGAACATCATCGGAGCGAACCAAGGGCCGGCAATCAGCATCGGATAACATTCCCGCGTCCGGAAAATTCCAAGAAACCTGGCGCGGAAAAGTCCCTGCTCATGAAGAGGAAAGCCTTTTTTTAAAGTTCCAAAAACGAACAGGTTCCGTGTCATCCGGGCCAGCCCCATGCGTGATCGGCTAATCCCCCAAAAGTTTGAAGCGATCGTGATCGCCTGCGTTTCCATCACGCCGACGAGGATCACGCTTAGTCACGCTTCATCACGGGTGGCGCCGTCGCCAGGTTGTCTGCTGCGTCTGTTTCGGGCAATCCTTCTACCCTTTCATTGTCCGGCTGGGCGCGGTGCGGCGCCCATCTCTCCGAAGGACGGCCGGATCGCGCTTTAACGCGCTTGCCGACAACTGCACCGGGGTCTTCACCTCCACCTTCGGAGCGGATCGGCTCGAGCTCCATCTCCGGTGGGCGCAGCTTATTCCGGTCTTCGATAGGGCCGTTTGATTTCTTCTGCATGATCCATCGAGCCTTTCTTCAATGCCGGCGGTGATCCCAGGACGTCAGCGGCTTTCCCTACGGCTTGAGAACGACCTTTATGCAGCCGTCCTTCTTGTCGCGGAAAGTCTTGTAGAGATCCGGACCTTCTGCGAGAGTCGCGCGATGCGTGATAATGAACGACGGATCGATTTCGCCCTTTTGGATGCGTTCCATGAGTAGTGGCAGGTAGTGCTGCACCGGGGTCTGCGCCATTCGGAACGTCAGGCCGCGATTGATCGCCGAACCCATCGGGATCTTATCGAGGAACCCGCCATAGACGCCAACGATCGACACCGTGCCGAAATTGCGGCAGCAATGGATTGCCTGGCGAAGAACGTGGGGGCGATCGGTTCCCATGAACGTAGCGATCTTGATGCGGTCAAGCCTTGAGTCCCAGCTCGCCGACGGATCGGCTTCGGTGCCAACCGCGTCGATGCACGCGTCGGCGCCGCGCCCGTTGGTCAGCTCCATGAGCTTGTCGTAGATGTCTTCGTCCATGAAATCGAGGGTGGTTGCTCCCGACGCTTCGGCAAGAGCAAGCCGCTCCGGCACGGTATCGATTGCGATAACGCGTTCGGCGCCGAGGATGAAGGCCGACTTGATCGCCATCTGTCCGACAGGGCCGCAGCCCCAGATCGCAATCGTGTCCCCCGGCTGGATATTGCAGAAGTCAGCCGCCATGTAGCCCGTCGGAAAGATGTCGGAGAGAAAGAGCACCTGCTCATCTGTCAGTCCGTCCGGCACCTTTATCGGTCCGACGTCCGCATAAGGCACGCGCAGGAACTCCGCCTGACCTCCACTGAAGCCGCCAAGAAGATGCGTGTAGCCGAACAGGCCCGCGGGTGAATTCCCCCACATCTTCTTGACCTTCGACGGATCGGGGTTGCTGCGTTCACATCCGGAATAAAAGCCGCGCTGGCAGAAGAAGCATTCGCCGCAGGAGATGGTGAAAGGCACCACGACACGGTCACCGACCTTGAGCTTTTTATTGTCATTGCCGACTTCGACGACCTCGCCCATGGTCTCGTGGCCCATGATGTCGCCGCTATGCATATCCGGCATCACACCGTTGAACAGATGGAGATCCGACCCGCAGATCGCGCAGGCTGTCACCCTGATGATAGCGTCGCGCCCTTCCTCGATTTGAGGATCGGGAACGCTCTCGCATCGGATGTCATGTTTGCCATGCCAGGTAAGTGCTTTCATGTCTTCGCCTGCCTTTCGATCGGAAGCGCAAAACCAACACGCCGCCTTGCCCATTCGGCCTTCATCCCTCGGTCTGAAAATTCAAGACAGCCAAACCGTGATCCGCGGGAGTTGTTCCATCAGAAAGCGAGACGGACCCGTTTGGCGGGAACAAATCCGCGTTAGGCTTGTTTAGCGGCCGAATCGACAATGGCGGGCATGAAATGACCTTCAATCTTGATCCGTATTGCGGCAGCGCGCCGGCACCTCAGTTGCTGATGTCGGATTGGAATTTCGATCCCTATCTGCTGCTTGCGATAGGCATTGCGACTGCGTTGACTTGGTTGCCGGCGCGTCGGGACAAGCGCGTCGGGCAGTGGCTTACCGCCATCGCTCTTTTCACCGTCGCCTTCGTTTCCCCGCTTTGTGCGCTCAGTTCAGCGTTGTTCTCGGCAAGGGCAGTTCATCATATCGTGTTGATCTCGCTCGTTGCGCCGCTTACGTGGCGCTTTCTCTTCAGCCACGCGATGCTCCTGGATCGAGTGCCGTCGATCTTCATATTCGTCTTTCACACGACGATGCTCTGGCTATGGCATTTGCCCCTGCCCTACGCCTGGGCTCTCTCTGGGAGCATTCCCTATTGGATCATGGAAATCCCGCTTTTCCTGTCGGCGGCTTGGCTGTGGAAGGAAATCCTCGATGCTCGACGGCCTTCAGGCGGCGCACTTGTGGTCTGCGCCGCAACCCTTCTGCAGATGACAGCGCTCGGTGCGTACCTGACCTTTGCATCCCATCCTCTGTTCAGTCCGCACTTCCTGGCGGCGCCGGCCTATGGCCTGTCGCCGCTTGAAGATCAGCAACTCGCAGGTCTGTTGATGTGGATTCCCGCATCACTGCCCTTTGCCGCGGCCTTCCTGTTCAGGATCGCTCAAGCCATCACCCGGCCAGACGGAGGGCTCTCAGCCGGACGGTACCCAGTCGCGGCGAGATTGCCTCGTTAGGCTTCGGCGCATGGCCGGAGCGTTTCGCCGAGGCAGCGCCGCGCCATCGTGGTCTCTTTGTGCAGCCGCCCGACGGCAGGCATGCCGTTTGCGTCTGATAAGGCCAGCGGGCGCCGTGACAATTGCTGAGCGGGCAGGGAACAGTTTGGCGCTTTTGAAGTTCTGATGCCACCAACCAGGAGACCAGACCATGAAGAAAATCATCATCGCCTCCATCGCGGTTTCGCTTGCTGGACCCGTTATGGCCCAATCAGCCGCGGAAAAGACCGGAGTCAACTCGCTGATCGGCGTTGCACCGAAGACGGCGGACTTCGTGAAGGAGGCCGCCACCAGCGACATGTTCGAGATCGAATCCAGCAAGCTGGCACTCGAGCGTGGCGATGCGGCAACCAAGACCTTTGCCCAGCAGATGGTGACGGACCATGAGAAAACGAGCAGCGAGCTCAAGGCGCTGATTTCCGGCGGCAAGGTTAAGGCGCAGCTGCCAGCCGCCATGACCAGCGCCCAGCAGAAAATGCTCGACAAGCTGAAGGGCCTTCAAGGTAGTGATTTCATCAAGCAATATCATTCCGATCAGGAATCCGCGCACGAAGATGCGGTCGACCTCTTCAAGCGCTATGGCGAAGGCGGCGACAATGCGGAGCTGAAAGCTTGGGCGGCAAGCACGAGGCCTGCGCTTGAACACCATCTGCAGATGGCGGAGGAGCTTAACAAATAAGATTGCGCCGAAGCTGCGATGGAGCATTTCCGTGACTTGGAGAGAACGGAAATGCTCCAGGAACCTTTCTTTCCCCTCCAGGGTTAGGCGGCCGGACATTGGGAGCCTATGCTGATGAATTATCTCTGGCTGTTTGCGGTGGCAGGAGGAGCAGCGCTTCTCGGAATTGCCCTTGCTTTCGGAATGATCAAGCAGGACGGGCGACGGTCTGTCTTCGCCATAGCCGGTGCTTTCATCGTGGCGATCGGCGCGCTAGGAGCGGGCGTCTATATTGCCCGGGCGCCGGCGGCCCCGGTGCGCGGCTCGGACAGGGAGCAGTCGCAGCAAAGGCTTCCAGGTGCTGGGACGACCGAGAAGGACCTGCCGGGAAAGTGACGCCCAAACAATTGCCGATCAGTGCTTTCTGGCTAAGGCCCAGAAACGCGCCATCGGCAGGAGGTGCATGGTGATGAATTTTGCGGCTGTCTCGGAGCGTGAGTTCGCCTTGGCTCTCGAGGCAATGACGGACGACGAGCTTTTCGAACTGGTGGCTGATCTGGAGAAGCGGAGTGAAGCATTGAATCGAGCTTCGCCGACCGATGAGATCTTCGCAAAAATCGTTCTGACGGAGAACGCGATCGAAAGGCGGTTTCCCGGCCAGATGCTGTTGCCATACAAGGAATGGAAGGATCGGCCCGACCGGTTGACGCTGCAATAGCGCCCACATCTTATATCAATGAACTACTGAACCGCAGCCAATGAGCGATGGCCGGAATCCGGCCAACTGCGGCCTGATACTCCCGGAACATCGTAGGCGTCAGCTGCGAACGCTTCCAGGGATGTGCGATTGCGAACGATAACAAGCCCCCGGTGAGAATAGATGAAGTGCTCGCCTTCGAGGATGTGCAGCGCTTCGGTGACGCTGGAGCGGCGCACTCCGAGCATGGTCGCCATATATTCATGCGTCAGCTCGATTTCCTCGCCATCCATACGGTCATGGCACATCAATATCCACTTCGCCAATCGGACGTCGATCTTGTGAACGGCATTGGAAAGCGCATTGTAGGCGACCTGTGCGAAGAAGCCTTGAAGAAAGCGTGCTAGCAGTTGCCGAACGGCGGGCTGATCAAACAGAAACCCTGCCAGAGCGCGCGCTTCCACGCGACGTCCCGCGCCACCGACCTGCATCATTACGTCAAACGAAAATGCCTCCGCCTCCATCGTCAGGGCCGGCGGCGATACGCCGTCTCTGCCGACCAGGCCGATCTCGGCTTTCTTGCCTTCGGGCGAAGTTGCCACCATGGAGGCGATGCCGCTTTCCAGGAAATAATAGTGGCTGACCGGCAGCCCTATAGAGGCGAGTTCGAAATCGCGCGGCAAAGCGAGCGGCTCGAGAATTCTCTCGAAAACCAAAAGCTGTGGCGCCGTCAAATGGAGCAGGAAGAGATTTTTGCTTTCGAAAGGAGGCATCGCCTTGCCCTCTTGTGTGGCAAGAGCGGATCGTCTCCCAGCCGTCGGCGCCAAGAATTCTGCCAACGATGATCGAAGTATGGGCCGCAAGAGACCCCATTGCAAGTCGTTTGTCCATCGGCCCCGAATGTGGGCGGGCCATCTATCGCTTTCCGCGTCGCGGTGCTGGTCGTTCCTATCTTTGTACGCAAACGACTTGCAGCGAAATCGCCGTAGGAGGTGCGAATGTAAGCCGGCGCCAGCCGCATACGAGACGGTGGATTTGGCGGACTTCCTGTCGAACCTCTGCCAATGCCTGCGGCAGTCTGCCTCCCAGCACACAGTATCCGTCGAGATGGAGCCACGCGCCGTCGATGCCGATCGCGCAATAGAGATCGCCCTTCTCATCAACGGGTTGGTGACGAACGCCTTCAAACACGCCTACCCTGATGTCCCCCGGCACGGTTATCGTCAGGGCGCATAGTACCGACGACCAAATTCCTTGAAATCGCCGATGGCGGAAAAGGCCTGCCGCCGGAATTTTCGTCCTTTGAAAACGACGTCAAAAGCCTGGGAATGAGGGTGGTACGCGGTCTCGTGCAGCAGTTGAAAGCCAAGATCGAAGATCAACGGCCGAGTGCGCGATTTTTGATCCGCTTGCCTCGCAATCCATAACAATTGTCCCGGGCGATGAATCGGTTCTGGCGCCTCGTAGCGGAATTGTCAAAACCGCACAAAGCCCCTTCCGAATATGGCTATACCAGCCCTTTTGACGCATAAGCTGATCATTACCACGATCGTGACGGCTGCTGGTATGAGCGCGGGCTCTCTCCCGAAGGAGACGTGCATGCCCGCACCCGACCAGCGTAACGTTCGTAACTTGCTGCTGAAGGCTCTGCCCGTCGATGCCTTCGACCTGCTCACTGCAGATGCCGAAACGGTCCACCTGCCGAACAGGCATGTCCTGGTCGAATCCGATCAGCCGAATGAGCATGTCTGTTTCATCGAGGAGGGTCTGGCGTCGATGGTGGCGACCAGCGCCGAAGACGAAGCTGTCGAAGTCGGGCATGTCGGATACGAGGGCATGGTGGGAGCCCATGTCGTCCTGAAGACCGATACGACGCCCAACCGCACCTTCCTTCAAGTCGCCGGCTCTGGCCTGCTCGTCGCCGTCAAAACCCTCAAGCGGGTGTCGGCCGAATTTCCGGCGGTCAACGATCTGCTTCTCAATTACGTGCATTGTTGCGACATACAGCTGTCCCAATCGGCTCTTGCCAACGGGCGCTACAATATGCATGAGCGGCTCGCTCGCTGGCTGCTGATGTGCCATGATCGTCTGGTCGGAAACGATCTGCCCCTCACTCATGAATTCCTGTCGCTTATGCTTGGCGTACGCCGATCGGGGGTCACCAACGAGCTGCATATTATCGAAGGGATAAAGGCGATCAGGGCCACCCGCGGAAATGTCAGGATCATCGATCGGGCAAAATTGGAAGAAATCGCCGCGGGCAGTTACGGCATACCGGAGCGGGAATATGAACGCCTGATTGGCCTGCCGATCCGGCGATCGGTTACTCGAAAGGTCTGATCGTTTCCGTGAAAGGGACGATCAATAGAACAGCGCCCTCTTCGTTACAAACCTGGATTTCCCTGGCTGAGATATCTTTCCCAGAAAGCACTGCTTGGCTCATCAGCGCTCTGGCGTCGCGTACAGCCTCATGCCTGGCGTCCTCGAGCGTCGCTAGCTCGGTACCTTCGAAGTCGGCGATCGTCCCTGCGCCGGAAACGATGTTGAAATAAAATCTTGGCATCGCCCGCCCCATCGCTGCGGAATCAATGCCATAAATTTCTAGTCAGTTCCTTAGAAATATTTCGCCTGCTGTCTCGGTTCGAAGATAGCGGAAGACGATCAAGAGGGTCCTGCCCACGACTGTTTTAGGCGCCTCAATGGGAAATCCTGCTGCTCTGGCCGCCCTTCAAATCGACCATTGTCGCGCGAAGTTGTAGGAGCTCATCAACGATCCTCTGCCAACACTCGTCGTCGGCTCTGGCGATCGATAGCATCGAAGCGCGGATCGTCTGAAGCAGACGAATGAGCGCCGGGTATCGACCGGCACCGCCGCCTGCAGCGTCGCCATCGCAGATTTCTTGAAGTTCATCAACGATCTGCCCCACGACAATCTGCCGATCGACGGCATCGAGCGCGCCCGGATCCGCGGCGATCGCCTTGAAATAGAGAAGTCTGTCCATCATAGCACACTGGTTAAGCCAATATTGACGGCAGGACGCAGCGTTTCGCAATGCGGTGCTTTCGTCGAGGTCGATACGCTGTCGAAATCCATATGCATATATCGCATCAGGCCACTGAGTTTGCGCTGGTCTCGAATGCCGCACTCGAACCAAGATACAAGTTCCCTCGCGACATGCTGCGCCGCCGGACTGGTAATCCCATATGACTTCTCTTGACACCATCCCTGCAAAACAGCCTGCAACATGGCGATATCACCAGGCTGCAGAGCAGGCTTCGTAATTCCAGAGTGCTGCGTCATCGTGTTCCTCCCAAGCATATGAGACGATCCTAAAATTCCAAATTTTCGATTTCAACCGCTGGTGCGGAACCGTACGAGTCCGGATCCCTTTCACCTTGCCGTCGGCCAGGGAACCAACGCGGCACGATCGGGTTCGGCGGATTAAATGAACATGGTATGGCAAGCTTGAATATGATACCCACAGCCCTGCCAGAGCGGCCTGAAATGCCATTTGGCGGCATGATCACGGTCCAACCGACTTTTGCAGGCGTCCGCTATGAAATCGCTCAGTCCGGTCGCTGGAAAGACGATCGTCATCATCGGAGGCCCCGGCTTTGTCTCAGACGGCGTCAAGGAGGCATGGGCCGCCCGCCAAGCCATGGTCGTCATCAGCAGCGTCGATGTGGTCGCGATGCATAGCTCAGATGAAACCTTGGCATGCGACGCCGCGATCATCGACGTCACCATCCCCGACCAGGCGATGCTGACAATGAACGAATGGCTGGAGACGCGGCGAATACCCTTCGTCTTCGCGCAAGGGCATCGGTCCGAAGCGCTCTCAGCCGGCTTCGTCCTCAGCGATCGCCCCGCCGATATCAACGCGATCGTCGCCGCATTGTTCGGACCCGGTTCGGGTTACTATCACTAGATCCGTGCGCTTGCGTACGCAGCGTTGCACTTGATGTGTGCGGACCTCATGATGATGGCTGCATAATTCGAAGCCTTTATTCGAGGAAAGGCACTATGCTCGATTCTCAGTCTGCTCACTTGATGGCCCTTGATTCAGCTGACCTCAGTCATCTTCGGGCGATTTTGAACACCATATGTCGCGAGACGGGAAAGCCTCTGCGAGCGCCTGAGACGCAGGAGATCGCGGCTTTGCTGATCAGCCTTTACCGACGTGGAGTGGCAGACCAGAACAAATTGCTTTCGGTGGGTCGCCTGGCATCGGTCCGCAAGCGCCGCCGCTGACCGCGCATCACAACCCGGTTTGATCAAAAGATCCTCAGCGCGCAAGTGGGCTGCCGATCAGCCGTCGATATTCCTCCTCCGCCGCCCCGTAGGAGCCATGCGCCTCTTCGATCAATCCGCGCCTGTTAAGGATGACGATCTGCCTTCGGGTGGACCGGATCAGACCTTTGCCTTCCAGCAGATGCAACGCGACCGTCACTCCGGCGCGGCGGACCCCCAGCATCACGGCGAGAAACTCGTGCGTCAGGGATATCGTCATGCCGTCCGTCCGGTCATGGACCATCAGCAACCACCGCGCGAGCCGCTCTTCGAGTTTGGCGTGACCATTGGCCAGCACCGTCGACGTCGTTTGCGCAAGCAGCGTCTGGACATAGGCGAGAAGCAGGCTGCGCAAGGCGCGGCTTTCTTCCATGGCCGCGGAAAGGATGGGTGCCGGCAATTTGAACCCGTGGCCTGAGACCTGCATGAATGTCCGGTTGGCGGACTGGTCGCCGCCGAGCATCACCGCGGCACCTGTCATTCCCTCCCGGCCGACGATGCCCACTTCGATATCGCGCCCGCCTGGAAACCGCGCCACGATCGATGCAAGTCCGGATTCAAGAATGTACACGTCGCCGACCGGCGTTCTCTCCATCTCAAGGATCAAGGGGACATCGAGAGTGATTGGCTCCATATGAGGCACGATCAGATCGCGCTCTTGTGGGCCCAAAGCCCGCAACAGCTCATTTCTAAAATTCAATTGCTCGTCATCCATGTTTCGTCCACATGCGGCCGTCCTTCGCCCGTTGCTGCTGCGAACCTAACCATCTAGAATCGTTGAGCAATACACTGTGCCATACCGTACAGACGGTTCGAAGTCTGCGCGACCCTGTTCGCCGTGAACAAGAGGGCCTGACGGTTTCGATGGCCGAAACCACTCGAATGACGGCCCGTCGGCTACCCCTCGTCGGCAGCCCCTTTCCGGTGGAAGTGGCCAGGCGACGAGGGCTATTTTCAGATGGAGAGCGTGAGCCGGAGCAGTCGGTCTCAGCGTTGGATTGGGGAGCGCCAAGACGGCATCGAGATCAGGACCTCGGACAATCCGCCCTCCAGGTAGCACACCAAGGCAGAGCCAAACGCGATTTGAACCCTCGGCATGACTCTTCTCAGTCGCAATGATTAAACATCAGATTATGTCGGACTTCAAAGCGCAAGGCGCGCTTTACACCTCTCAAGGACCCGCGCCACCGCGTGGTTGCACGAGCCACGACACCCTTTGCGGGAACAATTCGCAATGGCGAAGGTTAGCTGCACCTGAGCGCCTCATGTGGATCTAAGACATGACCTATCCAACCCCTTCTTCGCGCGTACTCATCTATTCTCACCCGTTTCGCGCTGTCCCACTTCATTTTTCAGCGGCGTGTTTTGTCGGAGCGTTGGCCACGGATATCGCCTATTGGCGGACCGCGGAGATGATGTGGACGAACTTTTCGTCATGGCTGCTGGCCGCTGGCCTGCTGCTTGGCGGAATCGCCGCAATCGGAGGCATTGCCGATTTCGCGACTGGGCGGCTGCCGTTAAGAGCAGGCATCGGATTGCTCTACGCGCTCGGCAATCTCGCGGTCTTTGTACTCGCGCTCTTCAACGCCTTCGTTCACAGCCGCGACGCATGGACATCCGTGGTTCCGACCGGCTTGACGCTGTCGGCGGTGACGGTGGTCGTCATTGTCATCAATGCGGTTCTTGGGCGGATGGTACAGCGGCAGTTTTTTGAGGACGCTGCATGATGAGCCGATCTTTTCTCTCCCGCAATCTCCGTGTCCTGGCCTTCTCGCTGCTTTGCGGTTGCAGCCTCGGCCTGACAGCCTGCAGCGAGGATGAAGCCGATCCCAGCAGCGAAATCGGTGCCAATCCGAAACTGCCCGCACAATCGCAATATCTCCTCCCGCCGATGCATATCGCCTCGGTCGTCGGGTGGAAGGAAAGCGAGACGCCAGTGGTTCCGAAGGGTCTTCAGATCAAGGCTTTCGCCACAGGACTGAAACATCCTCGCGCCGTCTACCTGCTGCCGAATGGCGACATTCTCGCAATCGAATCGGTCGCGCCGCCGGAGGCGGCCATCAAGCGCCCGAAGGACCTTGTCATGGGGTGGATCGAGGCAATGGCAACGTCAGGCGGCAAAGCGAGCACCGAAGGGAGCAACCGCATCACTTTGCTTCGCGATGCCGACGGTGATGGCGTGGCCGAGGTCAAGGAGACTTTTCTCGATCATCTCAACTCGCCATTCGGCGTGGCGCTTGTCGGCAACGATCTCTATGTTGCGGCGACCGACGCGATCATCCGTTATCCCTATCAATCGGGTGAAACCAAGATCAGCGCGCCGGGCACGGTACTGACGGACCTTCCGGGTGGACCGATCGACCACCACTGGACGAAGAGCCTCGTTGCCAGTGAGGACGGCAGGTTGCTCTATGTCGGCGTCGGTTCGAACAGCAATATCACGGAGAATGGCTTGGAGGCGGAGAAGGATCGTGCGTCGATCTGGGAGGTCGACAGACAGACGGGACGCCACCGCATTTTTGCAGACGGCTTGCGCAATCCCAACGGATTGAGCTGGGAACCACAGACCCATGCTCTTTGGACCGTGGTCAACGAACGTGATGAACTCGGCCCCAATCTGGTTCCGGACTACATGACGTCGGTCAAGGATGGCGGCTTTTACGGATGGCCCTACAGCTATTTCGGCCAGAATGTCGACCCGCGGGTCGAGCCCCAGCGGCCCGACCTTGTCGCCAAGGCGATCATTCCCGACTACGCGCTGAGCTCCCATGTCGCGCCTCTCGGCATGGTGTTTTACACCGCCGAAAATCTGCCGGCGCAATATCAAGGCGGAGCGTTCATCGGCGAACATGGAAGTTGGAACCGTTATCAATTCAACGGCTACAAGGTAGTCTATGTGCCCTTCAAGGACGGGCGTCCGAGCGGCAAACCGGAGGATGTCGTCACCGGCTTCCTGCGAGGCGAGGACGAAACACACGGCCGGCCGGTCGGACTTGCCGTCGACAAGGCCGGGGCGCTGTTAATCGCGGACGACGTCGGCGATACGATCTGGCGCGTCACCGGCGCGCTTTAGCTCCTGGCGAACATAGAGATGGCAGCACGGCCTATTCGACGATGTCAGCCAATCATTTTCGACTGACGAATTTGTTGAACCGGCTTGTCCCATCCTCGGTCTTGTCCTGATAAAGAAAGGCCAGCTCGTTTTCATCGAAAATGGCGAAGAATTCGTCCCAGGAGATCTTTTCCAGGTTCTCTTCCGGCTCTCCGAAGTCAATCCGCAGTATGCCACCTTGCTTGGCGCCTTTGACACGGGAGGGTTGTCCCTTGCGCGCTTCCACCCATTTGCGAATTGCCGAATGATCGGTCGTTGTAGTTGCGGTTGTCATTGAAACCTCCGTTCGATTTCGGCCCCGCGGTCTCTCGCGGCACGGTGCCGAACCGATCTCACGAGGGAAAGTTCCAGGCGATAGCGTGCCTCAACATGACGCGGGGCAAGAGGCAGAGATCGTCTCGCGCTGGAGCGGAGCTTCCGACACCTATGGAAAATCTGAGGAGGAATATGAGCGACTGATTAAGCCTCTCAGAAGATCGAAACGATGAAGGATCGCGATGGTACTGATATTTGATAACCGACATGCCGCAACAGATGCTCAGGTGAGATGACGGTGCGATAGCGCACGATCCCTGCATTTTGGCCGGAAAGGTTTATTGTATCACCCTGTATTTTAGGAGTTTGGCCATGAACGTTGCAGGGACGACGTCCATCCTTCTGATGGAGGATGAGATTTTCATCGCGATGGACGTGGAAGACATCCTTCATGGCGCCGGCTTCGATCGGATAGAGACAGTGTCGTCTTGTCGAGCAGCCGAAGAGTGGCTGACAGCGAACGATCCCGATCTCGTGGTGATGGACATCGAATTGACGGACGGGGTCGCTGGAGCGATTGCCAGATCTTTGCGCGACCGCAATATCCCATTCATCGTTTACACCGGTGCTCAGCGGAAGATGCACCCGGATGCCTTATCATTTTCCGAAGGCGTGTGGTTGGAAAAACCATGCGAGCCGGCGACATTGCTGACGGAGGTTATGCGCTGCATACGTCAGGGGCCGACGTCGATTGTGGTCGATGGCTGCAGGGAAAGCAAAAAGACGCGATAAGGCCATCTGGCGGGAACATTGCCGTTGTTCTTTGGTTTGGCGAACCAAGGGAGAGGCAGATGAACCAGGAATCGGACGGTCGGGCTTTGATCATCTACATCGGCGCCAACACGTTAGTCGGGCTTTTGATCGTTTTCGGCTCAATAATCTCGTTTACCGCAAGCGGCAGAAATGACGAGCCTGCAAAGATTTCGACGGAAGTGAAGCCCTGATGGACAGGCCCGAAAACGATCCCATTCAGGCAACCCATACCAGCGCTGAACAACAGCGAAATAGCCTTTCAGGTGGGCGGATTGCGGTCATCTTGATCGCGACCGTGGCCGCCATCGCCTTCCTGCTTTACACCATGATCCTCGTCTACGGGCTGGCGCACAGAACGTGACTGCATCCGTGGCGGATCTGCCTGGCATATTTGGGTGCTGGCCCAAGGACGCAAGCTCGGAACCTTTCATTGCGACAAAGGTTTGCGGTCTTTGACAAGCAGAGGACGAGTTCGATGCCCAATGCCGCCGATATATTGATAGACACGCTGATCGAGTGGGACGTGAAGGTCATCTTCGGCCTTCCTGGAGACGGGATCAACGGGGTCATGGAGGCGTTGCGCAAGCGCCAAGATCAGATCCGCTTCATCCAGGTCCGGCATGAGGAATCGGCCGCCTTCATGGCGAGCGCCTACGCCAAGTTCACCGGAAATCTCGGCGTTTGCCTTGCGACGTCTGGACCGGGAGGCACGCATCTGCTGACGGGTCTCTACGATGCCAAGCTCGACCAGATGCCGGTGCTTGCGATCACCGGAACGCAGTTTCACGACCTGATCGAGACCTTCACCCAGCAGGACGTCGACCTGACCCGCGTTTTCGACAATGTCGCTATCTACAATGCGCATGTCAGTGATGCCTCGCATATGGAAAATCTCGCCAGCCTTGCCTGTCGTTCTGCGCTTTCGCGCCGCAGTGTTGCGCATCTCTCCATCGCCAACGACATCCAGGAGATGGACTCGAAATCGCGCTCGAAACGCAACCGGCCAAAACACGTGCCGAACCGCTTTTTCGGCGGCCGCCAAGTGCCCGACGATAGCGAGCTCGATCATGCCGCCGAGATATTGAATAGCGCCCGCAAGGTTGCCATCCTCGCTGGCCGGGGCGCCGTCGGCGCCCAGGAAGAATTGCGCGAGACTGCCGACCTGCTCGCCGCGCCGGTCGCCAAAGCCTTGCTCGGCAAAACGGCTCTCGCCGACGACGATCCATTGACGACCGGCGGAATCGGAATTCTTGGCACTGGACCGTCGCAAGAGGTCATGGAGCAATGCGACTCCGTGCTGATCGTCGGCTCCTCCTTTCCCTATATCGAATATTATCCGCGACCCGAAGCCGCCCGTGGCGTGCAGGTCGACAGTGACCCCCAGCGGATGGGTCTGCGCTTCCCTATCGATGCTGGCCTAGTGGGCGACGCGAGGGAAACGCTGCGGCTCCTCAATGTCAGGCTGAGGAGGAAGACGGATCGCTCGTTTCTGGAACAGGCGCAAACAGCAATGTCCGGCTGGCGCCGAAAGATGGAAATGATGGAGACGGAGCGAAGTGCGCCCTTGAAGGCGCAGGCGGTGGTCCGCGCCTTCGGCAATCGCATTGCACCTGACGGTGTCCTCGTAGCCGATTCCGGACAGAACACCGAACTCGCGGCCCGCCATATTGATCTCGGCACGGGGAACCGGTTCGCCGTCTCGGGCGCGCTCGCCTCGATGGCCTCGGGCCTGCCTTACGCGATCGCCGCTGGCGTTGCCGATCCGAAACGACCGATTTACGCGGTCGTCGGCGATGGCGGGTTCGGCATGCAGCTCGGAGAGTTCTCGACGGCCGTCCGTCTCGCTCTCCCGCTGAAATTGCTGGTGATTTGCAACGGCATGCTCAATCAGATTGCCTGGGAACAGATGATGTTTCTTGGAAATCCGCAATTCGCCTGCGAGTTGGCACCGATCGATTTCGCCCTCGCCGCAGAAGCAATGGGAGGCCGCGGCTTCACGATCCGGGAGTTCGATCAGATCGAACCGACTTTGACTGAAGCTTTCTCAGTTGCCGGGCCTGTCGTCGTCCAAGCCTTCGTCGACCAATACGAGCCGATGATGCCGCCTAGGATGCCGAAAGACTACGCCAAGAACTTTCGCGATGCTCTTCCCGAGACGCCTGGTCATGAGGCGATCGAGGCAAACATATCCCGCTCGCCGCTTCGCGAGATGATGATCGCTGGCGAACAGCAACAGGAGATATCCGAAACTACGACCGATTTGCCGGGCACGCCGTGAACTGTGAGCTGGCGGAAAGAACATTGTGAGCAGTTTGTCTACTATCGATGACTGTCTTCGCGGCGTAGCGCATCGCTTGCGCAGCTTGTTGTCGCCCCTACCAATTGGGCTAATAGCCGGGGTTCTGGCTTGCGCTTTCGCCTTGGTTTTTCTCTTTCGCTACATCATCGATGCTGATCCGCACTTCGATTCAAAGACCGCCGCGTTAACGGCTGGCGACGCAACGAAAGGAAAATTGGTTTTTTTGGCCGCCGACTGCACGTCTTGCCACGCGACCCCGGGCCAGCCCGACCGATTGAAATTAGGTGGCGGTCTGGCTCTCGCCTCACCGTTCGGAATATTCAGGCCGCCGAACATCTCGCCGGATCCAACGGACGGAATCGGAGCGTGGTCGGTCGCCGATCTCGCCAATGCATTGATCGCCGGCGTTTCTCCCCGTGGCGAGCACTACTATCCGGCATTCCCCTATCCAAGCTATACCGGCATGTCGCTCGACGATGTGAGAGACCTTTACGCCTACCTGCAGACGTTGCCGCCGGTAGCCGGACGGCCGCCACCACACGATCTGGCTCTGCCGCTCAAATTTCGCCGTCTCCTTGCGTTTTGGAAGCTGCTGTTCTTCCGCGAGGGTAAGTCGGGGGCGACGGTCGGGGGCAACGCCGCTGATCGCGGCGCTTATCTGGTCGAAACGCTCGGCCACTGCGCCGACTGTCATTCGACCCGGAACGTGCTTGGCGCCATCAAGCCGTCGACACGCTTTGCCGGAGGCTCGGACCCCGAGGGCACCGGCTTTGTGCCGAACATCACTCCGCGCCGGATAGGCCACTGGTCTGAGGCGCAGATCGCCCTCATGCTTAGCACCGGTGAGACGCCGGACCATGGCCGGGTTGGCTCGTCAATGGCGGATGTCGTCATCAACACTGCACAGCTCCCGCAAGGCGATCGTGATGCGATTGCACGCTATGTCAAATCGCTGCCGCCTCGGCCGACGCCGCATCCGTGAGTTACTGCTCGTAGAGATAGGCGGCGAGATCCCTTGCCTCGGCCTCGGAAATCCCGGTTGCCGGCATGGCCGAATTCGCCGAAAACCGTTGCGGAAAAACGATCCATTGCACGAGGTTCTCCGGCGTGTTGTTGACGACGCCGCCGATGTAGACGCGTTGCCGTAGATCGGTCAGCGGCCCGCCGACCTTCCCGTCGGCGCCGGGAACGCCTGGGATAATGTGGCATCCCACACATCCATAGCGGCGAAATATCTCCGCCGCCCGCGTGGGGTCGCCTGATGTCATGGCAATGGCAACGTTCTGCCGCCTCTCCCGGTCTTTGACGATATTGGCTGCGACGCCGATCGAGACCAGTATCAGGACGACACCGGCCATGACGTAGCTAAGGCGAGCATAAGAGATCTGCATTGGCGCCTCTCTTGTCTATTGTATCGATCTGCAGCAACGCCATATCGAGCACCGCAGAACCGGGATCATCAGGATGAAGGTGATCAGTGCGCGCATGGATTCAGCAGCAGCGTCGCCGCCCCCTGTAGAATGAGAGCAAAGGCGAAGACGGCCCCAAACAAGACACCCACATTGCTGATGAAGCTGGCGCTGCGTGAGACAGCGGAGAGATGGCTCCGCCATGAGATCAGCGCGCCTGCCATAGCCAGAGCAGCTGACAGAAAAGTTGCGAATATGATCCATCCGGTTCCCGTGTCGCAATCTGCGGAGGGAAGCATCTGCCCGAGCTGGGTGCTTACGGCCCAGGCGGCCGGGGACAGTGTCAATCCTGAAATTCTTGCGATAGCGACACTCATTGGCGAGGCACCCAATAGATGCAGAGGTAGAGCGGAAGCCAGGCAATGACGACAAAGTTCCAATAAAGCGCGTTGTCCTGGACGTCGCCGTAACGACGGGCGTTGTCGCCGTGCCGGGAAAACATCAGACATGTCAGCACCAGCGTGTCGATCAGATCGGTAAGGATATGCGTCGTATGCAGTCCGAGCAGGGTCCAGACGATCGAGCCATAGGCGTTGTCATCCCAACTGATATGAAGAGCCGGAAATTCGAAAACGCGCAAAGCAAGCGGAGCAATGCCCAAGAGCGACATCACCACGAGGCCGAGCTGTACCCTTCTCAGTTTCTTATGCTTTGCCCAACGCGATACCATCATATTAGGGATGACGCTGATAAGAAGCAGGCCTGTCAGACACGTACCGGCCAGCAAGTCTGGCGGTGGCGCATCGATCGGCCACTGCGGTGCGAGGCTCATCAGGTAGAAGTAGACGGCAATCGCCAGGCCGAAGCCCGACCCTTCGATGAGCATGAAGGCTCCCGTCGCCCACCACGTCGGAGACGCAGTGCCCATCCCGTGCAGGGACAGTTTCGAGACGTCGAGCACAATCCGATCCTTCATGATTCATCCTCCGGGCTGCCCTTTGGCCAGAACCATCCGATCAATGTGACAGCAATCGGAATGGAGCCCCAGACGACGGCCCAAGGCGAGAACATCGACCAGATCAACATGACCGCTGTGGCGATCGCCGCCCAGAGCGGCCAGACGCTGTCACGTGGCGACGACTCGCGCGCTTCCGGCAGCGCTTCGACCACACTCGTCACCAGAAGCTCCCGACGATCCGTTCTCAGCCCGCTTGCAACCGCCAGCTCGCCATCGTTCGGCGAAAGCGCTTCGCGCGCATCCACGACGGGAATGCGGCGAAAATTATAGGACGGCGGCGGCGAAGATGTCGCCCATTCCAGGGTCGTTGCCTTCCAGGGATTGGGGCCGGCGGGCAGGCCGTTTCGCCAGCTGCGGACGACGTCGACGAAGAAAACGAGGAAGCCCAGTGCCAACAGGACCGCACTCAGACTGATGAACAGGTTCAGACCGGCCCAGGGCAGCTCGGGCTGATAAGTGTAGACGCGACGCGGCATGCCCAGCAGGCCGAGAAGATGCATCGGAAAAAACGTCAGGTGAAAACCGATGAAGATCAACCAGAACGCCCAACGGCCCAGCCGTTCGCTCATCATCCTGCCGGTCATCTTGGGAAACCAGTAGTAAATGGCGGCTATCAAGGGAAAGACAGCGCCGCCGATCAGCACGTAATGAAAATGTGCGACGACGAAATAGGTGTCGTGCACTTGGGTGTCAAAAGGAACCGACGCCACCATGACTCCGGTCAGACCGCCGATTACGAATGTGGCGATGAAGCCGATCACGAACAGCAGCGGCGTTCGAAAGACCGGTCGCCCCGCCCACATCGTCGCCAGCCAGCAGAAGATCTGGATACCGGCCGGGATGGAAATCGCCATGCTGGACGCAGTGAAAAAGCTCTCTCCGAGCCGCGGCAGCCCGACCGTAAACATATGATGGACCCAGAGCCCGAACGACAGCACGCCGGTGGCGATCATCGCCATCACCAGCGGGAGATAACCAAAGAGCGGACGCCCGACGAACGCCGGCAGGATGGTCGACACCATTCCGACGGCTGGCAGAAAGATGATGTAGACCTCGGGGTGGCCGAAGAACCAGAACAGATGCTGCCACAGCAGCGCATCGCCCCCTTCCGCCGGGTTGTAGAACTGCGTTCCGACGAGGCGGTCGAGGATCAGCGTCGAACTGGCGAACATGATCGCCGGCATGGCCATGATGACGAGGAACGACATGACAAGCATCGCCCAGACAAGCACCGGGATCCGGTCCAACGACATACCCGGTGCCCGTTGCTTAAAGACGGTGACCACGATTTCAACGGCGACCGCGAGCGCCGAGAGTTCGGTGAAGGTGATCATCTGCGCCCAGATATCGGCGCGTTTGCCCGCACTATATTCGGGTCCCGATAGCGGCACGTAGGCAAACCAGCCGACATCGGGGGCGGTGTCGAGCGCGAAGGACAGCCAGAGCAGGACTCCCCCGAAAAGGAATACCCAATAGGAAAAGGCGTTCAGCCTCGGGAACGCGATGTTGCGGGTGCCGACCATGAGAGGCACGAAGTAAACGCCGATGGCTTCCATCACCGGGACGGCGAAGAGGAACATCATGTTCGACCCGTGCATGGTGAAAATCTGGTTGTAACGGTCGGGGCTGATGAAGCGGGCTTCCGGCTGCGCCAATTGCAGGCGCATGGCGAGCGCAAGCAATCCGCCGAGGATGAGGAAGATGAAGGCCGTCACGATGTAGCGTCGGGCGATGACCTTGTGATCGACGGATGCGACGGCGCCCCAGAAACCCGGGCGCGAGCCCCAGATTGTCGTAAGCTGGCGCTCGACCTCGGCATCGGCAAGCCCGGTATCGGCCGGAACCGCTGAGGCTTGATCCTTTTTCATCGGAGACTTTCCATGTAGGCGGAAAGCTGCCGCAGCTCATCGGTCGTCAGCGGTACCATCGGCATGTTGTTTCCGGGTTTCAGGGTCTGGGGATCGGCAATCCAGGCGGCGAACGAGCCGCGGGTGGTCTCAAGCAGGCCGGCTGCGATAGTGCGCCGCCCCGCGACATGGGTGAGGTCGGGTCCGGTTGATCCCGATGCGGACGTTCCGCGGATCGCGTGACAGGCGGCGCACTGTTTTGCCAGAAAGACCCCTTGCCCGGCGATCGCCTCGGCTTCGGTCGGCGTTGCGGCATCGAGGCGTTGCCTGGCCAACCAGCGCTGATAGTCCGCATCGTCTTCTGCAATGACGGCGAAGGCCATGTGGCCATGCTGAAGACCGCAGAATTCGGCGCACTGGCCACGATAGATACCTGGCCTTTCGGCCCGCAAGGTCAGGATATTTTCCCGTCCCGGGATAAGATCCAACTTGCCTGCGAGGCTCGGCACCCAGAAGGAATGAATGACATCGACCGCCTGAAGTCGAAGGCGGATGGTTTTACCCACGGGGATGTGAAGCTCGTTCGCCGTCTGGAATATCTGCGTTTGATCGTGATCGGCATAAATGAACTGCCACCACCACTGCTGGGCCCGGACAACGACCGTCACATCGGCGTTTCCACCGCTGTTCAAGGCGCGGGTCGTATAGAAACTTGCTACAGTCAGGATGCCGATGATGAGCGCAGTGGCAGCAGTGGCCGTCGCAACGGCGATCGTCATCGTCCGCTCCGAGCGATTATCCGGGCCCGCGGAGTGGTTCCTGCGGGGCACCAGCGCGAATGTCAAAAAACCCACCACGGCGAGCCAAATGATGGCAGCTACCCACGCAATGAAGATGATCAGGTTCTTCAGCGCAATGGCCGCTTCACCATGAGCGTGGAGTACCGACTGCGCAGTGCTGCACCCGGAAAGCATGATCAATAGCGCGAGCGGCAGACAGCGGAGCTTCACGGCGATGGCCCCTGCTGAGGATGCAGCGGGATTGGACCTTCCTCGAAAAATTTGGCGGCGGGCGCTCGGTTTTCGGCCGGGCGCGTATATCGATCGTCGTTGCGGCCGGGGGCGACAGGGTTGGCGGAATAGGCTCCGATCGTCTTGACATAGCCGGCGAGCTGCCAGATCTGATCGATCGTCATCCTGTCTTTGAAGGCCGGCATCCCATGCGGCCGTCCGTCGCGAATGGAGGCGACGATCGACACCATTGAAGGGCCATAGAGCCACCATCCGTCGAGGAGCGACGGACCAGCCCCGCCTCTGCCGTCACCGTGACAGGACGCACAACCGAACCAGCTGTAGAGCCGCTTACCCTGGCTTAGGTCGTAGCCAGTCGCCTCATAAGGCTTGTTGAGCGCAAAATAGATTTCCGGGGGCGCGCCGCTGATCCCGTTTGCCATCAACCGGATACCGTCCAGCGCCGCCGCTACCGGCGGGTCGACACGGTACTGCCTCGGCTCCCGCAGCCAACCGATAGCGGCGGCCAAGATGATGGCAAGGATTAAAACTAAGATGCTCGAATACCAGCCAAGGCTCCCCTTCAAAATCTTCTCCGGCATCGCTTGATCCTCTAGAGCATGATCCCGAACGCATGACCGGATTTCGGATGACATCATGCTCCAGCTATGTATTGTGAAACAGAATTCGGTCTTGGGCCGACTGATCTCCTAAAATCATCCTGTTTATAAGCCATTCACTCGAGTGGTGCTGTTTCACATCGACTGAGGCGGACTGGCAGCAGCTTGTAAGATGGCGTTTTGGCCTTCTCGTCGTGGTGGTCGAGTGGAAAGAGCGGATTGGCTTCAGGGTAATAGGCTGCGCAACATCCGACCGGAATGTCGTAGGGGACAATTCTGAAGCCGGAGATCATGCGTCTAGTCTCGGGCTCAATGGCCGTCGACAGATCGACAAAGTCTCCGGCGACAAAACCCAACCGGGCAATATCGGCGGCGTTCACAAAAACTACGCGGCGCGTACCGTCGATGCCCCGGAAGCGGTCACTGTAACCATAAATCGTCGTGTTGAACTGATCGTTTGACCGTAAGGTCATAAGGTGAAGAACTCGTTCGTCGCCAACGCCTTCGAACTGCGGAAACAGGCGTTGCGGAGTGATGAAATTCGCCTTGCCGTTCGGAGTCACCCAGCGGCGCTCCCTGGCTGGCAGCGGCCGTGGAAAACCGCCGGGCTGGAAGAGCCGCCGGTTGAATCCCTTGAAGGTCTCCGGATATGTCCGCTCGATGGCATCGCGAATCTCGGAATAATCCGCAACCCAGCTATCCCAAGGCACGGGGCTTTCCGGCAACGTCGCCTTCGCGATGCCGGCGATGATGGCCGGCTCGGACAGCAGGTCCGGGCTGGCAGGCGTCGCCCTGCCCCGCGAGCCGTGGAAATGTGCCACCGAACTTTCCATCGACACCGCCTGCGGGCCGCTTGCCTGCTTATCGATCTCCAACCGGCCAAGACACGGAAGAAGGTAAGCGATCTCGCCATGGATGACATGGCTTCGGTTAAGCTTAGTGGCAATCTGCACGGTCAGGCGTAGCTTTCGCCATGCAGCTTCCATCGCCTCCGTCTCAGGGGCTGCGCGCAGGAAATTGCCGCCGAGGCCGACGAAGGCCCGGCTTTCGCCGCCCAGAATGGCTTTGCAGACATCGACGGTCGTGTGACCCTTCCAGCGCGGCGGATCGAAATGATAAAGTTCCGCCAGCTTGTCCAGCGGTACAAGACCCGGCTTTTCGGTTATGCCGACCGTGCGCTGCCCCTGGACATTGGAGTGGCCTCTGACGGCGCAGATATTGGCGCCGGGCTTGCCAATATTGCCCCGCAACAGGGCAAGATTAACCACCATCTGAACATTTTGAACGCCCATGACATGCTGTGTCAGCCCCATCCCATAGACCATAAGAACCGCATCGGAAGCGGCATAGGTACGGGCCGCGTGCGCCATCTGCTCGCGGGTCAACCCTGATACTCGTTCCAATTCTGGCCACTGATAGCCCCGCGCGGCGGCGGCGAACTCCTCGAAGCCGGAGGTGTGTTCGGTGATGAAATCATGGTCCAGGACGTGTTTTCTATCGACCGCCCGCATCGAGGCCGCAAAGGCAACGGCTGCCGCATTGGCAGGATCGCCGGGCACTGCATCGGATCCAGCGACTCTGCTGAAACCGGAGCTATGCAGGGCGTCGTCGGCCTCTATCAAAGCCTTGCAGACGCCAAAGATGGCCGCGACGTCCCCGCCGTTCTTGACTTGATAATATTCGCTGGAAATCGGTGTTTCCTTACCCGTCAGCATCTGGCTCGGCGCCTGCGGATTGATGAAGCGCAGTAGCCCCGGTTCTCTCAGCGGATTAAAGGTTACGATCTTCACACCACGGTCGACCGCATCCTGAAGGTCATGCAGCAGACGTGGCGACGACGTTCCGACATTCTGGCCGATATAGAATATGCAGTCGCAATTTTGAAAGTCGGAAAGAACCGCCGTGCCGACGGAAGCGCCGATGCTTTCCGGCAGCGCGACGGATGAACTCTCGTGACACATGTTGGAGGAGTCGGGCAGATTATTGCTGCCGAAGATGCGAGCGAAGAGCTGATACATGTAGCATGTCTCGAGCGAAGCCCTGCCCGACGTATAGAAGTCCACCTTCTCCGGCGAAATCGCCCGCAATTCGCGGCCGATCTCTTCGAAAGCGGCAGCCCACGAGACCGGAACATATTTATCCGCTGTCGGATCCCATCGCATCGGATGGGTGAGACGCCCCTGTTCCTCCAGGTCGTGGTCGCGCCAGCTTTCGAGTTCGGTCAGGGTATGCGCCGCGAAAAAAGCCCGATCTGCTCGTTGATTTGTCGTCTCCCATGTCGTCGCCTTGGCGCCGTTCTCGCAAAATTCAAGCGGATGGGTCTTGGCGGGTTTGGCCCAGGCGCAGCTTACGCACATATATCCATCCGGCTTGTTCTGATGCGCCAAGAGCGCTGGGCCCGAGAGGGGGATATGTTCGCGGACAAGGATTTCTCCCACCGATTTTGCCGAGCCCCATCCGCCCGCTGGCCCGCTGTCAAATCCGATCTTCGGTGTTCTTCTGGGTTTTGACGTCATGGTTTGAACTATCCCGAGAGTTACTTCGCAACTGCTGCTGATGCCCTGCGGGGCAGCCGCCGGTCGGACATCCAGTCCTGACACTGGAAGGTCGAATCGACTGCCGCCAGTGTTGCTGCCAAACTCCCGAAAGGACCCGTTGTTCCGCAGTCGCGGAGATGCGGTTGGGACCCGCCGGAATTCTGCCACATCATGCGGTAGTGCACCGATGATCAGGCGGGCCTTGGGCCCCTTTTACGCTGGCGGCGGTTTTGTAGTTCCCCGCCGGTGCATTTTCTCTTCGATCTCGTCCAGTACCTCTTCCGGCCTCACCTGCTCCTTTAGTTCCTCGAGCTCTTCTGTCGTCTCGATTTCGATGCCGAGCTTCTCGGCAATGGCTGAGACCAGGGTCAGCAACTCCGTCGTCTCATGCTCTGCCAGAAGACAGATCTGCAGGTTGAGATCGGCGCGCTTGTCGTCAGCTTCCGCCATACGATTTTGGCTGATCAGCACGAATGTCGAGACGAAAATGGCTTCGACGGAAGCGACCATCGCCAGAATGACAAATGACGGGTCGAAGACCGGCATGAGCGGAAGCAGGCCGGTATTGAAGATGATCCAGAGCGTAACGACCAGCAGGTGCAGGTAGACGAACTTCATCGATCCCGCGAAACGGGTAATGGCATCGGCCACCCGCTCCTGCCGGCTCGATTGTCGCGCCTCCTCCTCTCGCCGCTTCAGCAGAGCCTCGATGTTGCGGTCGAGACGTCTCGATATCGTGCTTTGCTTCTGCTCGGATCTCGGCACCGACATTGAATCTTCCATATTGGGAAATCCAAACCTCCTTGAAAGCAGAGAGTTCCGCGCGTTAGCAGTGCTGCTCATTTCACCGGCGAACCGGCGATTCGCGATGGCTTGGCTTCCCGCTCCCGCCGCTTTCACAGCTGTTCAGAGACGACCGGATGAATTCCACGGCCCGCTTACCTATGCCGGGAAGCGCCAGGAGTTCGTCGTCGGTCATGGAGGACAATTTACTGACACGCTTGATGCCGCTGGAAAAAAGCGCCTTGACGATCCAGGCAGGAATTTTGCTGCGGGCGAGCATATCGCTCGAGGCTCCCGGCGGCTTTGATGTCTTCCCTGCTGTTCGAGAGGCCATGTTCATCCCGCAGATGATTTGCGACCGCCAAAACCGGAAAGAGGCTCGGCGGTTCCAGCCGATTCACCGATGACCGCAAACAATTTCGTCCGGTCGCCCCGACGCCGCCGCTTCATCCGCGCCGATAGATGTCGTCGATGATTTCGGCGACCTCGACAAGGCGTTCGCAGGACGGATCGTAAGCCTGACCACTGGCGAGCCGGGCGGCCCAGTCCGCTGCCGCCCGGCCACCCCAATCGTCGGGAGGCCGGACAATTTCTTCGGTCGATGTGCCGCGGAAGCGATAGGCCGCAAAGTCATAGAACGACCCGCCGACGTTCCTGAAAGATGCACCCCCGATGTTCCGAAGAAGTCGGCGCCGATGACCGCATCGCATCCTGCCTGCAGCCGCCAGGAGCAGGCGAGGCGGAGGACCGCGCCAGTCGCCAACGTCAGGGTGGCAACAGCGAAATCTTCGACATCCCCCGTTGCGCTGATTGGCTCGCCGCCTTTCATCAGGATACTCGTGGTGTCGACCACCTCGGGAAAGTCGAGGCACCAGAGCGCCATGTCGATGAGGTGGACGCCGAGGTCGATCACGCATCCTCCGCCCGACAGCGATTTGTCGTAAAACCAGGATTTGTCGGGACCGTAGGCATTGTGGAAGACCAGATCGGCGGCGAAGACCGTGCCAAGCTCGCCTGATCTGAGCAAATCGCGGATGCGCTGCATGCCTTGCGTGTAACGATAGGAGAAATCGACGCTCAACAGCCTGTCGGCTGATCTGGCGGCGGCCACGACCGCTGCCGCTTCCGCGCCAGATCGGCCGAGTGGCTTCTGACAGAATACTGCAACCCCAGCCTGTAGCGCCCGGATCGACTGCCCGGCGTGCAGGGCGCTCGGAGTGGCGATGACGACGCCGTCGAGGTCGAGCGACAGGAGCGCATCGAGATCGGCGACGATTTCCGCATCCGGCGCAAGGCGCAGGGCTTCTTTCCGCATGTCTTCGGAGGGATCGGCGATGGCAACAGCTTTGGCCATCTGCGTGCGGAGGATTGCTTCCATTCTATTTCTGCCGATCCAGCCGACACCGAGGAAGCCGAGTCTGACAGGCTTGACCCGCATCTGCAGAGAGCGCTCTACCAACCTGTTCATCAGCACGTCACCATCGCCTTGAGGAAACCATCCGGCCTGTCCCGAGTGGCGTCGAGCGCCTCGCCCAGGCCCTCGAGCGGATAAACATGGGTATAGAGCGATGATGGATCGAGCCTGCCGGAAACGACCGCTTCGATCGCCTGGCGCATGCCGCTGATATAAATCCTTGGATCGCGTTCATGAGCATTGATGACGTCGAGGCCACGCCAGTTCCAGAGCTGCATATTGACCTGCCTCGGACCGTCCTGATGGTATCCGGCCACAACCAGCCGGCCGCGCTCCGCGGTCAGTTCGCCGGCGAGATCGAGCGGCCACTGTTTGCCGACCGCCTCTATGACGCGGTCGCAGAAAGCACCGTTGGTCAACACTCTCACAGCTTCGATGATCCGCCAGTGGTCGTCCATCGCCAGTACTTCGGCGGCGCCCATGCGCTTGGCGGTCTCGAGGGAAAACGGACGGCGCGAGATGGCGATGACGCGCGCACCGGCGCCGCTGGCAAGCTGCGTCAGCAAGGCGCCGAGAAATCCGATACCGATAATGGCGACGGTCTGGCCCGGCTCGATGCGGCTGCGCCGGAATATGTTCATCGCGCAGCCGAGCGGTTCGCCCGGAAAGGGTTGGCCGTCGAGCGCCGGCGGCAGCGGCACGACCATGTCGGCATCCGCGAAATCGTGGGTTGCGTAGGCATGATATGAGAGTGCAGCGACGTGGTCTCCCAGGCTGAGGCCAGACACCCCTTCCCCAAGCGCATCGATCCTGCCCCATCCCTCGTGACCGAGACCACCCGGCTCCGTCGGAAAGGTCATCCATTCTGGCCCTGCCCAGGGCGCAAGATTGGAAGCGCACACGCCCGACCCTTCGATCCTGATCCTGACCTGGCCCGGCCCTGGCTGGGGAAGAGGCCTCTCTTCGACCGATATTTGTCCGGGGCCGGTGATGATTGCCGCCCGGATCGCTCCCTCGGTCGCCCTTGGCAACACGTTCATGAGTTGCTCCTTCATCTAATTGGCCGGCTTGGTGTTGGCAGACGTCGTTGCCGCAGTGGGGCTCCGATTCCGACCATCGACCTCTCACCAGGTCGCCGCTTCTCAATCTTCGAGACGTTATTTCGCTTATAGATTGGCCGCCGAACCAGCGACGCCGCCAGTTGTTCCGGACGATGTCAAAGAACATGTCAAAGAAGATGACATTGATGCAGGAACAATCTTCGCCTCGGTTGGTTCGGCAGGTCATCTTCAACTTGAGCGGACGGAAATCAGATGGCGATGATCCTTGTAACTGGCGGCTGCGGCTTCATCGGAAGACATGTTGTCGAGGAGCTTCTCGACAATAGGTATGAGGTACGGGTTCTCGATGCATTGATCGATCAGGTTCACGGCGATGCTGAAACGTCGCTGCCGGAGGCTGCCGAAATCATCCGCGGCGACGTCAGAGACAAGACTGCGGTCGAACGGGCTCTGTTGGGTGCCGATGGCGTCATCCACCTCGCTGCGGAGGTCGGTGTCGGACAGTCAATGTACGAGATCGCTCGATATGTCGGGGGCAATGATCTTGGCACCGCGGTTCTTCTGGAGGCGATGATCGGCCGCCGACCCAAACGCGTTGTCGTCGCCTCGTCTATGAGCGTCTATGGCGAGGGCCGCTATGAAACCGCCGACGGTGCGCAGCTCGACCTGGTCAGGCGGCGCAGCGACGAGATCAAGGCCGGTCAATGGAATCCGCGCGGCGCTGACGGCAAAGTCCTGAGGCCGGTTGCGACGGATGAAGAAAAGCCGGTGGATCTCTCCTCGATTTATGCGCTGACCAAGTATGCGCAGGAAAAACAGGTCCTGATCTTTGGCGAAGCCTATGGCCTCGAGGCGGTGGCGCTCCGTCTCTTCAACGTGTTCGGCGCCGGCCAGGCCTTGTCCAATCCCTATACCGGAGTGTTGGCGAACTTCGCTTCAAGGCTCGCCAATGGTCAGCCGCCGATGATCTTTGAGGATGGCGAGCAGCGGCGAGATTTCGTGCATGTGCGCGACGTCGCGCGCGCTTTCCGCCTGGCGCTCGAAAAACCCAATGCGCCGGGACATGTGATCAATATCGGCAGCGGTCAGGCCTATACGATCGCGGAAGTCGCAACGCTTCTCGCCGATGCGATGGGCGTGCCTGAGATCCTGCCCGAAATCATGAACAAGGCGAGGTCCGGCGATATCCGCAACTGCTTTGCCGACATTGCGAAGGCGCGTGAACTGCTCGGCTTTGAGCCGCGCTTCATGCTGGAAAACGCGCTCGGACCTTTCGTCGATTGGGTGAAACAGACCGGAGCGATCGATCGCGGCGCGGAAATGAAGCGGCAGTTGGAGGAAAGGGGGCTGGTATCATGACCATAGCCGCATTGTCCGCCGCGACCGGCACGTCCTCAAGATCCTATGGCTTCGTCGAATGGTTCCGCCCGGGCGAATACGAGCGGACGTCGCAGACGATCGCAGACGTCCGCATCAGCGGCGCCAGCTACTTGCGCACCCATCTGTCATGGGCCGAATACCTCGCTCCGGGTGGCGAAGCATGGTTTGACTGGCTGATCCCGAAGCTTGGCCGCGAGATCGATCTCCTGCCCTGCCTTCACTACACGCCGCCGTCCTTGTCGCGGACCGGAAGGTCCTCCGGCGCACCGGCCGATCTCAAATCCTATGCCGACTTCGTCGACCACGTGCTCACCCGATACGGTCAGTATTTCAGTCATATCGAATTGTGGAACGAGCCTAACAACCTGCTCGACTGGGATTGGCGCGAGGACAAGGACTTCCTGCTGTTTTGCGAGATGGTCGGCGCCGCCGCCTACTGGGCCAAACATCGCGGCTGGCAGCCGGTGCTCGGCGGGCCATGCCCCTTCGACCCCTATTGGCTTAACCTGATGGGCGAGCGCGGTGTGCTCGGCGTCGTCGATGCCGTCGGCTTCCACGGTTTTCCCGGCACGTGGGACAGCGAGGAAGGCACCTGGGGCGGCTGGGACATGCATCTCGGCGAGATGCGAAACATTATCGACCGCTTTAATGACAAGGCCGAGATCTGGATTACCGAAACCGGTTATTCGACCTGGCGCAACGACGAGATGGAGCAGGCACGGCGTTTCGTGAGGGCTCTGAGCGTGCCGGCCGACCGGATGTATTGGTATTCCTGGCGCGATGTGCCGCCGGACGTGCCGGTGCAGGAGGGCCTGTGGTTCGATCCGCGGCACTATCATCTTGGTGCCGTCACCCACGAGAATCAGCCGAAGCTGCTCGCGCGTTTGCTGATGGAAGGCGGCGTCGATCGGCTCGAGCAGGTCGCGCGGCTCGCCACGCCCAACCTCGACAAGGGAGCCGCCCCGATCGTCATCACCGGAGGCTGCGGCTTCATCGGCTCGAACCTCGCCGACAGCTACCTCCAGGACGGCGAAGACGTCGTCGTGCTCGACAATCTCGGGCGGCCCGGCGTCGACCAAAACCTCGGCTGGCTGACCGAGAGGCATGGGTCAAGGCTACATCCGGTGCTTGCCGACGTGCGCGACGCCAGAAGCATCGAGGCAGCCTTCGCCGACGCCAAAGCAGTCTTTCATTTCGCCGCCCAGACCGCGGTCACCACCAGCCTCATTCACCCGATCAATGACTTCGAGGCCAATGCGCGCGGCACGATCAATGTGCTGGAATCGGTGCGAAAGGCCGGTCGCCAGGCTCCGGTGATCTTTGCCAGCACCAACAAAGTGTATGGCGGGCTCGACGACCTTGCCATGCGGGAGGCCGAGGACCGCTACATGCCGGTCGATGAGACCGTCCGATCATACGGGATCGGCGAAGACAGGCCGCTTGATTTCTGCACCCCCTATGGCTGCTCGAAAGGCGTGGCCGACCAATACGTGCTGGACTATGCGAAATCCTTCTCCATCCCGACGGCCGTGCTGCGCATGAGCTGCATCTACGGCCCGCGCCAATTCGGCACCGAGGACCAGGGTTGGGTGGCGCATTTCCTGATCCGGGCGCTCGCCGGCGAACCGGTCTCAATTTACGGCGACGGCAAGCAGGTTCGCGATATTCTTCACGTCGCGGATGCGATTGCCGCCTATCGCGGCGTTCTCGATGGCATTGACGGGATCAAAGGCCGCGTCTTCAATCTGGGCGGCGGTCCGGCGAATGCCGTCAGCGTGCTTGCAGTCCTGCGCGCGATCGGCAGGCTGATTGGGCACCCGGTCGAAACCTCCTTCGACGACTGGCGATCAGGCGATCAGTATTTCTTCGTCGCCGACACCCGCAAGCTGCAACAGACTCTCGGCTGGAGTGCGCGTGTCGGCTGGGAAAGCGGACTGCAGCACCTCGCGGAGTGGCTTGTCGAAAATCGTTTCGGCGGCCGACCGCTCCTGCGCCGCGATCGGAGGGCCTCCGCATGATCCGTCGACGAGTCCGGATTTTGATGACCCTGGATGCGGTTGGCGGCGTCTGGCGCTATGCGATGGATCTCGCCGCCGGGCTTCGGCGCCAGGGGATGGAAATCGTCTTTGCCGGTCTCGGCCCCGCACCGTCGGCAACGCAGACCGCAGAGGCGAAAGCGCTGGGACAGCTGGTATGGCTCGATGCCCCTCTCGACTGGATGGCGTCGAGCAGGGCCGAAATATCAGCCGCGCCCACCGAAATTTCCCGCATTGCCAGGGATTATCACGTCGATCTGCTGCATCTCAACCTGCCGTCCCAGGCCGCCGGGATCGACACGCCGCTGCCCGTAGTCGTCGTGTCCCATTCCTGCGTCGTCACCTGGTTTGCCGCGGTGCGCCAGACGCTGGTGCCGCCGGATTGGGGATGGCAGTGCGATGCAAACAAAGAAGGTTTCGACCGCGCCGATGCCGTCCTTGCGCCAAGCATGAGCCATGCGGATGCACTGCAAGCCGCCTATGGTCCGCTCTCGCGGCTGAGGGTGGTCTACAATGCGAGCCGCGTCGGATCCGACCAGCGTCCAAAGAAGACTTTCGTCTTCGCGGCCGGGCGCTGGTGGGATGACGGCAAGAACGGGGTCGTCCTCGACAGGGCGGCAGCAGCAATGCCCTTGCCCGTCGTCATGGCAGGCTCTTGCTCAGGTCCCAATGGGCAGCGATTGCAGCTCAAAGACGCCGACGATCGTGGGCCGCTCCCCTATCCGAAGACCATCGCCTTGATGCAGAGCGCGCAAATTGTCGTATCGCCGTCCGTTTACGAGCCCTTCGGCCTGACCGCTCTCGAGGCGGCGCGATGCGGCGCGGCTCTGGTGCTGTCTGATATCCCAACCTATCGCGAGCTGTGGGATGGGTGCGCGCTGTTCTTCGATCCGCATGATCCCCAGTCCCTTGCAGCAGCGTGCATGCGCCTCTGCGAAGACGAGCAATTGCTCGCCGAACTCGTGGTGCGATCGCTGGAGCGCTCGCGAGCCTTCAGTTTGGAACGCCAGGCGGCATCGATGCTCGAAACATACGCGCGACTGATGAACGACATTTTCACCCCGGCAACGGCGGAGCAATCATGAAATTCCTGTTTTACACCCATTCGCTTGTTTCGGATTGGAACCACGGCAACGCTCACTTCCTGCGCGGCATCATGCGGGAGCTGACACGCCGCGATCACCAGGCGCTAGCGCTCGAACCCGAGGAATCCTGGAGCCGGAGCAACCTGCTCAGCGATCAAGGGCCGAGGGCGGTCGAGAAATTTCACGAGACGTTCCCGCAGCTTCGTTCGCAAATGTACGGACCGCATTTCGATCACGAGGCGGCGATCGCCGAGGCGGACGTCGTAGTCGTCCATGAATGGACGGAGCCGGCTCTGGTGGAACGGATCGGCCAAGCCCGGCGCAGCGGCGCCGATTTCACCCTGTTGTTCCACGACACACATCACCGCGCCGTGTCGGCAAAGAGCGACATCGCCGGACTGACGCTTGAGGATTATGACGGCGTGCTCGCCTTCGGCGAGACGCTGCGGCAGCGCTATCTGCAGGCCGGTTGGGGCAGATCGGTGTTCACCTGGCATGAGGCGGCTGACGACGCGCTGTTTTATCCGAGGCCGGAGATCGAAAAGACAGGCGATCTCATCTGGATCGGCAATTGGGGCGATGACGAGCGCTCCGCCGAGCTGATGGAATTCCTCGTCCGCCCCGCGCGTGAGCTCGGGTTGAAGACGACCGTTCGCGGGGTGCGCTATCCCAAACAGGCGTTTGACGCTCTTGAGGATGCAGGCATCGACTATGGCGGCTGGATCGCCAATGCAGAGGCGCCGCTCGCTTTCGCCGGCCACAAAGCGACCGTGCATATTCCGCGGCGCCCTTATGTCGAAAACCTCCCCGGCATTCCGACGATCCGTGTCTTCGAAGCGCTGGCCTGCGGCATCCCGCTGATCTCAGCACCCTGGCAAGATGCCGAGGCGCTTTTCAGCTCGGGCAGGGATTATCTCGTCGCCGAGAATGGCCGGGAGATGTCGCGCCTGTTGCGTGAGGTGCTAACGGACGATGCTCTCGCGGCTGCGCTGGTCACATCCGGTCTCGAGACGATCCGGGCGCGGCACACCTGCCGGCATCGCGTCGATGAACTCTTCTCCATTCTGGAGCAATGCGGCACGGCGGGCGTCGTCGGCCAGCTGCCAGCCAAGGAGGCTGCCGAATGAAAATCGCCTTTTACGGATCAAGCCTGGTTTCCGCCTACTGGAACGGTGCCGCCACTTACTATCGCGGCCTGCTGCGCGCTCTGGCGCAGAAGGGCTACGACATCACCTTCTACGAGCCCGACGTCTACGAGCGGCAGAAAAACCGTGATATCGATCCGCCCGAATGGTGCAAGGTCGTCGTCTACCAAGGCACCGTCGAGGCGCTGAAGGAGGTGACGGCGGCTGCGGCCGAGGCCGATATCGTCGTCAAAGCCAGCGGCGTCGGTTTCGAGGACGATCTCCTGCTGCAGGAAGTCCTTCGCCATGCCAGACAAGGGGCTCTGAAAATCTTTTGGGATGTGGATGCGCCGGCAACGCTCTCAGAGCTGCGGCAGAGTCCCGAGCACCCGCTTCGCAAATCCCTGGGCCGGATCGACCTCGTCCTCACCTATGGCGGCGGCAACCCCGTGGTCGACGCCTATCGCAGCCTCGGGGCAGCCGACTGTGTGCCGATCTATAACGCGCTCGATCCTCAAACCCATTATCCGGTGCAGGAGGAGGCGCGGTTCACCGCGGATCTTGCCTTTCTCGGAAACCGTCTCCCTGACCGCGAAGCGCGGGTCGAGCAATTTTTCCTCGAGCCGGCTGCCCGCTTGCCACAGCAAAATTTCCTGCTCGGCGGGTCCGGCTGGAGCGACAAATCCATGTCTTCGAATACCGTTCACATCGGGCATGTCCCGACCCGTGACCACAATGCTTTCAATGCGACGCCGAAAGCCGTGCTCAATATTTCCCGCGCCAGCATGGCCGAAAACGGCTTTTCGCCGGCAACCCGCGTTTTCGAAGCCGCCGGCGCCGGCGCCTGCCTGATCACCGACTACTGGCAGGGCATAGACCTGTTTCTCAAGCCCGGTGACGAAATCCTGGTGGCGCGGGACGGCAAGGATGTCACCGATCTTCTGACCGGCCTGACATGGCCGCAGGCCAAGGCGATCGGACAGCGGGCGCTGAGACGCGTGCTTGCCGAACATACCTATAGCAATCGCGCCGAGACCGCCGATGCCATCTTCCGCGCCCGCGCCACGCGAGCGGAGGCTGCCGAATGACCAGTCCTCTTGATATCGTCATCCTCGGCCTCTCCTTGTCGTCGTCCTGGGGCAATGGTCACGCAACGACCTATCGCGCCCTCATCGGCGGCTTGCGCGCTGAGGGGCACCGGGTGCTGTTCCTGGAACACGATGTGCCCTGGTATGCAGCGCATCGAGATCTTCCCGACCCTGACTTCTGCCAGCTCGTCCACTACAGCGACATCGATGAGATGATCGAAAAACATGCCGATCGTATCAAGGCGGCGGACGCGGTCGTCATCGGGTCTTATGTGCCCTCTGGCGTGACGGTCATCGACAGGATCACCGCCCTGAAGCCGCGGCGCCTTTGCTTTTACGACATCGATACGCCGGTCACGCTGGCGAAACTCGACCGTGGCGACGAGGAGTATCTGGCGCGCCGACAGCTTGCGACCTTCGACGGCTACTTCTCGTTTTCCGGCGGTGACGTGTTGGCTAGGCTCGAACGCAGATACGGCGCGCGCAAAGCGATCGCTCTCTACTGCTCCGTCGATGCGAGCCGATACAAATCGACCGGCGAAGCCTTCCGCTGGGATTTCGGCTATCTCGGCACCTATAGCCCCGACCGGCAGCCAACGCTGGAGCGGCTGCTGATCGAGCCTGCCCGGCAGCTGCCGCATCTAAGCTTCGTGGTTGCCGGTCCTCAATATCCCGGGGATATCGACTGGCCGCCAAACGTCGAGCGCATCGAGCACCTGCCTCCCCCTGATCATCCGAGCTTCTACAGCCGGCAGCGTTTTACGCTGAACGTCACTCGAAGCGACATGATCGCAGCGGGCTGGTCGCCGAGCGTGCGGTTGTTCGAGGCCGCTGCCTGCGGCACGCCGATCATCAGCGACGACTGGCGCGGCCTGGACGAGCTCTTTGCCGACCGTCAGGCAATCATCATCGCCAAAGGATCGGGGGATGTCGTCGACGCCCTGACAACCACCTCTGCCGCAGGGCGTCGTGCGCTGGCTTCGGCCGCCGCGGCGACGGTGATGCAGCGCCATACCGGCGAGGTGCGGGCTCGTGAACTCGCCGCCGCCCTGCGAGAACTGCCAGAAGAAGGGGTGAACGACAGCGCCCCCGAACCTCAATCCATTTCAGCCTAGGAGACGCATGATGCTGCAAAGGACGCGAAACGGAAGAGTGAAGACTGTGCTGGTCGCCGGAGGAGCCGGTTTCGTCGGTTCGCATTTATGCGATGCGCTGCTGGCACGCGGCGACCGAGTGATCTGTGTCGACAGCTATATCACCGGATCGGAGGACAATGTCCGGCCGTTGATCAACCATCCGAAGTTTCGTTTGGTCGAAAAGGACATCTGCCATCTCCATAGCCTCGACGAGCCTTTGGACCAGATCTACAACCTCGCCTGTGCGGCATCGCCCCCACAATACCAGGCAGACCCGGTGCATACGATGATGACCTGTGTCGCGGGCACCGGCAATTTGCTTTCGCTGGCCGAACAGCATCATGCCTCGCTCCTGCAGGCGTCGACGAGCGAGGTCTATGGCGATCCCGTCGAGCATCCGCAGACGGAGGACTATCGCGGCAATGTCAGCTGCATAGGCCCGCGCGCTTGCTACGACGAAGGCAAGCGGGCGGCGGAAGCGCTTTGCTTCGATACGCTGCGGGCCGGCAAGGTGGACGCACGTGTTGCCCGCATCTTCAACACCTATGGGCCGCGTATGCAGCCGAGCGACGGGCGGATCATCTCCAATCTGCTGGTGCAGTCCATATCAGGCGCGCCGCTGACGATCTATGGAAGCGGCGATCAGACGCGCTCCTTCTGCTTCGTCAGCGACCTCGTCGCGGGCCTGATGGCGCTGATGGATGTCGATCCCAATCCGGGCGTCCCGGTCAATCTCGGCAATCCCGGCGAATTCACGATCAACCAGCTGGTCGATATGGTGTTGGCCATGGTGCCGTCGACATCCGTTGTCGTCCACAAGCCGCTGCCGGAAGACGACCCTCAGCGCAGACGGCCCGATATCTCACGGGCAAAAGAACTTCTCGACTGGCATCCGACGATTCCGCTTGCCGAAGGTCTTCGTCTGACCGCCGAGTGGTTCATCGCCGCGGCCCGTCCTGACGGCGGCTTCGATGGCGCGCAGGTCACGCGGCGGTCGACTTGGCGGCGGCGTGCAAAAGCCGGACGCACCGCGATCGGCGTCTGACATGCGAGCGATAAATGACAAAGGAGAGCCGAGATGGATGCAGCACAGCCGACGAGAGATCAGGAGCTGCAAAAGCGGATTCAGGAACTCGGGCCGTGGTTTCAGAATTTGAACATCGGCGGCCACATGACAGCGGCCGATCATTTCCTCGGAGATTATCCCACCTTCAAATGGAAAGGGTTCCAGCATGTGCTGCCGGCCGATCTCAGCGGCTTCACCGTGCTCGATGTCGGCTGCAACGCCGGCTTCTATTCCCTCGAGATGAAACGCCGCAACGCCGCCCGTGTCGTCGGCATCGATCCCGACCCGCGCTACCTGGCGCAGGCCCGCTTCGCGGCGGAACAATTGCAAGCGGAAATCGAATTCCGGCAGATGTCGGTCTATGACGTCGCCCGACTAGGCGAGAAATTCGATCTGGTAATCTTCATGGGTGTGCTCTATCACCTGCGACACCCCCTGCTGGCGCTGGATCTTCTTTATGAACACGCTGTCGGTGACATGATGCTGTTCCAATGCCTCCAGCGCGGCGACGAGCGCATTCCCGACCTTAGGGAAGATTACGACTTTTCAGAATGGAACATCTTCGACCAGCCTGAATATCCGAAGCTTTTCTTTGTCGAAGAACGCTATGCATCCGATCCGACAAACTGGTTCATTCCCAACCAGGCGGCGGCCGAGGCAATGCTGCGCAGCGCCGGCTTTCGAATTGACGCCCATCCGGAACGCGAGGTCTATCTTTGCCGACGAGGCCAACGCCATTATGCGGTAGAGCCGCCCCTGGTAGTAATGATCTAAAGACTATCGTTGCTGCGGATCGCCACTGCGACGAGGAATGGATTTCAATGAGGCGGAAAGCCTGCCGCAGCATGCGGTGCACTGGCCCCAACCCGCTGCCTGCTGAGCCGTAGCCGAATATCGAAATGGTTGAGGGTGCCGGGCAGATCGTCGACTGTCAGAGATGGCTGAAGCAGCGTGACATCAGTCCCCGACAACAGCGTGCCAATGGCAAGGCTTGCAATCGTCGGTACGAGGTTGTGGGCTGGACATATGGCAGCGCCGGCGCTGAAAGGCACGAATCCGATCGCCGGCAACGCGTCGTTCGGTCCCCAGATACTCGGTTCCATGCGGTTGGCATAAGCCAACTCCGGATCCCGGTGAAAAAAAGGCGCGAAGATAACGACGCCAGTGCCGCGCGCCACGGTCCTATCGCCGGTTTTGATATCCGCCGTCAGCTCTCTGAGAATGACGGGGGTCGTCGGCCAGAGGCGCAGCGCCTCGAGCAGGCAATTGCGCGTGAAAGGACGATCAAGTTCGGGATCTTTGGCTTCGTCAACGGCTTTGGCCCAGTAGCTCGGATGGCAGGCAAGCAGCGCAAGCGTCCGGAAAATGGTAATTCCGGCAGCGTCGAAGGCAAACAGCCATTGGGCCACTTGGCTTTCCAAACCGAAATCGCTGCCTTTCGGCAGCCGACCGATCAGACTGCCCTCTCCCGGCTGGCGCAGATATTGGCCGAGCTGCTGCTGAAACTGCCGGCGCTTGCGCCGATCGATGGAAGCTGCAAAAGCCCAATTCGCCCGGCTTCGAAGGTCGTTCAAGGTCTTGGTCAAAGTGACGTCGTTGCGTGCGAGATCGCCGAGTACGATCCGGCGGACAATCCGGAACCAGGCTTGCGAGAAAGCTGACCAATCGAGTTCGTTCCGGCCGTCGGAACCGATGCCGTTCAAAACCTCCAGGAGTTCGGTATCAACGATGGCCTTGAAGCGGGCCGTAGATGGATGCAGCCGGTCCGCGCTTGCCAAAGCATGTTCATGGATCGGCCGAAGCTCGGCTCGCTGCGAGGCGTCTGAAATGAGCACGTTTTCCGGTTCGAAATGCGCAAGAGCGGCACGCTTCTCCCGGGTTGCCGTGTCAAATGGCTGGGGCGAACACTGGAGCACCGTCGAGACGTCGACAGGGTCAAGGATAAGCAACTGCGGCCGGAATGGTATAGGCAAAAGGAGAGGTGCCCGACCATATTTTTTCACCAGCCGCGGCATCTGCTTGACGGCGCCGGTATCCAGACCCTGCCGCTGTGCCAGGCGTTCCATAATCGGGCGGCGAATGATGATGCCTTTGGCAGCCGTCGGAACCATGACAGCCGCAACCACGCGCAGTGTGTCGATCCAGCTGGCGCGATTTATGCGGGCGAAGCCGGCGGGTCTTGCATTGGAAAAGACGGCTTGGTTGCGAGAATTCATGACCGCAAAGCCCCTTGCTGCATGGGATATTTGATCGGCTTCATTTCCGAACCAGGACAACGGCCGATTGTTCCGGTCTGAATCACTGATCCTTGATACATGATGCAACTTGGAGACAGCGGAACAGAAGTCGGCTCACCGCGTTGTGTCGAGCGCATAGATGCGTGGAGGCCCCATGCCTGACGAACCAGCCGCAGACGCACCTGACCTCGAACCGCGAAAAGGCAGCCCAAGCCCTCGCCTCGACGAGAGCGAATTCAAGACGCGTTTCCTGAGCCAGTTCATGGATGCAGCGTATCAGCCCCTGGAAGCCGAACTCGGCAAACTCGCCGCGGCTGCCTGGGATGCTTACGCCCATTCGCGAAAGAGTCCCATAACCAGAAAGGCTGGACCAGGCTTTGCCGATCCAGACTATGATCTCGCCGTGGATTGGATTGTGGCCAGCGGCGAAATTCGCGCTGCGCAAGCGCGCTTCGAGGACGAGCGCGCGCCATCGCGCGTCCTTCTCATCAACGGTTCGTCGCGAAGCGAACATACCTGTCCGGGCGAGCTTTCGAAAAGTTTTCGGATGGTCGAAATCGCCAAGGAGGTGTTCGCCGCCGCCGGCGCCATCGTCAATGTCCTCGACCTCAGTCGCATCGCTTCCGAATACGGCCGACAGATCCATCCGTGCAAGGCGTGCTTCTCGACATCGGCCGCACTCTGTCATTGGCCGTGCTCCTGCTATCCGAATTACTCGCTCGGACAGATCCACGATTGGATGAACGATATCTACCCAATGTGGGTCGAGGCCCATGGCATCATGATCGTCAGTCCGGTGAATTGGTACCAGACGTCCTCGCCGCTGAAACTGATGATCGACCGGCTTGTCTGCGCCGACGGAGGCAATCCGGATCCGACAAGCACGCATGGAAAACATGCCAAGGAGGCCAAAGAGCTTGAGATGCAGGGATGGGACTATCCTCGCCATCTTTCCGGCCGCCTGTTTTCGGTCGTCGTCCACGGCGATACCGAAGGTGTCGAGAATGTCCGCCACAGCGTTTCGAACTGGCTGACGTCGATGGACCTCATACCGGCAGGAGCATTGGCCGAGGTCGAACGCTACATCGGCTATTGGGAGCCCTACGCCACCAGCCACGACGCCTTCGAAAGAGATAAAGCCTTTCAGGAGGAAGTGCGCAATGCCGCCCGGACGCTGTTGGAAGGCATCACGTCACGACGCAACAGCAAGATGGTGACGGCGGGAAGGCGGTTGAAGCAGCCGCGTGAGAAATGAGCGGCAGCCCGACGGGTCTAGACGTGATTGCCGATCTCGTTAGACCCGTCGGGATAATCTACTCCTTGCCCGAACCTGGTTCAGCCATCTTGGCATGCTGATGCGCAAGAATGCTCGCCGGCGTCACCTTGGCAACGGCTGCCTGCAGCTTATTCTTCCAGCCGCTCACGACATCGCCTTCGCCGTCCATCATGGCGTCAAAGCCGATCTTGGCAACCTCGGCGGGATCATCCTTTTTGGCCTGTCCGACGGAGGTATCCATGAGGTCGGCGCGCCTGAAAAATTCGGTGTCGGTCGCGCCGGGCATCAGGCAGCTGACGGTCACGCCGGTCTCTTTCAACTCCTCGCGCAACGCGAAAGAGAAGCTGTTGATGAAAGCCTTTGTGCCATTGTAGACGGCCTGATAGGAACCAGGCATGAAACCGGCGATGGAGCCGGTCAGCAGAATGCGACCCTCGCCGCGGCTGCGCATCAGGTTGCCGATCTGTTGGACGAGATAAATGGTGCCGACGATGTTCGTATCGACGACTTTCCGGACCTGCGCAAAATCCTGGTCGAGGAAACCGTTGCCGAGGCCGCGCCCGGCATTGGCCATCAGCAGATCGACCGACCGCCCAGAAGCTTCGATGGCTTCCATCAGCCGGTCGACGCCTTCTTCGGTGGAAAGATCGGTTTCGATCGCCTCGACCGAAGTGCCAAATTCCTTGAGGCTCGCCGCTGCTTGCTGGATGCGTCTCTCGTCGGCGGCGATAATCACATCATAGCCTTCCTGCGCCGCGCATTTGGCAAGTTCATAGCCAATACCCGTCGAGGCGCCGGTGATCACCGCGAGACCTTTGCCAGGTTCATTCCTATCCATGTTTTGTCTCCTAGAGTTCGGAAAAGCTGCAGCCACCGAACCTGAAAAGAGAGGGTATGTTCCGGCGAGGGGCGGCGTCTCGAACGTGTGGTGCGGGAGCCTCGGTGGTGCGCCATGTGGCTCCCGATGTTCAGCCGCATAAAAGGACGGCTGTGTGATGATTGCTGATTGGCGGCTGGCGGAACAGGAGCGGCATCAGTCGATGAGTTGGTTCCCCAGCAGCGATTGCAGGGTTTCGCGGGCGCGGCTGACGCGGCTTTTCAAGGTGCCAACCCGGCAGCCGCAGATCCTGGCGGCCTCTTCATAACTCGTTCCGGCGGCGACCAGCGTCAGGGCACGGCGTCTGTCGTCGGAGAGGCGCGTCAATGCCTGTCGCAGTTCGCGCTCGCGAAGCGCCCACTCCTGGCTTGGCGCGATTGCGACTTGCTCCATCGTCACATCCATCCCGACCGGCTCGCGCTGCCGGCGACGATAGTTGCTGCAGAACGTATTTCGAAGGATGGTGAAGAGCCAGGATTTAAGAGAGGTGCCGGGATGGTAGAGATGAATTGAATTCAGTGCCTTCAGCAGCGTTTCCTGCACGAGATCATCGATGTCGTCCTCACTGCGCAGGAATCTTCGGGCAAACGCGTGCAACGCCGGTGTCAGTTCAACAATCTCCAGCTCGACCGAGGATGTTTTTTGGCAATGCGACGCGGGACGTGGTGAAGATAAAGACGTCATTTTTCTCTCCTGGGATGAAAGGAAAGTTCCGGACATCTTAATTGTTGCTGTACGATAACGGACGAAAATCTCATTTTCGCTCATCGGCATACCTCTTCCAAAGCAACAGGACGCACAAAGATGCCGGAAGGCAGTGGCAGATCGTCCAAAGGCATCGCTGGTAGGCGACACGATCCAGACTTGAAACGACGATCCGGCAAAAATCGTTCCTGCGGCGATGCCGCAGCATTGATAACGCTCACGTTATCCGGCGAGGTCCGTGCGTAAGGTGCCAGATCTCGTGAAAAGATAGGCAGGGCAGGAACAACAAACGCCGGCAATGGTTTGATCTATCGCCGACTGCAACCCTTTGAGTCGGCCTCGTCCTTGGCCGGACAGAGATGGCGCCGCCGTTACCGGGGCGTCATCTCCGCGCTCAAATGTTCGACCGGCGAGAGCTCATTAACAGCCATAGGAGGACTCAATGGCAACCGAGAAGACCCTAAACGATCTGTTCCTCGACACGCTCAAGGATATTTATTACGCCGAAAAACAGATCCTGAAGGCGCTGCCGAAAATGGCCCGCGCCGCCCAGTCGGAGGAAGGCAAAGCCGGTTTTCTGCAGCATCGGGACGAGACCCAGGCCCAGGTCGAACGTCTCGAACAGGTGTTTGAAATGATCGGCAAGCCGGCACGTGGCAAGACCTGCGAAGCCATTCAGGGAATCATTGCCGAAGCTGATGAGATCATGGAGGAGTTCAAGGGCACGGTTGCCCTGGATGCCGGACTGATCTCTTCGGCTCAGGCCGTGGAGCACTACGAGATCGCTCGCTATGGCACGCTGATCGCATGGGCAAAGCAACTCGGCCTCAAGGACGCCGTCCCGCTGCTGCAGGCAACACTTGCGGAAGAAGAGGCGACCGACAAGAAACTCACGCAGATTGCCGAGTCCACAGCAAATGCCAAGGGAAAGCGAGCGGCCTGATACGGTAACGCGCCTTCACGGCCGCCGCATGGCGGCCGTTTATCGTCGGCTTTGCACTCGGCCTCGGCGATAGACGGCAAGCCATCATGCCCCAATGCTAGATGAGTTCGATATGAGCGTAATCAGTTTCGATAAACTCCGCGACAGGCGCGAACGGCCTGACGCTCAATTCGTCCGAACGGACGACCACGGGCAGGTAATGTATCTCTTCGCACTTGAATACGAGATGGGCCAATCGACTTGGTCTGCCAAGATCTGGGCCTATTCATTTGAAGATGCCGAAATGCGGGTGAAGGCAATGCGTGAGAGCCTTACGGTCTGCGGGCAGATGCATACGTCGATAGGCGCTTAATCGACCGAAAAGCAATCGATCGACGGTGGACAGCTAGATCCGCCGCTCCTGACTTTCCTGATAAGGCTGGCAACGCGGCGTCGCATGCCCTACCGAGAGCTGCAACACTCTCCGTTGCCTCGCGAACATATCGGCTCCGGCGGCTCATAGGCGAGTCGCGCGCGCAAGGCGCGATGCGTTTCAACAGAAAGATCACAAATGGTGACCGCCGGCAGTGACATCATCCTCTCACAAACAACAACGGACCGCTGACGCGCCTCCGGCGAACGGGACCAGCGCACTCGCGGCACAGTGCTCAGCGCCTTCCGTTGTTTTTCACGGGAGAATGCGGATGACCGTCTTTCCCGCGCGCCGCTCCGTCGAATTGAAGGCGGCGACCGCATCGTCCAGACTTGGAACTTTGCCGATGTTCGTCCGAACTCTTCCGTCCCGGACCCGCTGAACGAGCTCGGACAGCTGGGTACGATCGCCCGGTCCGACCGAAGAACGGGCGATGCGCTCGTCCAGGCGCGCCAATGCGAGGCCGGGGCGAGAAATCGGCCGCAGCAGCCGCAGCAGGGTCCGGGTCGGCAATTTTGAGAGATCGTAAGGCATTGAAGATATGGTAAATAAGCAATTAACCAGAAGCGATATGCGATTTATCTTCCGCCATGGCCGTAAATTTTAAATCAGATCCTGACCAGCGATAAGTACTGGTTATCGATGGTTATATTTTCTATAATAAAAGGAGAAATTATATTAATTCTAGACGCTAGAACTTCTTCTATGGCTATTTTATTTAACTTTTCCCGAAATTCACCCTGAATTATTCTTAATATTATTATCTACCGGCGTCGGATCCGCGGCTGCCTCGCGTTCAGCTCGCGCTGAGACTGAGGTGCTAAGTGTTTCCCTCTTGTTGTCGTTGATAGCCGTCGATGGAGAGAGGACCGGCGCAAGGCGTTTGTCGCAGAAACGGAATCTTCAGGTTCTGAATCGGATTTCCGTGGCATTGAAATAAATGAGCTCAATTTGTTTCAACGTGCCCGCAACCAAAGGCGACGTGGATCGCAGGACGGCCAAGTCCTGATAGTGTTCGCACGCCGCCGTCTGAGCAGTGGCGTGCTGGTCTATGATAGCCTTTCAGGCCGGCGCGCCTAGAATCGCGGCGACCGCATCCCCATCGAGCGCCTGGTGATCAAAGAGTTCCCGCGCCAGCCGGTCGAAGGCGGCTCGGTTTTCGCGGATCACCTCGGTTGCCCTTGCCTGCGCAAACTCCAGCCGCCGATGAACTCGATCTGCGAGCTCGACGTCGCGCGTCAGGGCAACGGTTAGATCCCGGTGTGCGAGATAGAGCAAGGGATGATGACCGCCGAAGCCGAGGGCCTGCTCCATGTCGAGAGCGATCCATGTCGCACGGGCGAGATCGCTGTGCTCTGCGCCGCCGGAACCGGCCGACGCAGATTTGAGCACGATCAGTTCGGCCGCGCGTCCGGCTAGTAACATGGCGAGGAGCCGCTCATACCATTCCGCGGTATCCGGTGCGCCAGTCGCGAAAGACACCGCGTTGTGGCCCCCGTCCTTGGTATCAATCGTTAGGCCCTTGATGGATCCGAGACGCAGAGCGTGATGGACGATGGCATGACCTGCCTCGTGGATCGCAAATCGCCAGCGGACGTCATAAGGAACCGGCGGTCGATGACCGCGGATGCCGGCTTCGATATCGTCATAAGTCAGGCGCCGCTTTTCGCATCGCGCCTTTAGCCTTGCCTCGGGCACGATGCGTTCAATGTCGGCGCCGGTGAGGCCCATCGCCCGCGTTGCCAGACGCAGGAGAGTTTGCGCAACGAGGTTGTCTCTTTCATGCCGATCCGCCCCGTTACTTCCTTCCCGAGCGCTATCGGGCCGAAACGTTTCGCGTCTGGTTTCCGTGATCCTGATCATGGCTGCGCTCCTTCCAGACCTTCCACTCCCACGATGATGTCGAGATCGGGACCGAGTTGATGGGCGAGAATGCCAGCGAGCGGCAGAATGTCGGGCCGTGGGATGTCGATGTGCGTCTCCAGCCTCCCTGATCGACGGATCGCTTCGTCGATCTCATTCGGCCGGTTGGTGGCGCCGACAACGATGACGCCCTCGCTCTTCACCGCGCCATCGAGGAGCTCAAGCAGCTTGTTGACGCAAGCGTTCCAGTAGTCCGCGTACTGCCTCCAAGCGCTTACCCTCATGCCGATGCCATCGATCTCGTCGACGAAGAGGATGCACGGCGCCTGTGCCCTCGCTTGGGTAAAAGTGTCCGCCATACGATCAAGCACTGCATGAAGATACTCTCCTTGCAGCCAGGTCGAGACGGAGGTGACGACCAGAGGCACTTGCAGACTATTGCATAAAGCGCGTGCAAAGGTCGTCTTGCCGATTCCCGGTGGGCCGGACAAGAGAAGCTTGGTGCTCATATCGGACCAGGCAAGATCCCCGGCAAGATAATCCGCCAGGTCCGATTTCAACCCGAGCGCCCAGTCCTTTGCCGCGCCGTATCCGGTCAAGGTCTCGACCAGCAGCGCCGGTCCACCCTTTCCCGACACTCCACGGTCGGCAGGCTCTGGCTGGATGACCTCCGCACCGGTCGGCTTGCCTTTCGATCCGCCTTTGCGTTTGTCCGTCGATGAGGACGAGGCGTCGCCATCGGCGGTGCGCTCCTGCGATGTCTGGCGCGCTCGATCAGTGGGGCTCTGCATGATCAGCCGCCGCGCGGAGGCAGTAGTGTCTCTGTCTTTTTCACCGTCGCGATCCTCGCGATTGTGGTCCGCCAGCCCGGCCAGCGCATCAATGCTGGCAAGCAGCGCTCGGCTAGGCCGGATGGCGATGGCAAGATCGTCCAGAGTCAATGCGCCCGCGTCGATCTCGGCAATGGAGCCGGCATGGGACGAGACGGTGCCGCTTCCGTATACCGCTTCCAGCAGATCCGTGATGAGGATAGTGTCGATTCCGCTGCCGCTAAGCCGCACGTCGCAAGTCAGATCGATTTGATCCGGAACGCCCTGATCAGTCTCCGATACGGCAAGAACCGGCGAGCCGTGCGCCACGGCCCAGAGCAACTGGCGCCGCATGGACGAGCGGCTTGGGCGGTCAGTCCGGGCGACCGGAATCTGCAGGAAGACACGTTTGGTTTCGCCTTCTACCCACCTCCAGATTTCGTCAACAAAGGTAAAATCCGCGGCCATGCCGACATAGGGGCCGAACGGCATAAAGGCTGTCGCTTCGACAAGCTGCGGCAGCGCCCGCTCGAACCCTTCGACCAGCACCTCCACGGCGAAGACTGCAGCAGGCCGACGAAGGAGCGAGACCACATCGCGCAGCTCAACACCCGATTCCTCCATGGTCGCTGCGAGCAAAAGCACTGTCGCCATGTCTTTGATGCTCGGCACCTCACCGGCTTCGCCGACAGCCCTCACCGCATAGATAGGCGTCGTATCATCGACGCCGCTTCCGGTTGGAGAGTGTCGCTTGAGATGCGCCGGCCAGACAGATGCGGGGGACAGGAGGTCGGGCCGCCTGCTCGCGTCCATCGGGGCCTCGATCAGGAAGGATGCGAGATGATCGCGCACCCACTGCCGATCTCGCTCGGCCTCGCCCGTCAGATAGGACTGATCGAAGGCCGGCGTAAAGCGGCCGACGACATGGCCGTCGACGATGGCGGCGGTCATGGTCAGCAGGCCGGTACGGACGGCCAACCGCCGGGTCTTACGGCGCTGGACATGACGCAGGCGTCGAAGCAGGAAAGAAGAGAGACGATCCATCAGCCTTCCTCCATCGCATCAACCAAAGAAGCGGAAACAATTTCCGCAGCACCAGCACGAGGCATGGCAGCGTGAAGATCGCTCAAGGCGGCCCAATGGGTCCTGAACTGCATTCCGGTGGCGTTCTACTCGATGGAGATTTTCGATCGCATTTCGCAGAGGATGATTACGCATAAGGTCAACCTCCTGAAGCAGTCGCCTTCCCAACGGGATGAGCTGACGGCCGCGCTGAAGGCGACCACCCAACGCCAGAACAGCATCATCCAGCAGATCAGCGATCGAGCTGCGGAAGGCCGCCCTCGCCTCGCCGCGCTCGACGATCAATTGGACGAACTGGAAGCGACGCGCGAGAAGCTGGCGGCGGACCTGAATGCACTGGCAGAGCCGGTGGAGGATTTTCAGGAGAAGATCGCCAAGCTCAAGGCGCAGTTCAATCCCACTAATATGGAGATCATCATCCGCAAGCTCATCTTCCTCGCTCGCCACAATGCCGATGAACAAGCCAAGCAGCGGCTGATGCCCATAGTGCGCGATTTGATCCAGACCGTCGTGATCGGCAAGACGCCGGGCCATCAGCCGGCATCCCTGCAGGTCCACGGATCAATCGCCAACATCATGGCATCCATGGAGGCGATTGACGTGCTCGAGCAGCAATTTCTGGCTGCCGCCCAGAACGACCTGATGGCGAAGATTGCCTCCGGCGAGATCGACACGGAAGCCAAAAAACAAAAGCTCCTCGACGCTTACGCGGAGGAACTCAAGAGCAAATACCCGGAGTGGGCAAATTTGCAAGTTTCAGTGGTTGCGGGGGCAGGATTTGAACCTGCGGCCTTCAGGTTATGAGCCTGACGAGCTACCGGGCTGCTCCACCCCGCGCCATTTTATTTTGCCTATGGCAAATATGGTATTTCTTGTCTGTCTGTTCAACGCAGAAGGGCCGCTTGTGAGCGGCCCTTTTGCGACGGCATGGGCCGTTTGTTTTGTTTAGAGAAGATTGTTTTATCAAAGTTGCGTTTTGCAGACCTGGCAGCGACCTACTCTCCCGCGTCTTAAGACGAAGTACCATGGGCGCAGGGGCGTTTCACGGCCGTGTTCGGAAAGGGAACGGGTGCAGCCACCCCGCCATAACCACCAGGTCGGCAAAGCGCAACTTTGTTGTTTTGAGAAGCTGGATTTGGAGCGAATAGGGAGTAGCCAATAGCGAATAGCGTTATTTGGTTCTCTTTCGCTGGTTTTGAACACGTCTTTTGGAACCTCTTCCGGCTGCGGGTGCTTGTGGCACCCATACAGGCCAGAGGCCGTCGCCAATCGTTTGGCGGGCCGTCCGCAGCGCCATGGCGCGTCAGGACAAAGGTCTGGCACATCGATCGATGAGCATAGTCAATGAGAACGATCAAGCCGATCGAGCTATTAGTACCGGTAAGCTTCATGCGTTGCCGCACTTCCACACCCGGCCTATCAACGTGGTCGTCTTCCACGGCTCTGATAGGGAATACTCGTTTTCAGGTGGGTTTCCCGCTTAGATGCCTTCAGCGGTTATCCCGTCCATATGTAGCTACCCTGCTATGCCCTTGGCAGGACAACAGGTCCACCAGAGATATGTCCATCCCGGTCCTCTCGTACTAGGGACAGATCCTGTCAATATTCCTACACCCACGGCAGATAGGGACCGAACTGTCTCACGACGTTCTGAACCCAGCTCACGTACCGCTTTAATTGGCGAACAGCCAAACCCTTGGGACCTGCTCCAGCCCCAGGATGCGATGAGCCGACATCGAGGTGCCAAACAACCCCGTCGATATGGACTCTTGGGGGTCATCAGCCTGTTATCCCCGGCGTACCTTTTATCCGTTGAGCGATGGCCCTTCCACGCGGGACCACCGGATCACTATGACCGACTTTCGTCTCTGCTCGACTTGTCAGTCTCGCAGTCAGGCGGGCTTATGCCATTGCACTCGACGACCGATTTCCGACCGGTCTGAGCCCACCATCGCGCGCCTCCGTTACTCTTTCGGAGGCGACCGCCCCAGTCAAACTACCCACCATACACTGTCCCGGACCCGGATAACGGGCCGCGGTTAGACATCCATGACGATAAGGGTGGTATTTCAAGGATGGCTCCACGGAAACTGGCGTCCCCGCTTCAAAGCCTACCACCTATCCTACACATGCCGACACGAATGCCAGTGTAAAGCTATAGTAAAGGTGCACGGGGTCTTTCCGTCTGACCGCAGGAACCCCGCATCTTCACGGGGAATTCAATTTCACTGAGTCTATGTTGGAGACAGCGGGGAAGTCGTTACGCCATTCGTGCAGGTCGGAACTTACCCGACAAGGAATTTCGCTACCTTAGGACCGTTATAGTTACGGCCGCCGTTTACTGGGGCTTCGATTCAAAGCTTGCACCTCTCCTCTTAACCTTCCAGCACCGGGCAGGCGTCAGACCCTATACGTCGTCTTGCGACTTCGCAGAGCCCTGTGTTTTTGATAAACAGTCGCTACCCCCTGGTCTGTGCCACCCCATAATAGTTGCCTACCATGGGGTCACGCTTCTTCCGAAGTTACGCGTGCAATTTGCCGAGTTCCTTCAACATAGTTCTCTCAAGCGCCTTGGTATACTCTACCTGACCACCTGTGTCGGTTTCGGGTACGGTCTATACGGTGGAGCTATTTCCTGGAACCGCTCCGCTGCCCTGATAATCCAATAAACCAGAACAACTTGTGCAATCCGTCACTACCACCAGGCCCACGAATATTAACGTGGTTCCCATCGACTACGCATTTCTGCCTCGCCTTAGGGGCCGGCTAACCCTGCTCAGATTAACTTTAAGCAGGAACCCTTGGTCTTTCGGCGAGAGGGTCTCTCACCCTCTTTATCGTTACTCATGTCAACATTCGCACTTCCGATACCTCCAGGAGCCCTCACGGGTCTCCCTTCATCAGCTTACGGAACGCTCCGCTACCACGTGTATTGCTACACATCCTCAGCTTCGGTGCATGGCTTCAGCCCCGTTACATTTTCGGCGCAAAGACCCTTATTTAGACCAGTGAGCTGTTACGCTTTCTTTAAATGATGGCTGCTTCTAAGCCAACATCCTGGTTGTTTTGGGATCCTCACATCCTTTCCCACTTAGCCATGACTTGGGGACCTTAGCTGGAGGTTAGGGTTGTTGCCCTTTTCACGACGGACGTTAGCACCCGCCGTGTGTCTGCCGAGTAGTACTCCCCGGTATTCGGAGTTTGGTTAGGATCAGTAAGACGGTGAGTCCCCATAGCCCATCCAGTGCTCTACCCCCGGGGGTATTCGCTCGACGCTCTACCTAAATAGATTTCGCGGAGAACCAGCTATTTCCGAGTTTGATTGGCCTTTCACCCCTAGCCACAAGTCATCCCAATCTATTGCAACAGATGCGGGTTCGGTCCTCCAGTTGGTGTTACCCAACCTTCAACCTGCTCATGGCTAGATCACTCGGTTTCGGGTCTAATGCAACAAACTAAATCGCCCTATTCAGACTCGCTTTCGCTTCGCCTACACCTACCGGCTTAAGCTTGCTTGTTACACTAAGTCGTTGACCCATTATACAAAAGGTACGCCGTCACCCTTTCGGGCTCCGACTGTTTGTAGGCATCCGGTTTCAGGTTCTATTTCACTCCCCTTGTCGGGGTGCTTTTCACCTTTCCCTCACGGTACTTGTTCGCTATCGGTCATGCACGAGTACTTAGGCTTGGAGAGTGGTCTCCCCATGTTCAGACAGGATTTCTCGTGTCCCGCCCTACTCTAGGACAATCATGATATCTACGCGTACGGGGCTGTCACCCACTACGGCCGCACTTTCCAGAGCGTTCCACTTTAATCACAATTGCCACTGGCCTGGTCCGCGTTCGCTCGCCACTACTTGCGGAGTCTCGGTTGATGTCCTTTCCTGCAGGTACTTAGATGTTTCAGTTCCCTGCGTTCGCTTCTTACACCCTATGTATTCAGGTGCAGATACCTTATCACAATGCTTGGAACCTGGCGTCGCCTTGCGACGCAGCGAATAGTTGTTAGCGAATAGCGAATAGAATTTAAAAACTATTCGCTACTCACTATTCGCTATTCGCGGCGCCTGCGGCGCCAGATTCCCAAGCATTTAAGGTGGGTTGCCCCATTCGGAGATCCATGGATCAAAGCTCATTCGCAGCTCCCCACGGCTTTTCGCAGCGTATCACGTCCTTCATCGCCTGTGCATGCCAAGGCATCCACCAAATGCCCTTACGACACTTAATCGTTCTCATTGCCAATGCTCATCGTCTCGTTGCCCGTTCCGCAAGGAACGGCAACAGACCGGGTTACCTTTTACAACCCAGTCAATCCAACAATGCCATCGACGTGTTCGACAGGGCTGCTTTATTGGAGCTACGCCGAGCAGCTCGCTTGCAGCCTGTCTTAAGACCAGCTTCTCGAGATATGATCCGATACCGCGCGGTCAGGCAACGGTAATCCGATCGTTCATCAGACGAAGCCCAAAGGCAACGAACAACAAACGATCCAGAGTGACAAGCTTCCCTCCTACCTCCAGTCCTTCACCCATATCCGGCCGGCTAGGCCATTCATGGGATCATCAGAACTGGGCTCGGACGACAAGTTAAA
>NZ_CM132690.1:462500-955000 GCF_051810725.1 Rhizobium zaerense | reverse complement strand
CAAACGCATCGATACGCTGCTGAACAACCAGACTCCGGACCAGGTGGCGAGCAAGTAGCGTCTTGACCACCCAACGAAAATGGCGGCCGAAGCCGCCATTTCTCATTCATCCGGCAAACCGGCTTACGCCGCTTCGCTCACCGTCTGTCTCGTCCTGAACTGCAGCCGGTTCGAACCGCTCGTCACCGTGACCGTCGATCCATCCGGCACCTGGCCGGACAGAATCTGCTCGGCCAGCGGATCCTGCACGAACTTCTGGATCACCCGCTTCAGCGGCCTTGCGCCGTAGACCGGATCGTAACCCTTGTTTGCCAGCCAGTGGCGGGCTTCCTCGTCGAGATCGATGACGATCTTGCGCTCGGACAGCAGAGCCACCAGCCGCTTCAGCTGGATATCGACGATCGCGCCCATCTCCTCGCGCTTCAGGCGATGGAACAGAATGATCTCGTCGATGCGGTTCAGGAATTCCGGCCGGAAATGCCCGCGCACGACCTCCATCACCTGCTCGCGAACCGTGTCACTGTCGTCGCCGTCCCTCAGCTGCGTCAGATATTCGGCGCCGAGGTTCGAGGTCATGATGATCATCGTGTTGCGGAAATCGACCGTCCGGCCTTGGCCGTCCGTCAGGCGTCCGTCGTCCAGCACCTGCAGCAGGATGTTGAAGACGTCGGGATGCGCCTTTTCGATCTCGTCGAACAGCACGACCTGATAGGGCCTGCGGCGCACGGCTTCCGTCAGCGCTCCGCCTTCGTCATAACCGACATAACCCGGAGGCGCACCGATCAGCCGGGCAACGGAGTGCTTCTCCATATATTCCGACATGTCCATGCGCACCATCGCCGTTTCGTCGTCGAAGAGGAAGCGGGCGAGTGCCTTGGTGAGCTCCGTCTTGCCAACCCCGGTCGGGCCGAGGAAAATGAACGAGCCGATCGGCCGGTTCGGATCCTGCAGGCCGGCACGGGCGCGGCGGACGGCGCGTGACACGGCCTGAACCGCATCGCCTTGACCGATCACCGATTTCGCCAGCTCATCTTCCATCCGAAGCAGCTTGTCGCGCTCGCCCTCCAGCATCCTGTCGACCGGAATACCGGTCCAGCGCGAAACGACATGGGCGATATTGTCCGGGCTCACCACCTCCTGCACCATCGCGCCTCGGTCGCCATCCTGCTTCTCGGCATCGACGAGCTGCTTTTCGAGATCCGGAATGACGCCGTAGGTCAGCTCGCCGGCACGCTGGAATTCACCTTTGCGCTGGGCGATCGCCAGTTCGTTGCGGGCATCGTCGAGCTGCCTCTTGAGATCGGCGGCTAGGCCGAGTTTCTGCTTTTCCGCCTGCCAGCGAGCCGTTAGCGCATCGGCCTGTTCCTCAAGATCGGTCACTTCGGTTTCCAGCCGCTTCAGACGGTCGGCGGACGCGACGTCCGTTTCCTTTTTCAGCGCTTCGCGCTCGATCTTCAGCTGCATGATCCGGCGATCGAGTTCGTCGAGTTCTTCCGGTTTGGAATCCACCTGCATGCGCAACCGCGCCGCCGCCTCGTCCATCAGGTCGATGGCCTTGTCGGGCAGGAAACGGTCGGTGATATAGCGGTTGGAAAGTGTCGCCGCGGCCACCAGCGCCGCATCGGCGATGCGCACTTTGTGATGCTGCTCGTATTTTTCCTTCAGGCCGCGCAAGATCGAGATCGTGTCTTCGACCGTCGGTTCATCGACGACGACGGGCTGGAAACGGCGGGCCAGGGCCGGATCCTTCTCGACATGTTTGCGATACTCGTCGAGCGTGGTGGCGCCGACGCAATGCAGCTCACCGCGGGCAAGAGCGGGCTTCAGGAGGTTGGAGGCATCCATCGCCCCATCCGCCTTGCCGGCCCCGACCAGGGTATGCATCTCATCGATGAACAGGATGATCTCGCCGCTTTCCGCCTGGACTTCATTGAGCACGGCCTTCAGCCGTTCCTCGAATTCGCCGCGGTATTTCGCACCGGCGATCAGCGCGCCCATGTCGAGCGCCATCAGCTTCTTATCCTTGAGCGATTCCGGCACGTCACCGTTGACGATGCGTAGCGCCAGGCCCTCGACGATCGCCGTCTTACCGACGCCGGGTTCGCCGATCAGGACAGGATTGTTCTTGGTGCGGCGCGAAAGCACCTGGATGGTGCGGCGGATTTCGTCGTCGCGGCCGATCACCGGGTCGAGCTTGCCCTCGCGGGCCTCGGCGGTGAGATCGCGTGCGAACTTCTTCAGCGAGTCAAAACCCTGCTCGGCATTGGAGGAATCGGCCGTCCGGCCTTTGCGGATATCGTTGATGACCTGGTTGAGGCCCTGGGCCGTCACGCCGGCATTCTTCAGCGTCGAAAAGGTCGAGGCAGAGGATTCGATCGCCAGCGCCTGCAGCAGGCGCTCGACGGTAACGAAGCTGTCGCCGGCCTTCTTCGCCGCTTCTTCGGCGGTCGAAAGCACCTTGGCGAGCGGCTGTGCCAGATAGATGTTGCCGTTGCCGCCGGAGATCTTCGGCAACTTGGCGAGAGCCGCGTCATTGGCTAGGCGGGCGGCCTTGGCATCGCCGCCGGCGCGTTCGATCAGCGACGCCGCCATGCCCTGATCATCGTCGAGCAGGACCTTCAGCACATGTTCGGGTGTGAATTGCTGGTGACCTTGCGCCAGCGCATAGGTCTGGGCGGACTGGATGAAACCACGCACCCGCTCCGAATATTTCTCGATATTCATATTCTACCTCCATGGATCGCCCTGCCCTGACGAGGCGCAGACCGATGATTGAGATCGACCCCCTGAAAAGGCAGGCCGCGCGTGACCCGTAATGGATTCGGGCGAAGCAGTTCGAGGAGAATATGGTAGCCTGTTCTGCAAGTTTAAAGAGCCCGTAAAATGAAAATCCCCGGCACAAGGCCGGGGATTTTCAAGGCAATTCGAGCTGATGGCATGAGCGTCACGTTCTCCCCTGAAGGGAAAGCGAAATCCTCATTCCGATGCGACGTCAGCCAGCACTGGCGCCTCGGCAGAGGCACCCTCGCCTTCAGCGGCTGCTTCTTCGCCCTCAGCGCCGCGACGCGGGCGACGGGGACGGCTGCCGGTGCTGCGGCGGCGGGGCTGGCGTTCGCGCGGCTGGCCGCCGGCACCTTCCTCGTCCATCGCGACTTCGGCCGGAATGCCTTCGATCTCCGGCTGCGGGCCGGTTCCATCGTTGATCTCAGATTGGGGTGCGGCAGGCGCCTGAGCGGCTACCGGCTTCGGCTGTGCCTGCGGCTGGTGTTGTCTGCTCTGCTGCGGCTGGTGTGGCCTGCTCTGCGGCGGCTGGACAATAACGACATCGTCGCCGTCATTGTCATTCTCATTGTTGTCCATATCGTCGCCGTCGCGGTCCGCACCGTCGCGATCATTGTACTCGCCGCGGTCGTCGCGCTGGAAGCGTTCCTGCATCTGCGCCTGGGCGCTGGCAATGATGCGATTATAATGTTCGGCGTGCTGGAGATAGTTCTCGGCAATCACGCGGTCGCCGGAGCTTTGGGCATCGCGGGCGAGCTGTGCGTATTTTTCGGCGATATGCTGCGCAGTACCGCGAATCTTCACATCGGGGCCGGAACTGTCATAGGTCCGGGTTAGCGGGTTGCCGCCCTTGCGGTTGAAATTGTTGTTATTGTTATTTCCACCGCCGCCACCGCCGCCGTTATTATTGTTACCACGCCCTCGACCGCGCTTGTTCTGCTGTCCTGGCCTCATCGATCGTTCACCTGAATTCTCTGTTTGTGATGGATACATGGCACCAACCGCCATGACCGGAAAACCGGGTCAGGACCTTTGTGCCGCGAGCATACTGCGCCTTTGCGCCGACCTGCCGCTTGGTTCTCAAGTCAGTTTGACTGATTCACGCATTGGGTCGTGTTCAACCGTTGAAACTCTCGTTTAAAAGAGCGGACCCCCGAGGCAAACCAAGTACCGAACAGATCTCGTTCATTCCCATCTGCCCAACACGTGACCGCAACCTATATTGCTTCACCGGGAAATCCAAGCCTTTTCTTCGCAATAACAATAATGTCTCGTCCAATGCCGCATTATCGTCTTTCACGCGAGCGCGAACACGAGCACCCTGTCGTTCTGACCATAATCTTTCACGGATTTGAGGCACCTGAAGCCTTTCGCTTCAAAGATCGCCGTCACGTCGTTTCGCTGATCGTAGCCGATCTCCAGTCCGACGACCCCATCGGGCCTGATGAACCTTGCCGCATCCTTAGCTATGGCTTTGTAAGCGTCAAGCCCATCCGGGCCGCCATCCAGAGCCGTAGCCGGATCAAATTTGGTCACTTCGGGAGCGAGATCGTGAATGACATTGGAAGCAATATAGGGCGGATTTGAGACAATCGCGTGAAAGGATCCCTGAATGTCCTCGAACCAATTCGACTGTACGGCCTCAAAACGATCCTGCAACCCGTTTCTTTCTGCATTCGATCTTGCCGTTAAAAGTGCATCCGCCGATATGTCGCTGCCGACACCTGACGCATCAGGACATTCGCTCAAAAGCGCAAGGCATATCGCCCCGGTCCCGGTTCCCATGTCAAGGATATGGAGACGGCGTTGCGCCTTTGCAAGGTCTTTGAGGTAGACGAGAACCGTATCGACCAGAATTTCCGTATCCGGCCGCGGTTCCAACGTTTCGGCCGAGAGCCGAAGCGGCAGGCCATAGAATTCCCGTTCGCCGAGAATGCGATGCACCGGCTCATGACCAAGCCGCCGCTCCAGCGCTCTGAAAATCACTTCTGCCTGCTCGGCAGAAAGCCTCTCGGCCGATCGCGTCAACAGCTCGGTCGGCGACAGTTTCAGAAGGCCCGCGACAAGCAGCCGCGCATCGGTCGCCGCATCGACGATACCTGCTTCGGTGAAGCGGCGGCGCGCATCGGCAAGCATATCGGCGACCGTTGAGCTCACTGTTGCTCGCCGAGCTGCGCCAGCTGGCTGGCCTGGTAATCGGCCATCAGCGCGTCGACGACCTCCTCGATCTCGCCTTCCATCATCCGGTCGAGCTTATAGAGCGTTAGGTTGATGCGATGGTCCGTTACCCGTCCCTGCGGGAAATTATAGGTGCGGATACGTTCCGAGCGGTCGCCCGAGCCGACCTGGCTCTTGCGATCGGCAGAACGCTCGCTGTCGGCCCTCTGCCGCTCGGCATCGTAAAGCCTGGAGCGCAGTACCTGCATCGCCTTGGCGCGATTTTGGTGTTGCGATTTTTCCGAGCTGGTGACGACGATGCCGCTCGGCAGGTGGGTAATGCGCACCGCCGAGTCCGTCGTATTGACGTGCTGGCCGCCCGCACCCGAAGAGCGCATCGTGTCGATGCGGATATCCTCAGCCCGGATCTCGATGTCGATTTCCTCGGCCTCCGGCAGCACAGCAACCGTTGCGGCCGACGTATGGATGCGCCCGCCCGCCTCGGTTTCCGGCACACGCTGCACGCGGTGCACGCCGGATCTGAATTTCAGCTTGGCGAAGACGCCCCTGCCGGTGATCGTCGCGATGATTTCCTTATAGCCTCCGGCTTCGCCCTCGCTCGCCGAGAGCACCTCCACCTTCCAGCCCTTTTCCGCCGCAAAGCGCTCGTACATGCGAAAGAGATCGCCGGCGAAAAGGGCGGCTTCCGAACCGCCCGTGCCGGCGCGGATTTCGAGGATCGCGCTCTTTTCGTCGGCTGCGTCCTTCGGCAGAAGCAGGATCTGCATCTCCTGCCCGAGCGACTCGATCTGCTCCTTCACCTCGGGCAGCTCGAGTTCGGCCAGTTCGCGCATCTCGCGGTCCACCGACCTGTCCTCGAGCAGCGTTTCGAGGTCGGCGAGCTCGGCGACGGCCTTCTCATAGGCGCGGATTTTCGTCACGACTGGCTGCAGCTCCGAATATTCGGATGCGAGCTTCACATAGACATCGGCAGCCGGGCCAGCGGACATGCGCGCTTCGATTTCGCCGAAACGGCGTTCCAGCTCGCGCATCTTTTCAACGGGAAGCTTCGCCACCCTTCACTCCGATTCTTCTTAATCTCTGTCTAAAGGGGAATATTGTGGCTCTCGGCGAAGCGGGCAAGCACCTCGCGCATCGGCATCAAGGCGTGGTGATCGTCCAGCACCTCATCCATCGCCTTCGTCAGCGCCCCGACATCGAGCCCGAGCAGCATCGCCTTCACCGGTCCGATCGAGGCCGGCGACATCGAGATCGAGCGGAAACCAATGCCGAGCAGCGCCATCGCCGAGATCGGTTTGCTGGCGAGCTCGCCGCAGAGCGTCACCGGTGTCTTGTTCCGGTCCGCCCCGCGCACGATATCGCGCAGGATGCGCAAGAACGGCTTGCCGAGCGGATCAAAGCGGTCCGAGACCCGCGCATTGCCGCGATCGACCGCCATCGAGAACTGGAAGAGATCGTTCGAACCGACCGAGACGAAATCGACCGCCTCCATCAGTTCGTCGAGCTGCCAAAGCAGTGCAGGGACCTCCAGCATTGCTCCGAATTGCAGCTTGCGCGGCAGCCCGTGGCCAAAACGCGACAGATGCTGCACTTCCTTCTGCAAGAGCTCGCGCACCATCTTCAGCTCGGAAACCTCGGTGACCATTGGCACCATCAGCTTCAACTCGGTGTCGGCCGATGCCTTCAGCAGGGCGCGCAACTGGGTGCGCAACAGTCCCGGCCGGTCGAGCGACAACCGGATGGCGCGCCAGCCGAGTGCCGGATTTTCTTCCTCATGGCCGCGGAAATACGGCACCACTTTGTCGCCGCCGATGTCGAGCGTACGGAAGGTTACGGTACGGCCCGCCGCCTGCTTTATCACATTACGATAGAATTGCTCCTGCTCCTCCGCCTTCGGCATGGTGGAGGCGATCATGAACTGCAGTTCGGTCCGGAACAGGCCGATGCCCTCGGCGCCTGATTCCGAAAGCTGCGGCAGGTCGACCAGCAGGCCGGCATTCATCATCAGCGCGATCCGCTGCCCATCCTTGGTCACCGGCTCGACGGCGCGCAGCGCCCGGAACTGCTCCTGCCGCCTGGCGCGGAAGCGGACCTTTTCCTCGTAGGAGCGCCGGTGATCGGCCATCGGCCGCAGATGCACATGTCCCTCGTCGGCGTCGATGATCACGGCATCGCCGTTCTCGGCGAGCGCCACCACGCCCGCTGCCTGGCCGATGACCGGAATACCCATGGCGCGCGCGACGATCACCACGTGGCTCGTCACTGCTCCTTCTTCCAGCACCAGCCCACGGACATTGGAACGCGGATAATCGAGCAGTTCGGCTGCTCCCATCGCGCGCGCCAGGATGATTGCGTCGCTGGGGAAACCTTCGGCGGTCGTCCGGCCGGTATAACCGGTCAACTGTCTGAGCAGACGGTTCGCCAGATCCTCGAAATCATGCATGCGTTCGCGCAGATATGGGTCGGTCAACCGCATCATTCGCGCCTTGGTGTCGCTCTGCACCTTCTCGACCGCCGCTTCCGCCGTCAGGCCGTTGCGGATCGCCTCCTCGAGCTTGCGCACCCAGCCCTGGTCATGGGCGAACATGCGATAGGTTTCGAGCACCTCGCGGTGTTCGCCCTCCATCGAGACATCGCGACGCGACAGCATGTCGTCGATCGAAATCCTGAGCGAGCCCATGGCTTCGGCCAGCCGCCGGATTTCCTTCTCGGCATCCTCGTTCAGCAGGTTGGTGACAACGATGCGCGGCTCGTGCAGCACGACGTAACCGAGGCCGATGCCGTCATTGTAAGTGTCGCCATCCACCGTCACCGAACGCGTCAGGTCGAGTTCGAGGCCCGGCTTGGTGATCTTCTTGAGCTCGCCGGTGGCGATCATCTCTGCAAGCACCATCGCCGTCGTCTCGAGCGCTTCAACCTCTTCCTCGCGATAGTTGCGGCTCGCCTTGTTCTGCACGACGAGAACGCCGAGCGAGCGCCCCGTCCTGAGGATCGGCACGCCGAGGAAGGAATGGTAGATTTCTTCGCCCGTTTCCGGCAGGTAGCGGAAGGCAGGGTGCGACTGCGCGTCGGAAAGGTTGAGCGGCTGGGCTGAGGCCGCGATGGTGCCGACAAGGCCTTGCCCCATCTTCAGTTGCGCCAAGTGCACGGCCTCACGGTTGAGGCCTTCTGTCGCATAGAGTTCGAGGACGCCGTCGGCGCGCAGCACATAGACGGAGCAAACCTCCGCCACCATGTTGCCGGCGATCTGGCGGACGATCCGGTCAAGCCGCTCCTGCGGCTCCAGCGGCTCCGCCATTAACTCGCGCAACCGCCTGAGCAGCACGCGCGGACCGCCGGAAAGGTCTCTCATGGCGTCTCAAGCTCCCGAAACAACGCACTCAGTCCCGGCGGGCCGGCCCTCGTCTCCTCAACCTGAAGGGGCAGGGCGCCCGCTGGGAATCAATTCTTATCCAGACCGTAGCAGGAATGCAAAGTCCTGACAGCGAGTTCTGCATAGGGACCGTCGATCAGGATGGAAATCTTGATCTCGGAGGTGGTGATCGCCTTGATGTTGATGCCTTTTTCGGCAAGTGCACGAAATGCGGTAGCAGCAACGCCCGCATGGCTGCGCATGCCGATGCCGATGACCGATACTTTCACCAGCCCCGATTCGTTTTGCACGACATCGTAGCCGATCTTCTCCTTATGGTCGCCGAGCACCTTGATCGCCTTCTCGACGTCGCCTGATGGTACTGTGAAGGTCATGTCGGTCTTCGATCCGTCCTCGGAAATATTCTGGACGATCATGTCGACATTGATATGGGATTCGGCGAGCGGCCCGAAGATCGCCGCGGAAACGCCCGGCCGGTCGGCAAGACGGCGTAGCGAGATCTGAGCCTCATCCTTGGCATAGGCGATGCCGGTGACTACTTCCTGTTCCATGATTTCATCCTCGTCACAAATCAGCGTTCCGGGCGGGTTCAACAGATCGCCCATGCCCGGAGCATCGGGATCTTCGAATGACGAGCGCACGAAGGTGCGCACCTTGTGTACCATGGCAAGCTCGACCGAGCGCACCTGCAGTACCTTGGCGCCGAGCGAGGCCATTTCCAGCATTTCCTCGAAGGCGATCTTCTTCAGCCTGCGCGCCTTCGGCACGATGCGCGGGTCGGTCGTGTAGACGCCGTCGACATCAGTATAGATATCGCAGCGGTCCGCCTTGACTGCTGCCGCGATTGCGACGGCCGAGGTATCCGATCCGCCGCGCCCCAGCGTCGCGATACGGTTGTCGGGTCCCAACCCCTGGAAGCCGGAGATGACGGCGACCTGCCCCTCGCCCATCCGCTTGACGATGTCGGAGCCGTCGATCTCCATGATCCGTGCCGCGCCATGCGCGTTGTCGGTGCGGATCGGGATCTGCCATCCCTGCCAGGAACGGGCATTGATATCCATCGCCTGCAATGCAATGGCCAGCAGCCCGGAGGTCACCTGCTCGCCTGATGCGACCACCGCATCATATTCCCGCGCATCGTAAAATGGAGAATTGGCGCCGATCACCTTCGGCGTGCCCTGGACCCAGCCGACCAGTTCGTTGGTCTTGCCGGACATGGCCGACACCACCACCGCCACCTCGTGCCCGGCATCGACTTCGCGTTTTACGTGGCGGGCAACGTTCTTGATGCGGTCCAGGTCAGCGACGGACGTGCCGCCGAATTTCATTACGATGCGTGCCATATGCCTCTACCACGACTGGCGCCGGGAAAGCGGAAAACCGGACCCGGCATCACGAAAGCTCTGGGGCAGACCGCTAGGCCCAGAGAGCCGGATTCCCAACTTCCGGAACCGCTCTAAAAGCCCAGGTCCCCAAAGGCCCCAAGTTGCGGCGTCTCATAGCGAGTTTGGCGGGGGGAGGCAAGCGCACGCGATAAAAGCTATTGGCGAGCGGATCCGCGCTCGCCAATCCCCTGATCCGCGCCCCTTGACTTATGCCCCCGATCGTCCGACTTCACATGTCACGAATGAAGGAGTGGACGATGACGGAAACCGCCAGAAGCACGATCGACCAGGGCGAAGTGGACCGCTTCTCGGCGATGGCAGCGGAATGGTGGAGCCCGACCGGCAAGTTCAAACCACTGCACAAATTCAATCCCGTCCGGCTCGCCTATATAAGAGACAAGGTCTGCGAGAATTTCGGCCGTGATCCGAAAAGCCCGCGCCCGCTCGAGGGTCTGCGTGTGCTCGATATCGGATGCGGCGGCGGCCTGTTGTCCGAACCTGTCGCTCGCATGGGCGCCTCCGTCGTCGGCGCCGATCCGTCCGAGAAGAATATCGGCATCGCCTCCACCCATGCCGCAGCCTCCGGCGTTTCGGTCGACTATCGCGCCGTCACCGCCGAGGAGCTTGCGGATGCTGGCGAGACCTTCGATATCGTCTTGAACATGGAAGTTGTCGAGCACGTCGCCGATGTCGAATTCTTCATGACCACCTGCGCGAAAATGGTCCGCCCCGGCGGCCTGATCTTCGTTGCCACCATCAACCGCACGATGAAGGCGGCAGCGCTTGCCATCTTCGCCGCCGAGAACATTCTGCGCTGGCTGCCGCGCGGCACCCATCAGTATGAAAAGCTGGTGCGCCCGGAAGAACTGGAAAAGCCGCTGGCGGCAAGCGGCCTTGAGATCACCGACCGGACCGGCGTCTTCTTCAATCCGCTGTCGAACCAGTGGAACCTGTCCAAGGATATGGACGTCAATTATATGCTGCTGGCGAAGCGGCCGGCATAATTCCCGCCGTCAATAAGCCGGCTGCACTTTCAGCAGCAAGCAGGCCGAAATTGTAGGCGGCCAGACGCCCGGACTGGATGTCAGTTCACGTCCTCCGGCAAAACCGGAATGGCCGCGATCTCGATGCCCTCTTCCAGGAGCGCCTGCGCCTCGTCGACCGTCGCCTGGCCGATGATGCCGCGGGCATCGGCCTCGCCATAATGGATCTTGCGGGCTTCCTCGGTAAACTGCGTGCCGACGTCCTCTGAATTGGCCTTGACCGCCGCAACGGCCTCCTTGAGTTTTTGCAGGGCCTCGCGGCGCATGGCATCCATCGCCAGCGTCTGCCTCTCGTCCTTCCCGCGCGCGGTCGACACCGAAGGCGCCATCAACAGCTTGGAAATGGCGGCGGAATGACAGACCGGGCAGGTCAGGAAACCGGATTCGACCTGACGGTCGAAATCGGCGCTTTCCGAAAACCAGCCTTCGAATTCATGGGCATTGTCACAAGTGAGGGAATAGCGGATCAAGCGGCGACGCCTCCGGCGATTGCCCCCGCAATCCTCTCGACCGAGAATTCCCGGCCATTCCTCAGGTTCGGGATCTTGTCATGCGCGGCCTTGACCGCGCCGGGATCGATCTCGGTGACGATGACCGCCTCGCCGGCGGCGCCGGCCGACGCCAGCACCGTGCCCCAGGGATCGATGATCATCGAATGGCCGAAAGTCTCGCGCCCGTCCTCGTGCCGGCCGGCCTGCGCAGCGGCGATGACGAAGACCCCGTTCTCGATCGCGCGTGCCCTGAGCAGGATCTCCCAATGCGCCTCGCCGGTCTGCTTGGTGAAGGCAGCAGGAACTGTCATCACCTCGGCGCCGGCCATGGCCTGGGCGCGGAAGAGTGCAGGGAAACGCACGTCGTAGCAGATCGCGAAGCCCATTTCCGCAAAGGGCAGCGACAGGACGCGGGCCTCCGAGCCGGCTGTATAAGCGGCACTTTCTCGCCAGCTCTCGCCATTGTCGAGGTCGACGTCGAACATATGGATCTTGTCGTAGCGATTGAGAATCCTGCCGTCGGGACCGAACAGGAAACCGCGATTGGCGATCTTGCCGTCGGCAAGCGCGATCGCCGTCGAACCGACATGCATGTGGATGCCGAGTTCTCTAGCGAGATTTGAGCCTGTCTTGACGATGACGTCATGCGCCTCGTCGGCAAGCACGGCGCGTGCCGCCGCACGGTCCCGCTGCAGCATGCCGGTCATTTCAGGCGTCTGTACATAGGTCGCGCCCTGGCCAGCGGCCTCGCGCACCAGCCGCGCCATGGCCGCAGCATTCTTCACCGGATCGACCCCGGAGCACATCTGGACGGCGGCGGCCTTGAAGCTCATCGGCTCTTCCTCAAGCTGCCAGCATCGGATCGAGCCTGCCGGCCCGATCGAGTGCAAAGAGATCGTCGCAACCGCCGACATGTTCGATGCCGATGAATATCTGCGGAAAGGTCGTACGCCCGTTCGACTTGCCGATCATCTCCTGGCGAAGATCCGGCGAAAAGGTCGCGTCGTGCTCGACATATTCGACGCCCTTTTCTTCGAGAAGGGACTTGGCGCGGCTGCAATAGCCGCAAAACTGCCGTGTATAGATGGTGACGGGTACCATAATCTCTCCAGACCGACGCCGGGTATTTCTGTCATATAGGCTCCGAGAGAGCCCTTGCAAAGGTCAAAACCGTGATCTCAGCCGCACCCGCCTTGCGCAGTGTCCGGCTTGCCGCAGCGACCGTCGCCCCTGTTGTATAGACGTCGTCGACAAGGACGATGCGTTTGCCGAAAATGTCGTTTTCGCAACCCTTGGCGATCGCAAAAGCACCCCTGACATTGTCCTCGCGCGCCTTGGCGCCAAGGCCGACCTGCTGGCTGGTGCGCTTGACGCGAATAAGCGTGGCGGCAAGCAGCGGCTTGCCCGAGAGCTTTGCCATGTGGCGGGCAAGCTCTGCTGCCTGGTTGAACTTGCGCGCCAGCATACGGGTGCGATGCAGCGGCACTGGGATCAGCGCATCGCAGCTATCGACCGTCCCATCGGAGGCCCGCAGCATCCAGGCGGCCATCATCGGCGCCAGATCGGTGCGATCGCGATATTTCAGCCCATGGACGAGATCACGGACCGCATGATCGTGGGTCGCTGCCGACCGTAGCCGGTCGAAGGGCGGCGGGTTGGCGATCGCCTCGGCGCTGCGGATCCCGGCGCCGAGATCGTGCGAGAAGGGAATGCCGAGCACCTCGCAATAAGGCCGTTCGATGAAGCGGATACCGGACCAACATTTCGCACAGAGCCCGCGATGGCCGCCGGTCGAAATACCGCAGACGGAACAGGCGGGCGGATAAAAGAAATCGGCAAGCGCCGAAAACGGCCGCAAGAGATGCGTCCGCAAGAATTCTGCCGGTCTTTTCAATTCGATTGGCCCCATGCCCGAGAGACTAGCGCGTTCTCCACGAAAGGAAAATCGTCTTGCCGCAAAGGCGGCGCGGGACTAAGGACATCGCCATGGAAACGATCTTCGACAGAGCCCTGATCGCCGCACATCGCCATCGCGCGCTTGTAAACGACGACCCGAAAGCCGCCTTCCTGCTCGACATTGCCGCTGAGGAAATGGCCGAGAGGCTTACGGTGGTCGAGCGGACTTTCGAGACCGCCGTCGAACTGCATGGCGCAACCGGTGCTGCCGCCCGTGCCGCGCTAGCGACGGGCAAAATCGGCACGATGATCCGCATCGAAAGCGAGAAGGCCTATGCCGGACCGGGCGAAACCTTGATCGAGGCGCCGCTGGAGGCGGTGCCGCTCGAACCGCAATCGGCCAATCTTATCCTTGCGCCGCTCAGCCTGCATCTGACCAACGATACGCCGGGTGTCTTCATCCAGATCCGCCGCGCCCTGAAGCCGGACGGCCTGTTCATGGCCGCGATCCCCGGCGCCGGCACGCTGCAGGAACTGCGCGACGTGCTGCTGGCCGCCGAGGTCGAGATGACAGGCGGTGCAAGCCCGCGTGTCATTCCCTTCGCCGATGTGCGCGACGTCGGCAGCCTCATGCAGCGCGCCGGCTTCACGTTGCCGGTGATCGACGCTGAGAACTATACGGTGCGATATGATTCGCTCTTTCCGCTGATGCGGGATCTGAGAGCGATGGGCATGAGCAATCCACTTGCAGCCCGTGCCCGGATGCCCCTGACGCGCGCCTTCTTCCTGCGCGCAGCGGAGATCTACGCCGAACGTTATTCCGATCCCGATGGACGTATCCGCGCCACCTTTTCGATCATCTATGTCTCGGGATGGTCTGCCCACGAGAGCCAGCAAAAGCCGCTCAGGCCAGGTTCGGCCAAGGCGCGCCTTGCCGATGCACTGAAGGTAGACGAGCACAAGCTCAAGCAGTAGCGGGCGGCAGCGTCTTCAATTCGCGGGCAGATTGTTGCCGATCACGTTAAACACGCCTTGCAAGGCGCCGGTGAAGGCTCCGAGACCGGAGATGAGCGCGCCACAAATGAGGGCGGCGATCAAGCCATACTCGATTGCCGTCGCACCTCTGTTATCAGCAAGAAATGCTTTCAAAATACGCATTATTACGCGACCCTCTGAGCGAAATCGACTGCAAACGACCAATTCCACGACTATCGGGCGACGGCCGGCATTCTTCAGCAACCGGCGCCGACACCATAGCCCTGGACGACGCAGACCGACCCGGGCGTCTCCTGAAGAACGCTGCGGCGGATCGTGTAACGCTTGCCGCTTTCACTCTTCGGGATTGATCCCGTCGTGATCTTATCGAAATCGGCCGGCGCGCTGGCAAAGACGCTTTTCTTCGAGGAATCCGCAAGCATCGGCGTCAGAATGAGCGTCAGCGCGACCACCGCCGTGCCGAACAGAAGGGCGATATTCAGCGCACCCGTCCTGCGCGAGGCAGACGAAGCCCGTTCCTTTTCCCGGACAGCTTTCCAGAAATCATCGTCCATGACGTCAAGCCTTTTTATACACGCACGCCAGATGCTTGATTGAGGCCGATCTTTGGCAGAAGGTGTTAAACGATCCATTAATATCCACAGCCGAAAACGGTGTGGCACAATAATAATCAGATAACGCTAAAGTAAATCCTGCAACATCGGGATGAGCGGCTCGTCGGCCGGCGGCATCGGGTAATCGCGCAGCGCCTGCGGACGCACCCATTTCAGCGCCTGGCCCTCCCGGCCCCGGGGAATGCCCTCATAGCGCCGGCAGATATAAAGCGGCATCAAAAGATGGAAGGTCTCGTAAGAATGGCTGGCAAAGGTAAGCGGCGCAAGGCAGGCGATCTTGGTGATGATGCCGAGCTCTTCCTCGAGCTCGCGCACGAGCGTTTCCTCCGGCGTCTCGCCGGGCTCGACCTTGCCGCCGGGAAACTCCCAGAGCCCGGCAAGCGACTTTCCCTCGGGACGCTGCGCCAACAGGATACGCCCATCGGCATCGATCAGCGCACAGGCGGCGACCAGCAATATCTTCCGGCCTGCCTCGCTCATCGCGGCTCCTTTTGCCAATAGCAATAATGATAGGCGTCGCGAAAACCGAGGCGCTCATAGAGTGCGATAGCCGGGCGGTTGGACAGCTTCACCTGCAGCCAGGCCGAACGGGCGCTGCGCATGCGCGCCCAGCGTAGCGCCGAGGTCAGGATTTCGGTGCCAAGCCCCTCGCGCCGCCGCGTCTCGGAGACCGAAAGCGACATGATGCCGGCAAGGTCATTGTCCTGGACGCAGAGAACGGTCGCAAGCGGACCGTCCGTCGCATTCTCGATCATGAACAGGCCGGATGGCGGCTTGATCGCCGAAATGATCTCGGCAAGCGCCGGCTTCAGCCTCAGTGGCGCCTGGTCGACGGCAAGATTGGCGTCGACGAACCGGCCGACGTCATGGGTCGGCAGGTGATCGAGCGTATCCGGCAGCTCCGCCTCGGCAAGGTCGCAGGTCATCACCACCGTCTCATCGAAGCGCGTCCAGTTCTGCGTGCGCAGAAGTTCGATCAGCACTGGCGAGGCAAGCGGCGTCTGGCGGACCACGGCAGCGCGTCCATAGGCCTCGAACTTCCGGCGCGCTTTTTCGAGGCGGATTTCGACGTCGCGATGATCCGAAGGATCGAGCGGCACGATCGAATTCAGCCGGTTGGACGGGTGACCGGCCGTCAGCCGCACCTGCCAGCTGCCGTCATATTGCACGGATGCCGCCGGCCAGGCGCGGAAGCCGACGGCCTCCAGCCTGCGGACCAGCGGCAGATTGTGGAGGGAAATGGATGCCTGCGCCAATGAACGATCAGCTCCGATAGTCGCCATTGATCGCAACATATTCCTTGGTGAGGTCGCAGGTCCAGACCGTTGCAGTGCCGGCGCCGAGTCCGATATCGACTTTGACGGGGATATCCTGCGCCTTCATGACGTCCGAGGCCGCCTCCTCGGAATAATCGGGGTCACGCTCGCCATTGACGGCGACTCTGATGTCGCCGAACCAGATGGCAAGCCGGTCGCGGTCTGCCATCTCGCCGGACTTGCCGACGGCCATGACGATACGGCCCCAATTGGCGTCCTCGCCGGCGGCCGCCGTCTTCACCAGCGGCGAATTGGCGATCGACAGCGCGATACGCTTGGCGGCGGCATCGCTCTCTGCGCCCGTCACGGTGATTTCGAGCATCTTGGTGGCGCCCTCGCCGTCCCGCACCACCTGCAGCGACAGATCCTTCAGCACTTCGTTGAGTGCGGCTCGGAAGGCGGCAAGGCGCGGGTCGTCGGCGCGGTCGATGCGGACCTGGCCGTCCTCGGCTGCGGCACCCGTTGCAAACAGCATCAGTGTGTCGGAGGTGGAGGTGTCGCTGTCGACGGTCATGGAATTGAAGGTCGGGCCGACGCCGTCGGACAGCAGCGCCTGCAGCGCGGCAGGCGCGATGTCGGCATCGGTGACGACGAAGGAGAGCATGGTCGCCATATCAGGCGCGATCATGCCGGCGCCCTTGGCGATGCCATTGATCGTCACGGCCACGCCGCCGATCTCGGCGCTGCGGGTCGAAACCTTCGGATAGGTGTCGGTCGTCATGATCGCCTTGGCGGCCTCTAACCAGAAATCGCCGGTCGCTTCGACCTGCATCCGTTCCAGAACGCCTGAAAATTTGGTGGCATCGAGCGGTTCGCCGATGACACCGGTCGAGGCCAGATAGACCTCGTTCTCGGCACAGCCGACGGCAGCGGCAGCCGACTTCGCCGTCAGCGCGGTCGCCTGGCGACCCTTCAGGCCGGTGAAAGCATTGGCATTGCCTGAGTTGACGACGACGACCCGGGCGCTGCCATGGGGGAGGTTGGCGCGGCAGAAATCGACCGGCGCCGACGGGCACTTGGAGCGGGTAAAAACGCCCGCGACGGTCGCCGGCTTGTCGAAGACCATCATCAGCACGTCGGTACGGTTCTTGTACTTGATGCCGGCGGAAGCCGTCGCCATGCGCACGCCGCGCAGCGGTGGCATCGAGACGAAGGATTTCGGAGCGAGCGGAGAGACGGAACCGGACATGATGAGACCTGCCAATGAGCATTTCCAGGCGAAATGGAAACCGGTTCGCCGTCCGGAAATGCGACAACCACGATAATGAAGGGCCCGGAAGAACCGGGCCCTGAGGCGATTATTACTGCTGCGGCGCCGGCGCGACGGGCTCGCTGCCCGGCTCCGGCTGCTTGTTGGCTTGGTCGTAACCCTTGCGCAGCGTCTCGTCCGTGATCTCGATCTTGGACGAGGCCTTCGCCTGGTTCAGAAGCGCAAGATACTTGTCGCGCATGACGAGCTGACGAACCTGATCCTGCACCTGATCGAAGGGCGGCGGCGGCGCATCGCGCTTATCTTCGACCTTGATGACGTGAAACCCGAAATCGGTCTTAACAGGCGTCTTTGAATAGGTGCCTTTCTCAAGCACGAAGGCTGCGTCTTCGAATTCCTTGACCATGCGGCCGCGCGAGAAATAACCGAGGTCGCCGCCTTCCGACTTGTTCGGATCGGTGGACTTTTCCTTGGCGAGTTCGGCGAAATCCTTGCCGGCGTCGAGCTGCTTGATGATGTCCTTGGCTTCGTCCTCGGTCTTGACGAGGATATGACGGGCGTGGACTTCCTCCTGCTTCGGCAGGGCGGCGACTTCCTTGTCGTAACGGGCCTTGACTTCGTCAGGCGTTACGATGTCGACAACATGCTTCTTGAAATAGGCATTGTGAAGCTCGCGATCGGTGAGATACTGCATGCGCTTCTTGAATTCGTCGGTCTGATCGAGCTTCTCGGCCGCAGCGTCAGCGGCGAGCAGCTTCACGTCGATGGCGGCGGAAAGGGCTGCGACCTTCTTCTGGTCATCGGGAAGCTGCGCCAGCTGCGGGTCGAGATTGGCGACGGCGAGGTCGAGTTCCGACTGGTGGATCTCCAGGGCGCCGACCGTGGCGATGACGGCGTCATCGGCATAGGCCGGGGCCTGGAGCGCAACGAAAGTTGCAAACGCCAGAACGGCAAGTTTGTTGGTGCTCAACATGAAATACCCTTCACAGTTACATTGCCGGTTTCAGCATCCCCTGAATCCAGCCCAAAATAGCCATCAACACCGGATTGTGGCCTTTCTGTATCCGCCAAATCCGTTGACATCATTCGACCCCCCTCTTATCTGTCACGCAACCTCGCGTCCAGAACAGTTTCCGGGCGTTTTAAGGCGCGCGCCTGATTTTCGGCTGGGCCGCGAACAAGAAACGCCGGGGATGAATATTGAGAAAGGGCCAGTCATATGGTCAGCTTTGGCGGTATAGCCCGCAAGTTATTTGGGTCTTCCAACGACCGCCGCGTGCGGTCCTTCCAGCCGAACGTCATTGCCATCAACTCTATCGAAGAGAAGACGAAGGCCCTGACGGACGAGCAGCTCGCGGCAAAGACCGTGGAGTTTCGCGCGTTGCTCGCCGAGGGCAAGACGCTCGACGACATTCTGATCCCGGCCTTTGCCGTCGTGCGCGAAGCCTCGCGCCGCGTCCTCGGCCTGCGACCTTTTGACGTACAGCTGGTCGGCGGCATGATCCTGCATTCGAATGCGATCGCCGAGATGAAGACCGGCGAAGGCAAGACCCTCGTCGCCACCCTGCCGGTCTATCTGAACGCGCTTTCCGGCAAGGGCGTGCACGTCGTCACCGTCAACGATTACCTCGCCCAGCGCGATGCCGCCAACATGGGCCGCGTCTACGGCTTCCTCGGCATGACCACCGGCGTCATCGTCCACGGCCTTTCCGACGAGGAACGCCACGCGGCTTATGCCTGCGACATCACCTACGCCACCAACAACGAACTCGGCTTCGATTATCTGCGCGATAACATGAAGTACGAGAAGAACCAGATGGTCCAGCGCGGCCACAACTTCGCGATCGTCGACGAAGTGGACTCGATCCTCGTCGACGAGGCGCGCACGCCGCTGATCATCTCCGGTCCGCTCGACGACCGCTCCGAACTCTATAATACGATCGACGCCTTCATTCCGATGCTGGCGCCGAGCGATTACGAGATCGACGAAAAGCAGCGCTCGGCCAACTTCTCCGAAGAGGGCACCGAGAAGCTGGAAAACCTGCTCCGCCAGGCCGGCCTCTTGAAGGGCAACGCGCTCTACGACATTGAGAACGTTGCCATCGTCCACCACATCAACAATGCGCTGAAAGCACACAAGCTCTTCCAGCGCGACAAGGACTATATCGTCCGCAACGACGAAGTGGTCATTATCGACGAGTTCACCGGCCGTATGATGCCGGGCCGCCGCTATTCGGAAGGCCAGCACCAGGCGCTCGAAGCCAAGGAGAAGGTACAGATCCAGCCGGAAAACCAGACGCTGGCCTCGATCACCTTCCAGAATTACTTCCGCATGTACGACAAGCTCGCCGGCATGACCGGCACGGCGCAGACGGAAGCGGAAGAATTCGCCAACATCTACAATCTCGATGTCATCGAGGTCCCGACCAACCTGCCGATCAAGCGCCTCGACGAGGACGACGAGGTCTACCGGACCTTCGACGAGAAGTTCAAGGCAATCATCGAGGAGATCCTCGACGCCCACAAGCGTGGCCAACCGGTGCTGGTCGGCACCACCTCGATCGAGAAATCGGAACTGCTCGCCGAACGCCTGCGCAAGCAGGGCTTCGACGACTTCAAGGTGCTGAACGCCCGCTACCACGAGCAGGAAGCCTATATCGTCGCCCAGGCCGGCGTGCCGGGTGCCATCACCATCGCCACCAACATGGCCGGCCGCGGCACCGACATCCAGCTCGGCGGAAACCTCGACATGCGCATCGAGCGCGAACTTGGCGAAGTCGAAGCCGGTCCGGAGCGTGACGCCCGGATCCAGGCGATCATCGAGGAGATCAAACAGCTTAAGCAGAAGGCGCTCGAAGCCGGCGGTCTCTACGTCATCGCTACCGAACGCCATGAAAGCCGCCGCATCGACAACCAGCTCCGCGGCCGCTCCGGCCGTCAGGGCGACCCCGGCCGCTCGAAGTTCTACCTCTCGCTTCAGGACGACCTGATGCGCATCTTCGGCTCCGACCGCATGGACAGCATGCTGACCAAGCTCGGCCTCAAGGAGGGCGAGGCGATCGTCCATCCCTGGATCAACAAGGCCCTGGAGCGCGCCCAGAAGAAGGTCGAAGCTCGCAACTTCGATATCCGCAAGAACCTGTTGAAGTATGACGACGTTCTCAACGATCAGCGCAAGGTGATCTTCGAGCAGCGCCTCGAACTGATGGAATCGACCAACATATCCGAGACCGTTTCCGACATGCGCCGCGAGGTGATAGAGGACATGGTCGACAAGCATATCCCCGAGCGCGCCTATGCCGAACAATGGGATGCTGTCGGCCTGAAGACCGGCGCTTTGAACATCCTCAATCTCGACCTGCCGGTCGAGGACTGGGTGAAGGAAGAAGGAATCGGCGAGGACGATATCCGCGAGCGCCTGACCGAAGCCGCCAATGCGGCCTTCACGGAAAAGGCCGAGCGTTTCGGCGACGACATCATGCATTATGTCGAACGCTCGATCGTCATGCAGACGCTTGATCATCTCTGGCGCGAGCACATCGTCAACCTGGACCATCTGCGCTCCGTCATCGGCTTCCGCGGCTATGCCCAACGCGATCCGCTACAGGAATACAAGTCGGAGGCCTTCGAGCTGTTCACCGCGCTGCTCAACAATCTGCGCGAGGCCGTCACCGCCCAGCTGATGCGCGTCGAACTGGTGCAGCAGGCGCCTGCCGAGCCTGAACCGCCGCTGATGCAGGCCCATCACCTGGATCCGACGACCGGCGAGGACGATTTCGCTCCGGCGATCTACCAGGCATCGGAAGTCATCGTTTCTCCTGAAAACCGCAACCCGGATGATCCCGCCACCTGGGGCAAGGTCGGCCGCAACGAGACCTGCCCCTGCGGCTCCGGCAAGAAATACAAGCACTGCCACGGCGCCTTCGAGCGGGTCTGAGGCAAGTCCGCAAAGATCCGCGAAAATGCCGCCTTCGGGCGGCATTTTCTTTTCTTCGGCAACGTCGGAAAACCGGAATTTCAGCGTTGGACGGCAGCCTGATCCGGAACCGTTTCTTAACCCTGTCCTGTCAAGACTTCAGGGGCGATTTGCCTGACCTCAGAGTTTTGCGTGTTCATCATGGCGGTCATAGAAACAGCGGAGAAGATGCTGTCCGCGGGCCTGCGCCCAATCGGCGGCCGTACGCTGCGCATGCTTGCGGCCGTGCTCACCGAACGCGGGGAGAAGGCGGCCGCCCAGCGCATGGCGCTGACGGCGTTTTCGATCCGTATCCTCAGCGCAGCACTCGCCTTCGTCTCCCAGATCGTGCTTGCCCGGCTGGTGGGCGAGTATGAATACGGCATCTTCGTTTTCGTCTGGGTGCTGGTCGTCGTCTTCGGCGATCTCTCATGCCTCGGTTTCCACACCGCGATCGTCCGCTTCTTGCCGCAATACAGGGCTGCCGGCGCCTTCGAGGAAATCCGCGGCCTGACCGGCACGGCGCGGATCTTCGCGCTGCTGTCCGGCACGGCGGTGCTCGCCGCCGGCATGCTCGGGCTGCATTTCTTCGGCGATATGATCCAGGTCTACTATCTCGTCCCGATCTTCATCGGCCTGCTCGCCATGCCGATGATCGCGCTCGGCGACATTCTGGAAGGCACATCACGGGCGAACCATTGGCCGGTGATGGCGCTGAGCCCGGTCTACATCGTCCGCCCGATCCTCATCATCCTCTTGATGCTGATCGCGATTGCCATCGGCGCCGAGCACACGGCCGTCACCGCAATGCAGGCAGCACTCGTCGCCACCTTCGTCACCGCTCTCGGCCAGTATGTCGCAACGCTCTACCGCCTTCGCCGGCATTATGACGAAGGCCCGCGCAAGGTCGATTTCCTCGCCTGGTTCAGCGTCGCCTTCCCGATTTTCCTGATCGAGGGCGTGAGCTTCCTGCTCACCAATTCCGATGTCGTCGTCGTCGGCATCTTCCTCGAGCCGCACGACGTCGCCATCTATTTCGCCGCCGCCAAGACGATGGCGCTGGTGCATTTCATCAATTTCTCGGTCAAGGCGGCCTCCGGCCCGCGCTTTTCCTCGATCATCGCCGAAGGCGACCACGCCCAACTGGCAACCGCTGCCATCGACGCCGCCCGCTGGACCTTCTGGCCGGCACTCGGGGTCGGCCTTGTCGTGCTTGCGGCCGGCCATCTGCTGCTGTCGCTCTTCGGCGGCGCCTTTACATCAGGCTATCTGGTGATGGCGATCCTGCTCGCCGGCATCCTTGCCAAATCGCTGGTCGGCCCGGCCGAAACGCTGCTGATGATGGCAGGCAAGCAGAATTTCTGCGTCGCACTCTATGCCGGCGCATTGACGGCCAATGTCAGCCTCAACCTCGCATTGATCCCACATTACGGCATCGAGGGCACGGCGATCGCCACCGCCTCCGCCATGGCTGTCGAGGCGATCCTGCTGCATATGGCCGTGCGCCGCACGCTCGGCATCGTCCTTTTCGCCTTCGCCAGCCCCTCCACCGCAACGCCTGAAATGAGAGTTCGATAGATGGTGCGTGTACCCCCCGTTACCGAAAGCACCGACAGCGCCGCAAACCGCATGGTGCATGATCTCGCCGCGTTGAATTTCGAAGCACCGCGGGCCGAGGCTCGCGCCGAGATCGGCCGACCGGGGCGCGAGCTCTGCCTTTATCCCGGCAAGCTGGGTTATGACCTTCAGGATGAGCTCGATTTCCTCTCCAACCGGGCGATGGAGCCGAACGTCTTTTTCTCCGGCCGCTTCCTCGCCCCCGCCATGCCGCGGCTCGAAGATCGGCAGGTGAACTTCGCCCTGATCCGCGATCACAATGCCGACCGCAGCCGCATGCGGTTCCTCTTGCCGTTTTCGGTCGACAAGCCGGGCTTCGCCGTCGGCCCGTCGATCATCCGCGGCTGGTCGAACAGCTTCGGTCCACTCGGCACGCCGCTCGTCGATGGCGAGGATGCCGCCGAGACCCTCGACAATCTCTTCGAGGGACTGACCGCCCGCGATCTCAATCTGCCCGGCATATTGGTTCTGCCGGATCTCAGGCTGAACGGCATCTTCGTGCGGATGCTCAAGGCCGTGGCGCTCAGCCGCAATCTTCCCGTCACCGTCACCAATCCCTACCTGCGCCCGATGCTGCAGAGCGAGGAAGAGGCGCCGGCCTATCTCAGCAAAACCATCTCCTCCTCGCATATGCGCGAGATGCGCCGGCAGTGGCGCCTGCTGGAGGAACAGGGAACAACGGTCTATGCCGTCGCCCGCCAGCCGCGCGAAATTCATGTCCGCTTCGAGGAATTCCTGGCAATGGAAGCCGGGGGCTGGAAGGGCAAGCGGCGAAGCGCTCTCGTCACCGATCGTTATCATACGGCCTTCGCCCGCGAGGCGGTGTCGAACCTTGCCGCCGTCGATGCCGTACGCATTCACACGATCGATCTCAACGGCAAGGCGATCGCCGCCATCGTCGTGCTGATGATGGGCGGCGAGGCCTATACCTGGAAGACCGCCTACGATGAAAACTATGCCCGCTATTCGCCTGGCAAGCTTTTGATGAGCGAACTCACCGAATGGCATCTCGACGATGCCAATATCGTGCGCTCCGATTCCTGCGCCGTCTCGGATCATCCGATCATGAGCCGCTTCTGGCAGGAGCGCGAGGAGATGGGAACGCTGGTGATCGGCCTGATGCAGAACGGCGACCGCGACATGCGCCAGGTCACCGCCCAGCTCCACATGTACCGCAGCACCCGCAACATGGCAAAGATGCTGCGCGAAAAGATCATGTCGCTTGCCGGGCGAGGCTAACCTTCAGCCGCCGCCCTCTCCCGCAGCAGTCGGCGGATCACCTTGCCGGTGGTCGTCAGCGGCAAGGCATCGATGAATTCCACCTCACGGGGATATTCGTGCATCGAAAGCCGCGTCTTCACCCATTCCCTGATGTCGGCGGCCAGCGCCTCGCTTGGATGATGGCCAGGTGAAAGCACGATATAGGCCTTGACGATTTCAGTGCGCACGGCATCGGGCTTGCCGACGGCGGCGGCAAGCTGCACGGCGGGATGGCCGATCAGGCAGTCTTCGATCTCGGCCGGGCCGATGCGATATCCCGACGAGGTGATGACGTCGTCATCGCGGCCTTCGAAGGTGACGTAGCCCTCAGCGTCCTGCCGGCCGATATCGCCGGTGAGCAGCCAGCCCTTGGCGAATTTTCGTTCGGTCGCCGCCGCATCGTCCCAATAGCCGAGGAACATGACAGAATCGGGACCGGCGATGGCGATCTGGCCCGGTTCGCCGACGGGCAACTCGTCGCCCGTCTCGCTGACGATCGCGACGCGATGCCCGGGCACTGCCCGTCCGATAGCACCGGCCTTGGTGACGCCATAAGCAGCGCTGGAAGCGAGCACGAAATTGCACTCCGTCTGGCCGTAGAATTCGTTGACGGTGATGCCGAGCGTATGCCGCGCCCATTCATAGGTCTCGCGGCCGAGCGCCTCCCCGGCCGAGCCGATGGTGCGCAGCACCAGATCATATTTCGAGCGCGGATCGGACACGGACCGCATCAATCTCAGCGCCGTCGGCGGAATGAAGGCATTGCGCACCTTCATCTCAGCCATGATGCGATAAGCCATGCCGGCATCGAATTTCTGCGCCGGCGACGAGACGACGGGAACGCCGAGCAGAAGGCTCGGCAGCAGCGCATTGAGCAGACCGCCCGCCCAAGCCCAGTCGGACGGCGTCCAGACCTTGTCGCCCGGTTGCGGAAAACCCTCATGGGCAAACTGCATACCGGGAATATGGCCGGGCAGAACGCGATGACCATGCAACGCACCCTTGGGCGGCCCCGTCGTGCCGGAGGTAAAGATCATCAGCGCCGGATCATCCGGACCGGTCTTGGCGATGTCGAAGACAGGGGGATGGCCATCCGCCAGTTCGGCGAAAGCAGTCGCATCGGCACTCGCCCCGTCGATGCTGACGATATGCTTCAACGCCGGCAGGCGTCCGCGGATCTGCCGGATGCGTTCGAGACCGAAGCCGTTGGTGACGACGGCCGCGGCACCTGCCGCCTTCAACCGGTATTCCAGCGCCTCGACGCCGAAGAGCAGCGCCAGTGGCAGCGCGATCGCGCCGGTCTTATAGATCGCCACATGCGCGATCACCGTTTCGAAGGATTGCGGCAATAGCAGCGCGACGCGATCGCCGCGTTTGATATCAAGTGAAACGAGCGCATTTGCAAAAGCCGAGGAAAGGTCGGCGAGCGCGCGATAGGTCATTGCGCGATGATCGCCGTCAAGGCTGAAATGCTCAAGGCAGACACGCTCCGGATCTCTTGCGGCCCAGTCGTCGCTGACGGCGCGGCCGATATTGAAATCCTCCGGAATCCGCCAGGAGAAATCGCGATAGAGATCGTCGTAGCGATCGTGTGACGGCAGCTGCATGGTCGGATTCCGATAAAATGCTGCGTCAGCTAACATCTTGCGGCGCGGATGTGCAAGCTGCAGCCGGAATCGACAGCGATGAGCTTCAGAAGTCGATCACGGATCATTGTGCGCATGCAGCATAGATTCTTCATTTGCCGCCCTGCGACTTTGGCCATCTCGCGCTAAATCATGGAGAGCCGCCTGGGGGTCATCCAATTCATCACGGAGTCGTTTCATGGAATATGTAAAATTCGGAAAGACCGGTCTCGAAGTATCGAAAATCTGCCTGGGCTGCATGACCTTCGGCGATCCCGGCCGCGGCAATCATGCCTGGAGCCTGCGGGAAGAAGAAAGCCGGGTGATGATCAAGCAGGCGATCGACCTCGGCATCAATTTCCTCGACACCGCCAACACCTATTCCAACGGTTCGTCAGAGGAGATCGTCGGCCGCGCCATCAAAGACTTCGCCAAGCGCGAGGACATCGTGCTGGCGACCAAGGTGTTCAACCGCATGCGGCCGGGCCCGAACGGCGCCGGCCTGTCGCGCAAGGCGATCTTCGACGAGATCGACAACAGTCTGCGTCGTCTCGGCAGCGACTATGTCGATCTCTACCAGATCCACCGCTTCGACTACACGACGCCGATCGAGGAAACGCTGGAAGCGCTGCACGACATCGTCAAATCAGGCAAGGCCCGCTATATCGGCGCCTCCTCCATGTATGCCTGGCAATTCGCCAAGGCGCTCTATGTCTCCAGACTGAACGGCTGGACCGAATTCGTCAGCATGCAGGACCACCTGAACCTGCTCTACCGTGAGGAAGAGCGCGAAATGCTGCCACTCTGCGAAGATCAGAAGATCGCCGTCATCCCCTGGAGCCCGCTTGCCCGCGGCCGCCTGACCCGTGACTGGGACGAGACGACGGCACGCAGCGAAACCGACGAATTCGGCAAGACGCTCTACACCCAGTCCATCGATGCCGACCGCAAGATCGTCGGGGCCGTGGCCGAAGTCGCCACTGCCCGCAACATCTCCCGCGCCCAGGTCGCAACCGCCTGGATCCTGCAGAAGAGTGCGGTGACCGCCCCGATTATCGGCGCGTCCAAACCCAACCACCTCAGAGACGCCGTTGCCTCGCTCTCGGTCAAGCTTACCGCTGAGGAAATCGCGGCACTGGAAGCACCCTACGTCCCGCACGCCATCGCCGGTTTCAAGTAGCCGCTGGCTTCTCGGTCCTCAGGCACATGCAAAGTAGATCCCTCTCCGCGCGGAGAGGGAGATCGAAACCATCGCCTTTCGCGACTGAGATTATGTTTGGCTTTCAGGATCGAGCTGCCGGCGCATCGTCACCAAAAACTGCTCGGCAAGCGCCCTGTCCTCGACCGCGCGGGCAAGAATGACAGCACCCATCATCGATGACAGTGTCGTCGTCGCATTGGCACGACGCTCCTCTTCCGTTTCGCCGGGAACGATATCGGCAAGCGTGTCGACCAGCACGGACAGCCCATCGCTGAAGACCGCGCGGACCGCGCCGCGGCTGCGGCTGACCTCCTGGATCAGCGTTGCGAAGACGCAGCTGCCACCGGGATCGTCAACCGTGCGCCAGTGGATATAATGATCGAGAAGAGCGGCCAACGGCCGGTCTGGCGATTCGGCGATATGTTCCTTCCAGCGCGTTTCGACCTTGTCGATCAGCTTGCGGCTGACCTCCAGCGCCAGGTCGTCCTTCGAACCGAAATGACCGTAGAAGCCGCCATGCGTCAGTCCCGCCGCCTTCATGATGTCGGCGACGCCCACCCCGTCGAAACCGTTTTCGCGGAAAAGCACGCCGGCAACGCTCAGGATCTTTTCGCGGTTCTCGGCAAATTTTTCGCGGCTGACCCGCATTCGTCATCTCCAGAAATAGGCGCTTGACAAAATATATGACGTCCATCATCAATACGCAAGAAATATGATGCCCATCATGTAAATCGATCCAGTATCTCCTAAGACCTGAATTCAACCGGAATCTTGCCCATGGTTTCCACAGCCCTTGCCTCCTCCCTTGCCCGACGCAACATCCATTACGGCTGGGTCGTCGTCGCCGCGACCTTCCTCACCATGCTGGTCACCGCCGGCGCCATGGGCGCACCCGGCGTTCTCATCAAGCCACTGCAGGACGAATTCGGCTGGGAGACATCGCAGATTTCCTCGGCCCTTGCGATCCGTCTGATCCTTTTCGGCTTCATGGGTCCGTTCGCCGCCGCCTTCATGAATTATTTCGGCGTGCGCAAGGTCATCGTCTTCGCCTTAGCGCTGATCGGCGCAGGCTTCGTCGGTTCGCTGTTCATGACGACGCTGTGGCAGTTGCTGCTGCTCTGGGGTATCGTCGTCGGCTTCGGCACGGGTCTGACGGCCATGGTGCTCGCCGCAACGGTCTCCAGCCGCTGGTTCACCAAGCATCGCGGCCTCGTCGTCGGCATGCTCTCGGCAAGCTCGGCCACCGGCCAGCTCGTCTTTCTGCCGTTGATGGCGGAACTGACGCAACGTTACGGCTGGCGCTCGACGGTGTTTTTCGTCTGCGCCATGATCATGGTTGCAGCCCTTGCCGTGCTTGCCTTCATGCGCGACCGGCCGGCCGATCTCGACCTGCCCTCCTTCGGCGAAACGCAGGTGACGCCGCCGCCGGCAAGCACCTCTCTCGGCGCCGCGCTGATGACGCCGATCACCGTCCTCAAGGAAATCTCAAAGACCTCGACCTTCTGGATCCTCTTTGCCACCTTCTTCATCTGCGGTCTCAGCACCAACGGCCTGATCCAGACCCATTTCGTCACCCTGTGCGGCGATTTCGGCATTGTACCGGTGGCCGCGGCCAGTGTGCTGGCTGTCATGGGCATCTTCGATTTCTTCGGCACCATTGGTTCCGGCTGGCTGTCCGACCGTTTCGACAATCGCTGGCTGCTCTTCTGGTATTACGGCCTGCGCGGCCTGTCGCTGCTCTACTTGCCCTTCAGCAATTTCAGCTTTTACGGCCTCTCCATCTTTGCCATTTTCTACGGTCTCGACTGGATCGCCACCGTGCCGCCGACCGTCAAGATCGCCGCCGACCGCTTCGGCCGAGAAAAGACCGGCCTCGTCTTCGGCTGGGTCTTTGCCGGACATCAGTTGGGAGCCGCCACCGCCGCCTATGGCGCCGGCCTCTCGCGCACGGAGCTTTCGAGCTACCTGCCCGCCTTCTTCGTCGCCGGCGCCTTCTGCCTGCTGGCCTCGATCCTGGCGATTACGCTGAAGAAGTCCGGCCTGAGCAACCCGGCACCGGCCGCCGCCCATTGATATCAGACAGGATCCGGCCTCGAAGCGAGGCCGGATCTCTCTACCGGATCAGTCCGATAACTTCGCTTGCCCGTCTTGCGCGTCCGGGCGCTCGCATGTTAGACAGCCGCCCGTTCGTATCCGTTGCCCCATTGGCGGAATTGGTAGACGCGCTCGACTCAAAATCGAGTTTCGAAAGAAGTGCTGGTTCGACTCCGGCATGGGGCACCATCATCTCAAATTGTCACGTAGTGTCCCTGCCTCAAAAACCCGACACAGGACCACGCAACATAATTCGTATCTAGCGAAGCTTACTTATTCTTCAGCAACCACATCTTGCCGGCCATCGTGATGCCGTAGACGTCTTTTGATGCGTCGTCATCCAGGTGCCGCCTCTCCAGAAAACCCGGCTCCTTCAACTCGCCCAGCGTCTTGGCGGTGACCGATTTTATTTTCTGAGGCCGCTCTTTCCACCGGTCAGTTTTTGCATAAGTCACCGTCGCGTTCTCGTGCGTCCATTTATTGGCCGGCTGAGGATAAAGGTCTCCATCCCTGGCGAGTTTAAGTGCGGCGATCTGGGACGGCGTAAGCTCAATCATTCTGAAAAATCCTGTGCGGGCGGTGTTTGCGCTGGGAACGCGCTTTTACCAAAGGCGTGCTCATAACACCGACAGACGACTTTCACCACCGCATTGAGTTATTCGCGCCACGAAAGGCGAAAGCCCGGCTCGTCGGAACCGGGTTTCGTGCTTATCGCATATTTTTTCGTTAATTGCAGCGCCGGACCGTCCTGGTGACCTCGCCTTCGTCGGTCTGTCGGGTGACGCTCCTGGTTTCGCAGCCATTATCGCGATAGCGGCGGTGCTCACGCTCGCGCACAGCACCGAAGGTGACGCCACCTTCGCTGATCGTGATGCCGGGTCGTACCCGCTCATGGCGATAGCCGTCGTCATAAGAACGCTCCCTGACATAGACGCTGTCGGCAAGAACAGGCGCTGCAAACGAGCAGGCGGCAAGAGCCGCCACAGTACAGTTTAGGGTGATCTTCCGCATATCGTTTCTCCTTTCTTGATGAAAGGCCAACGAGACAAGACGCAAGTGGTTCCAACATCGGTGACGGCCCGACCGTGCCGTGGACGACGTCTGCGCCGCACTGGCCAGGACTGAGAACGAAGACTTTAAACAGGAGCCCATCCCCCAAATCAACTGTTTAATTTTGTTTGCGCTTCGTCCAAAGTGGCCGCCGCTATCACAAGAGAGGGCGGACGTGCATCAGGAAGTAGGACTTATCGCGACGGTCGCCGCCAGTTTCGTTTTCGCAGCGATCCTGGGCTATGGCGCCGACCGGCTTCGGCTGCCGCCGCTCGTCGGTTACCTGATGGCGGGCATCCTGATGGGCCCGTTCACGCCGGGCTTCGTCGCCGATACCGCCCTTGCCGGCCAGCTCGCCGAAATGGGCGTCATTCTTCTGATGTTCGGCGTCGGCCTGCATTTTTCCGCCTCCGACCTGCTCGCCGTGCGCGGCATCGCCGTGCCTGGCGCGATCGGACGAATTATCCTCGCCACCCTGTTAGGCATCGGCCTTTGCAAACTCTGGGGCTGGAGCCTCGGCGCCGGCATCGTGCTTGGCCTCAGCCTGTCGGTGGCGAGCACGGTCGTGCTCTTGAAGGCGCTGGAGGAGCGCAATCTCGTCAACGCGGCAAGCGGACGCGTCGCCGTCGGCTGGCTGATCGTCGAGGATCTGGTGATGGTGCTGGCGCTCGTGCTGCTGCCGGCGCTCGCAGAGCTTCTGGGTGGCAACGCCAGCAATACGACCAATCATGGCCTCGGCGACCTGCCGCTGGTGCTGACGATCGGCCTGACGCTGCTGAAGGTGGCGGCCTTCGCCGCCATGGCGATCTTCCTCGGCCCTCGCATCGTGCCCTGGCTGCTGACGCTGATCGCCCGCACCGGCTCGCGCGAACTCTTTACGCTGACGGTGTTGGCGATCGCGCTCGGCATCGCCTTCGGTTCGGCGGCGATCTTCGGCGTCTCCTTTGCGCTCGGCGCTTTTTTCGCTGGCGTCGTCATGAGCGAATCCCAGCTCAGTCACAGGGCGGCGGCCGACTCGCTGCCGCTGCAGAATGCCTTCTCCGTGCTGTTCTTCGTCTCCGTCGGCATGCTCTTCGATCCCTCGATCCTGGTGCGCCAGCCGCTGGCGGTGATCGGCGCGCTGGCGCTCGTCGTCCTCGGCAAGGGCATCATCACCTTCCTGATCGTCATGCTGCTGCGATACCCGATCAGCATGGGGTTGACGTTGGCCGGCGGCCTTGCCCAGATCGGCGAGTTTTCCTTCATCCTCGCCGGACTCGGCGTCTCACTCGGGCTCCTGCCGCATGAGGGCCAGGATCTGATCTTGGCCGCCGCAATCCTGTCGATCACCCTCAATCCGATCGTGATCTTTGCGACCGACGGCCTGAAGAAATACATCCATTCGAAATGGCCCTCCCTCTGGGAAAGTTACGGCAGGAGCAGACAGAAGGCGCTCGGCAGAGAGCTGGAAAAGATCAGGACGCTCGGCGAGGAGCGCGAGCGCCAGCATCAACTGAAGATGCAGCAGCTGATCGAGACTTTCCCGCTGTTCTCCGAGGTCGACGAGGACGCGCAGGAGGAGCTGCTGCTGCTCTTCAAGGCGAAATCCGCGCCGCCCGGCGAACGCGTCATCCGCCGCGGCGACCGGGGCGACAGCATGTATTTCATCTCCTCGGGCGCGGTGGAAGTGCGGCTCGCCAGCGGCGCGATCCGCCTGGAGCCGGGCGCCTTCTTCGGCGAAATGGCGCTGCTGACTGGCGGACGGCGCACCGCCGACGTCATCGCCGTCGACTTCTGCCAGTTCGAGGTCCTCGAGCGGCGCGACTTCAACATGTTCATGTCGCACCACCCACATCTGCGAGCCGCCGTTAGCGAAATGGCTCAGAAGCGGACGGAAATGAACGTCCTGCGTCAGCAATGGGAAAAGTCGATGGACCTATCCTGAGACGGGAACCGCACCTCTCGGATAGAGCTGCGGCGTTTCGCAAATGATAGACTACTTGTCGGGGCAAGCTTCGTTGGTCGTCGCGCCGCTGTTGCCGCCTTGCGTCTGAAGCGAATTGCCGCTCGGCTGGTCCGGGCAATTCGCCTTGTTCATCGGCATGTTCATCGAACTGCCGGAGCCATTGTTCGTCGTGCTGTTCGTTGCATTCGGATCCAGTGGTACCGTCGTGCCGCTGCCGCTGTTGCCGGTGCTGTTATATTCCGAGCTGCTCGGCGTATTGGCGCCGCTGTTGGTCGGAGCCTGCGGCGGGTTGCTCTGTGCGAAAGCCGACGCCGCCATGCCAAGAGCGAGCAGCGAGACTGCAGCAAGTTTCATCCGCATGGGAATATCCTCCTCGGGATTTTGTTGATCCTGAGAAGGAAACCATGCGCCAAAGTCGTTGTTCCGACAGGCATAGGGATTAAATCCCCAGACGCGCGGCACCGTAGCGGGATTGCCTCAGCCCGCCGGCCAATAACCGTCGGCGCAGAAATCCTCCGGGATTGGATCGAGCCGTGACAATGCCTCGGCTGCGAAATCGATCTGCAGCGACAAGTGTTTGAGAGACGCCAGCATTGGCACACCGGTCGCGAATTCCCGGACGCGGGACAGATGATAACCGCTCTCGCTGATCCGTCGCGCAGCCTCCCGGCGCACGTCGTCTTTGCTTGGTCCACGCCCCTCTGCGGACCGGTTATCCATGTGCACGGCCTGCCCACGGCCGCCTTCGATCACTTTGAACATTCTCATGCCACCCTGCACGTCGACCCCAAATCAGCTTGCCGCAGAATGGCCGATTCGCAATCCCGTGAAATCTTGGGAGAGGCGCCGATGGCCTGCATCACGAAAATTTTTGGGCGGCGGTGGCAGGAAGGACACGGGCGAGCATTTACAGCGCCGCGCATGGTCCCTAAAGCTTTTTTGCACCGCAACAGGAAGGAAACGGAATGCTCCGCAGACTTTACGACTGGACCATGTCTTTGGCCTCGCGCAAATCGGCCGAAGTCTGGCTCGCCGTCATCGCCTTCGTCGAAAGCTCCGTCTTTCTCGTCCCCGCCGATGTGCTCTTCCTGCCGATGGCGCTTGCCAAGCCGGAACGCTCCTATCGCTATGCGCTGATTGCAACTGTCGCCTCCGTACTCGGCGGCATCGCCGGCTGGGCGCTCGGCTACTACGCCTATGAGACGGTGGCGCGGCCGATCCTGGAATTCTACGGCAAGCTCGAAGCCTTCGAGCAGATGAAGGCCTATGTCACCTACGAGACGATCCTGCTGCTGCTCGTCACTTCGGGTCTTGCACATTTGCCGCCGATCAAGATCGTCACCATCCTGTCCGGCGTCATCCACGTCAATCTGGGGCTTTTCATCGTCTCGGCGATCGTCGCGCGCGGCGCGCGTTTCCTCTTCCTCGCCTGGCTGCTGCGCCGCTACGGCGAGCCGATCCGGCATTTCATCGAGAAGCGGCTCGGCCAGATCGTCGGCATCGGCGCCGGCGCCGTCATCGTGTTATACGTCGCCTACCGCTATCTCGCTCACTAAAACAGGATGATTTTAGGCCGGGTCGAGCTAAAATCTGAATTCGCCTCTCATGCTCTACCAACTTCGCGGAGCTCCGCCATGACTGCCACTTCCTCGCCACTCGCTCGCCCCGGCTTTATTTATTCCCTGTTGCTCGCCATCGGCATGGCGGCGGCGGTCGGCACGGCGCTCGGCTTCCAGTATATCGGCGGCTATATTCCTTGCGCGCTCTGCCTGTTGCAGCGTCAGCCCTATTATTACGCCATCCCGATCGCGATCCTGGCCGCAATCTCCGAACTCATCGGGCTGCCGAACTGGATCACCCGGGCGCTCATTCTCGCGGCCGGCATCCTGATGCTGGTGACGGCAGGCATGGGTGTCTATCACGCCGGCGTCGAATGGCATTTCTGGCCCGGCCCGCCCACTTGCTCGACGACGGCAAGCAGCATGACGACTAATGCCGGCGATCTGCTCGGTGAGCTCAACACCATCAAAGGCCCGTCCTGCACCGATGCGGCGCTTCGCGTGCTCGGCCTGTCTTTTGCCGGCTGGAATGTGATTGCCGGAATCCTGCTTGCGGCCTTCGCCTTTGTCGGCGTTCGCAAGGCCGCCACTGCATAAATTATGCAGGAAACCGAAATGCTACAGCGTCTTTTGCGCGTCCGAAAAGACGCGCGACGCTGTAGGCCGTTCGATCAGGGCTGTAGTTCGGTATCCCAGTAGAGATAGTCGAGCCAGCTTTGATGCAGATAGTTTGGCGGGAACAGCCGGCCGTTATTGTGCAGATCCTGTACCGTCGGCTGGTAGGGCTTCTGCGCCGGGAACATGCCTGCCTGCTTCGGAAGCTTGCTACCCTTGCGCAGATTGCAGGGCGAGCAGGCTGCCACGACATTCTCCCAGGTGGTCTCGCCGCCATGGGCGCGCGGAATGACGTGGTCGAAGGTCAGGTCGTCATCAGCGCCGCAATACTGGCACTCGAACCGGTCGCGCAGGAAGACGTTGAACCGGGTGAAGGCGGGATTGCGGGACGGCTGAACGTAAGTCTTCAGGCACACGACACTCGGAAGCCGCATCGAAAAACTCGGCGAGGAAACCGAATGTTCATATTCTGCAATGATGTTCACACGGTCGAGAAATACCGCCTTGATCGCGTCCTGCCAGGACCACAACGACAAGGGGTAATAACTCAGTGGCCGGTAGTCAGCGTTCAGGACGAGCGCTGGCAGGGCCTGTGGGGAGACTGCAATCGTCAAGGGACTCTCCTGATCGATTCGGCATCTGCACCTGTATATTAGGCCGGTTGTTACAGGATTGTGAAGTCCAATAAATTCAGAGGATAAAGGCAATTTGAAGAGTGTTGCCGATCAGCCGGTCGGCACCATGTCACGGCGCATTTTCGTGGCGTAATAGGCCCAGAAAAGCCGTGCCGCCACCGAACGCCACGGCGACCAGACTTCCGCAAGCTGGGTCAGCGCCTTTGCCGGCGGCCGTGCTGCAAGACCGAAAGCCGCCCCGACGGCATTCTGCAGTGCGACATCGCCGGCTGGGAAAACATCGGCATGGCCACCGCAAAACATCAGATAGACCTCCGCCGTCCACGGTCCGACGCCTTTCAGCGCGGTCAGTTCGCCAAGTGCGTCGCCCGGCGGCTTCAGGCAGAGCCCGGAGAGATCGAGGCGGCCGGAGGCGACCGCTTCGGCAATCCGCGACAGCGTCTCGGCCTTGGCGCGCGACAAGCCGAATTCGCGCCATGCGTCGGCGTGAAGCAGCACGTAGCCTTCGGCAGTCAAAAGACCATCCGACGGCAGCATGCGCCGCCAGATCGCGTCGGCGCTGGCGCGCGATACCATCTGCGAGACGATGATATGGGCAAGGCCGGCAAAGCCGGGTTCGCGCAGCCGCAGCGGAATGGGCCCGGCTTCCGCGACGATCGGTGCAAGACGCGGATCGAGGCGAAGCAGCGCTTCGAGCCCCTGCCTGACATCGTCTTCGTTGCGGATGATCTGCACTTTGCCTCGCAGTGGTTCAAAATTCGAATCCATGGCAGAAGAAAGCATGACCACGAGTGAGCGTCAAAAACCTGTCTTTCGTTTTGCGCCGAGCCCCAACGGACCGTTGCATCTCGGCCATGCCCTGTCGGCCCTGCTGAACCGCGACATGGCGGATGCCGAACAAGGCCGCTTGCTGCTGCGTATCGAGGATATCGATCAGACGCGCTGCACGCCAGAGTTCGAGGCCGGCATCCTCAGCGATCTCGAATGGCTTGATATCAAGTGGGAAAGCCCGGTGCGGCGCCAGTCGGAACATTTCCCCGAATATCAGGCGGCGCTGCACACACTGATCGAGCGCGGACTGGTCTATCCGGCCTTTCTTACGCGTGGCGAGGTGAAAGCGCGCGTCGCCGCCTACGAGGCGGCGGGTGAATCCTGGCCGCGCGATCCCGACGGCACCCCGCATTATCCCGCAAATGATCGCGAGCGTTCGGCAGACGAATGGCGGGACATGCTGACCTCGGGAATGAAACATGCTTGGCGGCTCGATATGCGCAAGGCGCTCGACCTGATCGGCGAACTGCTGTTCTGGACGGAAACCGGCGACGGCAGGACAGGTGAGATCGCCGCCGAGCCCAACGTCTGGGGCGACGTCATCCTGTCACGCTCGGATGCGCCATCGAGCTATCATCTTTCCGTGGTCGTCGACGATGCGCTGCAGGGTGTCACCCATGTCGTGCGTGGGCTCGACCTCTTCCACGCGACATCGGTGCATCGGCTATTGCAGGTGCTGCTCGGCCTGCCGCAGCCGGTCTATCACCATCATCGTCTCATTCTCGGCGCCGACGGCCGCAAACTTTCGAAAAGCGAGGGCGACACCGCACTTGGCGAATTGCGCGCCCAGGGCATGTCAGTTGCGGATATTCGCCGCCTTGTCGGGCTCTGACTGGCTTTCGACACGCTCTCTGCCGACGATCGAAAGCGTGTGCGAAAACATCCGGAAGACGCGGAACTTGATCAGCGCCGCGTTGATCTCCGCCCCGATGATGAAGATGACGCCGACCATGTAGAGGAAGATCAGCACGATCATGACAGAGGCGAGACCGGCATAGGTTGCCGTATAATTGGCGAAGGTCGCGAGATAATAGGCAAAAATCAGCGCGCCGGCGAGCCAGAGAAGTAGCGTCAACAGTACGCCGGGAATGACGTCGAAGACCCGTCGCTTGCCGGCCGGCAGCCAGAGATGCATGACCAGCAGTCCGACCGTCAGAACCACCAGCGTGCCGTAGATGCGCCAGCTGAACACGATGTCGAGCGTATCGGCAAACAGCGGAAACCAGCCGCGCGCATAATCGAGCGCCAGCGGCAGGGCGACCAGCAGGATGCTGATCGCCGCAAAGATGATGACCGCGATCAGCACATAGCCGAGGCTGGCGAGACGCGTGAAATACCAGGGCCGCGTTTCCTGTACCCGGTAGGCGCGGTTGAGCGAGATGCGCAGCGCCTCGACGCCGTTCGAGGCGAAATAGGCGGCGGCCAGCACCGAGATCGTCAGCAGCCCGCCGCGCGGAATGGTCAGCACCTGCAGCACCTGGTCGGCGAGCGGCTTGGCGATCGCCTCGGGCCAGGTGTCGAAGATCAGGTGGATGGCGGTCGAGGAGAACTGATCGGCGCCGAGGAAGCTTGCAAGCGCAGTGCCGAAGATCAGGAAAGGGAAAACCGCAAGCAGGCTCGACAGCGCCACATGGCTTGCCATGGCGAAGCCGTCGTCCTCGACCATGTGACAGATCGCGTCATAGACCACGTCGTAGATCGTGCGCAGCACCTTCGGCATTCCGTCTCCGGCTTTCCAGATTGTATCCTCTGGCCGAATATGGGAAACGAGTCCCATTTTGTACAGGAATCATTCCATGGCGGGAGAACGCACCATCGTCGTGACCGGGTGTTCGTCCGGTATCGGCGCTCATTGCGCGCGGGCGCTGAAAGCCGATGGCTGGCGTGTCTTCGCGACGGTGCGCAAACCGGACGATCTCAAGGGGCTGGAAGCGGAAGGCATCGAAGCCTTCCCGATGGATTATACCAGGACCGAGACGATTTCCGATCTGGTCGGCGCGGTTCTGGAACGCAGCGGCGGCCGCATCGACGCGCTCTTCAATAACGGCGCCTACGGCCAGCCGGGCGCCGTCGAGGATCTATCGACGGCAACGCTGCGCGCGCAGTTCGAGGCGAATTTCTTCGGCTGGCATGAGCTGACGCGGCAGGTCATTCCGCCGATGCGCAAACGCGGCCAAGGGCGGATCGTGCAATGCTCGTCGATCCTCGGCGTCGTCCCCTATCGCTATCGCGGCGCCTACACCGCTTCCAAATTCGCGCTCGAAGGCCTCAGCATCACCCTGCGCATGGAGCTGCAGGGCAGCGGCATCCATGTGAGCCTGATCGAGCCGGGACCGATCGCCACGCGGTTCACCGCCAACGCGCTCGCAAAGATCAAGGAGCATATCGATCTCGAGAATTCGCCGCACGCGGTCGATTACGTCAGGCAATTGGCGAGGCTCGACGGATCGGGGCCGGTCAACCGCCACAAGCTCGGCCCGGAAGCGGTCTATTCCGTGTTGAAACACGCATTGAACTCGAAAAATCCGAGGCCACATTATCCCGTAACGACTCCGGCCAAGCAGGGCATGTTCCTGAAGCGGCTGCTTCCGGCAGACCTCTTCTACCGCCTGATGCGCTGGATGGACTGACTGAGAAAGCTGAATGCCATGTCCACAGTCACCTATATCCTCGCGATCATCGTCATGGGCGTCGTCGCCCTCGTCCTGATCCGCGGTCTCTTCAACATGATGAAGGGCGGCGATGCCAACCGTTCCAACAAGTTGATGCAGCTTCGTGTGCTGTTGCAGGCGGTCGCCGTCATCCTGATCATGCTGACGCTCTGGCTGACCGGCGGTGGCCGCCCAACCTGATCGTCATTCAAGGAGAAAACCGTGGTCAAGCTCAACAAGATCTACACGAAAACGGGCGATGACGGCACGACCGGGCTGGTTTCCGGCCCACGCCGGCTCAAAGACGATCTGCGTGTCGAGGCCTACGGCACGATCGACGAGGCCAATTCCGCGATCGGCCTGGCTCGGCTGTACACGGCCGGCTTGCCTGAACTCGACGCCATGCTGATGTCGATCCAGAACGACCTCTTCGATCTCGGCGCCGATCTCGCCACCCCTGACACTGGCGAACTGCCGGCCTATGAACCGATGCGGATCTCGGAGACGCAGGTCGACCGCGTCGAGCGCGATATCGACCAGCTGAACGCCGATCTGCAGCCGCTGAAATCCTTCATCCTCCCAGGCGGCAGCCCGGCCGCCGCGCATCTGCATCTCGCCCGCACGATTGCGCGCCGTGCCGAACGTCTGATGGTGGCGCTTGCCCGCACCGACGGCGAAATCCTCGGCGAGCCGGCGATGAAATATGTCAACCGCCTGTCCGATTTCCTCTTCGTCGCCGCACGTCATGCAAATGACGGGGGCCATGCGGATGTGCTTTGGCTTCCGGGAAAAAACAGATAGGCTTGTCGCGATCACGATCGCCGGGGGGCCTTTATGTTCATACCACTTCACGATGCCAATACCTTGAAACATATCAAGGTTCAGTGGGTGACGCTCGCATTGATGGCGTTGAATATCGCGGTCTGGCTTTTGACCAGTTTTGAGAACGAACAGGCAGCCCAGGCGACGACCGTCGGGCTCGGCTATATCCCGGCAATCGCCTTCGGCCACGCGGTGCTGGCGCAAGGGCTGGAGATCGTGCCGGAACCCCTCACCTACCTCACCTACGCCTTCGTTCATACCGGCTTCTGGCATCTGGCCGGCAACATGATCTTCCTTTGGGTCTTCGGCGACAATGTCGAGGATGCGATGGGGCATCTGCGCTTCCTGATCTTCTATCTCATCTGTGCCGCCGCCGGCGCGCTCTGTCACGGCCTGCTGACCATGACCTCGGAAGCGCCGCTGGTCGGCGCATCGGGGGCGGTCTCCGGCGTCATTGCCGCCTATGTCATGCTGCATCCGCGCGTCCGGGTCTGGGTGCTGGTGTTTTTCCGTGTTCCGTTGCCCCTGCCGGCCTTCGTGCCGCTGCTTTTATGGATCGGGCAGCAGTTCTTCATGCTGGCGATCGCGTCTGACGGCGACGTTTCCTGGGGCGCGCATGTCGGCGGCATCCTTGCCGGCGCTTTCCTGATCCTGGTGTTCCGCCGGCCTGGTGTGCCGCTCTTCGACCGGCAGATCGTCACGCCTCGCGCCGTCAGAAACGACCCGGGCACCGGCCCGGCCATCGCGGCCGGCACGGACGGGCGGACGGCGCAGCGCTTTTCCTGGGGCCGACACTGACGATATTGACGTGAACGTAAACGTCCACATATTGCCGAGGCAAATCGCTTGCCGGCGTCATGCATGCGTTGAATTTGGAGGAAAAACGCGTATCCATGTCGCCATTCGACAATCGGAGCGGCGCCTAAGCGCGCATTTTCTAAAAAAGGCTCCGAAGCCAGTTTCTCCTGAAGGAAGGACCCCATGAAGATACTCGTCCCAGTCAAACGGGTTGTCGACTATAACGTGAAGATCCGGGTGAAGCCGGATGGCACGGGTGTCGAGCTTGCCAATGTGAAGATGTCGATGAACCCGTTCGACGAGATCTCGGTGGAAGAGGCGCTGCGGCTGAGGGAAGCCGGCAGGTGCGAGGAAGTGGTCGTCGTCTCGATCGGTCCGGCCAAGGCCGAGGAGACGCTGCGGACCGCCCTTGCCATGGGCGCCGACCGGGCGATCCTGGTCGAGACCGACGATGCTGTAGAACCGCTCACGGTTGCCAAGATCCTCAAGGCTGTGGCCGATGCCGAACAGCCGGGGCTGATCATATCAGGCAAGCAGGCGATCGATGACGACAGCAACCAGACCGGCCAGATGCTGGCAGCACTGATGGGAATTGCCCAGGCGACCTTCGCCTCGAAGATCGAGATCGGTGATGGCAAAGCAACCGTCACCCGCGAAGTCGATGGCGGCCTGCAGACGATCGAGATCAAACTGCCGGCGGTTGTGACCACCGATCTGCGCTTGAACGAACCGCGCTATGCCTCGCTGCCGAACATCATGAAGGCGAAGAAGAAGCCGCTCGACAAGAAGAGCCCCGCCGACTTCGGCGTCTCCACCACACCGCGCCTCAGGGTCTTGAAGACCGAGGAGCCGTCCGGCCGCAAGGCCGGCGTCAAGGTCAAGTCGGTCGCCGAACTGATCGACAAGCTCAAGAACGAAGCCGGCGTGCTGTAATCAGCTGGGAACAGGAGCCAATATCATGACCATTCTTCTTTTGGCTGACCACGACAATGCCAGCCTGTCCGATCAGACCGCCAAGGCGCTGACGGCCGCCACCAAGATCGGCGGCGATGTTCATATTCTCGTTGCCGGCAAAGCTGCCAAGCCTGCTGCCGAACAAGCCGCCAAGCTTGCCGGCGTCTCGAAAGTGCTGCTCGCCGAAAGCGACGAACTCGCCAACAATCTGGCCGAACCGCTCGGCGACCTGATCGTTTCGCTGGCGGGCAGCTACGACACGATTATCTCGGCCGCCACCTCCGTCGGCAAGAACGTGCTGCCGCGCGTCGCTGCCCTTCTCGACGTTGCCCAGATCTCGGAGATCATCGAGGTGATCTCGTCCGACACCTTCAAGCGGCCGATCTATGCCGGCAACGCCATCCAGACGGTGCAGGCGAGCGATGCCAAGAAGGTCATCACCGTGCGCACCGCATCCTTTGCCTCCGCGCCGGAGGGTGGCTCGGCCAGCGTCGAGGCAATCCCGGCGATATCCGATCCGGGTCTTTCCACCTTCGTCGCCGATGCGCTGTCGGCCTCCGACCGGCCGGAACTGACCTCGGCCAAGATCATCATCTCCGGCGGCCGGGCACTCGGTTCGGCGGAAAAATTCAGGGAAGTCATCCTGCCGCTGGCCGACAAGCTCGGTGCCGCCGTCGGCGCATCCAGAGCCGCCGTCGATGCCGGTTATGCGCCGAACGACTGGCAGGTCGGCCAGACCGGCAAGGTGGTGGCGCCTGATCTCTACATTGCCTGCGGCATTTCAGGCGCCATCCAGCATCTGGCCGGCATGAAGGATTCGAAGGTGATCGTCGCCATCAACAAGGACGAGGAGGCGCCGATCTTCCAGGTCGCCGACTACGGATTGGTCGCCGATCTCTTCGATGTCTTGCCGGAATTGCAAAAGGCGCTCTAGCTGCGTCAAATGCTTTTCTTTCGCACTTGCGAATGACTGGAAAATTATCTTTTATCGGGCTACTACTGCTGCCGGGCGATCCTTCGTCCGGCAGTATTGCTAGAAAAATACGGCGGCGCGGGGGCGAATGCCGTGCGGGGGTTTGGAGATGAATGCGGTGTTGAAGAATATTGGTATTATCGGTGCCGGCCAGATGGGCTGCGGCATCGCGCATGTTTCGGCCGCCGCAGGTTACAGGGTCCACATCTACGATCTCTCCCAGGACCGCATCGAGTCTGGCCTTGCCACCATCAACGGCAATCTTGCCCGCCTGGTGACGAACGGCAAGATGACCGAAGCGGAACGCAAGTCGACCTTGTCGCTCATATCAGGCTCGTCCGATGTCAACGATCTCGCCCCCTCCGATCTCGTGATCGAGGCCGCCACCGAGGATGAAACGGTCAAGCGCAAGATTTACGCGCAGGTCTGTCCGGTCCTGAAGCCGGAAGCGCTGCTTGCCACCAATACCTCTTCGCTTTCCATCACGCGGCTTGCTGCCGCCACCGACCGCCCCGAACACTTCATGGGCATACATTTCATGAACCCGGTGCCGGTGATGAAGCTGGTCGAACTGGTGCGCGGCATCGCCACCGACGAAAAGACCTTCTCCGCCGCCAAGGAATTCGTCGGCACCCTGGAAAAGACCATAACCGTCGCCGAAGATTTCCCGGCCTTCATCGTCAACCGCATCCTGCTGCCGATGATCAACGAAGCGATCTACACGCTCTATGAAGGCGTCGGCACCGTCGACGCCATCGATACGGCGATGAAGCTCGGCGCCAACCATCCGATGGGGCCGCTGCAGCTTGCCGATTTCATCGGCCTCGACACCTGCCTTTCGATCATGCAGGTGCTGCATGACGGCCTGGCGGACTCGAAATATCGTCCTTGTCCGCTGCTGGTGAAATATGTCGAGGCCGGCTGGCTCGGACGCAAGTCCGGCCGCGGCTTCTATGACTATCGCGGCGAAGTGCCGGTCCCGACGCGCTAAGCTGACATCATCAGAAAGGCTGAATGGACCGAGCGCCCGCGAAATGCTTTCCTTGCCGTGAACGCGAGGAAACGCAATGTCGACCGAAACTCCGATGTTCCTGCTGCAATGCTTCGTACTCATCGGACTTGCGGGTGTGTTCCTCATAAAAGGCGACGGAGACTCCTGACCGGGGTTCTCACGATCCGATCGCACCCTTGATCAGCGCCCTGGCATCCTCGCTGTCCCAGGCGGCAGGGCCGTTCATGGCGGAGATCAGGCATCCCTTGTCATCGATCAGCAGCGTCACCGGCAGCCCGAAAGCGAGGCCTTCCTTCTTCAGGCTGTTGAATACCGAAATCGTATTGTCGCGATAGAGCTGCAGCGCATCGACGCCGGTGTCCGCGAGGAAGGTCCTCGGCTTCTCGTCGTCGCCGGTATCGATATTGACCGGCACCACCTGGAACCGGTCGCTGCCCATCTCCTTCTCGAGCGCATTCAGCGCCGGCATCTCCTCGCGGCAGGGGACGCACCATGTCGCCCAGAGATTGAGAAGCACGATCTTGCCGGCGAAATGATCGAGCGTCAGCAATTTGCCGTCCGGCCCGTTGAAGGAAATGGCGGTCAGCTTGCGCGGCTCATTGGCGGCGACCATGGCGGCCACCTGTCCCCTCATCAGCGGTGTAATGCCGGCGATGCGGTCTTTGGCGAGCTTGCATTCGGCCGACGCCGTTTCGCCGCCGCCATTGCCAATCCCCGTCTCCTTCACGTATACCGCTGCCGCACCGGCAACGACACCCGCAACGGCGGCTATCGCGATCCATTTCAGGGATGGCAGCCCGAGGGGTTTTCTTGTCGTCATTTCATTCTCCTGGACATGCATCCTCAAGGCGGGCACCTTCATGGCCGACGACAACACGGACACCAAATCCTCCAACCAGATGTGGGGCGGTCGCTTCGCCTCCGGCCCGGACGCGATCATGGAGGAGATAAATGCCTCGATCGGTTTCGACAAGAAGCTATTCGCGCAGGATATCCGCGGTTCCATTGCCCATGCGACGATGCTTGCCCATCAAGGGATTATTTCTGCTGACGATAAGGACAAGATCGTTCACGGGCTAAACACGATCCTGTCAGAAATCGAAAGCGGCAATTTCGAATTCTCGCGTCAGCTCGAAGACATCCATATGAATGTCGAGGCACGCCTGGCGACGCTGATCGGACCGGCCGCCGGCCGGCTGCACACCGCCCGCTCGCGCAATGATCAGGTGGCGCTCGACTTCCGTCTCTGGGTGAAGGAAGAGCTTGAGAAAACCGAGCAGATGCTGACCGGCCTGATCGCGGCCTTCCTCGACCGCGCCGAAGAACATGCCGAAAGCGTCATGCCGGGCTTCACCCATCTGCAGACCGCCCAGCCCGTTACCTTCGGCCACCACTGCATGGCCTATGTCGAAATGTTCGGCCGCGACCGCTCGCGCGTGCGCCACGCCATCGAGCATCTGGATGAAAGCCCGATCGGTGCCGCCGCCCTCGCCGGCACCGGCTATCCGATCGACCGCCATATGACGGCCAAGGCGCTCGGTTTCCGCGAGCCGACCCGCAACTCCATCGATACGGTCTCCGATCGCGATTTCGCCATCGAATTCCTGTCGATCGCAGCGATTGCGGGCATGCACCTGTCGCGTCTGGCGGAAGAGATCGTCATCTGGTCGACCCCGCAATTCGGTTTCGTGCGCCTGTCCGACGCCTTCTCGACCGGCTCGTCGATCATGCCGCAAAAGAAGAACCCGGACGCTGCCGAACTGGTGCGCGCCAAGACCGGCCGCATCAACGGCTCGCTGGTGGCGCTGCTGACGATCATGAAGGGCCTGCCGCTCGCCTATTCCAAGGACATGCAGGAAGACAAGGAACAGGTCTTCGACGCAGCCGAGAGCCTGGAACTGGCAATCGCCGCCATGACCGGCATGATGCGCGACATGACTGTCAACACCGCACGCATGAAGGCGGCGGCCGGCTCCGGCTATTCGACGGCGACCGATCTTGCCGACTGGCTGGTGCGCGAAGCAGGCCTCCCCTTCCGCGACGCCCATCACGTCACCGGCCGCGCCGTTGCACTCGCCGAAAGCAAGGGCTGCGACCTTGCCGAGCTGCCGCTCTCCGATCTGCAGGCGATCCATCCCGACATCACCGACAAGGTCTATGATGTGCTGACCGTCGAGGCCTCGGTCGCCAGCCGCAAGAGCTTCGGCGGCACGGCGCCGTCCGAAGTACGCAGGCAGATCGCCTTCTGGCGCGCCCGCAACTAAGAGATACAGGGCCGGCGAAAAGCCGCCGCACCCTTCCTGCAGGCGCGGAAAGACCGCCAACAATCAGGGTGCACAAGGCGGATAAACTTCGCTATGAAGATGTCCGTCATTCGATATGAATGATGCCGTCACATGCCGCAGAAGAGGATATCCATGAAGAGCCTGCCCCACCTCGTCCGCCTGACGGCGGCTCTCGCCGTCATCGGCCTTGCCGTTGCCGGATGCGGGCGCAAGGGCGACCTCGATCCGCCGAGCGCTGCGGCAACCAAGGAAGGCGACGTTTCCAAGCCCACGAAACAGCCGGGAACCGTCGACAAGCCCTTCCTTCTCGATCCCCTTCTTTAAGGCACAAGCCCGTGAACCATTTCGAGTACCGCGACGGCGTCCTTCATGCCGAGAACGTTCCCGTTCCCGAGATCGCCAAGGCGGTCGGCACGCCTTTCTACGTCTATTCCACTGCAACGCTGGAGCGTCATTACCGCGTCTTTTCGGAAGCCTTCGCCGACATGGACTCCATGGTCTGCTATGCGATGAAGGCGAATTCGAACCAGGCAGTGCTGAAGACGCTGGGCCGTCTCGGCGCCGGCATCGACGTGGTCTCTGAAGGCGAACTGCGCCGCGCGCTTGCCGCCGGCATTCCGGCAGACCGCATCATGTTCTCAGGTGTCGGCAAGACGCCGTCCGAGATGGATTTCGCCCTTGAGGCCGGCATCTACTGCTTCAATGTCGAATCCGAGCCCGAGCTTGAAATTCTCAACCAGCGCGCCGTGAGCGCGGGCAAGAAAGCGCCGGTCTCCTTCCGCATCAACCCGGATGTCGATGCGAAGACGCATTCCAAGATCTCGACCGGCAAGAAGGAAAACAAGTTCGGCATCTCCTGGGAGCGCGCCCGCGCCATCTATGCCCATGCCGCCAAGCTGCCCGGCATCGCGGTCACCGGCATCGACATGCATATCGGCAGCCAGATCACCGAACTCCAGCCCTTCGACGACGCCTTCAAGCTGCTGCACGACCTTGTCGCGACGCTCCGTGCCGACGGCCACACCATCCACCACGTCGATATCGGCGGCGGCCTCGGCATTCCCTACAAGGACGATAACAATCCGCCGCCGCTGCCGGACGCCTACGCGGCAATCGTCAAGAACCAGCTGCGCGGCCTGGACTGCAAGATCATCACCGAACCCGGCCGCCTGATCGTCGGCAATGCCGGCATTCTCGTGACAGAAGTCCTCTATGTGAAGGATGGCGGCGAAAAGACCTTCGTCATCGTCGACGGCGCGATGAACGATCTCATCCGCCCGACGCTCTACGAGGCCTATCACGAGATCGCCCTGTAACGATTTCGGCGGCCAACGCGCCGCGCATCCGCGCCGATGTCGTCGGCCCCGTCTGCGAGACCGGCGACTATCTGGCGCTCGACCGCGAGATGGCGATGCCGAAGCCCGGCGACCTGATGGCCGTCAGCACTGCCGGCGCCTATGGCGCGGTCCAGGCCGGCACTTATAACAGCCGCCTGCTGGTGCCCGAAGTTCTGGTCAGGGGCAGCGATTTCCATACGATTCGACCGCGCAGAACCTATGCCGAGTTGATCAGCCTCGATTCCGTTCCGGCCTGGCTCGACTGAACAAGCCATCACTTTTTGGCGAATAAACGTGAAAAGCCGGTATTACCGGCCGCTCGCCCTCGCCTTCGCCACAAAGAGTGTTATCCTTTCGTTCATGAGCGTATTGCCCCGCAATCGCCGGAAGCGCCCTCTGTTCCAGAACGCCAGATCGCGGAGACCGGACCGATGACAAGCCCCTCGAGGCAGAAGAAAGGTGCATTTGCCTTCCGTCCCTCGCTTGCCCGGCTGGTGACGACGAAACGCCTGCTGGCGCGCATCGTGCTCCTTTTCGAGCAGTTGCTGCCGCCTCTGATGCCGGTACTGTCCGTCATCGCCTTTTACCTCTCCGCCTCCTGGTTCGGTCTCTTCCGCAGCGTGCCGGACTGGCTGCGCATCCTGCTGCTCATCGCCTTTGCTGCCGCTTTTCTCGTCTCGCTCCTCCCCTTCCGCACCTTGCGCTGGCCGAGGATCGCCGAGGCCGACCGCATGCTGGAAGAGCGCAACGGCCTGCCGCACCAGCCGGTCACCGTCCAGGAAGACGAGCCGGCCTTCGATACGCCCTTCGGCCGCGCGCTCTGGCGCGAGCACCAGACGCGCATGGCTGAAAAGATCGCAGCGCTCGATGCCGGACTGCCGCGACCTGATATCGCCGCGCATGATCGTTTCGCCCTGCGCGCCGTCCCGGCGCTGCTGCTCGTCACGGCCTTCGCTTATTCGCTATCGATCAACGGCGGCTCGATCCGCGACGCGTTGCAGGCAGCGCCCGCGCAGGTGGTCAACGATCCGGCGGTGCGCATCGACGCCTGGGTAACGCCGCCTTCCTATACCGGCCGCGCTCCGGTTTACCTTACGGCTGACGGGAGCGAGCAGGCGCCGATCGGCATTCCCCAGTTTTCAGGCCTCACTGTCCGGGTCAGCGGCGGAAGGACGGCCGAAAAGGTCGTGTTCCGCAAGGCGAACGGCGAGGCGCAGGATATCGCCGTGCAGGCCGATACCAAGCCGCAGCAGACGGCGGTATCAGGCAGCGAGCAGGAGACGGCGGCACCGGCCAGCCAGGCTCTCGTCGCGCAGACGCATATGATGAAGCTGCAGGAGAACGGCGCACTCGAGGTCAACGGCCGCCGCTGGAGCTTCAACGTGCTGCCCGACAAGGCGCCGGAAATTGCCTTCGACGGTTTGCCGAAGCCCAGCGTCAACGGCGCGCTTGAAATCGGCTTCACCGTCAGGGACGATTACGGCGTCCAGGAAGCGCATGCGGAAATCGTTCCTGTCGACCCCGATCCGACGGCAACGCCGCTCTATCCACTGCCGGAATACCGGCTGGATATTCCGCGCCGCAACGCCCGCGACGCCAAGGCTGTGACCAGCCGGAACCTGACCGAACATCCGCTTGCCGGCAAACGTGTGCGCATCACGCTCGTCGCCAAGGATGCCGCCGGCCAGACCGGCCGCAGCCCGCCGCATGAGATGACGCTGCCGTCACGCCCCTTCAACGAGCCGCTTGCCGCGGCCGTCGCCGAGGAACGGCAGGTTTTCGCGCTCGATACGCGCAAGATGCCGCAGGCAATCGCCCTGAACGAGGCGCTGACCATCCGCCCCGAGGAGACCATCCCGAAGCTCACCAACTACCTGCTCTTGGAATCCGCCTTGACGCGTATGAAGCTCGCAAAGGGCGATGATGCGTTGAAGGATACGGCCCAATATCTGTGGGAGATCGCCCTCGGCATGGAGGACGGCGATCTTTCGCTGGCCGAGCGCAAGCTGCGCGAGGCCCAGCAGAACCTCGCCGACGCGTTGGACCGCAACGCCCCGGACGCGGAGATCAAGAAGCTGATGGACGAGCTGCGCAAGGCGATGCAGGACTATATGACCGAGCTCGCCCAACGCATGCAGAACGCGCCGATGCAGCCGAACCAGAACGCGCAGAACATTCTGCGCCAGCAGGATCTGGAGCGGATGATGGATCAGATCGAAAATCTCGCCCGCTCCGGCAATCGTGACGCGGCCCAGCAGATGCTGTCGGAATTGCAGCGGATGATGAACAACCTGCAGGCCGGCCGGCCGCAGCGCAGCCAGCAGAGCCAGGAAAACAGCGAGGCCCGCAAGCAGATCGACAAGCTCGGCGAGATCCTGCGCGACCAGCAAAAGCTGATGGAGCAGACCTTCCGGCTCGACCAGCAGCTCAGGGACCGCATGCAACGCGGCGAGCCCGACATGGGCGAGAACGATCCGCTGCTCGACGAGATGAACCCCGGAGAAAACGGCGAGCCGCAGGATCAGCAGCAGGGCCGGCAAGGCAAGGATGGACAGCAGCCCTCCGACCAGATGACGGCCGAGCAGCTGCGTGAGGCGCTGAAACAGCTGCGCGCGCAGCAGGATGGGTTGGGCAAGCAACTCGGCGAATTGCAGAAGAGCCTCGGCGAGATGGGAATGAAGCCCGGCCCGGGTTTTGGCCAGGCGCAACGCGAAATGGAAGGCGCCGGCCGTGAACTCGGCCAGGGCCGCGGCCAACCGGCCGTCGAGGGCCAGGGCCGCGCGTTGGAAGCGCTTCGCCAGGGCGCCCGCGACATGATGAACCAGATGATGCAGGCGCAGCAGGGCCAGCAGGGTCAAGGTCCGAACGGCCAGGTAGGCCAAGGCGACCAGAACGGCCGCGACCCGCTCGGCCGGCCGCGCCGGACCCAAGGACCGGATTTCGGCGACAACAGCGTGAAGGTGCCTGACGAAATCGACGTTCAGCGGGCGCGAGAAATCCTTGACGCGATCCGCGAAAAGCTCGGCAACAATCCACCGCAGGAAATGGAACGGCGATATCTCGAACGGTTGCTGGACATCCAGTAGGCCTTACGACTCCGCGCAAAAATAGGACGCGCACGGGAAAGGATGATTCTAGACCGGATCGGCCTAAAGCATGTCGCGCAAAACTGTGCAGCGGTTTTGCGCGAACGACATGCGTTGGGAATAAAGACCTAAAGCGCAAGCAGCGAATCTGAAAGATTGCGACGCGCTTTAGAAGCTGAACCTGGATCTAAATCAGAGAAATAGAGCCGGATGCCGAAAAGCGCTGACACTTTTCGGCATCCTGGCTCTAAGCGACAAGCGCCCGGGCGACCGCCTTGCGGATATCGGGAAGCGCGAATGGTTTGGCGACGACATCGATGATCTTCTCGGCAAGATCGTCGGCCCGTTCGCGTTGTTCGGCATAGCCGGTCATCAGCAGGATTTTCAAGCCAGGAAAAGCGTCTTTTGCCTGATGGGCGAGTTCAATGCCGTCCATCACAGGCATGCGGATGTCTGAAAGCAGCAGATCGTAGACCCCGTCCTTGAGCTTCTCCAAGCCTTCGGCTCCATCGGCCGCCTCGTCGGTCTCGTGGCCATCGAGCCGCAGGGCTCGGGCTACGAACGACCGCAGGGAGTCCTCGTCTTCCGTAATCAGAATTCTTGCCATATGTGCATCGCTCCGTCGTCAGCCCCGCGACGGAAATCACCAGACTTTCCTTTTCGATCGGTAAAGATGACGAAGCGATGGACGAGATGGTTAACAACTCGTCTTGAAGGCATTGCAGCGCCGCGCGTCTTTAAGACGCGCAAAGGACGCTGTAACATTTTTAATTGCTGCATAATTTTATCCTTAAATCGATTCCGATTTTAGGAACTATGCAGGAGCTCAGATGTCCCCGGTCACCACGCCGACGAAGGGCAGTTCGCGAAACGCATAGGCGACATCCATGCCGTAGCCGACGACAAAATAGTCAGGGCATTCGAAGCCGACATAGTCGGCCTCCAGCTTTTCCTTACGCTTGACGCGCTTGTCGAGCAGCACGGCGATCGTGACGTTGCGCGCGCCACGCTCGAAGAGCAGTTCCTTGGCAAAGAGCAGCGTCCGGCCGGATTCGAGGATATCGTCGATCAACAGGACGTCGCGGCCATGCACGTCGCTGTCGATATCCTTGACGATACGCACGCCCTGAGAAACCGTGCCGATGCCATAGCTCGACAGTGTGATGAACTCAACCTCCGGGGCAAGCCCGCTATCATGCAGGGCGCGGATCAGGTCGGCGGCGAAAATGAAGGAGCCCTTGAGCACGGCGATGACGAGCAGGTCCTTGGTCGGGCCACTGGCGATCTCCCGCGCCATCGAATGATTGCGCTCGGCGATCTGCTCGGCGGTGAAAAGCGGCTCTATGTTTTTTCCGCGCACGACAGGCATAAGGGCTTGCTCCATGAAAAGAAGGGTAAGCCGTTAGCACATATGCGAGCCTGAAACAGCCTCGCTGGCAATGAAATTAACGGGATTGGCCCGGCCTGTGGCGAGAAAGTCGGCCATTTCATGTCCTGTTACATCTATGGCAGGAAGGAGAGCCGGACCTCCGGCGTCTTTCCGCCGGCATGCTGGACGCGAGCCGAGAAGCCTCGGCTTTGGCCGCCATAGACCACATCGGCCGGCGGGTCGAGGACGATGCTTGCCGTCAGCCGCTCGTCGGTCACCAGATCGGCACGGATCGGATGCACCGTCTGCGTCGTGCCGCCCTCGTTTTCGATGATGCCGTTGATGACGAGCACGCGCATGCCGTTTGCATCACGCGGCGTCACCGTGACGTGGGTGAAATGCAGCGGCGCTCCGGAAGTGGCGCGCGCGCCGGAAAGGCCGGAAAAACCACCCGCAAGCCCGAAGACGAGCACGACGAGCGCCAGCACCAGCGCTGCGAAGCTCCGCGTCGACGCGCGCTGCAGCCAGGATTCCATGGTCTGCAGAACGGAAGCAGCCATTGCCGGCATGGGCGGCGGGGCGGCGCGTGCGGCAGCCATGCGCTTGCGGTTGTCGTTATGGGTCCTTGCACTGAATTCCCTGGTCCGCACGTTGCCGAGGGTAACGAATTCAGCGTCGGAGATATCGGCAGGTCGCGCCGAGCGGTACTGACGATTGGCGGGTTCCGGCGGCAGGAAATCATAGGCCTGGCCCGGCGTCCGGCGACTGAAGGAGGATGCTTCCATGGTGGCTGCCTCGCAGATGTCCACATGGTTTCGTTGCCAGGAGAAATCTGGCATTGAAACGAATCCCGCTCAGTCGTAAATTTTAATGGTTAATGCTTCGCAAAGATTGCCATCAAACGGGCGTCTTTCCAGCAAAATTTACCGGCTGTTAACGGTGTTGGTTAACAAGTCGTGCGGTGAAACCCACAACAGACTGAGCTGCCCGTTGATCCACTTTGAGAATGTCGGTTTGCGCTATGGCATGGGCCCGGAAATCCTCCGGGACCTGACCTTCGACATCCCGAAGAAATCCTTTCAGTTCCTGACAGGCCCATCGGGTGCCGGCAAGACGTCGCTGCTGCGGATGCTTTTCATGTCTCTGCAGCCGACACGCGGCCTGATCCGCATGTTCGGGCGCGACATTTCCGAAATCCCTCGCCCCGAACTGCCGCTTCTGCGCCGCCGCGTCGGCATCGTCTTCCAGGATTTCCGCCTCCTCGACCATCTCACCACCTATGAGAATGTCGCTTTGCCCTTACGGGTACGCGGCAAGGATGAGAGCTCCTACAAGACCGACGTGCTGGAGCTGTTGAAATGGGTCGGCCTTGGCGAACGCATCAATGTGCTGCCGCCCGTGCTCTCCGGCGGCGAGAAGCAGCGCGCCGCAATCGCCCGGGCGCTGATGGACCGGCCGGAAGTGCTGCTGGCCGACGAACCCACAGGCAATGTCGACCCGCCTATGGCCAAACGCCTGCTCAATCTTTTCCTCGAGCTGAACCGCCTCGGCACGGCGGTCGTGATCGCCACGCATGACCTGGCGCTGATGGAACAGGTGGAAGCGCGCCGCATGATCCTCTCAGAGGGGCATCTCGATATTTATGACTGAGCCCCCGTCCAGAAAACCCGAAAAGACGGCTGCCAAGATCCAGCAGAAGCGGCCGGAATTGCGCGTGCGTCCGACCGCGCCGATCCTGCCGCCTTCCAACATCCAGGGCAGTGCGTTGATGGTGGTGATATCAATCATGGCCTTTCTCGCCTGCCTGACGCTCGGCGGCGTCAGCATGGTGCGCTCGACGGCGGCAAGCTGGGAGAGCCAGATCTCCCGCGAGATCACCATTCAGATCAAGCCGGACGACAATCTCGACATGGAAAAGGCGCTGACCCAGGCGCGCGACCTGGCGCTGACCTTCGTCGGCACCAAGAGCGGCCAGATCGTTGACGAGGCGGCGACCGCTCGCCTGCTCGAACCCTGGCTCGGCCCCGGCCTCGATCTCAAGGATCTGCCCGTTCCCCGCCTCGTCATCATCACCATCGACGAGAGCAATCCGCCGGATTTCGATTCGATGCGGTCGCTGCTGAAGGACAGTATCCCGCAGGCCACCCTCGATGATCACCGCACCTGGGTCGACCGGCTGGTGTCTATGGCGCACACGACGGTCATGATTGGCACCGGCATCCTGCTCCTGGTTTTCACGGCGATGGTGCTCACCGTCGTCTTCGCCACGCGCGGCGCGCTGTCGGGCAATCGTCACGTCGTCGAAGTGCTGCATTTCGTCGGCGCCGAAAGCTCCTTCGTCGCCACCGAATTCCAGAAGCATTTCCTGAAGATCAGCCTCAAGGGTTCGGCGATCGGCAGCGCGCTTGCCGCTCTCTTCTTCGCCACCGCCGGTTTCTGGCAAAGCCGCACCCTCGCCACCCCGGAAACGGACCAGGCGACCGCGCTCTTCGGCACCTTCTCCGTCGGCGTGCTTGGTTATGCCGGCATCTTCGCGACGATGATCGTCATCGCGCTCCTCACCACCTTCACCGCGCGGCTGACCGTCATGCGGACAATCTACGAAATCGATACACTACGCTCGGACCCGACACGCACCGACGGCATCGGAAGTTGATCGTGACCGTGCCGTTTTGCCATGAAAGCGTCTGTTCCGTGCCGCAATCAGCGTATAATCACGATTCATGACCATGGGACATACGACACCCAACCCGATTCATCAGGACCCGGAGCTTGATCGCTCGGCGGGTTTGCTGCCGCGGCGCGGGCCGATCCGCCGCCTGCTGCGCTGGGGCGGCTTTGGCTGCCTGCTGGTAATCGCCCTGGTGTTCGGCGGCTTTCTGCGTTTCGCTGATTCGGTGACGACACTCAGGCCGCCGGCCGAGCCGAAGGCGGATGCGATCGTAGTGCTGACGGGTGGCTACCAGCGCATCGACCAGGCTGTGGAGCTGCTGCAGAAGGGTGCCGGCAAGCGCCTGCTGATTTCCGGCGTCCACCCGACGACGACACCGGCACAGATCCGCAAGATGACGCAGGGCTCGGCCGATCTCTTCTCCTGCTGTGTCGATATCGGCTACGATGCGATCGACACGATCGGCAATGCTGAGGAGGCTTCGAACTGGATCCACGCCAAGGGATACCGGAGCGTTCTGATCGTCACCAACAATTACCACATGCCGCGAAGCCTCGCCGAACTCTCCTATGTCGATCCCGACATCGAATTTATCGCTTATCCCGTGGTCAATTCGGATTTGAAGAGCAGCAACTGGTTCACCGATCCGAATGCGATGCGCGTCATGCTTGCCGAATATGCGAAAGTGCTGCTGGCAGGCACCCGCAACATCACCGGCTTCGGCCGCCATACCGGGCTGCGCTCGGCAAATGCGTCCGGCCAGCAATAAAGCCGCGCTTCGGATAGGAAGCTCCATCGCTTTAGACGTTGCGCATAATCCTTTCGGAAAATCGATTCCGATTTTCGGGGGCATGCGCTATCTGCTGCTGCGCACTTTTGCTGGAATGCTCCAGCCTTTTACATCAGGGCAGCATCAAACGCTTTTTATGACGGGGAATATCGTGTAGGCCGGTCGCGTGAGCATGCCTCGGGAAAGTTTCATGATCGCCCTGCGTTCCGTTCTCTTCAACACGATCTTCTACGCCAATCTCATCATCCGGATGATCGTGCTCTCGCCCTATTATTTCGTGGTACCGCGCAAAATCGCCTATGCGATCCCGAAGAACTGGGCGCGGTCCAACCACTGGCTGATGCGGGTGATCGTCGGCACCACCTTCGAGATCGAGGGCCTGGAGAACCTGCCTGACGGCAGTTACATCCTGGCGCCGAAGCACCAGTCTTTTTGGGATACCTACGCACTGCTGCCCTGGCTGAAGGACCCGGTCTACATCCTGAAGCGCGAACTGATGTGGATTCCGCTCTTCGGCTGGTATGCGAAGAAGCAGCGCATGATCCCGGTCGATCGCGGCGCCCGTGGCAAGGTGATGGTGGAAGTGCTGAAACGCACGAAGGAAGAGCTTTCGACGGGCCGCCAGCTCATCATCTATCCCGAGGGCACCCGCCGTCCGCCGGGTGCGGAGCCGGTCTATAAATACGGCATAGCCCGCATGTACCGCGATCTTAATCTCCCCGTCGTTCCGGTCGCCATGCATCCCGGTCTCTTCTGGCCGCGGCGGAGCATCCGTCGTTATCCCGGCCATTTCAAGGTGAAGATCCTGCCCCCAATCATGCCCGGAATGGATCCAGACGCCTTTTTCGCCCATCTGATCGAGGTATTGGAGCGGGCAAGCGACGAGCTTCTGCTCGAAACCGTCGCGCAAAATCCGCATCTGCCGCTCCCGCCAACGGCGGTTGAAAGACTGGTCGAGCTGCGCAAGCTGAACGCGATAACTGGCTGAGATCAGGCGGCGCGCAGCCGCTCCACTTCGTTGACGACCTGTTCCAGCCAATGGTCGCGAATGCCCATCTGCTTCAGATGCGCCAGCGTGTTGAAGACATAGGCATCATTCGGGCCTGACTGGCCTTTTGCTTCGTTCACCACCCGTGCCGCCGCAAGCGCATCGAGCGCGCCGGCATATTGTTCATGCTCGCGATCGATGATGTAGGCGACCGCTTCCACCCGGCGCCGGCCGGCAAGCTGCAGCCGCACCCGGCGCTCCAGATAGACATTGGTGACCAGCTCGCGGGCGCGGAGATAGTCGATCACATCTTCCCATTTTTCAGGCGAAATGCGGAAAGCCATGCCGCGGCAGGCGCCACCCCTGTCGAGTCCGAGAACCAGGCCCGGATTGTCGCGTGTGCCACGATGGACAAAGGAGCGGACACAAAGCGAACGCCTGTAGCCGTAAACCAGAGCCTCTGCCCGCTCCATGAACTCGAAGCCCGGATTCCACATCAGCGAACCGTAGCCAAATACCCAAAATTCGTCCATATCGCACGCCAGACCGGGAATCACATTTGCGATTCACCATTGGAGAACATCATGGCAGCGTCAAGCCGATCCGGCAGCAGCCAATCCGGCAGCGGTAAGAAATTCTGGTTGCTGGGTGGAGGTATCCTCCTGGTGATCGCGCTTTATACCGGCGGCTGGTTCTATGCGGCGTCGGCATTGAAGACCACGGTGCTGAAGGCGATCGCGCCACGCGACCAGGCAGGCGTCAGCGGCGAATGCTCCGATATCGAATTCCGCGGCTATCCCTTCCGTATCGGCCTGTTCTGCTCGAAGATCGACGTCGACGACAATGTCAACGGCGTCTCCGCCACCTTCGGCGCGCTGCGCTCGGCAGCACAGGTCTATGCACCCGGCAAGATTGTCTGGGAACTCGATTCGCCGGCCGAAATCCGCACCAGCAACGGCCTTTCGATCTCGGCCCAATGGACGAACCTGCAGGCGAGTCTTGCAACCCGGCTGCAGGGCATCGACCACAGCTCGACCGTCATCGAGGGTCTGAAGGCGATGGCCGTCTCCTCCTACACCGGCCAGACCATCAGCTTCGATGCCGTCCGCACCGAAATCCATCTGCGCCAGAACGGCGCCGATCTCGATGGCGCGATCTCCGTGCAGGATGCGAATACGGCGATCAAGGACTGGCCGCAGATCTTTCCAAAAATGTCTGCCAGCATCGATCTGACCATCGCCGGCAAGGCCGGCCTGATCGACGGTAGTGATCCGAACGGTCTCAATGGCGCCACCGGCAACCTGCGCCGCATCGTCGCCGACATCGGCGACGGCAAGGTGATGACGCTGACTGGCCCCTTCTCCTTTGACGAAAAGGGTCTGCTCTCGGGAAAATTCAAGCTGGAGATCGAACAGCTCGGCCCCTGGGGCGACAGCCTGAAACAGGCCTTTCCGGATATCGCCTCGACCGTCAACACGGCGACAAAGCTGCTGAAGTCGCTTGCCGGCGGCGGCGACAAAGTCTCTGTCGATCTCGTCGTCGATCGTGGCAATGCCACCGTCAGCGGTTTCATTCCGCTCGGCCGGATTCCGCCGATCTAGCCGATGCGCTTGATGAAGAATACTTCCGGCACCGATTGCAGGCCGGGCAGCTCGATCGCGCCGGTTTCGCAAAATCCGTTGCGGCGATGCCAGTCCGGAGGCCGGCTTTCGTCGCATTCGCTCGACGTCATCAGCATACGGGCGCCGTCGCCGCGCATGGCCTCTTCCCAGGCGAGAAACAGCGCCGTTCCAACGCCCGACCGGCGATGGCCGGGCAGAACGCGGATCATTTCCATGTAGGGAACCCTGCCCCAGAAGCGGGAGAAGCGGAGGAAGCCGACGATCTCGCCCGCCTCCCTGGCAACCAGATATTCGCCGAGCGCCACACAGCGCGATACCCATGCCTCACCGGCGCTCGCATCCTCGCGCACCAGCCAATCGATATCCGCCGGGCCGGCACGTGCCACCTCCACCACCGCGGCGGCTACTTCTTGTCCAGCGCGTGGCGGCCGAAATCCGGCGCGTCGACATCCTGGCCGGCCTGGACGATCGAACGGCGGATGGCGCGCGTGCGGGTGAAGAGTTCGAAGATCTTGTCGCCCTCGCCCCAGCGGATGGCGCGCTGCAGATAGGCGAGGTCCTCCGAGAAGCGCGCCAGCATTTCGAGGATCGCATCGCGGTTGTGCAGGCAGACATCACGCCACATGGTCGGGTCGGAGGCGGCGAGGCGGGTGAAATCGCGAAAGCCGGAGGCGGAATATTTGATGACCTCAGACTCCGTCACCGTCTCCAGATCGTCGGCCGTGCCGACGATATTGTAAGCGATGATATGCGGCAGGTGCGAGACGATGGCGAGCACCTTGTCGTGATGCTCGGCATCCATTTCGTCGACCTTCGAGCCGAGCGCCTCCCAGAAGCTGCGCAGCCGCTTCAGCGCTGTCTCATCGGTATCCGCGACCGGCGTGAAGATGCACCAGCGGCCTTCGAAGAGGCCGGGGAAGCCGGCATCCGGGCCGGATTTCTCGGTACCTGCCAGCGGATGGCCGGGGATGAAATGCACATTATCAGGCATATGCGGTAGCATCTGTGCGATGACAGAAGCCTTTGTCGAACCGACATCGGTGACAACAGCCCCGGGCTTCAGGCTTCCAGAAATCTCCTTCGCCACACTTTCCGAAGCGCCGACTGGCACCGAGACGATCACCAGATCGGCATCCTTGACGGCATCCTGCGAGGACGTCGTGTAGCGGTCGCCGAGGCCGAGCTCTTCTGCACGCTTCAGCGTATCGGGGCTGCGCGTGGCGACGACGATCTCCCTTGCAAGACCAAGCCGTCTGATGTCGTAGGCAAGCGAAGAGCCGATCAGGCCGATGCCGATCAGCGCAATCCGATCGAACTGCACGCTCATGCCTGATGTCCCATGAATTCGGTGAGCGCGGCAATCACGCCGCGGTTGGCCTCTTCGGGGCCGATGCTCATGCGCAGCGCATTGGCGAAACCATAGCCGCGCACGGCGCGCAGGATGTAGCCGCGGCCCGTCAGGAAATCGTCGGCATCCGCGGCGCGCTTGCAGTCGATCTCCGGGAAATGAATGAGGACGAAATTGGCGACGGACGGCGTCACTTTCAGCCCGATCGCCTCGAGCGCCTGGGTGAGCGTCTCGACCCACAGCTGGTTGAAGGAAACCGCCTGCTGGATGAAGGCCTGGTCGCGGATGGCCGCGGCACCGGCGGCGATTGCCGGCGCGTTCAAGTTGAATGGTGCGCGCACCCGGTTCAGCGCGTCGACGATCTCGGCCGGCGCATACATCCAGCCGACGCGCAACGCCGCAAGACCATAGGCCTTCGAGAAGGTGCGGGTCATCACCACGTTGGCATTGGAGGATACGACCTCGATGCCGGCTTCATAATCGTTGCGGCGCACATATTCGGCATAGGCGGCATCGAGCACGAGGACGACATGTTTCGGCAGTCCGGCCTGCAGGCGGCGGATCTCGCTAACGGAAACATAGGTGCCTGTGGGGTTGCCGGGATTGGCGATGAAGACGATCTTCGTCCTCTCCGTCACCGCGGCAAGAATGGCATCGACGTCGACGGTATAGTCCTTCTCCTTGACGACGACAGGCGTAGCACCCGCACCCAGGATCTGGATCTTGTAGACGAGGAAGCCGTGCTCGGTGATGATGCCCTCATCGCCGGCGCCGAGATAGACATGGCAGAGCAGGCCGAGCAGCTCGTCGGAACCGTTGCCGCAGAGGATGTTTGCCGCCCCCCCCCCCCCCCCCCCCCCCCCCCCCCCCCCCCCCCCCCCCCCCCCCCCCCCCCCCCCCCCCCCCCCCCCCCCCCCCCCCCCCCCCCCCCCCCCCCCCCCCCCCCCCCCGCCCCCCCCCCCCGGGGAATTGTATTATTTGTCGACGATAAGCTGCTGTTTGCCGCCGACACGCTGTTTGCGCTCGGCTGCGGCCGGCTGTTCGAACGCCCTGCCGCCGATATGTGGCATTCCCTGCAGAAACTCGCCGTGCTGCCCGATGAAACCGCCGTTTATTTCGGCCATGAATACACATTGTCCAATGCCCGTTTCGCACTAACCGTCGATCCGCACAATGAGCGTCTCAAGAATCGCGCCGCCGAGATCGAAGCCTTGCGCGCCGACGGCAAATTCACCATCCCGACGACATTGGGGCTGGAAAAGGAAACCAACCCGTTCCTGCGCGCCGCCGATCCGGCGATCCGCCGCAATCTGCTGATGGAAGGCAAGACGAACGAGGAAGTCTTTGCCGAGATCCGCAAGCGCAAGGACCATTTCTGATGTCGCCCGAGGACATCATCCGCGAACTCGGCATGCAGCCGCATCCTGAAGGTGGTTGGTACGTGCAGACATTCCGCGATACGCCGGGCGGAGAACGCGGCCATTCGACGGCGATCTATTATCTGCTGACCAGGGGACAGCGTTCGCATTGGCATCGCGTTCATGACGCGGCGGAGGTCTGGCATTATTACGCCGGCGCGCCGCTCTCGCTGCACCGCTCGGAAGACGGAACGGCAAGCGAGACCCTGACGCTTGGAACGAATCTTCCTGCCGGCGAGCGGCCGCAGGCAATCATTCCCGCCAATTGGTGGCAATCGGCCGAAACCCTCGGCGATTTCACCCTGGTCGGCTGCACCGTCTCGCCGGGCTTCGAATTTTCCAGCTTCGAGATGGCGCCGCCCGATTGGAAGCCCGGCGCTAGAGCATGATGCCGAAAAGTGTGAGCGGTTTTCGGGTAACATCATGCTCCAACTATCTAATTTAGAGCAGGATGATTTTAGGCCTGGTCGGCCTAAAATCATCCTGTTCTAAGACCTACTCCGCCGCAGCAGGCTGCGCCCGGCTCTTGCGGCGCAACATCTCCTGGGCGGCGAGCACCGCCCCGCCGGTGACGAGCAGACAGGCAAGGGCGATGCGCCAGTTCGGCTCGGCATATCCGAACAGCACCAGAATCAGTGTCGACAGCAGTGGTGCTGCGTAACTGGCCGCGCCGAGGATCTGGATATCGCCGTTCTTGACGCCGTAATCCCAGGCGTAGAAGGCAGCCCCGACCGGAAAGAGCCCGAGCCCGGCGACGGCGACCCACTCGAAACCCGTTGCCGGCCAGACGGTCGTCTCCAGTCCGAGATGGCAGAAGAACGACAGGATGGAGGTCGCAAGGCAGAAGCCGGTGACGACATCCGTGGAGACGGCGTCGAAGCGCCGCGTCAGCAGCGAATAGCCGGACCATGTGAAGGCGCAGAGAACGGCAGCCCCGTAACCGATGGCATAGGCGCCGTCGAAATCAATGCCGTTGCGGCTAACGATCAGGAAGGTGCCGCAAAGTCCGGCAAGCGCACCCGCCACATGATACCAGCGCAGCCGTTCGCCCGGCAGCAGCGCCGAACCGACGACGATCAGCAGCGGCCAGAGATAGGCAATCAGCCCCGCCTCCACCGCCGGCGCGTTCCGGAGCGCGGTGAAGTAGAGGAAATGATAGCCGAACAGCCCCGCAATGCCTGTTATCCAAACCTTGGCCGGCTGCTTCAGCAGCGCTAGCCGCGAAGGATTGAGGATAAGCACCACAAGGCCGGGAATGCTACCGATCGCAAAGCAGATGGCCGAAAGCTGGAATGGCGGCATCTTGCCGGAGGCGGCTGTGAACAACGCCAGAAACGACCACATCAGAATGGCCGTAAAACCGATCAACGTCGCGCGAAGCTTCACCTGTCCCCCTTCACGGAGGCAGAAGCCCCGTCAGCTGTTGCTGCCGTATTTGACGGCAGTGATCGTCACCATTCCATATTCTGTTGGAATGCGCACATAGACAGGAGCGTATACATTTGCCGCGTCCGACTTGGCAAACCAGATTTCCATCCGGTTGCTCTTGCTGAGATAGTCGATGTCCTTGCGGCCCTTCTTGTAGCCCGAGCGCGGCACGAAGCGCACGCTGCAGACGGTTGCCTTGCCCTTGAAGCCATTGGTGGAAAAATCCTCATCGCCCTTCGGCGACAGCACCAGATCCATGCGCGTCTCGCCGTCGAAGATCGGCAGCGTCTGCGAGCAGACCTTGGTATCGCCGGTGAAGACCAGGCCGGAGATCGGGTCGAGCACCGAGCGCATGTCGCGCGGTGTGACGTCGATCCAGTTCTTCGGACGCTTCGGCGCCGGTGTCGTCGTCGCCGAGATGATATTGCCGTTGCGGTAGCTGACCTCGTAGACGCGGGCCTTCTTCTTGCCGCTCTTGTAGTAGAGCGAATATTTCTGCGCCTGCAGTCTGTCATTGCGCACGACACCGGTGACGCTGGTCTTTGCCGAAATCGTCGTGACGAGATCGGCAAGACCGGCGGAATTGATGTCGCCGGCGATCTTGTAACTGTGATCGTCCTCGATCTGCGTCAGGAACGCTGCGCGCGCGATCGGCAGGCCGGCGAGCGCCACCCGGTATTCCGTCCGATGCTGGATTTCGGCCGCCGATGCCGGTATGGCAAGGAGCGCGGCAATGGCCGAAATGAAAATCCGTCTGCCCGAATGAGCCATGAATCAAGCCTTGTCTTGCCGCGCGCCGGCAGGCTCTTGTTAAGCGCTCTATACTCCTGCCGCGAAGGGAAGAAAACAGCAGCTTTTTGACAGAATTGCGGGAAAGGCCAAGGTTTGGCTTGACGCGAGCAGCCTGTCTGACTATAGAACCGCAACTTTCCAATCATGCCCGTTGGATTGCGCGCCTGGCTTTGCCGGGAATGGCAATTCGATGGCCCGAGAAAAACAAGAATAGGTGTTCCATGTCCCGCGTGTGCGAATTGACCGGCAAGGCCGTCCTGACTGGTAACAATGTCAGCCATGCCAACAACAAGACCAAGCGCCGGTTCCTGCCGAACCTGTGCCAGGTCACGCTGATTTCCGACGCTCTCAACCAGCGTTACCGTCTTCGCGTTTCGGCTGCCGCTCTTCGCACCGTCGAGCATCGTGGCGGCCTCGATGCCTTCCTGCTGAAGGCCAGCGAAAACGAACTGTCGATGCGCGCCCGTCTGCTGCGCCGTCAGATCGCCAAGAAGACCGCCGAAGCCGCTGCTGCGTAAGCTTCTGCCCTTCTTTCATACGGCTTCAAAAGGCTTGAACGGATAAAACCGGACAAGCCTTTTGCTTTGCCGGTCCGTCTCTCCAACTGGTGGCATCACCCAGGATAAAAAAATGCTGAAGACCCGCTCTACCATTGCCTATGTAGCGCTGATGACGCTCGTCGTCGTCGCCTCCAACTTTCTCGTCCAGTTTCCGCTGAACGCCGAAGTCGCCGGCATCAACCTCGCCGACATCCTGACCTGGGGCGCCTTCTCCTATCCGATCGCCTTCCTGATCACCGATCTGACCAATCGTCAGTTCGGCCCGCAGGCAGCCCGCAAGGTCGTCTTTGCCGGCTTCGTCGTCGGCGTGACGCTCTCCTTCTTCACCTCGGTGCCGCGCATCGCCATAGCCTCCGGCTCGGCCTATCTCGCCGGCCAGCTGCTCGATATCGCCGTCTTCAACCGCCTTCGCCGTCAGGCCTGGTGGCGCGCCCCACTGGTCGGCTCGCTGATCGGCTCGGCGCTCGATACGGTGATGTTCTTTTCGCTTTCCTTCGCCGCGTTTTTCGTCCTCCTCGGCCCCAACGATCCCTTTGCGCTCGAAGCAGCCCCCGTCCTCGGCGTCTTCGCCACGGAGGCTCCGCGCTGGATTTCCTGGGCGATCGGCGATTTCGCCGTGAAGATGATCGTCGGCCTCGTTATGCTGCTGCCCTATGGCGCGTTGATGAACGTGCTGCGGCCGATGCAGGCCGCTCGCGCCAGCTAATTGAAGTTACCGACGCCGCCGGATCGCACCGGCGGCGATGGCCGGGTGCAGCAGCACCTCTGCCGCCAGATCGTCGATACCTAGCGATGAATCGAGCCGCAGCACCGGCACTGTCTGCGTTTCCAGCCATTGCTCATGTGCCGCAAGGCTGCGGCGTTCGGGGCCGGCCGTATCGTAGCTCGCCGCCCATTCCAGAAACTCCCCGCTCTTGACGGCCATGTCGCCGCCGGGCCTGATTCTGTTTCCGTATCGGGCAATCTCCCGCGTGAGGATGCGCGTCATTCTAAGCTCCGGATCGATCCTGAGGAACACGATCAGATCGTAGAACGGCTCAATCGGCCCTCCCCATTTCAGCGCCGATCCGGAAAGAACCCAGCCTTCATGCCGCGCCACCTCATCGAGCAGCAGCCTGATGCGGTCGTCGGCATCCCTCGGCGTCGTGAACGGCGGATCGGTCGGCAGCCAGAAGAAATCGTCGGTGTCGAGATGGGCAATATCGAGCTTCTGGGCGAGCACAAGGCCGAGCGATGTGGTGCCGGAACCGGACGCGCCCATGACGTGAATATGCACCATGATTTCCTCCGCAGGCCAGCCACCGATGCCGCGGGCGGGATAGCCGCGACCTATGACATCAGTTTGACGCTTTGTGTTCGGCCTGTTCGGAAAGCCGGAACTCCAGCATCAGATTGCGCTGCAGGATCGAATGATTGTCGTCCGACACCAGGATGATATGGGTGGTGCCGTCTGCGGCCTGAAAGGCATCGAGCCCTTCCATATTGTCGATCTGCGAGTTGAAATTGCCTTCCAGCAGCAATTCGCCGTCAACAATGGCGCCGGGCCTGATATCGGCACCCTTGATGCGCCGAAGACGCATGCCGATGCCTTCGGCCATGTTGAAGCGGCGCTCCAGCAGCAGCAGGTCGCCGTTCGGCAGGAAAGCACCATCGGTGATGTCGAAGCTGCCGTCCCGCTCGACCGAGAAACGCCCTTTCAGCGGCCCGCTGAGAATGGCCGCCAACCGGTTGCCGTCGCTGTCGAGACCGCGTTCGGTGACGATGACCACACCGCCCCGCAGCGGGCTGGATGCCGGCGCCACGGCGATAGTCTCGATGCCGCGGTTGTCGTTCAGCATCTTCCGCGGGATAATAATCGGCAGAGTGGCGATCGCTCCCGAGCCGGTAAAGCCAGGATCGGGATAGATATCGACGCGATGATCCTGCTCGAAGGAGACCAGAATCCGGTCGCCGTCGAGTGCCAGGCCCTCGGCATCCATATGTCCCTTGCCCTCGAAGCTGCGCCCGGCGCTGTTCTTCATCGGCGTGATCTCGACATCCGAGAGACCCGAAAGCCTACCCTTGACGTCACGCTCGATGCCGCCGGTCAGCCACTGGCCGGTATCGAGCGCAACGACGAAATGTTTCTGGTCCTGCCGGAAACGGATGGAGGAGAGCGAGCCGAACAGCGCTCTGCTGGAGACCATCTCCAGCCCACCGAGAAATTCCAGCGAGCCGAATGTCGTCTCCGAAGAGCCGATCCTGAAATCGGAGATTTGCCGGCTAATTACCGGCACGTCGTCGCCGGCCCATGACGAGGAAGCGCCGGCTGCGAGGCAAAGAGCGATCGACGCCGCACGGCAGAGGCGCTTGACCGTCATTCTTCCAGCGGCGTCAGCCGGCACGGCGTATCCGGCCGCCGCGCGGCTGGACAGATTGGTCCTCGAACAGCGAGGCAAGTTGCTCGGTCATCGCACCGGCAAGCTCGTCCGCATCGACGATCGTCACGGCGCGGCGATAGTAGCGCGTCACGTCGTGACCGATGCCGATCGCCAGCAATTCCACAGGCGAACGCGTCTCGATCTGCTCGATGACGGCGCGCAGGTGCCGCTCCAGATAATTGCCCGGATTGACCGACAGCGTCGAATCGTCGACCGGCGCGCCGTCCGAGATCATCATCAGGATGCGGCGCTGCTCGCGGCGTGCAAGCAGACGATTATGCGCCCAGATCAGCGCCTCGCCGTCGATATTTTCCTTGAGCAGGCCCTCGCGCATCATCAGCCCGAGATTGGCGCGCGCGCGCCGCCACGGCGCGTCGGCCGACTTATAGATGATATGGCGCAAGTCGTTGAGGCGGCCCGGCGTTTGCGGCTTGCCGCCGGCAAGCCAGTTTTCACGCGCCTGCCCGCCCTTCCAGGCCTTCGTCGTAAAGCCGAGGATCTCGACCTTGACGCCGCAGCGCTCCAGCGTGCGCGCGAGAATGTCGGCGCAGGTGGCGGCCACCGTGATCGGCCGGCCGCGCATCGAGCCGGAATTGTCGATGAGCAGGGTGACGACGGTGTCGCGGAACTGGGTGTCGCGCTCCATCTTGAAGGAGAGCGCCTGCATCGGATCGATGATGATGCGCTGCAGCCGGGCCGGATCGAGATAGCCCTCTTCCAAATCGAAATCCCAGGAGCGGTTCTGCTGCGCCATCAAGCGGCGCTGCAGCCGGTTGGCGAGGCGGCCGACGGCACCTTGCAGATGCGCCAGCTGCTTGTCGAGGAAGGCGCGCAGGCGCTCCAGCTCGGCGGCGTCGCAAAGTTCCTCGGCGGTGATGATCTCGTCGAACTCTTCGGTAAAGACGTGATAGTCGACCTTCTCGTTGAAATCGGCGAAGGGCGTGTTTGGACGGCGGGTCTCGCCCGGCGTTTCCGAATCGTCCTCGCCTTCTTCCATCATGTCGTCGTCGGAGATTTCGGCACCTTCGGTCTCGCCGTCCTCCATCTGCTCGTCGGCGACCTCGCTGTCCTCGACAGGAGCGGCATCCGTGCCGGCATCCTCGTCGACCTCGTCCTGATCCTGCTCGTCGCCGCTCGACTGGTCTTCCTGCTCCGACTGGTCGTCATTGTCGGCATCGCTGCCGTCGTCGCCGTATTCCTCGGCCATTTCCATGGCCGACAGCATGTTGCGGATGACCTTGGCGAAGGCCTGCTGGTCGTTGATCGCGCTCGACAGATTATCGAGTTCGGGCCCTGCCTTGTCCTCGATGAAGCCCCGCCAGAGGTCGAGCACCTTGCCGGCGGTTTCAGGCGGGCGCTGGCCGGTCAGCTTCTCGCGCACCATCATCGCAACGGCTTCGCCGACCGGTGCGTCTTCCTGGCGCTCAATGCCGGTGAAATTCGCCTTGGAATATTTCTCTTCCGTCATGGAGCGCAAGTTCGACGCCATGCCCTCCATGCGCAGCGCGCCGATCGATTCGACGCGCGCCTGCTCGACCACATCGAAGATCGCCCGGGCATCCGAGCCCTGCGGCGCCATCGTTGTGTGCACTTTCTCGTCATGGCAGGCAAGGCGCAACGCCATCGAATCGCCGAGCCCGCGGGTGACCGCCAGCTCATGCGCCGTCGGCCGCTTGGAAAGTTCCGGCAGCCGGATGCGCTCACCGGTCATCCCCGGCCGTTCATTGGCGAAGGTCACCTCGACATCGCCGTCGCCGGCGATCGAGCGCACGCAGCCGGTTATCGCCCGGCGCAGTGGCTCGACGTCGACAGGCGCGCCGGGTTTTGCTTTCGAATTGTCACCACGAGCTGCCATGATCGGTCGGTCTCAAGCTCCGAGAACGATATTGGCGGCACTTTCCTTCAGCTCGACGCCGAAGGCGCGCTGATAGTGCTCGGCGACCAGCGGACGCTCCAGCTCGTCGCACTTGTTGAGGAAGGTGACGCGGAAGGCGAAGGCCAGATCGCCGAAAATGTCGGCGTTTTCGGCCCAGGTGATGACGGTGCGTGGGCTCATGACTGTGGACAGATCACCGTTCATGAAGGCGGCGCGCGTCAGGTCGGCGACACGAACCATCTTCGAAACGGTCTCACGGCCGCCCTTGTCCTTGCCGAAGCTCTTCACCTTGGCGGCGACGATATTCACTTCGTGATCATGCGGCAGGTAGTTCAGCGTCGTGACGATCGACCAGCGGTCCATCTGCGCCTGGTTGATCTGCTGCGTGCCGTGATAGAGGCCGGTCGTGTCGCCGAGGCCGATCGTATTGGCGGTCGCAAACAGCCGGAAGGCCGGGTGCGGCCGGATGACGCGGCTCTGATCGAGCAGTGTCAAGCGGCCGGAGGATTCGAGCACGCGCTGGATGACGAACATCACATCGGGACGGCCGGCATCATATTCGTCGAAGACGAGCGCGACATTGTGCTGATAGGCCCAGGGCAGGATGCCGTCCTTGAATTCGGTGACCTGCAGCCCGTCCTTGACGACGATCGCATCCTTGCCGACGAGATCGATACGGCTGACATGGCTGTCGAGGTTGATGCGCACGCAAGGCCAGTTGAGCCGCGCCGCCACCTGCTCGATATGCGAAGACTTGCCCGTGCCGTGATAGCCGGAGATCATCACGCGGCGGTTATGGGCGAAGCCTGCGAGAATGGCGAGCGTCGTGTCGGGGTCGAAAAGGTAGTCGGTATCGAGGTCCGGCACATAGGCGTCGCCCTTGCTGTAGGCGGGAACGCGGATGTCGGAATCGATACCGAAGACCTCTCGGACCGAAACGGTGGTATCGGGCAGTTCTGATATATCCAGGTCGATCTTGCTCATCATGTCTCCAAGGCGGGTGCTGCCACCCGGCCATACTGTCTCAGGCCATGTCGCAACCCAGACGCCGCGTTTTTTATTCCGCGCCCGTCCGGGTCGGAACGTCGGCGATGCTTCTCCGGGACTGAAACGAAACCTCGGCGGGAAAATGACCGCGTGCGAGCATTCTTGAAAGAGTCCCAGACAAGAAACGCCGCGTCCGGAAGGTCGGCGGAGGCGATGTCGGGAAAACGCACAAATATGAGCCGCGTTTGCCTGCGGCCTCAGCCGATTTGGACCATACCCGATTGAAGCCCAAGAGCAAGGACGGGAATTAACAAAAACCGTTCTGCTTCAACAATTGATAGGCCTGGATGACCGCGCGGAAACGCTCCTCCGAGCCACGGTCGCCGCCATTCGCATCCGGATGGTGCTTCTTCACCAGTTCCTTGTAGCGGCTCTTGATCTCCGCCGATGTCGCATTGGCGTCGAGGGCCATCGTTTCGAAGGCCTTGGTCTCCAGCGATTTTAGCTTGCGCGCCTGGGGGAAACGCGGTCCGCTGCCCTTGCCGCCTTCCTTGACGAAGCCGAAGGGATCGCGAACGCGGGTATAGGCACCGGAGCGGATCTCCGAATGCAGCGGACTGTCCTTCGCCGCCTTGTTGACGCCGACCGTCCATGTCGGCCGGTGGCCGGTGATCGCCTCTTTCTGGTATCGCGCGATCTCGCCGTCCGAAAGACCGGAGAAATAATTGTAGCCCTTGTTGTATTCCTTGACGTGCTCGAAGCAGAACAAGAAGAACTGGCCTTCGGCATTGCGGCCGACCGGAGCGCGATGCGCCCCCTTCTTGTCGCACCCGTCCCATTGACAGGTAGGCGGTGCCTGCTCTGTCTCCGGCTCGCGTTTGCGGCGTGTTCGGATGCGATCGAAATATTTGGAATCAAGTCTCATGACGGCGCTAATTATGGGGCTGTCGCGAAGCGACAACAAGAATTGACAAACGGGAATGTTGCAGGCTTGGTAGGAACCCTTTTCGCGAACCAGCAAGACCGGATGATGACCCTGCGAACCCGCATCGAAGAAAAACTTATCAAAGCCTTCGCGCCCGAACGCCTGAGCGTCATCGACGAAAGCCATCTGCATGCCGGCCACCAGCCTGATATCACGGGCACCGGCGAAACCCATATGCGGGTGAGGATCGTTTCCGGAAAATTCGCCGGCATGTCGCGGCTGGCGCGCCACCGGGCAATCACCGACCTGTTGAAACCGGAGCTCGATGCCGGCCTGCATGCGCTGGCCGTCGAACCGGCTGCACCTGATGAACCGACCCGCTGGTAGCGGCACGCAAGCCCATATAGGCGTTGGCCGTCCAAGATCCAAGCGGAATCAGCCTGGCTTCGCGCCGTCTTCTCCAGCCGGGCGGATGCGCAGCTTGGTGATGCGGTTCTTTTCCCGCTTCATGACGACGAAACGCTTGCCGTAGAAGGTGAAGGCTTGACGCTCTTCCGGGATGGTCATCGATTCGTGGATGACGAGGCCGGCGATCGTCGTCGCCTCCTCGTCGGGCAGATTCCAGTCGAGCGCCCGGTTCAGGTCGCGGATCGGCACGCCGCCATCGACGACGACGGAACCGTCAGCCTCCTGACGCACGCCCTGTATCTCGATATCGTGCTCGTCGGAAATATCGCCGACGATTTCCTCGAGAATATCCTCCAGCGTGACGATGCCCTGCACCTCGCCATATTCGTCGACGACGACGGCGAAATGCTGCTTGCGCCGCAGGAAGGCGTTGAGCTGGTCCTCGAGGTTGGTGCTGTCGGGCACGAACCACGGCTTCTGCGCGATCTTCACGATATCGAGGTTCTGCGGCTCCATGTTCGGCTCGGCAAGCGCCCGCAGCAGGTCCTTGGCATGGACGACGCCGATGATGTTGTCGATCGTGCCGCGCCACAACGGCATGCGCGTATAGGGGCTTTCGAGGATGACGCGCACCACCGCTTCCGGCGGATCGTCGGCGTTGATCGCCCGCATTGCGGTGCGATGGACCATGATGTCCGAGAGTTCCAGCTCGCTGAGATCGAGCACGCCGCCGAGACGGTCGCGGTCGGCCTTGACCACCGATCCCTCGCGGTGGAGCAGATCGACGGCGCCGCGCAGCTCTTCATGCGCCGTCAGCATCGATATCTCGCGTGAGAGATTGATGCCGAACAGCGAAAGAATCTGCCGCACGATCGCATTGACGAAGGAGGAAACCGGGCCGACGACGGCAACGAACAGCCTGGCCGGCAGCGCGATAGCGAGTGCGAAACGCTCGGGCGCTGAAATCGCCCAGCTCTTCGGCAGCACTTCGGCGAAGATGACCAGGATGACGGTCATCGCGAGCGTCGCCAGTGCCACCCCGGAACTGCCGAACAGTCCGAGGAAGAGGCTGGTGGCGATCGAGGAGGACAGGATATTGGCGAGATTGTTGCCGATGAGCAGCGCACCGATCAACCGATCGCGCCGTTCGATCAACTGCCGAACGAGGCCGGCGCGGTCGTCGCCGTTGGCCTCAAGCGTATGGATACGGCTGCGCGAAACGGCGGTCAGCGCCGTCTCCGAGCCGGAAAAGAAGGCGGACATCAGCACCAGCGCCGTAATCGAAAGGATCTCCGGCCAGTATGTCGCGAGAAATGCCAGAGTGCCTTCGACCGTCATCAGGCGTGTTTTTCCCGGAGAAAGCTGATCACTTCGGACGCCGGAACGTCGTCGGCGACGAAGGACTGGCCGATGCCGCGCGTCAGGATGAAGGTGAGCTTGCCGCCCTTGACCTTCTTGTCCTGGGCGATCGCGTCCATCAGCGTTTCGGCCGGCGGCAGGTCGCCCGGAATGTCGGAGATGCGGGTCGGCAGGCCGACCTCCTTCAGATGCCGCTCGACGCGGCGCGCATCGTCAGGGCTTGCAAGGTTCATCCGTGCGGAGAATTCGTGCGCCAGCACCATGCCGATCGAAACGCCCTCGCCATGCACGAGGCGGGAACTGTCATAAGCAGTCGCCGCTTCCAGCGCGTGGCCGAAGGTATGCCCGAGATTGAGCAGCGCCCGCGGACCATTCTCGCGCTCGTCGGCAACGACGACGTCGGCCTTCGCCTGGCAGCTCGCGGCAATCGCCTCGATGCGCGCGGAACCGCCTGTAAAAACCGCCTTCCAGTTCGCTTCCAGCCAGGCAAAGAAATCCGGCTTGTCGATCAGCCCGTATTTCGCGACCTCGGCGTAGCCTGCGCGGAATTCGCGCGCGCTCAGCGAATTCAGCACATCCGTATCGGCCAGAACCAGGTCCGGCTGGTGGAACACGCCGATCAGGTTCTTGCCGTGGCGGGAATTGATCCCGGTCTTGCCGCCGACGGAGGAATCGACCTGCGACAAAAGCGAGGTCGGCACCTGGACGAAACGCACGCCGCGGCGGATGATCCCGGCCGCAAATCCGGAAAGATCGCCGATGACGCCGCCACCGAGCGCGATGACGTAATCGTTGCGCTCGACGCGGGCTTCGAGCACCTTGTCGCAGACCGTGATCAGATGCTCGAAGCTCTTGGTCTTCTCGCCGGCCGGCAGGACGACCTCAGCCGAGGCGATCCCCGCTTCCTCCAGACTTGCGACAAGGGCTTTGAGATAGAGTGGTGCGACATTTTCGTCGGTGATAACAGCCGCCTTGCGGCCCTTGAGCCGGGAGGCGATCTCGGCGCCGGCCCGCGCAATCAGCCCCGGCCCGATCAGTATGTCGTAGGCGCGCTCGCCGAGCGGCACATGCACCGTTCGGATGGCGGAGGCGGAGGTTATCGCATTCATGACGCTGCACTTTCCTTCTGAGCTTCGATCAAGGCCTTCAACACCTCGTCGGCCATGATTTCCTTGCGCACATCGCGCGAAAGCACGGTCAGATCGGCCTGCGCATAGATCGGATAACGCGCATTCATCAGGCCCTCGAGCGTCTGCTTCGGGTTTTCGGTCTTGAGCAGCGGCCGCGTGTCGCGCTTGGCGACCCGGTCCCAGAGCACGTCGAGATCGGCCTTCAACCAGACGGAAAGGCCGCCCTTCTTGATATGTCTGCGCGTCCGGTCGTTGATGAAGGCGCCACCTCCGGTGGAGACGACCCGCGGCCCGCTCTTCAGCAACCGCTTCATCACCCGCGCTTCCAGCGCCCGGAATTCCTGCTCGCCATAGGCGGCGAAAAGCTCGGCGATCGTCATGCGCGAAACCCGCTCGATCTCGAGATCGCTGTCGATGAAGGGAATGGCGAGCTGGTTGGCGACGATGCGCCCGACGGAGGATTTTCCGGCGCCCATCAGGCCGACAAGGATCAGATTGCGTGAACCGAGCGCGGCGCGAGCTCTGTCTTTCAAGCTGTCAGCAACGGTCAGCAGTTGTTCACTCATCGGTCCATTCACACTTTGTTTGCAAACGGTATCGACAAATGCAGGTGGAGCGTCAAGTCGCGGACAAGGGAATCATGGCGTGAATACCGCTTCTTGCACTTGCAGATAGGCTTCTTATAACAGAAGCAGAGCATGAAGGAGTTGCTGAATGCCGACCCTGTTCCGTTTCCTGTTCGTCTGCGCGATCCTCGCCGGGACGGTCTACGGAGCGATGCTGGCGCTTGTGACCTTCGTCGAGCCCGAGCCGCGCGACGTGACGATCCGCATTCCGTCCGAGCGGGTCAATCCGCCCGCAACGGGCGCGATCAACACGACCAGGAAGTGACCGGCATGGTGGATCTCGGCCGCGTCCATGTGGAATCCTTCCTGGAGATGATGAGCGCCGAGCGGGGTGCTGCCGCCAACACGCTGCAATCCTATGAACGCGATCTCGACGATATCAGATCCTTCCTGAAGGAGCGCAGCATACGGCTCACCGAAGCCGCCTCCGCCGATCTCGCCGCCTATCTCTCCTCACTCGCCCGAAAGGGCTTCAAACCCTCCTCCCAGGCGCGCCGGCTTGCGGCCATGCGGCAGTTCTACAAGTTTCTCTACGCCGAGGGCCTGAGGACCGACGACCCCACAGGCATTCTCGACGCGCCGAAGAAGGGCCGTCCGCTGCCGAAGACGATGGGCGTCGAGGAGGTCGGCAGGTTGCTTTCGCAGGCCGAGGCCGAAGCCGATGATGCGGCTCCGGGCCAGCTGCAGCGCCTGCGCATGCTGGCACTGCTGGAGCTGCTCTATGCCACCGGCATGCGTGTCAGCGAACTTGTCTCGCTTCCTGCCCGCGTGCTCGATCAGGAAGGCCGTTTCCTGATGATCCGCGGCAAGGGCAACAAGGAGCGGCTGGTGCCGCTGTCGCAATCGGCGATATCAGCGCTGAAATCCTATGGGCGCCTGCTGGCGGCCGAAAATGCAGCGGCGAAGGAGCCGCAGCAAAGCCCCTGGCTGTTTCCCTCCGTCTCGAAGGAGGGATATCTGCCGCGCCAGGTTTTCGCCCGTGACCTCAAGAACCTGGCAATCCGCGCCGGCCTGACGCCGTCGCTGATCTCGCCGCATGTCATGCGCCACGCCTTTGCCAGCCACCTGCTTGCCAACGGCGCCGATCTGCGCGTCGTACAGGAACTCCTCGGCCATTCGGACATTTCGACCACACAGATTTACACCCATGTCCTCGAAGAGAGGCTGCAGCAGCTTGTCCAGACGCATCACCCCCTTGCCAAACAGGCGAAAAAGCACGAATAGGACCGGCGACAAGGGGCGGAGCCAGGAAAACGCCCCGGGCACAAGGAACGGAAACGCACCTCATGCACAATTATCTCGACTTCGAAAAGCCGATCTCCGACCTCGAAGGCAAGATCATCGAGCTGAAGAAGCTCGCAACGGAAGACGAGAGCATCGACACCACCGATGAGATCGGCCGGCTTGAGGTTCGCGTCCGCGAGGCGATCGTCGAAATCTATTCCAGGCTCAATCCCTGGCAGAAGACGCAGGTCGCCCGCCATCCGCAGCGCCCGCATTTCGTCGATTACGCCAAGACGCTGTTCCAGGAATTCACGCCGCTTGCCGGCGACCGCAAATTTTCCGAGGATGCCGCGATCCAGGCGGGGCTTGCCCGTTTCCGCGGCCAGCCCGTCGCCGTCATCGGCCAGGAGAAGGGCAATGACACCAAGAGCCGCCTGAAGCACAATTTCGGCAGCCCCCGGCCGGAAGGCTATCGCAAGGCGATCCGCATCCTTGAGATGGCCGACCGTTTTGGTCTGCCGGTGATTTCGCTGGTGGATACGGCAGGCGCCTATCCCGGCGTCGGCGCCGAGGAGCGCGGCCAGGCCGAAGCGATCGCCCGCTCGACGGAAATGTGCCTGGGCGTCAAGGTTCCCCTCGTCTCCGTCGTCATCGGCGAAGGCGGCTCGGGCGGCGCGATTGCCATCGCCACCGGCAACAAGGTCTATATGCTCGAGCATTCGATCTACAGCGTCATCTCGCCGGAAGGGGCAGCCTCCATCCTCTGGCGCGATTCCACCCGCGCCCGGGAAGCGGCGACCAACATGAAGATCACCGCCGAAGACCTGAAATCGCTTGGCGTCATCGACGGCATCATTTCCGAGCCGCTCGGCGGCGCGCATCGTGATCCCGACAGCGTGATCGCAGCAACCGGCGACGTGATCGCCAATGCTCTGGCCGAAATGGCACCCCGCTCCGGCGAGCAGCTGCGCAACGACCGCCGCCAGAAATTCCTCGCCATGGGCCGCAATCTCTAACAGACATTCGGTTTCTCATCGATTGGGGCCAAATCTTGGCCACATTGATGTTATCTGTAGCATTCGCGCTTGCGGGGATGTTCCAGGCACGTCATAGGCTGGTAAGGACTTATAAAGTATAAGCCGTCTATGATTCCGTTTGATGCCCGGACTCCATGGGCGGACCGGGTCGCATTATCTTTATGGGCTAGTTGGGATGCGCATACGTTATTTTGCCTATATTTCCCTCATGGCGCTGGCTCTGTCCGGCTGCAATGACGCGTTGGAAACCGCGCAGGTCGATCTTTCCAAGGTCAAGAACAAGGTCGAGCAGCCGCTTCCCAGCCACATCCTCACTGCCATGGCCGCCAAGGGCATGGACCGCAATTCGCCGATCATGATCCGCATCTTCAAGGAAGAAGGTGCCATGGAGATCTGGAAGGCGAAGACCGACAACCGTTTCGACAAGATCGCCGATTACAAGATCTGTGCCTGGTCCGGCCGTCTCGGCCCGAAGGTAAAGACCGGCGACCGGCAGGCGCCGGAAGGTTTCTACGACCTGACGCGCGCCAACCTGAATCCCAATTCGAAATATTATCTGGCGATCAACACCGGTTTCCCAAACCGCTACGACGCGGCGAACGGCCGCACCGGCTCCGATCTGATGATCCACGGCGCCTGCTCGTCCTCCGGCTGCTACTCGATGACCGACCAGCAGGTGCTGGAGATCTACGCCTTTGCCCGCGACGCCTTCAAGGGCGGCCAGTCGACCGTGCAGCTACAAGCTTTCCCCTTCCGCATGACGGCGGAAAATATGGTGAAGCATCGCCTCGACAGCAGTTACGACTTCTGGAAGATGCTGAAGGTCGGGTACGACAATTTCGAAGTGACGAAGCGCCCGCCTGAGGTGAACGTCTGCGAGAAGAAATACGTGTTCAACCAGCAGGCAACCGACGGCAGCGCCTTCAATGCCGCCGGCAAGTGCCCGGCTATGTCGACGCCGCCGGCGCTGACGGCGGCCCTTGCCGCCTACGGCAAGACCTACGATGCCGATTATGCCAAGGCGATGAGCAAATTTGACGGCATGGCCTGGTACGACCCGTCTGAAGCCGAACGCAAGGCGGTGGTCGCCAAGACGCGCAAGGGCCGTGAACTCGCTTACGCCCCGACCGGAACCTCGCTGGAAGCCGGCCGCATGGTCAAGGTCGCCGAACTCGAAGACCTGATGGCCAAGCGCACCGAGCAGGGCCTCGCCGCCAAGACGGCACCGGGTGCCACGCCTGTCGCCCCTGCCCGGCCGCAAGCCGTCGCTGCCGCGGCACCCGCGGTCGTGCCGGTGCCGATGCAGAACCCGCTGGCCTTTACGGCGCCCGAACCGCAGGAAACGGCGGAAGCCACGGCAAAGAAGCCGTTCTGGAAATTCTGGGCGAGGAACTGAACGGCTTGAACCCCGTTCTCTACGATCTTCGCGGCCTGAAATGCCCATTCCCCGTGATCAAGACACGCAAGAAGCTCGCCGCCATGGCGAGCGGCAAGCTCATTCGCGTCGACACCACCGATCCGCTTGCGGTGATCGACATGCCGCATTTCTGCAATGAGGACGGCCACGAACTGGTCGAGACGGAAAAGACCGAAAACGGCCACCGCTTCCTGATCCGCAAGCGCTAAAGCGCGTCGCGATCTTTCAGATCTGCTTGCCGCACTTTAGGTCTTTGTTTTCCGCATGTCTTTGGCGCAAAACCGCTGCACACTTTTGTGCGACAAGCTTTAAATTCTGAGGCCGGGGATAGCGAGCGGATTGTCCGACAGCGCCGCACGATCCGGCATGTCGATGCGCGGCTTGCCGAGGAAGGCGTCGAAGAGATCCTTCACGAAGGCTTCCGGCAGATCCCGGGTGATCAGCACCATGCGTGTGCGCCGGTCTTCCCCTGGCCAGGCGGGAAGCCGAACCGGCGGATGGAAGATGCTCTGCACCCCATGCAGCACCAGCGGCCGATCCGGCCGGTCGGAGACGGACACGATCGCCTTCATCCTCAACAGCTTCTCGCCATGGGCAGAGCGCAGGAGATCGATGAACATCTCGAGCGCCATCGGATCGATCGGCTTCTCCTCGACGATCGAGAAAGAGCGGATCGAGGCATCGTGACGATTGACGTCGTGCGGATCCTGGTGCGCATGCCCCTGATCACCAAGATGGTGATGATCATGATGGTGGTGACCGTGGTGATCGCCATCACGATCACGATCATGATCGTGATCGTGATGCGCCTCGTGCGCATCCTCGTCCTGCAGCCAGCGGCCGACATCGGCAATCTTCGTCGCCGGATCGTAGAGCCCGTTGACCAGCACCGCGGCAGTACCCGCCTCGGCACTGTCGGCATCCATCATCACTGCACGCGGATTGAGCGCCCGCAGGTTTTTTTCCAGCCCCTCCGTTGCTTCGGCCATCGTCTTTTTCGAGACGATCAGCCGGTCGGCGACCGCCGCCTGCTTGCGCGCTTCCTCATGATTGTCGAGCGTCTGCAGCCCATTCACTGCGTCGACGACGGTGACGACGCCGTCGAGCTCGAAATTCGTGGCGATGACCGGATTGCCCATGATCGCCTGCATGACCGGTGAAGGATCGGCAAGGCCGGTCGTCTCGATGACGACGCGCTTCACCGGCTTGACGCGGCCCGTCTGCACGGCATCCATCAGGTTCGCCAGCGTATCCACAAGTTCGCCGCGCACGGTGCAGCAGAGGCATCCATCGGAGAGCTCGATGATCGAATCGCCGGAACTTTCGACCAGCAGATGGTCGATGCCGACATCGCCAAATTCATTGATGATGACCGCCGCATCTTTCATCACCGGATCTTTGAGGATGCGGTTGAGCAGCGTCGATTTGCCGGCGCCGAGAAAGCCGGTCAGGATGGTGACCGGAATCCTGTCGTTGAGCGCGCTCATGTCACCTACCTTAAAAGCTTAAAAGGATGTCGGGCGCGGCATCGGCACCGGCACGTTGGCGATCGCTCCACCGGTATCGCCCCGCGCCATTTTTTCCGGCTGCGCTGCCGGCTGCGGGTCCTGGCCCGGAATGAGCCCGGCAAAGACGAATTGCGGATCGTGGTCCATCGGCTGGATATAGGGCGACTGCACTCGCATGCGGCCGACCTCGTCGCGCGTTTCGCTACGCACCTTGGCGCCCTTGGCGCTGCAGATATCGGCGGTGATGTCGGCAACCTGGTCCTGTCCCGGGCCATAGGGTCTCAGCGAACCCAGCGTGTCGTTGCTGGCAGGCTGGGTGGTGAAACCCTTCTGCAAGAGGTTCGCGGTCGCATCGGCGCGGGCTGCAAGGCTGTCGGTGCCGAGCACGACGGAGACCAGCGTGCGGCCGTTGCGCGTCGCCGAACCGATCTGGTTGAAGCCCGAGGCGCAGATGAAGCCGGTCTTCATGCCGTCGGCGCCGGCGAAGCGGCCGATCAGCATGTTGAGGCTCGGCACGTTCTGCTGGCCGGTGGTGAAGCCCTCCAGCGCGAAAAAACCGGCATATTGCGGAAAATCGCGGCGCAGCGCCACCGTCAGCACTGCGAGATCGCGCGCCGTCGTATACTGGCCCTTGCCGGGCAGCCCGTTCGGGTTGACGAAATGCGAATCCGTCATGCCGAGCTTCAGCGCCTCGCCGTTCATCCGCGTCACGAAGCCTTCCTGCGTGCCGCCGATGGCTTCGGCGACCGCGACCGCGATGTCGTTGGCCGATTTGACCATCAGGATCTTCAGCGCGCTGTCGAGCGTCAGCTTCTGGCCTGGCTTGAAATACATCTTGGCTGCCGGCTGCGCGGCGGCGCGCTTGCTCATGACAATGGGCGTATCGAGGCTGATCTGGCCGGCGCGGATCGCGTCGAACACGGTATAGACGGTCATCAGCTTGGTGAGCGAGGCCGGATACCATTTGCGGAAGGCTTCCTCATGCTCGAGCACGCGGCCGGTCTGCACATCGACGAGAATATGCGGATTGGCCTGGGCAAGCGAAACGGAGCCCAGAAAAACGGCAGTCGCCGCTGATACGAAAGAAAGCGGCCGCAAGGCAGCAAACAAACGGAAGTGGCGCGTCGACACGGTTCGTCCTTCAGATATCAGGAAAATCTCGAAATCTTCCCCTATTTAGCCTATATGGCTATGACATGGCAAAGGTCATTGACTAAGTAATTTCCACAGCCTCACACCCTTGTGATGCGATGAAAGATTGTCGAGATTTCATAACAGGAACGCCGATATGCCGATTTTGAACAGAGCCGCGGAACTGCAGGACGAAGTCGCCGAATGGCGTCGCCACATCCACGCCCGGCCCGAGCTCCTCTTCGCGGTGGAAAATACAGCCGCCTTCGTCGCCGAAAAACTCAAGGAATTCGGCGTCGACGAGATCGTCACCGGTATCGGCCGCACCGGCGTCGTCGGCCTGATCAAGGGCAAGGGCAAAGGCTCCCGTACGGTCGGCCTGCGCGCCGACATGGACGCCCTGCCGCTCACCGAAATATCAGGCAAGCCCTGGGCTTCGAAGACGCCGGGCAAGATGCATGCCTGCGGCCATGACGGCCACACCGCCATGCTGCTCGGCGCCGCGAAATACCTGGCCGAAACCCGCAACTTCAACGGCAATGTCGCCGTTATCTTCCAGCCCGCCGAAGAAGGCGGCGGCGGCGGCAATCTGATGGTCAAGGACGGCATGATGGAGCGCTTCGACATCGAAGAGGTCTACGGCATGCACAATCTGCCGGGCCTGCCGGTCGGCCAGTTCGCCACCCGCAAGGGCGCGATCATGGCGGCGACCGACGAATTCACCGTCACCGTCAAGGGCCGCGGCGGTCACGCCGCCCAGCCGCACAAGACGATCGACCCGATCGCCATCGGCGCCCAGATCATCGCCAACCTGCAGATGATCGCCTCGCGCACTGCCGATCCGCTGCGCTCGGTCGTCGTCTCGGTGACCAAATTCAATGCCGGCTTCGCCCATAACGTCATTCCGAACGACGCGACCTTCGCCGGTACGGTCCGCACCCTCGACCCCGAGGTGCGCACGCTCGCCGAGACGAGGTTCCGTCAGATCATCGAAGGCCTGGTCGCAGCCCACGGCGCCGAGGCCGAGATCAGCTTCCACCGCAACTATCCCGTCACCGTCAACCACCCCGATGAGACCGGGCATGCTGTGGCCACCGCCAGCGCCATCGCCGGCGAAGGCAACGTCAATGCCGAGATCGATCCGATGATGGGCGGCGAGGACTTCTCCTATATGCTGAACGCCCGCCCCGGCGCCTTCATCTTCATCGGCAACGGCGACAGCGCCGGCCTCCACAACCCGGCCTACGACTTCAATGACGAAGCCATCGCCCACGGCGTCTCCTACTGGGTCCGCCTTGCCGAACAGCGCCTCGGCCTCTAGCAACAATTAAGGCTTGGCTTCCCGCCAAGCCTTTTGTATGCATGGCACTCAAGTGGTCCCGTAGCTCAGCAGGATAGAGCACCAGATTCCTAATCTGGGGGTCGCGCGTTCGAATCGCGCCGGGATCACCAGTCAATCAGATGCCTATCTCCCTCGACAGAACGCACGTTCCTGCAGACATGCAAGAACGCAATAACGATGTCACGAGAAACCGGCTTTAACTGTTAGCAGCGAGGCCAAGTGTCGCGCTGAGGCCGCACGACCCGAGCTCTTGGGCCGAAGAAATTGGCGGTCAATTGGGTTCGTTCGACTGGCTAGTTTTTCAACATCGGGGGCGATCCACGGTCAGTTCGCTCAAAGTTGACGACTGCGTCTCAGCACAGACTGCCCCACCGAAAAAGGCCGGCGGCCAGAAACACTAGATCAGGAACGGTCAACGAATATTTTCGCGATCAGTGTGCGCTCGACGCAAATGTGCGCATATCGGAGCATGCCGTCGCAAAGTGGATAAACCGCTCCGACTGATCATCTATCCCTAGTTGAAAATGATCTCTGCGATGGACGCGCAGCGTAGGCCGGCATGGTCGAGCCATGCGAGGTCCTTGGCACGGCTGCCCCGGCATTCCAGCCTATGAAGAATGGCACGCTTCTTGCGTTGCTAGGCGTGGAGCCGAGCATACTCGGCGGAAACCCGCGAATGCTCACAACCGGAAGGTGGATGAGTTCTCGGACATTTGGAATAGGCCGGTCGACGGCCAGGAGCAGATGACAACATATTCGATCGTTCTAGGACGCGAACGCCATGTCTTTCAGGATCTGAAATCGGTGTTGGCTTGCGCTTCGCCGCTGAAATCCGGTGACGTGCTGGCCGGGATCGCTGCGTCAAGCAACGAGCGGCGGGTGGCCGCCCGCTACCTGCTCGCGGATATGCCTCTCAAAACTTTCCTGGAAGACCTCGTCATCCCATACGAGACCGACGAGGTCAGTCGGCTGATCGTCGACCGCCATGATTGGATGGCATTCGCGTCGGTCTCTCACATGACGGTCGGTGAGTTTCGCGATTGGCTTCTCTCTTATGACGCGACCTCCGAGAAACTGCTTGCCATTGCGCCGGGCCTCACCCCCGAAATGGTCGCGGCGGTCTCCAAGATCATGCGCAACCATGATCTGATCACCGTCGCCGGCAAGTGCAGGGTGGTCACGGCCTTTCGTTCCACGATCGGTCTGCACGGCCGACTGTCGAGCCGTCTTCAGCCGAATCATCCCACCGACGATCCTGAAGGCGTCGCCGGCTCGACGCTCGACGGACTTCTCTATGGGATCGGCGATGCGGTGATCGGCATCAACCCGGCGACCGACAATCTCGAGGCCTGCACACGATTGATGGTACTTTTCGACCGCCTGCGCGAACGGTTCGAGATCCCGACCCAATCCTGCGTGTTGACCCATGTCACCACCTCGATCAAGGCGATCGAGGCTGGAGCGCCGCTCGATCTGGTGTTCCAGTCAATCGCCGGCTCGGAAGCCGCCAACAAGGGTTTCGGCGTCGATCTCGCCGTCCTCAGGGAAGGTCGGCAGGCAGCCCTTTCCATGAAGCGCGGCACGGTCGGAAACAATGTCATGTATCTGGAGACCGGCCAGGGCAGCGCGCTCTCGGCCGACGCCCATCATGGTGTCGACGAACAGACGGTCGAGGCGCGGGCCTATGCCGTTGCACGTGAACTCAATCCGTTGCTCGTCAATACGGTGGTCGGCTTCATTGGCCCCGAATATCTTTTCGACGCCAAGCAAATTATCCGCGCCGGGCTCGAAGATCATTTCTGCGGCAAACTGCTTGGTGTGCCGATGGGGGTCGACGTCTGCTACACCAACCATGCCGAAGCCGACCAGGACGATATGGACAACCTGATGGTGCTGCTGACTGTCGCGGGCGTCAGTTTTCTCATCGCGGTGCCCGGCGCCGATGACGTCATGCTCAATTATCAGAGCCTTTCCTACCACGATATTGTCGGCCTCAGGCACCAGTTCAATCGTCCGCCCGCCCCGGAATTCGAAGCATGGCTCCATCGCATGGGCATGCTTGATCACACGGGTCGCCTTGCACCGGCCAGCGCCTCGGGCGCCTTCTCCCGCAATCTCCTGAGCTATAAGGCATCGGCATGACTCCCTTCGAACGAGATCCGTTTGCGCGGTTCCGCAACGCCACACGCGCCCGGATCGGGCTTGGCAGGGCGGGCGACGCCTTGCCGACATCGGCAATTCTCGACTTTCAGCTTGCCCATGCCCGGGCGCGGGATGCCGTGCATGGGCAGGTGGATTTTGTCGCCCTTGCCAAGCAGCTTGCTCCCGTGCCGACGGTCCGGATTCGGTCTCGCGCCAAAGACCGTACGATCTATCTGGCGCGTCCGGATCTCGGCCGTCAGACCCATGCAGCCGATCTGCCGGGCCCAGGCGATCGTTATGACATCGCCTTCATCATCGCAGACGGACTTTCGGCCTCGGCGGTTGAGCACCATGCGGTGCCGCTGTTTAAGGCATGCATGAAGCGTCTCGGGGCCTTCAGCGTCGCCCCGGTGATATTGGGCGAGCAGGCGCGGGTGGCATTTGGTGATGAGGCCGCGGCGGCGTTTGGCGCGGAAGTTGCCATCGTGCTGATCGGCGAGAGGCCGGGATTAAGCGTGCCTGACAGCCTCGGTGCCTACATCACGTTCCGCCCGCAATCGGGACGGCGCGACAGTGAGCGCAACTGCATTTCGAATATTCATGCCGACGGGCTCAGCTACGAGGTCGCAGCGGACAAGATCGTTTGGATCGTCCGGGAGGCGCTTCGCCTGCAGCTGACCGGTGTCGATCTCAAGGAAAATGCCGAAGGCGTAATAGAAGCGCTGCCACACCAAGAACCATAAAGTTCAATCTACAAAAAAGGGGAACAATCATGTCAAATCCTCAACCGACACTCGCCAAAAGCCTGACCGGGCTGCATTTATGGGGACTTGCCGTCGGCCTCGTCATCTCGGGCGAATATTTCGGCTGGAGCTATGGCTGGGCGGCTGCCGGCACACTCGGCTTCTTGATCACCACGATCCTGATCGCCGTGATGTACACCACCTTTATCTTTTCCTTCACGGAATTGACGACGGCCATTCCGCATGCCGGCGGCCCTTTTGCCTATGCGCTCAGGGCTTTCGGCCCGCTCGGCGGTTTCGTTGCGGGCTTTGCGACATTGGTTGAATTCGTCTTCGCCCCTCCGGCCATCGCGCTGGCCATCGGCGCCTATCTCAATGTGCAGTTCCCGGGGCTCGATCCGAAAGTGGCGGCTGTCGGCGCCTATATCATTTTCATGGCGCTCAATATCGTCGGAGTTACCATCGCGGCAACCTTCGAACTCTTCATCACCATTCTGGCGATTGCCGAACTGCTGATCTTTATGGGTGTCGTCGCGCCGGGCTTCTCTTTTGCCAATTTCGCGGCCAATGGCTGGGCTGGCGCCCCTGAATTCTCGGTCGGTGCCATTGGAGGCATCTTTGCCGCCATTCCATTTGCCATCTGGTTTTTCCTGGCGATCGAAGGCGCGGCGATGGCGGCTGAGGAGACCAAGAACCCCACCCGAACCGTTCCCATTGCCTATATTGCGGGTATTCTGACACTCGTCTTCCTCGCCTTCGGCACCATGATCTTCGCCGGTGGCGTCGGCGACTGGCGCACGCTGTCCAACATCAACGATCCGCTACCGCAGGCGATGAAGGCAGTGGTGGGCGAATCCTCGGGTTGGCTGCATATGCTGGTCTGGATCGGCCTGTTCGGCCTGATTGCTTCCTTTCACGGCATCATCATGGGCTATTCCAGGCAGATTTTTGCGCTGGGCCGCGCCGGCTACCTCCCGGAAGTCCTTGCAAAAATCCATCCGAAATTCCGCACGCCTTATCTCGCAGTCCTTGCAGGTGGCGCCGTCGGCATCGCAGCCATCTTTTCCGACAGCCTGATCCAGATCGGCGGTTTGCCGCTGACCGCCAATATTGTCACCATGTCGGTGTTCGGCGCGATCATCATGTACATCGTCTCGATGGCGTCGCTGTTCAAGCTGCGTCAGGCCGAACTTGAACTCGCCCGCCCCTTCAGGGCCTGGGGTTATCCCGTGGTGCCAGCCATTGCCCTCGGGCTCGCCCTCATCGCGCTGGCGGCGATGATCTACTACAACTTCCTGATCTTTGTGATCTTCCTCGCGATGGGCGTCGTGGCATTCGGCATTTGGCGTTTGCTTTCAGGTGGCATCATCAAGGAAGCGGCAGCGTCCACGTAACAAGGCTCTCTGGCCTGATCACCGGAAAGGCGACTGCACGAACCGCTTCCGATCAATATCGATGCCCCCGCCGAAGTTTGGCGGGAGGCATTTCAGCGCAAAGCTTGGCTGATCTTATCATCACGTTCGAGGCCGCGTTCGCCACCGATTGGTTCACCGCACCTGACGATGGACTCGCCGTGTCCTCGTGACCCGCCGCGCACCCAATCCCAGCAGAGCCGCGACGGCCCAGCCCCCGACAAAACCAATCGCACCCCAGACAAGGCCGGCAAAGCTGACCGGCACGCCGGGTACGAAGTCGCGCCAGGTATTGGCGAAAACAACGTCGTCCGCGTCCCGCAGCAGGATGAAAGGCCTGGCGACGGGTGCGGCGATGCCGAGGTGGAGTTGCTGCGACAGCAGCGTTTCGTAACGCATGATCGTGCTCTGCATCGAGACACCGCGGTCGCGCAGGAAATCGTCGGATGATTGCGCATAGGCATTCAGCGCCTGCTGGCGATCGAGATGGTGTTCGGCTGCCTGGGCATTGAAATCCTCGACGATGACCCGCAATTCATCGATCGCCCCGCCGATCCGCTGGCGGTATTGCTGCGCAAATTCCGGCGCCTGCGAAAAAATCGTGCCGCTGGCAAGCCCGGCCACAATGGCGATGATCCTTGCAATCAGTCCCATGATCGATGCCTCTGGCTGTCCCCTTGCGCTAACGATCCGCGGCCCTAAAGGTTTCTGCCTTCGACACAATCGGTAACTCTATGTGATTGAACCGACAGCGCTTCCGGCGAGTTGATCTCATGACAAACTCAGAAAGAGAGGCTCGTCATGAAACAGATTATCCTTGCCTGCACGCTCGCTGCTGCGTCCGTCTTTTCCGCAATGCCGTCCCAGGCGGCAAGTGTGACCATCACCACGGATGATGCGCGTCCCTATTATCGCCATTCGGACCGACCCTATTACCGCCATCACCTGAGGCCGCGCCACATCTCCGAGGAGTGCTTCACCAAGGTGGAAAAGATCCGCCGCCACGGTCACACGATCGTCAAGGAAACCCGAATCTGCCGATAAGGCAATCCATACAGGAAAAGCCCGGCTGATCCTCCCCAGCCAGGCTTTTCAACTGATCGCGCCCTGATCGCGCCGATGAGGAACTTCACCATATCAGCCGCGTTTATTGCGAAAACAGGAGTACTCATCATGCGTATCAAGATGATTCTTTTGGCCATCGCTTATGTCGCTGTCAGCGCCGTGCTGCTTGCCATCGCCTACCACCCACAAGGGTCGGGCGCCATGCAGAAGACGGATCGTCTGGCCGGCTCGTCCTTCCTCATCGAGCGCTTCGCCGGTTGATCAGCTCAGCGCCGGCTGATAGGCGACGACGTGGAAATAGTCCTCGTCTGGCAGGGTCTGGGAGCGGCCCGCCATCTCGTTAATGCGTGCCATCGATCAAGGATCCGCCGAGCAGGATACGGTTCTGCACCGCATGCACACCCTCGACGGCCGTGGCGACCGCGGTCGCCCGTTCGATCTCGCCGACCGTGCCGACGGTACCGGTGAGCACGATCTGATCGTTCTCCATCGTCACCTCGACATCAGATGCATCGATACCGCCGGCGATCGCCAGCGCATTGGCAACGGCTGCCTCGACCGATGCACGATTGGCGATTTCCGCTTCCATCTCGGGTTCGAGCCCGTGAAATGTCTGCTCCTTGAAAACCATGATCCGTTCCTCCGTGAAAACCTGCGGAGGAAACGCTGATCGGCGGAGTTTGGTTCAGCACCGCTACCACTGCACGCGATAGCGGAGATTGACGCTGCCCGCCTCACCCCCCGAAAACGGATTGCTGAGCGAGGCATCGAGATTGAGATTCGGCAGGATGGTCTGGCTGACCCCCACCGTGCTCGAGAAGTCGCCGCTGGCATTGCTGACGCCTGTCCCTGCCGAAAGCGAGGTTCCCGTCCAGGGATGGATCAGCTTCAGCGCCTGCGATGCCGTCACCGAAGCCTGCCGGGCTTCGACCGCGTCATACTGGACACTGATGGACCGGCTCGATTGCATGTCGAGTGAATCGGAGAGAATCCAGCTGCGCGAGCGGCTAAGCGTCAGCGCGCCACTGCCGCGCAGCGTATCGACGCTGACGCTGGCACCCTGCTGTGACTGGCCTGCCGGGGTAACGCTCGTCCTGGTGATCCGGCCCCAAAGCATTGCTTGTTCGGAATCGGGCAGCAGCGCCCCGCCTTTGGTCGAGGCCAGCGCGATGTCGGCGCCGGCGCTCGTTTCCCATTCCGCCGGCAGGCGAAAACCCATCGTCGCCTTGTAGGACCGGTCCGAAAGCTTGGCCGGCGACCAGATCACCAGGTCGTCCGCCCTGGCTGCGGCGGTGAGCGAGGATAGGATGGCGAAAAGAATGCATGCTGTTTTAAGTATCTTCATGAAATCCGATCGTTTTGACCTGACACAGGGCTCTAGCGCCGAACCGACGCGACAGCACATATGAAGGCGCTCGCAGCGAACGCGATGGGGATTGCGGCCAAGCCGCCAATCCCGGTTTCAACCTCGATTTGATTTTGGCCGGAAGGCCTGTGGCACCGCGTGCCTGTTCTTCAATGGACGCCGCAGCGTCCCGATTGCGCATGCGACCGTGAACGGCCGCGGCGGAACCTCCCAATCCCCATGAGGATTGTTGTAAGGATCACATCCAACCGCCGCTCTGTAAACCCCTCGCGGGTTGAAATCTGCTGCACCGCACACTTGCCGCCCCCTCCAAAGCCTAGTAGAGCCTGAGCCTACGAGAGAAATTTTCGCGAAATACCACATGATAACCGGCAAAAGCGCGCCGCGGCGCCTCAGCATCTTCGGTTCGACGGGTTCGATCGGCCAGAATACACTCAATGTCGTCGATCACCTGGGCGGACGGGAGAACTTCGAAATCTCCGTGCTGACCGGCAACGGCAATGTCGAATTGCTGGCCCGGCAGGCGAAATCCTCCGGCGCGCGGCTGGCGGTCACGGCAAACGACCGCCATTACGAATCACTGAAGAGCGAACTTTCCGGCAGCGGCATCGCGGTCGCTTCGGGAAAATCCGGGCTGATGGAAGCCGCCGACCGCGAAGCCGACTGGGTGATGGCGGCAATCGTCGGCACCGCGGGCTTGGCGCCGACCCTTGCGGCCGCCCGCCGCGGCGCCGATATCGCCCTTGCCAACAAGGAATGCCTGGTATCGGCCGGCGATCTCTTCATCGCAGCGATCCGGGCGGGCGGCGGCAGGCTGCTTCCGGTCGACAGCGAACACAACGCGATTTTCCAGGTGCTGGAAGAGAACCAGCGCCACGCCGTCGAGCGGGTCATCCTGACGGCGTCGGGTGGCCCCTTCCGCACCGCCTCGCTGCGTGACATGGCGGACGTGACGGTGGAAACCGCACGTGCCCACCCGAACTGGTCGATGGGATTGAAGATCTCGATCGACAGCGCCTCGATGTTCAACAAGGCGCTGGAGATGATCGAAGCCCGGCACCTTTTCGGTCTCAGACCCGAACAGATCGAGGTCATCTTCCATCCGCAATCGATCATCCACTCCATGGTCGGCTATACCGATGGGTCGGTTCTGGCGCAGCTTGGCGCGCCGGATATGCGCACTGCCATCGGTTATGCCCTGTCCTTTCCGCGCCGGCCGAACCTACCCGTCGAGCGGCTGGATTTCGCCAAGCTCGCCAGGCTGGATTTCGAGGCGCCGGATGAGACGCGGTTTCCGGCGCTGCGGCTCGCACGCCTGGCGATGAGGCGCGGCGGCGTTCAGGGCGCGGTGCTGAACGGCGCCAAGGAAGTGGCGCTCGAAGCCTTCATCGAAGGGCGGCTCTCCTTCCTCGCCATGGCCGAGGTCACCGAAAGGGTCATGGACGATCTGGCCGGCCTGCCGCCGGCTGCCGGCATGGACGATGTCTTCGCCGCCGACAGGGAAGCCCGGCAAAGGGCGGCGGAGCTGATGACACTCGCGATCGCCGAGTGAAGTTCGGACGGCCGATCATCGAGTGGTCGCCCGCCTGTGATCGCGACCGGCGCCATTACCGCAACCGGTTGCCGCCCTCGTCGAACAACCGGCAATCCGACGGTTCAAACAGCAGGCTCACCTGCTCGCCTGCCGCGATGCTGATCGGCGAGCGATGCTCGACGGTGAGTGACTGGCCATCGGCAAGCTGGCAATAGAGATATTGCGTTCCGCCGAGATATTCCGAAAAATCGACCCTGGCCGTCAGGCTGCCCGATAGATCGGAGGCCACCCTCAGATGCTCCGGCCGCAGGCCGAGCGTCACCGCGCCGCCAACCGGCCTGTCTGCCGGCGGCAGGCCGCTTTCGATCTGCCGGCCGGCGACTTCGACCATGCCTCCCTCACCCCAACGGGCATTCAGCAGGTTCATCCTCGGCGAGCCGATGAAGCCCGCCACGAAGGTATTCGAGGGATTCTCATAGATTTCCCGCGGCGTTCCGGCCTGTTCGACGCGGCCGTCGCGCAGCACGACGATCTTGTCGGCGAGCGTCATCGCCTCCGTCTGATCGTGCGTGACATAGATCATCGTATTGCCGAGTTCACGATGGAGGCGGGCGATCTCGATGCGCATCGAAACGCGCAGTTCCGCATCGAGATTGGACAGCGGTTCGTCGAACAGGAAGACATCGGGCTTGCGCACGATCGCCCGGCCGATCGCCACACGCTGCCGCTGGCCGCCGGAAAGCTGTCCCGGCCGCCGGTCGAGAAGATGGTCGATCTTCAGGATGGCGGAAGCGGCCTTGACGCGCGTCTCTATCTCGGCGGCACTGGTGCGCGCCATCTTCAAGCCGAAGGCCAGGTTGTCGCGCACGCTCATATGCGGATAGAGCGCGTAGGACTGGAAGACCATGGCGATGCCGCGCTCGGATGGATCGAGATCGGTGACAACACGCCCCTTGATCTCGACCTCCCCGTCGGTCACGTCTTCCAGGCCGGCGATCATGCGCAGAAGCGTCGATTTTCCGCAGCCGGAAGGGCCGACGAAGACGACGAATTCGCCCTCCGCGATCGTCAGGTCGATGCCGTGGACCACCTGCAGATTGCCATAGCTTTTTCGCACGTCCTGGAGCACGACGCTCTTGTTAGCCACACCGTTCGTCATCCCCAAAAAGACCTATCTGTCCGACTGGACCCAGACGAGCATCTCTCCGGGTGCGCGGTTGTCCCAGAGATGATAGGGCACGAAACGCGCGGTGGCGACCTGCCTTTCGGCCGGCGCCTTGCGGTAGAGCGCTGTTCCCCAGTTCGATGTTTCCTCGCGCTCGACCTTGAGATCGAGGGCGACGGCATCGTTGAGATCCTTCAGCACGACGGTTTCGGCTGTGGAGAGCTCACGCGGCAGGACGATGGCATTGAGGTCTTCGCCATTGTCCGTGGTTTCCAGACAATAGACCAGCGGCCCGCGCATCAATGCGACCCGGCCGGCGTCCTGGCGCACCTTCGGATTGGCATATTGCGGCCGAAGCGCCAGCGGCAGGTAGAGGGCGACACGATCGCCCGCCGCCCAGTCACGATCGATCCTGGCATATCCGTCCCGCATATTGGCGTTGAGATCGAGCATCTCTCCGTTGACGCTGAGGGTTGCGCCTTCGGCCCAGTCCGGAATGCGCAGCGACAGCGCAAACCGCGCCGGCTTCTCCAGCCTGGTGGTAAAGGCGACCGCACCGTCCCACGGATAGTTGGTGGTCTGCTCGAGTTCGACCTCGGCACCGTTAGCAAGCTTCAGCCGGGCGGTGCTCTCGCCATAGAGGTGCACGGCGATCTCGTTATCCGAAACGGCGTACATGTAGGAGCCGATCGAGGTCACCAGCCGGGCGATGTTGGGCGGGCAGCAAGGGCAATGGTGCCATTTCCACCGATGGTGCTTGCCGGCACTTTCAAGCGGATTGTCATAGAAGAAGGTCTTGCCGTCCGTCGAAAGCCCCGGCAGCGCGCCGTTGTAAAGCGCCTGCTCCATGATGTCGGCATAGCGCCGATCCGGCCCGCGGCCGAGCATGCGGCTTGCCCAGAACACCAGGCCGACCGAGGCGCAGGTCTCCGCATAGGCGGTATCGTTCGGCAGATCGAAATAATCGGTAAAGCCTTCGTTGGACGCCGCCGGCCCGATGCCGCCGGTGATGTACATCTGCTTGGTCGTCAGATCGTCCCAGAGCGTTTCCAGCGCTGCCGTCAGACTGTCGTCCTGGTATTCGGTGGCAATGTCGGCCATGCCCGAATAGAGATACATGGCGCGCACGGCGTGGCCGACGACCTTTGTCTGCGCGCGCACCGGCTGGTGTGCCTGCGCATATTCATAGGTCTTCTGGTGGTATTCGGAGACATCGCGGCCGTCGCGACTTGCCTCGGCGGTGAAGAAATGCGGTTCGGTGCCGCGTTCGTCGATGAAGGATTTCGATAGCTCGAGATATTTCTTTTCTCCCGTCACGCGGGCGAGCTTGACCAGCGCGAGCTCGACTTCCTCATGGCCGCAGTAGCCGGGGATCTGGCCCTCGCCGTGCCCGAAAATCTTGATCATGTAATCGGCATAGCGGCTCATGATGTCGAGCAGCTTGCGTTTGCCGGTCGCCTGGTAATAGGCGACCGCGGCTTCGATCAGATGGCCGGCGCAATAGAGCTCATGATGGTCGCGCAGGTTGGTCCAGCGCCGGTTCGGTTGCACGCGCTGGAACCAGGCGTTCAGATAGCCGTCCTCATCCTGCAGCTTCTCATACATGTCGATGATCTCGTCGGCCCGCGCCTCGAGCTTCGGGTTCGGCCGGCGATAAAGCGAATAGGCGATCGTCTCGATCGACTTGCCGAGGTCGGAATCCCAGAACATCTGGGTCGTCCCGCCCCATGGCTGAATGGGAATGACGACCCCGGGGCTCGGCTGATCGACGTCGATCGCCTTGAGCATGCCGGCCTCGACACAGCGGTCGAGCAAGGTCTCGGCGGTGGAATTGCAGACGGCGTCCTGCCATTTGCCCCAGAAGCCGCCGAGTTCCACATCGGGAACGGCGACGGGACGAAACTGGCGGTCGTTGCTTGGTTTGGTCATGGGCTCCACTTTCTCTAAGATCATTTCACCGCGCCGGCCATCAGCCCGCGCATGTAATAGCGTTGCAGGAGCAGGAAGACGATCAGGCAAGGAATCGTCATGACGACGACACCGGCCTGGACCGCTCCCCAGTTGATGGCGCCGAGCCGTCCGGCGCGAACCGCCGTCATCAGCACTGGCAGGGTGTATTTCTCATTGCTGGAGAGCAGCACGAGTGCTGCGAGAAACTCGTTCCAGGCATTGAGGAAGGCAAAGATCGCGACCGTCGCGACGCCGGGAAGGACCAGCGGCAGAAGAACCCGGACCAGAAGCCTGAGGTCGCGCGCGCCGTCGATGCGTGCGGCCTCTTCGATCTCCTTCGGCACGGCGTCGAAGGCGTTGCGCATCATGAAGACCGAGAAGGGCAGTTGCAGCGTCACATAAACGAGCGTCAGCCCAATCAGCGAATTGTTGAGGCCGAGCTTTGCCAGGATGATGAAGAGCGGCGTCAGGATCGACTGGAACGGGATCATCAGCGTCGCGATGATCAGCACGAAGAGCGCATTCTTCATCGGAAATCGATACCGCGAGAAACCGTAGCCGGCGAGCAGGCTGACGGCGACGGTGAGCACCACGGTGGCGACCGAAACGAACAGAGAATTGATCATGTGCCGCCAGATGCCGGCGCCGAACGTATCGAGCAGAGCATAGGAATCGATGCTGACGCCGGAGGTCGGCCACGGCGGCAGGGGCGGCAGGCTAGCCTCCGTGCCATGCCGGAAGGACGACAATAGCGTGATCACGAAGGGGGCGAGGAAGAAGATCGATATGGCAATGCCGGTCAGATGATAGACCGATTTCGCACGGATGGCCTTGCGCGCGCGGCGTTCCCTTGAGGTGGTCATGGACGCTCCTCCCCGACGCGAAGCAGCCAGAGCTGCACGATGCTGATCGCCACCAGGATGGCGAGAAGCACGATCGACAGCGCTGCGCCGTAGCCGAGGTTGAACGACACGAAGGACTGATTGAAGATGTAATAGACCACCGAGATCATTTTGTTCTGCGGTCCGCCTGACGTCATGATGTAGAACTGGTCGAAGGCGAGGATCGAACCGGTGACGGAGACGATCAGCGCCAGGGCGATCGTCTTGCGCATCAGCGGCAGCGTCAGATGCCGGAAACGCTGCCAGCGCCCGGCGCCGTCGATGCGGGCGGCCTCCGTCAGCTCGGACGGAATGGCCTGAAGCCCAGTCAAAAGAATGATCATGGTGAAGCCGGCGATCTTCCAGACGACCATCACCACGATCGTCAGAAAGGCGGTGTCGAAAGTCGCCAGCAGATTGGGGCTCTTTTCCAGAAGACCGAGCGCCTTCAAGGCCGGCCCGATGAAGCCGCTATCGACATTGGCGAGCCAGACCCAGAGCAGGGAGGCGGTGGCAAGACCGACCACGACGGGCAGGAAGATGATCGTCCGATAGGCGCTGACGAACTGCCGTTCCTTTTCGACGAAGATGGCGAGCGGAAAGGCGATCGCGAAGATCGCGATGGTGACGATCACGGTGTAGTAGGCCGTGAAATTCAGCGCCGCCATGAAGCGGGTGTCGTTGGCCATGCGAAAATAATTGTTGAAGCCGATCCAGCGCGACGCCCCCATCAGCGGCCAGTTGTGAAGGCTCATCCATCCGGTGAAGAGAACCGGCATGATGAAGAAGACGATGACGAGCGCCATGGCCGGCGCGATATAGGCAAGACCTCGCCAGTTCGATCTGCGCCGTCGCCTGCGCTGAGGCAATAGAGTCTCTGAACCGGAACCGGTCATCAAAACGCTCCGCGTCTGTCGAGTGGGATTGGCCGGGAAGCTGCCACCGCTCCCCGGCCGCGGCCGGGGAGAGATTACTGGCCGCTATCGATGATCGATTGCATTTCCGACTGGGCGCTCGAAAACGCGCCGTCGACATCGTCGCCGAAGATCGCGGCATTGGTGAAGCTTGCCCATGGCCCGTTGGCGCTGTTGATCAGGTCGTTGAATTGCAGCGTATAGGGCGTCTTGGCGACGCTGATCGCCTTCAGGCCAACCTGCATGCGCGGATCGAGGCCCTCAAGCACCTTGTCGGCGATATCGCCGCGCGTCGGCAGGCTGCCGTATTTCGCCATGATCTTCTGGCCGTCCATCGAATACACATATTCGAGGAAGCCCTTCACCGCGTCGATCTTCTTCGTGCCCTTGGTGATGACGAAGTTGTCGCCGCCGGCAAAGGACGAAGGCTTGCCGTCAACGCCGGGGATGAGCGTCACGCCGAAGTTGATATCGGGATGCTCGGTCACCAGCGTGCCGATGGCAAAGGCGCCGAGGCTTTGCTGGCCGATCTTGCCGTTGGTAAAGGTCAGGAAGTTGGCGCCGGTGTCGCTGGCCGCACCCGCCGGCACCAAGTCCTTCTTGACCATGTTGCGGTAGATATCGACGGCCTTGCGCATCTGAGGGGTATCGAGCGTTGCCGTCTTGCTGTCGGCCGACAGGATATCGGCGCCGGCACCCCAGGTGAGCGGCGTGAAGGTGAAGATCATGCAGCCGCCGCAGCCGCCGCCGGAGAAATAAAAGCCGTAGGTATCGTCACCCAAGGCCCGGATCTTCTCGGCATTGGCGGTGATTTCATCCCAGTTGGCCGGCGCCTTTTCCGGGTCGAGACCCGCCTTCTTGTAGAGATCCTTGTTCCAGGCAAAGACCGATGTCTCGACCGACAGCGGCAGGCCGTAGATCCGGCCCTGATAGGTGCCGAGGCGCACATGCGAGGGCGACAGCGAGTTGAAATAGGGCAGCGATTTCGCCCAGTCCGTCAGGTCTTCCAGCTGGCCGGCCGCAGCAAAGGCGGGGTTGTAGATGAGATCCATCGACAGCGCGTCCGGCGCCTGTCCGCCGGCGATTGCCGTCGCATATTTCTGCACGAGCTCGGAAAACGGCACTTCGGTCATCACGACCTTGTTCTCGTGACCGGAATTATAGGCTTCGACGACCTTCTTGAAGGCGTCGCCGATCCCCGAGCGAACCCACATTTCGACATTTTCGGCGGCTGACGCGGCCGACACCAGACATAAGGTAGCGATGCTGGTCGCCGCCAATAGACGCTTGATCATGACACTCCTCCCGATATGGCGCATCTCCTCGCGCCTTTGCTCATTCACGTGTTCTCATCCCCGGGGGGCTTTACCCCCGCATGATTGCCGGACGATCAGCCGGCACGGCAATTTCCTCACTCCCGGTTCGACAGGCCGTCCTTCCGCAAGCGCAAGCACCGTCAATCCGGCTTGCCGCCCGAGCTCCTTCAGTTCCATGTCCACCGTCGTCAACGGCGGCCGCGTCTGGGCCGCGACAATCTCCCAATTGTCGAAGCCGACGACCGAGACGTCCTGCGGCACCTTGACGCCGCGCTCGCGCAACGCATCCACAGCACCTCGGGCGATCTGATCATTGCCGCAGAAGAGCGCATCCGGTTTTTCTCCGGGTCTCTTCCAAAGCTGCTCGACTGCCTCATGGCCCCAGCTTTCCGACCAGACGCCGTAGAGCACCGGTTCGCGGTGACCTGCCACCTCGTGATAGGCGCCGGCACGCTCCCGCACCGAGAAGAACTCTTCCGGCCCGGTGATATGGGCAATCCGCCGCCGCCCGATGTTCGCGAGCCACTCGACGGCGAGCCTCGCACCCTGCTCGTCGTCCGAACGAAAAGTAACACTGTTCTGCGTCCCCTCCGTGAAGGCGTAGACGACAGGCACATGCAAATTCGACAGGTCGACAGGCAGGCGCCTGTCCAGCCGCTTGCCGGTTGCGATGATCCCATCGACCTGCTTGTCCAGCATCGCGTCGACATGGATCTGGGCGAGCGCCGGATCGTCTTCGATCGCGCACAGGAAGACCGAAACACCGTGATCGACGAGTGCGTCCGAAATGCCTGCCATGACAGGCAGCGTGAAACGGCCGTAAGTATCATTCGTCAGCAGTCCGATGGTGAAGCTGCGCTTGCTGAGAAGACCTCTGGCCAGCGCATTCGGCCGGTATCCAATTTCCGCGGCAATCCGTTTCACCCGTTCGCGCGTTTCCGAGCCCATCCGGCCGGTATCGTTGAGAGCTTTCGACGCCGTGGAGATGCTCACCGCGGCAGCCGCCGCCACCTCGTGGATGGTGATCCTGCCTCTTTTTCCTCCCGATATGTTCAGAACGTCCTCCTTCTGAAGTGATCTGAGAAAAGCTTTTACCAAACCTTATGTCAAGTGAGAAAAGGTTTTCTCATGCGGCACAAAGGCCGGATCGGCAATGCAGTTTGCGGGAAGGGCAAGCACAGGGAGAGTTCGACGCGCATCGATCAGGCCGATTGCGATGTGTCATCGGTGTTGAGACCAAGCACAGAGCGGATGATCTTGGGCGGGTAAGGGAGGTTTGCAGCAGCGCCTTGCGGGAGCAAGACCGATCGCTGTCAGAGCCTCCAGTGGAGGCCCTGAATTACGGTTCGAACCGAGCGATCATCGAAAAATCAGGCGACGTGCCTTGCGAGCGCGCAGCGCGACCAAAGCGAATGCAGCGCCTCGACCAGATGGGCGATATCGGCGTCGGAATGCAGCGGTGTCGGCGTGATGCGCAGCCGTTCGGTCTTCTTCGGCACGGTGGGATAGTTGATCGGCTGGACGTAAACGCCGCAATTGTCGAGCAGCAGGTCGGAGATCCACTTGCACTTGGCCGCATCGCCGACCAGCACCGGCACGATATGGCTCGGATTGGGCATATGCGGAATGCCGCGCTGGTCGAGCAGCGCCCGCAGCTTGCGGACACGGTCCTGATGGCGGGCGCGCTCGAACTGGCTGATCTTCAGGTGCTGGATCGAGGCGACGGCACCGGCGGCCAGCGCCGGCGGCAGCGCCGTGGTGAAGATGAAGCCCGACGCAAACGAGCGGATGAAATCGCAAAGCGCCGTCGACGCGGCGATATAGCCGCCCATCACCCCAAACGCCTTGCCGAGCGTGCCCTCGATCACGGTCAGCCGGTCCATCAGCCCGTCGCGCTCGGCAATGCCGCCGCCGCGCGGGCCGTACATGCCGACGCCATGCACTTCGTCGAGATAGGTCATCGCCCCGTATGTGTCGGCGAGGTCGCAGATTTCCTTGATCGGGGCGATATCGCCATCCATCGAATAGACGCTCTCGAAGGCGATCAGCTTCGGCGCCTTCGGATCGGCGGCCTTGAGCTTGGCTTCGAGATCGGCCACGTCATTGTGCTTCCAGATCACCTTGTCGCACTTGGCGTAGCGGATGCCCTCGATCATCGAGGCATGGTTCAATGCGTCGGAGAAGATGATCAGGCCGGGGATCTTGGCGCCGAGCGTGCCGAGCGCTGCCCAGTTGGAGACATAGCCCGACGTGAAGATCAGCGCGGCTTCCTTGCCGTGCAGATCGGCAAGCTCACGCTCGAGCATGACGTGATGGTGGTTGGTGCCAGAAATATTCCGGGTGCCTCCCGCACCCGCGCCACAGTGGTCGATGGCGTTCTTCATCGCCTCGATCACCTTCGGATGCTGGCCCATGCCGAGATAGTCGTTGGAGCACCAGACCGTGACCTCCTTTTGGCCATCCGCGGTGTGACGCGTCGCGCGCGGGAAATTGCCGCGGTGACGTTCGAGATCGGCAAAAACGCGGTAACGGCCTTCGCTATGAAGCCCGTCCAGCTCGTCTTTGAAAAACGCTTCGAAATCCATCATGTGCTCCAGTATCGCGCGGATGTTCTTGATGACTGGACGTCCGCGCGTCAATGCTTACCCTTTGCTTTAACATCAACTGCGGCAAAAGGCCCAGATTTTTGAATGATTCCAGATAAAAAATATGCGCGCCGCGATCAACGAAATTGATGCCGCAGAAGGCAGGGGAGCTTGCGCACCGTGCAAAAGGCGACCCGGCCCGATCGCAAAAAAATCAGCACACCGGATGGACAACCCTTTCTTCCGACATAGTTTTCGGTCTAGCCTGACAAAAAAATAGAAGGGACGGCCTTTGCCCGCTGGGCAACAACCTCGGAGAGAAAAGATGAAGAAAGCTGTCATACTCGCATTGGTCGGCCTGTCGATTGCAAGCTGCACGCCGACGCAGCAGGGCGCCGGCATCGGCGCTGCATCAGGCGCCGTCATCGGCGGTGCAGTCACCGGCAATGTTCGTGGCGCGGCAGTCGGCGCCGCGATCGGCGGCGTGTCCGGCGCCCTCATCGGCAGCGTCGCCGAACAGCCCGGCCAGTGCTACTATCGCGACCGCTACGGTCGCCGCTACATCGATAGTTGCCCTCGCTGAGAGCACCCTGAAATCGCTAAATCCAGGAAATCCCGGACACACGTCCGGGATTTTTTGTGCTAAATTAGTGCGTTGGCAATTTAAAATGGTACACCCCGCGCGATTTTATCGCTAAGCTGTTCACGGCTGGGCAACGAAGCTTCATCATAGGCGTAACCAAAAGCGGCGGATGCGGATTAGAGGGACAGGTCCGAAAACAAGTACTGCGTATCGGCGAACAGGCACCATGATGGTGGTCGCAGCGGCAGCTGCGTTCTCACCGGTCCTGATCGGCGACGCTTACGCCTTCAAGCTTTTCGGCATCACCATTTTCGGCAAAGAAGAAGACGAAGGCGAACAGGTGCCCGATCCGGTGCGCTACCACGTCGACCTTAAAGCCGATACCGCCGATCCCGACCTGAAAGAAGCGCTGGAAAACAGTTCCCGTCTCGTCAGCGACCAGAAGCAGCCGGTGTCCGGCGATCTCGGCATCGTCGTCAAGGCGCGCGACGACCGAGAGCGCCTGATCGCCACTCTCTATGAAAAGGCCCGTTATGGCGGCCTGGTGACGATCACCATCGACGGCAAGAATATCGACGACCTGCCACCCAATCCGACATTCGACCGGTCCGGCCCGATCCGCGTCACCGTCGACATTGCTCCCGGCCCGGTTTTCAAGGTCAGGAAGTTCAGTTCGGCGGCGATGCCGCAAACCATAATCCCGCCGATTACGATCTCGCCCCGGGCGCTGAGGCCGGCTCGCTCGCCATCATCAAGGCCGGCGACAAGATTGTCGAACAATTGAAGAGCGAAGGTCGGCCGTTTGCCAAGTTGACCGAACGCAAGGTCGTCGCCGATCACAACAGCGATACCGTCGATATCGTCCTTGCTGCCGAGGGCGGTCCCGTCGCCCCGATCGGCGATGTGGGCGTCACCGGCGAAAAGACCGTCAAGCCGACTTTCATCCAGCGTTATTCCCGGCTGAACAAGGGCGAAGCCTATTCCCCGGAAGCACTGAAGAAAGCCGGCGAGCGCCTTCGCGCCCTCGGCGTCTTTTCGAGCGTCACCATCCACCAAGGGGATGCATTGGCGCCTGACGGCACCTTGCCGATGACGATCGAGGTTTCCGAGGGCAAAAGGCGCTACTTCGGCGTCGGCGCGCAATATTCCACCACCGACGGCTTCGGTGTTCAGGGTTATTGGGGCCACCGCAACCTGTTCGGCGAAGCCGAAACGCTGAGGATCGAGGGATCGGTCTCCAGGCTTGGCGAAACGACGGATGTCGGCAGCCTCGACTATTCCGCCGGCATCCTCTTCACCAAGCCCGGCGCCTTCTTTCCTGCCGCCACCCTGAAGGCCGGCATCGTCGCCAAGACCGAAAATCCGGATGCCTATAACGCGACGCTCGTCACCGCCTCGCTCGGCCTTTCCTACGAGCTGACCGACCGGGACACCGTCTCGGCGAGCGGCGAGGTCAGCTGGGAGCGCGACGACGACGCCTTCGGCACGAACGACTATCTGACTTTTGCCTTGCCGATCAAATATGATCGCGATGCACGCGACGACAAGTTCAACCCGACAGAGGGCTATCGCGCGACATTCTCGGCAAAGCCTGGCTACGAAATCTTCAACGCCACGCCCTATGCGGCATTCGAGGGCTCGATTTCCGGCTATTTGCCGTTCGGCCAGGAAGACGGCCTGGTGCTTGCCGGCAAGGTTGCCGCCGGCGTCCTGATCGGCGGCGATAGCATTGGGGACATTCCCGCCACCCAGCGCTTCTTTGCCGGCGGCGGCGGTTCTGTGCGCGGATACAGCTATCAGGAAATCTCGCCTTATAACGACAATGGCGATGCCACCGGCGGCCGCTCTTATGTGACCGGTTCGCTGGAGGCCCGCATCAAGATCACCGATACGATCGGCATCGTGCCCTTCGTCGATGTCGGCACGGTATCGGACAGCACCTTTCCGGGTTTTTCCGATATCCGCGCCGGCGCCGGCGCCGGAATACGATATGCAACGCCTTTCGGCCCGCTGCGGCTTGATTTTGCCGTGCCGCTAAACAAGTACGAAGATGGCACAGATTACGGAATCTACGCCGGCATTGGCCAATCCTTCTAGGGTTGCCGATGCCGCTCGTGTTTTCCGATCTGTGAGCCGTCATGAAAACGGGGTAGTGTCCGCGCCGATGCAAACGCTGGCAAAAATCGTCAACTGGATCGTACGGCTCACCGGCTATGCCGTCGGTGCCACTTTGATTCTCGCCGTCGTAGCGCTGGCGATCTTCGGCTTCACCAGTTTTGGTGCTCGCATCGTCACCGAAAAGATAGCCTCCACGCTTTCCAACCGCGACATGACGATCGAGGTTCGCGAACCGCAAGGCCTTTTGACCGGCGGGCTGCGGGCCGCCGAGATTTCCATCTCCGACACCAGGGGCGTCTTTGCGGAAATTCATGGCGTCGCGATCGACTGGAATCCGCTTGCGCTGCTGACGGGAACTTTCCATGCCAAACGCTTCGAGATCGAAGCGATCAACGTGCTGCGCAAGCCGGTGCGCACCCTCCCCTCGCGGCCCGGAGCTGAAAATTCCGGCGGATTTAATCTTCCGATCAAGGTCGATATAGACCGTGTCGCGCTGCCCGATATCAAACTTGCCGCACCTGTTGCCGGCCGCGCCTTTGCGCTCGCCGCCGAGGGCAGCCTTTCGGCAAATGGCGATGGCGGCGAGGCCGTCGTCAATGTCAGCCGTCACGCGGTCCCGGATGCGCGGCTTGCCGCCGACATCGCCTTTGCGCCGGCCGAAAACCGGCTGCGGTTGAAGGCGCAACTGTCCGAGCCGAAGGGCGGGCTGCTGGCGGGCTTTCTCGGCTTGCCGGACAGCCCGGCCGTCAACATTGATCTCGACGGCCAGGGGCCGATATCCGATTGGAAAGGCAAAGTGCAGGCCGCCCTCGACGGGCAGCAGCGCGCCGCAATCGAGGCCCGGCATCAGATCACGGCAGACGGGCTGCACCATCTCGACCTCAAGGGTGGCGGTGACCTGAGCTCGCTGCTTCCATCGGCATTCCGGCCGCTTTTTGCCGGCCAGACCAATATCGATCTTGCCACGACCTTCGACAATCACGGCAAGATCGATATCCAGACCGGCAATATCGCCACCGGCAGCGTGGTGATCGCCGCCTCGGGCACCCTCGATCCGGCCGGCAATAACAGCCTGAACGCCAATCTGCTCGGCACGTCGGGGCCCGTCGATTTCCGCTGGCCGCTCGCCGAAGGCGAAGCGCGCTTCCTCATTTCTGGCCTCAACCTGGCACTGACAGGCGATGCGCAGGCGGCCCGGCTGAACGTCAGCGGCTCGCTCGACACCGCAACCCTCCCGCAGGCCAATATCGGCAATATCAAGCTGACCGCAAAGAGCGACGCCTTCAATCTCGCCGCCCGTTCCGGCAGCGTCCAGCTGCGCCTCGTTGCCGGCGACGTAACCTTCTCCGACCCGAACCTCAATCGCGCCGTCCAGGGCCCGGTCACGATCGCCTCGCCGCTGCAGATCTCGCCCAGTGGCATCGGCTTCAACGCCACCACCGTCGAAAGCGCCAATATCAACGGCGGCCTCAACGGCTCCTATCGGCTGGCAGACAAGGCGCTGACCGGCAACCTCAAGCTCACCATCGACCCGGCAGCCCTGCCGGCTGCGGTGACAAGCAGGTTCGACGGACCGATCTCGTTCGAAAGCCAGATGGTCGGCACCATCCCGTCAAAATTCGCGCTGTCCAACATCGTCCTGAAATCCGGCACGCTCGAAGCCGCCGGCAACGTCGCGCTCGACGGCGGGATGTTGAATGCCGATCTCTCCGGCCGGTTGCCTGACATCGGCAAGCTCATCCCCGGCGCCAGTGGTGGCGCGGGTTATGCATTGAGAGTTGGCGGTGAGCTCCCGGCAATCTCGGTGACGGCCAATCTGAAGGCCGCCAGCCTTGAAATGGCCGACCGCGTGCTCGGCAATCTGAATATCGACCTGTCAGGGCTCGCCGATCCCAAGGCGCCGCAGGGCAGGATCGCCGCCACCGGCACGATCGACGGCCAGCCGATCGGCATCAACGGTGACATCAGTTCGCGGGACGGCAAGACGAGTATTCCGGCTTTGACCGCTGATATCGGCGGCAACCGGCTGACCGGCAATGTGGAATTCTCGCCTTCCCTGGAGCCAACAGGCGCACTGACTTTCGATTTCCCCAATGTCGGCCTGCTTGCCGCACTCGGCGGACAGAAAGCCGACGGTGATCTCAAGGGGTCGCTTGGCGTGAGCAGCGATAGCGGCAGGATTGCGCTCAAGCTGCTTGCAACAGGCGGATCGATCCGCCGTGATACGCTTGCGATCACCAAGCCGGATATCGATGTCACGGTCAGCGATCTCAAAGCCCTTGCCGCAAAAGGTACGGTCAAGGCCGCGGAGGTGAGTGTCGGAACGAACAGGCTGGCCGGGTTTTCGCTCGATTTTACCAAGCAGCAAGACCATACCGACTTCCATCTCGATGCTGCCTATGACGGCAATCCCGTGCTGGCGGCCGGCAATATCGAGGCGGCGGCCGGTACGATGCAGCTGAACCTCGATCGCTTTTCGGCAAGCCCCCGCAATATCCCGATCGAGCTTGCCGCACCGACGCAGGTCACCATCGGCGGCGGTGCCGCCAGTCTGAACGGACTGACGCTGAAGACCGGCACCGGTTCGGTGACTGTCACCGGTTCCGCCGGTGAAACGCTGAAGCTCGATGCAGACATCCACGAGCTGCCGGCAGCGCTCGCCAACGGTTTCGTGCCCAACCTTTCAGCCGGCGGCACGATCTCCGGAACGATTGCCGTAACCGGAACGCCGGCAGCACCGGTCGCCGACTTCAAGCTCGACTGGAAGGATGCGACGACGGGCCAGATAAAGGGGGCGGGCCTGGCACCGCTCGGCATCACCGCCGGTGGCAAATTCGCCGACAACAAGCTCGATTTCGACACGACGATTGGCAGCAATGACGGACTGTCGCTGAAGGCAGCCGGCAATGTCGCGCTCGCCGACCCGAAGGCGCCGGTGCTTGATGTCAATGCCGATATCCTCAACCTGCCTGCCCGCATTGCCAATGGCTTCGTTCCCGATCTCGCCGCCGAAGGCACGATTACAGGAAAACTGGCCGCCTCCGGCTCGCTCGCTGCTCCCACCGCCAATTTCGATCTCGATTGGAAAAGTGCTGCGACCAGCCAGACGAAGCGTGCGGGCCTTGCCGACCTCGCCGTCAAGGCATCCGGAAAATTCGGCGACAACAAGCTCGATTTCAACACGGCGATTGGCGGTGCCAACAGTCTCTCGCTGAAGGCAAACGGCAATATCGCCATCACGGGTACGACGATCGGTAACGTCACGGTCGATGCCGCACTGGCGAATGTTCCGGCAAATATCGCAAACAGCTTCGTCCCCGATCTCGCCGCCGAAGGCGCGATCTCTGGAAAGATCTCCGCCAGCGGGTCGCTCTCCGCCCCGAGTGCCGATTTCGATCTCGATTGGAAAGACGCTGCGACGAGCCAGACGAAGCGTGCGGGCCTTGCAGCGCTCGGCGTGACCGCATCAGGAAAATTCACCGAAAACAAGCTCGATTTCGACACGGTGATCGTCGGCGCCAACAGCCTCTCCTTAAAGGCAACCGGCGATGTCGCCATCACGGGCACGACGATCGGCAATGTCACGGTCGACGCCGCACTGGCGAATGTTCCCGCAAATATCGCAAACAGCTTCGTCGCCGATCTCTCCGCCGAAGGCGCGATCTCAGGAAAGATCGCGGCCAGCGGGTCGCTCACCGCCCCGAATGCCGATTTCGATCTCAATTGGAAAGATGCTGCGACCAGCCACACGAAACGGGCTGGCCTTGTAGCGCTCGGCATGACCGCATCAGGAAAACTTGCGGATAATAAGCTCGATTTCAGCACGGTGATCGTCGGCGCCAACAGCCTCTCCTTAAAGGCAAACGGCAATGTCGCCATCACGGGCACGACAATCGGCAACGTGAAAGTCGATGCCGCGCTGGCCAATGTTCCCGCAAACATCGCAAACGACTTCGTCGCCGATCTCGCCGCCGAAGGCGCGATCTCGGGAACGGTCTCTGCCAGCGGCTCTCTTTCCGCCCCGACCGCCAATTTCGATCTGAATTGGAAGAATGCCGCGACGAGCCAGACGAAACGCGCCGGCCTTGCAGCGCTCGGCGTGACCGCATCGGGAAAACTTGCAGATAATAAGCTCGATTTCGACACGGTGATCGGCGGCGCCAACAGCCTCTCGCTGACGGCAAAGGGCAATGTCGCCATCACGGGCACGACAATCAGCGACGTCAAAGTCGACGCCGCGCTGGCCAATGTTCCCGCAAACATCGCAAACGACTTCGTCGCCGATCTCGCCGCCGAAGGCGCGATCTCAGGAAAGATCTCGGTCAGCGGGTCGCTCTCCGCCCCGAATGCCGATTTCGATCTCAATTGGAAAGATGCTGCGACGAGCCACACGAAACGGGCCGGCCTTGCAGCGCTCGGCGTGACCGCATCGGGAAAATTTGCGGAAAACAAGCTTGATTTCAACGCGGCAGTCAGCGGCGATAAAGACCTTTCACTAAAGGCCATCGGCAATGTCGCATTGGCTGGTACGGCGATCGACAGCATCAAGGTCGATGCCGAGATCGCCAAGCTTCCCGCCAGCCTCGCAAATGCCTTCGTTCCCGATCTCGCGGCCGGCGGCACGATTTCCGGCACCATGTCCGCCGCCGGAACATTCGCCGCACCGAAAGCCGACTTCAAGCTCGACTGGACCGACGCTGCGACCAGCCAGACCCGACTCGCGCACCTCTCCGGCCTGGCACTTGCCGCATCGGGACACTTTGCCGACAACCGGCTCGATTTCGATACCAATCTCGCCGGCCAGGGCGGCCTTTCGCTGAAGGCCGCCGGCAACGTTGCGATTTCAGGCACGTCGGTTCGCAACCTTGACGTCAAGGCCGATCTCGCCAACCTTCCGGCAGGCCTCGCCAACGGCTTCGTCCCGGGTCTTGCCGCAGAAGGCACCGTCTCGGGAACGGCATCGGCTTCTGGCACACTTCCAAAGCCGGCGGTCGATTTCAAGCTCGACTGGAAGAACGCCGCGACCGCCCAGACCAAGAGCAGCGGCCTTTTGGGCTTGAACGCTGCGGCATCCGGCAAGTTCGCCAATGACCGGGTCGATTTCGACGCTAATCTCGCCGGCAAGGACGGCGTGTTGGCCAAGGCAAAGGGCGGCGTCACGATCGCGGGAACCGCCATCCGGGACCTTTCGATCAATGCCGATATCCCGGCGCTGCCGGCAAATATCGCAAATGCCTTCGTTCCCGGCCTCGGTGCCGAAGGCACGCTTTCGGCAAGCGCCATAACGTCGGGAACGCCGGCCAATCCGATCGTCGACTTCAAGCTCGACTGGAAAGATGCCGCGACCAGCCACACCAAGGCTGCCGGCCTGTCCCGCCTCGCGCTGGCGGCAACGGGAAAATATGCCGGTGACAGGCTGGATTTCGACGCGAACCTGACTGGCGGCGGCGGCATGGCGCTGAAAGCAGCCGGCGATCTTTCGATCGCAGGCACGTCGATCCGCTCGGTCGACGTCACGGCGAACGCCACCAATGTTCCGGCCGGCATCGCCAACGGCTTCGTTCCCGGCCTTGCCGCCGAGGGCGCGGTCTCGGCGACCGTAAAGGCCACCGGCGCGCTATCGGCGCCGTCGGTCGATTTCAAGGTCGACTGGAAGAACGCAGGGACGAGCCAGACAAAAGGCGCCGGCCTTTCGCCGTTCACCATCGGTGCGTCAGGCAAACTTGCCGGAAACAAGCTGACGGTCGACACCAGCCTTGCCGGTGACGCCGGCATGTCGCTGAAGGGCGGCGGCAGTGTCGTGATCACAGGCAATCGCGCCATCGACATGCACTTCACAGGCAATCTTCCCTTTGCCGTGCTCGGCGCCCCGCTCGCGCAGCAGGGCCTCGTCGCGGACGGCGTCGCCACTGTCAATCTCCAGATTGGCGGAACGGCCGCAGCACCCGTCATCAATGGCACGGTCTCGACCAACGGCGCCAAGCTCGTCGACGTCCGGCGCAATCTGGCGGTCAACAATCTCGCGGCAACCGTAACCTTCAATGGCAGCCAGGCCGTAATATCGCGTCTCAGCGGCAACCTTGGCGGCGGCGGCACGATTTCTGCAAGCGGCACGATCGGCATCCAGCCGGCTGGCGGCTTTCCCGCCGACATTTCGATCAAGCTCGACAAGGCGGTCTACGTCGATGGAACGCTTGTCGTCTCGACCGTCAACGGCACGGTCGGCCTGCGCGGGCCGATCGCCAGTGCGACGCTGAGCGGCAAACTGCTGCTGGATAAGACCTCAATCACGGTCCCGGAAAAACTGCCGACCTCGCTGAGAGAAATCGACATCCGGCACAAGAATGCGCCGCGCGCCGTGCTTGCGCAGATGCGCGATAACGGCGAGCGCAAACCTGGGGAGAAATCCTCCGTGATCACGCTGGATCTCGAAATCGACGCGCCTTCGCATATCTTCGTTCGCGGCCGCGGCATCGACGCCGAACTCGGCGGCCAGGTGACGATCCGCGGAACGGCGGCTGCACCCATCGTGACCGGCGGTTTCACCATGCGCCGCGGCCGCCTGACCATTCTCAACCGCCGCCTGGACTTCTCTGACAAGAGCAGGATCACCTTTGCCGGCGACTTGACGCCGGCGCTCGATATGGAAGCGACATCGTCCTCCGGCACGACGACGCTGACCGTCGACGTCGCGGGCCTTGCCACCGATCCCGCAATCACTTTCTCCTCCTCGCCCGAGCTGCCGCAGGACGAGGTGCTGGCACAGCTGATCTTCGGCCAGTCGATGTCGAAGCTCTCGCCGGTGCAGATCGCTCAGCTCGCCGATGCCGTCAGTCAGCTGGCCGGCAACCGCTCCACCTCGCTTTTCGAAGGCCTACGCAATCAACTCGGCGTCGACGATTTCGACGTCAGCACCGATTCCAAGGGCCAGACGAGCGTCAGCGTCGGCCGCTATCTCAACGATCGCACCTATTTCGAATTGCAGCAGGGCGGTTCGGCCGGCGCCAAGGCGGTGATCAACCTCGATGTCGGCCGCGGCGTCAAGCTGCGCGGAGGGGCCGGTGGCAACGGTGAGGGCGAAGCCGGGATTGTCTACGAACGAGAATACTGATGCATCTCTCCCGAAGCTATGCAGCAGTTTGCGGACAGCATGCACAAGCTTTAAGCCGGCTTAGAAACCGGTTTTGCTTGTCTTGAGAAGGATGTTGGTCTCGGTCGAATTGATGCCGTTGATCAGCCGGATGCGGCGCAGCGTCTCGTCGAAGGCGGCAAGATCGCGATCCTCGAGCTCGGCGACGAAATCCCATTTGCCGTTGGTGCTGTGAAGCGCGCGCACCTGCGGCAGGCCCCTCAACTGATCGGCCACCCTGTCGGCGAGCTTGCCCAGCACCTCGATCATGACGATGGCGCGCACGCCGGCGGACCGCGTCTCATGGCCGGTGCGAATGGTGAAGCCGACAATGGTGCCGCTGGCGACCAGCCGGTCGATACGGGCGGCAACTGTCGCCCGCGATGCACCTGTCGTCGCGGCAAGCGACGAGACGGAAATCCGGGCGTTATGGCGAAGTGCACTGAGAAGTTCGGTGTCGAGATCGTCCACGCTGCCCACTTTGTCAAAATAGATTTATCAATCTGCGCAATCATAGTCCATTTCTGACGTTTTTCCATCTTTTTGCTACCAGCACTTTACCCCAATATCGGTCGAAACAGGCCACAACCACGGAGCCCTCGAAATGGATGCCCAATCGCGATCTGTCACCCTCATCGGCGCGCCGCTGGAAGAAGGCTCCGGCCGCAGAGGGGCTGCCATGGGCCCTTCCGCCCTGCGCATTGCCGGCGTCGACCAGACGTTGATCGAGCTTGGCCATGACGTCGCCGATATCGGTGATCTCAGGATCGTGCCGGCGATGGACCTGCCGAATCACCCGAAGGCTCACAATTTGAGGATTGTCGGCGCCTTCACCCGCGCGCTCGAAAGCAGCGTCCACGACGTGGCCGCCTCCGGCCGTTTTCCGCTAATTCTCGGCGGCGACCACAGCCTTTCTATGGGCACCGTCTCCGGCATGGCCCGCTATGCCGCCAGCAAAGGCCGCCCGCTCTTCGTGCTCTGGCTTGATGCCCATGCCGATTTCAATTCTCCGGCAACGTCGCCCTCCGGCAATATTCACGGCATGCCCGTCGCCTTCTTCTGCGGCGAGGCGGAGTTCGCCGAGATCCTGCCGAAGGACCGTCCGTTCGTCGATCCAAAGAACGTCTTCCAGGTCGGCATCCGTTCGGTTGATGCGCGCGAACGCGAGGAAATCCACGAACACGGCGTCAATGTCTTCGACATGCGCGCAATCGACGAGCAGGGCATCGGCGCCATCATGCGCGAGATCCTCGATGTCGTCACCAAGGCGAACGGCCTGCTGCATGTCAGCCTCGACCTCGATTTCCTCGATCCCGAGATTGCCCCCGGCGTCGGCACAACGGTGCCGGGCGGCGCGACCTTTCGCGAGGCGCATCTGGTGATGGAAATGCTTTCGGACAGCGGCCTCGTCTCGTCGCTCGATCTCGTCGAGCTCAATCCGTTTCTCGACGATCGCGGCAAGAGCGCCCGCATCCTGGTCGAGCTGACGGCAAGCCTGTTTGGCCGCCGCATCTTCGATCGTCCGACACGCGCCGCATATTGGGCAGGCGCCGCATAAAACAGGATGATTTTAGGCCGGGACGGCCTAAAATCTGAATCCTGTTCTAAATTAAATAGTTAGAGCATGATGCTGCCCGAAAACCGCTTACACTTTTCGGCATCATGCTCTGGAGGGAGAACGACCATGAATACTTCGGAAAAACTGATCGCCACGGAACAACGGCTCGGCGCCCATAACTACAAGCCGCTCGACGTGGTGCTGACGCGCGGCGAAGGTGTTTATGTCTGGGATACCGACGGCAACCGTTATCTCGATTGCCTCTCGGCCTATTCCGCCGTCAACCAAGGCCATTGCCATCCGAAGATCCTCGCCGCCATGGTCGAGCAGGCGGGCAGGCTGACGCTCACCTCTCGCGCCTTCCGCAACGATCAGCTCGCCTATCTCTACGAAGAGCTTGCGGCTCTCACCGGCTCACACAAGATCCTGCCGATGAATTCCGGCGCCGAGGCAGTGGAGACCGCCATCAAGGCGGTGCGCAAATGGGGATACGAGGTCAAGGGCGTGCCGGAAGGCAAGGCGGAGATCATCGTCTGCGCCGATAATTTCCATGGCCGGACGCTGAGCATCATCAGTTTCTCCACAGATCCCGAGGCCCGCACGGGCTTCGGCCCCTATACGCCAGGTTTCCGCACCATTCCCTTCGGCGACGCCGAGGCTTTCGAGGCAGCGATCAACGAAAATACGGTGGCCGCCCTGATCGAGCCGATCCAAGGCGAAGCCGGCGTCATCATCCCGCCGGCGGGTTATTTCACCCGCATCCGCGAGCTCTGCACGGCAAATAACGTCACCCTCATCCTCGACGAGATCCAGACCGGCCTCGGCCGTACCGGCAAGCTGCTGGCCGAGGAGCACGAAGGCATCGAGGCCGACGTGACGCTGATCGGCAAGGCGCTGTCCGGCGGCTTCTATCCCGTGTCGGCCGTGCTTTCGAATTCCGAAGTCTTGGGCGTACTGAAACCCGGCCAGCACGGCTCGACCTTCGGCGGCAATCCGCTCGCCTGCGCGGTGGCGCGTACCGCACTCAAGGTGCTGACGGAAGAGGGCATGATCGAGAACGCCGCTGTCATGGGCGACTACTTTATCGAAGGCCTCAGGTCGATCCGCTCGAACATCGTCAGGGACGTGCGCGGCCGCGGCCTGATGATGGCCATCGAGCTGGAACCCGAAGCCGGCGGCGCACGGCAATATTGCCATGCGCTGAAAGAGCGCGGCCTTCTCGCCAAGGACACCCACGATCATACGATTCGTCTCGCTCCGCCGCTGGTCATCACCAACGAGCAGGTGGATTGGGCCGTCTCGCAGATTGAAAAGACGATAGGCTGAGTAAATCGGCGCAATTCTTCTTCGCCATCCCGAAGAAGCCTGGAAGATCCTGAATGCCAAAAATCGGCTGGAACAGATCGACAGCAAAACCGCCTGGTTTTCATCCGAGATAAAAACCTTCGCAATCTCGTCGCCCGATTTAGATTTGGGCAACACTCTTTCGCTAATGTCGTCGATAACCGTAACGATGCTTCGCCGAGCGCAAAGCCATCGCGTGGTATGAAGGCAAAGCTTGTCCGCGCCAATGGTGGCGCATCCGCTTCTGCCCTAGCTTACGACAGTTGGGAAGAATTCTAATGGCCACGATCAATTCGACTAACTTCAGCGGCGATACGCTCGAAATTATTGCCTTCCGTCTGCATGATCAGGAATTCTGCGTCAAGACCACGACCATTCGCGAAATCCGCGGCTGGGCGCCGTCGACGCCGATCCCGCATGCACCGGCCGATGTCATCGGCGTCATGAACCTGCGCGGTTCGGTGATCCCGATCATCGATCTTGCTTTCAAGCTCGGCATGAAGAGCACGGTCGCCAATGAGCGCAGCGCCATCGTCGTCGCCGAAGTTCACAGCATGGTCATCGGCATGCTGGTCGACCGCGTCTCGGACATTCTCACCATCTCGTCCAGCCAGGTCCAGCCGGTGCCTGAAGTGACCGCCTCCTTCGACCGCGCTTATTGCGAAGGCATCATCGCCTCGGAAAATGGCATGATCTGCTTCCTGAACCTCGCCAAGATGTTCAAGGAAAACGAGACGGATGAACTGGCGGCCTGATTCGGACCATGCGATCGAGTATTAGAAAACCGCCCGCTTGAGGCGGTTTTTTATTGCGGCACCACAAGCAGCCTTCAGCAGCGACTATCATTTTCCGGGCTCTGATAGCCGAAGGTTAGCGATGCCTTCTCCGGAATTGCATGAAAACAAAGAGATCGAGCATTTCCGTGATTCGGAGAAAAACGGAAATGCTCTAGTGTATCACCGGCTCCGGTTTTCTAATCAGAGGAACGGCCTGAAGCACGAGCGCATCCAGGCCGTTCTCCTCATTCTCCAGAATTTCGAACAATTGCCGCCGCATGCGCGGGTCCCAGAATTTGTTGATATGGGTGGCGACCCCCTGCGCGGCCTCGCTTTGCGGCTGGCTCTTGAAGAAGGTGGCGATCTGGTTTGCCATATAGACGAGCTTGGTCTTGGTATCATGCGACATCGGCAATGCTTCCAGGCGAGATGCGGTGCGGGTGGGTGAAGATCTCGAAATCCTCGCCGCGCACCAGCGCAACGAGCGTCATGCCGGCTTCTTCGGCCGTGCGGATGGCGAGAGCCGTCGGCGCCGATATGGCGATGAGCACCGGGCTGCCGAGGATCGCCGCCTTCTGCACCATCTCGACGGAAAGCCGGCTGGTGACGACGACGGCGCCGTCCGCGCCTCTTTCACTGGCGCGGATGATGGCGCCGCAGAGCTTGTCCAGCGCATTGTGCCGGCCGACATCTTCGCGCACGGCAATCAGCCCGCTGCTGGGAAGATAGAACCCGGCGCCATGTACCGCCCGTGTCTCGCGATGCAGCGGCTGTGCCTCGTTCAGAAGCGAAACGGCGCGGACGATATCCGCATGCGACAGCGCCAGCGGCGATGTCGAAACGTCAGCCACCGGCCGCACCGCCTGTTCGATCGATTCGATGCCGCAGAGCCCGCAGCCGACCGGCCCTGCCATGCTGCGGCGCCGTGCCCGCAGCCGATCGGCGACATCGTCGACCAGGCTCACCTGCACATCGATCCCCTGCTCACCATCGACGACCTCGATGCCCGATATCTCCGCCGGCCCGGCAATGATCCCTTCGGTCAGGCTGAATCCGACGGCAAAATCCTCGAGATCCGCAGGCGTTGCCATCATCACCGCATGCGAACTGCCGCCGTAGGAAAAGGCGATCGGCACCTCTTCCGGCACGATCTGCGAACCGGTCTGCAGGATGCCGTTGCGGCGGGTGATTTCGGGGGCATGGGCAGTGACGGTGAATTTTATCATGCAGCGACAGGATGAAAGACACCCTCCTCCACAACTCGGCCTCTTGGGAAGACAACGTCAATCGCTTGCTCCCCCTTCTCCCCAGCGGGGAGAAGTGCCGAGCAAAGCGAGGCGATGAGGGGGGCGAGCGACGACAGGAGCGAGCGCACCGAGCGCAAGCGAGGGGCAACACCATTTGCCGCGCCGCCCCCCTCATCCGCCCTTCGGGCACCTTCTCCCCGCTGGGGAGAAGGGGGAGGCTCACCGACAACGCCGCCCCGCCCCCGCATCGTCACTCCGCTGCCTCGAGTTTGCCGGCGATGCGACGTGACTGACGCGCCTGCTCATCATATTCCAGCTGCCATTCACTCGGCCCGTTGGAGGGTGAGACCTGCACCGCCGTCACCTTGTATTCCGGGCAGTTCGTCGCCCAGTCGGAGAAATCGGTGGTGATGACGTTCGCCTGCGTATTGGGATGATGGAAGGTCGTATAGACGACACCCGGCGCGACGCGATCGGTAATCAGCGCCCTGAGCGTCGTATCGCCGGAGCGGCTGCCGAGCTTCACCCAGTCGCCGTCGCGAACGCCGCGCTGCTCGGCATCGTACGGATGGATTTCCAGCCGGTCTTCCGCATGCCAGACGACATTCTCGGTCCGCCGTGTCTGCGCCCCGACATTGTACTGGCTGAGGATGCGGCCGGTTGTCAGCAGCAGCGGGAAGCGCGGGCCGGTGCGCTCGTCGGTCGCCACATATTCGGTGCGGATGAACTTGCCCTTGCCGCGCACGAAGCCATTGACATGCATGATCGGCGAGCCGAGCGGGTTCTTCTCGTTGCAGGGCCACTGCACCGAGCCCATTTTGTCGAGATAGTCGTAGGAGACCATCGCAAAACTCGGCGTCGTCGCGGCGATCTCGTCCATGATCTCCGACGGATGGGTGTAATTCCAGTCGAGCCCCATCGCCTGGGCAAGCTTCTGCGTCACGTCCCAGTCGCCATAGCCGTTGCGCGGCGACATCACCTTGCGCACCCGGTTGATGCGGCGCTCGGCATTGGTGAAGGTGCCGTCCTTCTCGAGGAAGGTCGAGCCCGGCAGGAAGACATGGGCGTAATTGGCGGTCTCGTTGAGGAACAGGTCCTGCACGACGACGCATTCCATCGCCGCCAGCCCGGCCGCGACATGTTTGGTATCGGGATCAGACTGCAGGATATCTTCGCCTTGGATGTAGATGCCTTTGAAGGAGCCGTCGACTGCCGCATCCAGCATGTTCGGAATACGCAGGCCCGGCTCGTTGTTGAGCTTCACGCCCCAGAGCTTTTCGAAGATATCGCGCGTCGCATCGTCGGAAATGTGCCGGTAGCCCGGCAGTTCGTGCGGGAAGGAACCCATGTCGCAGGAACCCTGCACATTGTTCTGGCCGCGCAGCGGGTTCACGCCGACGCCGGGACGGCCGATATTGCCGGTCGCCATCGCCAGGTTGGCGATCGCGATGACCGTGGTCGAGCCCTGGCTGTGTTCGGTGACGCCGAGGCCGTAGTAGAGTGCGCCATTGCCGCCCTTGGCATAGAGTCTTGCCGCACCGCGCAGATCCGCCGCCGGCACGCCGGTGAAGATTTCCGTCTCTTCGGGACTGCGCTGCGGTTCAGCGACGAAGGCAGCCCAGTCCTCGAATTCCGACCAGTCGCAGCGCTCGCGGATGAACCTCTCGTCATAGAGCCCTTCGGTGACGATCACGTGCGCCAGCGCCGTCATGACCGCGACATTGGTGCCCGGCTTCAGCGGCAGGTGGTAGGAAGCCTCGATATGCGGCGACCGGACGATGTCGGTGCGGCGCGGGTCGATGACGATGAGCTTGGCCCCTTGGCGCAGCCGCTTTTTCAGCCGCGAGGCGAATACCGGATGGCCATCCGTCGGATTGGCGCCGATGATGACGACGACATCCGAATGTTCGATGCTGTCGAAATTCTGTGTGCCGGCCGAAGTTCCGAATGTCTGGCCGAGACCGTAGCCGGTCGGCGAATGGCAGACGCGGGCGCATGTGTCGACGTTGTTGTTGCCGAAGCCGGCGCGGACCAGCTTCTGCACCAGATAGGTTTCCTCATTGGTGCAGCGTGAGGAGGTGATGCCGCCGATCGCGTCGCGGCCATATTGATACTGGATGCGGCGGAACTCCGACGCCACATGCGCGAAGGCCTCGTCCCAGCTCACCTCCCGCCAGGGATCGCTGACCTTTTCACGGATCATCGGGTTGAGGATGCGATCCTTGTGGGTGGAATAGCCGTAGGCAAAGCGACCCTTGACGCAGGAATGCCCGCGATTGGCCTGGCCCTCCTTCCACGGCACCATGCGCACCAGTTCCTCGCCGCGCATCTCCGCCTTGAAGGAGCAGCCGACGCCGCAATAGGCGCAGGTGGTGATGGCCGAATGCTCCGGCTGACCGATCTCGATTACCGATTTCTCCGTCAGCGTCGCCGTCGGACAGGCCTGGACGCAGGCGCCGCAGGAAACGCATTCGGAATCCATGAAATTCTCATGCATGCCAGGTGACACGCGGGAGCCGAAACCACGCCCTTCGATCGTCAGCGCGAAAGTGCCCTGCACTTCCTCGCAGGCACGCACGCAAAGCGAACAGACGATGCATTTGGAGGGATCATAGGTGAAATAGGGATTGGATCGTCCTTCGGCATCCATTTCAGATTGATATCGCCGTTGTTGCGCGCGTTGACGTGATTGTCGCCCTCGTAGCCGTAGCGTACGTCGCGCAGGCCGACGGCGCCCGCCATGTCCTGCAATTGGCAATCGCCATTGGCAGCGCAGGTGAGACAGTCGAGCGGATGGTCGGAGATATAGAGTTCCATCACGCCGCGGCGGATATCCTTCAACCGCCCCGTCTGCGTGTGCACCACCATGTTTTCCGCCACCGGCGTCGTGCACGACGCAGGCGTTCCGGCCCGGCCCTCGATTTCGACGAGACAGAGGCGGCAGGAGCCGAAAGCGTCGACCATGTCGGTGGCGCAGAGCTTCGGCACCTCGATACCGGCCTCCATCGAGGCGCGCATGATGGAGGTGCCCTCCGGCACGCTGATCTGCTGTCCGTCGATGGTGAGCGTCACCATAGTTTCGGATTTCGAAGCGGGAGTGCCGTAGTCGATTTCATGGATGAGAGACATGGATTGCTCCTCCGATAGATTTCCTTGTCGGCCGCCTCGGGGCGTGCCCCTCATCCGCCTGCCGGCACCTTCTCCCCGCAAACGGGGAGAAGGGAACACGCCGCAACCTCTCCGTTCCCCGCCACGTCTCGTATGGCACGTCCCCTCTCCCCGCAAGCGGGGAGAGGGTTAGGGTGAGGGGCAAAGTTTTAAAAAACCCCGTCATTCCGCCGCCTCCACCAGAGGTGCCGGCGAAAAATCCTCCGGGAAATGCGTCATGGCGCTCATCACCGGATAGGGCGTGAACCCACCGAGCGCGCAGAGCGAGCCGAACTTCATCGTGTTACAGAGATCGGCAAGCAGCGCCCGGTTCTTCTCCGGCTCGATGCCGTGCGCGATCTTGTCGGCCGTCTCCACGCCGCGCGTCGAGCCGATGCGGCAGGGCGTGCACTTGCCGCAGCTTTCGACGGCGCAGAATTCCATCGCGAAACGCGCCTGTTTCAGCATATCGGCCGTGTCGTCGAAGACGACGATGCCAGCATGGCCGATCAGCCCGTCCTTGGCGGCGAAGGCTTCGTAATCGAACGGCGTGTCGAACAGCGCCCGCGGGAAATAGGCCCCGAGCGGTCCGCCGACCTGTACGGCTTTGACCGGTCGTCCCGTAGCCGTCCCCCCACCGATCCTGTCGACGATATCTCCGAGCGAAAGACCGAAGGCCGTCTCAAAGAGGCCGCCATATCGGACATTGCCGGCGATCTGCAGCGGAATCGTGCCGCGGGAGCGGCCCATGCCGAAATCCCGATAGAAGGCGGCGCCCTTATCCATGATCACGGGCACGGAGGCGAGCGAGATCACGTTGTTGATGACGGTCGGACAGTCGAACAGCCCCTTATGCGCCGGCAGCGGCGGCTTGGCGCGCACGACGCCGCGCTTGCCTTCGAGGCTGTTGAGCAAGGCTGTCTCCTCGCCGCAAACATAGGCGCCGGCGCCGGTGCGCACTTCGATATCGAAGGCGCGGCCCGAGCCGAGCACCGATGGCCCGAGAATGCCGGCCTGGCGCGCGATGCCGACGGCCTCGGTCATGACAGCGATCGCATGCGGATATTCCGAGCGCGTATAGACGAAACCCTTCGTTGCTCCGGTCGCAAGCCCCGATATCGCCATGCCCTCGAGCAACACGAAGGGATCGCCCTCCATGATCATCCGGTCGGCAAAGGTGCCGCTATCGCCCTCATCGGCGTTGCAAACGATGTATTTGCGTTCGCCGGCGGCGTCGAGAACGGTCTTCCACTTGATGCCGGTGGGGAAGCCGGCGCCGCCGCGTCCGCGCAGGCCGGAATCGGTGACTTCCTTGACGATATCGACTGGTATCATCGAAACGGCGCGGCGAAGGCCGGCAAGACCGCCATGCGCCTCGTAATCGCCAAGCGAAAGCGGATCGATGACGCCACACCGGGCGAAGGTCAGGCGGGTTTGTTCCTTGAGGAACGGGAGGTCTTCAACCTCCCCGAGACAGAGCCGATGCTCGCCTCCATCAATCATCGCGGCATCGAACAGATCGGGCACATCCTTCGACTTCACCGGTCCATAGCCGATGCGCTTGCCGGCAACCTCGACTTCGACCAGCGGCTCCAGCCAGAACATTCCGCGCGAGCCGTTGCGCACGATCTCGGCATCGAAGCCGCGGGCGGCGATCTCCTGGGCAATCGCCTTTGCCACCTTTTCGGCCCCGAGCGCCAGCGCTGCGGCATCGCGCGGAACATATATCCTGACCGTCATCGGCGCGCCTCCGCGACGAGTTCCACCGCCGTCTGATCGTCGACCCGGCCATAGACCTCGCCGTCGAGCATTGCCGACGGCCCGCAGGCGCAGAGCCCGAGACAGTAGACCGGCTCCAGCGTCACGGCGCCGTCGAGCGTCGTCTGATGAAAATCGATGCCGAGCAGTGTCTTGACGCGCTCGGCCAGCGCATCGCCGCCCATCGACTGACAGGCTTCGGCGCGACAGAGCTTCAGCACGTGCCGGCCGGCGGGATGATCGCGATAATCGTGATAGAAGGTCACCACGCCATGCACCTCGGCACGGGAGAGGTTCAATTCCTCCGCGATGACGGGCATGGCTTCCTGCGGCACATAACCGAATTCTTGCTGAACTTCATGCAGAATGGGAAGCAGCGGCCCTTCGAGAAAGCGAAGATCGGCGACAATGGCTCGGGTGCGCGCTGCAATATCGCCTTCGGCGATATGAATGGTCATAAGGCAGCCCTCCCAGCGGCTTGCTCGTTGCGAAACAGCGGGGCTCCCCCGGCCGAGTGCTATTCCGTAACCACCATCTCAGGGAAGCAGCCGGCGATCAATAAAGCTATCTCGTTGCTTGATAGGTTTTTTCTATCAAAGCTCTTCGTCTCGCACGAGTGCCCTCGCCTCGTACAGCAAGGCTGAGACAAGCGGCGTGAAGGGCTCACGATAAGGCGCAACAAGGCCGACCAGATGATGCGCCTCCGGCTCGACAATCGGGATCATGCGGATTTCCACTGGAAATCCGAAGGATTTTGCAACGTTGCGCGGCATGATGCTCGCCCAGCGTCCAGTCCTGACATGCGAGAACAACACGATCATCGAATTGGATTCGAGCGTCGGATGCGCTGTGGCGCCCGCTTCCGTCAAGTGGCGGTTGATGATGCGGCGGTTCTGCATGTCGGCAGTCAATAGGCAAAGCCGAAGATCGCCGATCTCTCGCCAGGTCACGCTGTCGCGGTCGGACAGCGGGCTGCCTGCAGCCGTGATCAGATTATAGCGCTCGGCATAGAGGGGAACGGTCGTGACGCGGCCGAGCGGCTCGTTTTCGAGATAGGTGATGCCGGCATCGATTTCGAGGTTTTCGAGCATGCTCAGCACCTGCAGCGAATTCCGCGAGACGATCGAGAAGGTCACGCCGGGATGCCTCTCCTGAAATGGCGTGGTGATGCGCGACAGCATGGCAAGCGCGGTCGGAATGGCGGCGAGGCGGATGTGGCCGGAAAGACCGCGGCGCGCAGCGCGCATCTCCTCGCGCATGGTGCGGGCATCGCCGACGATGCGTCGGGCCCATTCGAGCACGCGCTGCCCCTCAGGCGTCAGCCCCTGGAACCGCGAACCGCGCTGCACCAGCATGACGCCAAGCTGATCCTCGAGCTGCCGGATGGCAGCCGAAAGCGTCGGCTGCGAGATCCCGCACTCCTCCGCGGCGCGGCCAAAATGCTTTTCATTGGCAAGGGCGATGAAGAATTCCAGCTTGTCGATCATCCGGTCTCCCGATCCGGCATGACATCATCCGGGTCAGTTCATCTTTGACACAGCAGCGGTGCTCCGCAAGGCCGGTCTCTAGATCAGGGTGATTTTAGGCCCGATCGGCTTAAAATCTGAATCCTGATCTAATTCAAACAAATAGAGCATGATGTCGTCCGAAAACCGCGCACAGTTTTCGGCGTCAGGCTCTAACTGTTTTCTGCAGCCGGAAAAAGATCGAACAGCGATTCGAGGAAGCCAAGCACGTTGACATTGCCGATGCTGTAATAGACCAGCCGGCCCTGACGGCGCGTGTGGACCAGGCCTTCGAGCCTTAACCGCGCCAGTTGCTGCGAGACCATTGCCTGCTGTATGCCGAGGATATTTTCGATTTCACTCACCGTCCGCTCCTCGTTCGCCAGTATGCAGAGGATCAGAAGTCGCGTCTGGTGCGCTAGCGCTTTCAGCAGATCGCTCGCCTCGTCGGCTTTTCCAGCGAGTTTGTGCAATTCCTGGCCGGTGATCCCCGGCTCGGGTTTGGGCAACGGCATTCTGGATCTCGGAAGAGAGGCGATGAGGTAGATCAGCACAATAGCATATTCGCAAATGCGAATTGGTCAAAAGTGATGAAATGCCAAAAAAGGTCCAAGCAAATCAGCAGATAAGCTGACCGCCGTTGATTTCGATCACCTGTCCGGTGATGTAGCCCGAGAGCGAGGGAGCCGCCAGGAACAGATAGGCGGGAGCGCAGTCCTCCGGCGTGCCGAGCCGCTGCAGGGGGATGGATTTTCTCGTCTGCTCAAGCTTTTCGCGGGAGGAATACCGTTCATGGAAATCCGTCTCGATCGTTCCTGGCGACACGCAATTGACGCGGATTCCGTCCGGTGCGAGCTCACGGGCAAGCGCCTTGGAATAAGTCGCAACGAAGGCTTTCGAGGCCGAATAGATCGAAGAACCGGGGCTGCCGCCGGTCAGCGCCGAAATCGAAACCGTGTTGACGATGGCAGCGGCTTCAGCCGTCTTCAATGCCGGCAGCAGCGCCCGCGTCAGCGCCACCACCGATGTTTGGTTGAGCCGCACGACCGCCTCATATTCTGCGTCGGTGAGTGTGGCAGCGGGAAAACGGCCAAGCATGGTGCCGGCATTGTTGACGAGCACATCGACCTTGTCGAAGAAGGCGAGAGCATCTTCAGCAAATTGCGCTGCCCCGCCGGCCGCGGAGAAATCGGCGTGCAGCAGCAGCGCCCGTCTTTCCGATTCAGCCGTCAGCAGGAAATCCGGCAGGTCGCGTCCCGGCTTTCGCCCGGTATGGACGATCACCCTCGCACCGCAGTCCAGGAACTGCCGGGCCACCTCAAGGCCGATGCCGCGACCGGCGCCGGTAACGACCACATTGCGATTTTCGAATAGTCTGGGATGGAACACGAAGCCGTCCTCCTCGCGGACAGTGCCGCCGGTTGCGTCATTCGCCCTTAACATATGAGCGCGCCGACCGAAAGAAAGGCGCGCATCCATCTTTCCGGCAAGGCTTCCGGCGGAAGAGGGTTAGCTTTCGGCCTCCAGAAGCCGCGCGCCTGGCCCTTCCTTGCCCAGCCGGTCGCAGGGATTGCGCAACGGACAGCTTTCGATCGACAGGCAGCCGCAGCCGATGCAGCCGGTCAGACGGTCGCGCAGCAGGCTAAGCCGCCTGATTCGCGCGTCGAGATCATCCTTCCAACGCGCCGACAGCGTCTGCCAGTCGGCGACGGTCGGCGTGCGCCCCTGCGGCAGGGACGTGAACGCCGCCTGGATTTCCGAAAGCGGAATGCCGACACGCTGCGCCACCTTGATGATGCCGAGCCGGCGAAGCACGTCGCGCCCATAGCGCCGCTGATTGCCGCGGGAGCGGATGCTCGAGATCAGCCCCTTGGTCTCGTAGAAATGCAGCGCCGAGACGGCCAAGCCGCTGCGCTCCGCCACTTCGCCGACCGTCAGGAGCTTGCCGAGCGGCGCTGCAGAAATTGTATCCATCGCCTCTTGACCTCAATATTAGTTGAGGTTTTATAACCCTTGCTCCCGCAATCGTAAAGTCCAATCGCAACAAGGAGCGACGCATGCAAACACCCACCAGGCTGGCTGTCATCTATGGGAGCACGAGAGAGGGCCGCATCTGCGACCGGCTGGTCAAATGGCTGACGCAGGAACTCCTCCGCTTCCCGCAATTTTATATCGACATCATCGACCCATTGGATTTCGCGCTGCCGGCCAACCGTGACATGACGCACCCCGAAATCGACAGGCTCGCCGGACGACTTGGCATGGCCGACGCCTTCATCATCGTCACGCCGGAATACAACCACAGCTTCACCGCCTCGTTGAAGTCGATCATCGATTTCTTCTTCGAGCCCTGGCAGGGCAAGCCGGTCGCCTTCGTTTCCTATGGCGGCATATCCGGCGGCCTGCGCGCCGTCGAACAGCTGCGGCTCGTCTTTGCCGAACTCCACGCCGTCACGATCCGCGATTCGGTGAGCTTTGCCGCACCTTGGAACCGCTTCGACACGGACGGGCGGCTCGACAATCCCGCCGATGCACTGCGTTTGCTCGATCGGATGATGGCGAGGCTGGAATGGTGGACGCGGGCACTCGTCACTGCCCGTAGCGATCGTCCTTATGCCGGAATAGAGCGCCGCGTGTCTTTTCAGACGCGCTAAGGGCGCTCTATCACTTTGAATCTGCGCATGATCCTTTCCGAAAATCGATTCCGATTTTCGGGGTTATGCGCCAGCCGCCTGAGGCAGGAAGCTCCGGTTCCGTTCCCGGCAGGTACGGAACCATTGGGAACACCCGGGCAGGACCTCCGTCCGGGTGTTTTCCGTCACCTCGGCTTCGTTCCGACCGCGCGGACGGGTTCGCAATTTTGCTGTTGCGGGGAGAAAACCCCGGTGATAGTTTCCGCGCAAATAACAGGGGAGCTCCGTATCGCCGGGGCTGAGATGTGAGGCGCAAGCCTCTGGACCCTTCAAAGCTGATCTGGGTAATGCCAGCGGAGCGAGGTTCAGATGTTCTCAGGCGCACAAGTGTCACTCTATCCGATGTCCGGCAATTTCGTCGGCATCATTCTCGATGCCGTCAAGGCGCTCGATCCCTATCGCGACCGGCTGCGCATCGAGACCGATGACATCTCCACACTGCTGGTCGGCCCGCCTGACATCCTCTTCGCCGCCATGCACGATCTTTTCGTCGCCGCCGCAAGGACCGGCGAACATTGCGTGCTGTCCGCCGCCGTTTCACGCGGCTGCCCCGGCGAGCCCGACGACGCCATCTGCGGCGTCAACCCTTCCCCCGGTCAGGCGGAGCCGCTTGCCGAGCGCATAAGAGCCGCACTTGCCGCCGTTGACATCACCACGGAGAGCGGACAGCCGACCGCTGCGCAATTCTCGCTCTACGTCATGGGCACCGGTACCCATATGGACGAGATCTATGGCTGCATCGACTTCCTGAAGCGCTCCGGCACTTTCGACCGCGCCAAAAATTTCTGCACCAGGCTTTCCGGCGATGCCAGCGCGGTCTTCGCCACCATTCGCGAGGCCTTCTTTCGCTTCGGCGACCCCGAAGGGCATGTGACCCTCGACATCACGGTGTCGGCCAATACAGCGCCGCGCGTCTTTTCGGACGCGCAAAGGACGCTATAGCACCTTGAATTTGCTCCCGACGAAAGCTTGAAATCGAACGCTGATGACACTGTCAAACCCATCGGATTCGCGCCTTGCCGCGCTCAGCGCCGCTCTCTACCGGGGCATACCCGCCTTGCTTGCCGGTTGCGTTTTTTTGGCGGCGTGGGAACTCTATGTCGATCTTTCCGGCATCAAACCATCCATCCTGCCGGCGCCCTCGCGCATCGTCATCCAGGGCTGGCTGAACCGCGAGGCGCTGATCGCCAATACCTGGCCGACGCTCGGCGCGACACTCGGAGGTTTCGCCCTGTCGCTTGGCTTCGCCTTCGCCGCCTCGATCCTCATGGATTTCATGCCCTTCATGCGCCGGGCATTGCTGCCGATCTTCATCACCAGCCAGACCCTGCCGCTGGTGGCGATCGCGCCCCTCGTCGTCCTCTGGTTCGGCTTCGGCCTGTTGCCGAAGATCCTGCTGGTGGCGCTCGTCACCTTCTTCCCACTGCTCGTCGCCTTGCTGCAGGGTTATGAATCGACCGACCGTGACATCGCCGAATTGCTGAATTCGATGAAGGCGAGCCGCTGGCGCGTTTTCTGCCTGGCACGGCTCCCCTCCTCGCTGCCCTATTTCTTCGCCGGTCTGCGGATCTCGATCACTTATGCCGTGGTCGGCGCGATCTTTGCCGAATATGCCGGCGCCGCCCGCGGCCTCGGCATCTATATCCTCAATGCCAAGAACAATTTTCGCCCCGATCTCGTGCTCGCCGCCGTTATCGTCAGCGCCGTGCTGACACTCTGCCTCTTCGCAGCGACGCTGATCATCCAGCGCCTCGTCATGCCCTGGCAACCAGCCGGGGAGCGGCGGCGATGAGCGATAGAATGGTTGAACTCAGCAATATCTCGAAGTCCTTCGACGGCATGAAGGTGCTGGACGATATTTCGCTCGCTGTCGAGAGCGGCGAGTTCGTTTCGATCGTAGGCCCATCCGGCTCCGGAAAATCGACGGTCCTTCGATTGCTGACACAGGCGCTTCGGCCCGATTCCGGCACTATGCTCTTCAACGGCACGCCGCTGGAACAGGCGCCGCATTCCTTTGCGTTCATGCCGCAGCGCGATGCGCTGATGCCTTGGCGCCGGATCATCGACAATGCGGCACTCGGCCTTGAGGTGCACGGTATGAGCCGCCGCGCGGCCCGCGCCGCCATCGCGCCTCTGTTCGAGCGCTTCGGCCTCGCCGGCTTCGAGCATCGCTACCCCTCCGAACTGTCCGGCGGCATGCGCCAGCGCGCCGCGCTGCTGCGCACCGTCGTCCAGACCCAGGACATGCTGCTGCTCGACGAGCCTTTCGGCGCGCTGGACGCGCTGACACGCATGCAGATGCAGGAATGGCTGCAGGGCATGTGGACCGAACATCGCTGGACGGCGCTGCTGATCACCCACGACGTTCGCGAGGCCGTGTTCCTCTCCGACCGGATCTACGTACTTTCGGCCCGTCCGGCGCGTATCATCCGCGAATTCCGCGTTCCCCTGCCCCGTCCGAGAAGCATTGCCGATCTCGGCTCTCCGGCGGCCCAGGCGATCGAAACCGAAATCCTGCAAACCCTGCTTCATCCGCTGGAACAGGATGATTTTGGGCCGGTCGGCCTAAAATCTGAATCCTGTTCTAATTTAAAGAGTTAGAGCATGATGTCGTCCGAAAACCGCTCACACTTTTCGGCATCATGCTCTAGAGACCTGAGGAGGTCACCATGCTGCTTCTCACCCGTCGCCAGACGATCTTCGCCGCCATCGCGGCAAGCCTCGCCGGCCGCACCGCCTTCGCCCAATCGGCGCCCGCAAAGGTCCGCATGGCGCTCGACTGGACACCCAACACCAACCATATCGGCATCTATGTCGCCAAGGCGAAGGGCTTCTATGCCGATGCCGGCCTCGATGTCGAAATTCTTCCCTTCACCGATACCAGCGCCGGAACGCTGGTGTCCAACGGCGTTGCCGATTTCGGCATCAGCAGCGAGATCGAAACCCTCACGCAACGCGCTGGCGGCGGTGACGTGAAGATGGTCTACGGCGTCGTCCAGACGGAAACCGCACGCCTGATCTTCAAGGGCGGACGCGACGACATCAAGAGCCCGAAAGACCTCGACGGCAAGACCTATGGTGGCTTTGGCGGCACCTGGGAGAGCGCGCTGATTTCCGCGATGATCCGCAATGACGGCGGCAAAGGCGACGTCAAGACCGTCACCCTCGGCACCTCCGCTTACGAGGCGCTGGACAATGGCTCGATCGATTTCACGCTGGAGATCTACACCTGGGAAGGCATCGCCGCCGAACTGGAAAATCGGAAGATCGGCCGCTTCCACTATTCCGATTATGGCATTCCCGACGAGCAGACGACGGTCATCGTCTCCAGCGACGCCTATCTCTCCGCAAGTCGGGAGCACGCCCGCGCCTTCATCCAGGCGACACGAAAGGGTTATGCCTATTCGGTCGACCATCCCGACGAAGCCTGCGACCTGCTGATCGCTGGAAGCAACGGCGCGCTGATGAATACGGAACTGATAAAGGCTTCTCAGAAGGCATTGATCGAGGGGCACTTCCTAAAATCCGAGGCCGGTGTGATCGGTACGATCGACTCGGCAAAGGCCGACGCCATCGGCGGCTTCCTGGTCGAAAACGGCATTCTGGTCGATGCCAATGGCGCCGCACTCAAAGAGAAGCCGGATTTTTCCACCTATTATACCAATGAACTCCTCGCCTGAGCCCGCCCCGGCCTTGCCCGTCGCGGCTTTCCGCTGCAGAGTCCGAGACCCGGAGCATGATGTCATCCGAAAACCACTCACACTTTTCGGCATCATGCTCTGGGCAGGGCGGGAACAAGATGCGACAACAGGAGAGACTGGCCGGAGCGGACTTTCTGCGCGCGACGGCCTGTCTGCTGGTGCTCGCCCACCACCTCACGCTGCGGCTGGATATGCGCAGAATTCCCGACGAGTTGGCACCGACTGCACATATCCTCCGCTTCGGCAATTTCGGCGTCGCCATCTTCTTCGTGCTCAGCGGCTTTCTTCTTGCCCATCCCTTCTGGCGCGCGCTCGACGCCGGAAGCGCCATGCCGAGCCTCCGGCATTACGCGATCCGCAGGGCGGCGCGCATCGCTCCGGGCTTCTGGTTCGCCGCCACCATCGGCTTCGCCCTCAGCCTGACGCTGCTTGCCTTGCCGCTGACGCCGGAGCTTGTGCTCCGCTACGTCTCCGGGCTGCTGTTCATGAGCCAGTGGCATTGGCGCACCTTGTTTCCTGTCGAAGCCGACGGCCCGCTCTGGTCTATTCCCTTCGAGGTCACCAGCTATGTGCTCCTGCCGGTCTGCTTCCTCCTGCTGTTTCGTTTGCCCGTCCTGAGGCAGCGCCCGTTGCTTGCCCGCTTCGCCTGGCTTTGCGTCATCACCACCGTACTTCTCGCCCATGTGCTGATCCTGATCTTGCTTCCGCTCGACGACATCGGACGCGGCTGGCAGTACGGCCTGCAGGGCGGGGCGAAGGAATGGATGCCGAGATATAATCCGATCGGCTTCTTTGCCGTCTTCGCGCTCGGCGCGCTTGCCGCGGGCATCGAGGTCATGCTGCCAACAAGGCGCTCCTCCTGGTTCGATGTTGCATCGCTCCTGGCCCTCGCCGTTGCCGGCTACCGCCTCGTGATATCGCCCGGCGGCTCCGCCGAAGCTTACGGCTGGCTCGAAATCCCCTACGGTTTTCCGCTCTTTCCGCTGGCGGTCGCAACGGCGCTCGTTTCGCTCAGCCACTCGCAACACCTGGGCAGGCTGCTCGACAACGCTCCCGTCCGCTACATCGCAAAGATCTCCTTCGGCATCTATATCTGGCAGGAGATCATCCTGATATTGATCCAGAGGCTCGACTCAGGCTCGTTTGGCGTCTCCTCGGAGAATGTCGTTATCGGCTGGCTGCAATCTTGCGGGCTGGCGGCGGCGCTCATCCTTCTGGTCGCGAGCCTCAGCTACTTCCTGCTGGAAAAGCCGGCGATCGATTTCGGAAACCGGCTGACATCGGGTCAACCCATTCGGGCTACTCCTTTCAAAGTATAAATTTCCCGCAATCGCAACTACAGGCATTAAGGTTAACGCGAAATACTCCCATTTTTGGCGTCTTTAGGGTTATCAAATTTTTATTTATACCGATGACAAACGATACGTGACCCTGTATCTGTCTCACTGTTGTTCAGTACCGCATCTAAACTTCTGGACCTTGCGTAATGAATGCTTTTACTTCGAAGACGAATTCACGCTTCGATCCGTCTCAGCGTCAGGACAAAACCAAGATCCTGGTTATAGCGAACTCCAACATTCGCCAGCCGGATAGCTTTTCCCCTGTCGAAAGAAAAATGGCGGTGCGGCTGGGTGTGAAGCGGTTGATCGACATCGTCGCCTCCGTCAGCGCCCTCATGGTGCTGGCGCCGCTTTTTCTGGCAATCGCGCTTTTCATCAAATTCGACGATGGCGGTCCGGTGTTTTTTCGCCAGATCCGCTGGGGGATGAACGGCCGCAAGATCACGGTTTTCAAGTTCCGGTCGATGCGCGCCGAAGCTTGTGATCCGAGCGGGGTTCAACAGACGGTCAAGGGCGACAGCCGGGTGACCGGCATCGGCGCGGTGCTCCGCAAGACCAATATCGACGAGCTGCCGCAGCTTTTCAACGTCCTCAGGGGTGAGATGTCGCTGGTCGGCCCGCGCTGCCACGCCATCAACATGCGGGCAGCCGGCAAGCTCTACGAGGAACTGGTGCCGGACTACCATCAGCGCCACATCATGCGCCCCGGCATCACCGGTCTTGCGCAGACACGCGGTTGGCGGGGCCCGACGACGCGACCGCTGGAAGCCCGCGCCCGCATTGCCTGCGATATCTATTATGTCAGGAATTTCAGCCTGCTGCTCGACCTGAAGATACTGCTCCGGACAGTCGCCATCGAGCTGCGCGGCGGCACGGGCTTCTGAGAATGTTCCCGCATCACCGCCAGCAGTAGGCGGTCCTACAGCGCTGCGCGTCTTCATTTCAGCTCGGCCGACAGCCCGGTTTTTCCGCACACCGACAGATGACGGCAGAAACAAAAAAGCGGCCGTCGCGGCCGCTTTTCATGGATCTTACCGATTGTAGTCAATCCTGTTCAACGACACCGCGCAGATGCGTCATTTCCATGATGAAGTGCTCGAGCTTCGACTTGTGCTCATGCAGTTCGGCATGTTCGAGTTCCTCGCGGGCAGCCTCGATGCGGCGCGTCAGCTCGTCCTTCTGGAGTTCCTCGACCGGAACCGCGGATTCGGCAAGCAATGTACAGCCAGTCGGCAGGATATCGGCAAAACCGCCGAACACGACGTAATTCTGCTTCTTGCCGGAGGCCGAACGTACGCTCACGACGCCCGGCTTGATCGTCGTCATCGTCGGTGCATGGTTTGCCATGACCGTCATCTCGCCTTCAGTCGCAGGGATAACGACCTCGGTCACCATCTCCGACAGCAGCAGGCGCTCCGGCGAAACGAGCTCAAAGTTGAAATTGTCAGCCATCAGTGACTTACCTTCTCGGCTATGGCTTTCGCATCTTGCAATTTAGTCCCGCAGAACGGGCAGTGCATTATCGCTTGGTCGAGATAACCGAGCCCTTCCTCGCTTCGAACCAGACCCACCACCATCATCAGCACGCCGTTATCGGCGCGATAGACGGTCGGCGCGGCTGGTTCCGGAAGATCCGCCACGACCCCCTTCAGGAAGTCGCAGCAGAATATCTCGCCCAGCGCGTCGCTCATTAAGCAGCTGCGAGCTTCTTGGCCTTTTCGACCGCTTCTTCCATCGAGCCGACCATGTAGAAGGCAGCTTCCGGCAGGTGATCGTATTCGCCGTTGACGAGGCCCTTGAAGCCCTTGATCGTGTCTTCCAGAGCAACCAGCTTACCCGGCGAACCTGTGAAGACTTCGGCGACGAAGAACGGCTGCGACAGGAAACGCTCGATCTTGCGGGCGCGGGCGACAGCAATCTTGTCCTCTTCGGACAGTTCGTCCATGCCAAGGATGGCGATGATGTCCTGCAGGGCCTTGTAGCGCTGCAGCGTCGACTGGACCTTGCGGGCGACGTCGTAATGTTCTTCACCGACGACCAGCGGATCGAGCATGCGCGACGTGGAGTCGAGCGGATCGACGGCCGGGTAGATACCCTTTTCAGCGATCGAGCGCGACAGAACCGTCGTTGCGTCAAGGTGGGCGAACGAAGTTGCCGGCGCCGGGTCGGTCAAGTCGTCGGCCGGAACGTAAATGGCCTGGACCGAGGTGATCGAGCCAGTCGTCGTCGTGGTGATGCGCTCCTGCATCTGGCCCATGTCAGTTGCCAGCGTCGGCTGATAACCGACGGCCGACGGGATGCGGCCCAGCAAAGCCGACACTTCGGAACCTGCCTGCGTGAAGCGGAAGATGTTGTCGACGAAGAACAGAACGTCCTGGCCCTGGTCGCGGAAGTGCTCGGCGACCGTCAGGCCGGTCAGGGCGACGCGGGCGCGGGCGCCCGGCGGTTCGTTCATCTGACCGTAAACAAGTGCCGCCTTCGAGCCTTCGCCGCCGCCATGCTTGTTGACGTTCGATTCGATCATTTCATAGTAGAGGTCGTTGCCTTCGCGGGTGCGTTCACCGACGCCCGCAAAAACCGAATAACCACCATGCGCCTTGGCGACGTTGTTGATCAGTTCCATGATCAGAACGGTCTTGCCGACGCCGGCGCCACCAAAGAGGCCGATCTTGCCACCACGTGCATAAGGAGCGAGAAGATCGACGACCTTGATGCCGGTGACGAGGATCTGCCCCTCCGTCGACTGCTCGACATAGGTTGGCGCATCCTGGTGGATGGCGCGCTTGTGGGCAGTGACCAGCGGACCTGCTTCGTCGACCGGCTCGCCGATGACGTTCATGATGCGGCCAAGCGTCTCGTTACCGACCGGAACCATGATCGGAGCGCCGGTGTCGCCGACTTCCTGGCCGCGCACGAGACCGTCTGTCGAGTCCATCGCGATAGTACGGACGATGTTTTCGCCAAGGTGCTGCGCAACTTCGAGAACCAGGCGGATGCCGTTGTTGGTGGTTTCCAGCGCGTTCAGGATCTTCGGCAGTTCGCCTTCGAAAGCAACGTCGACGACGGCGCCGATAACCTGGGTGACTCTGCCGACAGAGCCGATCTTGGGGGTAGCTGCCTCAGCCATTTTCTGACCCTCTTTTCCTAGCCTCAGAGCGCTTCCGCGCCCGAAATGATTTCAATGAGTTCCTTGGTGATCTGCGCCTGACGCTGGCGGTTGTAGCTCAGCGTCAACTTGTTGATCATCTCACCGGCATTACGCGTTGCGTTGTCCATAGCGCTCATCTTGGCGCCCATCTCGCCTGCGACGTTCTCGAGGAGCGCGCGGAAGACCTGGACGGAGATGTTGCGCGGGATCAGATCTTCGAGGATCGAAGCCGGATCCGGCTCATATTCATAGACGGCGCCCGCATGGGCGGCATCCTCGGTCTGCACAGCCCCCGTCGAAGCAGGGATGAGCTGCTGCGTCGTCGGAATCTGGCTGATCACCGACTTGAACTCGGAATAAAACAGCGTGCAGACGTCGAACTCGCCGGCAGCATACATATCGATGATGCGTTTGCCGATCTGATCGGCATTCTCGAAGCCGATGCGCTTGACCTCGCGCAACTCCTTGCGCTCGATGATCAGCGACGCGTATTCGCGGCGAAGGATGTCGTAACCCTTCTTGCCGACAGTGAAGATTTTCACCGTCTTGCCCTCGGCAACCAGCCTGCGCACATGTTCGCGCGCGAAGCGCGCAATCTGCGAGTTGAAGCCGCCGCAGAGACCACGTTCTGCCGTGCACACCACCAGCAGATGAACCTGGTCCTGGCCGGTGCCTGTCATCAGCGCCGGTGCGCCATCGGCATCGGTGACGGCCTTGGCAATGTTCGCCAGAACCGCACCCATGCGCTCCGAATAGGGCCGGGCGGCCTCAGCCGCCTCCTGCGCACGCCGAAGCTTCGCCGCGGCGACCATTTTCATCGCCTTGGTGATCTTCTGCGTCGCCTTGACGGAGGCAATCCGGTTTTTCAGATCCTTAAGTGAAGGCATCCGTTATCTGTCCTAACTTAGGGCCCGATTACGAGAAAGACTTTGCGAAGCTATCGAGAGCAGCGGTGAGCTTGCCCCTGGTATCATCGCTGACTACCTTTTCCGTGCGGATCGCGTCGAGGATGGCAGAGCCTTCCGAACGCAGGTACGAGAGGAAGCCCTGCTCGAACTTGCCAACCGAAGCGACCGGCAGCTTGTCGAGATAGCCGTTGACGCCTGCAAAGATCACGGCGACCTGTTCTTCCGTCTTCAGCGGCGAGAACTGCGGCTGCTTCAGGAGTTCGGTCAGGCGTGCGCCGCGGTTCAGCAGGCGCTGCGTCGCAGCGTCGAGGTCCGAACCGAACTGGGCGAAGGCGGCCATTTCGCGATACTGGGCAAGTTCGCCCTTGATCGAGCCGGCGACCTGCTTCATCGCCTTGATCTGCGCCGCCGAGCCGACGCGGGAAACCGACAGGCCGACGTTCACGGCCGGACGGACACCCTGGTAGAACAGGTCGGTTTCAAGGAAGATCTGGCCGTCAGTGATCGAGATCACATTGGTCGGAATGAAGGCCGACACGTCGTTGCCCTGCGTTTCGATGACCGGCAGAGCGGTCAGCGAACCGGCGCCCTGGTCGTCGTTCATCTTCGCAGCACGCTCGAGCAGGCGCGAGTGCAGGTAGAAAACATCGCCCGGATAGGCTTCGCGGCCCGGCGGGCGGCGCAGCAACAACGACATCTGGCGGTAGGACACCGCCTGCTTGGACAGGTCGTCGTAACCGATGAGCGCATGCATTCCGTTATCGCGGAAATATTCGCCCATGGCGCAGCCGGCAAACGGAGCCAGGTACTGCAACGGCGCCGGATCGGAAGCAGTGGCGGCGACGATGATCGAATATTTCAGTGCGCCGCGCTCTTCGAGCACCTTGACGAACTGAGCGACGGTCGAGCGCTTCTGGCCGACGGCGACGTAGACGCAGTAAAGCTTTTCACCTTCCGGACCGTTGTCGTGAATGGCCTTCTGATTGAGGAAGGCATCGAGAAGGATCGCGGTCTTGCCGGTCTGGCGGTCGCCGATAACCAGCTCGCGTTGGCCGCGGCCGATCGGAATCAGCGCATCGATGGCCTTGAGGCCGGTCGACATCGGCTCATGAACCGATTTGCGCGGAATGATGCCGGGAGCCTTGATGTCGACGCGCGAACGGCGCGTCGCGTTGATCGGGCCCTTGCCGTCGATCGGATTGCCGAGCGCGTCGACGACGCGGCCGAGCAGCTCTGGGCCGACCGGAACGTCGACGATGGCGCCGGTCCGCTTGACGGTGTCGCCTTCCTTGATGTCGCGGTCGGCACCGAAGATGACGACGCCGACATTGTCGGCTTCAAGGTTCAGCGCCATGCCGCGGATGCCGCCTGGGAACTCAACCATTTCACCGGCCTGGACATTGTCCAGACCATAGACACGAGCGATACCGTCACCGACGGAGAGAACCTGGCCGACTTCCGAGACTTCTGCCTCTTTGCCGAAATTTTTAATCTGGTCTTTGAGAATTGCGGAAATTTCCGCGGCGCGGATATCCATCAGCCAACCTCTTTCAATGCGAGCTTAAGGGTAGAGAGTTTGGTACGAAGAGACGTATCAATCTGACGGGACCCGACCTTCACGATCAGACCACCAAGAATTGACGGATCAACCGTGACGGCAATCGTCACGTCTTTGCCGGTAACGCTCTTGAGTGCCACCTTCAATTCGGTTTCTTGCGCTTGCGAAAGCGCATGTGCCGAGGTGACCTCGGCGGAGATTTCACCGCGATGGTTCGCGGCGATGATGCGGAAGGCCTTGATCATGCCCGGCAGGGCGAACAGGCGGCGGTTGCGCGCCACGACCTTCAGGAAATTGGCGAAGAAACCGCTGATGCCGGCCTTCTCGCTGATGGCGACGATCGCCTTCAGCTGATCTTCGGCTGAAAAAACCGGGCTTGCGACGAAGCGCTTCAGGTCGGCGCTCTCATCCAGCATCGCCTGGAAACGGTCAAGATCGGCGGTGACGCTGTCGACGGCGCCCTGCTCGAGCGCCAGTTCGAAAAGCGAAGAGGCATAGCGTTCTGCAACACCAGAAGTAAGCTGGGACGTGTCTGCCACTGGCACAAATTTCCCTGATTTCAACCCAAAATCCGGCTCTCGGCGGGCGCCGAACCTATGATCTTGAATTCGTTTTGATTTCCCCCAGAAATCACAAGAGAAGCCTCTTGCTTCTTCCGAAATTCGGGGTCCGTCTAACATAGGATGTTCGGACTCGCAACACGCGTAACGCCCGAATACGCCTTTCATATGAATTTCTGTCCGCAAAATTGCGCAATGGCCTGGAAGCAGGCAAAAGAAGCCGTCTGTCGGCAGCCAGACTTATGTCTGGGTGAAGCCGAAGACGTAGAGCAGCGGTAGCACGGCCAAGGCGATCTGTACAACCAGAAGTAAATAGTTGACGAGATTACTCCCCTTATCCGACAGGATCGAGATGATACGCGCAAAGGCCGCCATCGCGAAGGAGGCGCCGAGCGCCATGTAGATCCAATCCTGGGCGAGCATGATCGCCGACAGCCCGAAACCGAGATAGAAACCACCCATCGAGCGCCCCTCGCCGAAGCCTTCCGGCCGCCCCTCCTGCGCCTGCAGACCGAGAAGACGGAAAGTATGGCCCGGCGCGAACATCATGATGAAGCCGGCGAGGGCCGTGAAAGCGGCGGAGCAAAAGGCAAGCTGCTCGCCAAGCTCGGTCGGAAAGTAAAACTCCATGCGTCAGCCCCAAATCACCCGGATGAATCGGTGTTTTATGACATGCGCCGAAAACGGAGGGAATGGCGGCGCCATTCATTTAGAGAAAACTCTGCGGATCGATATCCAGCTGCACCTGCACCGATCCGCGCTCCTTGGGCGATTGCAACAGCAGTGCCCGCAGGAATCCCTGCATGTCAGAGTTTCGCCGGCCGTGCACCAGAAGGCGGAAACGGTGGCGGCCGCGCACCAGCGCGAGCGGCGCTTCGGCCGGGCCGAGGACCGAGATGCCCGACACCTGCGGGGCGGCGTTGCGCATGCCACGCGCATGGTTTTCGGCGTCGTGGCGAGTTTCGGCCGAAACGATGATCGACGCCAGCCTGCCGAACGGCGGCAACAGGGCACGTTCGCGCTCGGTGATCTCGCGCTCGTAGAAGGCGTCGGAATCGCCGGAGACGATTGCCTGCATGACAGGATGCTGCGGCTGGTAGGTCTGCAGCAGCCCATGGCTCTTGAGGCCGGTGCGCCCGGCCCGGCCCGTCACCTGCGACAAGAGCTGGAAGGTGCGTTCGGCCGCGCGCGGGTCGCCATTGGCAAGGCCGAGATCGGCATCGACGATGCCGACCAGCGTCATCAGTGGAAAATTATGCCCCTTGGCCACGAGCTGAGTGCCGATGACGATATCGGCTTCGCCCTTGGCGATCGCTTCCAGCTCCAGCCGCAGCCGCTTCACCCCGCCCATGATATCGGAGGAGAGAACGATCGTCCGCGCCTCAGGGAAATGCCGTTCCACCTCCTCGGCGATGCGCTCGACGCCTGGCCCGCAGGCGACGAGATGGTCGAGCGTGCCGCACTCCGGGCAGGCCTCCGGCGTGCGCTCGGCATGGCCGCATTGATGGCATTGCAGCTGCTTGCGGAAACGATGCTCCACCAGCCAGCTCGAACATTGCGGGCATTGGAACCGATGGCCGCAGACCCGGCAGAGCGTCAGCGGCGCATAACCGCGCCGGTTGAGAAAGAGCAGCGCCTGTTCGCGCTTTTCCACCGTCTTGCCGATCGCCCGGATCAGCACTGGCGACAGGAAGCCGCCCCGCTCCGGCGTGTGTCTGCGCATATCGATGAGATGCAGGTCCGGCATTGCCGCATCGCCGAAACGCGTCGGCAGGTGGACGGTGCTGTAGCGCCCGCTCTGGCCGTTGACCTGGCTTTCGACCGACGGCGTCGCCGACACCAGAATGACCGGAAAATCGCCGATGCGGCCGCGCACGACAGCCATATCGCGAGCATTGTAGAAGACGCGATCCTCCTGCTTGTAAGCGGGATCGTGTTCCTCGTCGACGATGATCAGGCCGAGATCCTCGAAGGGCAGGAAGAGCGCCGAGCGCGCGCCCGCCACCACCCGCACTTCGCCGGTCACCGCCTGGCGCCAGACTTTCTCGCGCATGCGCGGCGCGAGATCGGAATGCCATTCGGCCGGCTTTGCCCCGAAGCGGTTCTGGAAGCGCTCCATGAAACTGGCCGTCAGCGCGATCTCCGGCAGCAGGATCAGCACCTGCTTGCCGCGTTTCAGCGTCTCGGCAATCGCCTCGAAATAAACCTCGGTCTTGCCGGAGCCGGTCACCCCGTCGATCAGCGACACCGAAAATTCGCCCTTTTGGACGTCGGCGACGATCTCCTCGGCCGCTTGCCTTTGCGGCCCTTCGAGACGTGCGGCGGTAAAATCCGGATCCGGCATCGCAACGACCGGCGGCGGCGGCAGGAAGATCGTCTCGAAGATGCCGAGCGTGATCAGCCCGTCGACGACGCTCGTCGAGACCCCCGCCGCATGGGCAAGGCCGCTGCGTGTCCAGGAAAAGCCGTCGGAGGCCGTATCGAGCACCCGGGCCCGCGCCGGCGTCATCCGCTCCGGTTCGCCGCCGACGAGCTTCAATCCTTCTACCATCGGTTCCGGTTCGAAGGCGTTCGGTGCCCGCAGCGCCATGCGGGCGACGAGGCCGGGCGGCGAGAGCGTATAGGTCGCCACCCAATCGATGAAATCCCGCATCTCCCTGGCAAGCGGCGGGCAGTCGAAGACATGGCTGATCGGCCGAAGCTTCTTCGGATCGACGCCGTCCTCGACGCCGTCCCAGACGACGCCGATCACCTGCCGCGGCCCGAGCGGTACCTGCACGACCGAGCCGGGCTCGACCGCCATGCCATCCGGCACCGAATAGGAATAGGGTTTCGGCGCCGGCATCGGCACCAGCACCGGAACCGTTCGGTTCGCGGGCGGTGCCTCGAAAAGCGCGCCAAAGAGATCGGACGAATCTGTGCTCATCGCGTGGGACCATGCCCGCAAATCGATGGAATTGGAACCGTAAAGACGAAGCGATGGGTTCCGCGTCATAGCGACGATTTAAAGATCCGAGCCCGGCTATAATGCAGCGAATTTGTCTCAGCTCTGTAGGTCAAGCCCTTGTGCATGATCACCCCGCGGTTGCAATTGGAGTATGCGGTCGCATGGGGGACGGCATGCCCGATGACGCCGAGTTGATCGAGACCATGCTGGCCGCCATCGACGATCGGGCGATCGCCGAAAAGATTTTTGTTCGAAATGCCGAAGCGCTGTTCTTCGGCCGCTGAATTGGAGAGCACCAATGGCCAGACTGACTGAAGATGCCAAGGGCGTCTATGTGATCGCCGTAACCCCCTTCACCGATGACGGCGCGCTCGATCTCGCCAGTATCGACAGCATGGTCGATTTTTACGAAGGCGCCGGCGTCACCGGCCTGACGGTGCTTGGCCAGCTCGGAGAAGCCCCGAAGCTGACCGCCGAGGAATCGCGGATAGTCGTCGAACGGGTGCTGAAGCGACTCGACGGCCGCCTCCCCGTCATCGTCGGCGTTTCGGCGCCAGGGCTTGCGCCGATGCGCGAACTCGCCGAAGCCGTCATGGGTGAGGGTGCGGCCGGCGTTATGGTCGCGCCGCCCTGGACCGTCAAGACCGACGATCAGGCTTTCGCCTTCTACCAGTCGGTCGGCGAGGCCCTCGGCGATACGCCCTTCGTGCTGCAGGATTATCCGCTCACCACCAATGTGACGATCGCGCCCAAGGTCATCGAGCGCATCGTCAACGAGGTGCACAATTGCGTCATGCTTAAGCATGAGGATTGGCCGGGTCTGTCGAAGATCTCGGCACTTCGCGCCGCCAGCGACAGGGGCGCCATGCGACGCATCTCGATCCTCTGCGGCAATGGCGGGCTTTTCCTGCCCGAAGAGATGGGCCGGGGCGCCGATGGCGCCATGACCGGCTTTTGTTATCCGGAGATGATGGTTGGCGTCGTCGAGGCCTATGCCGCCGGAAATCCCGATCGCGCCCATGCGATCTTCGATGCCTATCTGCCGCTCGCCCGCTACGAACAGCAGCAGGGCATCGGTCTCGCCTCGCGCAAATATGTGCTTGCCAAGCGCGGCGTGATCAAGTCCGCCACCCTGCGCAAGCCAGGCGCCAAGCTCTCGGCGCTCGATATTGCCGATGTCGAGCGCTTGCTGGCGCGCCAGGCCATCCGCCTCAAGGAAATCGGGGCGTGAAGCACCGGCTCAAATTCGAAGCCGCTGGATCATCGCTATGGCGCTGCAGCGCGAGCAGATGGCTATGTCCATCTCGTCCGTGGGGCTGAAACCCGAGCGCCTCCCAGAACCTCGCCGCAGCATCGTTTCCCGCATGAACGGTGACGATGCTGCAGCAGGAACGCGCATGGTCGAGCAGAGCTAGGGCAAGCATCCGGCCGATGCCGCGCCTGCGCATTGCAGGACGAATGTAGAAACGCCGCATCCGCAGCGCCTCTGACATGGCGGATTCGACGGTCATGCCGCCGATGCCGACGAGCACCTCATCGATATAAGCGCCAAGCAGCCTTTCGCCGTGATGTTCGAACTTGATATCGCCGATCGACCATTCGTAGATAAGGCGGGCGACATGGCGATAGCCTTCCCGCCGGGCCTCGCTTTCGAGATCTGCGATCTCCTGCGGTAGCCGATCGCGGAGCCTGCGGATATCGATCGTCATGGCAATGCCGGTGGTTAGATTGCAGGAACCGGAATCTCGTGGCGCGGCGCCGCAGCCGGCAGGCCGACCGGCACGAAACTCGCGTCACCATCTCTAGCCATGTCGTGCACCGTATGTTTCTCCAGCGCCTTCGTCACCTCGTTGAGGTCGCCGTCCAGATGTTCGGCCGGAATGAGATTGCCGATGACGAAATCGAAGCGGTCGCCGCATTTGTTCAGCAGTTCGTGAAAGACCGTCATGTCGCGAAGCTCCGTCGACCACTTCGCCAGCCAGTAGAACAGCCCCGAATTGCGCGCCATCATATGGACGGGAAGGATCGGCAGATTGTATTTGCGCGCCAGCCCGACGGCCGAGGTCTTCCACGGACGTTCATTCAGCCGGCCATTCGCCCAATAGGCGATGCGTCCTGAGGGAAAGAGCACTGTCGCCTTGCCTTCCTTCACCGCATGGTTGGTCAGCTGCAGCGTTTCGCGCGCTTTCAGCTTGCTCTTATGCTCCTCCCGCCATTCGACGGGAATGATCATCTCGGCAAACCGCGGATTGACGCGGATGGCATCGCGATTGGCAAAGAACATCATGTCCGGCCGGCGCGCTTTCAACAGATCGAACACGGCAACGCCGTCGGCGATGCCGGTCGGATGGTTGCTGACGAGGATGAAGCCGCCGGTATCGGGAATGCGTTCGCCGTTGGTGATGCCGATGTCGAGTTTCAGCATGTCGCTCATATATTCGAACGACTGGAAGCCCGGCATTTTGGCGACCGCATTGGCGAATTCGAGCGCCTTGTTGTAGCGCAGCAGCGTGTAGAGGAACGGCCGCATGACCGGCCAGAGCGGATTTTTCACGATCCTCTGGCCGCGTTCGGCAATCAGCGTATCGACGATATGACCGGGCTTTCCCTGTGAAACGAGAGCGATCGCTTCCGCGAGCTGTCCGAAAGCCGTCATGGAATCGCGCCGTGCCATGAAAGATCCTGTTTATGGGGTATAAGCTATCGCAGTACAATATGATCGAAGGATGACAAAGGCTTGGCCGGCATTAGCAATTCCATAACTGTTCCTGCTCCAAATTGGCGGACTTGAAGGCAAAATCAAGGCCCGCAACGTGAACGAACTGCTTGTTATCGCCGATCAGCGCCTGATGGCGGAACGGGCCGCGTGGCTCGAAAACCTCGCCAGGGAGCGCCGTCTTTCCGAGCATACTCTCGACGCCTACGAGCGCGATACCCGCCAGTTTCTGACCTTTCTGACCGGCCATCTCGCCGGCCCGGCGACGCTCGGCGATATCAGGGAGTTACGCCCCGCCGATTTCCGCGCCTTCCTGGCGGCCCGGCGCAAGCAGGGCTCCGGCGCCCGATCGCTTGGCCGCAATCTCGCCGGTCTTCGCTCACTGCTGCGCCATCTCGAAAAGAGAGGCCTGGTCAACGCCGCCGGTGCTGCCGCGGTGCGCTCGCCGAAACAACCGAAATCGCTGCCCAAGCCGCTGTCGGACACCCAGGCGATCACCGTCGTCAGCGACGACGCCCAGCTCCATGACGAACCCTGGATTGCGGCCCGCGATGCGGCGGTCATGACGCTGCTCTACGGCTGCGGCCTGCGCATCTCCGAGGCGCTGGATCTTACGCCCGCCGACCTGCAGAAGGGCGCGACGACCCTGCGCATCACCGGCAAGGGCAACAAGACGCGGCTGGTGCCGCTGCTCTCCGTGGTTTTCGACGCCGTCGAGAAATACCGCACGCTCTGCCCATATCATCTCGAAAGCGGCGAGCCGCTGTTTCGCGGCGCTCGCGGCGGCAAGCTGCAAGCGGCAATCATCCAGCGGACCATGCAGAAGATGCGCAGCGCCTTCGGCCTGCCGGAAACGGCGACACCGCATGCCCTGCGCCACTCCTTCGCCACCCATCTGCTGGCCGGCGGCGGTGATCTGCGCACCATCCAGGAATTGCTCGGCCATGCCAGCCTTTCCACAACACAGGTCTATACCGGCGTCGATGCATCGCGGCTGCTCGAGGTGTATGATCGGGCGCATCCGCGCGCCTAACGCATCGGAGAAACAGGACGCGTAGATTGAAAGTGTTAAAGCGCATGGCATCGATCCAACTGAATGTGAGGCGCTTTAAGCTTTCGTTAAGGCCTTCTCTTAAAGGAATATGCGCAAGCCGGGCGTAGAGCATGAAACGCACAAGGCATGTGATCGGAACACCCATCATGACGACATCAATCGGCCGCCGGACGTCTTACCTCGCAGTGCCGGCCAATCTGTTGCTCTGGCTGATTGCGGCCTTTCACATGCTGCTTCTTGCCGCCCTGTTTGCCGCCTTCCTGACGGCAAGGCCGGCGGCGGCCGAAGATGTCGCCTGCACCGGCCGCAACCTGATGGTCGAACTGCAGCAGAGCGACCCTGCCCGCTATGCCGAGGCGCTGAAGGAAGCCGAAGCCACGCCGAACGGCAAGGGCATCTTCTGGAAGATCGAGAAGCCGGGACTTGCACCCTCGTGGCTGCTCGGCAGCATGCATGTCACCGATCCGCGCGTGCTTGCCCTGCCGCCGCGCGCCCAGGCAGCCCATGACGCCGCCGACACCATCATCATCGAATCCGACGAGATCCTCGATGAGCGGAAGGCGACCGCCGCCCTGCTCGCAAAGCCAGAGCTGACGATGTTCATCGACGGCACGACGATCGATAAGCTGCTCTCTCCCGAGGACTACAAGCGCCTCGAGACCGGCCTCAAACAGCGCGGCATCCCGATCAGCGCCGTTTCCCGGATGCGGCCCTGGATGATTTCCAGCGCCGTCGCGCTTCCGGCCTGCGAAATCGCCCGTAAGGCGAAAGGCGGGCAGTTCCTCGACCAGAAGATCGCAACCGACGCCGTTGCTCAGGGCAAGCAGGTCAAGGGGCTGGAGACGCTTGCCGAACAGATCCAGGCCATGGCCGATCTGCCGGTCGAATTCCATCTGAAATCGCTGATCGAGACGCTGGAACTCGGCGACAAGATGAGCGATGTCGTCGAGACGATGACCGACCTCTACCTCTCCGGCGATATCGGCATGACCATGCCGATGCTGAAAACCGTGACACCGGAGGAGGAAGGCGAAAACAGCGATTATGCCGCCTTCGAACAGCGCGTCATCCTCGACCGCAACAAGGTGATGGCCGAGCGCGCCGCGCCCATTCTCGACGGCGGCAACGTCTTCATGGCCGTCGGCGCCCTGCACCTGCCGGGCAAGGAAGGCGTTATCGAGCTGCTGCGCCAGCAGGGCTTCACCGTGACCGCGGTAAACTGAGCCCGTCGGCGCTCAGCCGAGCGTCATGCGGCGCAGAACATTGCTTTTCCAATAGAACTGATGGACGAGGGCGCCGGCGACATGCGCCGCGATCAGCGCCCAGAGAATGATTTTCAGCACATCCGCGTGGAACGAACCGGCGGCATCGATACCGAAATAGTAGGCGGCGATGCCGGAAAGCGGCATCGCGAAGATCAGGATGTAAAGGCCGGCATGGGCAAGCCTTGCTGCAAGACGGAAGATCGCCGGCTCCTGCGCGATCTCATCCGGAACGCCCTTGGTAAAACGCAGCCCGAGCCTGAGCGCAGCAAGCACCAGAATGGCGATGCCGACATAGGCATGGATATTTGCCGATGAAATCTGCTCGGGCGTCGGCACCTGGCCCCTGCGCATGAGGCGATGCCAGATATTCATGCCATCGGGAAACAGCAGGTTGAAGAAGATCAGCAGCGCTATGGCCCAGTGAAGAAAACGCTGGCTCAGGCTGTAACTCATGATGGCCGGCTGCTGCATTTCTGGACCTTCAAGGATGCTGAACTCAACGATACGCAACAACTAAAACAGCCGCCTGCCTTCCGGCAAGCGGCCATATGCTTTGTTACGAATATGTAAGATTACATATGGATCGGCTTGAAGAAGGTTGCGAGCGCAGCCTCTTTTACCGCTTCCGACATTGTCGGATGCGCGTGGCAGGTACGGCCCAGATCTTCCGACGAACCGCCGAACTCCATCAGCACGGCGATCTCGTGGATCATCTCGCCGGCGCCGAAGCCGACGACATGGCCGCCGAGCACCCGGTCGGTTTCCTTGTCAGCAAGGATCTTGACGAAGCCGTCCGTTGCCAGCATCGCGCGCGCCCGGCCGTTCGCCGTGAAAGGGAACTTGCCGACCTTGTAGGCGACGCCTGCCGCCTTCAGCTCTTCCTCGGTCTTGCCGACGGAAGCGATTTCCGGCTGGGTGTAGACGACGCTCGGAATGACCTCGTAGTTCACATGGCCGTGCTGTCCGGCGAGGATTTCGGCAAGCGCCACGCCCTCGTCTTCCGCCTTGTGCGCCAGCATCGGACCCTTGACCACATCGCCGATCGCATAGATGCCTGCGACATTGGTCTTGAAGTGACCGTCGATCTCGACACGGCCGCGGTTGTCGAGCGTCACACCGGCTTCTTCGAGGCCAAGACCGGCCGTATAGGGGTTGCGGCCGGTGGCGATCAGCACGACCTCGGCGTCGAGCGTCACCTTGTCGCCGCCCTTGACGGGCTCGAAAGTGACCTTGGCGCCCTTGTCGCCCTTTTCGACGCCGGTAACCTTGGCGCTGAGATTGAATTCGATGCCCTGCTTGGCCAGCATGCGCTGGAATTGCTTGGAGACTTCGCCGTCCATGCCGCCAAGGATGGTGTCGAGATATTCGACGACGGTGACTTTGGCGCCGAGGCGCGACCAGACGGAACCGAGCTCGAGGCCGATGACGCCGCCGCCGACGACGATCAGCGTTTCCGGCACCTTCTCCAGTGCGATGCCGCCGGTGGACGAGATGATGGTCTTTTCGTCGATCTCGACCTGCACGCCGGGAATGCCGGCGACGTCGGAGCCGGTGGCGATGACGATGTTCTTGCTTTCGATCTCCTGCACCTTGCCGTCGTCGGCGGTGACGGAGACCTTGCCGGCCGAGACGATCTTGCCGGCACCTTGGAAGGCATCGATCTTGTTCTTCTTGAAGAGGAAGGCGACGCCGTCGACATTCGACTTCACCGTCGCATCCTTGTGGGCCATCATATTGCCGAGATTGAGCGTCGGCGCCGGGACGTCGATACCGAGTGCGCTCATCCCGTGGCCGGCCTGATGGAACATTTCGGAGGCATGCAGCAGCGCCTTCGACGGAATGCAGCCGACGTTCAGGCAGGTGCCACCATAGGTCGCCCGCTTTTCAACGACGGCGACCTTGAGGCCAAGCTGGGCCGCCTTGACGGCACAGACATAGCCACCCGGGCCGGTTCCGATAATGATCACATCGTAGGACATTGCTTCTTTCCCTTTGGATTTTTCGTTTAATCGGCCGCGTGCGACATCAGGCCGAGGAACTCGAGAATATATTGCAGGCTGTTTTTCGCCCAGTCGTTCTAGCGGCCGCCGCTCACATTGAGGATCGCGCCGGTGATATAGGAGGCCGAAGGCGACAGAAGATAGAGGATCGCATCGGCCACCTCCTCGGGCGTGCCCGCGCGCTGCATCGGGATCGACGGCGCCAGCTCTCGCGGCCGATCCGGCAGGCCGCCGGAGGCATGAAGGTCGGTTTCGATGACGCCGGGCCTTATCGCATTCACCCGGATACCCTCGGCTGCGACCTCGCGGGCCAGCCCGACGGTGAACGTATCGATCGCCGCCTTCGAGGCGGCATAATCGACATACTGCGTCGCCGAACCGAGGACCGCCGCCATCGAAGAGATGTTGACGATCGCCCCGCCCTTCCCGCCATGCCGGCTCGACATGCGACGTATGGCCTCTGCGGCGCAGAGGATCGACCCGGTCACATTGACGCGCAGCATGCGCTCGATCCGCTCTACCGACATCTCGTCGACGCGTTTGGGATAATCGACGATGCCTGCATTGTTGACGAGCCCGTCGAGCCGGCCGAAATGCTGGTCGACCGCCGTAAACATCGAGACAATATCCGCAGCCTTGCCGACATCGCCCTGGATCGCCACGGCCTCGCCGCCATCCTCGACAATCGCAGCCACGACGGCATCCGCGGCTTGAGGGTTGGCGGCGTAGTTCACCGCGACACGCCAGCCCTGGCGCGCGGCGAGCCGTGAAGCCGCGGCGCCGATACCCCGGCTTCCGCCGGTAATGAGAACCACAGGTGCATCGCTCATGTCGCACACTCCTTAAATGTCAGCACGTCCCAGGGTGCCACCACGGCCTTGCCCTCGCCCCAAGCGCTGGATTCGCGGATGGCGGGACCAAGGCCGGGAAGCACGAGCTTCTCGGCTGCCTCAGCACCATCCGGTTGCAGATTGTCCATCTCGCCATCGGCATCCATGCCATAGACGGCGCCCTGCCACACCGTGCAGGCATCGAGATCGGCGCCGGTCGCATCCCCCTCGGGGCAGTTGAACATCAGGATGCCGATGGCGCGCACCGGGTCTTCCGAGGGCATGACATAACCGTCCATCACGACGGATGTTTTGAGCGCGCTGACCTTGAACTGGTTGCTGGCGGCGGCCGATGGAGAATTCAGCGGCGCAAAGCGCAATTCATAGGCACCGTCACGATCGGCATAGACCGCCCGTTCCTGCTTGCATGCCGCACCGAACGTGGACGCCGGAACGCCGAAAAATGCAACGGCTGCGATTGCAGCCACGCCTCTCCGTCTCGTCGAGATCACGATCCTTCCGCTCATTACAGCTTCGGCTCCTTCCGCCCGTCGGCATTCCCGACGCTGAAATCCGTCAGCAACACCAGCGTGTGGCCATCCTTGTCTAGTCCCCAGAAGACCGGATAAAAACCGTCGCCCCAGCCGCTCCAGAACGCCGCGACATTGCCTTTCTTGCCCGCGACCGGCCGATGCAGCGGATAAAGCAGCCGATGCGGAGACTGGGACATGCGCGGCGGCAGCGCAAAGAAGAAGGCGCGCCGCTCGCATGATCCGGTTCCGCATCGAAAGCGCTCCCCTTGAGCAATTCCAGCAAAAGTGTGCAGCGGTTTTGCGTTCGGAATTGCGTGAAAACAAATAGTTAGAGTATTTCCGTGATTCGAAGAAAAACGGAAATACTCTAGAGATCGAGAACCAGACGTTCCGGATCTTCCAGGCTTTCCTTGACGCGCACGAGGAAGGTGACCGCTTCCTTGCCGTCGACGATGCGGTGATCGTAGGACAGCGCCAGATACATCATCGGGCGAATGACCACCTGGCCGCCGATCGCAACCGGCCGCTCCTGGATCTTGTGCATGCCGAGAATGCCGGACTGCGGCGCGTTGAGGATCGGCGAAGACATCAGCGAACCGTAGACGCCGCCATTGGTGATGGTGAAGGTGCCGCCCTGCATGTCGGCCATGGACAGCGAGCCATCACGGGCCGCCTTGGCAAGACGGCCGAGCTCCTTCTCGATTTCGGCGATCGACATCTGGTCGGCGTCACGGATGACAGGAACGACGAGACCTTTGTCCGTGCCGACGGCCATGCCGACATGGCAGTAGTTCTTGTAGATGACGTCGGTGCCGTCGATTTCGGCGTTGACAGCCGGCAATTCCTTCAATGCATGCGTCACCGCCTTGGTGAAGAAGCCCATGAAGCCGAGCTTGACGCCATGCTTCTTCTCGAAAATGTCCTTGTACTTGTTACGCAGATCCATGACTGCCTTCATGTCCACCTCGTTGTAGGTGGTCAGCATGGCGGCGGTGTTCTGCGCGTCCTTGAGGCGCTTGGCGATCGTCTGCCGCAGGCGCGTCATCTTCACGCGCTCTTCGCGCGAGGCATCCTCGACCGTCGATGGGCCGCGCGCGGCGGCAGGCGTTGCCGCGGGTGCGGCCGCCGGAGCGGAAATGCCCTTGGCGACGGCGGCGATGACGTCGCCCTTCAGCACCTGGCCGCGCTTGCCGCTACCGTCGATCTGATCAGCGGAAAGATTGTTTTCGGCAAGCATCTTCGAAGCCGCCGGGGCCGGCGGCATGGTGGAGACGGAGGCGCTCGACGACGACGCAGCAGCGGCGGCAACTGGCGCTGGCTGGGCAGCCGCCGCCGGGGCTGGCCGGGCAGGCGCGGCGGCCGGTGCAGCAGCAGCCGGCGCGGCCGCGGCGGCAGCACCTTCGGCGATCTGGCCGAGCAGCGCGCCGAGGCCGACGGTCTCGCCGGCAGCAACGACGATTTCCGAAAGCGTGCCGGAGGCCGGTGCCGGAACTTCGATGGTCACCTTGTCGGTTTCAAGCTCGAGAATCGGCTCGTCGGCCTTGATGGCGTCGCCGACCTTCTTGAACCAGGTGCCGACGGTTGCCTCGCTGACGGATTCACCGAGAGTTGGAACGCGGATTTCTGTGGCCATTGTTCAGATCCTGATTTCGTGTGTTTTCGTTTATGCGTTTCAGACGGCGGGCGGCCGCGAGATGATCGAGGGCATCGGCAGGATATCGAAGCGGAAACCGAAACCGGAAGCGATGATAGGATCGCCGTCGGCAAGAAGCTGTGCCGCTGCTTGATCCTCGACTTCGACGATCGCCATGCCCCAGGCGCCTTCACCCTCGAAGACCGGGCCGACGACGATTGCCGATCCCGCAAGGGCGTTCCGATGCCAGTATTCGGCATGGCGTTTCATCGCCGCCATTTCCTCCCCGGTCCCGTCATGCGGGAAAGTGGGGCGCGGCGGCTGTAATCTCAGAAAGAAATAAGCCATTGCGCCCCCCTTGTTTTAACCGCCCAATGCATCCTCGAGGAATGCGGCGAGCTGCGACAGATGCTTGGACATCAGGCCCGTCGCCGGCGAGGCGGCGGCCGGACGGCCGGTATAGCGGACGCGCTGGTACTTCGCGTCGATATGGGCGAGCACCCATTCGAGGAAGGGGTCGATGAACGACCATGCGCCCATGTTCTTCGGCTCTTCCTGGCACCAGACCATCTCGGCATTGCGGAAGCGCGACAGCTCGTTGATCAGCGCCTTTGCTGGGAACGGATAGAGCTGCTCGACGCGTAAGAGATAGACGTCGTCGATGCCGCGCTTTTCACGCTCTTCGAGAAGATCGTAATAGACCTTGCCGGAGCACATGACGACGCGGCGGATCTTGTTGTCCTTCTGCAGCTTGATCGGGCCGTCCTTGATCACTTCGGCATCGTCCCAGAGCAGGCGATGGAAGGCAGATTCGCCGGCCATTTCGGCAAGCGTCGAGACCGCCCGCTTGTGGCGCAGCAGCGACTTCGGCGTCATCAGGATCAGCGGCTTGCGGAAGTCGCGCTTCAGCTGCCGGCGCAGGATGTGGAAGTAGTTCGCCGGCGTCGTGACGTTGGCGACCTGCATGTTGTCTTCGGCGCAAAGCTGCAGGAAACGCTCGAGGCGGGCCGAGGAGTGTTCAGGACCCTGACCTTCATAGCCGTGCGGCAGCAGGCAGACGAGGCCCGACATGCGCAGCCACTTGCGTTCGCCCGACGAGATGAACTGGTCGAAGACTACCTGCGCACCGTTGGCGAAATCGCCGAACTGGGCTTCCCAGAGGGTCAGCGCATTCGGACGCGCGAGCGAGTAGCCGTATTCGAAACCGAGCACGGCCTCTTCCGAAAGCATCGAATTGATGACTTCGTAGCGCCCCTGCGTCGGCGAAAGATTGGCGAGCGGGATGTAGCGCTCTTCGGTTTCCTGATCGTAGAGAACGGAGTGGCGCTGCGAGAAGGTGCCGCGCTCACAATCCTGACCGGAGAGGCGGATCTTGCTGCCTTCGACGCAGAGCGCACCGAAGGACAGCGCTTCAGCCATCGCCCAGTCGATACCCTCGCCGGTGGCGATCATATTGGCGCGGTTTTCCATGAAGCGCTGGATCGTCCGGTGCGCATTGAAGCCCGCCGGGATCTCCGAGAGCTTGCGGCCGACCTCCTTCAGCGTCTTCATCGGCACGGCGGTCTTGCCGCGGCGCTGCTCGTCGGCATTGTCGGCCGTGCGCAGGCCCGACCACTCACCATCAAGCCAGTCGGCCTTGTTCGGCTTGTACTGCTGGCCGGCCTCGAATTCCTGTTCGAGATGGAGGCGCCAATCGGCCTTCATCTTCTCGACTTCGCCGTCCGTGAGCAGACCCTCGGCGACGAGGCGGGCCGCATAGAGCTGCAGCACGGTCTTATGGGCGCGGATCACCTTGTACATCTTCGGCTGCGTGAAGGACGGTTCGTCGCCTTCATTGTGGCCGTAGCGGCGGTAGCAGAAAAGGTCGAGCACAACGGGCTTGTGGAACTTCATGCGGAATTCGGTGGCGATCTTGGCCCCATAGACCACCGCTTCCGGATCGTCGCCGTTGACGTGCAGGATCGGCGCCTCGATCATCTTGGCGACGTCGGACGGATAAGGCGACGAGCGCGAGAAGGCCGGGTTGGTAGTGAAGCCGATCTGGTTATTGATGATCACATGCATGGTGCCGGCGACGCGGTGACCGCGCAGACCGGAAAGGCCGAGGATTTCGGCAATGACACCCTGGCCGGCAAAGGCCGCGTCGCCATGGATCAGCAGCGGCAGCACCTTGGCGCGTTCGGAAAGCGGGATGATGTCGCCGTCCCAGACGGTGGCGTTCATATCCTGCTTGGCGCGGGCCTTGCCCATGACGACGGGATCGACGATTTCGAGATGCGACGGGTTCGCCGTCAGCGAAACGTGGATCTTGTTGCCGTCGAATTCGCGGTCGGAGGAGGCGCCGAGATGGTACTTGACGTCGCCCGAGCCCTCGACTTCGTCGGGAGCGGCCGAGCCGCCCTTGAACTCGTGGAAGATCGCCCGGTGCGGCTTGCCCATGACCTGGGAGAGCACGTTCAGGCGGCCGCGATGGGCCATGCCGAACACGGCTTCCTTGAGGCCGAGATGACCGCCGCGCTTGAGGATCTGCTCCAGCGCCGGGATCAGCGATTCGCCGCCGTCGAGGCCGAAACGCTTCGTGCCCTTGAACTTGACGTCGAGGAACTGTTCGTAGCCTTCGGCTTCGACGAGCTTGGCAAGGATCGCCTTCTTGCCTTCCGGCGTGAAGGCCACACCCTTGTCCGGTCCTTCGATGCGCTCCTGGATCCAGGCCTTTTCTTCCGGGTTGGAGATATGCATGAATTCGACGCCAAGCGTCGAGCAATAGGTGCGCTCGAGGATTTCGATCATCTCGCGGATGGTCGCGTATTCCAAGCCGAGCACGTTGTCGATGAAGATCTTGCGATCGTAATCGGCGGCCGTGAAACCGTAATTCTCCGGCGAAAGTTCGTGATAGTCGTCAACGGGAGCGGCGATGCCGAGCGGGTCGAGCTTGGCATGCAGGTGGCCACGCATGCGGTAAGCGCGGATCATCATGATCGCGCGCACGGAATCGCGCGTCGCCTGCAGCACCTCGGTGCTATCGGCAGGCTTGCCCTGAGCTTCGGCCTTGGCCTTGACCTTGGTCTCGATCACCTTCTCGACGATGCCCCAGTCGCCATCGAGAGCCGATACCAGATCGCCGCCGGCCGGAATCGGCCAGTTCTTCTTGCGCCAGGAAGCGCCCTTAGCCGCCCTCTTCACATCGCTGGGATCCTCCTCCAGCGCCTTGAAGAAGGACCGCCACTGATCGTCGACCGATGCCGGGTCCTCTTCATATCGCGCATAAAGCTGCTCGATATAGGCAGCGTTGGCGCCATCCAGAAACGAGGTGATCTGAAACTGCTCGTTGGCTTCTTGCCGTGCCATGGTGATATGCGGACGCTTCCGTCCGCCTCCTGACTTTGATGAATTTGCCGGCTTGATGGCCGGCTGCCGCATTCCGATTGCCGCCTGTCCGCGGCGCATCTGCTGGTTTCGTATTGTCGAGGCCGGGCGGAAGGCGCAGATGCCGTTCCTCCGCCCGGTCTATATAGGTGGCTTAGCCCTTGAGGACTTCAACCAGCGTCTTGCCTAGGCGGGCCGGGGATGGCGACACCTTGATGCCTGCCGATTCCATCGCTGCGATCTTCGATTCCGCATCGCCCTTGCCGCCGGAAACCACAGCGCCGGCATGGCCCATGGTGCGGCCCTTCGGGGCCGTACGCCCGGCAATGAAGCCAGCCATCGGCTTCTTGCGGCCCTTCTTGGCTTCGTCCTTGAGGAACTGCGCTGCGTCTTCTTCAGCCGCACCGCCGATTTCGCCGATCATGATGATCGAGTGGGTGGCTTCGTCGGCCAGGAACATTTCCAGGACGTCGATGAACTCGGTGCCCTTGACCGGGTCGCCGCCGATGCCGACGGCCGTCGTCTGGCCGAGACCTTCATTGGAGGTCTGGAACACGGCTTCATAGGTCAGCGTGCCCGAGCGGGAAACGATACCGACCGAACCCTTGCGGAAGATCGAGCCCGGCATGATGCCGATCTTGCATTCTTCCGGCGTCAGGATGCCCGGGCAGTTGGGGCCGAGCAGGCGCGACTTGGAGCGGTCGAGGCGAGCCTTGACCCGCACCATGTCCATGACCGGAATACCTTCGGTGATGCAGGTGATGAACGGGATCTCGGCGTCGATCGCCTCGATAATCGCGTCGGCGGCTCCTGCCGGCGGAACATAGATGACGGTCGCGTTGGCGCCGGTCTTTTCCTTGCCTTCGGCAACGGTTGCGAAGATCGGCAGGTTTTCGCCCTTGCGCCGGTCCAGGTTTCGCCGCCCTTCTTCGGGTGGATACCGCCGACCATCTGGGTGCCGTAATAAGCGAGCGCCTGTTCGGTGTGGAACGTGCCGGTCTTGCCGGTTAGGCCCTGAACGAGAACCTTGGTGTCTTTGTTGACGAGAATGGACATGCGAGGCCTTTGTTTAGGAGAGGTTGGAAGACGTGGAGGACGCGCGACGATAGACGCCGCTGACGACCTCCTGCCAAGTATCGCTGCCTGCAGGCGAAAAGCTGACGCCCATCCGGTAGCAGTCTTCATTTTCAAATGTGAATACGGTGCGCTGGCTGCCGCGCGGCGAAGTCTTCATCAGCACAAGCTCATTGCCGTTCCACTCGCCGGACGCCGGCACGGGCGGCGCAAAACCTGCGGTGTCGAACTGATAGAGTTTATAGGTCTGGTCCGAAGCATCGAAGCCGAAAACATTTCGCGCCTCGAACGAAACAGTACCATCGCGCGTCTGGCGATAGCGCTGCTCGAGAAAGAACCCTCCGAACAACGCCTCACCGGAAAAGTCAGCACTGGCCTTGCCTTCACTCGTCCACGCCGACGCCGCGACACGCTCGTCCCCTTCCCATACGCCGGCGAAGGCGTTGAGGCGGAAATGAGCAGCGGAGGGCGTGGACTGGAAGGTCATGATCTCTCAGCCGTTGATCGCCGCGACGATCTTCTTGGCTGCATCGTCCAAGTCGTCAGCCGCCGTGATCGCCAGACCCGACTCGTTCAGGATCTTCTTGCCGAGTTCGACATTGGTGCCTTCAAGGCGCACGACGAGCGGAACCTTGAGGCCGACTTCCTTGACCGCGGCAATCACGCCCTCGGCAATGACATCGCACTTCATGATGCCGCCGAAGATGTTGACGAGAATGCCTTCGACCTTGGGGTCTGCGGTAATGATCTTGAAAGCCGCAGCAACCTTCTCCTTGCCGGCACCGCCGCCGACGTCGCAGAAGTTAGCCGGCTCCTTGCCGTAGAGCTTGATGATGTCCATCGTCGCCATGGCAAGGCCTGCGCCGTTGACCATGCAGCCGATATTGCCGTCGAGCGCGACATAGGCGAGGTCCCACTTCGAGGCCTCGATTTCCTTGGCGTCTTCTTCGGTCTCGTCGCGCAGCGCCTTGACGTCGTCGTGACGGAAGAGCGCATTGCCGTCGAAAGACATCTTGGCATCGAGGACGCGCAGATGGCCATCCTTCATGACGATCAGGGGGTTGATCTCCAGGAGAGCCATGTCCTTCTCGCCGAAGGCCTTGTAGAGCGCCGGGAAAAGCGCCTTGGCGTCTTCGGCGGCAGCGCCGTCGAGCTGGAGAGCCTTGGAGATTGCAACAACGTCGGCCGCCGTCACGCCGGCTTCCGGATCGATGGCGATCGTCTGGATCTTTTCGGGCGTATCGTGGGCGACAGCTTCGATATCCATGCCGCCTTCGGTGGAGACCACGAAAGCCACGCGACCGACCGAGCGGTCGACCAGCAGCGAGCAATAAAGCTCGCGAGCGATGTCGGCGCCGTCTTCGATGTAAAGGCGGTTGACCTGCTTGCCGGCTTCGCCGGTCTGGGCAGTCACCAGCGTGTTGCCTAGCATTTCCTTGGCATGGGCGACGACTTCGTCGATCGACTTGGCGAGACGCACGCCGCCCTTGGCTTCCGGCGACAGCTCCTTGAACTTGCCCTTGCCGCGGCCGCCGGCATGGATCTGGCTCTTGACCACGTAAAGCGGACCGGGAAGCGACTTGGCGGCAGCTTCGGCTTCTTCAACGTTGAGAATAGCCACACCCTCGGCAACCGGGGCGCCATAGCCCTTCAGCAGAGCCTTGGCCTGATATTCATGAATGTTCATGGGTGTATCCCTATTTCGATTACTTCAGCGCCAATCACTTCAGGGCAGGCGCGATGTTGATGCAGGCTTCGCAGAGACCGGCGACGGCGCCGACGGACTTGTCGAAGGCTTCCTTCTCGGTCTTGTTGAGATCGATCTCGATGATGCGCTCGACGCCGCCGGCGCCGATGACGGTGGGAACGCCGACATACATGTCCTTGACGCCGTACTGACCGGAGAGGTGGGCAGCGCAGGGCAGAACGCGCTTCTTGTCCTTGAGGTAGGATTCGGCCATCTCGATCGCCGAGGCGGCCGGCGCGTAATAGGCCGAGCCGGTCTTCAGCAGGCCGACGATTTCAGCGCCGCCGTCACGGGTGCGCTGGATGATCTCTTCGAGCCGCTCCTTGGTGACCCAGCCCATGGTGACGAGGTCGGTGAGCGGAATGCCGCCGACCGTCGAGTAGCGGGCGAGCGGCACCATCGTGTCGCCGTGGCCGCCGAGCACGAAAGCCGTGACGTCCTGGACGGATACGTTGAATTCCTTGGCGAGGAAGAGGCGGAAGCGCGAGGAGTCGAGAACGCCGGCCATGCCGACGACCTTGTTGGCGGGAAGGCCGGAAAACTTCTGCAGCGCCCAGACCATGGCGTCGAGCGGGTTGGTGATGCAGATCACGAAAGCGTTCGGGGCATATTTCTTGATGCCGGCGCCGACCTGCTCCATGACCTTGAGGTTGATGCCGAGAAGATCGTCGCGGCTCATGCCGGGCTTGCGGGCGACGCCTGCCGTGACGATGCAGACGTCAGCGCCCTCGATCGCGGAATAGTCGCTGGCACCCGTCAGATTGACGTCGAAGCCTTCGACCGGCGACGACTGGGAGATATCGAGACCCTTGCCCTGCGGAATGCCGTCTGCGATGTCGAAGAGGACGATGTCGCCCAGTTCCTTCAGGCCGGCGAGGTGTGCCAGCGTGCCACCAATCATGCCAGAACCAATGAGTGCGATCTTGTTACGCGCCATTTTCGCTGTTTCCTTTGCGATCAAATTCGTCGAACGGACGCGCAAGGCACCGCCCAATGACGCAATCGCATAGACCCAAAGCCAAAAAATGGCAATCCATTATTTTTGATGCAGCGTTTTCAATCGTTTAGATACAAAAATGCTTACGTAAACGTAAGATATTCTGTCACCGAATTGTTACTCCGCGGCGCGTTTCTCATGGTGCAGCGCAAGATATTCCGCACTGCGCATCTCGAACAGGCGTGAAGCCGTGCGGTCGAATTCGAAGCCCTCGACACCCCGCCGTTGCAGCAGCAGTTCCTCCGGCATGGCCGCTGCGGAAATGTAAAGCCGCACGGCATGATCGTAGAACGTATCGACCAGAATGATGAACCGCTTGATCTGGTTCCGCTTTTCCGGCCCGAGCAAGGGAATGTGATCGACGAAGACCGTATCGAAACGCTCGGCGATCGCCAGGAAGTCGACTGCCCCGAGCGGCTTGTCGCAGAGATCGGCGAAAGAGAACCGCGCCATGCGGTCGACGGCGAGCGGCACATGGATGTGGCGCCCCTTCATTGGAATATCCAGCGGCTGCGCCTTGCGCCCATGCAGCGCCTGCGTCCAGGACGCATCCATCGCCATGTCGTTATGGTCGTTGATCGGCACCAGATAGACCGGCTGGCTGCTCAGCTTCTCCATCCGGTAGTCGGTCGGCGAATCCAGGGTGACGACATCGACATGCTGCTTGAGCAAGGCGACGAAGGGCAGGAACAGGCCGCGATTGAGACCATCCGTGTAGAGATTGTCGGGTTCGACGTTCGAGGTCGCGACCAGCACGCATCCGCGCGCGAAAAGCTCGGAGAACAGCCGCGACAGGATCATCGCATCGGCGATGTCGGTGACCGTGAACTCGTCGAAACAGAGCAGTTCTGCCTCGTCGTAAAGCGCTGCGGCGACCGGCGGCATCGGGTCGGCCTGTCTCGTCTCGCCGTTCTTGAGCTTCAGCCGGTGCGCCGCGATGCGGTTGTGCACATCCGCCATGAATTCGTGGAAATGCGCCCGGCGCTTCTTCCTGCACGGCGCCATCGCGAAGAACATGTCCATCAGCATGGTCTTGCCGCGCCCGACGCTGCCGTGGATATAAAGCCCCTTGATGCCGTCTGTGGATTTCTTCTTGGCGGCAAACAGCCAGCCGAGCGCGCTCGATTTTGCCGCCGGCAGCCGCTGCTTCAGCCCGGCGAGCACCCGGTCGAGGCTCTTTGCCACGTCCAATTGGGCAGAATCGACCTGGAGGGCGCCCGATGCGGTCAGCGCTTTAAGCTGTTCGCAGACGCTGAGCGCATAATCCGGCATTGGTTGCATGAGCGCATATCCGCCTGTCAGTCAATGGCGCTGACCCGCCGGACCACGCCAGTTAGTTTACCGACTGAGGCTGATCGACTGGCCCGTGCTCGTCTGTCCCTGGAAGCGGTTGTCGGCCGTCTTGTAGACGCTGCCAAGCTGGTTGCCCGAGCGGTCCTTGAGCAGCACCTGCTTGCCGGCGACCTCCCAGGAGCCCATCGCCGTCAGCTCGCCGACGCAACCACGCGTGCCGCCGCGCGAACCGCTGCCGAGATTGGTGAGCGTCAGGAACATGTCGCAGCTGCCGTTGACACGCCAGCTTCCAACCATCGATTCCTTGGTGATATCGAGCGCATTCGCGGCCATTGCCCCAGGCTGAGCGCCCGGCATCGGCGACGCCGACGCTGGTGCGGCCGGAAACTGCGAGCTGCCGGTCGGCGGCGGAAGCTGCCCGCCCTGTACGGAGGGCACCGGTTGCGCCGTCAACGGCGTCGGCACCGAGTTTGAGCTGGAGTTGTAATTATATGCCGTCCGATCACAACCGGCTAGCGCGAGAGCCACCACCAGACCTGTCATCGCATATCGCAACTGCATCATCATACTCCTGAATTCGGCCATCGCCGCAGAGAAACGGGCGTGAGACAAGTCCGATTATCGTAATTCGCTTTGGTTAATCAAGTCGGGCGGCATAAATTGCCCGCGACAACACCTAACCGAAAAACGATACAGTTCAACTGTCCCGCTGCAAAACTTCCTGCACATAGAATTTGTCAGCAAGGTGTTGCCCGCGTTCATCTCTGTCAGGATCCCTGTCGAACTCGCGCAATGTCTCGGAATAGCGCTCCAGTGCACCCTGCAGGAACACTTGCACCAGTGCCGGTGGCAGGCCCACACCCATTTCGCGCGTCTGCTTCTTGACATGCACGAGATCGAGTATCGCCGCCCGAAGTTCCGGCGCGATGGAGATCGTCTCAAGGCATTCCAGCATATTCATCGGCGGCAGCACGCGATATGAACGCTGCCGCATCCATTCGAGCGCGATGGCCGGACGCAGGGCATAGAGCAGCGTCTTCAGCTTGATCACGTCTTCGCCATGGCTTTGAAAATGCCGCCGCATAAGTCCGACATAATGCGCAGCGACCTTCTCCGGCACCATGACGTGATCAAGAAACGCGCCGAGACGGGAGCGAAAACCAGCTTCCTCTTCGTAGGCGATCGGCGATTTCAGCCATTCAACCACCACGGCGTTTCCCTTGAGCGCGAGCCGCAACGCCTTTCTGAGATCCCAGCCGCCTGTATCGATATCGCCAATGATCGGGAACTCGATGACATCGCGCGCCGAAACAAGAGCAAGATGATGTTCGACGGGACGGATGTAGACAAAGCGACAATCATAATCGCTGTCGGGAGATGGAAAGCCCCAGGCGCGGCTGCCACTTTCGATCGCAAAACCGATGCGGATGCCCTGTTCGCGCACCGATGCAAGCCGCGACCTGATCTCCGTGACGGCTTCGGGATCGAAGCCGTCGATTCCGCCATCGGTATGCATGCTGATCAAACCCGGCGCTCGACCATCATCTTCTTGATTTCGGCGATTGCCTTGGCCGGGTTAAGACCCTTCGGACAAGTCTGCGCACAGTTCATGATCGTATGGCAGCGATAGAGGCGGAACGGGTCTTCGAGATTGTCGAGGCGCTCGCCGGTCGCCTCGTCTCTGGAATCGATCAGCCAGCGATAGGCCTGCAGCAGAACGGCCGGACCGAGATAGCGGTCGCCGTTCCACCAGTAGCTCGGACAGGAGGTCGAGCAGCAGGCGCAGAGGATGCATTCATAAAGGCCGTCGAGCTTCTGCCGGTCCTCGTGGCTCTGCTTCCACTCCTTGGCCGGCGCCGGCGACACCGTCTTCAGCCATGGCTCGATCGAACGATGCTGGGCATAGAAGTTGGTGAGGTCCGGAACCAGATCCTTGACGACGGGCAGATGCGGCAGCGGATAGATCTTCACCGCACCCTTGATATCGTCGAGGCCCTTGGTGCAGGCGAGCGTGTTCGTGCCGTCGATATTCATCGCGCAGGAGCCGCAAATGCCCTCGCGACAGGAGCGGCGCAGCGTCAGCGTCGGGTCGATCTTGTTCTTGATGTAGAGCAGACCGTCGAGCACCATCGGCCCGCAATCGTCGACATCGATGTAGAAGGTATCGATCGACGGGTTCTGACCATCGTCCGGGCTCCAGCGGTAGACGCGGAATTCGCGGGTGTTCTTGGCGCCCGCCGGCTTCGGCCAGACCTTGCCTTCGCGCATCTGAGAATTCTTGGGGAGAGCGAGTTCAACCATGTCCGGTTCCTCTTGAGATCAGTACACGCGAGCCTTCGGCTCGATCTTATGCGGATCGATGCCTTCCGCGATCAGCTCGGTGTGGACCGGCCGGTAATCGAGTTTCACGTCGCCTGCCTCGTCCACCCAGGCGAGCGTGTGTTTGCGCCAGTTGACGTCGTCGCGGCCGGCGAATGCACCCTCGGCATAGTCCTCGCGGGCATGCGAACCGCGGCTCTCCTTGCGGGCCTCAGCGCCGTAGATCGTCGTGATGGCGTTGGCCATCAGGTTCTGCAGCTCAAGCGTCTCCACGAGGTCGGAGTTCCAGATCATCGAGCGGTCGGTGACCTTGATGTCCTTCATCTCGCCCCAGATTGCCGAGATACGCCGGCAACCGGATTCCAGCGATTCCTGCGTGCGGAAGACGGCGGCGTCTTCCTGCATGGCACGCTGCATCTTCTCGCGCAGTTCTGCCGTCGGCGTGCCGCCGCTGGCGTGGCGCAGACCGTCGAAACGGTCCATGATCTTGTCGCAGGCGGCGACATTGAGATGCGGGATCGGCGCCGCGCGGTCGATCACCTCGCCGGCGCGGATCGCCGCGGCGCGGCCGAAGACCACCAGGTCGATCAGCGAGTTGGAGCCGAGGCGGTTGGCGCCGTGCACCGAGGCGCAGCCGGCTTCACCCACAGCCATCAGGCCGGGGATGATCCGTTCAGGATTGGCGCCGTCGGCGTTCAGCACTTCGCCCCAATAATTCGTGGGAATGCCGCCCATATTGTAGTGAACGGTCGGCAGAACCGGGATCGGCTCGTGCGTGACGTCGACGCCGGCGAAGATCTTGGCGCTCTCGGAAATCCCCGGCAGGCGTTCATGAAGAACGGCCGGATCGAGATGGTCGAGATGCAGGAAGATGTGGTCCTTCGCCTTGCCGACACCGCGGCCCTCGCGGATCTCAAGCGTCATGCAGCGCGAAACGACGTCGCGCGAGGCAAGGTCCTTGGCCGAAGGCGCGTACCGCTCCATGAAGCGCTCGCCCTCGGAGTTGACGAGGTAACCGCCTTCGCCGCGCGCGCCTTCGGTGATCAGACAGCCCGAACCGTAGATGCCGGTCGGGTGGAACTGAACGAATTCCATGTCCTGCAGCGGCAGGCCGGCACGCGCCACCATGCCGCCGCCGTCGCCGGTGCAGGTATGGGCCGATGTTGCCGAGAAATAGGCGCGGCCGTAGCCGCCGGTCGCCAGCACCACCATCTTGGCGGCGAAGCGATGGATCGTGCCGTCGTCGAGGCACCAGGCGACGACGCCGGTGCAGCGGCTGCCGTCTTCCGACATGATCAGGTCTAGCGCGAAATACTCGATGAAGAATTCGGCATTGTTGCGCAGCGACTGGCCGTAGAGCGTATGCAGGATGGCGTGGCCGGTGCGGTCGGCAACGGCGCAGGTGCGCTGGACCGGCGGGCCTTCGCCGTAATTCTGCATATGGCCGCCGAACGGGCGCTGATAGATCTTGCCTTCCTCGTTGCGCGAGAACGGCACGCCGTAATGCTCGAGCTCATAGACCGCCTTCGGCGCTTCCATGGTGAGATACTGCATGGCGTCGACGTCGCCGAGCCAATCGGAACCCTTGACTGTATCGTAGAGGTGCCACTGCCAGCTATCCGGCGTCATGTTGCGCAGCGAAGCGGCGATGCCGCCCTGGGCCGCGACCGTATGCGAGCGGGTCGGGAATACCTTGGTGATGCAGGCCGTGCGGAAACCCTGCTCTGCCATGCCGAGCGTGGCACGCAGCCCGGCGCCGCCGGCGCCGACGACGATCACGTCGTAGGAGTGATCGACATACTTGTAGGCCTTGCCGTTCTGGGCGGGTGAAGTCGGTGCCATGTCAGCTTATCCTACGAATGCGATTTTCAGAATGGCGAAGAGACAGAGGCCGGCGATCACGATCGCAAAGAACGTGTTCAGCATCAGCAGAGCGATCTTGCCGAACTCGCCATGCACGTAGTCCTCGATGATGACCTGCATGCCGAGCTTCATATGGATGACGCCAGATATTACCATCAGGCCCATGACGACCGCGACAAACGGGTTCGACAGCGCGCGAACCACATCCGCATAGGGCGCGCCGGCATAGGCGATCATGAAGATGACGAAGAAGAGGATCAACGGAATATTGGAGACTGCGGTCAGCCGCTGACGCCAGAAATGGCCCGTGCCGTCCTTGGCGGAGCCGAGCCCGCGAACCTTGCCGAGGGGGGTGCGCATATCCATGAGAGGACCTTCAGAAGCGAATGAGGAAGCCGATCACCCAGACCAGCACGGTCAGACAGAGCGACCCGATGATGTTGGCGATGGCGAGCTTGGTCGAGAATTCTTTCTCGAGGCCGTAGCCGAGATCCCACATGAGATGGCGGAAGCCGCCGAGCATGTGGTGCAGCAGCGCCCAGGTGTAGCCGAGAAGTACGAGCTTGCCGAGAAGGCTGCCGAGCACCCAGTTGGCCCAGTCGTAGGAGCCCTGGCCGCTTGCCGCCGCTATCAGCCACCAGGCGACGAGCAGCGTGCCGACGTAGAGCGCGCTACCGGTGATGCGGTGAACGATGGACATGACCATGGTGGGGATAGGTTTGTAAATCTGCAGATGCGGCGATAGGGGCCGGTTATTTGTCACATTCGCCATCAGAACCTCGCGGCGGCTTCTCTGCGCTCCCGGATTTCGGAGCATGCTCAGTCAACCACACGAATGACAAAATTCTCTGTGTGCGTTGCATCAATTGCGACGTTTAATCACCGGGAACGCCGACGACAAGCACAATCGCTGTCTGCTTTTAATTTAATCGATTCGCGTTACCGGGAAGTTTGCAGGCTAAAGAAACTGGTCTTTTCCGCTCAAATTTTGTGCCGGTTGTCCGACCTGAATGGACAAGCTCCGGCTTTTGGCGCAATCTGGCGTTAACGATTTGTTAGGGATCGGAATTCCGGAGGCCGGCCACCCATGTTTCGCAGTCTGTCCGCAGTCGCCCTGCTTGCCCTGTCCGCGCTTGCTGCACTTCCCGCCGAAGCCGGTGACCGCCGCGACGATCATCGCTTTCGCGGCCACCGTCACGATTTCCACGGTGGATTACTCCTCGGCGAACGTATCGGCTGGCGCGATCGCGGCATCCGTTTCGATAACGCCTATCGATATCGGAACCGCAAAGAACGGATGCCGTTCCTGAAACAGTTTTCATCGCCGGCGACCAATCGCTTCGCCCGCAGCAATCTGATCGTCGTCGTGCCGCAGGCGCAGGGTGACGGCGGCGGCACCTATGCCGGCTCTTCTTACGTCTATCAGGTTGATGGCGGAACCTATGTCGGCGGCGACGGCTATGGCTTCTATCCCACAGCACGGCCTGAGCAACTGGCACCGAAGGCGAAAGTCATCGATATCGCGGTGCAGGACGATCCCTGCGCCTACGAGGCCAATGTCTGTGTCATCCGACCTTAGCGCATGATGCCAAAAGTGCGGGATTCCGCTCCGGCTTCGCTGACAAGAGTATGAAGATGACGAGCGCAGGTGGCTCAAATTTGCCCGGCCCTACTCTTTCGCGACGCGGCTACGTCAATACGGATGGCGCACATCGGCGGCAGATTCTTGTCCTCGAACGTCGCCCGCCGTGGCGTTCCGCTATCCGGCATCCAAGCATCCCAAGCTCTGTTCATTTCCTCGAATGAGGCAAGGTCCCTGAGCCAGATGTTGACGAGAATGATCTCTGACTTGTCGGTGCCTTCGCGCAGCAGCATGTCATCGATGCGCTCCAGTATTTCGTTGGTCTGCGCTGTGACGCTTGCTCCCCTCGTCAGGTTTGCGACCTGGCCGGGCAGATAGGCGGCATCTGCGAGGAGAGTTTCGTCAACTTTGGCTTGCCCCATCATGTATTCGCAGGCTTCCATGTATGCTTGAGATTGGGCCGTCGACCCTTCATGGATCACTGTGGGGCTTCGCTCGCCGTTCCGGTAGGAGGAATTAAATTGACCCGATATAATGGAAGCTGAACGCTCCCAGAATGGAGCAGGATATCGTCCGAAAACCGATCACACTTTTCGGCATCATGCTCTAGCTGGACAATATGGCCGTATGCCGCGAAATGAAGTCCACAAGATAGCGCGCGCCTTCGGCCGTCTCGGACTGAGCATACAGACCGATCTCGATGCGCACCGGACCGGGCAGGTCCGCCGATCGGTCAAGCGTCCGGCAGCCCTCCGGTTTCGTGTTGAGCATCATTGGCGCGATGCCGATACCGACGCGAACCGCGGTCGCCATGGCCACCAGCGTCGATGCAACGCACGCCGTCTTCCACTTGATGTTCCGCTGGGACAGGGCCGCAATCGTCGGAAGCGTCCAGGGACACTCCTCCTCGAACATGATGATGGGAAGCGGCTTTTCCGTATCCGCCACAAAGTCGGATCTGACCGTCCACATCAAATATTCGGTCCAGATCAGGGTCGGTTTTCGCGCGAGGCAGGTGATGTCGCAAACTACGAGATCGAGCTTCCTGTCTTCAAACAGGCTGGCGAGGCGACGATTCGGCTCGACGATGATGTCGATCTCGACCTTCGGGTTCTGGGCTCTGAAGGCACTAAGAATGTCGATCAGGTGGCCGGCTGCGAAGTCCTCGACGACGCCGAGGCGAATGCGGTCCTCGATCATCTTGCCTGTCAGCCTTTTCCCGACCTCATCGCTGAGGGCGACCATTTCGCGGGCATAAGCCAGCATGATCTGCCCATGGCTCGTCAGCTCGAGGCCCTTTGACGAACGCGAAAACAGCGTAACGCCGACAAGCTCCTCCAGCTTGCGGATCTGCATGCTCACGGCCGCCTGCGTTCTGTTCAGCTTGACGGCTGCTCCATTGACGGTGCCGATTTCCGCGACGGTCAGAAATGCACGAAGCAGATAAGAATCAAGATCAAGCATCAGAAGCCGCATTCCATACTTTGTGGCACTCGAGAGCCGAAGGCCTCTCTGCCCGTAAGTGGATATTGGACGAACCATGTCCTTCCGGCAACTGGTGACCCTTAGCCCGGGCGCAGTGCAAGCTGCGCCCCATCCATGCCAGCTTATCGCGCAAAGAGAACGCATGCCTCGGGGGGAATGGAAACGCTGATCTCCTGCCCACGAGCGAAGGCTATGTCTGGACGGTTCGGGCAAGCCGAGATTATGCGGTCGCCAGTGGCGAGGTCCAGAACGACATGCCTGAAGGCACCGAGTGTCACGACGTCGGCAACGCGCCCGGGCATGGCTCCGGCAGCCGGAACACCGGACGATATCTCGATGCTTTCCGGCCTCACGCAAATCTCGGCGGCACCTGAAAGACTTGCCGTGGACGCGACCGGGAACTCCCAGCCGGATTCGGAGCGAAATTTGCCGGCCGTTCCGCCCGCGGCCGAAATCGAGCCATGAATCCAATTCGTCCGACCCATGAAATCCGCGACGAAACGCGAGTCTGGACGCCAATACACATCATCCGGCTTGCCGGATTGCATGATTGCTCCACGGTTCATCACGAATATCCGCTCTCCCAGGCTCATCGCCTCCTCCTGGTCGTGGGTTACCACGATGGCGGTCGAGCCGACCGCGGCGAGCACATCCTTCAATTCGGTGCGCAGCTCGTGGCGAAGTTTGGCGTCGAGGGCCGACAGCGGCTCATCCAGAAGAACGAGGCTTGGATGGGTGGCGAGCGCCCGCGCAAGCGCAACACGCTGCTGCTGGCCGCCGCTCAACTGGTGCGGCCGCCGCTGTCCGAAACCGACGAGCCGGACGAGCTCAAGCATCTCGGCAATGCGGCGCGGTATTTGCCCCGGCGGATGGTTGCGATGGCGAAGTCCGTAGCCGATGTTCTGTTCGACGGTCATATGCGGGAAAAGAGCGTAGTGCTGGAACAGCAGCCCGACATTGCGCTCATAGGGTTTCAATCCGGCCATCGGCTCGCCGTCGATCAAGATCGAACCTTTGTCGGGCCGCTCGAATCCGGCAATGAGCCGAAGAATGGTGGTCTTGCCGCAACCGCTCGGTCCAAGCAGTGCGATTGTTTCGCCTGGGTTCACCGAAAAGGAGATATTGCCAAGGGCGACCGTTTCGCCGAAGCACTTGCTGACCCCTTGAAATTCCACGGCAGAAATCATCGTATTGTCCTCATGAACGAAACAAACCCTGACCGACGACGGTGTCGAAGCCGACGACACGGTCCAGCACGACGATCAGCAACGCGGTGACGGCAATCAGGACCACGGCCGCCGCAGCGATCGTCAGATCGAAAGCCGCGCGCATATTGCTGACCAGCGTAACAGGCAAGGTCGTTGCGGACGGATCGCTCAGGAAGAGACTGATCGATACGTCATCCATCGAAATTGCGAAGGCGAAGATCGCGCCGGTGACGACGCCCGTCCGCATCAGCGGCAGGGTAATGGTCCAGAAGGCCTGGCGCTCCGTGGCGCCGAGAACCATTGCGGCTTCCGTCAATCGGTGGTCGCTGCCGAGAAGGCTGGCGAGACTGGTCCTTATGCAATAGGGCAACGTCACGATCACGTGGCCGAGGAGCAGGCGCGCCATACCATTTGTGATACCGGCCTTGGAAAGGAAAAGCAGCAGGCCGAATCCAATCACGACCGGCGGGACGATGAGTGGCGAGAGAAAGGCCGAAGTCAGCGCTGCCTTTCCCGGAAAATTGCCCCGGGCAAGACCGACAGCCGCCGCAGTTCCGATCGTAACGGACAGAACCGTCGTGAGTACCGCCAAGATGAAGCTGGTGCGCAGGCTGGCAAGGATATCCGCCTGGGAGACGAGCCGTTCGAACCAATGAAGCGACAAGGCAGGTGGCGGCATCGGGCCGAGGTAGGTCCTGGCGTCGAAAGCCATGACGCATGTTATCACCAGCGGGATGGCGAGGAACGCCAATCCAAGGCCGATGACACCGTAGGCAAGGGAACCGGCGATCCGGTCTCCGGTTCTCGCTGCAAGAGACTGCATGCTCATCGGGAAACCCTCCGCGCCTGCGCAAACGTGATGACAGCGACGACCGCCAACGCCACGGCAAGCATGACGAGCGAGATCGCCGCGCCGCTCGGGTAGTTGGCGATATCGCTGAACCGGGTGTAGATGACGTTCGACATGAAAAGCACCCGGCCCCTCCCGAGCACCATGGGAATGACGAAGGCGCTGATCGCGAAAGTCAGCGAGACAAGCGTGCTCGAGACCAGCGCCGGGACGCTCAGGGGAAGCGTGATCGACAGATGGGCTTTCCATCCCGGTGCGCCGAGCGACTGGGCTGCATCGAGCAGACGCGGATCGATCGATTGCATCGCGCCGATCAACGTCAGCGTTGCGACCGGTATGATCGAGTGAACCAGACCCGCAATAACGACGATATTGATATATTCGCGGCTGTTGGGCGAAAGGCCCAGTGTCAAGAGGAAGGGTCGGAGGATGCCGACCGACCCGAAGGTCAGTTCGATCGCGTACGTCTTGATCAGGACGCTGGAAAGTACAAGCGTAATCAAAAAACCGAGGGTGAGCGTGCGCATCCGCGGCGAAATGCGCCGCACGATGAAATAGGCCAGCGGGAATGCCACAAGCTGGCCGATGATCGCGGCAACTCCACCGATCCAGAAGGTCGTCAGCAGAACGCTTGCAAACGCCTGGTTTGCAAGCTCGTAATAGTTCTGAACCGTTGCCGCGGCATTTTCCACGGAGCCGACGCGCCCCGGCGTAAACTCCTTCAAGCTTTCGATTGCCAGATTGATGAGCGGTGACAGAAAACCGAATGCGAACACCAGCAGGGCTGGCCCGAGCGTCAGGGCCGCATCTCGACGATCCGGAATTGAAATGGCAACGGGTTGCCGCCTTACCTTGGTCATGATGAAACAGCCTTTTACTCGCCCTTGCGGGCCATGAGAAAGGGAGGTTGTCGAAGCCCGCGCCTACGACAACCTGCCGCGAGGTGTCTTACAGCAACGGGGCGATATCTTGCTCCCAGCGCTTGGACCAGGCATCCTGCTGTTCGAGGACGACATTGTAGTCCGGCACATAGACGAAGCTCGAAAACTCGTCCGACGTGAAGGCGAGATGCTTGAGGTTGTCGGGCGTAACCGCCTTGCTGTTCAACGGCGCCTCGCCAGCCACTTTGGCGTAGAGCGAGTTCATGTCCGGGCTGATCGCGAAGTTGACGAAATCGAGCGTCGCCTTGGTGTTCGGTCTGTTCTTCAGGACGCCGAACCCGCTCTGGTAGAGGAAGGCTTTGAAGTTGCTGTCCTTGGTGAAACGCGTAACCGGGAAGTTTTTCGCCACCGCCGCCCAGCCGGGCTCGGCGAAGAAGCCGACGGAGGTCTCGCCAGACGTCAGCGAATTGGTGAAATCGATATCGGTGACGGCGACGCGGCCGATATTGCCGGATTTCGCCAATTCCTTCATGAGCTTCCACCCGGGTTCCATATTCGTTTCACTGCCGCCGGCGTGAAGGGCGAGCGCAACAATCTGGAGCATCATGCTCTGTGTCGGGCCCGGCCAGCAGATCGCGCCCTTGAGATCGGGGCTCAGCAGATCATCGATGGTCTTCACGGCGATCGGAGCCGTATCGGTTCGGGCGCCGAAATACATGCCGCCAACTGCGCGCGGGACCGCTTTGATATTGCCCTTGCCGTCACGAATGATGATTTTCTCGGGAATATTCGCGAGGTTGGGAACATCGGCAGGATTGATGGTCTCGAGCCAATCCTCCTTCACCATGCTGTTGAACGAGCCTTCCCAGCCGGCGACGTAGTCATAGTCGACATTCGGCCAGACGGCCTTGATCTTTGGCAGGATCGCGCCCGCGCCGCCCTGGTGAAGAACCCAGTTGAATGTCGCGGCATTCTGGTCGGCGGCAATCTGCTTCATCGCTTCGACGACATCACCGCCCCATTCGACGGCGGTGAGATTGCCGCTGCCGGCTGCGGCGGATCTCGCAAACCCGGTCATCGTGCCGGCAATCCCCGCGGCTGCGGCGGATCCGAGGAAGCGGCGGCGTGTCATATCGTGCAACATGGTAGGTTCCCTTTGTTGTCGGCCCTCTGCCGGACCGTTCGCATCGGAGACTGCTTGGAGGTTGCCAGCCGCGGTAGTGGGAAAATTCTCGCAGGGTTATAAAGTTTTCTGAACGCACCGATGGTCGCGCTACCCGCATCGCGGAGCCTCGGCGGATCCAAGCTATCAATAATCGTTATATCCCCTCTCGAATTTTCGCGGTTCCAAGAGAAACGGGCGGCGCCGATGATGATGGCAGCATCAATACCGTGGGAGCCTGCCTTGACCATTGACGGGGATTTTCTGGAAGACTTGAGAAAGCGCTTCGGCAGCGCCGCAGGCGGGGAGATGGAAGATCCGCACTTCCGCGCCGTGGCGGCGAGCGTATTCAAGGACGGCGACAGCCGCAAATGGCCCTTCGCCGATCCTGCGACCTTTCTGGATGCCCGTTTCATCGAGAAAGGCTTGCGGCCCGAGGTGCTTGAGGCCCTTGACGTGGCTCTGATCGGCGTGCCGATGGACCTCGGCGTTACCAATCGCGCCGGTGCGCGGCTGGGGCCGCGGGCCGTCCGGGCGATCGAGCGTATCGGCCCCTACGAGCATGTTCTGCGTGTCGCGCCAATGGGAGGGCTAAAGGTCGCCGATGTCGGCGACGTGCCGATGCGCAGCCGGTTCGGCCTTGCCGAATGCCATGCCGACATCGAGACCTGCTACCGGATGATCGCGGCAACCGGGGTTATCCCGCTGTCGGTCGGCGGCGACCATTCGATCTCCGGTGCCATCCTCAAGGGCCTGGCGGCCAGCCAGCCGGTCGGCATGATCCACATCGACGCTCATTGCGACACCGCCGGTCCCTATGAGGGCTCCAAGTTCCATCACGGCGCGCCCTTCCGCGAGGCGGTTTTGGCCGGCGTTCTCGATCCGAAGCGTACGATCCAGATCGGCATCCGCGGCGGCGGCGAATATCTCTGGGAGTTCTCCTTTGCCTCCGGCATGACCGTCATCCACGCCGAAGAGGTAGCGGAGATGGGCCTCAAGGCGGTGATCGCAAAGGCTCTGGAGGTTGTCGGCGCCGGTCCGACCTATCTCAGTTTCGACGTGGACAGCCTCGATCCGGCCTTCGCTCCGGGAACCGGCACGCCAGAAGTCGGCGGGCTTCAGCCGAGGGAGGCTCTGACCCTGCTGCGCGGCATCAAGGGCATCAACCTCGTCGGCGGCGACGTCGTCGAAATCGCACCGCAATACGACAACACCACCAACACCGCGCAGATCGCCGCGCAGGTCCTGTTCGAACTCCTGTGCCTCGCGATGTTCAGTCCCGCGGTCAGGACCAAGGTGACCTGAGAACCAGCTCCACACCGGCAGCGCGCCTCATGCCCGCTGCCATCCATCACCTGTCGCACAACACGTCTCAAAAAGGGGAACGACATGACTGCTCTTATGAAATTGCGCTACACCGCCACTGCGGCAATTGCCGTGTTCGGCATCCTTGCGGGGGCCGCTCAGGCCGACGAACTTGCCGATATCAAAGCCGCAGGCGAGATCAACATCGGCATCTTCTCCGATTTCCCGCCCTTCTCTTCGGCAAGCGCCGATATGAGCATCAAGGGCTATGACGTCGAGGTCGCCCAGAAGATCGCCGACGGGCTCGGCGTGAAACTCAATCTCGTCAGCGTTACTGGCCAGAACAGGATCGCCTACCTGAACGACGACCGCGTCGACCTGCTGATGAGCGTCGGCTATTCGAAGGAGCGCGCCGAGGTTATCGATTATGCCGCCCCGTACGCCCCTTACTATATTGCCGTCATCGGTCCGGCTGCGCTGAAGGTGAGCGGCAAGGAAGACCTCGCCGACAAGTCAATTGCCGTCAATCGTGGGACGCTCGAAGACACGTCGCTGACGGCTGTCGCCCCCGGCTCGGCTGCGATCCAGCGTTTCGAGAACTACAATTCGGTCATCCAGGCCTTCATATCCGGCCAGACCCAGTTGATGGTCGTTGGCAACGATGTCGGCGCGCAGGTTCTGGCACGACAGGAAGCCCTGAAGCCGGAGCAGAAGTTCCAGCTCCTCAGTTCCCCCTCGCACATCGCGCTCCGCAAGGGCGAGGAAGGCCTGAAGAAGGCTGTCAATGACAGCGTCGCCGCAATGATCGCCGACGGTTCGCTCGACGCAGGCTCGAAGAGCTGGCTGAAAGCGTCGCTCAACCCTGAGAACCTGAAGGACTGACGGGCACGGCCTCCCACTCACCAGAGCATGATGCCGAAAACCGCAAGCGATTGCGGTGGCATCATGCTCCAATTCTTTGCTTGAGAGGCGGACCCAGATTTCCGGGGCGGCCCGGCCTAGATCATCCGGCTCCAAAGGACATGCGATGAGATACAGCCTCGATTTCAATTGGCTTTGGGACGGGATGGCAGCTCTGGCTTATGGCGCAGGCACGACGCTTGCCCTGACGGCCTCCACATCGGTCCTTGGTATCGTTCTCAGCATTCTCGGCGCGGCCGCGCGCCGGGGACCTTATCCGTGGTTGCGCAAGGTCGTCGGCCTCTATGTGGAAATCATGCGCAATACGCCATTCCTGGTGCAGTTGTTCTTCATCTTCTTTGGCTTGCCCAGCCTCGGCATTCGCCTCGATCCGATCACCGCCGCAGTCCTTGCCATGACCCTCAACATGGCGGCCTACACGATCGAGGTGGTCGGGGCCGGGCTCGATGCCATACCGAGAGGCCAGAAGGAGGCGGCGCAGGCACTCGGCCTAAGGCCCCGGCTGGTGTTTTTCAAGATCATCCTGCCGCAAGCGGTCGCCATCATTTTTCCGGCGCTGACGAGCCAGATCATCATCATGATGCTGGAATCGGCGGTGGTTTCGCAAATATCCGTCCGCGAACTGGCGCAGGAGGCCGATCTGCTTCAGTCGCGCACCTTCCGCTCCTTTGAGACCTATCTGGTGGCGACGCTGATCTACCTTTCGATGTCCGCCGCACTTCGCCGGCTCCTCGTCGCAGGGAAACGCCGTTTTCTGGGAGCCGGTCTGGCATGATTGAGTTCACCTTCTGGGACATTCTGCGCAATCTTGTCTTCGCGACACGCTGGACCCTTATGCTTTCGCTCGCAGCCTTTGCCGGCGGCGCCATCTTTGGCCTGGCGATCCTGTCTGCACGGATATCGAAAACACGCTGGCCGCGCAGCTTCGCGTCCGGCTACATTGCCCTGTTTCAGGGAACGCCGCTCCTCATGCAGCTCTTTCTGATGTTCTTCGGCCTGCCGATGCTCGGTTTCCGGATCGAGTCATGGACCGCCGCCGTCTGCGGCCTGACGTTCTATGCCAGCGCTTATCTTGCGGAAATCTGGCGGAGCGGCGTCGAGGCGGTGCCGCGCGGGCAATGGGACGCCGCAGCCAGCCTGGGCTTGCATCGTCTCCTCGAACTTCGTCTGATCATCCTGCCGCAGGCTTTCCGCATCACGCGCGCGCCGACCGTCGGGTTCTTGGTCCAGTTGATCAAGAGCACCGCACTGGCCTCGATCCTCGGCTTCGACGAACTGCTGAAAACCGCAAACGCCATCAACAACGCGACCTTCGAACCTTTCAAGGTCTACGGTCTCGTCGCGGTGATCTTCTTCGCCCTGTGCTATCCGCTGACGCAATACGCCAGAATTCTGGAGAAGAAAGCGGCGTTTGGCTGAGTGGTGCTCAGTGCTTTGCATTCCTCAAAAGGCCGATGCCGGTTGAAAAGCCGGTGCGCCGCGCAGCGGCGACGCGGCTCTCGTCCAATCACACAGAACTCGCCTTATCCCGCCGTTAGAACTTCCTGAGAGATCGCTTCAATGACCGACACACAAATCCGTATTCTCGATGCCCGCACAACGGGCGAGCTTCTGCCTTTCGGCGCGCTGGTCGCGACCTTGCGGCAAGCATTTGCCGAAGGCTGTGTCGTGCCGGTACGGCATCACCACACGATAGCCAACAGCGGTGAGCCGGATGCGACGCTGCTTCTGATGCCGGCCTGGCATGAAACGCACCGGTCAGAGCGCTACCTTGGCATCAAGATCGTCACCGTCTTTCCCGGCAACACGCTGCTCGGCATTCCCGGTTTGACCTCGACTTACATGCTCTACGATGGCCGGACCGGGATGCAGCTTGCGCTACTTGACGGAAACACCATCACCACGCGCCGTACGGTAGCGGCATCGACGCTTGCCGCGGACTATCTTGCCCGAAAGGACGCCCGTCGCCTGCTGGTAATCGGCGCTGGCCGCGTCGCGAGCCTCATACCTGATGCCTATCGCACTGTCCGGCCGATCGCGCATGTCGATATCTGGGATATCGATCCCGCCGGTGCGGAGCGGCTGGCGCAGAGCCTCCGGCAACAGGGGCTCCAGGCCACTGCCGTCACGGATCTGGAAGCCGCTGCGCGGCAAGCCGATATCGTCAGCGCGGCGACGCTGGCGACCGCACCGCTTATCCGCGGCGAATGGCTGCGGCCGGGCACCCATGTCGACCTGATCGGCGGCTTCACCCCGGCAATGCGCGAGGCCGATGACGAGGCGCTTCGGCGCTCCTCGGTCTATAGCGACACGCACGAAGCCCTTCACGAAGCGGGCGATCTGGTCCAGCCGATCAGGGCCGGCGTCATTGCTGCAGATGCGGTGCGTGCGACACTTGACGAACTGTGCCGCCGGAATGTTCCAGCGCGGATGTCAAACGATGAGATCACGCTCTACAAGGCCGTCGGAACGGCATTGGCTGATCTTGCCGCCGCGACGATGGTGTATGAGGCCGCCTTGATCGCCGGCTGACGTCTTTTGGTCCGGGCGATCGCGAATGATCGAATCCTGAATGTCGATCGGACTTAGGGAGTGAACCGCCACACTGTCGTCTTCTTGATTTCGCTGTCCTCCAGCGCCCGCGTTACCGGCACCTCATAAACCGCGCAGAATTCCAACCGATCCCGCGGCAGGTAACTGCGTCCGGGGTCACCGACCAGCACCCGCTTGCCGTCGGCTGCCAGCTTCGCGAACCAGGGAACGAGCGCATCGGCGAAAGCGCGATCGTAGAAGACGTCGCCGGCAAGTACGATATCCGCATCGACCGCCCGCCCGATCAGATCGGCGCCGGTAAATCCGAGCGAGACGCGATTGGCCTCGGCATTCAGCCGGACTGCCGTCTCCGCCCAGGGATCGATATCGCCAGCCATGACCTCCCGGGCACCGGCCATCACAGCCGCAATGCCGACAAGGCCGGAACCGCTGGCGAAATCGAGCACGCGCTTGCCGCGCACGGTCTCGGGATGATCGAGGATGTAGCGCGCCAGCCCCTGGCCGCCCGCCCAGGCAAAAGCCCAGAAGGGCGGCGGCAGGCCGATCGCCTCCAGTTCCCCCTCCGTCTTCAGCCAGAGCTCATGCGCCTCGCTTGCCATATAGAGCGAAATCTCCGGCACATGCGGCGGCGGCATCAGGCTGGTATTGGCGCGGATGAAAGCTTCGGGATCGGTCTTCAACGCGGCGGATTGTCCAGTCCGCCCATCCGGCAGACTTCGAGATATTCTTCCTCGGTGACCGGCTGCACCGAAAGCCGCATCGAGGTGACGAGCGCCATCTTGGCGAGCTTCTCGCTCGCCTTGACGTCCTTCAACGTCACCGGCTTCGGCACGTCCATGACGGCGCGGATATCGACGCAATCCCACTTCGGATCGCCCTTGGCGGAAGAATCGGGATGCGACAGGGCGCAGACTTCGACGATGCCGACGATCTCCAGCCCGTCATTGGAATGATAGAAGAACCCTTTGTCGCCGATCTGCATCGCCCGCATATTGTTGCGCGCCAGATAGTTGCGGACGCCGGTCCATTCCGTGCCCTTTTCGCCGGCAGCCTTCTGCTGCTCCCAGGACCAGGAGGCGGGTTCGGATTTATAGAGCCAGTGCGCCATGCTCACGCCTCCGGTTTGTTGAACACCCAGTTGTAGGCCTTGACGTCGACGCTTTCGAATAGTCCGGCTTTGGCGTAAGGGTCGGCATCGGCAAGCGCAAGCGCCGCCTCTTTCGACTCCGCTTCGACGACGATCAGGCTGCCGCAGGGTTTGCCGTCGTCATCGAGAAACGGGCCGGCGATCTTCAGCGTGCCCTCGGCATTCAGCTTGTTCAGATGCTCGATATGCGTCGGGCGCGTATCCATGCGCACGTTCAGGTGTCCCGGTTTGTCCTTGCAGAGAAGGGCGAAAAGCATGTCTGTCTCCTATTCGGTGGTGATCGGACGCGTCATCAGCTGCTCTATCGCCTCTGATATATCGAGCTTGCCGTCGATGATGGCGGAAACGGCATCGGTGATCGGCATGCTGACCTTCAATTCCGCCGCAAGCCGCGAGGCAACGGAGGCAGCAAACGCGCCTTCCACCAGCGCGCCATGCAGGGGATCGGTCTTTTCGCCGCGCCCGAGTGCGATGCCGAAGCGCAGGTTTCGCGATTGATGGCTCGTCGCCGTCAGCACCAGATCGCCGAGGCCGGAAAGCCCGCGCACAGTGTCCGCCTGCCCGCCCTTGGCGACGACGAAACGCGACATTTCCGCAAGCCCGCGCGCAATCAGCGCCGCACGGGCGGAATCGCCGATGCCGCGGCCTTCGACAATGCCGCAGGCGATCGCCAGCACATTCTTCAGCGCGCCGCCAAGCTGCACGCCGATCCGGTCGTTGGAAGCGTAGAGCCGGAAGGTCCTGCCCGATATGGCCTGAGCGAGGCGCTCCGCGGTCTCCATGTCGGCTGCCGCAATCGCCATCGCCGTCGGCAAGCCTTTCGCGATATCGGCGGCAAAACCGGGACCGGAGAGCACCGCGACGGAATGATCCGGCAGTTCCCGTTCCAGCATGTCGGTCAAAAGATTGCCCGTCGCCCGCTCGATGCCCTTGGCGCAGGTAACAATCACGGCATCCTTGGAAAGATAAGGTCCGTATTGCCGTGCCGCATCGGCCTGCGCCTGCGACGGCATCGCAAAAAGCACGATGGAGGCACCAGTGATTGCATCCGCCTCGGCGGAAAATTCCAGCGTATCGGGCAGGAGAATGCCGGGCAGCGCCGCATCATGCAGCCGTTCGGCCTTCAGATCGGCAATCAGTGACGGATCGCGCCCGACGAGTGTCACGGCGCTGCGGCCGGCAAGGGCGATGACGGCCGCAAGCGCCGTGCCGAAAGCCCCCGATCCGACGACGGCGATGTTTTCGCTCATGCCTTGGCCCCTCGTTTTCCGAAACCGATCAGCGTTTCCGCATTGGAATCGAGCGGCCAGCGCGAGCGCGGCTGGACGTCGAGCGTATCCGGTGCGGCACCGGTCGCCATCCGCTCCAGTCCCGCCCAGGCGATCATCACGGCATTGTCGGTGCAGAGGTGCAGCGGCGGCGCAATGAAGCGGAAACCGTTCTTGTCGCACAGCGCCTGCAGCGTGCCGCGCAGTTCGAGATTGGCGGCGACACCGCCGGCAACGACCAGCGCCGGCTTTTCGCCAGTCGCTGGGCCGTAATGTCGCGGGAAATTCCGTCTTGAACCGCTGCAGGCCACGGCCGATGCGGTCTTTCAGCGTCCGCGAAACCGCCTTCTGGAACGAGGCGCAAATGTCAGCCACGTCTTGATCGCTGAGCGGCGCGATATCCTGCGCCGCCTGCCGCACCGCCGTCTTCAGGCCGGAGAAGGAAAAATCGAGCCTTGCCTCGCCGACCAGCGGCCGTGGAAAGTCGAAGCGACCGGGATTGCCGTCCCGCGCCATCCGCTCCACCGCCGGGCCGCCGGGATAGGGCAGGCCGAGCAGCTTTGCCGTCTTGTCGAAGGCTTCGCCAAGCGCATCGTCGATCGTCGTGCCCCAGCGCTCATACTGCCCGACGCCCCGCACCAGGATGAGCTGGGTATGCCCGCCGGAGACGAGCAGCATCAGATAGGGAAAGGAGAGCCCGTCCGTCAGCCGCGCCGTCAGTGCATGGCCTTCGAGATGGTTGATCGCATAGAGCGGCTTGCCGGCGGCTCTGGCGATCGCCTTGCCGGTCATCAGCCCCACCAGCAACCCGCCGATCAGCCCCGGCCCCGACGTGGCGGCGATGGCGTCGACATCGTTGAGCGACACATTGGCGCGCTTCAGCGCCTCCTCGATCAGCTCGTCCAGCGCTTCGACATGGGCGCGGGCGGCGATCTCAGGCACCACGCCGCCATAGGCGCTATGCTCGTCGAGTTGGGAAAGCACGACATCCGACAGCACGTTGGAATGCCCCTCCGCATCGCGCTCGACGACCGCCGCGGCGGTCTCGTCGCAGCTCGTTTCGATGCCAAGGATGCGCAGAAAGGGAACCATAAGGCCTGTTCGTTGATTGCGATGGGATGGAAACCCGTTTACGAGAACTCCGGTAACAACGGAATAGAGCCGATGCAAACAAAACCTTTCCGGATCGGCACGCGCGGCAGCCCGCTGGCGCTTGCCCAGGCGCATGAGGCCCGCGACAGGCTGATGGCGGCGCATCATCTGCCCGAGGACATGTTCGAGATCGTCGTTCTCTCGACCAAGGGCGACCGCATCACCGACCGGTCGCTGGCCGAGATCGGCGGCAAGGGCCTGTTCACCGAGGAACTTGAACAGAAGCTTGCCGCCGGCGAGCTCGATTTCGCCGTGCATTCCACCAAGGACATGGCGACGAAGCTGCCCGAAGGGCTTTATCTCTCCGCCTACCTGCCGCGTGAAGATATCCGCGACGCCGTCATCGGCCGCACCGCGCGCAAACTGATCGACCTGCCGCATGGCGCAACCGTCGGCTCTTCCTCGCTCCGCCGGCAGGCGCTGATCCGTCGCATGCGGCCGGATATCAATGTCGTCACCTTCCGCGGCCTCGTCGAAACGCGCCTGCGCAAGCTCGAGGAGGGCGAGGTCGATGCGACCCTGCTGGCGCTTGCCGGCCTGAAACGCCTCGGCAAGGTCGATGTGCTGACCGATATCCTCGATCCCGACACCTTCCCGCCAGCGCCGGCGCAGGGAGCGATCTGCATCGAAAGCCGCATCGGCGATTCCAGGATCGACGATCTGCTGGCGCCGGTCAACGATGCCACGACCTTCGACACCGTCTCCTGCGAACGCGCCTTCCTCGCCGCACTCGACGGCTCCTGCCGCACGCCGATCGGCGGTTATGCCGTCTGCGAAGGCGACCTGATCCGGTTCTCCGGCCTCATCATCACTCCCGACGGCCGCAGCCAGCATGCGGTGACGACGGACGGCCACCGCCGCGATGCGGCAGCGCTCGGCACCCGCGCCGGCCAGGACGTGCGCGCAAGGGCCGGCAGCGCCTTTTTCGACGACTGGCACTGAAGCGGCCATGCGTGTGCTCGTCACCCGCCCCGCGCACTCGGCGACTAGAACCGCACAACGATTACGCGATTTGGGCCACGAGCCCTTGCTGCTGCCGCTGCGTCAGCCGCTGCACGACAGCGCTGCTGCCGCAGGCGCGCTTGCAGCCACCAGGGGCGCAATCGCGGTGACGAGCGCCGAAGCCATCAGGGTCCTCTCCGCACTCGGCGAAAAACTTCGTCCGCATCTCGCCCGCCCGCTTTTTGCGGTCGGCAAAACGACGGCGGAAGAGGCACGCAGCCTCGGCTTCCGATCCGTCGCTTCATCCCAGGGCAACGGCCGCGATCTCGCCGATCTCGTCGTGGCGGAGAATTCGGGCACGCTGCTCTACCTCGCTGGCACCCCGCGCGCCGAGACTTTTGAAGGAAGATTGCGCGAACTCGGCATCCATTTTTCCGTCACTGAATGCTACCGTATGCAACCGGCCGTCCCCGATCCCACCGAGATCGGCGCTATCTTCGCTAGCGGTTACCCGGACGCCATCCTCTTCTATTCCCGCCAGACGGCAGAGGATTTCTTTCGCGTGCCGGAACTGCGATCAGCCGTGCCGAAACACAGTGGAATCCGCCTTCTCTGTCTCAGCGAAGCGGTGGCGCAAGCCATACCGGCGGCTCTGAAAGAAAGCGTCGAGATTTCGCCGATGCCGGAAGAGAAAAGCCTTTTGTCGCTGCTTTGAGGCTTTAGAGCCTTTCCTGGTCAGCTTGAAGCATTCTGCCGGAGCAGGTTTTCGTCAGGGCAGAGGCGATTGGCGAAGGGCATACCTCTTGGTACGTCCGAGCCGATTGCCTCTGATCCTGGCGGAAAGATGCCCGGCCCTTCGGGTTGGCTGAAACGGGCCGGCTGATCGACCGGCCGGCTTGGCCGTAGAGCTTGGCTACGACGCGCGCCGGCCGGTCGATCATCCGACTCCGTTTGAGCCAACAGAATGCTGCAATCTGACCAGGAAAGGCTCTAACCACCCAAATTTGATCTAAGCTCTTCCCTTAACTGGCATCACTGTCTAGTTTCGTTGCAATGCAGGATAAAGAGGACCTCATGGTATCGGGAAACCCGCCACGCCATTCGAAGAGCGCCGACGAGCCGGTCACGATCGACCTCGATTCACAGGAATTCGCCTCTGCAGCCGATACCGAAAAACCGGTGGACGATGAAACTCGCGAGGCCGACAGCACCGCCGCCGCGGATGAGGGCCTGCCGCCCGAAACCGAGACTGCGTCGCATGCCGAAGATGAAGAGAAGCCTGTGATGGATGCGCCGGAGGAGGAACCGGCAGCTCCAGAACTTTCCTTCACCTCTCCTCCCGAACAGCCTGCGCCGAAGAGCGCCAGCACCTCCGGCCTCATTGCCGCAGGCATCGTTGGCGGCCTCGTGGCGCTGCTTGGCGCCGGCGCCATCCGGTATGCGGGTTACCTCCCTGGCTCCTCCACGCCGCAGACGACATCGCCGGAGACGGCCGATCTTGCCGGCCAGATCGACGGCCTGAAACAGACCGTCGCCAATCTTGCCGCCAATCCGGCGAGCGCGGATAACGGCGAGCTTGCGAAACGCGTTGCTGCGCTGGAAGCGACTGCCAAGGCCCCCGCAGCCGGTGCGCCGGCCGATGCTGCCAATGTCGAGGCACTCAACCAGAAGATTGCGGAACTGACCGGTCAGGTCGACCAGCTGCGCTCAACGCTTGCCCAGTCATCCGAGCAGCAGACGACGAACGGCGCCGATATCACCAAGCGCCTGGAAGAGGCCGAAAAGAAGCTGAACGAGCCGCGCGAGGATGTCGCCGTTGCCCGGGCGATCGCGGCTGCCGCCCTGAAGGCGGCGATTGATCGCGGTGGCCCGTTCCTGGCCGAACTCGACACCTTCGCCGGCGTCGCACCCGACGATCCAGCCGTCGCCGACCTTAGAACCTTTGCCGAGACCGGCATTCCCTCACGCACCGAGCTGGTGCGCGAGGTTCCCGATGTCGCCACCGCGATTGTTGAAGCCGTCAACCAGCCGGACCCGAACCAGAGCTGGTCAGATCGGCTGATGTCGAGCGCCAAGTCGCTGGTGAGCGTCCGCCCCGTCGGCAACATCGAGGGCGAAAGCGTCGAAGCCATTGCCGCCCGCATGGAGGAGAAGGTGAAGAGCGGCGACCTGCCAGGCGCCTCCGCCGAATGGAACAGCCTGCCCGCTTCCGGCAAACAGGCGTCCGCCGCCTTCAAGCAATCGCTCGAAGCGCGCATCCGCGTCGAGGAACTGGTTGGCGGGGCGCTGTCGAAAGCGGTTTCCGGCACCGGCAAGGAAGGATAAGACCATGCTGATCCGCCTTGTCGTCTTCGCCCTCTTCGTGTTGCTTCTCGCCTATGGCTTCTCCTGGCTCGCCGATCGTCCCGGCGACCTCTCGCTGATCTGGGAGGGCCAGATCTACCAGACGAAGCTGATCGTCGCCGCCAGCGCGATCATCGCTCTCATTGCCGCCGTGATGATCGCCTGGTGGTTCGTCCGTCTCGTCTGGACCTCGCCGCACTCGGTCACGCGTTATTTCCGCGCCCGCAAGCGGGACCGCGGCTATCAGGCGTTGTCGACCGGCCTGATCGCCGCCGGCGCCGGCAATGCCCTTCTTGCCCGCAAGATGGCCGCCCGCTCGCGCGGCCTCATCCGCGCCGATCAGGAGCCGCTGATCAACCTGCTCGAGGCCCAAGCCGCCCTGATCGAAGGTCGCCATGACGAAGCGCGCGCCAAGTTCGAGGCCATGGCCAACGATCCCGAGACGCGCGAGCTTGGTCTGCGCGGTCTCTATCTGGAAGCCCGCCGTCTCGGCGCCAACGAGGCCGCCCGCCAATATGCCGAAAAGGCTGCCGACAACGCGCCCTATCTTCCCTGGGCCGCACAGGCGACGCTCGAATATCGCAGCCAGGCCGGCCGTTGGGACGATGCGATCCGCCTGCTCGAACAGCAGAAGGCCGCCCGCGTCGTCGAAAAGGCCGAAGCCAACCGTCTGCACGCCGTCCTCCTGACGGCGCGCGCCGGCGAGAAGCTGGAAAGCAACCCGACCGGTGCCCGCGACGACGCCCTGCAGGCGCTGAAGCTTGCCGCCGATTTCATTCCTGCGGCTCTCATTGCCGCAAAGGCGCTGTTTCGCGAAGGCGGCGTGCGCAAGGCCGCCTCGATCCTCGAACAGGCATGGAAATCGGCGCCTCATCCCGAGATCGGCCAAGCCTATGTCAGGGCCCGCAGCGGCGATTCCACCCTCGACCGGCTGAAGCGTGCCGAGCGGCTGGAAGGGCAGCGCCCGAACAATGTCGAATCCCTTCTCGTCGTCGCCCAGGCAGCCCTCGACGCGCAGGAATTCGCCAAGGCCCGCGCCAAGGCGGAGGCAGCGGCCCGCATGCAGCCGCGTGAAGCCGCCTACCTGCTTTTGGCCAACATCGAAGAAGCCGAGACCGGCGACCAGGGCCGCGTGCGCCACTGGCTGGCCCAGGCGCTCAAGGCGCCGCGCGATCCCGCCTGGGTGGCAGACGGCTTCGTCTCCGACAAGTGGCTGCCGGTATCGCCCGTGACCGGCCGCCTCGACGCCTTCGAATGGAAGGCGCCCTTCGGCCAGATCGAGGGTCCGCTCGAAGACGGTTCGGCGCCGACCTCGATCGAAACGGCTTTGAAGACATTGCCGCCGCTGCGTGACGTCAGGCCGGAAAGTCCCGTCAACGACCATCGCATCATCGAGCTGGAACGCGCCGCGACGATTGCCGAGGCTGTGCGCCCCACGCCGGCACCGGCACCGACGTCGGCCAAACCGAAATCCGTCGAACCGACCGCGGGCGATAAACCGCCCGCGCCGAGCGAGACAAAACCTTTCTTTGGCGGATTGCCGGATGATCCCGGCGTTCGCGATCCCAGGATGGAACCGGAACCCAAGACACGGCTCCGCCTTTTCTGAAATGGAACGAAAACCGCATGTTCGAACGCTTTCAGGCATTCTTCCAGAATCTCACCGCCGACCACCCGAAGAAAGGTTTTGCCCCCGATGATCCGCGCATCGCAGTGGCAGCGCTCTGCATGCAGGTCATGGAGGCCGACGGTCAGATCAAAACCAGCGAGAAGAAGCGGCTGCGCAAGCTCCTGAAGGAGCAGTATGCGCTAGACGGCAAGCAGCTCGATGCTCTGATAGCAGCCGGCCTCGAGGCCGAAAGCTCCGCCGTCGACTATTATCGCTTCACCGCCGACCTGAAACGCCATCTCAATACCGAGCAACGCCTCGAGCTGATCGGCGTCCTCTGGGACATCGTCTACGCCGATGGCGAACGCAGCGAGATGGAAGACCATGTGATCTGGCGTATCGCCGATCTGCTCGGCGTCTCCTCGCGCGAGCGCATCCAGAAGCGGCAGGAGGCCGCCGCCAGGGTGACGGATGTCCAGGTTGCGCAAGATGATGCCGACTGAGCAAAACCCGAACCGCGACGGGCGCCCAATCCTCATCGTCCTGCATCAGGAACGGTCGAGCCCCGGCCGTGTCGGCCAATTGCTCGTCGAAAAGGGCTACCGCCTCGATATCCGTCGCCCGGTTCTCGGCGAGCCGCTTCCGACAACACTTGAAGACCATGCCGGCGCCGTCGTCTTCGGCGGGCCGATGAGCGCCAACGATCCCGATGACTTCGTCAAGAAGGAGATCGACTGGATCGACATTCCGCTCCGGGAAAAACGCCCCTACCTCGGCATCTGCCTCGGCGCGCAGATGTTGGTGCATCATCTCGGCGGCAAGGTACAGTCGAATGCCGATGGCTCGACCGAGATCGGCTGGTATCCGCTGCACCCGACCGAGAGGGGCCGGCTGCTGATGCACTGGCCGAAGATGGTCTATCATTTCCATCGCGAGGGCTTCGAGCTGCCGCGCGGCGCCGATCTGCTCGCCGAAGGCGATGCCTATCCGAACCAGGCCTTCCGCTACGACGGCAACGCCTGGGGCCTGCAGTTCCATGCCGAACTGACCCGGGTGATGATGCATCGCTGGGTCGTGCATGGCGCCCATCGCTTCATCCTGCCGAACGCCCAGCAGGGCCGCGAACATCTCGAAGGCCGCATGCTGTTCGATGCGCCGCTGAGAGCCTGGCTCACCGAATTCCTCGACATCGTCTTCGAGGGAAAAACCGCGAAGGCGGCGTCCTCTATCGCTCTTCGCGCATAACCAGTTTCTAAATCGATTCCGACGATACAGTGGGCGCGTCCAGCGTATCGATCCCACGCAGTTTGGGGAAACTCGATGCCCAGATCGCCGCCACGACAAGCGTTCCGATCCCGCCGATGACGACCGCCGGCACCGCGCCGAAGATCGCCGCCATCGTGCCCGCCCGGAATTCCCCGAGCTCGTTCGAAGCGCCGACGAAGACCATGTTGACCGCATTGACACGGCCGCGCAGCTGGTCCGGCGTCCAGAGCGCAATCAGGCTCTCGCGCACATAGACCGACACCATGTCGGCCGCCCCCATCAGCGCCAACGCCGCGATCGAGACCTCGGTATTGGTAGAGACGCCGAAGATGATCGTTCCGACGCCGAACAGGGCGACACCGATGAACATGTAGATGCCGGCGCGATGTTTGAGCGGATAGGCGGCAAGGAAGATCGCCATGACAATGGCGCCAAGTCCCGGTGCGGCGCGTAGCAGTCCGAGCCCCCAGGGACCGAGGGTGAGGATATCGCGCGCAAAAATCGGCATCAGCGCCGTGGCCCCGCCGAGCAGCACGGCGAAGAGATCGAGCGAGATCGCCCCGAGCACTACCTTTTCGGCGCGGATGAAACTGAAGCCGCCGAGGATCATCGCCCAGCTCTTGGTCTCGCCCGTCGTCTTCTGCTCCGGTTTCGGGATCATGTAGAGAAGGGCGGCACCGAGCACGGAAAAGATCACCGCCACCGTATAGGCGGTCGACGCACTGACGCCATAGAGCAGACCGCCGAGCACCGGCCCGGTGATCGCCGCGAGCTGCCAGGACGACGAATTCCAGGCGATCGCATTGGAGAGTGCCTGCTCCGGCACGAGATTGGGCGCCAGCGACTGCACCGCCGGCGACATGAAGGCGCGTTCAACGCCGAAGATCAGCAGCACCGCGAAAACAGGCAAGGGCGTGAAGGTCCCCATGACAGTCATAACCAGCAGCGCCAGCGTGCAGAGCGCGCTTACCAGCGAGCAGAGAGCCGCGATCACCCGGCGATTATACCGGTCGGCCACCGAACCGGTGACGAGGATGAGCAGCAGCGACGGCAGGAACTGCACGAGACCGATCAAACCGAGATAGATCGCGCTGCCCGTCTGGTCGTACATCTGCCAGCCGACCGCGACGCTGACGATCTGCTGCGAGAAGGAAAGCAGGAAGCGCGCGAAGAAGAAACGCGTGTAGGACGAATGCCGGAACGCGGCAAAACGATCTCCGGTGGGCGAAAACGACATGGAAGTTTTCCGAGGAGACGGGCGCCGGAATGGCTGCGAAGCCGCCCGTTAAACATGATTCACCGTGCGTTTCCACACGGCACTTGCCCGTTTAGTCGCCAATGTCTACATGTCTGTCAACAACGAATTGGAGACGACGATGTTTGCGCTGTTTCAAACCATTGATTTGGCTTTGAATATTTACACCTGGATCCTGATTGCCAGTGCCATTTTTTCCTGGCTCTATGCCTTCAATGTTATCAATTCCAGCAATCAGTTCGTCAATTCGGTCGGCACATTCCTCTATAATGTCACCGAACCGGTGCTGAAGCCGATCCGCCGCCGGCTGCCGAACCTTGGCGGCATCGATATTTCGCCAATCATCCTGCTGCTGATCATCTTCTTCCTGCGCACCCTGCTTTGGACCACGCTGTACCCGCTGGTCGCTTGAGCCGTCCCTGGAGCCTTTTCGATGACCATCTGCGCCTCGCCGTCCGGCTGACCCCGAATGGCGGGCGCGACGCTGTCGACGGCATTGAGGTCGACGGCGAGGGCGAAGCCTTCCTGAAGGCACGCGTCACATCAGTGCCCGAGAAAGGCAAGGCCAACAAGGCGCTTATCCTTTTGATCGCAAAATCCCTGCGCATTCCCAAATCCAGCATCAGCCTCGTCTCGGGTGAGACCGCGCGCAAAAAAATCCTCCGGATCGACGGCGATCCGGAGGATTTGGTAAAAAAGCTCGAGATGTTTTTAGGCTGAGCGATCAGCCTTTCTTCTTGGCGCGCTCGACAGCTTCGAGGATGAGTTCGCCTGCTTCCCTAGAGTCGCCCCAGCCGAAGATCTTCACCCACTTGCCGGGCTCCAGATCCTTGTAGTGCTGGAAGAAGTGCTCGATCTGCTTCAGCGTGATCTCGGGAAGATCGGTGAAGTCCTTCACCTTCTCATAGCGCAGCGTCAGCTTCGGCGACGGCACGGCAATGATCTTCTCGTCCTTGCCGGAATTGTCTTCCATTTTCAGGACGCCGATCGGGCGCACATTGATGACGCAGCCGGGAACCAGCGGGCGGGTGCTGGCAATCAGCACGTCGATCGGGTCGCCGTCTTCCGACAGCGTGTGCGGCACGAAACCATAATTGCCGGGATAGGTCATCGGCGTATAGAGGAAACGATCGACCACCAGCGTGCCGGCTTCCTTGTCCATCTCATACTTGATGGGATGACCGCCGACCGGAACCTCGACGATAACGTTGACGTCCTCAGGTGGATTATGACCGATTGCAATGGCGTCGATGCGCATAAGAAACTCCCGCAAGGTTGAATGTGCCGGCAGCCAGATAATCAGTTTCATGTGGCAACGCAACATCGCACAGCGCCAATGCTCGACTGCAGCGGCGCACATTCACATCAAAAGTTTCCAATAGGAGATAGTGGAGCGTCGACTCCAGCGCCGCCCGTCTTTTCAGACGCGCCAAGGACGCTGTGGCACTTTGAATCGCCGTTCAGCTCCAGATGAAGCCGATCTTCTTCAATTGCCTGTGGTCGAAACTTTCCATGCCTTCGCAGAAATCGACGCCGCCATGATGGCGATAAAAGTGGCTGGCGGTCTCGTTTTCCTCGAGGCACCAGACGACAAGCCCGTTGCAGCCGAGCGACTTCAAGAGCCGGCGCGCCTCGCCGAACAGCATCCTGCCAAGGCCGATGCCCTGATACTCGGGCCGCAGATAAAGCTCGTAAATTTCGCCTTCTTGCGGCAGAGCGCGGGCACGGTTGAGGCCGAGCGTCGCGTAGCCGGCAACCGTGCCGGCAACATCGAGAACCAGCAGCGTTGCCGGTCCGCGCGTTGCCTTGCGCCACCAGCTTTCGCCGCGCCGCTCGATCATCTGCGTCAGTGCGCGGTGGGGAATGATGCCGGCATAGGTGTGCTGCCAAGCAAGCCTGTGTGTTTCCGATATGGCTCGGGCGTCTTGCGGCTCGGCCCGCCGGACATCGATCGACAACGTCTTCATAACGTTTACTCTGGTCCCGCTAGAGGCAATTAACCATATGCGATGTCGCATCCCGGTTGATTGCCCACAGACTTGATATGTGGACGACGATCAAAAGTTAACGCTTTTTTAACGATTGTCACAAGACGGAATCGACGCGGCGCACAATAAAAAACCCCGGCGCGAAGGCCGGGGTTTTGAAGGATTTCTCTCCAGCGCCGCGCCCCTTTTCGGAAGACCCAAAACGCTGCAGCGCTTTGAATGGCGCTCAGAGAGCCGCCTTCGTTTTTTCGAAACGCTTGCGATCGTTTGCGTCGAGATACATCTTGCGCAGACGAATATTCTTCGGTGTCACTTCCATCAGCTCGTCATCCTGAATCCAGGAGAGCGCGCGATCAAGCGTCATCCGGATCGGCGGCGTCAGCTTCACCGCTTCGTCCTTGCCGGCGGCGCGGATGTTGGTGAGCTGCTTGCCCTTCAGCACGTTCACTTCAAGGTCGTTGTCGCGCGAATGGATGCCGATGATCATGCCTGCATAGACCTTTTCGCCCGGCTCGATGATCATCGGGCCGCGATCTTCCAGGTTGAACATCGCATAGGCGACGGCTTCGCCGGGAGCATTGGCGAGCAGCACGCCGTTGACGCGGCCACCGATCACACCCTTGTAGGGCTGGTAGTCGTGGAACAGGCGGTTCATGATCGCCGTGCCGCGCGTATCCGTCAGCAGCTCCGACTGGTAGCCGATCAGGCCGCGGGTCGGTGCGTAGAAACGCAGGCGAAGACGGTTACCGCCCGACGGGCGCAGCTCGACCATTTCGGCCTTGCGCTCGGACATCTTCTGCACGACGACACCGGAATGTTCTTCGTCGACGTCGACGACGACCTCCTCGATCGGCTCCAGAAGCTGGCCGTTTTCATCCTTGTGCATCACGACGCGCGGACGCGACACGGCAAGCTCGAAGCCTTCGCGACGCATGGTCTCGATGAGAACGGCGAGCTGAAGTTCGCCGCGGCCGGACACGTAGAACGAATCCTTGCCTTCGGCTTCTTCGATCTTCAGGGCGACGTTGCCTTCCGCTTCCTTGAAGAGACGGTCGCGGATGACACGTGAGGTCACCTTGTCGCCTTCGGTGCCCGCCAGCGGGCTATCGTTGACGATAAAGGACATGGTGACGGTCGGCGGATCGATCGGCTGCGCCTGCAGCGGCTCGGTGACCGAGGGATCGCAGAAGGTGTCGGCGACCGTGCCCTTGGAAAGGCCGGCGATCGCAACAATATCGCCCTGATGCGCTTCGTCGATCGCCGTGCGCTCGATGCCGCGGAAGGCGAGGATCTTGGAAATACGGCCGGTTTCGATCGTCTTGCCGTCGGCGTGGAGAACCTTTACGGCCTGGTTCGGCTTGATGGAGCCGGAATTGATGCGACCGGTGATGATGCGGCCGAGGAAGGGGTTGGCTTCGAGGATGGTACCGATCATCGTGAACGGACCTTCGTGGACGGTCGGCTCCGGAACGTGCTTGAGCACCAGGTCGAGAAGCGGCGCAAGACCCTGATCCTTCGGGCCTTCCGGATTGACGTTCATCCAGCCGTCGCGGCCGGAACCGTAGAGGATCGGGAAGTCGAGCTGCTCGTCGGTGGCGTCGAGATTGGCGAAAAGATCGAAAACTTCGTTGATGACTTCTTCGTGGCGGCCATCCGGACGGTCGATCTTGTTGATCGCGACGATCGGACGAAGACCGACCTTCAACGCCTTCGAGACAACGAACTTCGTCTGCGGCATCGGGCCTTCAGAGGAGTCGACGAGAACGATCGCGCCATCCACCATCGAGAGAATGCGCTCGACCTCACCGCCGAAGTCGGCGTGGCCGGGGGTGTCGACGATGTTGATGCGGACACCCTTCCATTCCACCGAGGTCGCCTTGGCGAGAATGGTGATGCCGCGTTCTTTTTCGAGATCGTTCGAGTCCATCACGCGTTCAGCGACACGCTGATTTTCGCGGAACGAGCCGGACTGCTTGAGAAGCTCATCCACCAGGGTCGTTTTGCCATGGTCAACGTGCGCGATGATCGCGATATTGCGAAGTGACATATGTGAAATCTCTGATGCTGGGGCGCACGCTCTAGAGGACGCGCCTATTAGTTTGGGGCGTCCATACAGTTTTTTTTGCGTTTGCGAAAGGGGGGAACGCGCAAAAGCTGCGGCAAGGCTGTCGCCCCGCCGCATCATGGCATGTCATCAAATTGTCTTAGGCGTCGCTGCCTGTCAATTCCTCAAAGGTCGAAAGTCCTTTTTTGACGAGCATCGCATCCGGGCTCGGCAGCTTGCCGCGGAAGGCCTTGTAGGCGTCTTCCGGATCAACCGAACCGCCGACGGAATAGATATTGTCCTTGAGCTTGCGCGCCATCTCGCTGTTGAAGGCATCTCCCGTCTCCTCGAAGGCGGCAAAGGCGTCGGCGTCGAGCACCTCCGACCACATGTAGGAGTAATAGCCGGCCGAATAGCCGCCGGAGAAGATGTGCTGGAAGTGCGGCGTCGCATGGCGCATGACGATCGACTTCGGCATGCCGATCTCGGCCAGCACCTCGGCCTGAACCGCCATCGGGTCCTCGACGGCCGTTCTCGTGTGAAACGCCATGTCGACCAGCGCCGAGGAGGTGAACTCGACGGTATTGAAGCCAGCATTGAAGGTGCGGGCGGCCAGCACCTTGTCGAGCAGGGCCTGCGGCATCGGCTCGCCGGTTTCGACATGCACGGCATAGCGCTTCAGAATATCGGGCACCGTCAGCCAGTGCTCATAGAGCTGTGACGGCAGCTCGACGAAATCGCGCGAAACGCCGGTACCCGCAACCGAGGGATAGGTGACGTTCGAAAGCATGCCGTGCAGTGCATGGCCGAATTCGTGGAACAGTGTGCGGGCATCATCGAGCGACAGCAGCGCCGGCTTGCCTTCCGCCGGCTTGGCGAAGTTGCAGACATTGTAGATGATCGGCAATTCGCCGTGGCGGCCGTTCTTCAGCTCCAGTCTGTGCTGCGATTGCAGCGAGCTCATCCAGGCGCCTGATCGTTTCGAACTGCGGGCGAAATAATCGCCGAGGAACAGGGCGACCAGCTTGTCCTCGCGATCCCTGATTTCGAACACTCTGACATCCGGGTGATAGGCGGCCACGCCCTTCTTCTCGACGACCCGGATGCCGAACAGCCGGCCGGCCACGTCGAAGCAGGCCTCGATGATCTTCTCGAGCTGCAGATAAGGCTTGAGTTCGGCCTCGGAGAAATCGAACTTCCGTGCGCGGATCTTTTCGGCATAGTGGCGCCAGTCCCAGGGCATCACCTCGTGGTTCCGGCCCTCTTCGGCGATCAGTGCCGCGATATCGATCTCCTCCTCGCCGGCGCGTTTCACCGCCCGCGCCCAGACGGACTTGAGCAGGCCGTTCACGGCCTCCGCCGTCTTCGCCATCGTATTGTCGAGCTTCAGCTCGGCAAAGTTGCCGTAGCCAAGCAGCGTCGCCACCTGATGCCGCAACGCCAGCGTTTCCTTGATGACGGCGCGATTGTCCGTCTCTCCATCGTTTTCGCCGCGCGCCACCCACGCCTTGAAAGCCTGCTCGCGCAGATCGCGGCGCTCCGAAAAGGTGAGGAAGGGCTCGATGATCGAGCGTGACAGCGTCACTGCATATTTGCCATCCTCGCCGCGTTCGCGTGCTGCCGCAGCCATTGCATCGCGCAGGAATTCCGGCAGCCCGTCGAGCTCGGCTCCATCAGACAGCACCAGCGCCCAGGCCTTCTCGTCGGCCAGCACGTTCTGGCCGAATTGCGTGCCGAGGCCGGCAAGCTTTTCATTGATCGCGGCGAGTTTTTCCTGCTCGGCCTTGTCAAGCTTGGCGCCCGATTTGACAAAGCCTTTCCAGTGGCGTTCCAGCACGCGTGTCTGTTCGAGCGTCAGCCCAAGGCTCTCGCGGTTCTCCCAGAGCGTGTCGATGCGGGCAAAAAGTGCTGCATTCATCCCGATCTTCGAATAGTGGCGCGACATCTTCGGCGAGATCTCCCGCTCCAGCGCCTGGATCACATCATTGGTATGCGCGCCTGCCTTGTTCCAGAACAGCGCCGAAACGCGCGACAGTGCGTCGCCGGCAATCTCCAGCGCCACGACCGTATTGTCGAATGTCGGCGCATCGCCGTTTCCGGCAATCTCGTCGATCTCCCTTTCATGCGCGGCAAGCGCGGCTTCGAAGGCAGCGGCGAAATCACCGTCATCCAGGGCATCGAAACGCGGCAAGCCGTGAAGACCGTCCCAGGTCACCAGCGCCGGATTGAAATCATGTGGAGAAGACATCGGAGAATTCCTTTTTGGCATGCAAGTGGATCGTCAATATAGGAGAGCCGTCACAGAATTGGTATGTTGCCGGGATGGCCTTTTGCCTCGCCTGCCAATCTTGTGGACTGTCAAATCTGATGGACGACAATTGATACGTGAAAATTAACCAATCGTTAACGATTGACGCGAATCACGCGCAGGCGCTAGTTTCCTGATGTTCTTCTTGTAAGGGGACATGCGCCATGGAAGTTTTTTCTGTGCGGTCTTCTCAGAGTTTGCTTTTTAAAAACAATCCCAATAACGCAAAAAGTTCGAAGACCTCTGATATTGAAATCGAGACCAGAGCTCCCGCCCCGGCCTCGTTCCAGATCGAAGACGATGTTGGCGAAGGCCCGGATTTCACCGCGGTCAGCGCGGGAGAACTGCGCAATTATGCACGCCAGAGTTTCGACAGCGGCCTGATCGATCGGAACACCTACGCCGCGATCTCCGAACCGCTGCCAATGCATGCGATCGATCCGCTCGGCAACATCGTCGATCTCTCCAGTGTCACCGACGGCACCAGCTTCAATTTTCTCGATTATTACAAGAGCCAGCTGCAGGTCGCCATGTCGATCGGCGATTCTGACGAGGTCCAGACGCTGAACTCGATCGTCAGCTTCCTGGACGGCTGATCGGCATGACGCCGAAAAGTATGATGTGAGGAGCGAAGCTGAAAGATCGCGACGCGCTTTAGGTCAAGCCTTGCGCCAGCCGAGCAGGCCGGGCGTTGCGTGCCAGAGCGCCTGGGCGGCAAATCCCATGAAGAGCACGCCCGAGCAGCGCACGATCAGCCGCTCATGGGCGCGATAGAAGCGCCGCACCGTACCGGCGCCGATGATGCCGATCAGGATGATGTCGGCCGTCACGAAACCGACGAAGGACACGCCGAGCAGCACCGGCAGCGCCTCGAAATCGAGCGCGCCGGCCGAGCCGGCAACGAGCGCGGTGAAGGTGGCGAGCGCCACCGGATAACCCTTCGGATTGGTGACGCCGAATATCAGACCGCGGCGAAACGGCCGCTCGACCACAACAAGCGCCTGCCCCTCCGTTTTCGGCTTGGCATTGACGGCGCTCCAGCCGATCCAAGCGAGGTAGAAGCCGCAGGCAAGGCCGAGCAGGTCGAAGACGAAGGTTCCGATCGTCTTTGCGCCGACGATCGCGATCAGCGCCAGCGACGACCAGATGAGATCCCCGACCAGATGCCCCATCATGAAGAAGGCGCCGGCCTTGCGCCCCTGCCCGGCCCCGATGCCGAGCAACTGCAGGAAGGCGGGGCCTGGAATGAGCACGTAGAACAGCGCCGCCAGAAAGGCGCCGAAGAGCAAAGACTGCGTCATGGAAATGCTCCGGAGGATGATGACGGCAGACTAAGCGATCGCTGCCGTCCGTCAAGGGTGGTGCATTGGCACGAAGAGTGGGATCAGGTAGCAAACGTACCGGAGGCGGGCTTTCGGCCCGAGGCGGACACTTGGCGACGTCATACTTTTATGACGGCTGGCTATTGGTGGACGTAAGTTGCGGGCACCACAACGTACCCTATAATCTCAGGTTGCGTGGGTACCGTTTTGTAATCGTAGACGATTTGCACCTCCTCGTGGAGGCCTTGGAAGCTCTCGAACAGGAGGGCGAGAATGATGCCGTCTTGCCCGACCATCCGGCGTCCGATCCAGTGTGTCAACGCGGAGGAGCTTCCTTTCGCGTACGATATGCTCTCAAGCGTTGCCCCAGCATCTATACCCCGCTTAAATCCCACGGCAACGATCGCATCGAAATTCGCCAATGCGGTTCCGTGGAAGACGACGAGCGGGTTATCCTCGAGCTCCAATGGAAAAACACGGTAGTCTTCGCTGACATGCATATCTGATGGTAGCGCGTATTCCGGCGCGTCTTTTCCCTTGAGTTTATTAATCTAATGTGCTTTCCGGTGACATCGACGACCTCGCCCCGTGACCCACAACCGCGATCTCGTTCCCTGCAGCCTTGCTGATTCCTTACGCAGGAGAGACTCAAGACTATAACGGCGATCATTGAGACACGATCTCAGGCTTCTGGCTGATCGTCGTCGTCGCTTAAATTGATCTTCCTGCGTGGGGCATCGTACGGCAGCGGTATCTGCGCGGCCGCCATCGGGATCGGTAAGCTGCTGATACCTACCGTCCTTAGACCTCTGGCAGAGGCGAATTTCGCGAGGTTGCCGTCGTCGGTGTAGATCACTTTGACACCGGCCACGTGTGCGATCGCCACAATCTGCCGATCGAACTTGACCTTTGCCCAAGGTCCCTGGACACCGCCGCGCTTGTCACCGCCGTCAATCGCTCGTTTTTCCATATCCGCCAGCTCAACGGCGGCGCGTTCGTCGAAGGGTTCGATCCTGAACGCCGCCGATCGCCGGAAATGCTCTACCATAGCGCTGCGATCGCCCGGGGCCGACCTGACGAGCACCTCGCTCAAGACCGGCGTGGGAATGACGATCTTGATCTTGTCCTTGCCGAGCTGCTGCACCAGCCCGTCCACCCGATCCTTGGCGTGACTGATCTGATTACCCTGCGCATCCTTAGCGACCATGACATCCGGTCGCACGAGCATGAGCAGCATGTTGGTGTCGAAAACTACCATCAGTTTGCATCATCTCCCTCACCGCGCAACTCACGGATTTCTTCCCAAGCATCGCCACCTTCACCCCACGTGCCAGGAGACCGCCTGAGGGCCTCAACCAACTCCGCCAGGGGAGTGTCGTCCAACTTGATGAAATCGGAGATTATGAAGTGGGCGAGCGTCCAGCCGCCGCTTTCGGGGCGGTGCCATTCACCGGTGCCGATGAAGCGGAGCTCACCACCGAAAATGTGCTGCCCGAGAGTGCGCGCCACTTCACGTGTTGTGGTGCACCGATAGCTCTTCTCGCCATCCTGGATGGTCACGGGTACCGTCTTGTCCTTGCCACCGAGTTTGATGACCACCCCGTCGATCGTACCGGCTTGGGTTACAACCTCCGGCTTCGGCGGGGCAGGCATGTACTTGCCTGGGAACTTCAATAGTTGCGCCCCGTCGTGCTGAAAGCTTAGCTCACCCGTTGCATCATCCGCCTTCAGTAGTTCGTTAACTACCTTAAAGGCATTCAAGTGAACGACTTCCGCGTCACCCCGGGCGACGCGAGCAATCCGCTCTTCAACCTGCGGGGCGGCTTCTTCCTCTATACGGTGCACGATGCATGTGCTGCCGGGTTCCAGCTTTTCGAAGTGGACCTCGGTTCGCTCGCCGAGCACGGCCGCGAGCGCGACGAGGTACTCCCCCAAACGATCCATAGGGATCGTTTGGGGGCTGTACGCATCAATTTTAAAGCGCAGCTCAAGGTCGCTCACAGAATTCCCCGTTCATTTGCGTCACGATATCATGCAGATGGCGGTTGCGGAACTGGTAACCGCCTACCATCGACAATGAGCTTGAAGAGCCTGAGGACTTCGTCGACTGATTTGGACCCATCGCGACCAATGCTTCTCATAAAGCTCGTCAACGATAGTGTTGCGCGCTCGATATCCTCCAGAGCACTTCAAGCTGTGGCTTCGTTTTCTAGGCGTACTGTCGCTGGTAGAGCGGAATCAAGTAGCGCCTTTTGCCCTCGAAGAGTTCGATGATCGATCATGGTACATGGCTTCATGGATAAATGTTCCGAGCAGGATCGAGGGGGAACAGTAGGTGTGATCAAGACGTTGCAGCGGAAGATTCTGGAAGGAGGGCACTATCCACAGGTCGTTAAGATATTCGAAACCCAAACTTGCACTTTTGCTTCGCGCCTAAATATAGTGATCTGGGCGAAGCAAGCAGAGCATGCAGGGGCAGTCACTTGGATTACAAACCGCAGAAGTTAGTTGCGACCGCGACGCAGGCCATCAGTTACTACACAACGAAAACTTTCGACCGTTCCCTATCCAAGGCGATCCGCGACGGCGGACAAAATCGAAAGAAGGCAGACAAGGTACGAATCGTCCTCGGAAGTCTGCGGGATCTTGATCCATTCGCTAGTATTTCTCCCACCAATCACGGTGAAACTCGGATTTCGAACGCCGTCAAATATGATCTTGGTGACGGATGGCGATTGGTAACCCAGCAGCACGAGAAGGCATGCGTCTTCCTGTTCGTCGGAGATCACGAGGATGTTGACAAATGGCTTGACGGCCAAAAGGGGCTTCAGTTTGCGGTTCGTGACGCGCGGGCTGTAGTGGTTCCCGGAGCAGGCGAGGAGATATCGCACCGGGGTTGGCATCGGGCGGATCACCACGACAAGCCTCTCGCGGATCGGCTGGATCAAGAAGCCATGGATCACGCCCTTCGAGACGTTACCCGTAGCGTGGCTCGTCGGCTTGAAGCGTTGGACGCCCGTTCTTCTACTAAAGAGCTTGAAGCGATCCTATCCGATGTCCCCGAGCCCACTCGGCAATTCGTCTATAGCGTATTCAACCTGTTGCTCGCGGGAAATTACGATGGTGCTCAAGATCAGGTCGATCTGAGCCTTGGTCGGATCAGTTCGCTGGAAAAAGTTGATGAAAGCGAACTTCTTGAAGTCAAAGACGGGGAGGATATCCGACGCCTTCGTCTCGGGTCGAAGGAATACGAAGACTGGCTAACGTCCTTCGAGAAGCGTTCGTCCTGGCAAGAATGGTTTCTGTATCTTCACCCAGAACAGGAGAAGGTTGTTCAGGCCAACTATCCGGGTGTTTCCCAGTTGTCCGGCGTTTCCGGAGCGGGAAAGACCTGCGTGGCCGTCCGTCGAGCGCTACGACTGGCCGAAGGCGAAGGCTCTCGCGTTCTGTTGCTGACCTTGAACCGCAGCTTGGCCGGTCTTTTGACGCAGTTGGTAGAATCCTCGTGCATCAACGAAGACGTCCGTGGCCGTATCGAGGTGACGTCGTTCTTTGAGTTGGCGCAGCGTCTACTGCATGAGTTCGAGCCAAGTAATGATCTTCTGTATTCTGATGTCACTTGGAAGCATGATGAACACGTCGATCTGATATTCCGTGAATACTATCGACAGTGGCTAAACAATTCGACCGCGAAGGTCCTGCTACCGCTCCATAAGTCGCTGACCGCGCGAGGAGTCAACAGCGAGACTTACGTCCGCGAGGAGTTCGATTGGATCCGCAGCGCCGTCGCTCTGGACGCTCGCAAGACCTACCTCGACATGGAGCGAAAGGGCCGAAAGTTCGGGATTTTGTCAGAACGAAGGGCCGATATACTTCAAGGGTTAGCTGGTTGGGAAAGGAAGATGCGCGATATCGGTGTCGTCGACTACCTAGGGCTCACGGCTGCCCTTTCGAAGCATCTGCCATCAATTAAGGCACGCTATACCCATATTCTCGTAGACGAGGCCCAGGACTTCGGAACCACCGAGCTGAGCGTCGTCCGGCAGTTGGTTCCTGTCGCACCAAATGACATCTTCCTGTGTGGCGACATCGCGCAAACCATTCTCCCGAAACATCGCAACCTGGTGGAGGCTGGGATCACTGCAGTTAGTCGCGAGCGAATCCAGAAAAATTATCGGAACAGTCGCGAGATATTGAAAGCGGCGTACGAGGTCTTGAGCAAGAACCTCAGCGAGGACATGCTCGATAGCGAGGATCTCGAAATCCTAGATCCCAAGTTCGCGAATTTCAGCGGGCATGTACCAATGGCCCTTGCGGCTGAGACACTAGAGGAGGAGATCGCATATGCGCGCGCCTACGCGCAAACCTCCCTTCTGGGGGGAGCGCGAACTGTCTGTATCGCTTTCGCTGGCTTTTCTGCGAGGGATGTCAAGGCGTTCGCCGCCAGATGTGGTGCGACAGCATTAGACGGTGCCTACGATCCCAGCAGCGATCCGCTAGTATTCTGCGACTTGGAGCAGACAAAGGGATATGAGTTTGATGTTCTCATAATTCTGAACTGCCGCGACGGCGTGCTTCCTCCTCACGATGCTCCCGAGGAGGAGGCCTATCGAGCCTCTTGTAAGCTGTATGTCGCGATGACCCGCGCCAAACGAGAGCTTGTGCTTTCGTTCCACGATAAGGCCAGCCCATGGATCGAAGAGGTTAGCGAGACAATCGGTGCTGACTTCTGGAAGGAAGTTGAGGTTCTGCCGGAGGGGATCGACCAACTGGTTCCGGAATGCCTGCCGGAGATAGAACCCGATAAGGAGTACGACGATTTGGGCAAATCGACCGGACTCCAGTTTGTCTACTCCAACGCAGCCCTGAAGCTTTCGCTCGAAGCACAAGACAAGCTGATTGAGTTGGTGGATGGAAAAGGGCTGCGTTCCGCCGGGACAGGTATGGGCGGCAGACGCTTGCGCTGGCAGAACATGCAGACAGCCTTAGCGGATTTGCGCGAAAGCAGGCGCAGTGACAACCAATTTGGTCCAGTCGTGGCGACGGAGATACGAGCCTTGGCGGCACGACTTGTCATATCTAACGAAGCCGATCGCCCAATCTTGTCATTGCCATCTTGAGCCACGCGTTCCTCGCAGAACAGCGAGGAACGTCGCTTGGCATCATCGCAGATTGCCTTGTAACTGGATGGGGCCTGCGCTGATTAGCCAATCGGTCGGGCCCGAGACGTCAAAGATCTATGAGTTCGACTTCTGCTCCGCTAGGCGATGAGAGCCCGCTTTTGGCGTCAGAGCCAACCACACTTGACGCGAAGCTGGCCCCGGCGACATGACAACCAAGGAAGCCTTAAACTCGCCGCTCCTGCCGAATCAAGGACGAGGAACTGCGGCTAAAGAGCACCGAAGCGTATAGGCGTGGTGGCGCGCCGGATGAGATTCCGAATTGCACGTGGGAGTAATGTCTACGGAGTCTGCTTTGCTGCGCTCCTCGCCAGAAGTGGCCTCTCCGCTACCGGCCCCGTAGCGGTCGTCTATCCAAGCCGAGCCGATGTCCGTTTGTCATGCAATCCGGCCATCCAGAACGCTCTATGAACTTGGTGGCGTTTGCTACCTCACTCCACGAAAAAGCCCGCGCGGCAATGCCGGCGGGCCCGTATCCGGTTCGAAGGCGAACCGTGATTACTTCACGAGGTTGCGCTTGGCGAGCGTGCGCAGGCGCAACGCATTGAGCTTGATGAAGCCGGCCGCATCCTTCTGGTCGTAGGCGCCCTGATCGTCCTCGAAGGTGACGAGCTTGTCGGAATAGAGCGACTTTTCGCTTTCGCGGCCGATGACCATGACATTGCCCTTGTAGAGCTTCAGCGTCACTTCGCCTTCGACATGCTCCTGGCTCTTGTCGATCAGCGCCTGCAGCATCTCGCGCTCCGGCGAGAACCAGAAGCCGTAATAGATCAGGTCGGCGTAACGCGGCATGATGTCGTCCTTGAGATGGGCAGCACCCCGGTCGAGCGTGATCGATTCGATGGCGCGGTGCGCCGTAAGCAGGATGGTGCCGCCTGGTGTCTCATAGACGCCGCGCGACTTCATGCCGACAAAGCGGTTCTCGACGAGGTCGAGACGGCCGATGCCGTTGTCACGGCCGTAATTGTTGAGCGCAGCCAGCAGCGTCGCCGGGCTCATGCGCACGCCATTGATCGAAACCGCGTCCCCCCTCTCGAAGCCGACCTTGATGGTCGTCGCCTTGTCGGGTGCCGCCTCCGGCGAAATGGTGCGCATATGCACATATTCAGGCGCCTCCTTGGAGGGGTCCTCGAGAACCTTGCCCTCGGAAGAGGAATGCAGAAGGTTGGCGTCGACGGAGAACGGCGCCTCGCCCATCTTGTCCTTGGCAACCGGGATCTGATGCTGCTCGGCAAAGGCCAGCAGATCGGTGCGGCTCTTGAACGACCAGTCGCGCCACGGCGCGATGATCTTGATATCGGGGTTCAGGGCATAGGCGGAGAGTTCGAAACGGACCTGGTCGTTGCCCTTGCCGGTCGCGCCGTGGGCGATCGCATCGGCGCCGGTCTTCTTGGCGATATCGATCAGATGCTTGGAAATCAACGGACGGGCGATCGAGGTGCCAAGCAGGTAGACGCCCTCATAGACCGCATTGGCGCGGAACATCGGGAAGACGAAATCGCGCACGAATTCCTCGCGCACATCCTCGATGTAGATCTCCTTGATGCCGAGCATCTCGGCCTTCTTGCGCGCCGGCTCCAGCTCTTCGCCCTGGCCGAGATCGGCGGTGAAGGTGACGACTTCGGCGCCGAGCTCCGTCTGCAGCCACTTCAGGATGATCGAGGTGTCGAGGCCGCCGGAATAGGCGAGAACGACTTTCTTCACGTCTTTGTACGATGCCATGATGATGAGGTCCGTTGCATAAAAGGCCCGGCAAAACCCGGTGTCGCGGCACTTTTAGCGAGATTGGCGCGTGACGCAAGGGCAACTGCGACGCTGATGGTGCCGATAGCGTTTGACAGGGCGAAAGCGGAGCCCATATTCGCCAGCGTCCGCAAATGCTCGAGGAGAGGTTGCCCCGTGACGAATATTCAAGACATTTTCAGAAAATCCAATGTTGCCGTCATCACCGGCGGCGCCTCCGGCATCGGTCTTGCCGCGGCGAAATATTTCGCCGGACGTGGCATGAGCGTCGCCATCGCCGATCTTGGCGGCGATCGGCTGGCCGACGCCGCAAATGAACTCAAGGCCATTGCCGGCGAGGAAAATGTGATGGCGGTCGAAACCGACGTCGCCAGCAGAGATCTGCTGGAAGCTCTCGAGCGCGCCGTGCTCCAGCGCTTCGGCCGTGTGCACGTGTTGATGAACAATGCCGGCATCGGCCCGGAAACCTCGATCTTCAGCCCACAGGCGAACTGGGACAATATCTTCGCCGTCAACCTGATGGGCGTGATCAACGGCACGCGCACCTTCGGCCCGAAGATGCTGTCGCACGGCGAGCCGGGCCTGATCATCAACACCGGCTCCAAGCAGGGCATCACCACGCCACCCGGCAACCCCGCCTACAACATCTCCAAGGCTGGTGTGAAAGTCTTCACCGAAGCGCTGCAGCATGAGCTTCGCAACACCGAAGGCGGAAAGATTTCCGCCCATCTTCTGATCCCCGGCTTCGTCTTCACCGGCCTCACCAAGGGCGACCGCGCGGAAAAACCGGCCGCTGCCTGGACGCCGGAGCAGACCATCGATTTCATGGTCGAAAGCCTCGAACACGGCGATTTCTATATTCTCTGCCCCGACAATGATGTGGCGCGTCCGGTCGACGAGCGCCGGATGGCCTGGGCGGCCGGCGATATCATTGAGAACCGCCCGCCGCTGTCACGCTGGCACAAGGACTACGCCGACAAGTTCAAGGCGTTCCTCGAACAGAAGTAATAGGCCCCATCACAAGGTTTGATTGGTAATTTTCTGAAAGCTGGTTAAGAGGTCCCCAGATCCTTTCCGGCTTTCAGAGTATGTCATGGATTTTCTGCCCAGCCTGCCGACCCTTCTCGCCTTTGCCGCCGCGACGCTGCTGCTCGCGGCGACCCCTGGCCCCGACATGACGCTGTCGATCAGCCGCGCGCTCGCCCAGGGCAAAAAGGCGGCTCTCTTCGTTGTCGTCGGCACCAGCCTCGGCATCGTCGTCCACACCATGCTGGTCGCTTTCGGCATTTCGGCGCTGATCACCGCCTCGCCGACCGCCTTCCTGATCCTGAAGACCGGCGGTGCCGCCTATCTGCTCTGGCTGGCGGTGCAGGCGGTCCGCTTCGGCTCGAAGCTCATCGTCGCCAAGGTCGAGGAGCAGAAGGGCACGCCACTTTCGAACATTTCGTCAGGCTTCTGGGTCAATCTTCTGAACCCCAAGGTCATCATCTTCTTCATGACCTTCCTGCCGCAATTCGTCAGCGCCGGCGATCCAGCCGTCACCCAAAAGCTGCTCTTTCTCGGCTTCTGCTTCATCCTGATCGGCATGCCGATCAACGCCAGCATCGTCTTTGCCGCCGACTGGCTGGCCTCCTGGCTTCAGAACAATAAGAAAGTGCTGCGCGGCATGGACTACACCTTTGCCGGCGTCTTCTCGGTCTTCGCTGCGAAGATCCTGCTCACCCAGGCACGTTGATCGGCCGATCAGCACGCGGCCGGTCTAACCGATCAGCACGCTGTCGGCATCAGCCGATCAGCGCGCTGTCGGCGTTAGCCGATCAGCAACGCGTCGTCATCCAGCGTCTGGCCGCGCATCTTGCGGAACATGGCGATCAGGTCTTCAACCTGCAGGTTCTTTCTGTTGTCGCCTGCCACGTCGAGAACAATTTCGCCGCCGTGCAGCATGATCGTACGATGGCCGTAATCCAGAGCCTGGCGCATGGAATGTGTCACCATCATCGTCGTCAGCTTGCGCTCGGTAACGATCTTCTGCGTGAGGTTCATCACGAACTCCGCCATGCCCGGGTCGAGTGCCGCCGTATGTTCGTCGAGCAGCAGCACTTCCGAGCCCGCCAGCGTCGCCATGACAAGCGAAACAGCTTGCCGCTGCCCACCGGACAACAGGTCCATGCGGTCCTTCAGCCGGTTTTCCAGGCCGAGATTGAGTTCGGCAATCCGCTCGCGGAAATAGTCGCGCCTGATACCACCGAGCGCCGGTGCAAGCCCGCGCTTCTCGCCGCGACGGGCAGCCAACGCAAGATTTTCCTCGATCGACAATGCGCCGCAGCTTCCCGTCAATGGATCCTGGAATACGCGCGCGACCAGACCGGCTCGGGCCGCCGTCGACCTGCGCGTCACCTCGTTCTTGCCGATCAGCACCTGCCCTTCGCTCGGCAGCACGTCACCGGCGAGCACGCCGAGCAGCGTCGATTTGCCGGCGCCGTTGGAGCCGATGACGGTGACGAAAGAGCCTTGCTCTATGGTCAGGCTGACGCCGTTCAGCGCCTGCTTCTGCAGCGGCGTGCCGCGTCCAAAAACGACCTTGATGTCCTTGACACTGATCACGATGCGGCACCTCGACGAAGTCGGGGAAGAATGAGCGCAAAGGTCACCAGCATCGCCGTGACGAAATTCAGGTCGGACGCCTGAAGGCCGATGACGTCGCTCGAAAGCGCCAGCTGGATCGCGATGCGATAGAGGATCGAGCCGAGCACGCAGCCGATCAACGCGATCAGCAGACCGCGGCGCCCAAGCAGCGTCTCGCCGATGATGACGGCAGCCAGACCGACGACGATCGTGCCGACGCCCGAGGTGACGTCGGCAAAGCCGTTGGTCTGGGCAAACAGCGCGCCGCCGAGCGCCACCAGCGCATTCGAGATCGCCATGCCGAGATAGATCTGCCGGCTGGTGTCGACGCCCTGGGCCCGCGCCATCCTTGCATTGGCGCCGGTCGCCCGCATTGCCAGCCCCGCATCGCTTTCCAGGAAACGCCAGACCAGGATGAGCGCGATGACCACCAGAACACCGACGAAGAGCGGCCGCACGTAGAAATCGCGAAGGCCGTGGCCGAAGAACGGGCTGATCATCGTGTCGGCATTGATGAGGGCGACATTGGGTTTGCCCATCACGCGCAGATTGACGGAAAACAGCGCGATCATCGTCAGGATCGAGGCGAGCAGGTTGAGGATCTTGAAGCGCACGTTGAGCAGCGCCGTCACCATGCCCGCAGCGGCACCGGCCGCCATGGCGATCAGAGCCGCAAGCCAGGCATTGACGCCGGCAATGATCAGTACGGCCGTCACCGCCGCGCCAAGCGGAAAGGAGCCATCGACCGTCAGGTCGGGAAAATCCAGAACTCGAAAGGCGAGATAGACCCCGAGAGCGACGAAAGAATAAACCAGGCCGAGCTCGACGGCCCCCCAGAATGCGATTTGGCTCAAGGCTTTCAGCCCCTTTTTATGTCCGTTCCGCCCGTCGCGAAACCGCAGCGTTTTAATACGAAGAGCCGCCCCCGTGCAAACGGGAGCGGCTGTATCCAACTAAACGTCGAAGTAACGGCCGATTATTCAATGACCTTATTGGCGCGGGAAAGCACGCTTTGCGGCAGCGTGACGCCCATCTTCGCGGCCGCCGCCTTGTTGACGACGAGGTCGCTGCCGGCGGCGGTCTTGACCGCGATGTCGCCCGGGTTCTCGCCCTTCAGCACGCGCACGACGATCTCGCCGGTCTGCTTGCCGACATCATAATAGTTGAAGCCGAGAGCGGCGATCGAGCCGCGCGAAACCGAATCCGTATCGGCGGTAAAGAGCGGCAGCTTGCTCTCCTCGGCAACGGCGACAGCACCTTCAAGCGCGGAGATGATCGTGTTGTCGGTCGGAATGTAGATCACATCGGCGCGGCCGACGAGCGCACGCGCCGCACCCTGGACCTCGGCCGATTTGGTGGCGGCCGATTCGACCACCTTGAGGCCAGCCTTTTCGGCTTCAGCCTTCAGCACGGCGAGCAGCGAAACGGAATTCGCCTCGCCGGAATTGTAGAGATAGCCGATGGTTTTCACATCAGGCAGGATTTCCTTGATCAGCGCTATGTGCTCGGCGACCGGCGACATGTCGGAGAGGCCGGTGACATTGCTGCCGGGCTTGTCCATGTTCTTGACGAGCTGGGCGCCGAGCGGATCGGACACGGCCGTGAAGACGACAGGAATGTCACGTGTCGAGGAAACGACGGCCTGGGCCGAGGGCGTTGAAATCGGCACGATGACATTGGGCTCGTCGCCGGCGAACTGGCGGGCGATCTGGGCTGCCGTCGCCGGGTTGCCCTGCGCCGACTCGAACACGAATTTCAGGTTCTCGCCTTCCTTGTAGCCGGCGGCCGTCAGCGCATCGAGAACGCCCTTGCGCGCCGCATCGAGCGCCGGATGTTCGACGATCGCCGTCACGGCGACGGTGACGTCATCGGCCTTTGCGGGCAGGGAAACGGCCAAACTGGCGGCAAGAGCGAGCAAAATCGGGCGCATGGGGATCCTCCTGAATGATTTTGGGGGCACTTTTAGGAAAAGCGCCCCCTGAAATCAATCGCGGAGAATTGTAGCGAGGATCAAACTTGCTGATCAGTCGTCGGCGCCGTGATTGGCGATCATCATCGCCTCGAAGGCCAGACGTTCGGTCTTGCGCATGCGTTCGGATTCCGATTTCAGCTGGCCGCAGGCTGCAAGAATGTCGCGGCCGCGCGGCGTGCGGATCGGCGAAGCATAGCCTGCCGAATTGATGAAGTCGGCGAACTTCTCGATCTGCTCCCAGTCGGAACACTGATAATTGGTGCCGGGCCAGGGATTGAACGGAATGAGGTTGATCTTCGCCGGCACGCCTTTCAACAGCTTGATCAACCCTTTGGCGTCTTCCAGGCTGTCGTTGACATCCTTCAGCATCACATATTCGAAGGTGATACGCCGCGCGTTCGAAAGGCCAGGATAGGTCCGGCAGGCTTCGATCAGCTCTTTCAGCGGGTACTTCTTGTTGATCGGCACCAGAATGTCGCGCAGATCGTCGCGCACCGCATGCAGCGAAATCGCCAGCATGACGCCGATTTCCTCGCCGGTGCGGAAGATCTCCGGCACGACGCCGGAGGTGGACAGCGTCACGCGGCGCCTGGACAGCGACAGGCCGTCACCATCCGTGGCGATCAGCAATGCCTGCTTGACGGCATCGAAGTTATAAAGCGGTTCGCCCATGCCCATCATGACGATGTTGCTGACTTTACGGCCCTCGGCAGGCATGATCGTACCCTGCGGCGCTTCACGGTCCGGGAAATCCCCAAGCCGGTCGCGGGCAAGCAGCAGCTGCGAAAGAATTTCTTCCGCCGTCAGGTTGCGCACCAGACGCTGCGTCCCGGTATGACAGAAGGAACAGGTGAGCGTGCAGCCGACCTGGCTGGAAAGACAGAGCGTGCCGCGGCCCTCTTCCGGAATGTAGACGGCCTCGATCTCGACGGGACGCCCGGCGCCGCGGGCGGGAAAGCGCAGCAGCCATTTGCGCGTGCCGTCGTTGGAAACCTGCTCCTCGACGATCTCGGGACGTTCGATGGTGAAATGCTGCTTCAGCATCTCCCGCATGTCCTTGGCGACATTCGTCATATGGTCGAAATCGGAAACCCCGCGCACATAGATCCAGTTCCAGAGCTGCGAGACGCGCATCTTGATCTGCTTCTCGGCCACACCCTTTTCCCGGAGTGCCGCCGCCATCTCCTCGCGCGACATGCCGATCAACGACGGCTTCTCGAGGCTGGCGGACGTGCGCGCCTGCGGCTTGGTGACAACGATCGCATCCATGACGGACATAGGCATTCATCCCGAATTCAAACATGTGGCTGCTCCTGGCAACCCCGCGGACTTCAGCGATAAGCCGGAAGACCTGCGGGCGCATGACAGCACATCGGCAGAAGTTGAATGGCGGAACGGCGACTGAAATCGCGATCTGTCCGCTGTTGGCGCCGGCTTTAGCATCATTTTGCCCGCGCGTCACCATAGATGGAAATGGCATGGGCCGGCGCAAGGCCGGCCCATGAAACTCTTCGGCCTAGAGGACCGCTTACTTGCAGGTTTCGATCTGCTTCAGCGCAGCCGAAATACCCGAGAGCGAATAGCTGTAGGAGGTGCCGGTGCCCTTGCGCGAAACGGCATTGACCGTCATCGAGTGACCGGTCTTCATCGCGGCGACGAGGGCTGGCTCCTGGGCCGCATTCTCGACCCAGCCGGCCTTGTCCTTGGTGAACATCACGAAGGTCTTGTTGTCGATGACGACGTTGATCTTCGAATTTTCCTTGACCGTGTAGCCCATCATCGCCTGCGGCTCGTAAGAGATGTTCTGGCCCGGGCGCTGAGAGACGATGAAGAAATTGTCGCCGTGGTCGACGCTTGCCGGCTGCTTTGCCGTCGGAACGGACAGCACGTAGCAGACGGTGCTGTTGCCCGACTTGTAGGAGTAGGCGCCCCATGCCTGGAACTGCTGGATGCGGTTCGGCGCGGCCTGCTGCGCTTCCGCAACTCCGGCCATAACAAGGGTGAGTGCGAGAGCGGATACGATACTTTTTACAAACATGGATTCCTGCCGGTTCTTGCGATTCAAGGCCCGAAGCGATCATAGCGGGCGCCGCATAATCACGATCTGCTTTATTTTGACTTAATTCAGGTTACCAAATGGTCAACAATAGCTGCGATTTGTATCTGCCTGTGTCATTTCAGCTCGAGTGTCAATTTTCGCACCTTTGACGGTATCGGCCGCGACATCGTGCCCCGATGGCACTGGCGGTCCGTTCGGCTGAATTTAAGACACAAAGATTCAGGCAAGAGTTTGACGTTTCGCAAATCCGTTGTACCTCATTAAGACTTGGAAATCCGGGACGAAATTATTGCCGCAGGGGGCTGGTGAGGGGATATGGATGCCGAGGAAAGACAGCGTTTCGCTGCCCTCGCCAAGGCCGTCGCGGACGATCGCGACCAGCAGGCCTTTTCCGTCCTGTTCGACTATTTCGCGCCCCGCCTGAAAGCCTGGCTGATGCGCCAGAAGATGACATCAGGCGAGGCCGAGGAACTGGTCCAGGAGATCATGATCGTGCTTTGGCACAAGGCAGACCTCTATGATGCCGCGCGATCTTCCCTCTCGACCTGGCTTTTCCGTATTGCCCGCAATCGCCGCATCGACATGCAGCGCCGCGCCAATACCCGCATCTTCGACGAGAACGATCCGGCCCTGCAGCCGCCGGCCGATATCGGCGCGGAAGAAATCATCGCCAATGACGATCGCGACGCCAAGATACGCGCCGCCGTCGGTCAATTGCCGGAGGAACAGCGCGACATGCTGCGCGCCGCCTTCTTCCTCGGTCAATCGCATTCGGAGATCGCCGAATCGACCGGGCTGCCGCTCGGCACGGTGAAGTCACGTATCCGGCTTGCCTTCGGCAAGCTCCGCAAGGTGCTGGAACAGGATATCGCTTAAATCGTCTTCATCGCTTCTTCCGGCCGATCGGCAAGAACGCGGTCGGCCGCTTCGTAGTGGCGCGGCCGGATGTGGCCGCGCACCATGGCGAAGGCAGCCGAAAGCACGGCGATGTCGTCGGAAAAGCCGATGACGGCGAAAATATCCGGGATCATGTCGATCGGCATGACGAAATAGGCGAGTGCCGCAAGCAGCACGCCGCGCACCTTCGTCGGCGTCTGCGGATCGAGCGCGCAATAGAAACCGGCGACGACATCGCGCGAGAAGGGGATCTGTCGCACGGCCCGCCGAAACGTCGGCCAGAATTTCTGCCTGACGGTTTTCTCCCGCCGGCTCTGGGTGTCCTCGTCGCCCGGCAACAGGATTTCCCCGAATTTGACCTCGTCCATCCCTGCATCCCTTTTGTCCATGCGAACATATGGTGACGGCGCCCAGTCTTTCAATCGACCCCTTTCAATCGGCCCCGCTTTCAAACAATACGGCGCGCCGCAGCCTTCTCCATGGCTTTGGCGAGCTTGAAATCCAGCTCCGTCAGTCCGCCGGCATCATGCGTATTCAGCGTCACATCCACCCTGGAATAGACGTTGAACCATTCGGGATGGTGGTTGAGCTTCTCGGCCGCGAGTGCTGCCTGCGTCATGAAGCCGAAAGCCTCGACGAAATTTGCGAACTTGAACGTCTTCGATATCGAAGAACCCGCATCATTGAGCACCCAGCCCGCAAGCTCGGTCAGTTCAGCCTCGGCCGCCGGCCGTTCCAGTCTTTCCATTTTCATGCCATGGTCCTCTCATCTCTCAGACAGGTTACCGATGAAACGCATCAGCATCCTCTTCGTTTGCATGGGCAATATATGCCGTTCTCCGCTTGCGGAGGGAATTTTTGGCCATCTCGTCGCCGAGGCTGACTTAACCCGCGATTTTACAATCAATTCCGCCGGCACTGGCGGCTGGCATGAAGGCGAGCCGCCGGACCGGCGTTCGATCGCCACCGCGAAAAGCCACGGCATCGAGATATCGGGACAGCGCGCCCGCCGCATTCAGTCGAGGGATTTCAGGGATTTCCATCTGATCCTCGCGATGGACCGCGACAACCTGGCAACGCTCGAAAAGAGCGCGCCGCATGGGGCGAATATCCACCTTTTCGGTGATATCGCGCTGCGAACGGGAGAGGATATCCCCGATCCCTATTATGGCGGCCCAGACGGCTTCGAGCTGGTCTATACCAGGCTCTTGACCGGCTGCTGCAGGCTGCTCGAAACGCTGGGCGCCGAGCGAGCCTCATGCAGCGGGAACACTTCTTCGGTGAGATAAGGCCCGCCGCCGACCGATCTGCGCGACGACAACAGCACGAAGCGCGGCGCGGTGAAGGTGGCGGTGTGGAAGTTGCCGCGTCCCGCAAGATATTGCACGACATCGTCGAGCCGCGAGGATTTGAGCCGCGCCAGCGTCACATGCGGCATGAATTTGCGGGGATCCGGCGGCAGGCCGATACGCTGGCAGATGCGCTCGATCTCCCCCTGCAGGGCATACATTTCAGGCGATTGCGAGACGCCGGCCCAGACCGAATGCGGTTTCTTCGAGCCGAAGGACCCGATGCCTTCCAGCCGAAACTGGAATTCCGGCCGGTCTATCCGGTCGAGGCGTTCAACGATTTCATCGGCCGTGCGGCCGTCGACATCACCGATGAAGCGCAGGGTGATGTGGTAATTCTCCACATCGATCCATCGTGCTCCGGGGAGGCCACCGCGCAGCAATGAAAGACTCATCGCCGCATTGCGCGGAATTTCGAGGGCGGTAAACAGTCTCGGCATCACGAGCACTCCCCGAATCTTTTGCAGGTGCTCACACGGAATCATGCAATCAACAACCGCGCAAGCCCCTAATTCTTCACAGATGAAATCGCTTCGACGAAATTTGTGACAGCAGGCTCCATCTTTTCGACCATAACGTCGACACCTCTCGCGTTCGGATGCATGCCGTCGTCGAGCTTCAACCCTGCCTCCAGCGCAACGCCGTCGAGAAAAAAGGCATAGAGTGGAAGCCCATGTTTTTCCGAGAGTTTCTGATAGATCGGGTTAAACCGCGCAGCATAATCCGCCCCCATGTTCGGCGGCGCAATGATACCGGCGAGCAGCACGGCAATCCCGCGCTCCTTTAGCCGGGCAATCATCTGATCGAGATTCTTCTCGCTCTCCTCCGGCGGGATGCCGCGCAGCGCATCATTGGCGCCAAGTTCCAGAATGACGCCATCGGTGCCGTCGGGTACCGACCAGTCGATGCGCGCAAGGCCCCCTGTCGTCGTGTCGCCGGAGACCCCGGCATTGGCAATGGTGACGTCGAGCCCCTTCGCCTTCAATGCCACCTGTAGCTTTTCCGGAAAGCCATCGCCGGGCGGCAGCTGATAGCCCGCCATCAAACTGTCCCCAAAACCGACGAGATTGATCGTCCGGGCATCGGCGGCAGTGGCAAGGAACAGCGAGACGGCGATGACGGTGAATTGAAGGGCGGCAACTTTAAATCTCATCCCAGCTTCCCTAGATTGGCGAGGTGCCGTTATGCGGCCATTCGATTACGGACTTATATAGGGCGATTTCTGTTGGCAAAAACCATTATCGAGTTGAAGGGTGCCGATCTGACCCTTGGCAGCGCGGCCGCCTCCGTCCATGTGCTGAAGGGCATCGATCTCGATATCGCGGCCGGCGAATCCGTCGGCATCGTCGGCCCTTCCGGTTCCGGCAAATCCACCCTGCTGATGGTGCTTGCCGGGCTGGAGAAACTGGACAGCGGCGAGATCAACATTAACGATACGCCGCTCCATAGCCTCAGCGAGGACCAGGTCGCCGATTTCCGCGGCCGCAACATCGGCATCGTCTTCCAGTCCTTCCACCTGATCGCCAACATGACGGCGCTGGAAAACGTCGCCGTGCCGCTCGAACTCGCCAATGTCGGCAACGCCTTCGAGATCGCCCATCGCGAGCTGAAATCGGTCGGCCTCGGCGAACGGCTGAACCACTATCCCGGCCAGCTTTCCGGCGGCGAACAGCAGCGCGTGGCGATCGCCAGGGCGCTTGCCCCGTCGCCGGCCCTGCTGATCGCCGACGAGCCGACCGGCAATCTCGATACCGAGACCGGCCGCCAGATCGCCGACCTCTTGTTCTCCAAGCAGGCCGAACGCGGCATGACCCTGCTTCTCGTCACCCACGACGTCTCGCTTGCAAACCGATGCTCGCGCCAGATTCGCGTCCGCTCCGGCCGGATCGAAGGCGATAGCGCCGCCCGCCGCAGCGAAGCGGCGATCGCATGAGGATCATCACGCCACGCGTCTCGCTCGCTTTTCGCCTGGCATTGCGCGAGCTTCGCGGCGGCATCCGCGGCTTCTACATCTTCCTTGCCTGCATCGCGCTCGGGACAGGCGCCATCGCCGCCGTCAATTCCGTTTCACAGTCGATCACCGACACGATCGCCTCGCAGGGGCAGGAACTGTTGGCTGGCGACATCCGCTTCGAACTCAACAACCGCGAAGCCACGCCTCAGGAAATCGGTTTCCTCGAAGGCCTCGGCACCCTTTCAGTGTCGACAGGCCTGCGCTCGATGGCCCGCAAGCCCGACGGTTCCGATCAGGCGCTGGTCGAGGTCAAGGCCGTCGATGAAGCCTACCCGCTCTACGGCAAGTTCGTGGCCGAGCCGGACTATCCGCTTGCAGCGCTGCTTTCCAGCCAAAGCGGCACTTATGGCGCGGTCGCAGCGCCCCTTCTTCTCGATCGGCTCGGGCTTGCCGTCGGCGACGAGTTGCTGCTCGGCAACGTCAAGCTCAGCATCACCGGCACGGTGAAGACTGAGCCGGATGCACTGTCGGAAGGTTTTGGCTTTGCGCCGCGTCTGCTCGTCAGCCGCCAGGCGCTCCAAGCCTCCGGACTGATCCAGACCGGAAGCCTGGTCGAACATGCCTACAAGATCAGGCTGAACGACAAGGGCGCGATGTCGGGCATCCAGGCGCGCGCCTCCAAGGAATTCCCCGCCGCCGGCTGGGCGATCCGCACCAGCGACCGTGCCGCGCCCTCTCTCACCGAAAATATCACCCGCTTCTCGCAGTTCCTGACCCTGGTCGGCCTCACCGCACTGATCGTCGGCGGCGTCGGTGTCGCCAACGCGGTGCGCGCCTTCCTCGATGCCAAGCGCACCACCATCGCCACCTTCAAATGTCTCGGTGCGCCGGCGCAGGTCGTCGTTCTGATCTATCTCTTCCAGATTGCCATCATCGCTCTCGGCGGCATCCTGATCGGCCTCGTCATCGGCGCCCTGTCGCCGATCTTCGCCGCCCAGTTTCTGGCGCAATTCCTGCCGGTCTCGACTGCGCCGACCCTTTATCCCGGCGCCCTGCTGCTCGCCACGCTCTTCGGCATCCTGACGACGCTCGCCTTCGCCATCCTGCCGCTCGGCCACGCCCGCGAAGTGCCGGCGACCGCCCTCTTCCGCGAGCAGGGCTTCGAGGCCCGCCGCCTGCCCTCCTGGCCCTACATCCTGCTTGCCGCCCTGTTCATGGCCGGCCTTGCCGGCCTTGCCATCCTCACCGCCTATGACCGCTTCATCGCCGTCGTCTTCGTCGGCGCGATCGTTTTCGCCTTCGTCGTCCTGCGCCTGGTCGCGGCGCTGATCGCCTGGCTCGCGCGCCGCAGCCCGCGCGTCAACTCGCCGGCGCTGCGGCTGGCGATCGGCAACATCCACCGCCCCGGCGCACTGACGCCCTCGGTCGTCCTCTCGCTCGGCCTTGGCCTGGCATTGCTGGTAACCCTGACGCTGATCGACGGGAACCTGCGCCGGCAGCTGACCGGCCGGATGAACGAGGGTGCGCCGAACTTCTTCTTCGTCGATATCCAGAGCGCCGAGGTCGATGCCTTCCGCGATCTCGTCCAGGCGCAGGCGCCGCAGGGCAAGCTCGTCGAGGTGCCGATGCTGCGCGGCCGGATCATCGCCTTCAACGGCGAGGACGTCACCAAGATGAACGTGCCGGCAGCCGGCCGCTGGGTGCTGAACGGCGACCGCGGCATCACCTATGCCGAAACCCTGCCGGAGAACGCCGCCCTCACCGAAGGCAAATGGTGGGACAAGGATTACAGCGGCGAGCCGCTCGTCTCCTTCTCCTCGGAAGAGGCGCATGAGCTCGGCCTCAAGATCGGCGATACGGTCACCGTCAATGTACTCGGCCGCAACATCACCGCGAAGATCGCCAGTCTGCGCCGCGTCGAGTGGGAATCGCTGTCGATCAATTTCGTCATGGTCTTCTCGCCGAATACCTTCCGCGGCGCCCCGCATGCGTGGCTGGCGACCCTGACCGACCCCTCTTCGACACCGGCGGAAGATGCCGCGATCCTGAAATCGGTCACCAACACCTATCCGACGATCACCAGCGTGCGCGTCAAGGACGCGATCGATATCGTCAACCAGTTGGTCGCACAGCTGGCGACCGCGATCCGCGCCGCAGCCTCCGTCGCCCTCATCGCCTCGATCCTCGTCCTTGCCGGCGCGCTTGCCGCCGGAAACCGGGCGCGCACCCACGACGCGGTGGTGCTGAAGACGCTCGGCGCCACGCGCGCCACGCTGATCCGCGCCTTCAGCTACGAATATCTGATCCTCGGCCTCGCAACTGCGATCTTCGCGCTGATCGCCGGCGGGGTTGCCGCCTGGTTCATCGTCGCCCGCATCATGCGGCTGCCCTCGACCTTTCTGCCCGACGTGGCCGGACTGACGCTTGTGACTGCGCTCATCCTAACCGTCGGCATCGGCCTGATCGGTACCTGGCGCATCCTTGGGCAGAAGGCGGCCCCCGTTTTGCGCGAGCTTTGACCAGTCAGCGGCACTCAAACCCTTCACCTTACGGCGATTTAACCGGCCGAGGCTTTGCAAGCCTCTTGTTTGCAATGGGCGAAAGCCTCATATTGTTCGCAGGCATGCTGGAGCTCCGCAGCGGCGCCCGGGTCGAAAACCCCGACACCGTATTTCCATCGGAGCTTGTAAGAGGAAACTATGGCTGATCTTCGTAACTATCAAAGCCGCGTTCAGACCGGCGAGATGATTGATCAAGGCCTGCGCGCTTATATGCTCAAGGTCTACAACCTGATGGCGCTGGGCCTGGCGATCACCGGTGTGGCCGCATATCTGTCGTTCCAACTCGCCTTCGCCAATGGCGAACTGACCGCTTTCGGTCAGGCGATCTATGTGAGCCCGCTGAAGTGGGTGGTCATTCTGGCGCCGCTGGCTCTGGTGTTCTTCCTGAGCTTCCGGATCAATACGATGACGGTGGCCGCCGCCCAGACGACCTTTGCGGTCTATGCCGCGCTCGTCGGCCTGTCGCTCTCGTCGATCTTCCTGATCTATACGGGCCAGAGCGTCGTGCAGACCTTCTTCGTCACCGCCGCCTCTTTCGGCGCGCTGTCGCTTTACGGCTACACGACGAAGCGTAACCTGTCGGCGATGGGCTCGTTCCTGATCATGGGTCTGTTCGGCCTGATCATCGCTTCGCTGGTCAACATCTTCCTGGCGTCATCCGCCGTGCAGTTCGCGATCTCGGTACTCGGCGTGCTGATCTTCGCAGGCCTCACCGCCTATGATACGCAACGGATCAAGGAATTGTACCTGGAAGCCGATGACGTCGCCGTCGCCGGCCGCAAGGCGATCATGGGCGCGCTGACGCTCTATCTCGACTTCATCAACCTCTTCATGTTCCTGCTGCAGTTCATGGGCAACCGTAAATAAGCAGGGCAGACTGAGATCGAAAAGGCGGCTTCGGCCGCCTTTTTTGTTGCGCAGGCTTTCGCGGGATGGTTTTAGGAAGAGATATCCTCCCCAATGGATCTACCGCCAAAATGTCCTTCCTCCTGCGCGATGCCACGCAAGCCGATATTCCCGCCATTGCCGAAATCTATCGCGAATCGGTCCTGAACGGCGTCGCAAGCTATGAGATCGTGCCGCCGTCCGAGGCCGAGCTGGCGCAACGTTTTGCGGCCATCGTCAGCCAGCAATATCCCTATATCGCCGCCGTCGATGCGGGCGGTGTCCTGCTCGGCTACGCCTATGCCTCGGCGTTTCGCACGCGTCCCGCCTATCGCTGGCTGGTCGAGGATTCGATCTATCTCGCGCCTGAGGTCCGCGGTCGGGGCATCGGCAAGGCGTTGCTCGCCGCCCTGATCGACCGCTGCACCGGACTCGGTTTTCGTCAGATGGCCGCCGTCATCGGCGGCGCCAGCCCCGCATCGATCGCGCTTCATCGCGCAGCCGGCTTTGAGGAGGTCGGTCTGATGAAGGGCACCGGCTATAAGCATGGCCGCTGGCTGGACACGATGTTCATGCAGCGCGCGCTCGGCGAAGGCATGATCACCGATCCGGACCCGTCGACCTATCCCGGCACGCTGTTTAACAGCTGATATCGCTTATTTGTCGACGAGCTTCAGGGTCTTGTCGAAGACCTTCAGCACCTGGTTCAGCTCGTGACCGCGCTTCAGGATGGTGCCGTTGACGCTGATCACGGAATAGGCGCCCTGCTTGGCGGCAAGCTTCGGGTTTTTCTCGATGCGGAAGAGCGGCATTTCGCCGGAGCGCTTGAAAACGGAAAAGACCGCCCTGTCCTTCAGGTGATCGATGGCGTAGTCGCGCCACTCACCGTCACCGACCATGCGGCCGTAGATCCAGAGGATCGCGTCCAGTTCGCGCCGGTGGAAGGTCACCGGAAGCAGGTCTTTGCTTTGTTTGTATTCCCTGAGATCGACGACGACTGAGGAACTATTGTCGACGGAGCGGCTCTCGCCGTGTCGCAAATCCGGCTGATCTGTCATCAGTCTCCCGAGGCCTCCGCTTGTGACAGGAGGGTGACAGTTTGCCCGAGCCGCCGCAAATTGCAAGAGTGCCGGCCGTCACATTCCGCCGCAGTGCAGCGCCGCGCGTCTCTGTCGCAAGGGCGCTGGCGGGCACCACGCTTTCTCCGCAGCGCCGCATTTCAGTCAAAACAGCGCCTCATTTGCAGGAGATTTATGAATTCCAGTTTGGCGCCAGCGCGCCAAAAGGCCCGGCGGAGCGTATCGACCTTAACCCCAGCCCCGAATACGCTCGGCCGGGCCGCCCCGGCACTTCATCCGAAAGCGGATGGAATCTCAGATATTTTTACCAGCCATCACTACGGTCGCGCCAAGGATCGCAGCCGGATCGCCGTCTGCGGTCGCCGATTGCAGCAGGATGGCGCAGCCCTCGAGTTGCGGTCGCTGCAGGACGCTGGCCGGCAGCGTCAGATTGGTCGCCTTGCCGTCCCACATGCCGACGGTTTCGACATTGGTGACGCTGTGCAGATAAGAAATCTTTTTGCCGCTGTTCTCGCCCTTTTCGACATCGATCGTCTTTTCCTTATCGAAATAGACCATCACGACATTGGCTTTGCCCTGTCCGGCGCCGATCTTGATCTCCAACTCGTCGCCGCGCATCGCGGCACTGATGGGAATAGTCAGCCCATTGCCTTCGCTGCTAAAGGTGTCGATCTTGCCGTTGATGCCATTCAGATCGGCGCCGGCCAGATGGCCGCGTCCGTTGACGATGGCCTGCGGCGTATAGACGTTGCTGCGGCCCATCGTCCTGGCATAGCCGTACTGCCGCTCGGTATTTTCCTTGGAGCTCAGCGTATCGGCCCAGCCGAGATAATTCCAGTAATCGACGTGATAGGCGAGCGCGATGACATCGCCCTGGTTCACCAGCTTGCGAAACGCGGCATCAGCGGGAGGACAGGAGGAACAGCCCTGCGACGTGAAGAGTTCGACGACACCTTTCGGCGTGCCGTCTTCGGCCTGCAGCGGGCCTGAGAGAACAACGCCGGCAATCAGCGGAATCAAAAAACGCGGGGACATTCACCTGCACCTCTTTTTCAGCGCCGACGGCATGTTTGTACCGGAGGCCCTGACATATGAACGTACGAATAATCCCTCAGGGTCCAAACCGAAAGTCACGAACGGGTGAGACGTAGCCCGGCCGGAACCTGCGTAAAACAAATCATCGTGAGCCCGTCCAAATACTGTCGTCGCATCAAAGAAAAGCCGCCGGAAACTGCTCTCCGGCGGCCATTATCATGCGAGTTTCTTAAAAATCAGGCTGCGAGATCGCGCAGAACCGTCTGCAGGATGCCGCCATTGTTGAGGTAGATCACCTCGTCGAGCGTATCGACACGCGACAGCAGCGGAACCTCCTTCACGGTGCCGTCGCCATAGGTGATCCTGGCGATCTTCTTCTCGCGCGGCTTGATCTTTTCCAGGCCTTCGATGGTGACGAGTTCATCGCCCTTGAGGCCGAGGCTCTGCCAGGTCGTGCCCTCTTCGAAGACGAATGGAATGATACCCATGCCGACGAGGTTCGAGCGATGGATGCGCTCGAAGGACTGGGCGATCACCGCCTTGACGCCGAGCAGGTTGGTGCCCTTGGCAGCCCAGTCGCGCGAAGAGCCGTTGCCGTATTCGACACCGGCGAAGATGACGAGCGGTACGCCTTCCTGCTTGTACTGCATCGCGGCGTCGTAGATCGAGGTCTCTTCCTTCGACGGGTAATGGATGGTGTAGCCGCCTTCCTTGCCGTTTGGGCCAAGCATGTGGTTGCGGATGCGGATATTGGCGAAGGTGCCGCGCATCATCACTTCATGGTTGCCGCGGCGCGTGCCGTACTGGTTGAAGTCGGCAACGGCGACGTCGTGATCGATAAGGTAGGCGCCGGCTGGCGATGCCGCCTTGATCGAACCGGCCGGCGAGATGTGGTCGGTGGTGATCTTGTCGCCGAACAGGCCGAGAACCCGGGCGCCCTTGATGTCGGAAACGCCGGTGCCCTTCTTGCCCATCCCAACGAAGTAGGGCGGGTTCTGCACATAGGTCGAATCGTCGTCCCAGGCATAGGTCTGGCCCGGCGGGATCTGAACGGCCTGCCAGTTGACGTCGCCCTTGAAGACATCGGCGTACTTGCGTTCGTAGAGCTCGCGGGTCACGTATTTCAGGATGAATTCCTGGACTTCCCTAGAGGTCGGCCAGATGTCCTTGAGATAAACCGGATTGCCGCTCTCATCCTCGCCGATCGGCTCCTTGGTCAGATCCTTCTGCACAGTGCCGGCAAGCGCATAAGCGACGACGAGCGGCGGGGATGCGAGGTAGTTCGCCTGCACGTCGGGCGAGATACGGCCTTCGAAGTTACGGTTGCCGGAGAGAACGCCGGAAACGATAAGGCCCTTGTCGTTGATCGTCTTCGAGATCGGTGCCGGCAGCGGGCCGGAATTGCCGATGCAGGTGGTGCAGCCGAAGCCGACGAGGTTGAAGCCAAGCTTGTCGAGATCGGCCTGCAGGCCCGACTTGGCGAGATATTCGCCGACGACCTGCGATCCCGGCGCCAGAGAAGTCTTCACCCACGGCTTCGTCTTCAGTCCCTTGGCAACGGCGTTGCGGGCAAGAAGGCCGGCGGCGATCAGCACTGACGGGTTGGAGGTGTTGGTGCACGATGTGATGGCAGCGATCGCCACGTCGCCATGGCCGAGATCGAAATCCATGCCTTCGACGGCATAGCGGTTGTTCAGCTGGCCGGGCTTCTTGTAATCCGCGTCCATCGAGCCGGCGAAGCCGGTCGCGATGTTCTCGAGCGAGATGCGGCCTTCCGGACGCTTCGGGCCGGCCATCGACGGCACGACGTCGCTAAGATCGAGTTCCAGCGTATCGGTGAAGACGAGCTCGGAACCGTCGCCCTCGCGCCACATGCCTTGCGCCTTCGAATAGGCTTCGACGAGCGCGATCCGGTCACGCGTGCGGCCGGACATTGTGAGGTAGTTGATGGTTTCGCCGTCGACCGGGAAGAAGCCGCAGGTCGCGCCGTATTCCGGGCCCATGTTGCCAATCGTCGCGCGGTCGGCGAGCGGCATGTTGTCCATGCCGGGGCCGAAAAATTCGACGAACTTCGAAACGACGCCCTTCTTGCGCAGCATCTGCACGACGGTGAGAACGAGGTCGGTCGCCGTGACGCCTTCCTTGAGCTTGCCGGTCAGCTTGAAGCCGATGACTTCGGGCAGCAGCATCGAGACCGGCTGGCCGAGCATCGCAGCTTCCGCTTCGATACCGCCCACACCCCAGCCGAGAACGCCAAGACCGTTGATCATCGTCGTGTGGCTGTCTGTGCCGACGCAGGTATCGGGATAGGCGATCGTCTCGCCGTCCTCTTCCTTGGTCCAGACGGTCTGGCCGAGATATTCGAGATTGACCTGATGACAGATGCCGGTGCCGGGAGGCACGACGCGGAAATTCTTGAAGGCCTGCTGGCCCCACTTCAGGAAGCGGTAGCGCTCGCCGTTGCGCTGGTATTCCAGCTCCACATTCTTGGCGAAAGCCTGCGGCGTGCCGAATTCATCGACGATGACCGAGTGGTCGATGACGAGGTCGACCGGAACGAGCGGGTTGATCTTCTCCGGATCGCCGCCGAGCGACACCATCGCGTCGCGCATCGCAGCAAGATCGACGACGGCGGGAACGCCGGTGAAGTCCTGCATCAGCACGCGCGCCGGGCGATAGGCGATCTCGTTTTCGACCGCACCCTTATTGTTGAGCCATTCGGCAACGGCCAGGATGTGCTCCTTGGTGACCGACTGGCCGTCTTCGAAGCGCAACAGGTTTTCGAGCAGCACCTTCATCGAATAGGGAAGCTTCGACACGCCGGCCAGACCGTTTGCCTCAGCCTTGGGCAGGCTGTAATAGACATAGTCCTTCCCGTTGACGGAAAGCGTGGAACGACAATTGAAACTGTCAAGAGATTTAGACACGAGAGACCCCGTTTCTGATAGCCAACACAGTCGTGCGAACGCCTATGCACTTAATGCACATCAGGATGCGGGTACGGCCATTTCCGCTGTCCGCACGTGGAACAGACGCTCCAAGTTCGGCGCAAGGATGAAATTCACGCCGACCGCTGGCGTGGTTGCAGGTCTTATAGATAATTTCCTAAAAACTTGCCATACCCGAGCACAGTCAAAATCGGACATTTTTTGACCCCGCCGCAAGCCGAAACCAGGAAAGAGCCGCCGCATGCATCTCACCGCCGACAATCTGGCTGCAAGGCGCGGTGAAGATCTCATTTTCGTTAACATTTCCTTTCACTTGGCAGCCGGCGAGGCGCTTGTCCTCACGGGAAGAAACGGATCGGGAAAGTCGACTTTGCTGCGAGTCGTCGCGGGCCTCCTCAGGCCGGAAAAAGACACTGTCATCTTCTGCGACGAAGAGAGCCCGGGAGGCAGGCATCCGGGCGAGGTCAGCCACTACCTTGGCCATCGAAATGCGATGAAGAGTGAACTTACGGTTGCAGAAAACCTCGATTTCTGGCGTGTCTTTCTCGGCAATACAGGCTCCGCCGCCGCTCTTTCCACCGAGGACGCCGCTGACGCCGTCGGTCTTGCCGGCATCACCCACCTTCCCTTCGGTTATCTCTCCGCCGGCCAGCAGCGCCGGATGGCCTTCGCCAAGCTGCTCGTTGCCCACCGCCCCGTCTGGATCCTCGACGAACCGACCGCGGCACTCGATGCCAGCGCCGACCGGCTGCTTGCCGATTTGATTGGAGCGCATCAGACAAAGGGCGGCATCGTGCTGGCGGCGACGCATCAGCCGCTGGGGCTGAGGAATTCGCAGGAATTGAAGATGACCGGCTTTGCCGGGGTCGATGCGGGGGTATGGGGTTGATGCTTCTCGATGTAGCTACCCCGTCAACCGCACATGCAGAGAGCCGCCCCGCATGACCGCCCTCTTCCTCCGCGACCTGAAACTTTCCATCCGCGCCGGCGGCGGTGCACTGATCGGCGTGCTGTTCTTCCTGACCATCGTCGCCGTCATTCCCTTCGGCGTCGGCCCCGATCTCAAACTGCTGTCGCGCATCGGCCCCGCCATCGTCTGGATCGGCGCGCTGCTCGCCGCCCTTCTCGGTCTCGACCGCCTGTTCCAGGCCGAGCGCGACGACGGATCGCTCGACCTGATGCTGATGCAGGAAACGCCGCTCGTCCTGACCGTGCTGGTCAAATGCTTCGCCCATTGGACGGCCACCAGCCTGCCGCTGGTCATCGCCTCGCCGCTGCTCGGCCTCTTCATGAACATGGACGAGACGGCGATTGCAGCCACCATGCTGACGCTGCTGGTCGGCTCGCCTGCCATCACCTTCATCGGCGCCGTCGGCGCCGCCGTTGCCGTGGCGCTGCCCCGCGGCGGCCTGCTGGTCTCGATCCTCGTGCTGCCGCTGACCATTCCGGTGCTGATCTTCGGCGTCAGCGCCACCTATGCCGCAGTCGAGGATCCCGCCCCCTTCCTGCCGCCCTTCCTGATCCTCATTGCGCTGACACTCTTCTTCGCGGTCATCGGCCCGGCAGCCGCCGCCCTGGCGCTACGAAACACAGCGGATTGATGGGCCATTCGATTGCGGGAAAAGCCGGATCAAGGTAAGGAAACGATCATGCGCGAAACGAGCCTTGCCATCAGCAAATTCAGCGATCTCGCCAACCCGACGCGGTTTCTGGCGCTGGCGGCGCGCGCCATTCCGTGGCTGGCTGGCATCACCGCCCTCTGTTTCGCGGTTGGCCTCTATCTGAGCTTCGCCACCGAAGGCGATTACCAGCAGGGCGAGACCGTGCGCATCATGTATGTGCATGTGCCCTCGGCCTGGCTTTCGATGATGTGCTATACGATCATGAGCGTCTCGGCGATCGGCACGCTGGTCTGGCGCCATCCGCTGGCCGATGTCTCCGCCAAGGCCGCAGCGCCGCTCGGCGCCGCCTTTACCCTGCTCGCACTCGTCACCGGTTCGCTCTGGGGCAAGCCGATGTGGGGCACCTGGTGGGTCTGGGATGCGCGGCTGACCTCCGTCTTCGTTCTCTTCCTGATGTATCTCGGGCTGATTGCGCTCGGCCGCGCCATCGATGATCCGTCGAAGGCCGCGCGCGTCAGCGCCGTGCTCATCCTCGTCGGCTTCGTCAACATCCCGATCATCAAATTCTCGGTCGAGTGGTGGAACACGCTGCATCAGTCGGCAAGCGTGCTGCGCCTCGACGGCCCGGCGATCGATCCGGAATTCCTGCGGCCGCTCTTCGTCATGGCGATCGCCTTCACCCTGCTCTTCTTCACGCTGCACATCATGGCGATGAGGAACGAGATCTGGCGCCGCCGCATTGCCGCCCAGCGCCGTCTTGCCGCCCGCATGGCGAGCCGGGAGGAATAGCCGTGACGCACGCCTTCTACGTCTACGCTTCCTATGGCTTTGCAGCCCTGGTGACGATCGCCGTCACGCTCTGGACCTGGGCCGACGGCCGCGCCCGCCGCAGGGAACTTGCAGCCCTTGAGGCTGCCGGCATCCGCCGCCGTTCGGCGCGCCCCAAGGTCAGTGTGGGGGATGGCGAATGAACGACACGCCGGAAAACACCGCCGCCAAGCCGCGCGGGCTGAGCCGTTACGCATTGGCGCTGCTGCCGCTCGTCGTCTTCGGCGGCATTGCGGCCACGGCCGCAAAGATGCTCTACGACCAGGATTTCCATGGCAAGAACATCGCCGAAATTCCCTCCGCCCTGATCGGCACCAAGGCGCCGGCGCTGAACTTGCCACCGCTCGACGGCGCCAACCTGCCGGCGCTGACCGATGCGGCAATCAAGGGCAAGCTGACCCTCGTCAACGTCTTCGCCTCATGGTGCCTCCCCTGCCGGGACGAGCATCCGCTATTGAAAGAACTGGCAAAAGACGGACGCCTGAACATCGTCGCCATCAACTACAAGGACCAGAGCGACAACGCCCTGCGTTTCCTCGGCGAGCTCGGCAACCCCTATCGGGCGATCGGCATCGATCCGAATGGCAAGGCAGCGATCGACTGGGGTGTCTACGGCATTCCGGAAAGCTATCTGGTCGGTCCTGACGGCACAATCCTCTATAAGCGCGTCGGACCCTTCGACGATATCAGCCTGAAGGAAGGGCTTTTTCCAGCGATGGAAAAGGCGCTCGGCAAGCCGGCTTCCTGAGCAAGTGATCCACAAAAGACCCCTCCCCAACCCCTCCCCACAAGGGGGAGGGACTTAACGTGCGGCTCTTGCCGTGCGTCCAATCGAACGTCCAGTGTGCAGTTGGTCTGGTTTGCGAGGCGGTGTCACGAGTTAGTCCCTCCCCCTTGTGGGGAGGGGTTGGGGAGGGGTCTTGTGAGAACAAAGAAGCCCTACACCCCACCCTGCCAGACCTTAATTGCCTCCACCGGCCAGATCAGCATCAGCACATTGAGCGTCAGGTTATCGCGGATCACGTAGCCGGTGAAAATCTCGAAGAAGATGGCGATTGCAACCGTGAGCGCCACCGGTGCGCGCCGCGCGAAGAAGAAGCCGACGCACATGAAGACGGTGTCCATCGCCGAATTCAGGATGCTGTCGCCGTAATAATCGAGCGCGATCGTCGCCGTGCGGTAGCGGTCGATGATGAGAGGTGAATTCTCGAGCAGCTCCCAGCTGGATTCGATAACGAGCGCCAGCAGCAGCCTTGCCGCCAGCGGCTTGCCGCGTACGATGAGATGCGCGAGCCCGTAGAACAGGAAGCCATGGATGATGTGTGACGGCGTGTACCAATCCGATAGATGCTGCGAATTGCCGCTGGTATTGACCCCGCCCTCCCACAGCTTGACAGTGCCGCAGGCGCAGATCGGCAGGCGGCCCATCATATATTCGGCGACGATCTGGATGATCAGGACCGCAAGGCAGGCGACAAACCAGAAGCTCTGGTGTCTTACGCGAGACTCTGCATCGACAGCGCTCACTTCTCGCCGTCCGTTTCCAGGTTGACGCTATGCTTCAGCACCAACGGCATCTGCGCCAGCGTGAAGATGATGGTGATCGGCATCGTGCCCCAGACCTTGAAGGCGACCCAGGTACCATCGGAAAAATTACGCCAGACGACTTCGTTCAGCACGGCAAGGAAGAGAAAGAAGATGCCCCAGCGGATGGTGAGCTTGCGCCAGCCCTCGGCATCGAGCTGGAACGCGGCATTAAAGACATAGCCGAGCAGCGACTTGCCGAAGGCCAGCCCGCCGAGCAGCGCCACTCCAAAGAGCGCATTGACGATGGTCGGCTTCATCTTGATGAAGGTTTCGTTCTGCAGCCAGATCGACAGCGAGCCGAAGATGACGACGACGATCCCCGATACAAAAGGCATGATCGGCAGATGGCCGAGCACGATCTTCGAAACGATCAGCGAGATGATCGTCGCCGCCATGAATAGCCCGGTCGCGACGAACAGCGGTCCGCCCAATTCGGAAAGAGCAGGAAACGTCTCCACCAGCCACTGGCCGCGCAGATTGGCGAAGAAGAAGATCAGCAGCGGCCCGAGTTCCAACGCCAGTTTCAGCAGCGGGTGATGCCGGTCGGCAGCAGACGGGGTGATATCGCTTTCGGTGCTCATGCGTTCTTCAAACCTGTTTTCCTGGAAACTGTTTCCGGCCGTGCCCTGCAGGCTTTCGGCGGCATATCTGTGGCATCATTGGGGAAGTCCGGCAATGGCATGGGCAAAATCCTCGGCCTCGAACGGCTCCAGATCCTCGACGCCCTCGCCGACGCCGATGAAATAGACCGGCAGCTTGTGCTTGGCGGAGATGGCGACGAGGATGCCGCCGCGCGCCGTGCCGTCGAGCTTGGTCATGATCAGGCCGTTGACGCCGGCGACGTTGCGGAAGATCTCGACCTGGCTCAGCGCATTCTGCCCCGTCGTGGCATCGAGCGTCTGCAGCACGGTATGCGGCGCATCGGGATCGAGTTTGCCGAGCACGCGCACGATCTTCTCAAGCTCGGCCATCAGCTCTGCCTTGTTCTGCAGGCGGCCGGCGGTATCGACGATCAGCACGTCGCATTTTTTCGCCTTTGCCTGTTCGAAGGCGTCATAGGCAAGCCCGGCGGCATCGGCGCCGAGCTTGGTGCCGATGAATTCGGATTTCGTCCGGTCGGCCCAGATCTTCAGCTGCTCGATCGCCGCCGCACGGAAAGTATCGCCGGCTGCCAGCATCACCTTCAGCCCGGCGCCGGAAAGTTTTGCCGCAAGCTTGCCGATCGTCGTCGTCTTGCCGGTGCCGTTGACGCCGACGACAAGGATGATATGCGGCTTGTGCGAGAGGTCAAGCTGCAACGGCTTGGCGACCGGCTTCAGGACCTTGGCGATTTCCGACGCCATGATCCGGCTGACATCCTCGCCGGTGACATCCTTGCCATAGCGTTCGGAGGCAAGCGTGTCGGTGACGCGCATGGCGGTCTCGACGCCGAGATCGGCCTGAATCAGCAGGTCCTCGAGATCCTGCAGCGTCTCGTCATCGAGCTTGCGCTTGGTGAAGAGCGCGGTGATCTGGCCGGTCAACTGCGAAGAGGTGCGTGCAAGACCGTTGCGCAGGCGCTGGAACCAGCTGAGTTTTGGCTGCAGGACAACGGGCTCCGGCTCGACGACCTTCGGGCCGGTGGCGAAGCCTTTGGGGAGGATAGGCGATTCAAGCTTCGACTGTTCAGCGGCGATCTCGGAAGGTTCGGTGGGTGAGATACCCCCCTCTGCCCTGCCGGGCATCTCCCCCACAAGGGGGGAGATCGGCTGAACGGAGATGTCTTGCTCCACATTGATCTCGGGCGAAATCTCTTCTGGAAGCAGGCCTGCGACTTCCGCGGTCTCTTCGACCGAAGGTGGCGCGTCGACCTCCGAACGATCTCCCCCTTGTGGGGGAGATGTCCCGAAGGGACAGAGGGGGGTGCTTCCGCAACGTCCGCAGCAATCGGATGGGCTTCCGTCTCCGCTTCCGCCGCAGCTTCCGCTTCCAGCAATGAAAGCGGCACGACACTCATGTCGTTCAGCTGGTCGGCGGCGGGCAGGATTGCGGATTCGACATCATCGTCAGCAACCGCTGCTTCGACCCCGCCGGGGTCAATATCGGCAGCCGGCCCGCCGGCCGTATCCATTTCCTCGGCCAGCACCGGATCGTCGGCAACCGGCAGATCTTCGTCGCGCGAACGCGGCTCCAGCTCCCTTTCGACGGCCGCAGGCACAGGTTGGTCAGCCGGCTTGCCGAAGGTGAAGACCTTTTTGATGAAACTGAGAGCCATGGGCATTCCGTGAAAGTCAGGCCGCCGCTGCGGCCGTCAATTGCATATCGAGATGCTTGCCATTGTGGCCGGTGATCGTGACCGGCACAAGTTCGCCGGGACGAAGGCCGGGGGCTGCGGCCAGCGTGAAGTTCTCCGTATGCGCCAGGCCGTTGTTTTCAACAAGCAGCGATTGCCGGGTTCCAATCATCCCATCGAGATGGGATTGATGCAGCCTATGTCCAGCGGCGCGCAGCCTTGCGGCGCGATCCTTGACCAGCGACCGGTCGAGCTGCGGCATGCGGGCGGCCGGCGTGCCGGGACGCGGACTGTAAGGAAAGACATGCAGATGGGCGATGCCAGCCTCTTCGGCCAGCCTCACGGCATTGTCGAACATCTCTTCGGTTTCGGTGGGAAAGCCGGCAATCATATCGGCGCCGAAGCTCATCTCGGGGCGCAGGCGGCGCGCATCCTCGATGAAACGCAACGCATCGGCGCGTAAATGCCGGCGCTTCATCCGCTTCAGGATCATGTCGTCGCCATGCTGCAGCGAAAGATGCAGATGCGGCATGAAACGTGGCTCGTCGGCGATGAGATCCATCAGATGGGCATCGGCCTCGATGCTGTCGATCGAGGAAAGCCTGAGCCGGCGGATATCGGGGATTTGTTTCAGCAGCGTCTTCGCCAAAAGCCCGAGCGTCGGGGCGCCCGGCAGATCGCCGCCATAGCTGGTGGCATCGACCCCGGTCAGCACGATCTCGCGATAACCGCCGTCGACGAGATTGCGGGCCTGATCGACGACGGCTCCCATCGGCACGGAACGGGAATTGCCGCGGCCATAGGGGATGATGCAGAAAGTGCAGCGATGGTCGCAGCCGTTCTGGACCTGGATGAAGGCACGCACATGGCCGTCGATGTGTCTGATCATCTGCGGTGCCGTCGCCTTGACGCTCATGATGTCGTTGACGCGGAGCTTCTCTTCGGCCGAAACGCCGAAATCCGGCAAGCTGCGATAGGAGGCGCTCGTCAGCTTCTCCTCGTTGCCGAGCACGGCATCGACCTCCGCCATTGCGGCGAAGGTCTGCTTTTCCGTCTGCGCGGCGCAGCCGGTGACGATGATGCGGGCATGCGGATTGTCGCGCCGTGCACGGCGGATCGCCTGGCGGGCCTGGCGCACGGCCTCGCCGGTCACGGCACAGGTATTGACCAGGATGGCGTTGTTGAGCCCGGCCTTCTCAGCCTGCGCCTTCATCACTTCGGATTCATATGTGTTGAGGCGGCAGCCGAAGGTAATGACCTCGATGCCGCTCACTGCGCCTCCGCCTCTCGGGTATCATCGCGCGACCAGCGACCGGTCGACGGATCGACCCTGCCCGACCATTCCCATTCGGCCGGGCCGGTCATGATGACATGATCGTCGCGCTCCCGCCATTCGATCGAAAGCGTGGCCGGCGGCTTGGCGCTCGCCACATCGATCGTCACCTTGCGACCGGTGCGGCCGGTGCGCGCAGCACTGACGGCAGCAGAACAGGCAGCCGAGCCGCAGGCAAGCGTCAGTCCCGCGCCGCGCTCCCAAGTGCGCGTCGTCACCGATGTCGGCGACGTCACTTGCGCCAGCGTGATATTAGCGCGCTCGGGAAACACCGGATGGTTTTCGAGCAACGGTCCGAAGCGGGCGAGATCATAGGACATCACGTCCCTGTCCACCCAGAAGATCGCATGCGGATTGCCCATCGACATCACTGAGGGCGAATGCAGCACCGGCTTGTCGATCGGGCCGATCTGCAACTCGATGCGGCTGGTATCATGGAATTCTTCCGCCAGCGGGATCTTGTCCCAATCGAACACCGGCCGGCCCATATCGACCGAGATCGTCCCGTCCTCGTGCTCGACGGCATTCAGGATGCCGGCGACCGTCTGGAAGGTAAAGACCTTCCTGCCCGTCTCGGCGGCAAGCGCCTGCACGACGCAGCGCGTGCCGTTGCCGCAGGCCTGCGCCTTCGAGCCATCGGAATTCAGGATATCGATGAAGGCATCGGTGCCTTCGGCCTTCGGATCATGGATCGCCATGATCTGATCGAACTCAGTCTGCGGATCGGCATTGAGCGCGACCGCCGCCGCCGGCGTCACTTTGTCCGGCCGGCCGCGCATGTCGACGACCAGGATCTTGTTGCCAAGCCCGTTCATCCTCGCGAATTCGACCGCTGCGCTCATGGGTATCATTCCGTCTGTCTTTCCGGTGTATATGGCGGAAATGCGAAGGAATTACCAGAGGGTGAGTGCCGGGCAGGTGTTGCGGGCTGCCGACCCTTTCGAGGCAGCTTTGGCTTTTACCGCTGCGCACCCTCAGGATCGAAAGACGCAGCATGGGCTTCGACAATAGCTGCGGTGATGACCTTTCTCAGCTCGTAGACCAGCGAGCGGGACCGCTTGCGGTCCAGATCCTGTGCCGCCTTCGCAAGATTCAGGCCCTCGTTCAGAACAATATGATGGGCCCGCGCCAGCGCCCAGCTCTCAATATCAGCATTTAGCATTCGATATCTCCGCCGATTCATTCGGCATCAAGGATATTCACGAATCATTTTACAGGACGCACTCAAGTATAAAGTAGAATCATAAGCCGAATAATTTGCAACTGGCGTTGACAGCGAATTCGGCCGCCGGAGTGGCAATATTTATCGGCAAAACCTGAAACCTGGCGGATTGCGCAAGCCAATACATCACTTTGTTTGAGTATGTACTATTGCTGCAACCGCTGGATGAGACACTAGTGCCCTCTCGTCGCTCAGCTTTTGAGACGGCGGTCATGCGGTCATTTGTCCGCATTGCCTTGACTTTCGCCCGACTTTCCTGTTTATCGCGCCCAATCCGCGACGAGCCACACGACTCCGAGCCGCCGACCGGGACTTAGAGATCCCGGAGGTCAACACCCGACAGCGCGATGCGCCCTCGGGTGCTTTTTGGCTTTGCGTCTTGTTTTCGTCAAGGAAAAGCACGACGTTTCCGGGCATATCCAAACCCGCCCGAAACGTATCAAGGAAGAGCCGATGTTTGAAAACCTCCAGGACCGTCTTGGATCCATTCTGAATGGACTGACAGGCCGTGGCGCGCTTTCGGAAGCCGATGTTTCCGCAGCGCTGCGCGAGGTTCGCCGTGCGTTGCTGGAGGCCGACGTCGCGCTCGACGTCGTGCGTTCCTTCACCGACCGCGTGCGTGAAAAGGCCGTCGGCGCCGAGATTCTGAAGTCGATCAAGCCCGGCCAGATGGTCGTCAAGATCGTGCATGACGAACTGATCGAGATGCTGGGCGGCGAAGGCGTCGGCATCGACCTGCATGCACCGGCCCCGGTCGTCGTCATGATGGTCGGCCTGCAGGGTTCCGGCAAGACGACGACCTCGGCGAAGATTGCCCATCGCCTATCGACGCGCGAGAAGAAGAAGGTGCTGATGGCATCGCTCGACACGCGTCGTCCGGCAGCCCAGGAGCAGCTTCGCCAGCTCGGCGCGCAGGCCAATATCGACACATTGCCTGTTATATCGGGCCAGTCGCCGACGGATATCGCCGCCCGCGCCGTGCAGGCGGCCAAGCTCGGCGGCCATGATGTCGTCATCCTCGATACCGCCGGCCGCACGCATATCGACGAGCCCTTGATGGTCGAGATGGCGGACATCAAGAAGCGGTCGAACCCGCATGAAATCCTGCTGGTCGCCGATAGCCTCACCGGCCAGGACGCCGTCAACCTCGCCCGCAGTTTCGACGAACGCGTCGGCATCACCGGTCTGGTGCTGACCCGCATGGACGGTGACGGCCGCGGCGGTGCCGCCCTTTCGATGCGCGCCGTCACCGGCAAGCCGATCAAGCTGATCGGCGTCGGCGAGAAGATGAGCGAGCTGGAGGAGTTCCATCCCCGCCGCATCGCCGACCGCATCCTCGGCATGGGCGACATCGTCTCGCTCGTCGAGCGCGCGGCCGAAAACATCGACGCCGAGAAGGCGGCCGCGATGGCCGCCAAGATGGCCAAGGGCAAGTTCGATCTCGACGACCTTGCCGACCAGCTGCGGCAGATGCAGAAGATGGGCGGCATGGGCGGCATCATGGGCATGATGCCCGGCATGGCCGGCATGAAGGACAAGATGGCCGCAGCCGGCCTCGACGACAAGCTCTTCGGTCGCCAGATCGCCATCATCCAGTCGATGACCAAGGCCGAGCGCACCAATCCCGACCTGCTCAAGCATTCGCGCAAGAAGCGCATCGCCGCCGGCTCCGGCACCGATGCCGCCGCCATCAACAAGCTTCTGAAGATGCACCGCCAGATGGCGGACATGATGAAGATGATGGGCGGCAAGGGCAAAGGCGGCATGATGAAGCAGATGATGGGCGGCCTTGCCGGCAAGATGGGGCTCGGCGGCGGCATGGGCGGCATGGGTAGCGGCATGCCCGATCTCTCGAACATCGATCCCCGGCAGCTCGAGGCCTTGCAGAAGCAGGCGGAAGCGGCGGGGCTTGGAAAACCGGGCGGGGGTATGCCCGGTCTCGGCGGTCTGCCGGGTGGTTTGCCGGGCCTCGGCGGCGCCAAGCTGCCGGGCCTTGGCGGTGGTTTCCCGGGATTGCCCGGATTGCCGAAGAAGAAGTGAAAGGATCGCTTGCCCCATGATTGATCCAGACGTCAAAGCCCAGCTCGCGAGCTATCGTCAGTCGATCGACAATATCGATGCCGCTCTCGTGCACATGCTGGCCGAACGCTTCCGCTGCACCAAAGAGGTCGGCGTGCTGAAGGCCAAATACAATTTGCCGCCGGCCGACCCGGCGCGCGAGGAATACCAGATCGAACGCCTTCGCCAGCTGGCGAAAGCCGCCAATCTGGACCCGGATTTCGCTGAGAAGTTCCTGAACTTCGTCATCAAGGAAGTCATCCGGCATCATGAGCAGATCGCTGCGGATCACGCTGAACAGAGCGCTGCAGCCCGATAACCGTACCGCTCAAGAAAGCGGTCAAGAAAAGCCCAAGGAGTAAAGAACATGGCACTGAAAATTCGTCTCGCCCGCGGTGGTTCCAAGAAGCGCCCGTATTACCACGTCGTTCTCGCCGATGCGCGCAGCCCGCGTGACGGCCGCTTCCTCGAAAATCTCGGTTCCTGGAACCCGATGCTTGCCAAGGACGATGAGAAGCGCGTTCAGCTGAACGCCGAGCGCATCAAGCACTGGATCGAACACGGCGCTCAGCCGACCGATCGCGTTCTGCGCTTCCTCGATGAGGCCGGCGTTGCCAAGCGCGAAGTCAAGAACAACCCGGTCAAGGCAAAGCCCGGCAAGCGCGCCCAGGAACGCGCCGCCGAAAAGGCTCAGAAGGTCGCCGACGCCGCCGCTGCTGCAGCAGACGCCGCGGAATAATCGCGACATTCCCTTCGAGCGGGCGGCATGGCGACATGCCGCCCGTTTTCGTTTCCAATCCTCCGCACTTCGTCTATGAGAAACCTGTCTTTCGGCTTCACATGAAGGAACCCATGACCAAGCTTGAAAACCCCGTTCTGATGGCGACGATCGGTGGCGCGCAGGGCCTCCGGGGCGAGGTGCGCGCCAAGGCCTATACGGCCGATCCCAGTGCGCTTGGCGACTACGGCCATCTGCACAGCATGGATGGCCGCAGCTTCGAAGTCCTCGAAATCCGCGAGATGAAGAATGTCGTCGTCGTCCGTTTCCGCGGCGTCAACGACCGCAATGCCGCCGAGGCTCTGAACGGGCTAGAACTTTATATCGAGCGGGACAACCTGCCGGATGAGGAGCTGGAGGACGACGAGTTCTACTATGCCGATCTCGAAGGGCTCGAGGCGCGCGACGACAAGGGTGTCAGCTATGGCACCGTTACCGGGGTCTTCGATTTCGGCGCCGGCGACCTCTTGGAACTCAAAGGTCCGGGCAAGCGCCCGGTGCTGATCCCCTTCTCCGAAACCTCGGTGCTGGAGATCGACCTCGAGGCCGGCACGCTGCTGATCGATCCGCTGGCGGCGGGGCTGGTCGACGATCCCGAAGAGCTTTCGAAATTCACTCCCGACAAGCCGAAAAAGAAGAAGTGATGGCTTTCCGGGCGAGCGTGCTGACACTTTATCCGGAAATGTTTCCGGGGCATCTGGGCTTCTCGCTCGCCGGCAAGGCGATGGAGCGGGGGCAGTGGTCGCTTGATACGGTGCAGATCCGCGACTTCGCCACCGACAGACACCGCACCGTCGACGACACCCCGGCCGGCGGCGGCGCCGGCATGGTGCTGAAACCAGACGTTCTCGCCCGCGCCATAGACAGTGCCTCGGAAAACGATGCCCGCCCGCGGCTGCTGATGAGCCCGCGCGGCCAGCCGCTGACGCAGGAGCGTGTTCGCGAGCTCGCCGCCGGTGATGGCGTCATCATCGTCTGCGGCCGCTTCGAGGGCGTCGACCAGCGGGTGATCGAGGCGCGCGGCCTGGAAGAGGTCTCGATCGGCGACTACGTCCTATCCGGCGGCGAGCCGGCGGCGCTGATCGTGCTCGATGCCATCATCCGCATCCTGCCCGGCGTCATGGGCAACGACCTTTCCGGCCTGCACGAAAGCTTCGAAGGCGGACTGCTGGAACATCCGCACTATACCCGGCCGCAGGAGTGGGAGGGCCATGAAATTCCCCCGATCCTCACCTCGGGCAATCACGGCGCCATCGAGAAGTGGCGGCATCAGGAAGCGGTGCGCCTGACCCGGGAACGGCGGCCGGATCTTCTCGAAAAGGCCAAAACCGAGAAAAACGGCTGATTTCGCAGCCCTTTTCACAAAAATGCCATCCAAGTGATGACAAGCCCTGGCCTTTGGTGTATTGGCGCACGCGGAAATGGGGTTTATCCCCGTCTGCCAGCAAACAAAGAATGGCGAATCCGCTCCCGCCCTTGATGGGCAAAGTCCTGAGGCCAGCTCCGAAGGATCAGTGTTGAGCGCTCTGGCTGTTTCAGAAGAACCAAAGGTTAAGACGATGAACATCATTCAGCAGCTTGAGGCCGAACAGGCCGCCAAGATCGAAGCCAAGCGCACGCTTCCCGAATTTTCCCCGGGCGACACCGTCCGCGTCAACGTCAAGGTCACGGAAGGCACCCGTACCCGCGTTCAGGCCTATGAAGGCGTCTGCATCGCCCGCTCCGGCGGCGGCCTGCAGGAAAACTTCACGGTCCGCAAGATCTCCTACGGCGAAGGCGTCGAGCGCGTATTCCCGGTCTACTCGCCGATGATCGAAAGCGTCGACGTCGTTCGCCGCGGCAAGGTCCGTCGCGCCAAGCTCTATTACCTGCGCGACCGCCGCGGCAAGTCTGCCCGTATCGTTGAAGACACCGGCGTCCGCGCCCGCAAGCTCAACGACGCCGAACGCGCCGCCATTGCCGAGGAAAAGGCACGCATCGAAGCTGAAAAGGTTGCAGCCGCCCAGGCGCTCGCCGCCGAGAAGGCAGCAGCAGAAGCAGCAGAAGCCAAGGCCGCTGCTGAAGCGGCCGCCGCTGCAGCGGAACCGGCAGCAGAATAAGATCTGCACTAGGCAAAATTCTTTGCTTGAAAAGGCGGCCTTCGGGCCGCCTTTTCTATTTTTTGCTTCGGTACGCAGGCGGCGGCCTTGCCTCAGGCCTATCTTCCGTGACAGTTTTTGCCGTTCAATTTTGGGGAACCGTTCAATGTTGTTTCGCCGTACCGTTCTTGCGAGCCTCGCCGCCCTTGCTCTTCTGCCCCTGGCTGCATCGGCCGCCGAGCTGCCCGATCTTGGCGGCAAGAGCGTCGTCGTCGTCACCGAGAATGCCTATCCGCCGCTGCAATTCGTCGATCCGAAATCCGGCAAGGCGATCGGCTGGGAATATGATGCGATGAACGAGATCGCCAAGCGGCTGAATTTCAAGGTGGAATACCAGAACACCAGCTGGGACGCGATGATCCAGGCGGTGTCCGACGGCCAGTACAACATCGGCATGACCGGCATCACCATCAAGGAAGACCGCAAGCAGAAGGTGGATTTCTCCGATCCCTATATGCGTTCGCAGCAGTTCATGCTGGTGCGCGGCGACGAGAAACGCTTCGCCGATGCCAAGTCCTTCGGCGAATTCAAGGATGGCCTGGTCGGCGCGCAGCCGGGCACCACGCCCTTCTACACCGCTGTCTATGAAGTGCTGGATGGCAACGAGCAGAACCCGCGCATCAAGCTCTTCGAAACCTTCGGCGCCACCGTCCAAGCGCTGAAGGCCGGCGATGTCGACGTCGTGCTGACCGACGGCACCGCCGGCAAGGGTTATGTCGACGCCTCGAACGGCGCCCTCAAGCTGATCGGCGAACCGCTCGGCACCGAAGATTTCGGCTTCATCTTCCCGAAAGGGTCCGACCTCGTCGCCCCGGTCAATGCCGCCATCGCCGCACTCAAGGCCGACGGCACGTTGGATGGGCTGAACAAGAAGTGGTTCCTCGACTACAAGATGGGCGAATGACGCCGAAAAACGACTGATGGCCCTGCGACCGTCTCCCGACAGACACGTCAAGGACGACTATCCCTGGTGGCTGGTCGCCCTGGTCACGATCGGCATCGTGCTTGCCGCCGTCATCGTCGCCAACGATATCTACGCCCAGGTCTTCCGCACCGTCGTCAACGGTGTCGGCGTCACCGTCTTCGTCACGCTGGTCGCCTTCGTGCTCGCCACCGTGCTCGGCCTCGGCATCTGCCTGCTCGGCATGGCCGACAGCCAGGTGTTGCGTCAGATTGCGCGCTTCTACATCGAGATCATCCGCGGCATACCGATCCTCGTGCTGCTGTTCTACGTCGCCTTCGTCGGCGCGCCGGCTCTGGTCGCAGCCTATAATTTCCTGATTTCGCCGCTGGTGACATCAGGTATGGCCGAGCCCATCCTGGTGCGCGACCTGTCGCTGATGTGGCGAGCGATCATCGCGCTGACGATCGGTTATTCCTCCTTCATCGCCGAAATCTTCCGGGCCGGTTTCCAGTCGGTCGATATCGGCCAGATCGAGGCGGCCAAGGCGCTTGGCCTGTCGCGCTACCGGCGCTTTCGCTCCGTCGTCTTCCCGCAGGCGATCCGGGTAATCTTCCCGCCGCTCTCCAACGACTTCGTCTCGATGGTGAAGGACAGCTCGCTGGTTTCCGTGCTCGGCGTCGCCGACATCACCCAGATGGGCAAGGTCTATGCCGCCGGCTCCTTCCGCTTTTTCGAAACCTATTCGATCGTCACCTATATCTATCTGATCCTGACGATCGGCCTGTCGCTGGCGCTGAGGCGGACGGAGAAATGGATGAAGTCGCGGTAAGCGATCAATCTCCGTCGCGTCGCTGAGAGGCCGCAGAACGTCTGCTGATGATTCAAATTGAAGCCGCCGCGAAAAATCGCTATATGCAGGGCCATGGAATCCAAGTTCAGATGCATTGGTGCGCGTATTTTCGTGCTGCAGGACCATTATCGCCTGCCGGCGCGGTTCTTTGCGTGTGTATCCGGTGCGCTCAACAGCCGACTTCGTTGATCGAATGACGGCCGGCGGAGCCTGATCCGCCATTTCTCGATTTTCCAAAAGCTTCCAAAAAACGGACTTAACGCCATGAGCGCACCGCGTACCCTCTACGACAAGATCTGGGACGATCATCTGGTCGACGAACAGGCAGACGGAACCTGTCTTCTCTACATCGACCGCCATCTGGTCCACGAAGTCACCTCGCCGCAGGCTTTCGAAGGCCTGCGCATGACCGGCCGCAAAGTTCGCGCGCCGGAAAAGACGCTTGCCGTCGTCGACCATAACGTTCCGACCTCGCCCGACCGCCACCTCGGCATCAAGAACGAGGAAAGCCGCATCCAGGTGGAAGCGCTGGCCACCAATGCCGCCGAATTCGGCGTCGAATATTATTCGGCAAGCGACAAGCGCCAGGGCATCGTCCACATCGTCGGCCCGGAACAGGGCTTTACCCTGCCCGGCATGACCATCGTCTGCGGCGACAGCCACACCTCGACGCACGGCGCCTTCGGCGCGCTGGCGCACGGCATCGGCACCTCCGAGGTCGAGCATGTGCTGGCGACCCAGACATTGATCCAGAAGAAAGCGAAGAACATGCTGGTGCGGGTCGACGGCCTGCTTCCGCCGCACGTCACCGCCAAGGACATCATCCTTGCCATCATCGGCGAGATCGGCACGGCCGGCGGCACCGGCCACGTCATCGAATTTGCCGGCGAAGCGATCCGCGCGCTGTCGATGGAAGGCCGCATGACCGTCTGCAACATGACGATCGAAGGCGGCGCCCGCGCCGGCCTGATCGCCCCTGACGAGAAGACCTTCGAATATATCAAGGGCAAGCCGCGCGCGCCGAAGGGCGAGGCGCTGGAACAGGCGATCGCTTACTGGAAGACGCTGCAGACCGACGAGGGCGCTCATTACGACCGCGTCGTCGTGCTCGATGCCGCCAGCCTGCCGCCGATCGTTTCCTGGGGCTCCTCGCCCGAGGACGTCATCTCCGTCCAGGGCATCGTTCCGAACCCCGACGACATTCCGGACGAAACCAAGCGCACCTCCAAATGGCGCGCGCTCGATTATATGGGCCTGAAGCCGGGCACGAAGATGACCGACATCACCCTCGACCGCGTCTTCATCGGCTCCTGCACCAACGGCCGCATCGAGGATCTGCGCGAAGTCGCCAAGGTCGTCGAAGGCAAGACGGTTGCCCCAACCGTCGACGCGATGATCGTGCCGGGTTCCGGCCTCGTCAAGGAACAGGCGGAAGCCGAAGGCCTCGACAAGATCTTCAAGGCCGCCGGTTTCGACTGGCGCGAGCCGGGCTGCTCCATGTGCCTTGCGATGAACGACGACCGCCTGAAGCCGGGCGAACGCTGCGCTTCGACCTCGAACCGCAACTTCGAAGGCCGCCAGGGCTTCAAGGGCCGCACGCACCTCGTCTCGCCGGCAATGGCCGCCGCAGCCGCGATCGCCGGGCACTTCGTCGATATCCGCGAGTGGAACTGATCTGATCCGGCCAACGGATGGGATTGAAAGCCGCCCGCTGCACATCGGGCGGCTTTGCATTTATGGCGTCTGTCGCTTCGGCGCCCAGATTGCGACCTGCACAGCCCCGCGCCTTCTTCGACGCGCAAAGAGCTCTGCAGCCCCCTGAATTTCTGCACCAAAGCGCGCGTCGCGATCTTTCAGGTTCGCTCCTCGCGCTTTAGGCCTTTGTTCTTACGCATGTCGTTGTCGCAAAACCGCGGCACAGTTTTGCGCGACATGCTCTAACTCCGTAAATTGCTTCCGATTTAACTCACTCGTGGCGGGCGAGCCCGTTTGTGCATGGCCCGCCTTCCCAATTTCATCCTTTCGGGCAATCGACATCGATAAAGTCCTGTGGCCTCATCGATGATCAGGCGCGACACGCGACAGATACCGTTCAGGCTTCGCGAACACCGCGCCATCGGGGAAGCGCCATGAGGCAGAAATTAGTAGCGAGTTTACTGCGAGCCGGCCTGATCATATTCGCACCGCTGGCATCGATCGACGCCGTCGGCGCCGCGCCGATGCATCCAACCATACCGCCAGTCACGGTCGCCTCCGGCCAACTGCAACAGGTCGCGCAGAAGAAGATACCGTCGCTCAACGGATACCGCGGCTACAGCAGCGGTCGGCCCGGCTATATCAAAAGCGCGAACGGTTATTGGTATCCCTCACACGCCTTCGACGATTATACCGGCTCAATTGGAAGACCGCGGAACCTGGGCAATAGCTGCAGTTACGGCTTCGCCCCGACCAACGGATCGTCCAATTGCAATTATTGACTGAAGGATGCATGCCTCCTTGATGCAACGGCCGCCACGGGCGATCTCACCCGCGCGGCCGCTCATCGGTTTGCTTAATCAGAAGGCTGCCGTCATCGGATCCGGTCCCATGCGGGCGCTGGCGTTGTCGAGTTTGACTATCGCAGCCATATCATCGGCATCGAGCTTGAAGTCGAACACCTGGAAATTCTCCTCGATACGCGACGGCGTCACTGATTTCGGGATGACGACGAGGCCGGTGTCGATGTGCCAGCGAATGATGACCTGAGCCGGCGTCTTCTGATGCTTTTTGGCAATCTCACCAATCACAGCGTTCGAGATGAACTTGCCCTGGCCGAGCGGGCTCCAGGATTCGGTGGCGATACCAAGCTTCTTGTGAACCTCGTGCGCCGCCTTCTGCTGGAAATCGGGATGCAGTTCGATCTGGTTGATAACGGGAACGACGCCGGTCTCGCCGATGATGCGCTCGAGATGTTCAGGATTGAAATTCGACACGCCGATCGAGCGGGCGCGGCCCTCTTCCCGGATACGGACGAAAGCCTTCCAGGTCTCCATATAAAGGCCGCGATGCGGCGACGGCCAATGAATGAGATAGAGGTCGACATATTCGGAGCCGAGTTTCTTCAGGCTGCCGTCGAAGGCCCGCAGCGCATTGTCATAGCCCTGGTCGTCGTTCCTGAGCTTGGTGGTGACGAAGATATCCCTGCGGTCGAGGCCGGAAGAGCGGATGCCTTCGCCGACGCCCTCTTCGTTGTCGTAACCGGAAGCGGTATCGATATGACGATAGCCGGCGGCGATCGCCGTGCGCACGGTGGGAGCGGCGATTTCCTGCGGCGTCTGCCAGACGCCGAGGCCGACCTGCGGAATGGAATGTCCGTCATGGAAAGTGATGATGGGTTGAGCGGGCACAATATATCTCCGGGAGTTTGAAGAATTGGACGAGGCATGAATTGCGGCGCTCACCTTACAGCGCCGCGCGTCTTTTAAGACGCGCGAAGGACGCTGTAAAACTTTCAATTGCTGCACAATTCCTCAAATCGATTCCGATTTGAGGAATTGTGCAGGGTGCGGACGTCCCTGAACGCATTTCAGCCGGAGCGTTCGGTCACCGAAAACATATAGGCGGCCGCATCCGGAAGACAATCAGACGACGCGGACAATCGTTTCCTTTCGAAGGTGAGGCAGCAGGCGGCGCATGTCGCGCAGGCTTATGGCCACGCAGCCCGCCGTCGGCTCGTAACCCGGCCTGATGAGATGGAAGAAGATCGCCGAGCCGCGATTGCGTGCACGCGAGGAGATGTTCCAGTCCATCACCAGGCAGATATCGTAGAGCCCGTCGCTGCGCCGCATCTCCTCGTGGCTTGCGCCGAACGGCGCCCTGACAAGGCGGTTGTAGCTGGCGTTGTCGGACTGATCGCACCAGAGCATGTCGGGGCGGATGCGGCGGATGGAAAGCGGCGTGACGAGCCGGCCGTTCCGCTCGCCGCGCCGGAAGCCGGATATCAGCCTCATCGAGGCGATCGGCGTGGCGCCGTCGCCCTCGCGTTTCATCACGGTGCGGCCGGAACGGCCGATCGCAGCAGGTATGGTGATGGCGCCGAGCCGGACGATTGCCCGGCTCTTACGCCCCGGCGCAGGACGCACCACCACCGTCGACGGCGTCATGCCCCGCCTCTGCCTTGCTTTTTCCATTTTTCTCGCATGTCGTGCCTTGTCTGGGGCTTCGATTGAAATCATATCAAAACCGACCCGGCAACAGCCCGCTGCCCGATCCTTGCCAAACCAGCAATTTGGCGTAGGACTAGGGAACTTAACATGAGGACGCAAACGGCATGACCGCACGCACCATTCTTCTGGTGGATGACGACGATGACCTTCGGCAGACGCTGACGGAGCAATTGTCGCTGTATGAGGAATTCACGGTTCTGCAGGAATCCAACGCCGGTAAAGGTGTCGCGACCGCCCGTTCGACGCCGATCGACCTGCTGATCATGGATGTCGGCCTGCCCGATATGGACGGCCGCGAGGCAGTGAAGCTGCTGCGCAAGGGCGGTTTCAAGGCGCCGATCATCATGCTGACCGGCCATGATACCGATTCCGACACGATCCTCGGCCTCGAAGCCGGCGCCAACGACTATGTCACCAAGCCCTTCCGCTTCGCCGTGCTGCTCGCCCGCATCCGCGTGCAGTTACGCCAGCATGAGCAGAGCGAGGATGCGACCTTCACCGTCGGCCCCTACCTCTTCAAGCCGAGCCAGAAGCTGCTGACCACCGATAACGGTCAGAAGATCCGGCTGACGGAAAAGGAAGCGGCGATCATCCGCTATCTCTACCGCGCCGAACAGAAAGTCGTCACCCGCGACGTGCTGCTCGAAGAGGTCTGGGGCTATAATTCCGGCGTGACGACGCATACGCTGGAAACCCACGTCTACCGCCTGCGCCAGAAGATCGAGCGCGATCCCTCCAATGCCGAAATCCTCGTCACGGAAAACGGCGGCTATAAAATCATACCCTAGAGCATTTCCGTTTTCTCCGAATCGCGGAAATGCTCTATCTCTTTGTTTTCACGCAATTCCCGGCAAAAGCGTTTCACGCTTTGCCTGGCAAAACCGCTAGACACCTCTGCTGGAATTGCTCTAAGGCGAAAAGCCCGCATGGCGCTGACCGACGACATCCACATGCTCGCGCAGCTTCCTCTGTTCAAGGACATGAACGAGGATCAACTGCGGTTGATCGCCTTCGGCGCCGACCGGCGCATGATCGCTGCCGGCCAGATGCTGTTTCGCCAAGGCTCACCGGCCGAGAGCGCCTATGTCATTCTCACCGGCAGCCTGGAGCTGCGCGCGACGAGCAGCGACGGCATGCAGAAGACAGAGGGGATCGCCGGTCCCGGAACCTTGGTTTCCGAGCTGGCACTGGTGACGCTGGTGGAGCGCAAGTTCACCGCGGTAGCGCGCGAGGACACCAGTATCATCCGCATTACCCGCGCCCTGTTCCACCGGCTGATCGAAGAATATCCGGACGCAGCCCGGCTGATCGAGAACCGGATCCGCGATAATCTTGCCGAGCTTGCGGCAAAGGCCGCAAGCCAGTTCTACCGCTTCACCTGATCCCGTTAGAGCAGTTCTGCGCTTTACGAAAAGCTGAACCGCATCGTTCTAGAAATCGAAATGCGCCGTCACCGGCACGTGGTCGGAGGGACGATCCCAGCCGCGCGCCTCTTTCAGGATCTCGATCCGCTTCAGATGCGGCCCGAGATCCGACGACGACCAGATATGGTCGAGACGGCGGCCGCGATCGGCGGTCTCCCAGTCCTTGGCGCGATAGCTCCACCAGGTGTAGAGTTTCTCGTTTTCAGGCACATGCTGGCGCATGAGATCGAGCCAGGCGCCACGCTTCATCACCTCGAGCAGCCCCTCGGTTTCGACGGGCGTATGGCTGACGATCTTCAGAAGCTGCTTGTGCGACCAGACGTCATGCTCCAGCGGCGCGATGTTGAGGTCACCGACGAGAATTGACGACGTATTGGCCTCGCCATCGGCTTTCAGCAGCTTCATCTCCTCGATGAAATCGAGCTTGTGGCCGAATTTCGGATTGATCGTGCGATCCGGCTCGTCGCCGCCGGCCGGGACGTAGAAATTATGCAGCCGGACGCGACGATTGCCGTATTCGAAGATTGCCGAGATGTGGCGCGCATCGCCGACGCCGCAATAATCCTGCCGGTGATCCTCGGTCAACGGAATGCGCGAGGCGATCGCCACGCCGTGATAGCCCTTCTGGCCATGGATGATGATGTGATTGTAGCCCATTGCCCTGAGCGGTGCCGCGGGAAACAGGTCGTTCGTCACCTTGGTTTCCTGCAGGCAGAGGATATCGGGCCTGTGCTTGAGAACGAGCTGCTCGACGATCGGCATGCGCAGCCGCACCGAGTTGATGTTCCAGGTGGTGATCGAAAAGCCCATGCCCATGCCCTTTCACGCCCAACGCGTATCGCGCAAACCGTGCAACGGTTTTCACGCGATGCGCTTTCATGAAAGGGCTTTAGAACAAAGGCGGACGCGAGGGAACCTGCCGCATGTCAAAGCGGCCGGCGATCAACCGAAAAGCTCTCAGTCGCGCGACTGAGGCGTGCCGGGAATGCTCTCATAGGGCACGCGGAAGACGCGATCGTCGAACTGCATGCCGGTTTTGACGTTGAAAATCATCACCGAAGTGTCCTTGCCCTGATTGTCGGTGATCGTCCACTGACGCAGGTCGTAGGTCTTCGCATCGAACATCATGGTGATGGTCGAGTTTCCGAACACCGTATTGTTGCCGAGCGCGATCGTCGTCAGGTCGGACTCTTCCTTCACGCCCTTCACCATACCGGCCGACAGGTCGATATGCTGCGCCAAGAGCAGGCTGAGCGGGGTCTTGGAGAGCGGGTAGAGATCCCAGGTCTTGAGCTTCGTATTGCCGATGGCGACGTTTCTGCCGTCGGCGATCACCCGCATCGGCGACGGATCGTCATAGTTGAAGCGCAGCTTGCCGGGGCGCTGGATGAAGAACTTGCCGCCGGTCTGTTCGCCGCGCGGACCGAACTGCACGAATTCGCCCTGCATCGTCGTGACGCCGGAGAAATGATCGGCGATCGCCTGCGCCGTGCCGGAGGCAGGAGCTGCCGCCTGCGCATAAGCGCCGAGGGGAATGGCGCTCGCTATCGCGGCGATAGCGAAAGCGCCGAGAAGGTCGCGGCGCGTTACCGTCAGGCCGGAGAGAAAGGTATCGGAGTGACTCATCTAAATCTCCTTTATGCGATCTGCATGCTGCCGAAAGGCGGCGTCTTCAAGGCGTTGCGATCGGCCTGCGAGAGGTAACGGCTTCGATGCTATCAGGTTTCCGCAAAAGCGGCTGTATTGGAAATATATGCCTGTTCTGTCAGCGGTCGAGGATGTCGCCTTCGGTGGGAACGAGGATCTCACGTTTGCCGGCATGGTTGGCCGGTCCGATGATGCCCTCCTTCTCCATGCGCTCGACGAGCGAGGCGGCGCGGTTGTAGCCGATGCCGAGCCGGCGCTGGACGTAGGAGGTCGACGCCTTGCCGTCGCGCAGTACGATGGCGACCGCCTGGTCGTAGGGATCTTCCGATTCGGAAAGATTGGACGTGCCGGCCGGACCGCCGCCACCGCCGCCGTAATCGCCGTCTTCGTCGTCATCGGCAGTGATCGCGTCGAGATATTGCGGCGAGCCCTGGGTCTTCAGGTAGGAGACGATCTCTTCCACTTCGACATCAGACACGAACGGGCCGTGCACGCGCTGGATACGCCCGCCGCCCGCCATGTAGAGCATGTCGCCCATGCCGAGCAGCTGTTCGGCGCCCTGTTCGCCGAGAATGGTGCGGCTGTCGATCTTCGAGGTCACCTGGAAGGAAATGCGGGTCGGGAAATTCGCCTTGATCGTGCCGGTGATGACGTCGACCGACGGACGCTGTGTCGCCATGATCACGTGGATGCCGGCCGCACGCGCCATCTGCGCCAGACGCTGGACGGCGCCTTCGATATCCTTGCCGGCGACCATCATCAGGTCGGCCATCTCGTCGATGATCACGACGATATAGGGCATCGGCCGCAGATCGAATTCCTCGGTCTCGTACATCGCCTCGCCGGTGTGGCGGTCGAAGCCGGTCTGCACCGTGCGCGAGATCGCCTCGCCCTTCGAGAGCGCCTGCTCGACGCGGGTGTTGAAGCCGTCGATATTGCGCACGCCGATCTTCGACATTTTCTTGTAGCGCTCTTCCATCTCGCGCACCGTCCATTTGAGCGCGACGACGGCCTTTTTCGGATCGGTGACGACAGGCGAAAGCAGGTGCGGGATGCCGTCATAGACGGAGAGTTCGAGCATCTTCGGGTCGATCATGATCAGCCGGCACTGTTCCGGCGTCATGCGATAGAGCAGCGACAGGATCATCGTGTTGATCGCGACCGACTTGCCGGAACCGGTGGTGCCGGCGACGAGCAGATGCGGCATCTTGGCAAGATCGGCGATCACGGCTTCACCGCCGATCGTCTTGCCGAGCGCCATGGCGAGCTTCGCCTTGCTGCCCTCGAAATCCCGGGAGGCGATAAGTTCGCGCAGATAGACGGTCTCGCGCGTCTGGTTCGGCAATTCGATGCCGATCGCGTTGCGGCCGGGCACGACGGCGACGCGGGCGGCAATCGCGCTCATCGAGCGGGCGATATCGTCGGCAAGGCCGATGACGCGCGACGACTTGATGCCGGGCGCCGGCTCCAGTTCGTAGAGCGTGACGACGGGACCGGGACGGACATGGATGATCTCGCCCTTGACGCCGAAATCTTCGAGCACGCCTTCGAGCATGCGGGCGTTCTGTTCCAGCGCATCGGCCGACAGCGTGGAGTCGCGCACGACGTTCTTCGGTTCTGCGAGCAGATGCATCGACGGAAGCTGGAAACCCTCGGGGCGGATGAACGAGCCCTGCGCCTCCCGCTCGATGCGGGCGCTGGGCTTCGGGCGTGCGACCACCGGGACGACGCGCGGTTCCGGCTTGCCGGCCGCCTTTGCCGGCGCGCGGATCATCCAGTCGTCGTCATCGTCGTCGGGCAGGATATCGGCCGGGCGCGGCGGCATGTCGTTATCGAAGGGCAGGTCGTCGTCATTGTCGTCGTCATCGATGGACAGCGACGGCGCGGAGACGATGCGCCGCGGCGAAGCCGTCCTTGGCCCCATTGATGGTTCCATCGACGGCTCCATGCGCTCGCCGCGGACGGTCGGCGCCTTGGCGCGAACGGGTTCGTTCAGCGTGCCGAACTCGTCATCGTTGAAATCATACGGTGATTCGTAATCGCCCTGGCGCCGCTTGCGCGGACCCATGCCGAAGAGCCGGCGCAGCCGGCCCTGGCTCATGTACCAGGCATGCGTCACGGCGCCGCTGAAAGCGACCCAGCGCGACTCGTCCTCCTCCTCGTCCTCGTCTCCGACGACGCGGGCCTTGCTTCTCGTATCGACGTAATCTTCCTCGACCTCCTCGTCGGCGTCGCTGCGGCCGACGAGGCCCGATGCAAAGAGCATCATCCAGGCGGTCGGCGCGGCAAAGATGCAGCCGACCACCATGGCGAAGGTGCCGGTGGGATAGGCGCCGACGAAGAGTGCGGGAAAACGCAGGATCATGTCGCCGACGACGCCGCCGATGCCGTTCGGAATCGGCCAGGTGAGCGGCGGCGGAAAACAGCCGATGACGGCGGAAGAGAGCACTGAACCGGCCAACCAGGCGCCGGCGCGGGCCGGAATGCGGCTGAAGCGGCGGCCAGAAATCAGCGTCAGCGCCCAGGCGACGATCGGCAGCATTGAAACGACGCTGGCAAGGCCGAGGAATTGCATGACGATATCGGCAAAGGCGGCACCGCTGTAACCGAGAATATTCGTCGGCAGGTTGGCAGTGGCATAGGAATAGCTCGGATCCGCAACATTCCAAGTCGCCAGCGCCGCGACGCAGAACGCCAGCAGCAGAAAGATCGCAAAGCCGATGAGCGCCTGGATCTGCCGCAGCATGAATGCCGAGAAGGAGAACCGATCCGGACGGCCATCCATTGCCGGCGACGTGCTTCTTGCCATGTGTCTAACCCGTCCAATGCCTGAGGACACGCGAATCGCTGAAGCTTCGCCGTGCCAAAATGCGTCCGCTCTACCTAATCAGAGCCGGGTTAAAGCGATGTTAACCATGCATAGCCGGACGACAATTCCGGACAGGGAAATGAAAAAGGCCCGAACCTTGAAAGGTCCGGGCGAAATGCGGTCTATGGCAGCTTTTCCGGGTCTAACCCGGAAAAGCTCGAGATAGGCCGCGACGGGCCGTGAAGCGGCGCCCTTTTGCCGGGCGCCGCAAACCCTGTGATCAGGAAGAGTGGTAGGCGGCTTCGCCGTGGGTCGAAAGGTCGAGACCTTCGCGCTCGGCTTCGACGGTGACACGCAGGCCGATGACAACGTCGACGATCTTGTAGAGGATCGCCGAGCCGATACCCGACCACAGCAGCGTCGTCAGCACGCCCTTGGCCTGAGCCCAGACCTGGGTTGCCGTGCCGGCATAGGAGGCTGCGAAGTCGGCAGTCGAATAGTCGACGATGCCTGCACCGCCGAGCGCCGGGTTGACGAGGATACCGGTGCCAAGAGCGCCGATGATGCCGCCGACGCAATGGACGCCGAAGACATCAAGGCTGTCGTCGTAGTTGAACTTGTTCTTCACGACGTCGACGAAGAAGTAGCACACCGGCGAGACGATGAGGCCGAGAACGATTGCGCCCATCGGGCCGGCAAAGCCTGCCGCCGGGGTAATGGCGACGAGACCGGCAACCGCGCCGGAAGCGCCACCCAGCATCGAAGCCTTGCCGCGGGTGAGGGTTTCAACGATGCACCAGGACACAGCGGCGGCAGCCGTTGCGACGAAGGTGTTGATAAAGGCAAGCGAGGCGTAGGCATTGGCTTCGAGGTTGGAGCCGGCATTGAAGCCGAACCAGCCGACCCAGAGCAGCGAGGCGCCGACCATGGTCAGCGTCATCGAATGCGGAGCCATGATTTCCTTCTTATAGCCCGTGCGCTTGCCGAGCATGATGGCGCCGACGAGGCCCGCAATACCGGCATTGATGTGAACGACCGTGCCACCGGCAAAGTCGATTGCGCCGTAGGAGAAGATCAGGCCGGCCGGCGAGGTGTAGGAGCTCGGACCGCCCCAGAACCAGACCATGTGGGCCATCGGGAAGTAGATGAAGGTGACCCAGAGGACGACGAAGAGCATGACGGCCGAGAACTTGATGCGCTCGGCGAACGCGCCGACGATCAGGCCGGGCGTGATGCAGGCGAAGGTCATCTGGAACACGATGAAGGTGTATTCCGGAATGGCGACGCCCTTCGAGAAGGTTTCAGCGAGCGACGACGTGTTGACGCCGGCGAGGAACGCCTTGGAGAAGCCGCCGACGAAGCTGTTCAGCGAGCCGCCGTCGGTGAAGGCGAGCGAATAGCCGTAGGTCACCCAGATCAGCGCCACGACGGCCGTGATCATGAAGACCTGCATCAGCACCGAGAGCATGTTCTTGGCGCGGACGAGACCGCCGTAGAAAAGCGCAAGGCCGGGGATGGTCATCAGAAGGACGAGCGCCGAGGAGACGAGCATCCAGGTATTGTCACCCTTGTCCATGGTGAAAGCAGGAGCAGCAGCGGCGGTGGCAGCTGGTGCAGCCTCCTGCGCGAAAGCAACGGCCGGCGCCAGAAGGGCAGCCGTTGCTGCGCAAAGACGCGCAGAGGTGGAAGAAAACTTCGAAATTGACATTGGAAAAAGCTCCTTGATCTGCCGTTCTTACAGCGCTTCTGAATCGGTTTCGCCCGTACGGATGCGCACGGCATGGTCGATCGAATAGACGAAGATCTTGCCGTCACCGATCTGACCGGTCTTGGCCGATGCCGCGATGGCCTCGACCGCCCTGTCGACGAGTTCCGATGCAACCGCGATTTCGATCTTGAGCTTCGGCAGGAAGCTGACTGCATATTCGGTGCCGCGATAGATTTCGGTGTGCCCCTTCTGGCGCCCGTAGCCCTTCACTTCGGTTACAGTCAGCCCCTGAATGCCGATCGCCGTGAGGGCTTCGCGGACCTCATCGAGCTTGAACGGCTTGATAATGGCCATCACAATTTTCATCTGGTTTCCCATCCTTCGTTATCCTCGGCGCGGAGCCGACTCTCCTTGCCGCTGACGTTCCCGAACAGCGACCGGCGAATACACATTCAAGGGACGTGCCAGATTCGAGGCAAGATGTAAGTTATTGAAAAGTAAAGGTTATAATAAAAAGCGCCAATAAACAGGCAAATGATCGGCCGATAAGCGCACAAATAACGCGCAAATTAAAAAAGTTGCACATTATTTATTCATTTGCCTTTTTCCGAATCAGACCTTCCTGCGTGACCGATGCGATCAGGCTACCCGAACGTGTAAATAGGCTACCCCGGGTTAATCCTCTGGCACCTGAAGCCGAGGGACTATCCTGAGTATAAAGCAGCCAGTCATCGAGTTTGCAGGGTCTGTGGAACCACATCGAGTGATCGAGGCTCGCCACCTGCAGGCTCTGGTCGAAGATGGACGTTCCGTGCGCATAGAGCGACGTATCGAGCAGCGTCATGTCCGAAAGATAGGCAAGCACCGCCGCTTGATAGAGCCGGTCGTCGGGAACCGGGCCGGTGGCGCGCACCCAGACGTCCTGTTTGGGATCGAGCTTCCTGTCGGAAAAATAATGCGTCAGCGAGACGGGACAGATCTCGATCGGCCGCTCACGCTGCCAGTATTTTCGGATCGCCTCCGGCGCATGGGCGAGATACTGTTCCTTGATCTGCTGCTCGCCGAGCAGCGCCTCCGGCATCTCGACTTCGGGCATCGCGATCTGGTGCTCGAAGCCCGGCTCCTCCACCTGGAAGGAGGCCGACAGCGCGAAGATCGCCTTGCCGTGCTGGATGGCGACGACACGCCTCGTATTGAAGCTCGATCCGTCGCGGATGCGCTCCGCCTGATAGATGATCGGCACCGAGGGATCGCCGGGCCGCATGAAATAGGCATGCAGCGAATGGACGAAACGCTCGCCCTCGATGGTGCGTTGCGCCGCCATCAGCGCCTGGCCGATCACCTGGCCGCCGAAGACCCGCTGCCAGCCGACCTTGGGGCTGCGGCCGCGGAAAATATCGACCTCGATCGGCTCGAGGTCGAGCGTCGAAAGCAGCGTCTCCATCGCCGAAGGCCCTGATGTCTCGCCCGTCATTTCTATGTCTCCCAGCGGTAGGAAGTGAAGTTGCGATGATCTATATAAAGCACATCTGAGGCATAAGGTACGGGAGCGGCGCGATGCTGGACATGCTGGTTGTGGGTGGGGGTTATGTCGGCCTTTCCGCCGCTGTCGCGGTCAAACAGGCCGCGCCGCATCTGAATGTCGCCGTCGTCGAGGCGGCTCCCGAACACGTCTGGAAAAACGATACGCGCGCTTCCGCCGTCATCGCGGCGGCGGCAAAGATGCTCGAGGTCTTCGGCATCTGGAACGAGATTGAACCGGAAGCCCAGCCGATCACCAAAATGATCGTCACCGACTCCAAGACCTCCGATCCGGTGCGTCCGGTTTTTCTGACCTTCGACGGCGAAGTCGCCGAAGGCCGGCCCTTCGCCCACATGATCCCGAATGTCGTGATGGTAGCAGCCCTGCGCGGTGCCTGCGACCGGCTCGGCATCGACATCCGCCACGGGCTCGGCGCCACGGAGCTGAAGACCCATGACACCCATGTCACCGTCACGCTTTCGGACGGCAGCGCGCTGGAAACCAAGCTATTGGTTGCCTGCGACGGCGTGCGCTCGACGCTGCGCGATCTCGCCGGCATCAGGACCGTTACCTGGGATTACGGCCAGTCCGGCATCGTTGCAACCGTCGAACACGAGCGGTCGCATGACGGCTGCGCCGAGGAACATTTCCTGCCGGCCGGCCCCTTCGCCATCCTGCCGCTGAAGAACAACCGCTCCTCGCTCGTCTGGACGGAGCGCACGCCGGATGCCAACCGGCTGGTCGCTGCCGACGACCTGATCTTCGAGGAAGAGCTCGAACGCCGCTTCGGCCACAAGCTTGGGAGCCTGAAAGTGATCGGCGACAAGCGCGCCTTCCCGCTCGGCCTGACGCTCGCCCGCTCCTTCGTCGCGCCGCGTTTCGCGCTGGCCGGCGACGCTGCCCATGGCATCCACCCGATTTCCGGTCAGGGCCTCAATCTCGGCTTCAAGGATGTGGCGGCACTGGCCGAAACCATCGTGGACGCCGATCGCCTCGGCCTCGATATCGGCTCGATCAACATTCTCGAGCGCTACCAGACCTGGCGGCGCTTCGACACGTTCCGCATGGGAGTGACGACCGACGTCTTGAACCGGCTCTTCTCCAACGACGCAACGCCGATCCGCATCGCCCGCGACGTCGGCCTCGGCATCGTCGACCGGCTGCCGCGCCTCAAAACCTTCTTCATCGGCCAGGCGGCCGGAACGACGGCGAAGCACAATCCGCGCCTGCTTGCCGGAGAGACAATTTAACCTTTGTTTTTACGCAATACCCGGCAAAAGCGCCTCGCGCCTTGCCTGGGAAAACCGCTTCCGAGAATTGCTTTAGTCGTCGAGGCGGCGGGCCTCGGATACCAGCATGATCGGAATGCCGTCTCGGATTGGATAGGCAAGCCGTGCCTTTTCCGAGACGAGCTCATTCTGCTCTCGATCATAGGAAAGCCGGCCCTTGGAGAGCGGGCAGACCAGGAGATCGAGCAGCTTGGGATCGACGCGGCTGAGTTTTTCATCCATGGCTGAAGTCTACTGCAGAACCGTGTCGGAGTCACCGAAGACGCGCGCCAGCACGATTTCGGTAATGGCGATCAGCGTCTCGGCCCGCGTCTTCAGATCCGGCGCCTCCAGCAGCGCCTGTTTTTCCGCCGGCCCGAAGGGCGACATCATCGCCAGCGAATTGACGAGCGTCAGATTGCTCGCCCGCTCGACGCTCTCCCAGTCCGCCTCCAGCTTGTTGGCATCGAGATAGTCCCTGAAGGCGGTGAGAAGCGCAGCGCGATCAACCGCCTCCTCCTCGTTTTCGGCCGAGAGGTCGGCGATGAATGGGGCGATACGGAAGATACGGAAGGGATCGTTGGTCGATTTCTCTTCCAGCAGCCGGAAGCGGCAGACGCCGGTCAGCGATACGATACAGCGCCCGTCGCCAGTCTCCGCGAAGGAGGTGATGCGGCCGAGGCAGCCGACAGCGGCAAGGTTGGGCTCGCCGCCCTTGTCCTCATGTTCGCCAAGCGCCGGCTGCACCATGCCGATCAGCCGGTTTCCGCTCAATGCTGCATCCAGCATCGCCAGATAGCGCGGCTCGAAAATGTTGAGGGGTAGCTGCCCGGCCGGCAGGAGGAGGGCGCCGGTCAGGGGGAAGACAGCGATCGCATCAGGCAGATCGCCCGGCTTCAGGTATCTGGCATTCCCGACTTGCATGAAACCGTCCCGCATTCTTGTAACGGGCATGCCCGTCTTGACGAGAATGTGGTGCCCTCGCCCGAAAACGCAAGGGCAGATGTTCGAAACTTAGCAGGATTCAGATTTTAGGCCGATCAGGCCTAAAATCGTCCTGATCTAGGAGAACAGCATCGCCGAAAGCTTGCGGCGCGCTGCAACCGTCGCTGGATCCTTAAAGCCCCAGACCTCGAAGAACTGCAGCAACTGGCGGCGGGCGCCATCATCGTCGAAGGCACGATCCTTGCGCATAATCTGAAGCAGATGGTCGGCCGCTTCGTCGCGCCGCCCTTCGACGTTGAGAATCTTGGCGAGCTTCAGCCGCGCCTCGTGATCATCGGGATTGGCGGCCAGTTCACGCTCGAGCGCAATGGGGTCGCCGAGCTTGCGGGCCTCCTCGATCTGCTCAAGTTTCTTCAGCACGGCCTGAATGCCGGTGTCTTTTGACAGCTCTTCCGGCAATTCCGTCAGTATGTCGCGAGCCCGCTGATGCTGGTTGTCGGCGATCATGCATTCGGCCATCCCGGCAAGCGCCTTGGCATTCTCGGGATCGGCCTGCATGACGGCGCCATAGAGCTGAGCGGCCTCGTCGATATTGCCGGCGGCAAGCAGTTCCGCCGCTTCCGCAAGCACCGCTTCGATTTCGGCCGCCTGGTCGGCGCCGGCCGGACCGGCGATCCGGTCGATGAACTGCTGGATCTGGCTTTCCGGCACCGCGCCCATGAAACCGTCGGCAGGACGGCCGTTGACGAAGGCGATGACGGCGGGGATCGACTGGATGCCGAGCTGACCGGCGATCGACGGATGGTCGTCGATGTTCATCTTGACCAGCCGGACACGGCCCTTGGCTTCGTTGACCACCTTTTCCAAGGCCGGCGTCAGTTGCTTGCACGGACCGCACCAGGGCGCCCAGAAATCGACCAGCACCGGCTGGCTACGCGATGCCTCGATGACGTCCTTGGAAAAATTCGCGGTCGTCGTCTCCGTGATGTAGCTGCCGGCCGCAGCCGTGGGTTCCGGCGCAGCACCGAAGCTTGTGCTCGCCGTCATCTGATTTCCGAAGGAACCGCTATAGGGGTTGTCGCTGCCGCTCATAGGTATCTCCCGCCGCGCCGATCCTGCCGGCGTCTTTGCTAAAGCATGTCGCGCAAAACTGTGGTGCGGTTTTGCGATAAAGGCATGCGCAAAACCAGAGACTAAAGCGCGGCAAGCGAATCTGAAAGATCGCGACGCGCCTTAGCGCTAAAATCGTATGTCAGGACGTCACTTTCAAGACAAGCGGCTTATGTCCCGTCGCTTCCATGAAACGGATGAGATCGCTGCTCGCAATCGAGGTCGTCGCATCGTTGGACAGCGGATGGCAGTTGACGATCTCTTCGCGCATCAGATCGGCATCGAACACGAAGGTAACATTCTCCGCGGTATCGTTGATCGCGCCGAACGCCGTGACGGCCCCGGGGATGACGCCGAGATATTCCATCAGCTTTTCCGCCCTGCCGAAGGAAACCCGGCCGGACCCGCCGATCAAATTGTGCACCTGTTTGAGGTCCACCTCGGCATTTTCCTCCACCGTCAGCAAAAAATACCTGTCCTTCTTGTCTTTGACGAACAGGTTTTTGGTGTGACCGCCGGGGATTTCATCGCGAAGCGCCACCGATTCGGCGACAGTGAAGACCGGCGCATGGTCGACCGTCTTATGGGCAATGCCGAGCCCATCGAGAAAGGCAAACAATTCTTCTCTTGTCTTCGGGGCATTTTCGGACATGGGGCAATCCATTGGACAGGAAGGGAAAAAAGCGAGGCGTCCTGATTAAGTGTGTCCACATCGTTTGGCAATCTTTGCGACCGACGCTTTGCCCCGCATTTGCGGCCTTTCCACCGGGCGTCTGCGAACACCGGAATTTTTCTTCGCCTCTCCGTCATTTCCCTGTTGCATTTGAAAACCCGTTAGGCCATATAGCGCCGGTCGCCGCGAGGCGGCGCCCACGGTCCAACAACTACCCCGGACCGATGCGGATTGAGCGGGTGTAGCTCAGGGGTAGAGCACAACCTTGCCAAGGTTGGGGTCGAGGGTTCGAATCCCTTCGCCCGCTCCAGTTTTTTAAATGTCCATTCCCGACACATAGGTAACGGAACGTACCTAAGACATGGGTGACAACCTCGTGCCGAACGGGTTGTCGATGGTTTGCAAGGTTCTCTGCTCCAGGTCGATATATCCCAGATCATAGTGCATGAAGCTGACGAGCCAAATGCCGTTGTCGACTTCTTTGATGCCGAGTTTCTGTCCGGCCATGACGGTTGAGATATTGATCTTCTTGCGGTGCATACAGATGCGTCCACAATGGGTGACCAGCACGTCGCGGTCATGGAAGGGGTATTCGATCTCGGGCAGGCCGGTATAGAGGCGGTCTGACGGCCGATAAATCTCTGCCGGATGCCGCATGTTCAGCGCCTCATGTGGGCGTTCCTCGTTGAATTCGCGGATGAAGTCATCGAAGCGTGCCTGCTGTTGGAGGATCGTCCTGCCGGGCGGGCGGGTGGCCTCCTTCTTCAGCGTCAGATGCATGCGCTCGTGGCGGCCGTTCTGCTGCGGGTGACCGGGTTTGATGCGCTCGATGCCGATGCCGAGCCTCAGCCACCAGACCGACAGCTTCGACAGATTGTAGAGCCCATTGGGGCTGGCGAAGGGCAGACCGTTGTCGGAGCGGATGGCGGTGGGCAGCCCGCGTTCGGCAAAGAGCCTGCGGAAGGCTTCGAAGACGCCCTGCTCGCGGGTCGATTCGAAGGCCTCGCAGCAGAGAAGGTAGCGTGATGCCTGGTCGGTGACCGTCAAGGGGTAACAGTAGCGTCCGTTGCCGAGCTTGAACTCTCCCTTGAAATCGGCGCACCAGAGGTCATTGGGAGCAAGCGCTTCACCAAGCACCGTTCCCACGGCCTTGTTCGCCCGGTTCCTCTTGCGGGCCTGGCTCACAAGGCCGTGTCGGTCGAGCACGGCATGCACGGTGCTTGTGGCGGGAATGCGCACATCGCCTGCAAGCCGCTTGACCAGAAGCTCCCGGATTTTGCGTGCTCCCCAATATGGTTTTTCCTTCTTCAGTCGCACGATCATCGCCGTGACTGGCTCGGGCAACTGGTTGGCATAACGGACCGGTCGGCGCGACCGGTCCGTCAGGGCATCAAGCCCTTCGTCCTTGTAACGGTTGAAGATCTTGTAGCCGGTCTTGCGCGAGATGCCGAATTCCCGGCAAACATCGCTCATACCCTCGCCCTCAAGCAGCCGGGCGACAAATCGAAGACGTTCCTCCATGACCGAAATCTCTCTCCACGGCATCAACACCTCCCGCTTCAAAACGGAAAGTGTTACCCATGTCTCCGGTACAAAACGTCACCTATCTCTCAGGTCGGGCAAAATTTCCAGCAAGGATAGAAACGCCCGGCGGGCCTCTGTGGGTCTAGTTTTTTCATGGAACCAAAGAGGTACCGGGAGCCTTTCAAGGCTGATGGCGCTCCATCAGCCAGAACCAGGCCCACACCTCTACCATCGTCAGCCTTTCCACAGCCAGTTCGGATCGATCGCGGGCGCCGGTGGAAATGGATTGAAAACCGTCGGATTGATGAAATTTGTGACCGGTATCGGCCGCTTGTTTTCGAAGATTTCGATCAATAGGCCATGCAACCGTCTTATTGTTTCTTGATCGCTTGCCCACCCGCTTGGAGAGTAGGCCAATTCTTCGATTTCTTTTTTGTCTTGTGAAAAGCCGGTAGCCCGCGCGATAGCGTAGACCAAATCAATGAAAGCATCGTCTCGTTCTTTCCAGAACGATTCGTCGGCCACGCCCGGAATCAGTTTTCTTGACAGAAGACGGATATAAGCTTTGTAGGCCGCCAGCACGGTCTCTTCTTCACTAAAGTACACTTGGATGAGATCCAACGACGAGACGTGTTCGGGATCAAGCTGAAATCGCCGTGTTTTCATGAGTGATGCGAAAATTTCTGCTTTCTGCCGCAATTTGAGTGCCTCGACCTCCTCTCGTCTCGTGATCTTCACCGCACGGATCGGACCAATGTAGACGGCGAAAGCGGTGACGCCTAAGATCAGAATATTGATCCAATCCTTCGCCTGAAATGCCCAAAAGTTTGAGTCCATCACGGCAGTTCCCGAACTTTTTGGAGCCGAACGTTAACGTTCCCCAGCGGCGTCCGAAGCTCTAGAAAGGGCTCTTTGTCAAATTTCATTGGAAAGACGAAAGGCACTTCATAGGTTAGCCCTTGCGCGGGTGCTGTGACGCCTTGCACCACGGTTACACCAGGTGGCACTTGAACCGAAACCGTACCTGTAAGCTTGCCTTCTTCGTCCTCGCCAAAAGCGCCATCGAAACTGACACCCGCCATGTCCGCGCCCGATATTTTACCGTCGGCTATTACAAACATTGCCAAGCCGTTACCCGCACCGCCTGCGAAGTAGCCCGCGTAGAAACCAGTCATCGCCACACCTCCTCGGTTGCAAGGAGAAGGTCAAATTCTCTGAGTCGGAACAATTAGACGGAGAGCTTAATCACAATTATTACTTTTATTTCGAATCTCGAATTACATCTTCAAATTATGGTGTCGCCGCGAATGACTGATGCTCAAACATTCATCGCTCGTCACTTTGTGGCGATAAGCGTCAACTCTCGCATGAAGGATGATCAAGGCCCCGACCGTTTCTTCGCGGCTTCCGGGTTGCTGATACGCATCGGGGACATATTTGGCATTCTGACAGCGGGTCATGTGGTCGAATACCTCGATGAGGCCGTGAATCACCCAGACATCATCAGCCTTGGGTGCCAGTTGCTAGACACCTTCGGCGAAACGAAGCTAAGCGACCACGGGGTTCCTTATGATCTTAAGAGCTCGCCTCGCCTCCATTTTCACGACGACAAACTTGGGCTCGATTGTTTCTCGAGGAGCACCAAATCCGATTAATCGCGAAACACAATATTGTCCCGCTCACATACGAGGCTTCGCAGAATGAACCTGCCGACCTTGAGGTCTTTTTTCTGCTCGGTCTTCCTGTTGAGCTAACATCCGAAAGGGTATCGCCTTCGGGAAACGCCACTGTCGGAATGACGATGCTCAGGCTTAAGAAAGCCGAACCGGAAGAGCAGACCACGCTCTTTCCGAGGTTTATCGCCACAATCGATAGCCGGACCCATCTACAGAGCCTAGAGGGCATGAGTGGTGGGCCGATTTTTGGTTTCAACACCGAGCGCCCTAACAAATTCAATCGTCATGGAAGAAATCGGAGCGCAAGATATTCGGGTGCCCGGTAGCGCACATATATGACATTCTCAACCATCTACACAATGAAGCCGCTAAAGAGCTTGCGCGGAACAGCTGATTTGACGCCTTGTGCTACGTGTCAGAGGTCATTTTGGCAGGTATCCGTAGATTGATATCCATTCTCGACGGGTAGCCTCTAAAGCGCATAGCCGCATCGACTTTCTGTTCGGCGAATTGTCGAGCGCTTCGCTGACTTCATCGGCAAGCCACGCCCCGCCATAATCTATATAGCACTTCGGAATCCCGAAATTGGTGGCGGTATTGAAATCATTGGATGTTTCCCCGCGGCGGCACCGCCCAAAACGCGACGAATTTCGGAATCCCGAAGTGGGGGAATTTCGGGATCCCGAAGTGGGATTTTTTCTCTATGGCGACGCGGCCACGGCTGTCGGCAGCAATCGGCCCGGCATCCGACGGAAAAAGCCGAGTCGGTCCGAGACTCACCGATTACGGCACCTTCCACCTCAACGCCGGCTTAGAAGATCAAGATTGTAATTTATTTTGGTTGATTGGTTCGTTTGTAAACTTATTGTCGAGGCAAAAGGACGCGTCTTCGGATCGGATCCCGCATGTTCAGTTTATCGCAGCACAAACTCCGTCGAGCGACACCGATCCGCACCCAGCGCGTCGATGCCAGCGCTCGGGCCGGAGTGCCAGCATCGCCGCCCATAACGTCCTGATTGCTCCCAACATCAACTGAGGTTTCCCATGCGCATCGCTGTCGGTGGCATTCATACCGAGTGTAGTACATACAATCCCGTCCTGAACGAGGAGAAGGATTTTCGCGTGGTGCGCGGCGACGCACTGTTGGCGTCTCCCTATTTCGCCTTCCTCAGGGATTATGATGCCGAGTTCCTGCCGACGATCCATGCGCGCGCCATTGCCGGCGGCCCAGTTTCACGCGCCACCTACGAGGCCTTCAAGGGTGAATTCCTCGAGCGGCTGAAGCCGATGCTGCCGCTCGACGGTCTCTACCTCGCCATGCACGGCGCAGTGTATGTCGAGGGTATGGAGGATGCCGAGGGCGACTGGATCAGCGCGGCCCGTGCTCTGGTCGGCGAGGATTGCACGGTTTCGGCAAGCTACGACCTGCACGGCAATGTCACCCAGCGCATCATCGATGCGCTCGACATCTATTCCACCTATCGCACCGCGCCGCATATCGATGTCGAGGAGACGATGCGCCGCTCCGTCTCCATGCTGGTAAACAGCCTGAAAACCGGCGAGAGGCCGATCCTCCTCTGGGCGCCGATCCCGGTGGTGCTGCCCGGCGAGCGCACCAGCACCGTCGATGAGCCGGCAAAGAGCCTCTATGACATGCTGCCCGGGATCGATGCGCTTGATGGCGTTTGGGATGCATCGCTGATGGTCGGCTATGTCTGGGCCGACGAACCGCGCGCCACCGCTGCCGCGATCATGACCGGCACCGACCGCGCCGTGCTGGAACGCGAGGCCAAACGTCTCGCGAGGGCTTATTGGGATGCGCGCGAAGACTTCGTCTTCGGCTGCGAGACCGGCTCGGTCGAAGAATGCGTCGCCAGGGCAATCGCAAGCCCGACCGCGCCAGTGGTGCTTGCCGAATCCGGCGACAACCCCACAGGCGGCGGCGTCGGGGACCGGGCCGATGTATTGGCCGAGTTGATCGCCAGGGGTGCCACCGGCGTCGTCTTCGCCGGCATCGCCGACAAGGCGGCGACCGAGGCCTGTTACGCCGCCGGCATCGGCGCCGAGCTGGAGCTCAGCGTCGGCGCCTCGCTCGATACCAAAGGCAGCAAGCCGGTTGTCGCCCGCTTCACGGTCAAATTCCTGCATGAGACATCAGATCCCGCCGACCGCCAGGCGGTGGTTTCGGTCAGTGGTATCGATCTGGTGCTTTCCGCCAAGCGCCGGCCCTATCACAATATCGCCGATTTCACCCGGCTCGGCCTCGACCCGCACCAAGCGAAGATCATCGTCGTCAAATCGGGCTATCTCTCACCGGAACTGGCGCCGATTGCCAATCCGAACCTGATGGCGCTATCAACAGGTGTCGTCGACCAGTTCGTCGAACGCCTGCCGCGGCTGCGCAAGCTGCATCCGACCTACCCCTTCGACAAGGATTTTGCCTTCGAGCCGCAGGTCTTTCTTTCCGCACGCTCGACGCCGGCCTGAGTTCGACCGGTCGGCGCGCCACAAGCCGACGCGGCCGACTCACTGCCGCCCGGCGAGATGCTGACGGGCTGATGCGCGCCGCAGCCACGCCCCGCCTGATGCAGGCCTATGCGATCGGACGATAACGCTTGAGGGCTTTGTCGGCCGCTCTTATAGAGCATCCGATGAAGCAAGTATTTCAGGAAATGAGCTGTGCCGGGGAGGTGCAGGTCGCCCTTTTTGCTGCATCGCTTATATCACTTATCCCAGATATTATTTCACCCTTAATTGTTAACGACCAATTCCACCCATTTGTGTTCTCTTATCCCTACGAATCAAAAAGGTTTGATTTGCTCGGGGACGCCCACCATGTTGAAGCATGGGGCGATGCAACAGTTGGGTAGGAGCCTATGCTGCAACGGATTGAAGACATTGATGCAGCGCTCGTCGACAGGCTGCAACATTCGGCGTTCAAGTATTTCCTGAAATATTCCAATCCCGAAAACGGCCTGGTGGCGGATACCTCGATCGGCGGGGTTCCGGCGAGCATCGCAGCGGTGGGCTTTGCGCTTTCCTCCTATCCTGTCGGTGTCGAGCGTTTATGGATCAGCCGCGAGGAGGCGGCCGAACGTACGGTCAATACGCTGCGGTTCTTCGCCGAGGCGCGCCAGGGCGAGGAACGCCACGCGACCGGCCACCGCGGCTTCTTCTACCATTTCCTGCACATGGATACCGGCCATCGCGCCTGGAACAGCGAGCTTTCGACCATCGACACGGCGTTGCTTGTCGCCGGCATCCTCACGGCCGCACAGTATTTCAATCGCGAAGACGACGAGACGGAGACTGAAATCCGTCAACTCGCGACCTTCATCTACGAGCGCGTTGACTGGCGCTGGGCGCTGAACAAGGGCGACACGATTGCCATGGGTTGGAAACCCTCTTCCGGCTTCCTGCGTTGGCGCTATCACGGCTTCGACGAGGCGATCATCCTCTACACGCTGGCACTCGCTTCGCCGACGCACCCCATCCCGCAATCGAGCTACGACGTCTTTACGTCAAGCTATTCCTGGATGCTGCACGGCGAGCAGTCCTATCTCTATGCCGGGCCGCTCTTCATCCACCTGTTCTCGCATGCCTGGATCGATTTCCGCGCCATTCAGGACAAGCCGATGGCGGAGCGGAACTGGGACTATTTCCGCAACACGCAGGTAATGATCAACGTCCAGCGTGATTATGCCGAGCGCAATCCCGGCCAGTTCGTCGGCTATAACAGGAATGTCTGGGGTTTCTCCGCCTGTGACGGTCCGCCACCGACGCGACGCATGCGCGGCGGCCGCCAGCCGAAGGTTCTGGGTTATGCCGCGCGCGGCGCCCCGCTCGGTCCGGATGACGGCACGATCGCACCCTGGGCAGCACTTGCCTGTCTGCCTTACGACAAGCAGGCGGCTCTCGATGGCACCAAGGCGCTTCTGACTACCTATCCGAATCTGCTCTTGGAAGGCGGCTTCCCCGGTGGCTTCAACCCCACAGTCAAGACCAAGCGGCCGGAAGGCTGGGTCGACGACCGCACCGTCGGCATCGACCAGGGCCTTGTCGTCATGACCATCGAGAACGACCGTTCGGATTTCATCTGGAAACTGATGCGGCAATCGCCGGTCATCCGTCTCGGTCTCGAACGCGCCGGCTTTACCGGCGGCTGGCTGGAAGGCATCGAACCGGAAGAAGTGGTGCGCAAGTTCGGCTAGCGAATAACCCCGAGATCGAAATTGATTTCTGGAAAATGACACGAAAACGATAAGTGATGGAGCCCGCGCGTCCAATAGGAGGTGCGGGCTCTTCGTTTAGCTCTCGAAGACATGCGCCTTGCCGGCGATATCGAGGCGAACGAGATCGCCTCGCGCCGGAAGGGCGACGCTCGAGGTCTTGATCAGGATCGGCGGCAGCGCAACGCCGTCCAGCGAAACGGCAACGGTGCAGACGGCGCCGCCGAATTCCACCTCGACGACACGTCCGCCGTATTTGCGATCGCTTTCATCGGCAACGACGCGAATCTGCTCGGGCCGCAGCATGATCTCCGCCTTGCCTTGACGGCTGCCCTCGACGGCGACATGGCCGAGAGCGCAGTCGGCAAGGCCATTTCGGATGATGGCGGGAAGCAGCACGGCGTCGCCGAGAAACAGCGCCGTCTCGCGATCGCGCGGATGGAGATATAATGATTGCGGCGACCCGGCTTGGATCAGCCGCCCCTCTCTCAGAACCGCCACCTGATCGGCAAAGGTCAGCGCCTCTTCCTGATCATGGGTGACGAGAATGGCGGTGATGCCGGCCGCCTGCAGCACGCGCGCAACCGCCTTGCGCATATTCTCGCGCAGGCCGGTATCGAGTGCCGAGAAAGGTTCGTCGAGCAGCATCAGCCGCGGTTTGCGGCCGAGCGCGCGGGCGAGCGCCACACGCTGTTGCTGGCCGCCGGAAAGCTGATGCGGGCGCCGCGCCAGCATGCCGCGGTCGAGCTCGACCATGTCGAGCAGCTCGAGCACGCGTTTCTCGCGATCGGCGGCACCTCGCTCGAAGCCGAAGCCGATATTCTCGGCAACGCTTAAGTGCGGAAACAGCGCACCGTCCTGCGAGACGATGCCGATGCCGCGCTTGTGCGCCGGTATTGTCGCCGGGCCGTCGGCAAGCACCTCGCCATCCAACGTCACCCTGCCGACATCCGGTTGTTCGAAGCCGGCAATGATGCGCAGCAGCGTCGTCTTGCCCGAACCGGACGGGCCGACGACCGCCGTGCGGCTGCCCGCCTGGACGTCGAGCGAAATATCCTTCAACGCCTGGACGGGGCCATAGCGCTTGCTGATGTTCTCGATCGTAAGCAGCGTCATTGGCCGGCAGTCCGTTTCGATTGGGTATAGAGCATCAGGGTGAGCGGCAGCGACAGCACGATCATCATGAAGGCGTAGGGAGCGGCCGAGACATAGTCGATCTCGCTGGTCAGCGACCAGAATTTCGTCGCCAGCGTATCGACGCCGTTGGGCGACAGCATCAGTGTCGCCGTGAGTTCATTGGTGATGCCGAGTGCGGCCAGCGCGACGCTGGCGGCCGCTCCCGGTGCGGCAAGCCGCATGGTGATCTGCCGCACCGCCTGGCCGGGCGTGCGGCCGAGGCCCATCGCGGCGCGCTCCAGCTCCACCGGCGCTTGGGCGATGCTGGCGCGCAGCCCGATCATGGCGCGCGGCAGGAAAAGCATTACATAGGCGACAAGCAGCGTTGCGAAGGTCTGATAGAGCGGCAGCACGAGACGCACGGTGATCGTCACCAGCGCCAGCGCCACGACGACGCCCGGCAGCGAGCCGACATAATAATGGCAGGCTTCGAGCACCCGCTGGAAGCGGCCGGGCGCACGCACCGAAAGCCAGGCCATCGGCGCTGCGGCAATCGTCGCCAACACGCCGCCGATAACGGCAAGCACAATCGTTTGCAGGAAGGCGTTGCCGACTTCGATGCGCCAGATATCGGTGCCGCCGAGATAGAGCCAGCGGCCAAGCGTCACCAGCGGCACGCCGAGCGTCAGCGCCGCCAGGATGACGGGCAGCAACACGGCCGGCACGACGAACCAGCCCAGCCGGCGGCGATCCGCAGGGCGTGGCGAGCCGGTGCCGACGCGGGCATAGCGTTCATTGCCGCGCACCAGCAGCTCGAAGCCGAGCAGAAAAAGGCAGCAGGCGACGAGCACACCGCCGAGCATATTGGAGGCCGGGCTGTTGTAGGACGACTGGAACTGGTCGACGATCGCCGTCGCAAACGTGTCGAACCGGATCATGACGAACAGTCCGTATTCCGAAAGCAGATGCAGCGCGACCAGCAGCGAGCCGCCGCAGATGGCAAGCCTCAGCTGCGGCAGCACGGCACGGAAGAAGACGCGCCAGGGATTAAGGCCCAGCGAGGCCGCGGCATCCTCGATGGCCGGATCGAGTCGGCGCAGCGTTGCGGCGACCGGCAGGTAGAGGAACGGATAATAGGCGATGACCGAGACGAGGACGCCACTCTGCAGACCGCGCATGCCGGGAATAAGGCTGACCCAGGCATAGCTGTGCACGAAGGCAGGCACGGCGAGCGGAGCAATCGCCAGCCAGGCCCAGAGCCGCGCGAAAGGAATGTTCGTCCGTTCTGTCAGCCAGGCAAGCGTCACGGCAAGCGCGATCGACAGCGGAATGGTGATCGATTCCAGGAGAACCGTATTGACGAGAAGTTCGCCGACGCGTGGCCGGAAGATCAGGGCCTTCACCGTTTCCCAGCCGACATCGTAGGTGACCCAGCCGATGAAGCCGAGCGGCACGAGGCTGAAGATCGCGACGACAGTTGCAAGCAGGATCACCGAAGCGTGCGGCATGCGTCCGCGCGGCAAAACCATGCGCGTGGCCCTCGGCGCGACCGGTGCCTGGTTGCCGGATGCGAGCAATCTATTGTCCTGCAGCAAGGCCGATGCCTTTACACGCTGAAAAAGGAAGGCAACCGCCTTTGAAGGGCAGTTGCCGGATTTCGTCATGCCCTAAGGTTTTCTTGAGCCAAATGCAATAGTTTTGGCCGGAAGAAGCCTGCGGCAGAAAGGTCAAAGCATGTCGCGCAAAACTGTGCCGCGGTTTTGCGACGACGACATGCGGAAAACCAAAGATCTAAAGTGTGGCGCGCCACGCTTTAGATCAGGCCGGCAGCCGTCATCAACTCGACAACCTTCTTGCTGTCGAGGGTCGAAGCTTCGACTTTCGGGGCGTTGAGATCGGCAAGCGGGGTGAGCTTGTCATTGGAGGGCGCATCCTTGCCGATGGCATATTCATAGGAATCGCCATCCATGAGGACTGCCTGGCCAGCCTTGCTGGTGAGGAACTTCAGGAAAGCCTGAGCTTCCTTCATGTGCTGCGTGGACTTCAGGACGCCGCCGCCCGAAACGCTGACGAAAGCGCCCGGATCCTGGTTCTTGAAGTAATGCAGGCCGACATTCTTGCTGTTCTCGCCTGTTTTGGCCTGATCGCCGAACCAATAATAGTGGTAGATGATCGCGCCTTCGACTTCGCCAGCGTTGACGGCCCTCATGGCGACGCTGTTGCCCTTGTAGGGCGTAGCGTTTTCCTTGAGAGCCTTCAGCCAGGCGGCTGTCGACTGCTCGCCCTTGAGCTGCAGCAGGGCGGCAGCGATGGCCTGGAAGTCGGCACCGGCAGGGGATGCACCCCAGCGGCCCTTCCAGGCGGGATCTGCTAGGTCTAGCATCGACTTCGGCAGCTTGTCTTCGGTGAGCTTCGTCTTGTCATAGGCAAAAACCGTGGTGCGTGCGGCAATGCCCGTCCACATGCCGTCAGCCGGGCGATACTGATCCGGAACCTGATCCAGCGTTTCCTTTTCGATCGGGGCAAACAGGCCCGCGCCATCGACCAGCGTCATCGCCGGTGAATTCTCGGTCAGGAATACGTCAGCTGGAGAGGCGTCGCCTTCCTGGATGATCTGGTTGGCGAATTGCATGTCGCTGCCCTGGCGCATGGTGACCTTGATGCCGGTCTCCTTGGTGAAGGCGTCGATCCATTCGCGGCCGAGGCTTTCGTGCTGGGCATTGTAAACAACGAGACCTTCGTCCTGCGCATGGGCGCTGCCGGCGAGCGCGGTGGCGGCGAAAAGAGAAGCGACAAGCGCAAGGGAAAAACGACTAAGAGCAATGTTCATGATGGCCTCCGTGGCAATAGCGCGCCCGAGCTCCCAAGGGCGATGAGAGGCGTATATTTTTCCTGACTACAGATTTCAAGTTTGGCTTGGCCGGAAAAGCCATCACAATATCTTGACTATATATTTCATGTTACCGGGGAATAAAATTCGATTTGGCCAAAAAGGCGACGCTCCCAAGCGCCGCCTCTCTTTTGCAGCCTTTTGCAGCCGGCCTATTCGACGTCGAACTTGACGCCCTGCGCCAGCGGCAGCGTCCTGCCGTAATTGATCGTGTTGGTGGAGCGGCGCATATAGGCCTTCCAGGCATCCGAGCCGGATTCACGGCCGCCGCCGGTTTCCTTCTCGCCGCCGAAGGCGCCGCCGATTTCGGCGCCCGATGGCCCGAGATTGACGTTGGCGATGCCGCAATCCGAACCGCGGGCCGAGACGAAAGTTTCCGCCTCGCGCATATCGTTGGTGAAGATCGACGACGACAGCCCCTGCGGCACGGCGTTATGCAGCGCCAGCACCGCGTCGAAATCGCTGTATTTCATCACATAAAGGATCGGCGCGAAGGTCTCGTGCTCGACCGGGCCGGTCTGATCCGGCATTTCGACAAGCGCCGGGCGAACGTAGAAGGCGTCAGCCGAGCCATTGTCGACGCGTTCGCCGCCGGTCACCGTGCCGCCCGCCGATTTCGCCTCGCCAAGCGCTGCCTGCATCTTCTCGAAAGCCTGGCCGTCGATCAGCGGTCCCACAAGCGTACCACTTTCGAGCGGATTGCCGATGGTGACGGAGCCATAGGCCTTCTGCAGGCGCGGCACCAGCTGGTCGTAGACGCTGTCATGCACGAAGAGACGGCGCAGCGTCGTGCAGCGCTGGCCTGCCGTACCCATGGCGGAAAAGGCGACGCCGCGCAGCGTCAAGTCGAGATCGGCCGACGGGCAGACGATCGCCGCATTGTTGCCGCCGAGTTCGAGAATCGCGCGGGCAAAACGCTGCGACAGGCGCGGACCGACGGCGCGGCCCATAGCCGTCGAGCCGGTGGCGGAAACCAGCGGGATCTTCGGATGATCGACCAGCACTTCGCCGACCTCACGGCCGCCGATGATCAGCGTCGACAGATTGGCCGGTGCGCTACCGCCCTCGGCGACGAAACGCTTCAGCGCCTTTTCGAACAGCGCCTGCACGGCAAGCGCCGTCAACGGCGTCTTTTCCGAGGGCTTCCAGACGGTGGAATTGCCGCAGACCATCGCAAGTGCGGCATTCCACGACCAGACGGCAACCGGGAAGTTGAAGGCGGAGATGATGCCGATCACGCCGAGCGGATGCCAGCTTTCCATCATCCGGTGCTCGGAGCGCTCCGTGGCAATCGTCAGGCCATAGAGCTGACGGGAAAGGCCGACCGCGAAATCGCAGATGTCGATCATCTCCTGCACTTCGCCCAGACCTTCCGAAGTGATCTTGCCAACCTCGATCGAAACGAGACGGCCGAGCGCCGCCTTGGAGGCGCGCAGTTCCTCGCCGAGCAGGCGGACCAGTTCGCCGCGCTTCGGCGCCGGCACGGCACGCCATTCGAGGAAGGCCTGATGTGCCTCATCGATTGCCGCCTTCGTCTCGGAAACGGAATGTTCCCTGAGTTTGCCGATTTCCTTGCCGGTGACCGGCGAGGTGACGGAAAGCGTGCCGCCGTGGTAGCGGCCGGCATCGACGCCGAGTTCGGCAAGCAGTTTGGCGGTTTCGGTGGCGAGATCGAGGACGGCGATGGTCATTGTCGTGTTTCCAATCTTATTATTCTCAGAAGCGTGCATCGGCGAAATGGGCGACCTGAGCGCCGGCTTCGTACCATATTTCCTTGAGTGCACGGAAGCTTGGCTCGGTGGGCGAAGTCAGCGGCAGCGGCAGATCGGCTTCCGGAAGCCGGCCGAGGATATGCTCCGCCAGCGTACGGCCGAAGACCGTACCGGGGGCAATGCCGCGGCCATTGTAGCCCGAAAAGCCGACGACACCAGGTGCGAATTTGTGGAAGCGCGGCAGCGCATTGTCGGTCATGCCGATATGGCCATACCATTCACACTCGAATTCGACGTCGCCGATCACAGGGAAGAGCCGCTTCAATGCGCGTTTGGCCCAACCCTTGTGTACGGCCAGTCCGGTATTGCGCAGCGCCCCGACACTGCCAAAAATGAGACGGCCGGCCTGATCCATGCGGAAGGAGGAGAGAATTTCCTTGGTATCCCATGCGCCTTCCCGCCCGGGCAGGATCGACTGGCGCAGGTTGTGGCCGAGCGGCACGGTGGCAAAATTGAAATAGGGCAGATGCACCTGTTCGCTACGCACCTGCTCCCATGGACCGGTGCTGTAGGCATCCGTCGCGACGACGATCCACTCGGCGCTGACTTCGCCGCTTGATGTCTTCACGGTCCAGCGGCTGCCGTTACGCTCCGTTGCAACGACCGGGCTGGATGTATGAATGGTGACGCCTGATTTGACGGCGGCATGGGCAAGGCCGCGCGCATAGGCAAGCGGCTGCAGCGTTCCGGCGCGTTTGTCGAGCAGCGAACCGGTATAGGCATCGCTGCCGATGCGTTTGGCCGTTTCTGCTGCATCGAGCAGCGTCACGGCGGCGCCGCGGGCGGACCATTGCGCCGCGCGATCCTCGATCTCCTTCAGCCCATCCGCGCCGACCGCGCAATGCAGCGTGCCATTCCGTTCGAGTTCGCAAGCAATCTGATGTTTGTCGATCAGCTCCATGACGAGCTTCGGCGCATTGCCGAGCAGATCGAGCAGACGTTCGCCATGCACCGGGCCGAGCACGCCGGGCAGATCGTTCGGCATCAGCCACATGCCGGCATTGATCAGCCCGACATTGCGCCCAGCCCCGCCGAAGCCGATCTCTTTGGCTTCCAGCAGCACCACCTTCGACCCGGCTTCGGCGAGATGCAGGGCGGAAGAGAGGCCGGTGTAACCGCCACCGACGATGACGACATCGGCCGATACCGTGCCGTCGAGAGGCGAAGTCGTCGGCGCTTCGGGCGCTGTCTTTTCCCAGAGGCCGTGGGAGCGCGGATCATTCAGCATGGCTCAGTCCGATCAGAGCGAAATCGCGGATACTCTAATGCATAAAAGAAAGCGTTGAAGCAGCCATTTCACGCAACGGTCTTCAGCGGCAGGCCCGCAAGGCCGAGCGCGGCCAGTGCCGAATCCAGCGATGCGGCCTGGCGTTCGGCGTAAAGCGCCAGCTCGTCCTGAACGGTAGCACCGAGTGCTGCCTCGAAGGCGTCGCGGTTCGAGCGGGTCGCATAGTTCTGCTGCTGGTCGGTGCCGAGGTTCGACTGGAAGATGCCGGCCGCGCTGACGGGCAGGAAGTCTTCGTAGACGATCGGGGTGAAGGCAAGGTAACCCCCGGCGATCAGCGCCTCCGGATCGCTGGGCAGCCTGCTGCCGACCGCGGCGGCGATGCCCGCAGGGGTCGCGGAATAGCGGAAGAAGGCCAGATCCGCGCTGCGCAGCTCGTCCCAGCTGTCCGGCAGTGCCTTGAAACGCTCGGTGAGTTCGTGATCGTAGACGCCGGCCTTGGCGCCGCTGGCGCCCACCTGCACCTCGCCGCGAACCGAGGCGAGCAGCTGGTCGTAGAGCGCCCGGCCCTTCGCCGTCAACGCCACGCCGCGCTGTTCGATCTCGCCGAAGCGGGCGGTATGCGTCCCTTGAATCGCATCGTCATCACCGCAAAAGGCGATCGTTTCCTCCAGCGCCTTGAAACTCGTCTGCCGCAGCAGAATATCGCAATGACGGCGCGGCGGCCCTTCGATGACAGCCTTCGGCGTGATGCCGCGTTCCGGCATGCGAGCCTGGACGGCGTCAATATCGAGCGTGCGCGGCGTCAGATGGTTGATGTGCGGTCCCCTGAAGCTGACGACGTCGGCGATCAGCCGATGGGCATCGTGCAGGCGCTTGTAGGTTTCGGCGCTGACCGTCGCTTCGCCATGCCAGCGGAAGGTTTCCAGCGCCTCGGCGACGAATTCCGTCGCTTCCGCCTCGCTCAGGCCGCCGTTCTGCTCGTGGCGCTCGATCAGCGCGATGGCGCGCGGTGTGTAGATCCGCCGTTTGGCCAGGATGGCTTCGGCCTCGCCGCGCAGTCCTTCGTCCTCGATTAGTTCCAGTCGCAGCAACGAGGTGAAGACGCGGAATGGATTGACATTGACCGCGGCCTCGTCGATCGGCCGGAAGCTGGTGGAATGAACCGGCACGCCGGCGACCGAAAGATCGTAATAGCCGACCGGCTGCATGCCCATGACCGCAAACAGCCGGCGAATGGTGAAGAGCTCATCTGCCGTACCGAGCCGGATAGCGCCGTGACGCTCGACCTCGATACGCTCCAGCTCGCCGGCGCGGGCCAGGCGCGCGCGCAGGTCGGGATCCCTTTCGAGGCAGCTGGCATTCACATCCGCCACCAGTTCGATCAGCGTGCCGTATTGCGGCACCTCCGCCCGGTACATCTGCGACATCGCCTCGGTGAAAAGCGATCGGATGCGGTCTGGGGAAACGAAGCTTTGCGGCATTGGGAAACTCCGGATCATTCCGTTTTTGCAGGATGAACCTCTTTACACGCGCGACAAAGGCGCAAATATCGCTATTTCGGAAATAGCCCATTCTGAAACGGAATGACCATGCTGACGTCCAGACGTTTTCTGCCATCGATTTCGCATCTCGCCGCCTTCGAGGCGGTTGCCCGCACCGGCAGCGTGACGGCAGCGGCGCGCGAACTCGATCTGACGCAGAGCGCCGTCAGCCGCCAGGTAAGCGCGCTGGAGGAGCAGCTCGGCGTCGAGCTCTTCCTGCGCGAACGCCAGACCATGCGGCTGACGCTTGCCGGTGACGGATATGCCCGCGAGATTCGCGAGGCGCTGCGGCGCATATCGAGCGCTTCGCTCAACCTGCGCGCCAATCCCCATGGCGGCACGCTTAACCTCGCCATCCTGCCGACCTTCGGCACGCGCTGGCTGGCGCCGCGCCTGGGGCGCTTTCTCGCCGCCAATGCCGGCGTGACCATCAATCTGGTGACCCGGCTTTCGCCCTTCGATTTCCGCCTCGATCTGATCGACGCCGCCATCCATTTCGGCCACCCGCACTGGCCAGGCGCCGAACTCGCGCTTCTGATGTCGGAGCGCACGGTGCCGGCCTGCAGTCCGGATTTTCTGAAGCGATACGCGATCTCAGGACCAGAAGATCTGCTCGCCGTTCCGCTTCTGCACCTGACGACGCGTCCTGACGCCTGGGAGCAATGGTTCGCCGGCAATGGCGTTTCCTTCGAAAACGTGCACGGCATGCTCTTCGACCAGTTCGCCACCGCCGCGCAGGCGGCAATCGCCGGCCTCGGCGTCGCCCTGCTGCCGACATTCCTGATGCAGGAGGAGATCAGGCGCGGCGATCTCGTTGCCGCTGTCGATCGTGAAATGGAAAGTCGCGAGCGCTATTATCTCGCCTTTCCACCCGAGCGCGCCGACTATGCGCCACTTGCCGCCTTTCGCGACTGGATCGTCGCGGAAGCGGCCGCCGATCCGGCTGCGTGACGAACGGCTTGCATCGGCATGGCGCTTTCGACCATTATATCAGCCAAACAACTTTGCAGGAAATCTCCATGAAGCCGATCTTCGTCCAGCTCCAATGCGCACCCGGCAAGACCTATGAGGTCGCCGACGCGATTTACCAGACCGAACTGGTCTCGGAGCTCTATTCCACAAGCGGCGACTACGACCTGCTGCTGAAGGTCTATATCGAGGAAGGCCAGGATATCGGCAAATTCATCAACGACAACATCGCCAATATTCCCGGCATCGTCCGCTCGCTGACGACGCTGACCTTCAAGGCATTCTAGAGCAATTCCAGCAAAAGTGCGCAGCGGTTTTGCGTCCGGAATTGCGTGAAAACAAAAGAGATAGAGCGTTTCCGTGACTCGAGAAAAACGGAAACACTCTGAATTCCCGTCAGACACGGTTAACCCTTTTCGCGAAGATTAGCCCTCGCAAGCCGTCGCCTAAACCGCGCCTTAACGCCGGGCATGTCTGGTCGTTGCTATCACGGGCCCGCGTCAGCGCAGGCCGGCACGTGCAGCGATAGGTGGAAAATGTCGATCGTCGAGGCAGATAGGGCGCGCGCGGTGCCGCAGGTGGAAACGGCTCCGCTGATCGTCCATGTCGTGCGCCAGTTCCTGCCCAACCGCGGCGGCCTCGAAGACGTGGTCGCCAATCTCGCCCGCCAGACGGTACGCCGCGGTTATCGCGTGCGCGTCGTCACGCTGGATTCGCTCTTCACCGCGCCAGAGGACAAGCTGCCGCCTCGCGAAGATATCGACGGTATCGAGGTGGTGCGCATCCCCTGGTCCGGCACCAGCCGCTATCCGCTGGCACCGCAGGTCTTCCGCCATCTCGCCGATGCCGATCTCGTGCATGTCCATGCCATCGATTTCTTCTTCGACGCACTTGCCTGGGGCCGGCTGCTGCACGGCAAGCCGATGATCGTCACCACTCATGGCGGCTTCTTCCACACGCGGAAATACGCGACGATCAAGAAGATCTGGTTCCAGACGCTGACCCGGGCTTCGGCGATGGCCTACCGCCGCGTCGTCTGCTGCAGCGCCTCCGACCTCAAGCAGTTTTCCGAGATCGTGCCTGACAGCCTCCTGATCGAAAACGGCGCCGATATCGGCAAGTTCGCCGACACCGCTTCGCGCCGGGCAAAGCGCCGCATCGTCACGATCGGCCGGTTCTCGGTGAACAAGCGGCTGGACCACCTGCTCGATGCGATGGCCATGCTGAAGACCCGTGATCCGGAGTGGCATCTCGACATTATCGGCGCCGAATCCGACCTGAACCGGGCGGATGTCGAAGGGGCAATCGAAAGCCGTCATCTTTCCGGCCGCGTCACCCTGCATGTGTCGCCGGAGAACGACACCATCCGGCGCGTCATCGCAGAAGCCTCGATTTTCGCTTCCGCCTCGGAATATGAAGGTTTCGGCCTGGTGGCGCTGGAGGCGATGAGCGCCGGCCTCCTGCCGGTGCTGAACGCCAACGATGCCTTTACGACGCTTGCTGCCCGGCATCCCGTTCTCATGCTTGCCGATTTCACCAATCCTGAGACCGCCGCCACGGCGATCGAAACAGCGCATGAAACTCTTTCGCGCCAACCGGAGACCGTTCGAGCTGAGCTTCTCGCCGCCGCCCGCGGCTATTCCTGGGATATCGTCGCCGGACGTTACATCGATCTCTACAGATCGCTTGATGTCGTCGTCGCGAAAAGCATCTGATCCTGTCTTCCTGCCGCATAAACGCTACAGCGTTGCGCGTGTGAAAAGACGCGCGGCACTGTAAAATCCCCGGTTACGCTCTCGCCAGACGGATGATCTCGTCGAGCACGAATTTGCGCGATTGCGGCGGCGTTAGATTATGGTCGGCATCCGGCAGCATCAGCAGCCGCACGTTCGGATAGCGGGAAAGCCTGGCGCCGCGCGGCCCGAAGTGGAAATAGACGTGGTCGAGCCCGACATCGCCCTCGCTGTAGATCAGCGTCAGCGGCACCTTGCGTTTACCGAACAGCGCGAAGGAGTGCCGAACCTCGCGGGCGATGTGGCGCCGGTCGGGGAGCAGCTCGAGCAGCGGCGCGATCCACGGCGACAGCCGGCGACCGGCGGCGATGACGATGTTCTGCAATGCCGAGACGACATCCACCTGGCCGCGCAGCAGCCGCTTCAGCGTGTCGAGCCGCGCCAGGCGCTGGCTGTAATCATCGAGGCTGCGGGGAACGGAGACGACATGCTCCCTGCGCACCGGCATGTCAGGATCCCAGTAATAGACGAAGGGATTGATCGACACGACAGCCTTCAAGCGCTCGTCGGCGACGCCGGCGCGGAAGGCGACATAGCCGCCGCTGCATCGGCCGGCGACCATGACGGGGCCGGTGACGACGCTTTCGAGCAGGTCGAGCGCGGCGACCGCATCCGCGGTCTGCGTGTCCGAATAAAGCACCTGTTCCGGCGCGTCCGGCCGCGGTGGGCTGTCGCCGACATTAGCGGAATCGAAGCGCAGCGAAACGACGCCTTGGCGGGCGAGCTCGCGTGCCATATCGACCGTCGTCCGTCCCCAGCCGGCATGCCGGTCATAGGCCGTCGACAGGAAGAGCACGGCATTGCCCTTGATCTCGCCGAGCGGCCGGCTGACGACGCCGACTAGATGATTATGGCTTCCGAATCGGACCGGCGTTTCAGCAAAACCGTCGCCGGCAAGCAACGAGTTGTCGATCGCCGCCGATGAATGGGCGATGGATGTCTCTGTCGTCGCTGCCTCCAGCCACGTCGTCAGCAGCGCGACGACAGCCATCGGCGTCTTGGCAAACAGCGGATTGGTGGCGAGCTCGTCATAGCCTTCGAAGGCCGTCTGCTCGACATCGGCGCCAAGCGCCTTCAGCGCATCGGCAAAGCCGGTATCCTCGGCCTTGGCAGGACGTTCTAGGATCAGATAGCGGGAGGCTGCGAGCCCCTGCGGCGAGGCAATGTTGAGCTTGCCGAGCTCGGCAGCAATCTCTTCGGGCATGACGAGCCCGGCGATCTGCACCTTCGCGGTCTGGACATGCTCCTTGCCAAGGCCGAGATCGGCATCGATGATCTTGGACCACATGTTGAGTTCGCGCAGATAGGCCCTGCCGCTCAGCACAGGCGCCAGCATGACGAGGCTGTCGACGCCTTCGATCGACGAACCGACGCGGTGGGCAAGCGTCGCGCCGAGGCCCTGTGCGATGAGGACGATACGGTCGCAGCCGCTCAGCGACTTCAGCTTGTCGGCGGCCGCACGGATCGAATTTTCCCAGGTTTCCAGCCTTGCCGGCAGCGCCCCGAAATCGAGCGCGTCGCCGGTGCCGCGATAATCGAAGCGCAGGCTCGGCACGCCGATATCCGAGAAATGCTCAGCCGCGACGCGGAAGAATTTACGGCTGCACATCTCCTCGAAACCCCAGGGGCTGACGAAGAGCACGGCGGCCGAACGTTTCTTGGCGAGAGGATTCTCAGGCATGAACAGCCCGACCGTGCCATCGAAGACGACAGGCAGGGCAGCACTGCGCCCCGCACCCTCGGCCGGTTCCAGCGAGAATTCACCGGGCGCGACCTTGGCGCGATCGGGATCGCCGGGAAGCCGCGGCGCGATGAAATTGATCGCATGTCCCACAGGTCGCCGCAGCAGGGACGGCATCTTGTCGAGAATGGAGCGCATGACTTCGACATCCTCGCCCGGCACGGCGCGCAGCACCCGGAGCGCTGCGAAATAGGCGAATGCGCCGGCGATGATCGCGCCGACCAGTCCGGCCGGACCCTGGACGAATTCCAGCACGGAAATCGCTCCGCAAGCACAGAGGACGGAGGCGAGCGTCACCTTCGTCAGGCTTGCGTAGAGACCCGAAAGCTGGGATCCGAATCCTGTCTGTTTGATCATCATCATCGACATCGCAACGAATACGAGGATGCGCACGATTGCAGCACCCTCGGCTGCAAGCCTAGGTACGATCAGTAAACAACCCGCTACCATCAGTAGGCCACCTATCACACTGATGTTCAGGCGGGAGCGGGCCCTGTCCATCGACAGCAGGTAGAGACTGAGGATCTGCATGAAGGTATAGGCGGGAGCGACGAGCGCAAGCAGCGCCACCACCGTCCCGCTACGGCGGAACGCTTCGCCGAACACCACGAGCACCAGTTCGCTGGAGATCGCGGCAAGCCCGAGGCTCATCGGCAGCACGATATAGGCCATGCTGCGGGTGACGGCGGCGAAGACCTCGACCGGCAATGTCGAATCGTCGCTGCCGTGGCGCCGCTCGGAATAATAGGGCAGCAGGCTGCCGGTCATCTGGATCGGCAGTTGCAGCGCGATATTCGCGATCGACAGGCCGACGGCATAATAGCCGACCATCTCCACCGACCAGAACTGCTGCAGAAAGAGCAGCTCGAGCCGGTTGAGGAAGATGGAATCGATGATGAACTGGATCGACAGGATGACGGAGGAGGAGGCGAGATATTTCAGCGAGACCCCGCACCAGTCGCGCCGCGCAAGAAGGATCGGCAGCGTGGCGAAAAACAGCACCAGCTGGCCGAGCGCATAGCCGACGAGAACGCCTTCGACGCCATAGAAAACAGCGCCGACGGCAACGCCGGCAAGCTGCACGACCGAGACGGCGACCGTCAGCTTAAAGAAGGCGCCCAGCTTCTTTTCGCCGATCAGATAGAATTTGACGAAGGATCCGATCGCCTGGATGAAAAACAGCACGCCCGTGACCAGAGCGACGGATGGCGCCGTGTCGGCCCAGTGCATCTTTTCTGAGGTCAGGAAGAACAGCGCGTAGAGCGCCAGCAGCACGACGGTCGAGAACATCATGAAGCTGACGAGGATGGCGGCAAAACCCCGGCGGCGGCGCGCGTCGAAGCCTTCCGCCGAAAGTTGCGGCAAGGTCTTCAGCAGCGTGATGCTGGAGCCGAGCTCGGCGATCGAGGCGCCGGTCACCACCAGCCAGAGCGAAAAGGCGACGATGCCGTTGGCTTCCGGCCCGAGCAGCCGCGCGGTTATGATTGATGACACAAAGCCCGTCAGAAGCAGCAGCATACCTGCCGCCGCGTTCATCACCGAGTTTGCGATAATACCCTTCGACATCTGTCCATCCGTCAGGATCGGCCTACCGCCGCATACCTGCCATCTCTAATGCGAAAATGTTAAAATAAAGCGGAGTGACGACGTCACGTTAGGCGGCCTGCATCGCTTCCAGCGCCTGGAGCGCCTTGTCATAGCTGTTCTCGGCGAGGTAGCGCAGCAGGAACGCTCGCGCCTTCTCGGCCTTCGCGCGCGCTCGCTCAGGCGCGCGGAAGATGTCCCGCAAGTGCGTAGCCGCCACTTCGGAGGAAGGATCGGCCCAGACCGCACCCTTGAGCCCGGCAAATTCCGGATGGGTATCGACCACCGGAATGAGGGGAGAGGCAACCAGCCAGCTATTGTCGGGATCGCAGAAATCCAACGTGCCCGACCAGGCCGTGGACACGACCGGCGTACGCTGCATGATCGCCTCGGCCACCGTCAGCCCGAAACCCTCGGAACGATGCAGCGAAAGATAGGCGTCGGAACAGCGGATAAGGCCGTTGATATCGGAATCCGACATCCTGTCGGTGACGATCCTGATCCGAGTGTTGCCTGCGACCGAGGCGACCAGTTCGCGCAGGCTTTCATCCTTGTTGATATCGCCGCTGGCCTTCATCAACAGGAAGGCGCTGGGGCATTCGGCAGCGAATATCCGGAAGGCCTCGATGACGGCCTGCGGATTCTTCCGGTTGATCGAGGAGCCAGCGCTGAAGATGAAGCTGACCAGAAAGGCGTCTTCCTCGACGCCGAATTTCTGGCGCATGCCTTCCGTCGCCGGCTTCTCGGTGACGGGATGCGGAACGACGATGACCGGTGCCGCAGTGAGCGGTGCAATCGCCCGCCTGGTGAATTCCGACGGCACGAAGACGGCATTCATGTAATGCATCGCATTGCGCCACTCCGCCGGGACGATTTCGAGCTCCCAGGCGAAATAGCCGATGTTGAAGGCGCGGGTGAAATTGGCAACGCCCTTCTTCAGGATGGCGCGCGGCAGCATCGGCGGATTGAGATGCCAGATCCGGCTTCCCGCGGGTTCGGCGGTGAGATGCGACGGCATCCATCCGGCGAAGGAATTTTCGTCAGGATGCGTGCTGACATCGGAGAGCGAAATCGCCTGCCCCGCCTTCGACAACGCGTCGGCGCAGAGCCTTGCCGATTCGCCGACGCCGACCGCCATCGAGAGATAACCGACGACTTCCACCGGCCTGCGCGGGTTGAAAGCAAGACGCGACCGCGGGATCAGCCGCTGCAGGAGATGGGCGCGCAGAAAGCGGTATATCGTTCTCAAATCACGGTCTTTCCCAATGGATCGGCATCATCCTTCGCAGCGGCGTCAGCCCTCGATTGCGACGCGATGCGAACTGCCTAGACTTCTGATCTCGCCTGCAGGCGGAATGTCGCTTTCCACGCCGGACAGCGCGTGGAGCGTCACCCGCCGCATCGCACCGGGGGCAAGGTGGAACCAGTCGTCCTCGGCCCGATAGCCTTCGACGTCGATATGCACCGATTGCGCCAGCCGGTCGGTCCTGAGATCGACGAACCAGTCGTCGCCCTCTCTGCCGAATGTTGCTTCGATCCCTGCGTCATGGAGCGCCTTCCCCCGTCCGCACGGGAAGTGGAAGCTCTCGGCGAGAAGGGCGCCATCCGCCAGCGAGCGCAGGCGCGCCACACTTGCATCGTGCGCCGGCGGCCCGAAACGGAAGGCATAGGTCGTATCGAAGAAGGCGCCGAACAGCGCCGTGCAGGCAAGGCGCTCAGTGTCTCTTGCCGCTAGCTTGAAGGCCCTGCTGCCGCTGACGACCTGCTGTTTTCCGTCGCGCAGGCAGACGACCTCGAGTTCGACGTCGAGCGCGGCATCCGTCTCGTTGACGACATGCACGTCGAGACCGTTCGTTCCCTCGTCGGTGAAGACCACTTGCACCGGCCGGAATGCACGGCGCATCGCATACCAGATGGGCTTCGGCTCTCCGGTGGAATCGATCACCCCCCAGCCGGGGCCGGGCAGCAGGTCCTGCAGCGTCCAGACGAGCGCGCCATTGCAGGCGGAGCCCTTGCGCCGCCATTCGGCAAAAGTCTCTTCAATCACCTCGCCGGTGACGGCGCGGGAGAGATCGAGATAGCGTTCCGGATCTTCGCGGCGCAGCTGAGCGGGATCGAAACCGTAGAGAAGCTGCAGGTAGAAATCGCGAACATCCTCGAAATCCCACGATGCGCTGCGATCGCGGGGCACGCGGGCCTTCCATAGCGGGCTGTGGACGGCGGGCACATCGAGATGATGCTTCAGCGTCCTTTGCTGCGGCACATGCGCGAAGGCGAGGCTTTCGGAGGCAAAACGCACATCGGCGCGGCGCGCATCCGCAATCGGCCGCATATAGGCGCCGACGCCGTAATAATGGGCGATACCGGCATTCGGCGAAAAGGGCATCGCCCCGCCATAGGGTGAGTTCGGCATGTAGGGCACATCGGGGCGCATGCGCGCGACGACCGCCGGAATGATTTCATCGGTGACCGGCCCGCTCCAGAATTCCGCCGGCAGGCCGAGCATTGCCGCCTGCTGGTGGATTTCGCTGCCGCCGCAGAGCACGGCCAGCGAAGGCGACGCCTGCACGCCGTGCAGGAATTCCTCGACCTCCGCATGCACGTGGCCAAGAAAAGCCTTGTCGTTGCGCGGATAATCGAAATTGGCGAACATGAAATCCTGCCAGACCAGCAGGCCGAGCTCGTCGCAGAGCGCGAAGAAATCTGGTGTCTCGTAGGCCATGGTGCCGCCGATGCGGATCATGTTCATGCCGGCTCCGGCAGCAAGCCGCAGGAACGGCTCGTAATCCGCCCGCCCGCCCGGCAATCGCACGATATCGGCCGTCGTCCACACCGCACCACGGCAGAAGATGCGTTCGCCATTGACGAGGAGCGCGAAGTCATCGCCATCGGCACCGCGCTCGATGTCGACGCGCCGGAAGCCGGTCCTGCCGAGCGGATATTCCACCCCGTCGGAAACCAGCGTCAGTTCGTAGAGACGCGGAGCGCCATGCGTGTGCGGCCACCAGGCCTCGATGTCGGAAAGCTTGAGGATAGCCGAGTAATGACTGTCGCCGACCTTTTCGAAGGGTTGCTCCATCCCGCCGCAGTGCAGCAGCATTGCCGGATCCTCGGCATTGCTGTGCAGGGAAACGCTGAGACGGCCGACGCCACTCTCCTCCAATACGGCGCGGATGGAAACATTGTAGATCGAGACGGGATTGCGCCGCACCATCGAAATCGGCCGCCATGGCCCGACGGCATGGATATCGGGGCACCAGCCCGGCATATGGCCGAGCAGAGTCGTGCGGAAATTCTTCAAGCCCGCCGGCGTGATCATCTGCGGCCGCCAGCGCGCGCGCGGGCCCGGCTCCGACAGGCGGGGGCCGAGCGCCCGGAAGCACAGGGCCAGCTCGTCGCCGCCCGAAAGTGTCACCGGAATCTCATGCGCCGTGAACATGCTCTCGGAAAACAGGATTTCCTGGCCGTTCAGGAAGACGTGGCAGAGCGTCGCCAGCCCTGCGAAACGCAGGATCGCGTCACCCGGCTCGGCATCGAAAAGCCGGCAGAGATACCAGGCGTCCCGCGTGTTCAGCGGCTCGGGATTTTCCCGATCGAAGAGACCGGCTTTTTCGAGTGCTGCGGCGACGGTCCCGGGAACGGGTGCTGGAATGAACTGCGCCGATAGCGGGATGTCGTGCGGCACCGCGCATGCGCCCGGCTCCGTCAGGATCAGGTTCCAGCCTTCGGAAAGTAGACTTTCCTCAGCACCGATGCTTGCCAAACGCCCCCGCATGGTCAGATCTCCGGCCTCAGATTCGCCCCGCAAGCGACGCCATCATGGAATCCCATGCATCGGCGGCCGGATCAAGTGCTGCCTGCAACGGCTCGAACTTCTTGCGGGTGACGGCGCGGGCAAGCTGGAACTGCACCGATTTCGCCACCTCGGAAATGCGCCTGGCATGCTCGGCGGCAGCCGTGAATTCATCAGGGGAGAGCCAGGTGAGGTAATCGGCCGCCAGTTCGAAATTGGCGCCTACCTGGCGAAGCGTGTTGAAGGCGTATTTGTGGAAGAAGCCGAACGGCCGTTCCGCCACCGCTTCGACCTGTTGCGGAAAGACGCCTGCAAAGGCGCGGATCGGGTTTTCGCGGGGACGCCGGGCAAAGTGAAAGCCGGCAAGCCGCCGCGCGGTCGCGCGCAGATGCGCTTCATCCGCGGGCTTTTCCGGGAACCGAGCAAATTCCGCATAGGGAAGGAACGGCGGGTCGTTTTCCCTCAGATGCAGCTGGAACAGCCCGTCGAAATCCTCGCCTTCGAGACGAAAATAGCCGCCATTGTGGAAATAATCGACGCGTTTGGCCGCAATATCCAGTCGGTTGATCGCAACCGTCGTTTTGCCGTGCTCCTGCCGGTAGGCGGTGCCGCGCGTATCCGGCATGTAGAAAGAATCCATTTCGATCAGGCAGAGACGGGCACGCGCGATCTGAACCTCGACATGGCGTTCGACACGGTCGTAGATGGCAAGCTCGGTCGCACGAATGCCGTAGAGCGCTTCGAGATCCTCGAGCGGCACCTTGAAGAAGGTGAACTGGTCGCCCTCGAAATCCTGCGTCAGGGTAAAACCCAGCATCGCCTCCGGCGCAACGCCTGATGTCGCCAGTACCTCGATCCAGAGATCGACATAGCAGTTGGTTTCCGGCCAGGCGCGCTCGCCGGAATGCAGCGCATGCGCCCGGTAGGTTTCCGGGTCGATTCGAAAAGACCGATGTCATCGATTTGCTCAGCCCCACAGCGCTTTCCGTACGCTGGCCGGCCATTGCTTCACATCGAGCCCGTGATGATGAAAGAGGGCAAGGGCGATGCGCTCCAGCCCGAAGCCGACGCAGGCGGTGTGCGCGACATTGCCGTCTTCGAGCTTGAGACCCCACTTCGTGCCGAAGGCATCCTGATGGTAGTTGAAGCTCATGCAGGCGGTCGGATTGGCAGCCGAGGTGATGGGGATCAGCAGCTCGAACTTCAGGTTCTGGTCGCGCTGATTATTGGCGAGCATCTTGCCGGCGCGGCCGAAGAACGGATCATTGGCGACGTCGATCGTCACATCGAGGCCGACGGCCTTCATCATCTCGACGCCGCGATCCATCCAGCGCTGGCGAAAATCGGTGACGTGCAGCTCGGTGCCCATGCAGACATATTCACGCATGCGGAACAGCTGCTGGCGGGCAGGGTCTTTCGACGGCTCATGGCGGAAGCAATAGGATTGCAGGTCGAAGAGGCCGCCCGTCTTCGGCAGGTTGCCGCGCTTGGCGATCGTCGGATAGAGCGGATAGCAGGCAGCCGGCGTCAGCACGATGTCGGTCGCCTCCTGCCCCTTGGTCCAGTCTTCGCCGACTTCCATGCATTGCAGCAGGCTGACATGATCGAGTTCGCTGCCGCAGAAGCTGTGCACCGTGCCGGCGAGCTGCGGAAAGCTCTTCATGTAGCCGCTCTTTTCGAAGAAGGCGCGGTTCATGCCGGGCGGAAAGCGCATGGCTTCGGCACCATCGGCGCCGCCGAACGTGTCGATCAGGCGCTCGAAGGCAGCGATCACGTCTTCGAACTGGCCGCTGCGGCCGTAGAGCCCGTCGATGCCGGTATCGATCAGCAGACCGGATTCGAAAAGCCGGTCCAGAAACGAGGTCTGCATATCCATGACTGTCACCCCAGTAGGCTAGTGTCCTGTTTATGGACAAGAAGCATGCTCGACGTGTTGCCGAGGATGCGGTCATTCGAAATCATGAGCTGTGCGGAATGCGCGTCGCGCAGATGGCGTCCGAGGCTGAAGGGCGTACCGTTCTTGTAGCCCATGATGCCGCAGATCAGCATCGCATGGTTGACGATCTCCAGGATGGTCTCGGACGAGGCGATCTTGACGTTGTTCATCGCCACCGCAAATCCCATCGAAGACAGCCTGTCGGCATCGGCCTTGGCATCCTCATAGGCCTTGAGGCCGGCAACGACGTTGGATTTCACCATCTGCAACAGGTTCGAAACCTCGGCGAGGCGCAGCGCGCCCGGCGGCTGGGCATCCGGCGCCCTGCGGGCTGCGGCACGCACGAAAGCCTGGGCGCGCACAACGGCGTCGACGGCAATGCCGTACCAGACGCCGCTCCACAAGAGGTGCGAGGAGGCAAGCATGGACTGCGCCGCGATCTCCGCGAAAGGCTTCGGCAGGATCTGGCAAGCCGCCGCTTCGCCCTTGAACAGGAAGCCGTCGGAGCAGGTGCCGCGCATGCCGAGCGTATTCCAGACATGCGTTTTCTCGAGCGTGTACTGGTCCTTGAGGAAGGCCGTCAGCACCTGATCGGAGGAAGCCGCCTGCGCGTGGGCACGCGAGGTGATGAGAATGGCGTCGGCATGCGAGCCGTAGGAAATGACGGTCGCATCCTTTTCGAGGCGGCACGTGTCGCCATCGACTTCGACCGCACAGATGCTGTTGCGCAGGTTTCCACCGATGCCGCCTTCGGTGGTGGCGGATGCGATCAGCAGCTGTTCGGCGGCGATGCGGCGCATGAAACCGCGATGCCATTCGCTGTCGGCGCCGTGTTCAACGAGGCTCGACAGCTTGATGTGGTGCATGGCGAAAACCATGGCGCTTGCGGCACAGGCCTGGCCGAGCATCGAGCACAATTCGGCGATCTCGGTGATCGAGGCGGATTCGCCGCCGAAATGGCGCGGCACCTGGATGCCGAGCAGCCTTTCGGCCTTCATCGCATCGACGGCTTCCCGGGGGAAACGGGCTTCGGCATCGACGGTATCCGCGTGTTTCGCCGCGATTTCGGCGACGCGGGCCACCCTTGCGACAAGACCGTCCTGCATGATCTTGACGGGGAAATTCATCACGCGACCTTCCGGCCGTCCCGGATGAGATCGACGGTCCTGGCAATGGCCGAGATGCTCGCGAAGGATTTGCGGTTCAGGAGATTGTCGGGAAATTCGATGTCGAAGGCCTCTTCGAGGCCAAGCATCAACTGCACAGAAGCAAAGGACGTCAAACCTGCCGCATAAAGATCGGCATCGTCGGCAACCTGGTCGATCGACCCGGGAAGCTTGCCGAATTTAGCTACGAGGTCGCGGATTGCCTTATTCATCCCATCACTCCAAGATTCTCATGATCCCGATCCGGCGTTCATCGCCTTGTCATGAGCGTTCTTTTAGTGCGGAAAACAGAACATTCCGCTAATTTATTGAGTTAAATATGACTAAGGCTCATAGTTAGGATTTTAGCGATCCTTCCCGAGCCGTCGTAAACAACGACCTTATATCAATGACTTAATGTAATTTCGATACTGCGACACAGTCTGGTTTCCGGCGTGGCGAGTACAGAAATGATACGAAAAGCGCCGCTTTTGTCTCAATCGGCCGGCGGATAGGAATGCTCGCCGCCGCGATAATCGGTGACGGAATAACATCCGTCACCTGTCGCCCGGATCGCGCTCCCAGTGACGACGGCCTTGCCGTGACCGCCTGGGATATCAAGGATGTAGGCCGGCTGGCAGAGACCGGAAATCCGCCCGCGCAGCGCCGCGACGATCTTCTGCCCCTCCTCGATCGTCACTCTGAAATGGCTGGTGCCGGGCGCCAGATCCGGATGATGCAGGTAATAGGGTTTGACGCGGATTTCGACGAAGGCCTTCATCAACTCCGCCAGCACGGCGGGATCGTCGTTGACGCCCTTGAGCAGCACCGACTGGCTGACCATGGCAATGCCGGCATCGACGAGGCGGCCGCAGGCGGCGCGCGCTTCCGTCGTCAGCTCTCTCACATGGTTGGCGTGCAGCGCGATATAGACCGTCTTGCCGCTCGCCTTCAGTGCCGCGATCATCGTCGCATCGATCTTCTCGGGGTCGACGACCGGGACACGCGTGTGGAACCTGATGATCTTCACATGCGCGATGCCGGCAAGCACCTCCATGATCTCGTGGAGCCGGCGCGGAGAAAGCACCAGCGGATCGCCGCCCGTGAGGATGACCTCCCAGATCTCCTCATGACTGCTTATATAATCGAAAGCGGCCTGCATCGCCGCCGCATCGAGCGTGCCGAGACCCTGCGGCCCCACCATTTCGCGGCGGAAGCAGAAGCGGCAATAGACCGGGCAGACATGCACGGCCTTGAGCAGCACGCGGTCGGGGTAACGGTGAACGATGCCTACGACGGGGCTGTGGGCATGATCGCCGATCGGATCGGCCCGTTCTTCGCGGGCAACCGTGAGTTCGGCTGTATCAGGCACGAATTGCCGAGCGATCGGATCAACGGGATCGGTGCGGTCGATGAGCTTACTGATTGCAGGCGTCAGCGCAATCGCATAACGCGCCGCAACCTCCTCGAGCGCTGCGCGATCGGCAGACGCGACCAGTCCCGCCTTCACAAGATCGTCGACGCTCTTGATCGGTTTGACGGCATTCATCTTCCGTACTCCGCCACCGGCGCCCAGAGCACCTGGTCGATGCGTGATGCTCCCGTCGCCAGCATCACCAGCCGGTCGAAGCCGAGCGCGATACCGCTTGCCTCAGGCATCAGCGGCAGCGCAGCGAGAAAATCCTCGTCGATTGGATAGGTCTCGCCGTAGACCCGCGTCTTCTCGGCCATCTCGATCTCGAACCGTCGCCGCTGTTCGGCAGCGTTGGTGAGCTCGCCGAAACCGTTCGCAAGCTCGACGCCGCAGGCATAGAGCTCGAAACGTTCGGCAACCCTCGGGTCGTCTGTCGAGGGACGGGCAAGTGCCGCCTCTGAGATCGGATATTCGTCGAGGATGGTGATGCGGCCGAAACCAAGATGCGGCTCGATCCTTTCCACAAGCGCCCGGCTAAAGAGATCGGCCCAGCCGTCGTCATCGGCAACACGCATGCCGACGCGCTTCGTCTCGGCGGCCAGATGGTCGCGGTCGGTCGAACCGCCGGCGGCGACCGAGGCGAGAAGATCGATGCCGGCATGACGCTCGAAGGCTTCGGCAACGCTGATCCGCTCCGGCCCGGCAAAGGGATCGCTCTCGGCGCCGCGATAGGCAAGCTTCCCGGTCTTCACCGTTTCGGCGGCCAGCGCCAGGATCCGCACGCAATCCATCATCAGGCTCTCGTAGCTTTCGCCGGCCCGATACCATTCGAGCATAGTGAACTCAGGATGATGCAGCGGCCCACGCTCGCGGTTGCGATAGACATGGGCAAAACACGAGATGCGTTCCTCGCCCGCCGCAAGCAGCTTCTTGCAGGCAAATTCCGGCGAGGTATGTAGGTAGAACGGCGCCCTTTGCCCATCCGTCGTCAGCGCTTCCGTGGCGAAGGCATGCAGATGCGCCTCGTTGCCGGGAGAAACCTGCAGCACCGCCGTATCCACCTCGATGAAATCCTCGCGCGCAAAAAACCCGCGCAACGCCGCCTGGATTGCGTTGCGCCCGACCAGGAACGGACGGCGGTCGGCATGCACGGACGGGGTCCACCAAGGGGACGCTTTCGCCGAAGAGTTCATTCCAAGCTTTCTTCGCCGGAGAAGCCGGTATTGGGGGTGGCTATTTCCCGGATTTTAGGTTAGTTGCGCCCCAAAGAAAAACATTTGCGTCTTCGGGGCGTCTCGCCAGTCATCTACGACGCCGAAAGCCGAGTTACAAGGAAGTCTTATGGTCAAGGTCATCGCCTCTTCGGTCCGCAAGGGCAACGTTCTCGATGTCGACGGCAAGCTCTACGTCGTTCTTACCGCCCAGAACTTTCATCCGGGCAAGGGCACGCCGGTCACCCAGGTCGACATGCGCCGCATCGTCGACGGCGTGAAGGTTTCCGAGCGCTGGCGCACCACCGAACAGGTCGAGCGCGCCTTCGTCGAAGACGTCTCCTTCCAATATCTCTATGAAGACGGCGAAGGCTTCCACTTCATGAACCCGGCGACCTACGACCAGGTCGTGGTCGATGTCGACACCATGGGTGACGACAAGGCCTATCTGCAGGAAGGCATGTCCTGCATCCTCTCGATGCATGAAGGCATTGCGCTGGCGCTCCAACTGCCGCGCCACGTCACGCTCGAAATCATGGAGACGGAACCGGTCGTCAAGGGCCAGACGGCATCGTCCTCCTATAAGCCGGCGATTTTGTCGAACGGCGTGCGCGCCATGGTTCCGCCGCACATCAATGCCGGCACCCGCGTCGTCATCGCCACGGAAGACAATTCCTACGTCGAACGCGCCAAGGACTGATCCTGGTTTCAGCCTATCGGAGAGGCCGGCTCGCGCCGGCCTTTTTTGTCCGCCGTCTCAATTAAATAATCGGGGCATGATGTCGCGCGAAAACCGCACACACTTTTCGGCATCATGCTCTATCTCTTTGTTTTCACGCAATTCCGGACGCAAAACCGCTACGCACTTTTGCTGGAATTGCCCTAGAGATGCGGGTTGCGCGGCCGGTATTTCTTGACGAGCTTCTGGTTGATCTCGGCGGCACCCGGCATGTTGGCGCTGAGATAAATCGGCGCATCGCCGGATTTCGAAAGCTCCGAAGCGACCTCTGCGAAGATCGCATTGATGACCGTCACCCCGACCGCCGTCGAGACTGGCCCGACCCGAAGCCCCGTGCCTTCGAGATCGACAACGGCGTCACCCGGTGGCAGCCCGTTGTCGAGCACCACATCGGCCACGTCGGCGAGCCGCCGGCGGCCATTGGCAATCGCTGAGGAATAGGCGATCGAAGTGATGGCAATCACCTTTGCGCCGATTTCGCGCGCATAGTCGGCGGCCTCGATCGGTGCGGCGTTCACGCCCGAATTGGAGGCGATGATGATGACATCGCCCGGCTGCATGCCGTAACGCTCCAGCATCGGCCGCACTAGGCCCTGCGTGCGCTCATAGACCGAACTGATGACTGCACCCTCATGCAACATGGCCGAGCCGACGAGTACCGGCACGGTGAAGGCGAGCCCGCCGGCACGATAGTGCACCTCTTCCGCCAGCATATGCGAATGGCCGGTGCCGAAGACATAGACACGCTTGTCGCCGCGGGCAGCATCGAGGATGACGGCTGCTGCCTGCGCCATCGGCTCGGCGAGCGTCTGCTTCAGTTCCTCCAGCCGGCCGATCAGATTGGAGAAATAGGCATCGGTAATGTCGGTCATCCCACTTCTCCTAGAGCATGTCGCGCAAAAGTGTGCCGCGGTTTTGCGATAACGACATGCGTAAAACAAAGATCTAAAGCGCGAACAGCAAATCTGACAGATCGCGACGCGCCTTTAGCGTTCAGGCCGCTTCGCCGCTGAGCCAGGTGGCGGTGACGGCAAGCGCATCGGTGAGATGCACGAGATCGGCACGCGCGCCCGGCGAGAGATGGCCGCGATCGGCAAGCCTGAGGAACCGCGCGGGATAAAGGGTCGCCATACGCAAGGCCTCGGCGAGCGTCAGGTCCAGATAGGTGACGCCGTAACGGATCGTCGAGATCATGTCGACGTCGGAACCGGCCAACGTGCCGTCGGAAAGCACTAGCTTCGAGCAGAAACCGCCCCTTTCGCGCCGGACGGTGCGTCCGTTCAGCGTGAACGAATCCTTCTCCGATCCGACGAGCGACATCGCGTCGGTGACGAAAAACAGCTTGCCTTCGCCGCGTTTGGCGCGAAGCGCCGTGCGCAGGGCCTTCGGATCGACATGATGGCCGTCGGCGATGATGCCGCACCAGATCGAGGGATGATCGATCGCCGCGCCGACGAGGCCAGGCGCACGGTGTCCCAATTGGCTCATGGCGTTGAAGAGATGCGTGACGCCCCGTGCGCCGGCATCGAAACGTTCCTCCGCCGCCTCGCTCGAACAATCGGAATGGCCGATGCTGACGGTGACGCCGGCCTCCGCAAGCTCACGCACCTGGGCAACCGTCACCTGCTCGGCGGCCATGGTGACGAGCAGCGTGCCGATCGCCTCGCGCGCCCGGATGAAGGCCTTGACATCGCGGTCCTCCACCGGCCGCATCAGTTCCGCCAGATGCGCGCCCTTCCTTGCGGGCGCCAGATGCGGGCCTTCCAGATGCAGGCCGGCGACGCCGCGGTTCATTTTCACTGCCTCTTTGGCCGCCTCGATGGCGGCAATGGAGGCCTCTGATGTATCGGTGATCAGCGTCGGCAGCAGCGACGTCGTGCCATAGGGCCGGTGCCCGCCGGCGATAATGTCCATCGAGGCAACGGAAGGCTCGTCGTTCAGCATCCGCCCGGCGCCGCCATTGACCTGCGCATCGATGAAGCCGGCCGACAGAACACCGCCGGCAAGCGCCACCACCTCGCCGTCCGGCAGATCATTTCTTGCAACGATCGCTTCGACGCGGCCGCCGGCAACGATGAGGGCTTTGTCGTCATGGAAGCGCTCGCCGTCGAAGATGCGGGCACCGAGGAAGATCTTGCGGACCATCAGACCGTCTCCGTCACCTTGAGCAGGTTTGCCGGCTTGTCGGGATCGAAGCCTTTGCGGCGCGTCACCGACTCGATCAGCCGGTAATAGACGAGCAGCGACACCAGCGGATCGACGAGGCCGTTGCCCGTCGTCGGTACGCGCAGATGGACGCCGGAAAGCGGCTGCGTCGAGAAGCCGACGGTGGTCGCGCCGAGTTTCTGCAGGCGTTCCAGCGCCTGCACATTGTTGGCGAAGGCCGCATCGTCGGGCGCAAAGGCGATGATCGGGAAGCCCGGCTGCACCAGGCGCATCGGGCCATGCATCAGTTCCGCCAGCGAAAAGGCTTCGGCATGCAGGCCGGAGGTTTCCTTGGCCTTCAGCGCCGCTTCGAGCGCGATCGCGAAAGCCGGGCCGCGGCCGGCCGTATAAAGCGAGGTCGCGTTAAAGAGCACCTCTTCGGCTGCCGCCGTGTCGATCCCCGCGGTCGCCGACAGTGCCTCCGGCAGCTTGCCGAGCGCGGCCTGCAGATCGGACGCACCGCCGATCGCAGCCGTCACCCCGGAAAGGGCGGCGACCGAGGCGATGAAGGATTTTGTCGCCGCGACACTCTTTTCCGCGCCGGCATTGAGGCCGAGAACGATATCGGCCTGCTTCGCAAGCGGGCTGTCGGTGACGTTGACGACGGCGATCGTCGTCGCTCCACCCTTCTTCGCCGCATCCTGCAGCGCGACGATGTCGGGGCTCGCACCCGACTGTGACACGGTGAAATGCACGCCGCCCTTCAGGTGCAGCGCCGCACCATAAACGGAAGCAATCGACGGACCGACCGAGGCGACCGGAACGCCGCAGGTGATCTCGAAGAGGTATTTGAAGAAGGTGGCGGCATGGTCCGAGGAACCGCGCGCCGCCGTCGTCACCACGCTCGGGCGGGCGGACGAAAACAGCCGGGCGATCTCGGCAAAGACCGGTTTTTCCTTTTCGAGCAGCGTGGCCACCACCTCCGGCGATTGACCGGCTTCCTGCAGCATCAGTGACTGGTTGTCATTCATAGGTCATCTCCGATTCTCAATTCGGCAACGAAATCATAGGCGTCGCCGCGATAATGCGAGCGGGTGTATTCGACGACGCGCTGGTCTTCCAGGCGCGAGACACGTTCGATCAGAAGCGCCGGCGCGCCTGATTTGACGTTCAGGATCGCGGCGGAGGACGGGTCGAGCGTGACCGCGGTCAGCCGCTGCAGCGCGCGCACGGGCCTGTGGCCGCTGGCCGTCAGCGCATCGTAGAGCGATCCCTCGCCGCCGGCATCGTGCCCCAGGAACTTGATCGGCACCACGGCGCGTTCGATCGCCAGCGGCAGTCCGTCGGCAAGGCGCAAGCGGTCGAGCCTCAGCACCGGCTCATCGCCGCCGAGGCCGAGCAGGAAGGATTCCTCCGGCGACGGCGTATTGACCGCCCGCGACAGTATCCGCGCGGCCGGCAGACGCCCGCGCGAGCGCATGTCGGCGGAAAAGGAGGAAAGCCGCCACAGCGACTGTTCCATGCGCTCCACCCTGCTCGACACGAAAGTACCGCTTCCGTGGCGCGATTCCAGTGCGCCGGATGCCATTAGGTCGCGATAGGCGGTGCGCACGGTGACACGGCCGAGCTTCAGAGCCTCGGCAAGGTCGCGCTCGCCCGGGAGTGCGGTGCCGGGCTTCAGCAGCCCTTCCTGAATGAGGCCGGTCAGTGTCTGCGACAGCCGCTTGTAGAGCGGCCCGGTCAGCGCCTCGTCACGCAGGCCGCGGCTGTTCAGTTCCGCTATCAGACTGGTTCTATCCATGGGCACACAATAGAACCTATATAGAACCAATCGGCAAGGTAGAATCGAACATGCAACGAAAAACCCCTCGCCGGCGGACCAGCAAGGGCTTCATAGCGCTCAAATTTGACAGTCGTGCGTCCGCAGCGCCGCGCGTTTAGAAACGCGCGGCGCTGGAGGATGCTCAGTTCTTGGTGAAGATATAATCCGTCTCCTGGCGCAGCACTTCGCCGGGGCGCAGCACTGCATTCGGAAAACCTTGGTGATTGATGGCATCCGGCCAGACCTGCGTCTCCAGGCAGAAGCCGGCGAACGGGCCGTATTTGCGCCCGCCGATGCCGGGAGCCGCGACATCGAGCTTGAAGCCGGCATAGAACTGCACGCCTGGCTCCGTGCTGCGCACTTCCAGCGACACACCGGAATAAAGGCTGCGGGCAAGCGCGACGCTCCGCTTGGCGGTACGCTCGCCCGACAGGCAGAAATTATGGTCGTAAAACGCTTGTTCACTGCCGACGAAACGCTTCATCGGCGCCATCTCGCGGAAATCGAATTCCGTGCCCTCGACGGGACGGATCTCACCGGTCGGCACCTGCTTTTCATCGGTCGGCAGATAATGATCGGCGGCTATCATGATGTCATGGCCAAGCGCATCTTCGCGGCCGTCGAGGTTGAAATAGGCGTGCTGGCAGACATTGGCGAGCGTCGGCTGGTCGCTGGTCGATTCGTAGATGATCGACAGTTCACCGTTGCCATGCACCCAGAAAGTCGCCTGGATGGTGCAATTGCCGGGATAGCCGGCGCGGCCATCCGGATCGACGATCTTCAGCACCACGCGGTCGACGTCATGCTCGACGATCGTCCAGTTGCGTTTGGCGATATTGTCGCTGCCGCCATGCAGATGCGTGACGCCGTTTTCATTCGGCTCGAGGTGATAGTCCTTGCCGTCAAGCGTGAACCTGCCGCCGCCGACGCGGTTGGCGCAGCGGCCTGGCGTTGCGCCGAAGTAGGACGAATAGAGCGGGTAGCTGTCGAAATCGTCGAAGCCGAGCTGCAGCGGCGCGTCATGTCCCTCGAGGCGCAGATCCTGGATGACCGCACCCCAGCTGATAATCTTGGCCGTCAGCCCGCCGCCTTTGATCTCGACCCGATAGACGGTCTCGCCCGCCTTCGTTCGCCCGAAAACGTCCCGCTCCAACTTATCCGACATGATCGACCGTCCATTCTATCTCTGCTGCAAATTCCTCAATTCGGAACCGATTTGAGGAATTTGCAGCGATTCAACATGTGCATTGCACGTCCAACGAAGACGCGCGGTTCTGTAGGCTTCAGGACAGGAACCTGCCCGCATTTGCTTCGATCCGCAACCGATGGATCGGAAAGAAAAGCCGCAGCATCGAGGCAGTGGCATCGGCTCGCGGCGCGATCGGCAACGGTCAGAGATCCGTGCCGATCTCTTCCACATCAAAGGGCGTCGTCTGATAGATTTCGTTGATCCAGTTGCCGAACAGGAGATGCGCATGGCTGCGCCAGCGGTTCTGCGGCGCAAGCGCCGGATCGTTATGGGGGAAGTAATTGTGTGGCATCTTGATCGGCACGCCGGCGTTGACGTCGCGGAAATATTCGTCGGAAAGCGAGGTGGAATCATATTCGACATGGTTGAACATGTAGAGCCGCCGGCCCCGCTTCTCGTGCACGAGGCACACGCCCATCTCGGCTGATTCCATCAGGATCTCCAGACTTTCGGATTTTTCGATATCGGCGCGGCGCACTTCGGTCCAGCGCGACACCGGCACTTCGAAATTGTCGGAAAAGCCGTTGAGATAGATCGAGGAAGGTTTCAGGTTCCGATGGCGGTAGACGCCGAAGGCCTTCTCTTTCAGCTCGTATTTCGGAACGCCGTGAAAATGATAGATCGCCGCCATCGCGCCCCAGCAGACGTTCATCGTCGAATGGACATTCGTTTCCGTCCAGTCGAGAATCTCCTGCATCTCCGCCCAATAGGTGACGTCCTCATACGGCAAAAGCTCGATCGGCGCCCCGGTGATGATGAAGCCGTCGAACTTGCGGTGCTTTACCTCCTCCCAGGTCTGGTAGAAGGCAAGCAGATGGTCCTCGGACGTATTCTTCGCCTTGTGGCCGCCGATGCGGATGAGCGACAGCTCCACCTGCAGCGGCGAGGCGCCGACCAGGCGGGCCATCTGCAGCTCGGTCTTGATCTTGTTCGGCATGAGGTTGAGCAGCCCGATCTGCAACGGCCGAATATCCTGACGGATCGCCAACGTCTCGGTCATCACCCGCACGCCCTCCTGAACCAGGGTTTCGAAGGCGGGCAGCGTATCGGGGATCTTGATGGGCATTGCGGTCACTCGATCAAAAACAAAAACCGGCGGCGACAAAAATCGCTACCGGTCCGCACGCGGCCCTTTAGCGACTTTTTTAACGTGGCTGCAAGCCGGCCGGCCAAATCACCACGGAGGCCTTAATTAGACCCAGTCGAATTGCGAATCAACTGGCGAATGCATGCAGGAGAGACTCATGCAAGCATCATCACACTTTAATGACTGATAGAATCTGTTGATAGACCGGTAACGCCACCATGTTATTAATGGGAGCATGGGCGGTGTGGAAAAGCGTAATGGCAGATAAAATCGAGAGGGGGCCGGGCATCCGAAGGCAGGATAGGGTAGGGTATGATCTCAGCCTGACATATCGCCTCGGCGTCATGTTCTCAGCATTCTGGAATTCGGAAGTGCGTGGCAAGGTGCTGTTTCTGGCGACGGTGCTGATCCTCGTCATACTGGCGACATCCTATGGCCAGGTGATTTTGAACGAGTGGAATGCTCCCTTCTATGATTCGCTGGAGCGCCGCGACCTCGGCGAATTCTTCCACCAGCTCGAAATCTTCGCGATGATCGCCGGCACACTGCTGCTGCTCAACGTGCTGCAGGCCTGGCTGAACCAGATGACGGCGCTCTATATGCGCGAAGGCTTGTCGCGCGATCTCGTCGACCAGTGGCTGAAGCGCAAGCGGGCGCTGCGGCTCGCTTCCAGCGGCCTGATCGGCGTCAATCCGGACCAGCGTCTGCATGAGGATTCCCGCAACCTCGCCGAAAGCACGACAGGGCTGGTTCTCGGCCTGCTGCAGTCGACCATTCTCCTGGTGAGCTTCATCGGCGTGCTCTGGGAGCTTTCGAGCGGCTTCATCTTCCGCATCAGCGGCCACAGCTTCTCCATTCCGGGCTACATGGTCTGGGCGGCGATTTTCTATGCCGCTTCCGCCTCGGTGCTCAGCCAGGTCGTCGGCCGCAAGCTGGTGAAGCTCAATGCCGATCGTTTTTCGAAAGAGGCCGAGCTTCGCTTCACGCTGATGCACGCCAACGAAAACATGCCGGCAATCACCGTTGCCCGCGGCGAGGAAAACGAGCGCCGGCGCATCAACACCGATATCAGCTCGGTGCTGAGGGTCGTCAAGCGGCTCGCCATGGCCAATACCAATCTTACCTGGGTTTCGGCCGGCTACGGCTGGCTGGTGATCGTCATCCCGATCATCGTTGCCGCCCCCGCCTATTTCTCCGGCGGCCTCACCCTCGGCCAGCTGATGATGTCCGTCGGCGCCTTCAATCAGGTCAACACGGCGCTGCGCTGGTACGTTGCCAATTTCGGCCCGATCGCCGAATGGCGTGCCACGCTGATGCGCGTCACCGATTTCCGCCAGGCGCTGGTCGAGATGGAAGAGGACTTCAACCTGAAGAACAGCATTGCCTATGAAAATGCCGCGCCCGGCACGCTGACGCTGAAGGATGTGGTGATCGTCGCGAAGATCGGCGAAGACATCGATGAATGCGGCGGTTTCCGCCTGCTTGAAACCGATGTCGTGATCAAGGCCGGCGACAAGATCATGATCAACGGCGATCACAGCGTCAACCGCAAGCTGCTGTTCCAGGCCATGGCCGGCCTCTGGCCGTGCGGCAGCGGCACGATGGGCCTGCCGCCGATCGACGATATGGTGTTCGTTCCGCAGGTTGCCTACGTTCCCGGCGGTTCGCTGCGCGAGGCGTTGGCCTTTCCCGAAAGCCCGGAGAAATACGAGAACGCGGCCATCGAGGCGGCCCTCGAAAAGGCCGGCCTGCATTCGCTGGTCGCAAGGCTCGATACCCGTGCCCGCTGGGACAAGCTGCTCGACAGCGACGAACAGAAGGCGATTGGCTTTGCGCGCCTGCTGCTCGTGCGCCCCCGCTGGATCATCTTCGAGGAAGTCCTGGAAGGCATGGAGCCGGAATGGCAGGAAACAATGGCCAAACTGCTCACCTCCATGCCTGAAAGCAGCATGATCTATATCGGCCGCTCCGAGGCTTATCTCGAGGCACTGAAGCCGCGCGTGCTGCATCTGCAGGCGCTGCCGTCAAAATCCGAGGAATCGCCGCCTGTCGTCCAAGCCGGCGCCAGCGCCAGTGCCGGCACAGCCGCCGTCCCCGCGCCGGCGCTGTAAAACGCCGCTGCTACCGGCGCTGCAGCGCCCTTTGCCCGTCTGAAAAGACGTGCGGCACCAGGGAATCTAGCGATTCGGTCTAACGGCGATGCGTAAAACAAAGATGCGCTGCGCATCCGTCACATCGGCGGCATGACGCCGTTGAGGCCGACGGCGATCCGGCTGGCGGAGATGCTGCCGTCCGCCGCCTTCTCGCCAGTGACGACAACGCCGGCGCCAGGCTTCAGATCATCCTTGGACGCAGGCGCCAACGTCACGATCGGTGTCCCATCGGCAATCGAGATAGTCTTTTCCCTACCCTGATAGGTCAGCGTGATTATGTGACCGTCGACAGATTTCACGGCATGGCTGACAGTCGCGTTGGTCATCTGGCTGTTCGGCTGCGCATCCCAGGGACGGTTGCCCTCGCCCGTTCCCTTCATCGACGCCGGAAAGATCAGCACCTCGATTGCTCCATCAGGGCCAGGGCCCTTCGGAAGCGAGGCGACACCGACGAAATCGCCGGGCTTGATATCCTCGACCGAAGCTTGTCTGATGCCGCCGACCTTCCAGCCGGCTTTCAGCGCGACCGTCGCATCGCTGCCCTCGCGCGTCTTGACGACGAGCGTATCGCCGCCGAGGCTTTCGATTGCGCCGCGAACGCGAATGCGCTGGGCGTCTTGCCCCTGTGCGGCTTGCGACAGGGCAAGCGCGACGAGGCCGCCGGCCGCAAGTGCTGTGAGAAAACGGGAATGGGGCTTGCGAGACATATGACTTTTCCTTGTCGCCATTACGATCGGCAATATCCCCGGCTGCCGGACGGCACCTTATGCCGCAGGACGACACACCGACGAATCAAGGAAAAGTGAGCCGCGAGAGCAGGTTCAGCCTTCCAATTCTTCCCGCAGCATTTCGAGCTCCAGCCACTCCTCTTCCATCTTTGTCAGGCTGGCGCGCAGTTTTTCCATCTCGCGGGCAAGGCGATTGAAGGCTGCGGGATCGCGCGTGAAAAGATTAGGATCTGCCATCACCTGTTCGCGCTTGGCGATTTCGGCTTCGGCCTTCGCCATCTCCTTCGGCAGGTTTTCCAACGCGAATTTCTGCTTGAAGGACAGCTTGGCCTTCGAGCTCCCCGCGGGCGCTGCCTCCTGCGTCTTCGGCTTCTCCGCCGCCTTCTCGGCTCTCTTACGCTCATCGAGCGCGCCCTTGCGCTGTAAAAGCATATCCGAATAGCCGCCGGCATATTCGATCCAGCGACCATCCGGCGCATCCGGCACGGCGGGTGCAATCGTCGAGGTCACGGTGCGGTCGAGGAAATCGCGGTCGTGGCTGACGAGAATGACAGTGCCGGGAAAGCCGGCGACAATCTCCTGCAGGAGATCGAGCGTTTCGATATCGAGATCGTTGGTCGGTTCGTCGAGGATCAAAAGGTTTGTCGGGCGCGAAAGGATGCGCGCCAGCATCAGCCGGGCGCGTTCGCCGCCGGAGAGGTTTCTGATCGGCGTACGCGCCTGTTCCGGCTGGAACAAAAATTCCTTCATGTAGCCGGTGACATGGCGCTGCTCGCCGTTGACGAGCAGGTTTTCGCCGCGCCCATCCGTCAGATAGTTGGCAAGCGTATCCTCGGGGTCGAGATCCTCGCGTTTCTGGTCGAGCGTCGCGATCTCCAGATTGGTGCCGAGCTTGACGATGCCGCTATCCGGCGAAAGCTGCCCGGTCAGCATCTTCAGCAGCGTCGTCTTGCCGGCGCCGTTCGGCCCGACGAGACCAATGCAGTCGCCGCGATGCACGCGGATCGAAAACGACGTGACGATTGCCCGCTCGCCGAAGCTCTTGGTGATCTTGTCGGCTTCGATCACCAGCTTGCCGGATTCCTGCGCGTCCGAAACCGTCGCCTGCACCGTGCCCTGCGGCCCCTTGTGGCCGCGATAGTTCGAGCGCATCGTCTGCAGCTCGCCGAGACGGCGCATGTTGCGCTTGCGCCGCGCCGTGACGCCATAGCGCAGCCAGTGCTCCTCGCGCTCGATCGACTTGCCGAGCTTGTGCTGCTCCAGCTCCTCGGCCTCCAGCACCTGGTCGCGCCATGCTTCGAAATGTGCAAAGCCGCGGTCGAGCCGGCGCGAGGTGCCGCGGTCGAGCCAGACGGTTGCCGTTGAGACCTTTTCGAGGAAACGCCGGTCGTGCGAGATCAGCACCAAGGCGCTGCGGGTCTTTTGCAGCTCGCCTTCCAGCCATTCGATGGTCGGCAGGTCGAGATGGTTGGTCGGCTCGTCGAGCAGGAGAATGTCCGGCTCCGGTGCCATAACCCGGGCAAGGGCTGCGCGCCGCGATTCGCCACCGGACAGCATTCTGGGGTCTTCGTCGCCGCTCAGCCCGAGATGCGACAGCAGATAGGTGACACGATAGGGGTCATCGCCCGGCCCGAGGCCGGCCTCGGCATAGGCCTGCACCGTATTGAAGCCGGCAAAATCCGGCGCTTGTTCGAGATAACGCACCGTCGAGGACGGATGGCGGAAGACCTCGCCGGACTGCGCCTCGACCAGGCCGGCGGCAATCTTCAGCAGCGTCGATTTTCCCGAGCCGTTACGGCCGACGAGACAGATCTTGTCACCGGGCTCGATCTGCAGGCCAGCACCCGCCAGAAGCGGTGCACCGCCGAAGCTCAGGAAGATATCGTCGAGTTTCAGAATGGGAGGGGCCAAAAATCAGACTCCGGAAAGATCATAGGGCCGGGCGAGCACGATCGCCCGGCCGCTGCGGAGCGAAAAGCGAACCTTGCCTTCCGCAACATTGGAAATCGTGCGTGACGAGCCGAAAGGCAGATGGAAATCCACCAGCGGATAACGCGCATTCTCGATGGAAAGCCCCCTCAACTCGCTGAATCCGGGCACGGAAAACAGGCTGCCTTTGGGAAGGTCCAGTTCGATCGTACCGGCAACCAGCGGCACTGCCTCTTCCTTGCCCGAGGTCAGCAGCAGGTCGAAACCCTCTTCCGCCAGGCTGACGGCCGACAGCAGATGCTGAAGCGCGTGGTCGGAACGTTCACCACCGAGCGCACCGGCGAGGATCAGCCGCCGAGCGCCGCGCGCGATGGCTTCCGCCACTGCGATTTCACCGTCCGTCGCCGCCTTCGCTGCCGGATAAGGCTGTTTCGGCACATTAGGAAATGCATCGGCGAGATCGGCCGGCGTCGAATCGAAATCACCGACCCAGAGCTCCGGCGTAATACCGAGGGCTGCCGCATGCCGCATGCCGCCATCGGCCGCAATGAAGCGGCTGTCTTCGATGGCATGGCGCAGGCGTTCCGTCAGGCTGAGTTCGCCGCCAAGGAGAATGGTGAAGGTGGATTGGCTCATGGGCATTGCCCATAGCGCAAACGAGGGGTCGAGGGGAAGGGCCGGCGAACGACGGCGTCTGCCTCAGCCCGGCGTATCCTTGTCGCGCGACAGGAAGACCGCCTCGTAACCGCCGATGAAGCGCTCGAAAAGCGCTGCGAAGCGCTCGACATCTTCCTGCGGCCAGTCGGAAACGATCTCGGAAATGATCGCAAGTTTCTGCGCGACGATCTCGGCAAGCAGGTCCTGGCCGACCTCGGTCATGACGACGACGATCCGCCGCGCATCGGCCTGCGAGGCCTCGCGGCGCAGCACATTGCGCCCAACCATGTCGGCCACCACCCGGCTTGCCCGTGACGGATCGATGCGCAGCATCTCCGCGATCATGCCGACGGTGACCTCGCCGGCAGGCTGCGCCTTGCGCACGGCATCGAGCACGTCGAGATGCGAAAGCTCAAGGCCCGGTGCAGCACTCTGGATCGCCAGCCGGCCGATCAGCCGCCGCCCGGTCATCAGCCGCATGCGCGCCATGCTCCGGCCGATACGCGGCACATTTTCACGATCCGGCTCGGCCGGCTCCGCAGAAAGGGTCTTGGTCAGGATTTCGCTCATCACAGGACTATAACAGAGCCGATTCAAAAATTGAATATGCCGATGTCATTAATGTGCCATTGACAACTATATGCTGTTAGCACATAAAAGCACATCAACCCGGAACGATGCCTTCCATGGACATGCAACTCGCGCCTGCGCCGCTCGTGACGGATCCTCGCCGACGGCTTATTCTCTTCTTCTTCCTGATGACGGCCATGTTCATGGCGACGCTCGATAATCAGATCGTCTCCACGGCTCTGCCGACGATCGTCGGCGAATTCGGCCATCTCGAGCGCTTCGGCTGGATCGGCTCGGCCTATCTCCTGTCGCTGAGCGCCGTCATGCCGGTCTATGGCAAGCTTGGCGATCTGTTCGGCCGCAAATACGTGATGATGACGGCGATCATGATCTTCACCGTCGGATCGACAGTCTGCGGCCTGGCGGTCTCGATGGACACGCTGATCGCCGCCCGCGTGCTGCAAGGCCTTGGCGGCGGCGGCATCATGGTGTCGATCTTCGCCGTCAACGCCGACCTGTTCGAGCCGCGCGAACGGGCTCGCTACCAAAGCTATTCCAGCCTCGTGCTGATGGCATCGGGCGCAATCGGCCCCGTGCTCGGCGGCACGATGAGCGATCTCTTCGGCTGGCGCTCGATCTTCCTCGTCAACGTGCCGATCGGCTTCGTCGTGCTCATCGGCCTTGCCTTCATGCTGCCGTACCGCAAACCGCATCGCCGCCCCAAGATCGATTATGCCGGTGCCCTCCTGCTTGCCATGACGACGACAAGCATCGTGCTTGCCACCGACAGCAGCGAATTGTTCGGCGCGTTGATCTCGCCTGAGAGTATCGGCATCGTCGCCTTCGGCGTCGTCTGCGCCGTCACCTGGGTGTTCGTCGAGCGTCGCGCGCCGGAACCGATCGTTCCCCTGCAGCTGTTTCGCAATTCGACCTTCAGCCTGCTCCTGGTGATCTCGATCATGGGCGGCGCCATCGCCATCGGCATGGTCAATTATCTCGCCCTCTTCCTGCAGACCACGACCGGCCTTTCGCCGTCTGCCGCCGGCCTGCTCTTCATCCTCCTGACCGGCGGCCTCGTCTGCGGGTCGCTTTCCGCAGGCCGCATCATCTCGATAACGGGGCGCTACAAGCCCTTCGCTATCGCAAGCCTCATCTGCAGCGCCACCGCCTTTGCGCTGATGTCGCAGATCCACGCCGGAACGCCGATCGCCTTCATCGGCGCGATCATGATGCTGCATGGCATCGGCATCGGCCTTGCCCAGCAGGTTCCCATTATCGGCGTACAGAATGCAGCACCCGTCCGCGACGTCGGCGCCGCCACCGGCTCGGTGACGCTGTCGCGCATGGGCGGCGCCTCGATCGCCATTTCCATCTACGGCGCCATCATCGCCTCTGAGCTCGGCAAGATCGGCGTCTCCATTCCCGGCGTCGCCGATATCAAGCAGCTGACGCCGAAAATGATGGCCGCCCTTCCCGAAGCGAGCCGCCAGGCCGTCGCCGAGACCTATGCCGCCGCTTTCTCGCCGCTGTTCATGACCTCCTGCGCCATTGCGCTGATCGGCCTTGCCGCCGCCATCATGCTGAAGCCTGTGCAACTGCCCCGCGCCGGCGAGACGACGAAGCCGCAACCGCGGCGGCGGAAGCTGCGGAATAGTCGAATCACGACGGCGAGAGAATGCTTCATCGGAAGGCATTCCTTCTCGATGAATATATCGCGGGTTGCAATTTTCTCGCAGGACTGTTGCTATCGGCCCGGTTGCTTCAATCGGGCCCGTTCTTTTTCCGCGCCGTCGACGAATCTCCGCGTTGTGACGGAACTTTCGCCATAATTTCATCCGAGCGAAGGGAGGCCCTCATGCCTGAGGCTTGCCAAAATGCAACGGCGCCACATTTATACAGAGTCTCGCTATGCAACCGATGCGTAAATCAGCTACAGCAAGGACTTGTATCGGCCGATTGTGCAGTGCGAGATCAGGGGTGCGTCCCTGTTGAATTCCCTTTGCCATGGTCGGTCCGAATCTGCGGCAAACCGGCAAAACAGCGACATGATGCGGAGAAACAGCCTGGACAGCTTGACGACGTGGAAATCGCCCGCGCTTTCCAGTGATGCCATCTCCGCGCCGCAGCGTTTCGCCCGTCGCCTGATGTTGTTTTCGGCCGTCGCAATGGCGCTGAATGGCTGCCAAACGCTGATCGACCAATCCTATCAGCCGAGTGTTTCGCCTTCTTCCAATCCGCAGATCGTCGACGAGGTGCAGAAGAACGATCCGCGCGCGGCGATGGGCGCTCGTGAGCATCCGCGCATCGTGGCAAGCTACGGCGGCGAATATAAGGACGCCAAAACCGAGCGCCTCGTCGCCCGCATCGCCGGCGCCCTGACGGCGGTGTCGGAAAATCCGAGCCAGTCCTACCGCATCACCATCCTGAATTCGCCGGCGATCAACGCCTTTGCGTTGCCGGGCGGTTATCTCTACGTCACCCGCGGCCTGCTCGCCCTTGCCAACGATGCCTCGGAAGTCGCCGCCGTGCTGTCGCACGAAATGGGCCACGTGACCGCAAACCACGGCATCGAGCGGCAGAAGCGCGAGGAGGCTGAGGTCATCGCCAGCCGCGTCGTCGCCGAGGTCCTCTCCAGCGACATCGCCGGCAAGCAGGCGCTTGCCCGCGGCAAGCTGCGGCTCGCCGCCTTCTCCCGCCAGCAGGAGCTGCAGGCCGATGTCATTGGTGTTCGCATGCTCGGCGAAGCCGGCTACGACCCCTATGCCGCTGCCCGTTTCCTCGATTCGATGGCCGCTTACAGTCGCTTCATGTCGGTTGATCCCGAAGCCGACCAAAGCCTCGACTTCCTGTCGAGCCATCCGAATTCGGCGCAACGCATAGAGCTTGCCCGCACCCACGCCCGCGCCTTCGGCCAGGAAGGCTCGGTCGGCGACAAGGGCCGTAATTATTATCTCGACGGCATAGATGGACTGCTCTACGGCGACAGCCCCGAAGAAGGTTATGTGCGCGGCCAGACCTTCCTGCATGGCGGCCTCGGCATCCGCTTCGACGTGCCGCCGGATTTTCACATCGACAACAAGGTCGAGGCGGTGATGGCCACCGGCCCGAACGACATCGCCGTCCGCTTCGACGGCGTCGCCGACAATCAGAACCAGAGCCTCACCAACTATATCTCCAGCGGCTGGGTGACCGGCCTCGATCCGTCGACCATCCAGCCGATCACCATCAACGGCATGGAAGCAGCCACCGCGCGCGCCAGCGCCGACCGCTGGGATTTCGATGTCACCGTGATCCGCAACAATTCGCAGATCTTCCGTTTCCTGACCGCCGTGCCGAAAGGCAGCGACGCCCTTGAGCCAACGGCCAGTGTCTTGCGCGCGAGTTTCCGCCGCATGACGCCCGCAGAGGCAGCCTCGCTGAAGCCGCTGCGCATTCGCGTCGTCACCGTCCGGCCGGGTGAGAATATCTCGACGCTCGCCGCCCGCATGATGGGCACGGACCGCAAGCTCGATCTCTTCAAGCTCATCAACGCCCTGCCCACGGGTGCAGCCGTTTCTACTGGCGATCGCGTCAAGATCATCGCCGAATAAAAAAGGCCCGGCTCGCGCCGGGCCAGTCTGTGCTGCTGGAGGGGATAGGCTTCAGGCGTAGGCCGCCATATGCGGATCGGCGCTGACGAGCGCGCTGCGAAGCTTCTCCATCGCCCGGCTTTCGATCTGACGCACACGTTCCTTGGAAATACCGAGATCGGCGCCAAGTTCTTCAAGCGTGGCACCGTCCTCCGCCAGACGCCGGGCGCTGATGATCTTCATCTCGCGTTCGTTGAGATGTTTCAGCGCCGAGGCTAGCCAGACGCGGCGGCGCTCGCCGTCGATCATGTTGGACACCTGCTCGTCCGGCAGGGGATCGTCGCTGACGAGGAAGTCCATCTTCTCCGCACTCTCGGCATCGCCGGAGACCGAAGGCGCCTGCAGCGAAGCGTCGTTGCCGGAAAGCCTGGCATCCATCGTTTGCACATCGGAGAGGCTGACGCCGAGGGCCGCGGCGATTTCCTGGTGAATGGATTGCAGCGTCAGCTGGGTGTCACCCTTGGCGAGCTTGGCGCGAAGACGGCGCAGATTGAAGAACAGCGCCTTCTGCGCCGAACTCGTACCGCCGCGCACGATCGACCAGTTGCGCAGAATATAGTCCTGGATCGAAGCCCTGATCCACCAGCTGGCATAAGTCGAAAAGCGCACGTCGCGCTCCGGCTCGAAGCGAGCGGCGGCTTCCAGCAGGCCAACATAGCCCTCCTGCACCAGATCGCTCATCGGCAGGCCGAAATTGCGGAATTTGCCGGCCATGGATATGACGAGGCGCATATGGGCCATGGCGATCTGGTTTCGCGCGCCGCGGTCGTCGTGATCCTTCCAACGGGTGGCGAGATCGTGCTCTTCCTGACGGGCGAGATAAGGGGCGGCCATCGCGATTTTGATCATGCGCCGATCTGCAGACATGTTCTTCATTTCGATCTCCCGAAACAGGCCTCTCGCCCTGAAATGAACAATAAAACTCATCTTCCGGAACATCGCTGTCCGGATTGAATGGTGTTCTGAATGCATAAAAGCCTCGCCCCTGGACTTTTCAGGGGGAGGCCCTATTTCTCATCATATGCCGGTAAGACGGCTGGGCTGGACCTGTTTCTTCACCTTGCCGGATTGGCAATATAGAAAAGGCATGATCCGCTCCTCATCGAACATTGACGGAATAGCAGTTCGCTCGCTGAGGCCATTGCCCGACGAGCAGTCCGCAATTACGTATGTTAAACGCGGCAGTCGGAAAAAAGTTCCAATAAAAAAACCCGGCGCGAAGGCCGGGTTTTTTGATGGAAAAACAGGGTCGCTTTATGCGGCTTCGTCCTGTGAATCGTCTTCTTCGATCGCCTTGCCCCGCTTCGGACCTTTGTTGAGATTGGTCTCGACGAGGCGGACGGCTTCTGTTTCCGACATCTTGTTGACGGCGGCGATTTCGCGCGCCATGCGATCGAGGGCAGCCTCATAAAGCTGGCGCTCGGAATAGGACTGCTCGGGCTGGTTCTCGGCACGATAGAGATCGCGCACGACTTCAGCGATGGAAATCAGGTCGCCGGAATTGATCTTCGCATCATATTCCTGGGCACGGCGGGACCACATGGTACGCTTGACGCGTGCCTTGCCCTGCACAACCTTCAAAGCACGCTCGACGAAATCCGTTTCCGAAAGCTTGCGCATACCGATGCTCATGGCCTTGGCGACCGGAACCTTCAGACGCATCTTGTCCTTCTCGAAATCGATAACGAAAAGTTCGAGCTTCATGCCGGCAACTTCTTGCTCTTCGATAGCGGTGATGGTACCGACGCCATGAGCGGGGTAGACAATCGATTCACCGGTCTTGAAGCCGTGACGTGCTGTAGAAGGCTTTTTCTGCTGAGTCGTCATTCTATTCAAAAACTCCCTGTTACGCTTCCGGCGGCGGCCGGAGCCGGGTCAGTCAGGCCCGGGTGAGACGGTAGTATCCGTCGGGTGACTTCACTCTGGTCCCATCGGGCAAAAGCAAAGGCTTCTTTCGCTCGATCTTGGGACCCGGCGCTCAAAGCGTTGATATGTCACGGAAACCGTGTACGGATTTGTTTTGCTTTCGTGATGGTTTTGGGCATGCATCATGCCACAAATGGAACAGTAGACGAAACCTATCATAAAAATATGAGGAAATCAATAATTTGCTTCGCTTGAGTCATGCGGGCAACACATGTCACCCATATGCCTCACGCAACTTTTAAAACGTTTTTCCCGACGGTCGCCTGAATCCGGCGACCGAATGTAGGCGCTGTCTCAATCGCCGGAACCGGGCTTGTCGGAGAAATACTTCTCGAATTTTCCGGTCTCGCCATCCATTTCCTTGGCCTCGGGCAACGGGTCCTTCTTGATCGTGATATTCGGCCAGATCGTGGCATATTCGGTGTTGATCTTCAGCCATTTGTCGAGGCCCGGCTCAGTATCGGGCTTGATCGCCTCGGCGGGACATTCCGGTTCGCAGACGCCGCAATCGATGCATTCGTCAGGATGGATGACGAGGAAATTCTCGCCCTCATAAAAGCAGTCGACAGGGCAGACTTCCACGCAGTCGGTGTATTTGCACTTGATGCAATTGTCGGTCACGACATAGGTCATGAAGAACTCCAGGATTTCCATGCGGATGGGGCCGGGCAACCTGGAACGTCGCGCCTATCCCCGTGCCGGAGGAAAAGCGTGAGCAGGCTTGGGAGGCAAGCACGCTTCCGGCAGGTTGTCAGTGACGTATCGGCTTTAGCGCCGGATTTCAAGGATAAACGATCTGCAAAAACCGCCGCCGCAGACAGAGTTTTCTAATCCTCGTCCGACATCAGCCTGTCGATTGCACGTCTTTCCTTTTTGGTCGGACGGCCGGCGCCGGTCGCCCGGATCGCCTGCTCGTAGGGCGTGAGACGTTTTGCCTCATCCGGTGGCGGGGATTGGTCGTCGTAGAGCAGGCGCGCCTCCTCGTAAGGACCCCGCCGCTCGCCGGCAAGCCGCATGACGAGAACGACATCGCGCCGCTCCAGCGTCAGCTCGATACGGTCGCCCGGCTTGACCATCTGGCTCGGATGGCTGCAGCGCTCGCCGTTGACGCGCACATGGCCCGATTGGATATGGCTCTGCGCCAGCGAGCGCGACTTCACCATGCGCGCGAAGAACAGCCACTTGTCGATGCGCTGGCGCGAACCGCTTGTCGGCTGTGTCTCCCCGCTCATGATTACTTCTTCATCTGCTCCTTGAGAGCTGCAAGCTTGGCGAAAGGCGAATCCGGATCGATCGGCTTCTCCTTGCGCGGTGGCTTGGCCTCGAAGCGCAGCGGCTGTGAGCCGCTACGATTGTTGTTGCGGTCGTTACGATCGTTACGCTCACCGCGATCCTTGCGATCGCCACGCTCCTGCCGGTCGCCACGCGGCTGGTCGCCCCGTGGTTGGTTGTTGCGGTCGCCTCTTGCCTGCTGCGGCCGGCCGCCATCGCGACCGGCGCCGTCCTTGCCGCGGTTCTGGCGATTGTTGTCGCGGCCGTCGCCACCGCGATTGCCCTCGCCGCCTTCACCGCTGCCCGGCCGGCGATTGCGGTCGCCGCGCTCCTGGCTTTGACCGCGCTGCTCGCCCTGGCCGCCACGGCGTTCGCCATGCCCGCCACGCGCCTGGCGCTGATTGTCGTTGCGACCGCCAAGACGCCACAGAAGAACCGGCTTCGGTTCCGCCGGCTCGCCGGCTTCCCCAGATGCAGGTACTGTTTCATCGGAAGCCGATACCGCTTCCGCAGGAGCGGATGTCTCGATCGGTTCGGCCGGAGCGGCGATTTCGACCCCTTCCGCCACGGGCGCCTCCGCGACTGCCGAAGCCGCCTCGGTTGCGGCGGGCTCGGCAGCAGTCTCTTCTGCCGCGCCGTCGGCATCGTCGTGGTCGGCCTTTTCGGCTGTTTCTTCCGCGGGCGCTTGCGCGCTGGCGGCGGGCGCTGAGGCTGCATCCTGCGTCGCAAGATGTGCCGACGCTTCTTCCGCCTTCACGGCATCGGCGCGATAGCCGAGACCCTTGAGGATTTCTTCCATGTCCTCGAGTGTCGCACCGAGGATCGACAGCATCGCCGTCGTCGTCGTGAAGCGGCGGCCGTCATAGGCGCCCTCCGGACGGTTGTTCTGACCGGGCTTCCATTGCAGCAGCGGACGGATGATATCGGCAAGCCGTTCCAGGATGTCGATACGCACGGCACGCTTGCCGAGGAAACGGAAGCCGGCGAGCTTGTAGAACATCCGCTCGAAGCTCGGATCGGTGACGACGGAGGTGCGGCCGGCGGCAAGCACGGGAATGAGATCGCCGTAGCCCGGCTTGTCCAAACCGTCGTTCTTCAGCGCCCAGAGCAGCGTGATGAGTTCGGCCGGCGCCGGCTTCAGAAGTGCCGGAACGAAGATATGATAGGCGCCGAAACGCACGCCGTAGCGGCGCATGGAGGCGCGGGCTTCCTGGTCCAGCGACTTCACCTCCTCGGTCACGTCGCGGCGGAACAGCACCCCGAGATTCTCGACGAGCTGGAAGGCAAGCCCCTTGGCGAGCCCCTGCAGGTCCTCGGCGCGCGACAGATCATCGAGCGGCTTCAGCACCGTGCTGATATGATGATTGACGAAGCGCTCGATGCGCGCGGCAACGTGATCGCGGGCATTGCCCGTCAGTTGCTCGTCGGCCAGCAGGATCACGCGCGGACGCATGATGTGATCGCTGCCCGAAAGCCGCGCCACCGGGTCGCCCAGCCAACGGATCAACCCATCCGAACCGATCACCAGATCGCTGTTGCCGGCGGCATGCATCCGGGCCGCGCGGGCTTCGAACTCGAGCCCGAGCGCCTTCTGCGACGCAGCCTGAACCGCCTTGGCATCCGGTCCGTCCGTTCCCGCCACCGGCGTGAAACGGAATCCGCTCAACTGCCCTACATGATGTCCTTCAACGAAGACATCGCCATTCACACTGATTTCAGCTTCCAGCATCGCATTCTCTCTCAGGCGCTTCATGAGCACAGATGTCCTGCGATCAACAAAGCGTTTCGTCAACCTTTCATGTAACGCGTCGGACAATCGATCTTCGATTTCCCGCGTCTTTTCCTGCCAGTGTGTCGGATCGGCAAGCCAACCGGGCCGATCTGAAACGTAGGTCCAGGTCCTTATCTGCGCGATTCGCGCCGAAAGCGTGTCAATTTCGCCATCTGTTCGATCGGAGCGATGAACCTGCTCCGCAAGAAACTGCTCGTTCACCGTGCCATAGCGGACGAGATCGGAAAAGAGGGTCGAGATAAGATCGGCATGTTGTGCTGGGGTGATACGCCGATAGTCGGGAAGCGCGCAAGCCTCCCAGAGTTTTTCGACGCGCGCCGGCCTGTCGGCGAGATCGATGACCTCGGGATAACGCGAAAGCTGCTCCAGCGCCTGCTGGTCGACCGCAGGCAGCGCCCGCGTCAGCCCCGGCACACGCGGCCCGACCTCAAGGCTGGCGCGCAGCGACGCGATTGAGGAGAAGTCCATCTCCGTCGTCCGCCACTGCAAAACCTTGACGTTATCGAACTCGTGTCCTTCGATGCGCTGCACCAGCTCGTCGTCAAAAGGCGAGACTTGTCCGGTGACGCCGAAGGTCCCGTCTCGCACGTGCCGCCCGGCGCGGCCAGCGACCTGGCCGAGTTCGCCCGGATTGAGATTGCGGAACTGGTAACCGTCGAATTTCCGGTCCTGGGCAAAGGCGACGTGATCGACATCGAGGTTGAGGCCCATGCCGATCGCATCGGTCGCCACCAGGTATTCGACGTCGCCCGCCTGATAGAGCGCCACCTGCGCATTGCGGGTGCGCGGGCTGAGCGCACCGAGCACGACCGCCGCGCCGCCGCGCTGCCGGCGAATGAGCTCGGCGATGGCATAGACCTCGTCGGCGGAGAAGGCGACGATGGCCGAGCGCTGCGGCAGCCGGGTGATCTTCTTCTGCCCGGCATAGAAAAGATGCGAAAGCCGCGGCCGCTCGACGATTGTGATGCCGGGCAGGAGCTGCTGCAGGATCGGCCGCATTGTCGCCGCGCCGAGCAACAGCGTTTCCTCGCGGCCGCGAAGATGCAGGATGCGGTCGGTGAAGATATGGCCACGCTCGAGATCGCCGGCGAGCTGCACCTCGTCGATCGCGACGAAGGCGGCTCTGGTCTCTCGCGGCATCGCCTCGACAGTGCAGACGGAAAAACGCGCATTGGGCGGCGAAATCTTTTCCTCGCCGGTGACCAGGGCCACATTCTGTACGCCGACCTTCTCCACCACCCGCGTATAGACCTCGCGCGCCAGCAGCCGGAGCGGCAGGCCGATCACGCCCGTTCCGTGCGCGACCATGCGCTCGATGGCATAATGGGTCTTGCCGGTATTGGTCGGCCCGAGCACCGCGGTCACACCGCGCCCGCTCAGAATCATCGGCTGCGAAGTCAGAGTCATGGGTCCATGCAAATGAGGCGGGTGGCCCCAGGAAAATCTCGGCTCCTCGGTGGAAGCAGAGAACACATGGACAGCTGCCGCCGCAAACGCAAGGGCAGATTTCAAAATGTCTCGGGGATTACGACCTTTGCGAGTCGTGCGGAATGCCCGAATGTCCGATTCGGAACAGCGTGAGAACGAATCAGCGACGAATCGCTGACTCCCGCTGATTCAGCTTTTGTTCACGGCTAAGTATTGATTTTGAATCACTTTTTCCCACTAGATGCTGAATCATGAGACTCTCTCCCGTTTGCATTTTCGAGGTCGCGGGTGACGATTCCCGCCCCGATGTTGAACGGATGAATATCCGCCCGAAATTAACCTCTCGACCAAAGCCGGAACGAATCGGAGACGAATCGCTGACTCCGCCGTTTTCGCCTTTCGTTCACGACAATATCTGGTAGCGGCTTCAGGTCCGGGTGCTAGATGCGGATCGGCGGCAGATCCTTTCGCGCCGCCTCGTCGCATCGGCATCAATCTTTCAGGAGCCGGATTCAGATGGCGTTAAGTCAAGGCGGCCAATATCGCAGTTCCGATCAAACACGGAACGAATCGCTGACAGATCGGCGACATCGCGATTTTCCCGATTTGTTCACCGCAACATATTGTATTTACATGTCTTTTTAACCATAGTGGCAATTTCCGGAAATAACGCAACTTAAACCGTGAATCAGGCGCCGTCACATTTCCGGAGCTGAACCGGGAACAAAAATCGCCAATGTGTGTTTCTCGTCCATCCAAATTGCCGATGAGATGAAGGAAACACACCATGCTTGGCACAATACTTCTTATTATCCTCATTCTGCTCTTGATCGGAGCCCTGCCGAATTGGGGTTATAGCCGTGGCTGGGGCTATGGACCTTCCGGCGGTTTAGGGCTAGTTCTCGTGATTATCATTATCCTTGTACTAATGGGCCGCATCTAAAGCCCAACTAACCTGGGGAGTTACGACATGATGAAGAAGATTGTTCTTATTGGTGCCCTCGTCGGCGCCTTGGCATCCTGCACGGCGACCGAGCAAGGCACGGCGATCGGCGCCGGCACGGGCGCTGTTATCGGCGGTGTCGTCACCAACAGCTGGGGTGGTGCCGCTGTCGGCGCCGTTGCCGGCGGCCTGACCGGCGCACTCATCGGCCACTCGGTCGAACGCCGCGGCTACTGCGTCTACCGCGACCGCTATGGCCGCCGCTACGAGGCCCGCTGCTGATCGGCAAAAACATCTCGGACTCCCAACGGGCGCTTCGGCGCCCGTTTTTCTTTGGCTGCCGCATCCGTCAACGCGACGTTGACAATTGGCTGCGAAAGTCAAATCTACCGCCGCCAAACGGCTAGGTACATATTTCCTTTGCGAGCGCAACGGACAGGCAAAGCCGCCCGGCGCACCGGAAAGGAAACGTTTCCATGATTCACACTTTGCTGAATTCCCTCGTCGCCGTTCTCATCGCGTCGGCTTTCCTGGCGACCGCGATATCAGTCCTCAGCAGCGAAGATCGCTCGCTGCGCAAAGTGCCGGCCAGAGTTCGGCCACAGCGACGTCCATAAACAGAGATTGGCGCGTTCAGCCGGACGCGCCAATTGCTTTGAATCTGATCTCTACTGTCGACTCCAAGACCGAAATGTCTAGGCGAAGAACTGTCCGCCATTGGCCGTCAGCGTCGAACCGGTGATGAAACCGGCATCGTCGGAGACGAGGAAGGTGACGCAGCGCGCGATCTCTTCCGGTTCGCCGAGACGGCCGACGGGGATCTGCGGAATGATGCGTTCGTTCAGCACCTTCTCCGGCACGGCAAGCACCATTTCCGTTCCGATGTAACCGGGGCAAATGGCGTTGACGGTGATGTTCTTGTTCGCCCCTTCCTGGGCCAGCGCCTTGGTGAAACCGAGATCGCCCGCCTTGGCCGCCGAATAGTTCACCTGGCCCATCTGGCCCTTCTGCCCGTTGATCGACGAGATATTGACGATACGGCCGAAGCTGCGGTCACGCATGCCGGTCCAGACCTGATGCGTCATGTTGAACAGGCCGGTGAGGTTGGTATTGATCACCTCGTGCCATTGCTGCTGCGTCATCTTGTGGAACATCGCGTCGCGGGTGATGCCGGCATTGTTGACGAGGATTTCGACCGGACCGATCTCGCTTTCGACCCTGGCAATTCCCTCGCCGCAGGCGAGGTAATCCGAAACATCCCATTTGAACACCGGAACGCCGGTAACGTCGTGGAAGGCTTTGGCCTTCTCGTCGTTGCCGGCATAGCTGGCAGCGACCCTGTATCCGGCATTTTTCAGTGCCATGGATATTGCCGCGCCGATGCCGCGTGTGCCCCCGGTGACCAAAGCCACTCTGCTCATGTTCCGCTCCCCTATTGTTTTTCGCCTCGCCGCTTGGCGGGATCTTCAATCAAACATGGATCGTATGCTATTTAAAGCGCTTCAAAGCACATGGCCACACCCATGCCACCGCCGATGCAAAGCGTGGCGAGACCTTTCTTCGCGCCGCGGCGCTTCATTTCGAACAGCAGCGTGTTGAGAATGCGCGCGCCGGAGGCGCCGATCGGATGGCCGATCGCAATTGCCCCGCCATTGACGTTGACGATCGACGGATCCCACCCCAGATCCTTGGTGACGGCGCAGGCTTGCGCCGCGAAGGCCTCGTTGGCTTCGACGAGATCGAGATCGTTCACCGACCAGCCGGCCTTCTCGAGCGCCTTGCGCGAGGCCGGGATTGGTCCGGTGCCCATGATCTGCGGATCGACACCCGCCGTTGCCCAGGAAACGATGCGGGCGAGCGGCTGGATGCCGCGCCGGACCGCCTCCGCTTCGCTCATCAGCACCGCCGCAGCGGCACCATCGTTGAGGCCGGACGCGTTCGCGGCGGTGACCGTGCCGTCCTTGTCGAAAGCCGGGCGCAATTTCCCCATCGCCTCCAGCGTGGCGCCGTGACGGATATATTCGTCGGCATCGACCGTAACGTCGCCCTTACGTGTCTTGATGACGTAGGGGATGATCTCGTCGACAAAGCGACCGGCTTTCTGCGCTGCCTCCGCCTTGTTCTGGGAACTGACGGCGAACTGATCCTGGTCGTTGCGCGAAAGCTGCCACTGGCGCGCAACATTCTCAGCGGTGATGCCCATGTGGTAGCCGTGGAAAGCGTCGGTCAAGCCGTCCTTGATCATCGTGTCGATCATCTTCATGTCGCCCATCTTGACGCCGCCGCGTAAGTGCGCGGCATGCGGCGCCATCGACATGGATTCCTGGCCGCCGGCAACGATGATCTTTGCGTCGCCGGTGGCGATCTGCTGCATGCCAAGCGCCACCGCGCGCAGGCCCGAGCCGCAGAGCTGATTGACGCCCCAAGCCGTCGCTTCCTTCGGAATGCCGGCCTTCATCGCCGCCTGGCGGGCCGGGTTCTGGCCCTCGCCGGCGGAAAGCACCTGGCCGAGTATCACCTCGTCCACCTCGCCGGGATCGACGCTGGCGCGTTCGAGAGCGCCCTTGACGACGGCCGCCCCGAGCTCATGCGCGAGGACTGTCGCGAAAGCGCCGTTGAAGGCGCCGACTGCTGTTCGCCCTGCACTGGCGATGACGATGGATGGATTGCTCATGGGGACGCTCCTCGTTTTCGTCTCACTTACATAAGTGGAAACTGGCAAAGCTTGGAGCACAAGTCAAACGCGAAGACCGGCCGCCGTCATTTTTAGGCAAAGCCCGTCAAAGCCCGATTCATCTGCTCTGTGAAAGGTTTGCCGCATCGCACAAAGAGATTGTCACCGGGCTTCTTTTGCGTTTACAGTCTCAAATGGAGGAATATCCATAAATCAGACGGGGGTCCAGGAGACTGATATGGCGAAGCATGAGGGTCAGATCGTTATCAAGAAATACGCCAATCGCCGCCTATACAACACGGGCACCAGCACCTACGTGACGCTGGAAGACCTGGCGGAGATGGTGAAGAAGGGCGAAGAATTTACCGTACAGGATGCAAAAAGCGGAGATGACATCACCCACTCGGTGCTGACCCAGATCATCTTCGAACAGGAATCGAAGACCGGCAACACGTTGCTCCCGATCTCCTTCCTGCGCCAGCTCATCACCTATTACGGCGATCAGATGCAGATGGTCGTGCCGAGCTTTCTCGAACATTCGATGCGCTCCTTCACCGAACAGCAGGCCCAGATGCGCGAGCAGGTGACCCGCGCCTTCGGCGAAACGCCGCTCGGCAAGAACCTGCAGTTGCCGATGCAGATGGTCGAGGACCATGTTCGCCGCAACACCGAGCTGTTTCAGCAGGCGATGCAGATGTTCTCGCCCTTCATGACGCCGCCCGCCAAGGAAAGCCGCAAGGCCGAGGCCAAGGATATCGACGAGCTGAAGGAACAGCTCCGCGCTCTTCAGAACAAGCTCGACAACCTATAATCCGATCGACACATCCCGCCCGGCGCTCCGGATCGACACGGCAAAACCGCCGATGACATCGATCAGAGCGATCGTCATCAAAATGAAGAACACCTGCGTCGCAGCATCCCGGACGAGCAAAAACTCAACCAGGAAGGCGATGAACACCAGCATCGACAGCATGTGGTTGACGAGATTGCCGGGGCCGGTTCTGGTGGCTTTGAGGATTTCGAAGAACAGCACGACAAGTGCGATGACGATGAAAAGATCGCCGAGCGCCATGCTCCAGATGGCGCCCGAGATCATCGACAGCACGATGATATCATGTTGCAGTGCCGGAATGCCGCCATCGCCCATCAGGCCCAGCATCGCGAGATTGTAAAGAATAAACGGGATAATCATTAGGGGCATGGCGGCTATCATCTGCAATCTCCCAGCGCATCATGGAAGAATACTGCCGCAAACCGTTGCCTGACTGCAAGTCATTGCAAATATTATATCGTCGATATGCAAAAGGCCGGCGTGACGCCGGCCTTGAAACTTCGATCGGACAAGCCGGATCGGGAAATTATGCGCTTTCCTTCGGCGTCAGAACCTGGCGGCCGCGATACATACCGGTCTTCAGGTCGATATGATGGGGGCGACGCAGTTCGCCGGAGTTCTTGTCTTCGACGTAGGTCGGAGCCTTCAGGGCGTCTGCCGAACGGCGCATACCGCGCTTGGACGGGCTTGTTTTTCTCTTCGGTACAGCCATTTCTCTTACTCCACTTGCGGGCAAAACATTCCCACGGCCAGACTGGCGGCCGAAACGGACATGTCGCGATTTCGGAATTTGGCGCGCTTATACATGCAAGGGGTGGCGTTGACCAGTCCCCATGCGTATTTTTTGCGAAGCCGATGATTCCGGGCTCAGACTTCGTCCTCCGGTACGATCCAGGGCTCGGCGCGGGCCGCCTCTTCCCATTTTCGCCAGGCCGGATGCGCCTTCATGGTCTCCATATAGGCCAGGATGTCGTTTCGGCTGACGAGATCATAGATGTCGAACCGGTTGACGACAGGTGCAAACATCGCATCCGCCCCGCTGAACGCGCCAAACAGAAACGGTCCGCCGGATTGCTGCAGGAGATCGCGCCAGATCGTCTCGATGCGGCTGGTGTCGGCGTCGACACCATCCGGCAACGCGATCTTGCCCTTTGGCCGGCGGATATTCATCGGGCAGGCGCTGCGCAGCGCCCGGAAGCTCGAGAGCATCTCCATCGAAACCGAACGGGCGAGCGCCCGCTCGGCCCGATCCCTCGGCAGAAGGCCGGCGTCCGGATAAAGTTCGGCGACATATTCGATGATCGCCAGCGATTCCCAGATCTTCAATGCGCCGTGCTTGAGAAGCGGCACCCGCCCGGTCGGCGAAACCGCCTTGATATTGGGATTGCCACCCGCATCGTCGAAGGGGATCAGGACTTCCTCGAAATCGATTCCGGCAGCCGTCAGCGCCATCCACGGCCGGAACGACCAGGAGGAATAGTTCTTGTTGGCGATGTAAAGCGTCGGTTTGTCCATGGTCCTCTCCCGTTCAGGCTTCGAAATCGAAGATCAGCAATTCGTGGAAATGGTTCATATCCTCGAACACGCAGAATGCCGGCGGTGTCAGCTCGAAAACAACCGCCTTACGGCGGATATCGTCGGCCACATCATCGAGCATCGCCTGCCAGCGCGGCAAGGCTTCATCCTCCAGCCGTTCGATCGCATAGGCGAAGGTTATATGGAACTTATAGTCCTCATGGTTCGGCTGGCGATAGCCGAGAAGATCGGCCAGGGCGCTGCGCCAGGCGCGCATGATCTTGCGGTCGTTCGCCGTCGCCCCGTCGACGAGCAGGCCCGACGGACGCGCTTCGACGATGGCGACCTTGAAGGGGTCGAACATCGAGAAACCTTCCAGCCTTGCCGCCATCAGCGCGGTCATGTCGTCGATCGGCGTATCGAGAGGGAGATCGCTTGGCCAGTAATCCTGCCGGCGCCTGGTCTCGATGACACCTTCGAAAAGCGTCATGTGAATGCTTGATATCGGCGTGAAGAGGAACTGCGGGGCCTCGGTCATCGCCAGATATTTTTCACGCGCTTCGATCAGCGCCGTCTGCGTCTGCGAGCCCTTCTCGAGATGACAGACGATGGTGTTGCCGGCTTCCGGCAGAAAGCCGCCGTGCTTGCCATAACGGCTGCCGAGATGGGCGGGCGGGGTCGGATTATGCGTCTTCGAATAGCAGAGAAGTTCGGACGAAAATGTCGTGATGGTCATGGGCAGATCGGGGCTCTGGTTGGACTGCATTCGCCCATATGGCAGAACCAAGAATGTCAGATGACACTTGCCGCTTCCAACGACCAGTTCTGATGTCAATCATAGATGCATCTGATGTAATCGCCCGAACCTTGCCCGCGTCTCTCGATGACGCCCGCGAGCCGGCGAAGGCCTCGTCCGGGCTTGCCGGCATTGCGGTCGATTGGGTTTGGCAGCGAGACGGCAAGCAGCGATGCCTGGCGCCGCGTCAGCTTCGAGGCGGGCACCTTGAAATGATGCTGGGCCGCCGCCTCGATACCGTAGATGCCGGGACCCCATTCGGCAATGTTGAGATAAATTTCCATCAGCCGCCGTTTCGACAAGACGAAATCCGTGGTCACCGCGAGCGGAAGTTCCAGCCCCTTGCGCACGAAGGAGCGGCCGTTCCAGAGGAAGAGGTTTTTCGCCGTCTGCATCGGGATGGTACTGCCGCCGCGCGTCGCCTGACCTTTCAGCGTATCCTCGACCAGCATGCGCATTTCCGCCCAGTCGACGCCGCCGTGAAAGCAATACTGCCCGTCCTCCGACATCATCACCGACTGCACCGCAACTGGGGCGATTTTATCAAGCGATACCCATTGCCTGTCGTAACCACGCAGCAGCACGAGATCGCGCAGCATCAGCGTCGAGACGGGGTGAATGAAGGGCAACAGATAGAAAAAGATCAACGCATAGGGAAGGATCAGCACGATCAGCATGGCAACAACGATGCGTTTCAACACATGCCGGTCTTCGAACCATCGCCGACGAGCCGGCATGTCGACGCTGTCCTCTCTCTCTGGCGCTATATCCAATGTCCCCAGTCCGATTTCGCTCCTGTCGTTCTCATAACGCCTGTGTAAAGCTTATGCCAGAGTGCGTGGCAAATCTTGCTGCGGCCATCGACAATTCCGTTGCAAGCCTGGGGGCGCCCATGCCAAACAGCGCCCATGGACGCGAACCGGGACACTTTCGAGACGAGGCTGAAGAACAACGCCCGCGAGATCGAGGCGCTGCTCGACGCATTGCTTTCACCAAATGCTCTTTCCGATGAAATGGCCAGGCCCGAGACGCTGCGCGATGCCATGCACTATGCCGTGTTGAACGGCGGCAAGCGGCTGCGCCCGTTTCTCGTCGTCGAAAGTGCCGCCCTTCTCGGCGGCGACGCCGAGGCGGCACTTCGCGTCGGCGCCGCGCTCGAATGCGTCCACTGCTATTCTCTCGTGCATGACGACCTGCCGGCCATGGACGATGACGACCTGCGCCGCGGCAAACCGACGGTGCACATCAAGTTCGACGAAGCGACGGCAATCCTCGCCGGCGACAGCCTGCTGACCTATGCCTTCGACATCATCGCCGCGCCGGAAACGACCCTTGCCGATACGAGCAAGGCAGCGCTAGTGCTGGCCCTTGCCCGCGCAGCCGGTCTCGGCGGCATGGCCGGCGGCCAGGCGCTCGATCTCGCGGCGGAAAGGCAGGCGCCCGACGAGGCCGGCATCATCCGCCTGCAGGCGATGAAAACAGGCGCGCTGATCCGCTTCGCCTGCGAAGCCGGCGCCGTCATCTCGGCAAGCCCGCCGGACGATCGCCGCCGCCTGCGCGCCTTCGGCGAAAAGATCGGCCTTGCCTTCCAGCTTGCCGACGACATTCTCGACCTGACCTCGGATGCGGCGACCATGGGCAAGGCAACCGGCAAGGATGCGGCCCGCGGCAAGGGAACGCTTGTGGCCCTGCGCGGCATGGAATGGGCCGAGGCCCAGCTCCGTGAGCATGTCCGCGATGCAGAGGCGCTGCTGGCCCCCTACGGTGCCCGCGCCTCGATCCTCACCGCTGCGGCGCATTTCATCGCCGACCGGAAGAACTGAACCGCAGGTCAGGCGGCCAATATCACCTCGAGGGCGGAAACCAGACGAGCACACTCCTCGTCCGTGCCGATGCTGATCCGCAGGAAATCCGAAATACGCGGCTTGGCAAAAAGCCGGACGAGAATGTTCCGCTCCCGCAGAGCAGCTAGAAGCGCTGCCCCCGAACGGCTTTCGTGCCTAGCAAAGACGAAATTCGCTTGGGACGGCAGAACCTCGAAATCCAGCGCTTCAAGTTCCGCGACCAGGCTTTTCCGTGTGGCGATGATTTTCCCCCGGCATGTCTCGAACCATGCCTCGTCCTTGATCGCCGCCGTCGCAGCAAGCTGCGCCAGACGATCGAGCGGATAGGAATTGAAACTGTCCTTGACCCGCTCCAGCGCCTCGATCAGCGGCCGCTGTCCCAGCGCGAAGCCGATGCGCAGACCGGCAAGCGAACGGGATTTCGACAGGGTTTGGATCACCAGCAGATTGGGATATTTGGAAATGAGCGGCACGGCGCTTTCACCGCCGAAATCGATATAGGCCTCGTCTATGACGACGACCGCATCCGGATGGGTGGCAAGAAGCGCTTCGATACCGGCAAGCGGCAGGCCGATACCGGTCGGTGCATTCGGATTGGGGATGATGATCGCGCCGCATGGTCTGTCGTAATCTTCCAGCCGGAGCCGGAACCCATCGTCAACAGGTATCTCGATCGCTTCGACGCCGTATAGCAGGCTATAGGTCGAATAGAAGGCATAGGTCACATCGGGATAGAGAAGCGGTCGCTCATGTTTCAGCAGCGCCTGGTACGCATGCGCAAGAACCTCGTCGGAGCCGTTGCCGACGAATATTTCTTCCGCCGTCAGGCCGAAACGGGCCGCGATCGTCTCGCGCAATTCGGTAGCAGTGGGGTCGGGATAGAGCCGCAGGCGATCGTCCGCCGCTTCCCGGATCGCCTCGGGCGCCATCGGGGACGGCCCGTAAGGATTTTCGTTGGTATTGAGCTTGACCGTGTTCGCGATACGGGGCTGCTCGCCGGCGACATAGGGCCGAAGCTTGCTGACGATATCAGACCAGAACCGGCTCATGCGAACCTGCGGGCGCTCATTCCGCCGCCGTCCGCTGGCCGAAACGCTTCTCGATATAGTCGACGACAAGCGCTTCGAAGTCGGCGGCGATATTGGGACCGCGCAGCGTCAACGCCTTCCGGCCGTCGATGAAGACGGGGGCCGCCGGCGTCTCGCCGGTGCCCGGAAGCGAAATGCCGATATCGGCATGTTTGCTTTCGCCCGGCCCATTGACGATGCAGCCCATGACGGCGACGTTCAGTGCCTCGACGCCGGGATATTTCTCGCGCCAGACCGGCATGTTCTTGCGGATGTCGTTCTGGATGTTCTGGGCAAGTTCCTGGAACACCGTCGATGTCGTGCGTCCGCAGCCCGGACAGGCCGCAACGACGGGAATGAACTGGCGGAAGCCCATGACCTGCAGGATTTCCTGCGCCACCTGGACTTCGCGCGTGCGGTCGCCGTTCGGTTCCGGCGTCAGCGACACGCGGATCGTATCGCCGATGCCGTGCTGCAGCACGAAGCCCATCGCCGCCGACGAGGCGACGATGCCCTTGGTGCCCATGCCGGCTTCGGTCAGGCCGAGATGCAGCGCGTGATTGGAGCGTTCGGCAAGCATGGAATTGACGGCGATCAGGTCCTGCACCTGGCTGACCTTCGCCGACAGGATGATGCGGTTGCGCGGCAGGCCGATCTCTTCGGCAAGGGCTGCCGAAAGCAGCGCCGACTGCACGATCGCCTCCCGCGTCACCTGCCGGGCCGAAAGCGGCGATCCGGCTTCGGCATTCCGGTCCATCAGCGCCGTCAGCAGCTCTTGATCGAGCGAACCCCAGTTGACGCCGATACGCACCGGCTTGTCGTAGCGGATCGCCATCTCGATGATCTCGGCGAACTGCTTGTCCTTCTTGTCCTTGAAGCCGACATTGCCGGGATTGATGCGGTATTTCGCCAATGCCGCGGCACAATCAGGATGATCGGCGAGCAGCTTGTGACCGATATAGTGGAAGTCGCCGATCAAAGGCACGTCCATGCCGAGGCGCAGCAGCCGCTCGCGGATCTTCGGCACGGCGGCCGCACTCTCGTCGCGGTCGACGGTAATGCGCACCAGCTCCGAACCCGCCCGGTGGAGAGCGGCGACCTGCGCGACGGTGGAATCGATATCGGCCGTATCGGTATTCGTCATGGATTGCACGACGACCGGCGCCCCGCCGCCGACGATGACGCCGCCGACATCGACGGCAACAGAAGCGCGGCGCGGTTTCGGATCAAAATCGGCGGCTGAAGACATGGAGAGTTCTTGCACCCCTAAAAACAGTGCTTTTCAGGTGGATCAAGGCCGGCTGCTTGTCAACCGCCCCTGATATCACTTTTGTTGGGAGCCGGCTCAGTGACCGCCCCTGGAGGTCTCATCGGCATAATGGGCCAGGTTAGACAGCAGCAAAACGACGAGCAGCAGCAACGGCAGCGCCATGAAAACGACGGCAAAGCCGATATGCTCGGCGACGAAGCCGATCAACGATGGCGCAACCAGCATGCCGGAATAGCCAACGGTCGTGACCACCGAGATACCGATGCCAGGCTTGAGGCCGGGTATATTGCCCGCCGCCGAGAAGGCGATCGGCACCATGTTGGAAATGCCGATACCGCAACAGGCAAAGCCGAGGATGGCAAGCTCGGCATTGGGCGCCAAGCCTGCAAGCAGCATGCCGACAATCGCAAACAGCGTACAGATGCGCAACGTCTTGACGCCGCCGAAACGGTCGCGCACCAGGTCGCCGCCAAAGCGCATGATTGCCATGGTCGCCGAAAAGGCTGCGAAGCCAAGACCGGATAGTGCCACGGATGCATCCATTTCCTGCCGGAGATAGAGCGCGCCCCAGTCGAGAACCGCGCCTTCCGGCACCATCGAGAACAGCGCCATCAATCCGAGCAGCCACGGCAGCGGCACCATCGGCAGCTTCGTCTTTTCCTTCTTGGTGTCGGGATGCGGCGGATCCGCAAGGATCATCGGCCATGCCAGAGCAAGGAAGATTGCCGCCAGCACGGTCGCCAGTTGCGCATGGCCGAGAATGCCGAGCTTGGAGATCACGATGCCGCCGAGACCTGAGCCGATCAGTCCGCCAAGGCTCCAGAAAGCATGGCAGGACGACATGATGGCGCGGCGCATGGACTTCTCGACCGAGACCGCATTGGCATTCATCGCCACATCCATTGCGCCGATAAGGCCGCCGAACAGGAAGAGCGAAATTGCCCCGGTCAGCACATTTGGCGCGAGCGTCAATGCCAGCAGCAACGGCAGCATGCAGACAGCTAGTACCTGAACGACGATACGCGAGCCGTGTTTGGCGATCTGCGCACCGGCGATCGGCATCATGACGAGCGAGCCAACGCCGAAAACGAGGATCATCAACCCAAGCTCGAACTTGGTTAGCGCCAGACGCTCGGCAAAATCCGGGATCTTCGGCGCCCAGCAGCCGACGACAAAACCGTTCATGAGAAAGAGCAGAGAAACCGCCGCCCTGCTTCTGGTAATGAAGCCGCTCCGGGCTCCCGGCGTACTCACGTGACTATCCATTTCCGGTCTTTCCTCATTGCCGGGCTTGCTTGGCCCGGTTTCCCAAAACTCTGTAATGGCGCCTCAGTTCGCTTTCTCGGCGAGAACAGTCCTGCATCCGCGCTCGCGGTAACCGGCAAGAACGGCCGGATCGGCATCGTGCTCGACGACCAGGCATTCGCAATGCGCAACCGGCAGTATGCTATGGGGGGCAGCAGTGCCGAATTTCTCCGAGGTTGCGGCCACCAGCACCCTTTTGCTCCTGGATGTTGCAAACCGCTTGAACTCCGCATCCTCGAACCCGAACACCGTGATGCCGGCCTCGAGATCGACGCCGCAGGCGCCCAGAATGCAGAGATCGGGCGAGATCTGCTCCATATCCCGCAAGGCCTTGGCGCCGAGCGAACCGCCCGTCTGCCGGTCCACCATTCCGCCGATCAGGATGACGTTGACAGCCGGCTTGTCGATCAGCGCCGCGGCAATCGCCGGCGCGTTCGTTGCAGCCGTCAGTGCTAGGTCGGCCGGCAACGCATTGGCAATCGCCAGATTGGTGCTGCCCGCGTCGAAGAACACGGTCGAGCCGGCGGCAATCTGCTTTGCCGCAGCGCGCCCCAGCGCCTGTTTCCGGTCAGCCGCAAAGCCGATGCGCTGCGACAGGCTTCCACGCGCCGGTGAGACCGGCAATGCGCCGCCATAAACCCGCTCGCAGAGCCCTGCTGCCGCCATCTCGCGCAGGTCCCGCCGTACGGTGTCCTCGGAGACACCGAATTCGAGCGCAAGCTCCGTCGCAAGGACGCGGCCATTTAGCCGCAGCCTCTCGGAAATCACGCCTTGGCGCTCTCGCAACAGAAAATCCTGCATGTTCCTACCGAATCGCAATCCTATAGACCGAGAACGTGCATAAACGCTTATGATCATGCAGGCAATATGCACGGTCACACGTTTTCTGACGTTCGGAAACAAAGCTGTACTAGCAGAGCGAACATGCCCTATTGACCGAGGCGCGAAAATCGATTGGTCATTCCGATTTTTCGCAATCATACGTCGGGCGCCCGTCTCCGTGCTTGCGCCATTCGAATATAGCTCTCTCGTCTGGGCCTTCCTCCTGGGTTATCTGATCTGGGCCGACATCCCGACACAGAATGTGGTCGTCGGCGCGGCGATGATTCTCGGCGCCGGATTGATCATCATCGTCAGCGAAAGGCTGAGCCGCCGCATCGCCGCTTGATGCCTGTTTCTGCCGGATTCATGGTTCGAGCGGCCGTTTGAGAAAAATATTTGCAGTTGCTGCTTTTATTCGCAGTTTTCTACGCTTCCGGCGCCCTAATTTTCTGCCAACTATCCTCATCCGAAGCACCTCCCAAGGATGGATAGAACAATGAACTGGTTGAAAACCGTCGCCGCCGCCGCCCTCATTCAGGCTGCGGCCCTCCTGCCCGCCCATGCCGGTGAAAACCTCGCCACTATCAAATCGGCCGGCGTCTTCAAGATCGGCACCGAAGGCACCTATGCGCCCTTCACCTATCATGACGAAAGCGGCAAGCTCGTCGGCTTCGATGTCGAGATCGGCGAAGCGATCGCCGCCAAGCTCGGCGTCAAGGCCGAATTCGTCGAAGGCAAGTGGGATGGCCTTATCGCCGGCCTCGACGCCAAGCGCTACGACACAGTTATCAACCAGGTCGGCATCACCGAAGCCCGCAAGCAGAAGTATGATTTCTCCGAGCCCTATATCGCCTCCAAGGCCGTGTTGATCGCCCGCGACGGCGACGACAGCATCAAGTCCTTCGCCGACTTGAAGGGCAAGAAGGCCGCCCAGTCGCTGACCAGCAACTTCGGCAAGCTCGCAACCGAAGCCGGTGCCGAGCTCGTCGGCACCGACGGTTTCGACCAATCGATCCAGCTCGTGCTGACCAAACGCGCCGACGCGACGATCAACGACAGCCTCTCCTTCCTCGATTTCAAGAAGCACAAGCCGGACGCGCCGGTGAAGATCGTCGCCGAGCAGGAAAATGCCGACTACTCCGGCGTCATCATCCGCAAGAACGAGCCCGAGCTTCTCGCCGAAATCAACAAGGCGCTTGCCGACATCAAGGCCGACGGCACTTACAAGAAGATCGCCGACAAATATTTCGGCCAGGATGTTTCCAAGTAAGTTCAACTGAAGAAAAGTCCCCTCGCCAACCTCTCCCCACAAAGGGGAGGGGCTTAGCCGGCGGACCCCCTCATCTCCAGATAATCGTTTCGGCCGGCCGCCCGGTCGCTATTTCTTGCGAGGCGGCACCTAGATAAATCCCTCCCCCTTGTGGGGAGGGGTTGGGGAGGGGTATTTCGGGTATCACGACCCAACCGACGAGAGAGAACTCCCTTGGCGCACTGGCTCCAACTGATGGCGGAATCGCTGCCCTCGCTCCTGTGGGCGGGGCTGATCTTCACCATTCCGCTGACCCTGCTATCCTTCGTCTTCGGCCTGGCCCTCGGGCTCGCCACCGCAATCGCCCGGCTCTTCGGGCCGATGCCGCTTTCGGCCATCGCGCGCTTCTATGTCTGGGCCATCCGCGGCACGCCGCTGCTCGTACAGCTCTTCGTTATCTTCTACGGCCTGCCGAGCCTCGGCATCCTGCTCGATGCCTTCCCGGCCGCCCTCATCGGCTTCACACTGAATATCGGCGCCTACAGCTCCGAGATCATCCGTGCTGTCATTTCCTCGGTGCCGAAGGGCCAATGGGAGGCCGCCTATTCGATCGGCATGAGCTGGCGCCAGGCGATGAGCCGCACGATCCTGCCGCAGGCCGCTCGCGTCGCCGTGCCGCCTTTGTCGAACACCTTCATCTCGCTGGTCAAAGATACCTCGCTTGCCGCGGCCATCACCGTGCCCGAGCTTTTCCAGGCGGCGCAGCGCATCGTCGCCACCACCTATGAGCCACTGATCCTCTATATCGAGGCGGCGCTGATCTATCTCGTCCTGAGCTCCGTCCTCTCGCAGCTGCAGGTGCGGCTGGAACGCCGCTTCGCGCGTTATGGCGGCATGCTGGAGGCAAATGCATGATCGAGCTTTCCAACATCGAAAAGCGCTTCGGCGACGCCATTATCCTCAAGGATATCAGTATCCGCATCCCCGAAGGCAGCGTTACCGCGCTGGTCGGGCCTTCCGGCGGCGGCAAGAGCACGCTGCTACGCTGCATCAACCTGCTCGAAATTCCGACCGCCGGCTCGATCCGCCTCGGAGAGGAGAAGCTGGCCTTTGCGCCAGGCAAACGAACGAGCTGGCAGGCGATCCAGAAGATCCGCCGCCAGACCGGCATGGTCTTCCAGAACTTCCAGCTATTCCCGCATCAGACCGCGATCGAGAATGTCATGGAAGGCCTGGTGACGGTGTTGAGATGGCCGAGGAAAAGGCCCGCGAGCGTGCGATGGAATTGCTGACCAAGGTCGGCATGACGCACAAGGCCGACGCCTGGCCTTCGACGCTATCGGGCGGCCAGCAGCAGCGCGTCGCGATCGCCCGCGCACTGGCGCCGTCGCCGCGCGTGCTTCTCTGTGACGAGCCGACATCCGCCCTCGATCCCGAGCTTTCGGCCGAAGTGGTCGATGTGTTGGGCCAACTTGCCAGCGAGGGCACGACGATGGTGATGGCGACCCACGATCTCCGGCTCGCTTCCAAGATCGCCAATGACGTGGTTTTCCTGGAAGCCGGCAGCGTCGTGGAAACGGGCAGCGCCAGAGCTATCTTCAGTGCGCCGGAGCGCGAGCGCACCAAACGTTTCATCTCGACGATCAACGCCGCCCATACCTACGATATCTGAGTTAGAGCATGATGCCGTAAACTGTGAGCGGTTTTCGGACGACATCATGCTCTATTTCTTTGATTTAGATCCGGATTTTAGGCCGACCTGGCCTAAAATCATCCGGATCTAGTGCCGGGATGCGAACATCCCGGCATTGCTGGAATTCCAATCAGGAGGCCGTGACGACGGCCCGCGCCGCCTTTAGCGCATTGCCCCACCAGGTGAGCTGGTCGAGCTGGTTCTTAGCCGCTTCGTTGAGATGCGCGTAATCGCTGAGGCTCTTGCCTTCCTTGAGGACGCCAAGATATTCGCCAAGTGCGATATGCACGCCGGTTTTCACCGAGGCCGCCCCCATTTCCACGAAGATCAGGCGAAGATGCTCGACCGCACGTGCGCCGCCGACGCCGCCGTAACCGACGAAGCCGACCGGCTTCTGGATGAACTCGCCGAGGTCGATGGCGTTCTTCAGAACGGCCGTCGGAGCGTGATTGTACTCGGCGACGGTGAAAATGAAGCCGTCGAATTCACGCAGCTTCTTTTTCCAGCGCTCTGCCGTTTCGCTTTCAGTGGTCGTCGCACGCTGCTCACCGAAAAAATGCATGGGGTAGTCGAGCAGATCGAGAACCTCGACCTCGATGTCCTGCCGGTCGGCGGCGATAGCGGCAATCCACTTGGCCGGATGCTCGGCAAAACGGCCAATACGCGTGCTGCCGACGATGACGGCAATTTTCAACTTGCTCATGGATATTGTTTCCTGGATTGGTCTTGGGGCGGGAAGGCCAAGTTTATGAGAAAGCCCCCGCGCCGGGCAAGGCGCGGAGGCTGCTAACTATCAGCTTTTTGACAGGCCGATCATACACGATCGGGTGAATGAGCCAGGTTCGCAAAGACGCTGAAGGCGCCTTTTTAACAATGGCCGGCTGCCCTTCAGCCTGCGTAGACGACGAGCAGGTCCTTGGCATCGATCTGATCGCCGGCCCGCACCAGCACCTCGGAAATCGTGCCATCCTTTTCCGCATGCAGCGCCGTTTCCATCTTCATCGCCTCGATCGAGACGAGCACGTCGCCGGCATTGACGGCCTGGCCGGGCGAGACGAAGACACGGCTGATGACACCCGGCATCGGCGCACCGACGTGAACGGCATTGCCCGGTTCGGCCTTGCGGCGGACGGCGGCCCCTGTCGCCCCATGGGCCCGGTCCGGCACCTTGATGCGGCGCGGCTGGCCGTTGAGCTCGAAGAAGATGGTCACCATGCCCTGGCTGTCGGTCGCGCTCATCGCCTGGTTGACGATGACGAGCGTCTTGCCGCGCTCGATGTCGGCAAACAGTTCCTCACCGTCCTTGAGACCGTAGAAATAGGCGGGTGTCGGCAGCACCGAGACTGGGCCGTAGGTATCGGAGGCGAGCGCGAAGTCGGTGAAGACTTTCGGATACATCAGGTAGGACGCGAATTCGAAGTCGCTGATCTCGCGCTCGAGCTTCGTCTCGATGACTTTACGCTCCGCATCGAGATCGGCCTCCTTGAGCAGCGAGCCGGGACGCACGGTATAGGGCTTGTCGCCCTTCAGCGCCTTCTTCTGCAGCGCCTCAGGCCATCCTGACGGCGGTTGGCCGAGATCGCCCTTCAGCATCGAGACCACCGATTCCGGCAAGGAGACTTCTTTGTCGGGGCTGATGACATCGGCAACCGTCAAGTCCTGGGACACCATCATCAGCGCCATGTCGCCGACGACCTTGGACGACGGCGTCACCTTGACGATATCGCCGAACATCTGGTTGGCGTCGGCATAGGCCTGCGCCACCTGATGCCAGCGGGTCTCGAGGCCGAGCGAGCGGGCCTGTTCCTTGAGGTTGGTGAACTGGCCGCCCGGCATTTCATGCAGATAGACCTCGGATGCCGGACCCTTCAGATCGCTTTCGAAGGCGGCATACTGATTACGCGCCGCTTCCCAATAGAAGGAAACGCGGCGGATCCATTGCGGATCGAGACCCGGATCGCGCTCCGTACCGCGCAACGCCTCGACGATCGAGCCGAGACAGGGCTGCGAGGTATTGCCGGAAAGCGCATCCATGGCGGCATCGACGGCATCGACGCCGGCATCGACGGCGGCAAGAACGGTCGCGGCCGCAATCCCTGAGGTATCATGCGTGTGGAAATGGATCGGCAGGCTGGTCGCCTCGCGCAGCGCCTTGAACAGAACCTTCGCAGCCGCAGGCTTGAGGAGGCCTGCCATATCCTTGAGTGCGATGACATGCGCGCCGGCCTTCTCGAGCTCGACCGCAAGGTTGGTATAGTATTTCAGATCGTATTTCGGACGGGCCGAGTTCAGGATATCGCCGGTATAGCAGATCGCCGCCTCGCAGAGCTTGTTCTCCTCGGCAATGGCATCCATCGAGACGCGCATGTTCTCGACCCAGTTCAGGCAATCGAACACCCGGAAGAGATCGATGCCGCCCCTGGCCGCCTGGCGGACGAAATACTTGACGACATTGTCGGGATAATTGGTGTAGCCGACGCCGTTGGCGCCGCGCAGCAGCATCTGCAGCAGGAGGTTCGGCGCGCCCTCGCGGATCAGCGCCAGGCGCTCCCACGGGTCCTCGGTCAGAAAACGCATGGAGACGTCGAAGGTCGCGCCGCCCCAGCATTCAAGCGACAGCAGGTTCGGCAGCGCGTGCGCATAGGTTCCGGCAATGCGGGCGATGTCATAGGTGCGCATGCGGGTGGCGAGCAGCGACTGGTGGCCATCGCGCATCGTCGTGTCGGTCAAAAGCACACGCTTCTCGTTGCGCATCCATTCGCCGAATTTCTTCGGGCCGAGCGTGTCGAGGAGCTGCTTCGTGCCGTCCTTGACCGTATTGCCGTTGGCGTAGGGGACCACCGGCTCGGCCGCATTTTCCAGCGGCCTCGGCCTGTCCTTGGCTTCGGGGTGACCATTGACGGTGACGTCTGCGAGATAGGTCAGGAGCTTCGTGGCGCGGTCCTGGCGCTTCACCTGCTGGAAGAGTTCCGGCGTCGTGTCGATGAAGCGTGTCGTGTAGCTGTTGTCCCTGAACTTTGGATGGCCGATGATCGCTTCGAGGAAGGTCAGGTTGGTTGCCACGCCGCGAATACGGAATTCGCGCAGCGCCCGGTCCATGCGGGCGATTGCTTCGGAAGGATTGGGCGCCCATGCCGTGACCTTGACGAGAAGCGGATCGTAAAAGCGGGTGATGATGGCGCCCGAATAGGAAGTGCCGCCATCGAGGCGGATGCCGAAACCAGACGCTGACCGATAGGCAGTGATACGGCCGTAATCCGGAATGAAGTTATGCTCCGGATCTTCCGTGGTGATGCGGCATTGTAGCGCATGGCCGTTGAGGCGGATATCTTCCTGGCGCGGCACGCCCGATTCCGGCGTGCCGATCGCAAAGCCGTCGAGGATGTGGATCTGCGCCTTGACGATGTCGATGCCGGTGACGACTTCGGTCACTGTATGCTCGACCTGGATGCGCGGATTGACCTCGATGAAGTAGAATTTTCCGGTATCGGCATCCATCAGATATTCGACGGTACCGGCGCCGATATAATTGGTCGCGGCCGCGATCTTCAGCGAATAGGCGGCGAGTTCCTGGCGCTGCGCTTCCGAGAGGTAGGGCGCCGGGGCGCGCTCGACAACCTTCTGGTTGCGGCGCTGGATCGAGCAGTCACGCTCGAAGAGATGCACGACATTGCCATGCGTATCGCCGAGAACCTGGCTTTCGACATGGCGGGCACGCTCGACGAGCTTTTCCAGATAGACCTCATCCTTGCCGAAGGCGGCCATCGCCTCGCGTTTGGCCTCCGTCACCTCGCGGGCGAGATCCTGCGGATCGCGGATCGCGCGCATGCCGCGCCCGCCGCCGCCCCAGGAAGCCTTCAGCATGACGGGATAACCGATCCCTTCCGCCATCTTCGCCACTTCCGCCATGTCCTCCGGCAGAGGCCCGGTGGCCGGCACCACAGGAACGCCGACCGAGATTGCCAGGTTGCGCGCTGCGACCTTGTTGCCGAGCTGGCGCATCGTATCAGCCCTTGGGCCGATGAAGATGATACCGGCCTTGTTGCAGGCATCGACGAATTCGGGGCTTTCCGACAGCAGGCCATAGCCGGGATGAATGGCATCGGCGCCGGAGAGTTTCGCAACGCGGATCACCTCCTCGATCGACAGATAGCTCTCGATCGGACCCATGTCCTTGGAAAGATGCGGGCCGCGGCCGACCTGGTAGCTCTCGTCCGCCTTGAAGCGGTGCAGCGCCAGCTTGTCCTCTTCCGCCCAGATTGCCACCGTTTTTATTCCAAGTTCGTTGGCCGCACGGAACACGCGAATGGCAATTTCAGAGCGATTGGCAACGAGAATCTTGGAAATGGGCAAAACGGTCTCCTCGGACGTTCAGACGCGGGCATGCTGCACCCGCGAAGGAAATTCTTAACTTCTTGTCACAGAAAGTTCAATTTATCTTGCGACTGCGAAATGCAATTTTTCGACATTCTGGAGCAACTCCAGAAAAAGTGCGAAGCGGTTTTCCGTCCGGAGTTGCATCAAAATAAAAACCAGAGCAATTCCGCTTCGATGAGAGGCGGAATTGCTCTAACTTATCAGTCCATGACGGAAGGCAATCGCCACCGCCTGCTGCCTGTTTTTCGCCTTCAGCTTGTTCTGCAGGCCGTTCATATACCAGTCGACCGTGTGGTTTGAGATCTTCAGCACCTTGCTGATCTCCATCGACGTCATGCCTTCGGCGAGATAATGCAGGATTTCCATCTCGCGCCGCGTCAGCGGCGTATCGGCCGGCAACACGGTTTCCAGCGCCGGCGCCTCGCCTTTCAGATCGAGCAGCCGCCAGAAGGCTTTGCGCGCCACCGCCTCCAACAGTGCGATCTCCACCGGCGACAACTCGATCGGCTTGCCGGCGAGACTGAGGCTGGCGAGAATGCCGTTACGTCCGTGGATCGGAAAGATGTAGCCATCCTCCATTCCATGCCCGAAGGCATCGACCATCATCTGCTCCATGCGGCGCTGATGCGCATCCTTGTGGAAGGCCGCCATTGCCTCCCGCCAGCGGTAAGGCCGCTGCGCATGAGCGAGATAGCGCACCATCGGATCAATCAGAGCATATTTTTTCGCAGTGTATATTTGCGGCCATTGTTCCGGCCAGCGGCCGGCAAGCGCCGCAGCCCAGGGCTCTGGGTTCTGCTGCACCGGGTTCCGCGGCGCATGGCGCAGCAGACCGTAATATTCGAAGCCGCAACCGTGGAGGATCTGCTCCAGTTCGGTGACGACAGCTTCAGGATTTGAGCATTCTTCCAGAATTACAAGCAATTGAATTAACAAATTAATATTCACAAAAATGCCCCTTGCCCGGACCTGATGCCCGCCTGAGGCCGTCGGCGGCTGGTCAAACTGGTCGCGAAACGGTCTTCAATAAATGCAGTCTGTAATTTAATGCTGTGCTAAATATTGAATAAAATGCAAGTGCAAATTGCTGCGAGATATAGCCGGATGGCAATTTCGACGCCACGGCCATCCCGTCGCGTCCTGCGACAGTACCATCGTGTCAGTCATCACATCGACTGAACCCCGAATACTCCGTTAATCGCCCGTTCAGGTAGCCTTTTGTAGCATCGCATCATCCCGTTTTCGCAGATGCACAAGAGGTTCGACGTGACGCTATTTAAGGTCTATGCAAGGGCTCTGCGCTATCTTGGCGTCTACAAGCTGCGCGTATCCCTGGTCGTTGTCGCAAACATTGTTCTTGCGACGATTACCATCGCGGAGCCGATCCTGTTCGGTCGCATTATCGATGCGATTTCGGGCAAGGGCGAGGTCAAGCCCATCCTCTTCATGTGGGCGACTTTCGCCGTCTTCAACACCATTGCCTTCGTCCTGGTGGCCCGCGAGGCCGACCGGCTGGCCCATGGCCGGCGGGCGACGCTGTTGACGGAAGCCTTCGGCCGCATCATTTCCATGCCGCTTGGCTGGCACCATCAGCGCGGTACCTCCAACGCGCTGCATACATTGCTGCGCGCCTGCGAAACGCTGTTCGGCCTCTGGCTGGAATTCATGCGCAACCACCTGTCGACGGTCATCGCGCTTGCCCTTCTGGTGCCGACAGCGATGTCGATGGACCTGCGCCTTTCCGCCGTGCTTATGGTGCTCGCCATTGCCTACTGGCTGATCGGCCGCGTCGTCATGAGCCGCACCAAGGACGGCCAGGCTTCGGTCGAGAACCATTATCACACCGTCTTCTCGCATGTCAGCGACTCGATCAGCAACGTTTCGGTCCTGCACAGCTACAACCGCATCGAAGCCGAAACCCGAGCGCTGAAATCCTTCGCCGACCGTCTGCTCGAAGCTCAGTATCCGGTGCTCGACTGGTGGGCGATCGCCAGCGCACTGAACCGCATGGCGTCGACCATCGCGATGATGGTGGTCCTGATCATCGGCACCATGCTCGTCCAGGCCGGCCAGCTGCGTGTTGGCGACGTCATCGCCTTCATCGGCTTTGCCAACCTGTTGATCGGCCGTCTCGACTTGATGCGCCAGTTCGCGACGCAGATTTTCGAGGCCCGCTCCAAGCTCGAGGACTTCTATACGCTTGAAGACTCGGTGCGTGAACGTGAAGAGCCAGCCGGCAACGGCGAGATCAAGGACGTCAAGGGCGCGATCGAATTCCGCGACGTCTCCTTCGGCTTCGGCAACAGCTCACAGGGCCTGCACAATGTTTCTTTCTCGGTGAAGGCAGGCCAGACGGTCGCGATCGTCGGCCCGACCGGCGCCGGCAAGACGACGCTCGTTAACCTGCTGCAGCGTGTCTACGATGCCCAGGGCGGCAAGATCCTCGTCGACGGCACCGATATCACCAAGGTGACCCGCAAGTCGCTGCGTCGCCACATCGCTACCGTCTTCCAGGATGCGGGCCTGTTGAACCGTTCGATCAGCGACAATATCCGCCTTGGCCGCGAAGGCGCCAGTGAAGAGGAAATGCGCCGTGCAGCCGAAGCCGCCGCCGCTGCCGACTTCATCGAAACCCGCGAGGATCGCTACGATACGCATGTCGGTGAACGAGGCAACAAGCTCTCCGGCGGCGAGCGCCAGCGCATCGCGATTGCCCGCGCCATCCTCAAGGACGCACCGATCCTGGTGCTCGACGAGGCGACCTCGGCGCTCGACGTCGAGACCGAGGCCCGCGTCAAGGCCGCGATCGACAATCTGCGTGAGAATCGCACTACCTTCATCATCGCCCACCGCCTGTCAACGGTCCGCGAAGCCGATATGGTGCTCTTCCTGGATGACGGCCGTGTCGTCGAACAGGGCAGCTTCGACGAGCTCAGCCACAGCAACGGCCGCTTCGCCGCCCTGCTGCGCGCCAGCGGCATCCTGACGGATGAAGAGGTCCGCAAGGCCCACACCACCGAAGCTGCCTGATCGGTTCGGGTTTCAAGATAAAGGCCGGAAGGGTAGCTCCTTCCGGCCTTTTTGTTTGCCTGGGTTAGGCGGCTGCATCGAACTGCATTCAAGATGCCACGCCTTAAGACTTTGCTTTCTCCCAATACCGCTGTGGACGATATGCATTGCAGTGTGCCGTGTGGCCACCCCCCTCTGCCCTGCCGGGCATCTCCCCCACAAGGAGGGAGATCGGCTGGGCGCGATGGTTTCCCCAACCACTGACCAACTGATGTTCCGCACCGTAGTAGAGAGAGATTGAGGGCCAACCACTGGCCAATCTCCCCACTTGTGGGGGAGATGCCCGGCAGGGCAGAGGGGGGTGCCACACGCCGTCACGTCGCCATTTCAAGCCAAACCCCAATTGACCACCGTGCCCATGTTCCTACCTTCCGCCTTGTCACCAAGCATCGGGAGGAAGCCCATGAAGGTCCTGCGCATCGTCGCCAATATCCAGGCACCGGATATCACGCCGGCCCGGCGCTTCTATCAGGATATCCTCGCTCTTGACGTCATCATGAATCACGGTTGGATCGCGACCTTCGGTGCCGCAAGGCCGATGAACGTCCAGCTGAGCATCGCCAGCGAAGGCGGCTCCGGGACGCCGGTTCCTGATCTTTCGATCGAGGTTGATGATCTCGATACGGCTTTCGAAGCGATGTCGGCTGCCGGTTTTCCGATCGAGTACGGCCCGGCCGACGAGCCTTGGGGCGTCAGGCGCTTTTATGTCCGCGATCCCTTCGGCAAGCTCGTGAACATCCTCATTCACAATTGAGCCGGCGGCCATCGGCCGCCGGCTCCTCCATGTCGGGCAAATCCGGGCCCTATTTCCGATCGTTCCGGCGATAGGCATTTGCCGCCCCGCCGATGCGGACGGGAACGGGGATGGTCGGTATCGGCGACAAGTTTCCCCTTGACCTTGCCCTGCTGGCGCTTGCGCTCGAGATAATAGGCATAGGCGAATTGTGTCGCGACTCCAGCGATCACGAAGAGCGGACCGACCAGTTGGTCCTTGTTGGTGATGTAAAGCACCACCTGGCCGATCATGGCGAGGATCGTGCCGGCAACGAAAATGTTCAGCGAGTGGCGGCCGAGGATCGTCAGCGGATGGTCCGCAGGACGGCGCAGGATACGCGAGAGTGCCGGGATGCTGATAACGAGATAAGTCAGCGCCAGCACATGTAGCAGCCGCGGCAGCGACAGGAAGGTCTTGTCGAAACCGGTGATGACGGGCGGCAGGCCAAGGGCTGCCAGCGAGTTGCCGAAAATCCAGAGATGGCCGGTCACCCAGATGAAGGACGAGATGACGTAACCGGCAGCGGTCGCCAGCAGCAACGGATGCTGCGGGATCGAGCCGCCGCGCTTGATATGCAGCATCGAGACGATGCCGATCGAAAACAAGAACTGCCAGGAGAGCGGATTGAGGAACCAGTAGCCCTCGATCAGCATGTTGTACGGCGCCACCTCGTAGATGCCCGCAAGCAGCCAGACCGTGCCCGAGACGCCGAGCGCCAGCCATGGGCTGCGCGCATTCAAGAGCAGGATGATCGGCACCATCAGCATCAGCGCCCCGTACATCGGCAGGATATTGTTGTAGCCGATCTGGTGGCCGAGCAGGAGCAGCGCCGGAATGCCTTCCTTCAGGTTCATCAGAACCGCCAGAATATTGATTTCGACCAGCAACCCCGGCCGATGGAACAGCCAGGCACCGCAGATGAAGAGCGCCAGCGTCATGAAGGTGGTGATCATGTGGGCGAGATAGAGCGTGAAGGCGCGCTTTGCCGCCTTGATCGCCACCGTGAGCCGGTTGCCCGGCTGGAAGCGGCCCCCATAGGCAAGGCCGACGGCAATGCCCGAAATCAGCACGAAGGCTTCGGCGGCATCGGAGAAGCCGAAATTCTTCGTCGTCACATATTCGAAGATCTGTCCGGGAACATGATTGATGAAGATCATGATCAGGGCCACGCCGCGTAAGACGTCGAGCCTCGTATCACGTACTGGCGCAACTGCGGATAGGGAACTGCGCCCCGTGGCGATGGCTTCGGTCGGCGTGCTTGCCATGGGTCTCTCCTTATTATCCGGTTTGCAAACGCGACGACGGCCAAAAGGGTTCCCTTTTGGCCGTCGCGAATCGCCGTGTTTTTCAGCGTGGAGAACGCTGTTATCCGAGCGGATATCCCTCTTCGGGATCGGTGACTTCGCAGCCGTTTATCGACAGAGTGTAGCCGCTGTCATTGGACGCTTTTGAGACCGAAATGCGGTATTTGCCGCCGCCTTGCTCCACCTCTGCCGCAAAACCGTCCCATTCCGAAGGGAGCGACGGGCGCACGTAGAGCCGGCCGTCTTTCAGCCGGATACCGAGGATGCCCTCGACGGCGGCGCGGTAGAGCCAGCCGGCTGACCCGGTATACCAGGTCCAGCCGCCGCGCGACTTATAAGGCTCGTTTCCGTAGACGTCGGCCGCCACGACATAGGGTTCGACGCGGTATTGCTCCGCTGAAGCCTTGTCGAGCGCGTGGGTGATCGGGTTGAGGATCTGGAAGCAGCGGAAGGCATCGTCGCCCCGCTTCAGCTCCGCCAGCGCCATCACGACCCAGGTCGCTGCATGGGTATATTGCCCGCCGTTTTCGCGCACACCCGGCGGATAGGCCTTGATATAGCCGGGATCCCTGGCGGAATTGACGAAAGGCGGCGTGAACAGCCGGATGATGCGGGCATCCTCGTCGACCAGCTGATCGAGCACCGCATCCATCGCCGTGACGGCGCGGGCCGGATCGCCCTCGCCGGACAGCACGCTCCAGGACTGCGCGATCGAATCGATCCGGCATTCGGGGCTTTCCCTGGAGCCGAGCAGCGCACCGTCGTCGAACGTGCCGCGGCGATAGTAGCCGCCATCCCAGGCCGCAGTTTCCAGCGCCTTCTTCAGTTCGGTGAGATGCGCCGACCAGCGCTCTGCACGGGCCGTGTCGCCGCGCTGCTCGGCATAGGGAACGAAGGAGCGCAATGCCCCCGCCAGGAACCAGCCGAGCCAAACGCTGGTGCCGCGGCCGCCGATGCCGACGCGGTTCATGCCATCGTTCCAGTCGCCGCCAAGAAATAGCGGCAGGCCGTTAGCCCCCTTGCGAGCGATGGCGAGATCGAGCGCCAACGCCGCGTGTTCGTAGACGCTTGCCTTGTCCTCGGAAATCTCCGGCTTGTAGAACGAGTCGTGCTGGCCTTCGAGCAGTGCCGGCCCTTCCAGGAAGGCGATCTCCTCGTCGAGGACGTTTTTGTCGCCGGTGACGTTGCAATAGTGATGGATCGCGTAAGCGAGCCAGACGACGTCGTCCGAAATCAGCGTGCGCACGCCCGCACCCGTTCCCGGCAGCCACCAATGTTGCACGTCGCCTTCGCGGAACTGGCGCGAAGCGGCATTCAGGATCTGCCGGCGGGCAAGCGAGGGTTCGTGCAGCACGAAGGCCAGCGTGTCCTGCAGCTGATCGCGGAAGCCGAAGGCGCCGCTTGCCTGGTAGAAGGCGGTGCGGGCCATGATGCGGCAGCCGAGACTCTGATAAGGCAGCCAGGTATTGACGAGATTGTTCATCCCGCGATCTGGCGTCGATATCTGCAGCCTGCCGGTGAAGTCCCGCCAGAAGGCGCGGTTCGCCTCGACCGTCTCGTCGAACGAAGCCTTGCGGATATCGGCGATGACAGTGCGCGCTTCTTCTTCCGTCGGCGTATCGCCGAGGAAGAAGGTGAAGTCGCGCTCCTCGCCGGCGCCAAGTTCGATGTCGATCGCAAGCGCCGCGGCCGGATCACCATCGAGTTCGGTCGCGCCGGAAAGAGCGGCGGCGGAGATGACGGACTGCGGCGCCTGGATCGTTCCCGCCTTGCCGATGAATTCGCGCCGGCTTGCCGAGAAGCTCGAAAGCGTCTCGCTCGCCGCGAAGAAGGCGGTGCGGTTGGAAAAATCGATGCTGTAGGGATTGGTGGCAAACAGCGCCCCCGTCTCCTCGTCATGCTGCGACAGGATGAAAGGCACCGTGCGTGCAGGATTGCTGCCGAGGACCCATTCGACATAACCGTAGAGACGCAGCTTACGGGTGGCCGAACCGGTATTACGCAGGCGCAGGCGTTGCAGTTTCACCGGCTTTTCGCGATCGACCGTCTGCGTCAACTCGAGTGCGATCTCGTGCTGAACGCTGGATAAGACGGAATAGCCGAGCCCGTGGCGGGCTTCGAAACGGATGTCCGGCCGGCGGGAAAGCGCTGCGAACGGCGTCATGACGGCACCGCTGTCGAGATCGGTGAGATAGAACGCCTCGCCCGAACGGTTGACCACGGCATCGTTCGACCAGGAGGTCAGTTGATAGTCGCGCGAATTGACGCTCCAGGTGAATCCGGCGCCCTCGGCCGACACGTGGAAGCCGAAGCTGTCGTTGGAAATGACATTGATCCAGGGCTGCGGCGTCGCATGACCTCCGGGCAGGCGAACGACATACTCACGCCCATCTCGGGCAAAGCCGCCGATGCCGTTCCAGAAGTCGAGATCGCCTTCCTCCTCGATGACGACGGCGGGCACGACAGGCGCTGGCACAGGGGCAACACGCTTGACGGGGGGCTTGTTGCGCTCGGCCCGTTCGATCTCCTGCAGTTCCTCCTTGGAGGGTGCAAACAGCGCCACGGCGCGGTTGATCTGGTCGACCACCTTGCCGTTCTTGGTATGCAGCGTGACACGCGAAGCCGCGATCAGCGCGTGATAGGTGCTCTCCTCCATCAGGTCCTTGCGAACCGCAAAGATATGCTGGCGCAATCCGTCGGCCTGGCCGATGCGACGGACGTTCTCGCACATGGCGTCGAGTGCATGCTGCATGTCCTGCGCATAGGAGGAGGCGCGTTCGTTCATGATGACGAGATCGGCGGTGACGCCGCGCGAGCGCAGATATTCCTGCGCCAGCAGCGCCTCGCGGGCGATCTCGAGATCCATGTCGTCGTTGATGCGCAGCGTGAAGATCGGGAAGTCGCCGGAGATTGCCAGCGGCCACAGCGCCGATTGCGACTGCAAGCCGGCCTCGACGGTCGCCTCGTCCTTGCGCAGTTGCATATCGGGATAGACGAGATAGCGTCCGAGATGCTGGAAGGCCGCCGCCTGCTGCGAGGTGACGCCGACATGGCGCATCTGCACCTGCGTGCGTGTCCAGGCCTGAACGAGCTCGTGGGTGAAGGCGTCGGGATGACGGTAGCGATTGACCGCCTTGTCGACTTCGTCGCGGCTCGGCGCCGCAATCGTCCAAAAGATCACGCTGACTTTCTTGCCGGCCGGCACGCGGACGGTGCGACGCAGCGACATCACCGGATCGAGCACGAAACCATCGCTGCCGGAAAGCGTGGCACCCGGATCGAAGGCGGCCGCATCGGCAAGGCTGCGGCCACGGCCGATGAACTTACGCCGGTCAGTCTCGAATTCGGTATGGCGGGTGTCGCCGGCATTGTCGACGATCAGATGTGCGATGCTGATGTTCGGCTCGTTCGGGTCGCGCTTGTTGCGTTCGGCGCGGATGACGTCGCCGCGCTTGCCGATCTCGGTCTTGACGAACATGCGGGCGAACGCCGGATGCGCATTGTCGGTGTCGTCGGAAGTGATCACCGGTTCGAGATAGGAGGTGACCTCGATGAACCGGTCCTCCGTGCCCATGTTCAGCAGGGTGACGCGTCGGGCCTCGGCATCATGCTCGGTCGCGATGATGCATTCCACCTCGCTTGTGAGGTCACCGACCGTCTTGGTGAACTGCGCCTTCTCGTCGGCAAATTCGACCTTGATTTTTTCGCCTTCGACACCCTTCGGCTCAGATGTCGTCGACCACCATTCGTTGGTGGCGGTATCGCGCAGGAAGATGAAGCTGCCCCAGCGGTCTTCGGTCGGATCGGCTTTCCAGCGGGAAACGGAAAGGCCGTTCCAGCGGGAATAACCGGCACCGGTCGCCGTCAGCATCAGCGAATAATGACCGTTCGACAGGAACACGAGCTCGCGGTCGCGCGATGCCGGATCGCTGATTTTCCTGAGCTCCGGCCGCAGGAGATCGTCCTGGATGCTGGCCGGCGTGTCGGATTCATGCTTGCCGCTCATGACGGGAATGTCGCGCGGCGCCTTTTCCTGCAGCAGCAGCTCCGCTGCCTCGATGACGGGATCGGAGTGGAAGAGCTCGCGCAGATGACCGTTGAAGGCGACGTTGGCCACCGCCGCGATCGACATGCCGTGATGGTGGGCATAATAATTGTAGACCACCGCGCATTTCTTGCCTTCCGGCACGCGCGTCGGCGTGAAGTCGACGGCGTCGTGGAAACCGAACTTGCCGAGCGCCCCGACCTTGCGCAGCCTCTGCAGGTTTTCGAGCGCGGCCGGCGGGTCGTACTGGCTGGCAAGCAACGATGCATAAGGCGCGATGACGGCATTGTGGCCGAGGCCGCGCTTCAGGCCGAGCGTCGGCACGCCGAAATTCGTGTACTGATAATTGAGGTTGTGGTCGCGGGCATTGAAGGCTGCCTCCGAAATGCCCCAGGGAATGCCGAGCTTGCGGGCGTAGTTCATCTGTTCGACGACGACCAGATTGTTGGTCTGGTTGAGAATACCCCCGCCGCGCTCCTGCATGACGAGCGGCGGCATCAGATATTCGAACATCGAGCCGGACCAGGAGACCAGCGCACCGCGCGACCCCACAGGTACGACCTGGCGGCCGAGGCGATACCAGTGTTCCGTCGGCAGATCACCCTTGGCGATGCCGAAGAGGCTGGTCAGGCGGCATTCCGAGGCGAGAAGGTCGTAGCAGGCCTGGTCGAGTTCGCCGCTTTCGACGCGGTAGCCGATCGACAGCAGGCGCCGCTCCGGCCGGAACAGGAAGCCGAAATCCATCGAGAAGGCAAGATCGCGGGCCTTGTCGCGCAGCGCCACCAGGCGCGGCCTCAGCGCATCGACTTTGGAAAGATCGAAGGTGCTGTCGGAAATATGCGCCTCGCAGACCTTCACCAGCGATGCCGCCCACAGGGTGACCTCTTCGCTCTGCTTCGACTTGACCTCATGGTCGAGATTGGCGGCGAGTTTCTCGATGTCGCGCGCGAGAACGGCGAGGTTGATGATGCGGATCGAGGCGAATTCGTGCTCGCGCTTGACGGCGGCAAGCGCGTTCTGGAAGCCGACGATGCGCTCCTCCAGGCGCCGGCGCAGCGGGCGCACGGTCTTGCGGTCATCGGGCAGGTCCGCCAGCACTTCGCCGAGAATGCCGGCCGTGTCGCCGACGCCGTCGAGATTGCCCTGCATATGGGCGGACGGCGCCTCCGCCCAGTTGCGACAGGCCGACGAAATCGCGATCAGATGACCGGCGAGATTGCCGCTGTCGACGGCCGAGACATAACGGGGCCCAAGCGTCTGCAGCGTATCGGTGTGGTACCAATTGAACAAATGGCCGCGGAATTTCTCCATTTTGTCGATCGTCGCGATCGTCTGCTCCAGCCGCTCGAGCGTCTCCTCGAAGGAGAACCAGCCGAAATGCCGGCCGGAAACGACGGAAAGCAGATAGACGCCGATATTGGTCGGCGAGGTGCGCGCCGCAACGATCACATGCGGCGTTTCCTGGATATTGTCCGGCGGCAGATAATTCTGCTCGGCCGTCGTGAAGGTTTCGAAATAGCGCCAGGTGCGCCGGGCGATCTTGCGCAGTTCGCTCGACACCGAATCGGCAACTTCGAGCCGATCCTCGGTCTCTGCCGACTGGCTGACATACCAGGCCACCACCGGCGAAAACATCCACAGCAGCGCGAAGGGAATGCCGACGAGGAAGGCGCTGTTGCCGGGAAGGGCTGCAAAACCGAGCGCCAGCAGCGCCAACGCCGGCGCATGCCACATCGCCTTGTAGTAGGAAATCAACGTGCCCTGGCCGCCGGCCTGAACGCTGGCGGCAGTCCGCCACTGCAGCATCAGCTTGCGGCTGACGAAGAGGCGATAGAGTGAACGGCCGATTGCATCCGCCATCATGCAAGCCGAATCGGCGATGAAGACGATACGCAACGCAACCTGCGCATTGGCGGCCGTGATATCGGACCAGACCGTATAGAGATGGGCGCGGGCGATGATATCGCTGGTGCGCGGGATGATGCCGTTGATGAGCGACAGCGTCGGCGCAACGAAGAGGCAGAAGATCAGCAGAATCTGCCAGATGAGCGCGCCGAGCGGACCCATGAAATACCAGCCGAGCACGGAGGCGAAGAACCAGGCGATCGGCGTCAGCGAACGGCGCAGATTGTCGAACATCTTCCAGCGGCCGAGTGCCGTGACGCCGTATTTCGGATTGAACATGTAGGGGAGAAGCTGCCAGTCGCCGCGCGCCCAGCGATGCTGGCGCGAGGTTTCTACCTCGTAGCGGATCGGGAAATCCTCGACCAGTTCGAGATCGGTGACGAGCGCGCAACGCGCCATTGAGCCTTCGAGAAGATCGTGGCTGAGCACGGAGTTCTCGTCGATCCGTCCCTTCAGCGACGCTTCGAAGGCATCGACATGATAAAGGCCCTTGCCGGTGAATGTGCCTTCGCCGGCGAGATCCTGATAGACGTCGGAAACGGTGAAGACATAAGGATCGAGGCCGCGGTTGATCGAAAAGACGCGCTGGAAGACCGACGCGTCCTTGCCCGTCGTCAGCGACGGCGTGACCCGCGGCTGCAGTACGCCATAGCCGCTTTCGACGCGGCCGGTTTTCGGGTTGATGACCGGGCGGTTGATCGGATGATAGAGCTTGCCGACGAGCTTGGTGACGGCATCGCGCATCAGGCGCGTATCGGCATCGAGCGTCATGACATATTGCACCTTGGCCGGCACGGTATTGGCGCCCGGCAGATAGGTCGTGTCGCGGTCGCCGCGCAGAAGCATGTTCAGCTCGTGCAGCTTGCCGCGCTTGCGCTCCCAACCCATCCAGACGCCTTCCGAGGGATTATAGAGGCGACGGCGATGCAACAGATAGAAACGCGTCTTGCCATCATAGGCATAGCGGGCGGAGAGATTGGCGATCTCGCGCCTGGCATAATCGAGAACCTCGAGATCGGCGGGCGTTTCCTCGGCCTCACTATCCGGCCAATCGCTGAGCATTGCGAAATAGATCTCGCCACGCGGATTGGCGAGATAATGAACCTCGAGATTACGCACGTGGTCGTCGACGCTGTCGCGGTTCGAAATCAGGCAGGGCACGACGAGCAGCGTGCGCGCATCCTCCGGAATGCCTTCCTTGAACTCGTAGCCGACGAGGCGCGCCGGCGTCACGAAGAAGGACAGCACGGTGTTGAAGAGACCTGTCGCCCCCTCCGATGCCGGCACTGAGAACATGATCAGCAGCAGGGCGATTTCGAAAGCACCCATGCCGGCATTCGCCATGAATTTGCCGACAATCGCCATGGCGATGACCGTCAGCAGCATGACGGGCACGGCAATCGCCAGCCAGTTGAACCGGCGCACCGCACGCACGAAATATTGGATGGCCGTCGGGCGATAGTTCGCCCGCGCCTCGAGTTTCGGCCGCTGCGCGCCCGACAGGAAGCCACCGACATTCGGTTCATGCGGCTGCGGCTCGCCGGAGGCCTTGGCGGCATCGGTCATGTCGAGCGCCAGCTGGGCGATTTCCATTTCCGACAGCGGCGAGCGCTTGGCCAGCTTCTCGATCTGTTTGCGGTATTTGTTGCGCGAGCCGGAATCGAGGATGCCGTAATCCGAATGCTCCCAGAGGAGCTTGTCGACATGGCTGACCTGCTCGACCCAGACCGACCACTCGGCATCATCGATCTCGCGAAGGCTGCGGATGATGTTGCCCATCGTCACGTTGCCGGAAGAGAGTCGGCTGTGTTCGGCCGTCGTCGCCTCTTCGGTGTTGCGGCCGAGCTCTTCCAGCCGCTCGTCGAGCCAGGTGATCGCCAGGCTCGATGTCTGCGAACCGTCGCGCAAGCGATAGAGGAACTGCGTCGAGAAGGTATTGTCCTCGGCAAGCGGTTCCAGCGTCTTCAGATAGGCGGCCGCCGCGGCTGGGTCGGTCAGGCGCACCAATTCGTCGGCCGCCTCGTTGGCGCGGCGGCGCAGGCGGCGGCTGGCTTCGACGCGGCTCGAAATACGGCGAAGGTTTTCCACGAGCACGTAGCGCACGAGGGAGGGCAACGCCCAGAGTTCACCGATCCTGAGCGTCTCGCTGGCCTGGAAGCCGTCGACCAGTGCCGTCAGACTTTCTTGCGAGATCGTGCTGTGGGTATGGGCGACGTAGAGCCAGGCAAGCACAAGGGTGCGCGGTACTTCGACGCCGCCGACGACCATGGTCGGCAATTCGCGATAGAAGCGGCGGGGGAAGTCGCGCCGCACCTCCTGGATCGCCTCTTCGACGATATAGTGATTATCCAGCAGCCATTCTGCCGCCGGCGTGATGGTATCGCCGGCCTCGACATCGGTCGCCGTGGTCCTGTAGACGCGCAGGATTTCCTTCTGGTTTTCCTTATGACGCGCAAAGAAATCGAAGGGGGCGAAAGCCGGCAGCTTGTCGACGCCGTTGCGGGCGACCGCATCGCCCATCGCCTTGATGTCCTCGATGGAAAGATAGGTCGAGCGGATCGAATCGTTATGATCGATCTGCTTCGTCTCGGGTTCGCGCGAAAGGCTCGGAGAAAGATTTGAAATAGACATGGGTTCGGTTCTGGATCCAAACGAAGTTATGGCTGTTTTGCTCGGCCTTTTGCACTGCTTATCATGACTGTTACATGAACGGAGCCCTATTCTTCAAAGATCGATGAAGCCGGGGTGAACGACACTTGGCAAGCGATGCAAACGGGTTAAGCCCTGGTCAGGACACGGCCCGACGGGTGATCGAGACCATCGATAACCTCTCCGCGAAAGCCATGTCGAAAATTTGGACATCCTTGGGAAAATTCAAGTCGGGAGGCATTCCCCGCCGCCCAGCGAGCTTGTCTGGGTGCCGGCACCTGGTTCCGGCAATGCAAGAGCTGTTCGATTCCAGAAAAACGAAAGACGCATGATTGCCTCACCATGCTGGCGGCAGTCTGGGCGGCCGGCCCACGCCGTTTGCGCTCGAGATCAAGGCCTTCGTGGGACGCTTCAGATGGCGTAAAAAAATAGAGAAGAACGATGATGGGGGATCGGAATGCCGATCAACCATAACAAAATGCCTCTGGTGACCACTCTCCTTTTGACATTTGAGTGCCAGGAGAATGCCGAGACAAATTGAATGGTCCGGAATTCAATAGAGGCGGAAACCTCCGCAGCGCCGGCATCTGCCGACGCTTCATCCGCCGGATTACCCGACGACGCCGCAAACCATAGCGACCACGAACAGGAACGCCGCGGTGAAGATCGCGCCATGGAGCACCGTCTGAAGCCTGTGGCGCTTGGTGAGCGGCTTCTTGGTCGGTACGGAACCATACTGGTTCACGTGAGCATGCGAAATACCCAGATCTGCCATATGTCGCCTCCGTTGTTCTCGTGCGGCCGGTTGTGCGGCTCGCGTTTATATTCGTATTTTCTCTATCAAGTAGGTAGAGATAAATTTCCGTCCAGAGCGAGCGGAAGAGAAAATTCAACCAGCCCTTTTAGCAGAGCGTGCGCCATGCCCAGATCAACGAGCGCTCGACGGCGTTCTCGTTCTGCGACGGGTTGGAGGAACTGTCGATCAGCCGACGGTCCTTTTCCGAGGGAATGGATGCCGAAATCTGTTCCTGGCGATCGGCTCTCACAGGAGGATCGAGGTAACCCATGGTCATCCCACCGAGAAAGAACATGCCTCAACCTCCATCGATCACGAAAGCTAACAAACGTTAACGGGATCATGACAGAAGCAAGGCAGCTGTCAATAGTCTAGCTGAATGGTCGTCTTTTAGGGAAGCATTATCCTTAACACCGCCGCCGGTCTTTTCTTTTCAACGGCTTCAAAAGATTGACTTTCAGGCTTTGACGAAACCCTTGCTCGCGATCATCAAATTTCTCGTATAGTCCTCGTGAACCGCGCCTTGCGCCAGTTCCTGCGAGCTCAGCCGCTCGACGACGGCGCCGTTGCGCATTACCGCGAGCCGTTCGCACATATGGGTGACGACACCGAGATCATGGCTCACCATCACGAAGGTGAGCTTGCGGTCGCGTCGGATCTCTTCCAGCAGGTTCAGCACCTCGGCCTGCACCGAGGCGTCGAGCGCCGATGTCGGCTCGTCGAGCAGCAGGATCGACGGTTCGACGATCAGCGCCCGGGCGATCGCCACGCGCTGGCGCTGGCCGCCGGAGAGCTGGTGCGGGTAGCGGAAGCGGAAACCATTGCCGAGGCCGACCTCGTCAAGCGCTCGGGCAATGCGCTTCTCGCCGTCGGCGATGCCGTGGATGGCAAGCGGTTCGAGCAGAAGCCGGTCGATCGTCTGGCGCGGATGCAGCGAACCATAAGGATCCTGGAAGACCATTTGTACGCGCCGGTAGAAGACTTTGCTGCGTTTCGAACCTTTCAGCGGCTCGCCATCGATGTTGATCGCGCCGCTGCTCACCGGCGCAAGTCCGGCAACGGCCCGCAACAAGGTCGATTTTCCCGAGCCGGATTCGCCGACAAGACCAAAGGATTCGCCGCGTTCGACGGCGATGCTGACATCCTTCAATGCATGAAAATGGTCGTAAACGACGCTCAGATCGTCGATCTCGAGAGCTGCGCTCATGCCGCCCACTCCGGCTTGCGGTCGAGCACCGGCAGCGGGTGGCGGTTCGCGCCGATCTCGGGCATGCAGTTCAGCAGCCCCTGCGTATAGGGATGCCGCGCATGTTTGAGATCGGCGGCCGCCAGCTCCTCGACGATCTTGCCGGCATACATGACGATGACACGGTCGCAGAAGGAGGAAACCAGCCTCAGATCGTGGGAGACGAAGATCAGCCCCATGCCGCGCTCGGACACCAGCTTGTCCATGATCCTCAGCACGTCGAGCTGCACCGTCACGTCGAGCGCCGAGGTCGGCTCGTCGGCAATCAGCAGCTCAGGCCCGGCAATCAGCATCATGGCGATCATCGCACGCTGCCCCATGCCGCCCGAAACCTCGTGCGGATGCAGGTCGAAGACACGTTTCGGGTCACGGATCTGCACCGCTTCCAGCATGGCGAGCGCGCGCTCGCGCGCTTCCGCCTTGCCGACCTTCTCATGCGTGCGCAGCGTTTCGCAGATCTGCCGTCCGATCGACATGACGGGATCGAGCGAATATTTCGGATCCTGCAGGATCATGGCGATGCGCTTGCCGCGCAGCCTGCGCCTTTCGCCGGCAGACGCATTGACCAGATCGATGCCGTTGAAATCAAGCCTGTCGGCCGTGACGATGCCGTGTTTCGGCGTCAGGCCCATGATTGCCCGGCCGGTCTGCGACTTGCCGGAACCGGATTCACCGACGATGCCGAGTCGTTCCTTGCCGAGTGTGAAGGAGACGCCGCGCACGGCCTCGATCACGCCGGTGCGCGTGGGGTAGCTGACCTTGAGCTTGTCCACCGTCAGAAGTGTTGTCATTGGCCGCTCTCCTTGGGATCGAGCGCGTCGCGCAGGCCGTCGCCGAGGAGATTGAAGCCGAGGCTGACGATGAGGATGGCGATGCCGGGCATCGCCGCGACCCACCATTGATCGAGGATGAAACGCCGTCCCGAGGCAATCATCGCACCCCATTCCGGCAGCGGCGGCTGCGCCCCAGACCGAGGAAACCGAGACCGGCCGCCGTCAGGATGATGCCCGCCATGTCGAGCGTCACACGCACGATCAGCGAGGAAATACAGAGCGGCATCACATGGCGCACGACAATGCGAAGCGGCGAGGCTCCCATCAGCTTCACCGCCGAAATATAGTCGGAACGCCGGACCGTCAGCGTCTCGGCGCGCGCGATACGGGCATAGGGCGGCCAGGAGGTGATCGCAATCGCGATGATCGCATTCTGGATGCCGGGCCCGAGCGCCGCGACGAAGGCGAGCGCCAGCACCAGCTTCGGAAAGGCGAGGAAGATATCGGTAATCCGCATCAGCGTCGCATCCACCCAGCCTCCGGCATAACCGGAGACGGTTCCGACGATCAGCCCGATCGGCGCCGAGATGACGGCGACGAGCGCGACGACGAGCAGCGTCAATCGCGATCCGTAGATCAGCCGCGAATAGATATCGCGGCCCTGGTCATCCGAACCGAGCCAGAATTCCCCCAAGCCGGGCGGCAGCAGGCGGGCATTGCGCAGATCGCCGACCACCGGATTATGCGTGGCGAGCACATCGGCAAAGGCGGCGATGAAAAGCAGCGCCACGATGATCAGCAGGCCGACGACGGCGAGCCTGTTGGCCGTGAACTGCCGCCATGTGACATAGGCACGGCCGAGGCGGGCCTGCAGGCGCGATTGCGGCCGGTCGGAAAGCAGCCATTCGCGGCGGCTCATCGCAGGAGATGGGCTGGCATTGGCCGTCATCGGTTTCGCGTCCTCGGGTCGAGCGTCCGGTAGAGAAGATCGGACAGAAGGTTGATACCGATGAAGATCGTACCGATGACGATCGTGCCGCCAAGAACGGCGTTCATGTCGGCGTTCTGCAGCGAATTGGTGATGTAGAGCCCGATGCCCGGCCAGGAAAAGACCGTCTCGGTCAGCACCGATCCTTCGAGCAGGCCGGCATAGGAAAGCGCGATCACGGTAACGAGCGGCACGGCGGCATTGCGCAGCGCATGGCCCCAGATCACCCGTGTTTCCGAAAGCCCCTTGGCGCGCACGGCGACGATATATTCCTGCGAAAGCTCGTTCAGCATGAAGCTGCGCGTCATCCGGCTGATATAGGCGAGCGAGAAATAGCCGAGCAGGGATGCAGGCAAGATGATGTGGCGGAACACGTCGTAGAAGACATCCCACTGCCCCTGCCAGGCGCTGTCGAAGAGGTACAAGCCGGTGATCGGCGTGAAGGTGTATTCGAAGACGATATCGATCCGGCCTGGAAAGGCCACCCAGCGCAGTTGCGCATAAAAGATGACGAGCGAAATCAGCGCCAACCAGAAGATCGGCACCGAATAACCGACAAGGCCGATGACGCGCACGACCTGGTCGGCGATGCTGCCGCGACGCACCGCCGCGAGAACCCCGAGCGGCACGCCGACGAAAGCGCCGATGAGCGTTCCGAGCGTCGCGAGTTCGATTGTCGCCGGCAAGACACGGCGGATATCGACCATGACGGGATTGGTGGTCAGGACCGAATTACCGAATTCGCCCGAAAGAACGCCTTTGATATAGATGAAGAACTGCTGATAGAGCGGTAGATTGAAGCCCATTTCCTGTCGCACGCGTTCGACAACATGGGTGGGCGCGCGGTCGCCGAGGATGGCGAGCACGGGATCGATCGGCACGACGCGGCCGATGAAGAAGGTGACGGCCAGCAGGCCGAGATAGGTGGTGGCGGCGGCGAAGAGGAACCGCCCGGCCGCCTTGGCGAAGGCGCTGGCACGGCCCTTTCGGGGTCGCGCCGCCTGGGTTGCTTCGATGATGCTCAAGCGACTAGCCCTGCCGGATCATTCCTTGGCGATCGGACCGACGAAATTGGTGTCAAAGCTCGGACCCAGCTTGAAGTCCTTCAGATTCTTGCGATATCCGGCCACTTCCGTCTGCTGAAAGATGATGACGAAGGGGCTGTTGGCGAGAAATTTCTTCTGGATGTCCTCGTACATGGCAGCGCGCTTCGCAGCGTCGCGTTCAAGCAGCGCAGCTTTGGTTTGTTTGTCGAGCTCAGGTGCTTCCCAGGTATTGCGCCATGCCAGCGTCTTCACAGTGCCGGCATCCGAATTGTCAGGATTGCTTGTAAAGGTATCGGCATTCGAATTCGGGTCGAAATAGTCCGAGCCCCAATTGCCGATATAGATATCGTGAGTACGGGCACGATATTTGGTCAGCGTCTGTTTGCCATCTCCAGGGATAATCTCCAGCTTGATACCTGCCTGCGCCAGCGTCTGCTGCATGGATTCGGCGATACCGGTCACCGGCTGCGTGTTGCGCACGTCCATCGTCACCGAGAAGCCGTCCGGGACCCCGGCCTTGGCCAGTAGCTCCTTGGCCTTGGCGACATCGAGTTTGTAGGGGTTTTCATCAAGCGCGCCGAGTTGGCCCGTGGGCAAGAAGGTCTGGTGGATCTCGCCGATGCCTTTGATCAGGGTCTCACCGATCGCATCATAGTCGACTAGATATTTGAAAGCCTCCTGGACTTCCGGCTTCTTCAGGTTCTCGTTCTTATTGTTCAGACTGACGTAGTAAATCGTGCCCTTCGGCGCGCTTGTGGTCGTCAGATCCGCGTTCTTGGAAGCGGCGTCGATGTCACCCGGCTCGAGATTGCGGGCGATGTCAATGTCCCCGGCTTCGAGCGCCAGCCGCTGAGCTGAGCTCTCCTTCATGTAGCGATAGATGACGCGATTGAGCTTCGGCTTGTCACCGTAATAATTGTCGTTGCGCTCCAGCACGACGACTTCGTTTGCCCGCCATTCGCGCAGTTTGAACGCGCCGGAGCCGGCATAGCCGGTCTTCAGCCATTCGTTACCGAAATCATTATCGTATTTGTGGTCCGCATCCGTCGTCACCGCCTTCACATGATCCAGCACCAGCTTCTTGTCGACGACGGAAGCGACCGTTGCTGTCAGGCAGTTCAGCACGAAGCTCGGCGCATAGGCCTTGTCGACCGTGAAGACGAATGTATTGGCGTCAGCCGCTTTCGCCTTTTCGGCAATATTGTCGCCGGTCAGGCCAAACTGGGTAAGGATAAAGGCCGGGCTCTTGTCGAGCTTGACGGCGCGCTCAAAGGACCAGGCGACGTCTTCGGCGGTGATTGGATTACCCGAGGCGAATTTGAGGCCTGGTTTCAGCTTGAAAGTATAGGTGAGGCCGTCATCTGAGACGTTCCAGCTCTCCGCCAGATCACCCTTAACCTTGGATGTGTCGTTGAGGTCGAGGCGAACGAGAAGGCTATAGCTGTTGCTGGTGATCTCCGCCGTGGAAAGTTCGAAAGCCTCGCCCGGATCCATCGTGATGATGTCGTCGATGGCAAGGCCCTCGACCAGCGTATCCTTGGGCGTCTCGGCAAAGGCCGAGGGTGCGGTCGCCATCAGGAGCGAAAGAGCGGCTCCTGCCGAGAGCATGCGGACATTGCGGCTGAGCTTGGTGATCATCATGGTCTGTTCCCCTGTATTGTTTGAATACAAACGTTTTATAGGCCTAGGCGCGGTCCTCCCGCCAAGCTTGTGCCAGAATGCGAAGCCAGTTGTCACGAGCGAGTTTCGTCAACTCTGCCTCACCATAACCAACCTCCCTGAGAGCGGCAATCAGCTTCTGATTGCCGGCGGCATCACCGATTTCCTCAGGAATGGTGGCCCCGTCGAAGTCCGATCCGAGCGCCACGCAGTCGATGCCGATGCGGTTCACGAGATAGTCGATATGGCGGATCATGTCGGCAAGCGGCGTATCGCTGTCCGAGCGGCCGTCGGCACGCAGCATGGCGGTCGCATAATTGACACCGACGACACCGCGGCTTTCGCGGATCGCATCGAGCTGCCTGTCCGTCAGATTGCGCGCGACCGGCGTCAGGGCGTGGGCATTGGAATGGCTGGCGACCAGCGGCTGGTCCGTCGTCTTCGCCACGTCCCAGAAACCGTTCTCGGTGATATGGGCGAGGTCGATCAGGACGCCGAGGCGATTGCATTCCCTGACCAGCGCGAAGCCGGCAGCGGTGAGGCCCGGCGCCGTGTCCGGCGACATCGGGAAGGCGAAGGGCACCCCGTGACCGAAGACATTGTGCCGGCTCCAGACCGGCCCGAGCGACCGCAGCCCCGCCGCGTAGAATACCTCGAGCGCCGAAAGATCGGCGCCGATCGCCTCGCAGCCTTCCATATGCATGACGGCGGCGAAAATGTTATCCGCCATGGCGCCGCGGATATCCTTCACCGTCCGGCAAAGCCGCCAGGCGCCGGCCTGATCGAGGCGCAGCGCGATCGCCGCCATTTCATTGGCGATGGCAAGGGAAGGCAGCGGATCAAGAGGGGCCGCCATCGGCGTGATATAGCGACCGCTGGCATCCGGATCGGCGAAGACGAGATCGCCTGAGGGAATGTAGATGGCGCAAAGACCGCCCGAAAGACCGCCCTCTCTGGCCCGACGCGCATCGATATGGCCGACCGTCGTGCCGTCTACGAATTCCGCGATCGGGTCACTGCCGTCTTTTGAATGTGTCCAGAGTCGAAGGAGAACGTCGTTGTGACCGTCAAATACGAATTGCATCTGTCTTCCTGCGCTGCCCTACTGCCTAATTCCTTAAATCGGAATCGATTGGAGGGCGAATGAAGCGGCAGAATAGAAAAGCTGACGGAATTCGCCACTTCTTTTTTTAGAAATTCGTCAGCACTGAAAACGAAACGGGGGCCGAAGCCCCCGCAAAAAAACCATCGCATGCCGGAGATCAGTGCTTGCGACGTTTCTTCTGTCTGTAGACGTCGATGACAACAGCCGCGATGATGATGAGACCCTTGACGATCTCCTGGTAATAGGCGTCGATCCTGAGGAAGGTGAAGCCGGAGGTCATGACGCCGAGAATGATGGTGCCGATGACGGTGCCGGTGATGCGCCCGACGCCGCCGGTGAGCGAGGTGCCGCCGATGACGGTTGCGGCGATCGCGTCGAGTTCATATCCGACACCCATGCTGGCCTGTGCGGTTTCCGCACGCGCCGCCGTGACGATACCGGCAAGGCCGGCAAGCAATCCGGCAATCACATAGACCTTGACGAGATGCGCCTCGATGTTGATGCCGGAAACACGTGCAGCCTGCGGGTTCGCGCCAATGGCATAGGTGAATTTTCCATAACGGGTATAGCGCAGCGCAATATGAAAGATCAGCGCGACGACCAGGAAGACGACAACCGGCCAGGCTTTCGTTCCGATGAAATGAAACTGTTCGGTGATCCCGGAAACCGGCTGTCCCTTCGTATACCACTTCGCCACGCCTCTGGCCGAAACGAACATGCCCAGAGTTGCAATGAACGGCGGGATCTTCGTGTAGGCGATGAGGGCGCCGTTCGCGAGACCTGCCGTCGCCCCAATCAGCAGACCGACGATAATCGGCACGAAGGCCGGCAGGTCGGTCAGCGAGGGAAAAACCGCTCGTCCCCAGGTCGAGGACTGGGCGAAGCTTGTTGCGATCATCGCCGTCATGCCGACGACCGAACCCGACGAAAGATCGATGCCGCCGGTGATGATGACCTGCGTGACGCCGACGGCGATGATGCCGATGACGGAGACCTGCAGGATCATGATCGTCAGACGCTGCGAATTCATCAGGAAGCTTTGGCCGATGAACATCCAGCCGAGCACTTCGTAGATGAGTGCGATGCCGACGAGCACGAGGAAAATGCTGAGCTCCGTCGGTATGCGCCGCCGCCTTTGCCGGGTTGCGAGCGGAGCCGCGCCCTCTGCTGCCTTGGTAGTCATGTCAAACCTCCCTTGGGCAATCGCCGTCAGCGCATCACTGCGCCGCCAGCTCCATCACCTTGATCTGCGTTGCTTCGTCGCGATTGAGGAAACCGGTCACGCGTCCTTCGTGCATGACCATGATGCGGTCGCTCATCCCGAGAACTTCGGGCATCTCGGACGAGATCATCACCACCGCCACGCCGTTTCGCGCCATCTCCGTGACCAGCCGGTGGATTTCCGCCTTGGCGCCGACATCGATGCCGCGCGTCGGCTCGTCGAGAATGAGGATGCGCGGATCGGTGAGCAGCCAGCGCCCGATCAGCACCTTCTGCTGATTGCCGCCCGAAAGATTTTCCACCCGCTCGTAAAGATTGGGCGTTTTCACGCGCAGCTTTTTTGCCATGTCTTCGCAGGTTGCCTCGACTGCGCCCTGCTGCACGAAGCCGCCCTTGACGTATTTGTCCTGCAGAACGGCGATCTGCATGTTCTCGAGAATATCGAGGATCAGCAGGCAGCCGGTATCTTTCCGGTCTTCGGTCAGGAACGCCATCCGATTGCGGATGGCCTCGGTCGGCGAAGAAATGGTCACCGGCTTGCCGTAGAGCTCGATCGAGCCGGAGCTTGCCGGCGTCACCCCGAACAGCGTTTCGGCGACATTCGACCGACCGGATCCGACGAGGCCGGCGATGCCGAGGATTTCGCCGGCTCTCACTTCGAAGGAGACGTTGGTGAAGACGCCCTTGAGACAAAGATCCTTGACGGAGAGCACGACCTCGCCGATCGGCACCTCTTCCTTGGGAAACATCTGGGTGATCTCGCGCCCGACCATCATGCGAATGATGTCGTCGCGGGTGACGTCGGTCGAGGCATGCGTGCCGATATATCGGCCGTCGCGGAAGACGGAGAACTCATCGGCGATCTCGAAAAGCTCGTTCATCTTATGGGTGATGTAGACGATGCCGATGCCCTGGGCCCTGAGATCGCGGATAATACGGAAAAGATGCTCGACCTCGCGCTCCGTCAGCGCCGAAGTCGGCTCGTCCATGATCAGCACGTCGGAATTGTAGGAAACCGCTTTGGCGATCTCGACCATCTGCCGGTTGGCGACCGACAGGAACCGGACCTCGATATCGGGATCGATTGATATATTGAGCCGAGTAAACAATTCCTCGGTCATGCGGTGCATCACGCCGTGATCGATGAAGCCGAAGCGGTTCTTCGGTTCCCGGCGAATCCAGATATTTTCGGCGACCGTCATGAACGGCATCAGGTTGAGTTCCTGATGGATCATGGCAATGCCGTTTTCCAGTGCGTCGAGTGGAGATTTCAGCTGGATCTCGATCCCTTTCAGGCGAATATCGCCCTTGTCGGGCGTATAGATGCCGGCGAGGATCTTCATCAACGTCGATTTGCCGGCGCCGTTTTCGCCCATCAACGCATGCACGGAGGCGCGCTTCAGCCGGAACTGCACGTCGTCAAGTGCGACGACCCCAGGAAATTCCTTGCGGACACCCTCGGCGCTCAAGAGATATTCCGCATTCGGGACGGCGCCGCTTGCACGAACGGCGGCCATGGTTGTCGGGCTGACGGCCATATCATCTCCTCCAGATACGGGTAGGCGAAAAGGATGCGGGCAAAGCCCGCATCCTGCTTGGCATTCGTCTCAGTTCTTGGTGACGAAGTCCTTGACGTTGGCAGGCGTCACGAGCTGGAAGGGAATGTAGACCTTCTTGTCGATCTTTTCGCCCTTGGCGAGCTTGAGCGCTGCATCGAGAGAGCCCTTGCCTTGGCCGGCGGCATCCTGGAACACCGTGACGTCGAGATCACCGGCCTGCATGGCGGCAAGCGCGTCCTGCGTGGCGTCGACACCGCCGACGACAACCTTGCTCATATCCTTGCCGGCTGCCTTCAGCGCCTGGAGGGCGCCGATGGCCATTTCGTCGTTGTTGGAGATCACGGCGTCGAATTCGATACCGCTGGAGAGCCAGTTGGTCATCAGGTCGGCGCCCTGGGTGCGGTCCCAGTTGGCCGTCTGCTCCTCGACGATCTCCAGGCCCTTGCATTCATCCGACTTGATGACGTCGTGAACGTCCTGGGTCCGCATGCGTGCAGCCTGGTTGGAAAGCTCGCCCATGATGACGACGGCCTTGCCCTTGCCGCCGAGAATGCGGCAGATTTCCTTGGTTTCCAGCGTGCCGGATTCCTGCTCGTTGGATGCAACGAAAGCCTGCTTCTCCGGCAGCGTGTCGACGTTGACCGGCTGGCGGTTGACGTAAACCAGCGGAATGCCGGCATCGGCCGCGAGCTTCGACATTGCCGTGGTCGCATCGGTATCGACAGGGTTGACGATGATTGCATCGACCTTGGAGGCGATGAAATTCTGGATCTGGCTCTGCTGCTTGGAAACGTCGTTCTGTGCGTCTTCGACCTGCAGCGTCACGCCGCTCAGTGTCTTTGCATAATCGGTCATGCCATTGCGCAGCACGGTCAGGAAATTGTCGTCGAATTTTGCCATCGAGACGCCGACCGTTTCTGCGTGAGCGGCCGTCGACATGACGAGCGCCATCGCAGTGCCCAGGATAAACTTTTTCATTTTCACTTCCTCCACAAAGCGGTGCCCGGCTGCACCCTCCTCACGCCGGAGCTCCAGGCATTTGCTCTGAAGCCGCAATTCCCCTGCGCCACCTCTCCCGCGGCGCTCCGCAAAACGGAACAAACAAACCGTCAAATCTGTTCTGCGGAATATTCATTCCATTTTCTGGGAACGGCGTCAAGTATCTTTAGCGACGACGAGATATGGATCAGGGCGCAATGCCATGCGGGCGTCACGACCGCACCGCATTCCTGTGTTGTCAAAGACCAGGCGAGCATCCATCTATGGGATGGGTCGAAGACAGGCTCACGGCCGCAAGCGCTTCGACCGCTCACCGCGGCCTGATCATTTTAAGATTTTGGAGACAGGACAAATGTCCATTTCGATGTATCGCCTTACCGTTCCGATGTTCCAGCGCGGCCTCGCCAGCCTGAAAACCTACCTCGACAAGGCCGAAGCCTATGCGAAGGAAAAGAATATCGATCCGGCTATATTGATCGCCGCTCGCCTCGCGCCCGACATGCTGCCGCTCTCCGGCCAGTATCAGCGCGCCAGCGACACCGCCAAATTTGCGCTCGCCCGCCTGACGGCGACCGATGCCCCGAAGTTCGAGGACAACGAAACGACATTCGACGACCTGCGTGAGCGTCTGGCAAAGACCGACGCCTATCTCGCCGGTTTCTCGGTGGAAGCATTGGAAGGCACAGAAACCCGCCAGATTACCCTGCCGGGAAAGAGTGGGATTGTGCTGCCAGGTGACGAATACATCGCCACCTTCGCCCTGCCGAACTTCTATTTCCACGTCGCGACGGCCCACGCCATCCTGCGCAACCAGGGTGCGCCGATCGGCAAGCGCGATTATCTCGGCTAAGTGATATCAGGGCCGGTGCGTCACCGGCCCTCTTTCCGTCAGCTCGGTATAGGCGAGCGTCTGATCGAGATGGCGCGCTCGGAGCGACAGCAGCTTCTCGGCATAGTCGAGCCGTACCGCCGCATAAGCCGGATCCGCGGCGACATTATTGAGCTCCATCGGATCGTCGGCAAGATTGAAGAGCAGCGGCGGCAATGCGGTGAAATGCACATATTTGAACCGCGCGTCGCGGATCACCGCGAGATTGCATTCGTTGGACCGCAGCCGGAAATGCCGCTCCGCCTCGCCATGCGCAATGTCGCGGAAATCGAATTCCCAAAATGCCGCCTCCCGCCAGCCGTTTCCGCTCCCACCCGTGACAAACGGCATGAGCGATCGGCCATCGAGCCCGTTCTTCGCGTCGATGCCGAGCCTTTGGCAAAGGGTCGGAAAGATATCCGCAGCGCTGGTGAATTTCTCGATGACCCCGCCCGCAGCACTGCTTGCGGGATCGCGAATGACAAGCGGAATATGGTAGCTGCCGTCGAAGAAGCCGCCCTTGCCGAGCATCCAGTGATCGCCGGCCATCTCGGCGTGATCGGAGGTGAAGACAACAAGCGTGTCGTCCCAGGCGGCCGCATCCTTGAGGGCCTGCCAGATGCGGCCGAGCTGTGCATCGACCTCCGATATCATGCCGTAATAGATCGCCCGGATCGCGGCAAAATCCTCGGCGTTCCAGCCGCTGAGCGGCCCCGTTGCACCGTGAATGAAGTTGCCCTTGTCGGAGCGTGGCATGGCATAGGCGAGATAGGGATGACTGTTCTGTTCCGCTTCGCGGTTTGCCGCGCGCGCAAAAGCCGGTCCCTCGCCCGGCATGAACATTCGGTTGAACGGCTCCGGCACGGAGAATGGCGGATGCGGACGTAAGAAAGAGACATGCGCAAACCACGGCCTGTCCTGTTCGCCCATCCAGCGGATGAACTCGCCGGCCAGAAAAGCCGTCTGGGTCTCATCGCGTGAATAGGCCGGTGGCGCATCGGAAATGTCTCCAGCTCCAGCACCGACCGGAATATGGATATCGCGGTTGACGGCATCCGCGTGGCCACGGGACCTGAGCCAGGAGAGCCATTGTCTTTCATGCTCGGGCAGAAGCTGGCGGGCGGTAAAGCCGGGCAGCACGCCTTCATAACTCGTCAGATGCGGATCGGCGGTATCCATCGCGCGCGGATCGGGCGCCGTATCCGTGTAGCCGAACAGCGTCGGGTCGTATCCCGCCCGCCGGGCCGCCAGCGCCAGATTGTCGAAGCGGGCATCGAGTGGCGAACCGTTGCGGCAGACCCGGTGGTTCATCTGATAGAGACCGGTATAGAGTGTGGCCCGCGCCGGTGAGCAGGGTGCTGCCCCGGCATAGTGCCGCCGGAAGAGGGTGCCTTCGCGCGCCAGCGCATCGACACCAGGCGTCTTCACGCAGGCATGACCGACAGCCGACAGGCAATCGCCGCGCCACTGGTCCGCCGTGATCAGCAGGATGTTCGGCCGGCGAGCCTTTTCAATGCCGGTTGGCTCAATGCTGGTTGGATTTTGCATGCCAGTCCCAGGCGGAGCGGATGATCTCAGACAGATCATACTGCGGCACCCAGCCGAGCACGTCACGCGCCTTGTCGTTATTGGCGACGAGCGTATGCGAATCGCCTTCGCGACGGCCGATATATTCGACCGGGAAAGGCCGGTTCGACACGTCCTCGATGGCGCCGAGCAATTCCTTGACTGTCGTGCCGGTGCCGGTGCCGAGGTTGAGCGCGACGGATTGGCCGCCCTTCAGCAGATATTCGACGGCGCGCACATGCGCATCGGCAAGATCGAGCACATGGATATAGTCGCGCACGCAGGTGCCGTCGCGGGTCTCGTAATCGCTGCCGAACACCTTGAAACCTTGGCGGCGGCCGAGCGCCGCGTCGATCGCCAAGGGTATCGCATGCGTTTCCGGCTGATGCCATTCGCCGATACGGCCCTCGAAATCGGCGCCGGCCGCATTGAAATAGCGCAGCACCACCGAGCGCAGGCTTCTGTACTGATCGTAGTCGGCGAGCGCCTGTTCGACGATATATTTCGTCCGCCCGTAGGGATTGATCGGCACCTGCCGGTGCGTCTCGTCGAGCGGCACGCTCTGCGGCAGGCCGTAGGTCGCGCAGGTGGAGGAGAAGACGAAGGCGTTGATGCCGGCCGCCTGTGCCGCCGAAAGCAGCGTCAAAGTGCCGATCACATTGTTCTCGTAGAAGGAAACCGGATCCTTGACCGATTCGCCGACCTCGATCAGTGCCGCAAAATGCAGGATCGCCGCCGGCTGGTGTTTGGCCAGCACCTCGTCCAGGCGGGCGCGATCACGAATATCACCCTCTTCGGCCGGCCCCCATCTGACGAACTCGCGATGGCCGTTCGAAAAATTATCAAAGACGACAGGCTTATAGCCCTTGTTCGCCAAGTCGAGGCACGTATGCGAGCCGATATAGCCGGCGCCGCCGACGACAAGAACAGTTTCACCTGCCATGCACCACCCTTATTGTTCACTGAGAGATGGGAGAAACCTAGACGAGATACACGTCAATAAAAAGAAGGAACTGCGATCGGCGTCAATGGACAATACGTCAAATGCCGAAGCCCCATTCGCGGAGTTTGTGCCGGATCAGCAAATAGTCTTGAATTATTCGCGTGATTTGCACAGTAGCCCGATCTAATGGGCTTTCCACCACCATGTGATGATAAACGGTCTGCAGCTATAAAGCAGGGAGAGCGCGAATGAGGAAGGCATTGGTCGTTTGGGGCGGCTGGCAAGGCCATGAGCCGGAGCAATGCGCTCATATTGTCGCCGACCTGCTGCGCGAGGACGATTTTACCGTCGAGGTGACCGGCGATCTCGGCGTGTTTGGATCTCCGACGCTGGCGAAAGCCGATCTGCTGGTGCCGATCATCACCGGCGAAAAGCTTGAGAAGGAGCATGCCGCTGGCCTCGTCGAAGCGGTGCGCGGCGGGCTCGGGCTTGCCGGCCATCACGGCGCTCTCGCCACGTCCTTCAAGGAAAGCGCGCCTTTTCGCTATGTCTCCGGCGTCACCTGGGTCGCCCATCCCGGCAATATCATCGACTTCCGGGTCGCCGTCACCCGCCAGGACGACCCCGTCATGGAGGGCATTCCCGACTTCGACTATCGTTCGGAGCAATATTACCTCCACTATGATCCCACAGTCGAAATCCTTGCGACCACCACCTTCACCGGCGCCTACGATCCGACAGCCCGCAATGTGGTGATGCCCGTCGTCTTCAAGCGCCATTTCGGTGCCGGCCGCATCTTCTATTCCGCCCTCGGCCATGTCGCAGCCGAATTCGACCATCCCTACATGCCCGTCATCCTGCGGCGGGGCCTGAGTTGGGCTGCACGCCAGTAGCGTCAGGACGATCGCCCTCGAACGAGGATCGGCGGCGACAGCCAAACGATGTCGGCGGCTGAAGAACGAGCTTTCAAGCTGGAGGGCAGCCGCGCATGATCGGCCGGCACGGTCGACCGCTTGCCGATCGTCCGCCTGCGCCATAATTTGGCCGAATGCAGGATCGCTTGTCTTTCTTCCCCGCCACCACCGACCGCCTGGCCGATATAGAAGCGGTCTTCGACGATTGCGCCGACGGCCGGAATTGTCGCTGCGCCTACTGGTATCGTCCGAATGCCGACTACAAGGCAGGATGGGGCGAGGGAAATCGCAACTGGTTCCGGAGCCTGCTCGCCGAACCGCGCCCGCCCGGCATTCTCGGCTACCACGAGAATGAGCCGGCCGGATGGTGCGGCGTCGCGCCGCGCGTCGTCTTCGATCGGCTGCGCCGCTCAAAACCCTTTGCGCCGGTCGATGACAGGCCGGTCTGGTCGATCAATTGCTTCATCGTCCGAAAGCCGTTCCGGCGGCAGGGATTATCGCGATTATTGCTGAAACATGCGGTCGAATTTGCGCAGACAAACGGCGCCCAATGTCTCGAGGCATACCCCGTCGACCAGGCTGCCCGTGCTTCGAACGGAGCCGAGCTTTATCCCGGAACGCTCTCGATGTTTCTGGGTGCCGGTTTCGTCGAAGTGGCAAGACGCCTGCCCGCAAGGCCGGTCGTCCGCCTGGAATGCGCCTGAATATTTCGGCAGCTCAGGAATTGGAAATACGGTCTACCGAGCCGCTTTGATCTGCCGGTCGTTCTCGACGGCGGGGGCCGCCCCGTCATAGATCCGCATCAGCCGCCCGGCTGCCTTCAGTTTCTCGATGAGATCGTTTCCATCAGGCGAAGCCCGCGTCAGCTCCAGCTGCTCGAACTCCCTCAGCGCCTGCGCCCAATGGCTTTCCCCACGCCCGTCCGGCCTGCCTTCCAATTCCCATAGTGAATAAGCGCGCTGGCTGACCCAGGCGTCTCTATTATGACTCATGACCAACCCCAGCGGAAAATTTGGAAGCAATATTCGACAGGCAACAAGGTGCCAAAACCGGCTTTAGGAGTCGTTACGAGGCAGCGTTAGTTTTTAGCTAACGGCCATGATTCGGCGAGACTAACCGGGGATAAAGTCATACGAATTCGCGGTGCGATATGGCTGCACCCCTCGCTCGGCACCTTGGACTGATTTGAATACCGAGTTAGGGTCGGCGCGAAACGATAGCGGTGACCTATGGCAGCAAAGACGACTCTCAACGCGAAAAACCTGGAAGCTCTCGGTGCACAACGTCTCGCCGAACTGCTGATCGAAATCAGCACCGGCAGCGCCGCCCATAAACGGCGGCTTCGGATGGAACTGGCCGGCAATCTGGGCAGCACCGAGGTCGCGCGTGAGATACGCAAGCGCCTCGGCAGCATCGCACGAGCGCAGAGCGTCATCGAATGGCACAAAGTAAAAGCCGTCAACGCGGACCTCGAAACGCAGCGATCCGCGATCGTCACCGTCGTGGCCGCCAATGATCCGAAGGAAGCGTTCGATCTCATCTGGCAATTCCTTGCCGTTGCCGATTCGATTTTCCACCGATCCAACAGCAGCGACATCGCCTTCACGGAGACGTTCCATCAGGCATGCGCCGATGCCGGCATCATCGCCAGGTCCGCGGGAATCGGTATCGATGTCCTTGCCGATAAGGTCTTCACGGCATTGCAGGATAACGACCACGGCCAATATGACCCGCTGATCGCCGAGATGGTTCCGGCGCTGGGCAAGGATGGCCTTGAACGTTTGAAGGGCCTCCTGGTGCAATGGTTGCACGAAGCGGAGGAGGAGCCTGCCGGTGCCGACCGGAAAATTCTCGGCTGGGGCGGCAGCGAAGCGAGCTACCTGAACGAGATCTACGCCAAGCATCGGCAACAGGCGGCGCGCATCGCTCTGCAGGACATTGCCGATGCCCAGGATGATGTCGATGCCTTCATCGCTCAGCAGCCGGAAGAGACCTTAAGGATGCCGATGGTCGCGATCGCAATTTCCGACCGCTTGCTCTTGGCTGGACGCGCCGAGGAAGCATTGAGGATTTTGGACGGCGTCGACCACCGGTTCGAAATGCCTTTTGAATGGCAGGAAGCCCGCGCGGAGACGCTCGAAGCGCTCGAACGGGGGGAGGAAGCGCAGGCCTATCGATGGCAATGCTTCGAGCAGTCGCTGAACGGGGAGCACCTTCGCGCTTTCCTGCGAAAGCTCGCCGACTTCGACGATATCCAGGCCGAGGAGAAGGCATTCGCCTTCGCGCACAGCTTTACGGATGTTGATCGAGCCCTTGCCTTTTTCCTCGCCTGGCCCGCACACGCCGAGGCCGCGAAACTCGTCTCCAGGCATCAGACGGAACTGGACGGCGACCTCTACGAGCTGATGACATCGGGCGCCGAAATGCTGCGGGAGAAACATCCACTCGCGGCAACCATGCTGCTACGGTCGATGATCGGCTTCGCCCTCGAGAACGGCCGATCCAGCCGTTACAAACATGCCGCGCGTCATCTGGCGGAATGCGCCTCGCTCGCGCCTCACATCGACGATTTCGGCAGCGCCCGGCCTCACGACGCCTATGTCGCCGAGCTGAAGCGTCAACACGGAAACAAGCATGGCTTCTGGAGCCTTCTGCGTTAGGCCGAATAGCCAACCTCCTCAACGAAAAGGACATCGCAATGACCGGAACCGCGTGGCGTGCCGATCCGCTGACCTGGGGCAATGGCCCGCGCATCTTCGAGATCTTTCTCGAGCCGACCTGCCCTTACTCCGTCAGGGCGTTCGGCAAACTTGATGCGTTGCTCAGCCAAGCCGGCGAAGATAAGGTCACCGTAAAAATCCGTCTGCAATCGCAGCCCTGGCACATGTATTCCGGCGTGATCGTCCGCTGCATCATCGCGGCCTCGACGCTGGAAGGCGGCAAGGAGACGGCAAAGAAGGTCATGGCTGCCATCGCCGCGCATCGAGAGGAATTCGAGTTCGACCACCACGCCGGCGGCGCGAATATGGGTGCAACGCCAAACCAGATCATCGAGCGTCTGGAAGGCTACAGCGTCATCAAGCTGAAAGAAGCCTTCGCCATCGCGGATCTTGACCGGGAGATCAAATGGCATTGTAAATATGCCCGGCAGAACGGCATCCACGTCTCGCCGACCTTCATGATCGACGGGCTGGTGCAGGCGGACATGAGCAGCGGCGATGAGATTGGAGTCTGGGTGAAGAAGGCGCTGGGCTGACGCTGGCTGCGCGAGGAGTTAGCGTATTCGCAAAACCCTGCTCCGTTCACGACCTTGTGTCAGCAGGGTTCATTCGGTAGGATCGAGGCTGGAAATCTACAGCGGCGCGTTCGAGTATTTAGGTTATTGGGAGCTCGATCCCGGTGGCGCACTGAAATCCGCTCGTAGTGCCTGCGGACAAGTTGATCATGACTGGCGTCGACGATCGGCTTCTCGAAAGCAAGATGATCCAGATCGAGCAGGCTCGATCCTGGAGCCCACGCGTGATCTCTAAGTTCGAAGCGCTGATCAGGGACGGCAACGACCTCTCCCTTTATCGTGTCAATCCGCTGGCGTTTGCACGTGACCGCGCGATAGCTGACACGGAATCCATTGACCTGTTCCTCCATGCCGCCCGATGCGGCCTGTTCGAGATGACCTGGGATGTGCTTTGTCCTCAATCTGGAATGGTGCTCGACAGCTTCGGCGCCTTGCGCACGCTCAAGACCCATTACGTCTGTGGCTTGTGCGACGTATCGGGCGAAACCGACCTCGATGACTTCATCGAAGTTACATTCTCCGTATCACCACATCTTCGGCGGCTGCCGTTTCATGATCCCGACTCGCTCTCGGTCGAAGACTTCCACTGGAAGCTTCGCTTCGCCAACGACGGGAGGCTGCCCGGCCAGCAAGCTCGGTTTCTCGATTACCTGCGCGGATTGGTCCGCGGCCTCACCTATCTGCCGCCGACCTCGAGCGTCACGCTCCGGGCGGAGCTGGGTTCCGGTGTTCTCTCCGGCGTGAATGTCCAAACGCAAGCCGCCTTCATGACGCCGATATCAGGTGAGCCGGCCACAGTGCCCACGCTGCTACGGGTCAGGTATGATGGGCAACGCTTTTCCCCGGCCTTGGCCGTTTTATCGCCGGGGCCGTGTATTATCGAGGTGGAAAATACCGGACCCGTTCGTGGCTCGCTGCTTTTGATAAATTGGCCGCCCGAGGTGGCAGCCCTGACAATCAAGCCGCAGCTCGAATTCGAGCCGTATATCTCCGGCGGGATGTTGCTGGCAAGGCAGACCTTCAGGCGCCTGTTCCGATCCGAGCGCGTTGATGAGCGGGAAGGGCTCGGCATTCGCCAGGTGACTTTCCTCTTCACAGACCTAAAAGGTTCGACGGCTCTGTATGAGCGCCTGGGCGACCTGAACGCCTACGCCTTGGTGAGGGAGCATTTTGCTCTTCTCGAATTGACGGCACAGCAACATTCCGGCGCCATCGTCAAGACGATCGGCGACGCGGTAATGGCCGTCTTCTCTCGTCCAACCGACGCGGTTTCGGCGGCATTGCAGATATTGAAGGAAATCGAGCGCTTCAATCTCGAACATGGTGAGCCGGGCATCATCCTCAAAATCGGAGCACACTGCGGCCCATCGATTGCTGTCACACTAAACGATAATCTCGACTATTTTGGTCAGACCGTAAATGTTGCCGCACGCGTGCAATCTCTGGCGGATGCGGGCGAGATTTGTATCTCGGAAGCGCTCTATACGGCGCCAGGTGTCATTCATCTCCTGGCCGACCACCATGTTGTGGAGTTTGGCTCCTCGCTCCACGGAGTTGAGGGCAATGCTTCTGTGTATCGGATCGTCAACGGACCGTAACCACCTGCGTCGACCTCAAGGGGACAGGTTGCTTCAGCCGCGCCGCAGATGTGGTCGTGCAATCAAATGTGACGCACGTTAAAACCGCACGTGCACCATCATATGACAATTATGTTTGATGGCGGAGAGGGTGGGATTTGAACCCACGATACCCTTGCAGGTATGCCGCATTTCGAGTGCGGTGCATTCGACCACTCTGCCACCTCTCCGCGGTCTGGTCGGCGCTTGTTCGGCGCGGGCGTTCTCATAACGGGCAAATGACAGGCTGGCAAGCCGAAAAGTCGAAGCATTCCATCCTTTTGCCTTGACAGCTTTTTGTCCCTCGGCTATCTCGGCTGCGCAATAGGTTTGGAGAAATCCGCGCCTAGCTGGTCCTGCGCTTGCGCGGGGCTTCACCGGCAGGACGAGTTCGAGGATTAGACCTCTGAAATCCCTGCTTAACTTCGACTGATAAAAAGACGGCCACCTTGCTCAGTCAGCGAGGAGAGCTGGAACGAACATGAAAGGATAAAAAATGTTCGCAGTCATCAAGACCGGCGGTAAACAGTACCGTGTGGCAGCCAACGACGTGCTGACCATCGAAAAGCTGGAAGCCACCGCTGGCGACTCCATTGAATTCACCGAAGTGCTCGTGATCGGCGAAGGCGCCGACGCTGCGATCGGTGCGCCCTTCGTAACCGGCGCTTCTGTCAAGGCAGAAGTCGTCGAACAGAACCGCGGCAAGAAGGTCATCGCCTTCAAGAAGCGCCGCCGTCAGAATTCGAAGCGTTCGCGCGGCCATCGTCAGCATCACACGGTCGTCCGTATCACGGACATCGTGGCTGCCAAGTAAGATCAACGGGACAAGGTTTTAAAGGAGAACTCCAATGGCACACAAAAAAGCTGGCGGTTCATCGCGCAACGGTCGCGATTCTCAGTCCAAGCGCCTTGGCGTGAAGAAGTTCGGCGGCGAAGCCGTCATCGCAGGCAACATCATCGTGCGTCAGCGCGGTACTGAGTGGCATCCGGGTTCCAACGTCGGCCTCGGCAAGGATCACACGATTTTTGCGCTTACCGCCGGCAATGTGAACTACCGAACCAAGGCCAACGGTCGCGTCTACGTGTCTGTCATGCCGAAAGCGGAAGCAGCGGAATAAGCCGGTAGCGCTCAAAAACAGCCGGCGTCTCATCGACCCGGCTGGCCGTATCAGGTTCAGTCTAGAAAACAGGGGAGATGGGGCGCCATCTCCCCTTTTTCTTTACCCCTCAAGGAGGACTGAACCATGCAAGGCGAATTGTTAAGGGCAGACCAATCACGGTCTCCCCGGGAAGACCAGCGGTCTTCCGAAGAACGGCTGAGGCCGGAACGGTTAAGGACCGATTGCCCTGTCTTGTTATCGGAAAGGCTCGTCATGCGCGCGCCCCACGAAGAAGACATCGACGCCCTTGCCCATCTCGCCAACAACGCCAAAGTCGCCACCATGGTATCGCGTATGCCGCACCCTTATACCGCCGATGATGCTGCTGACTTCGTGCGTCGCACGAAAAATGGCGATATTGGCAAGTGCGTCTATGCGATCACCAAGGCCGAAAACGGCGCCTTTATCGGCTGCTGCGGCGTCGAGCCGCATGCGGACGGCAGAACCGTCGAGATCGGCTACTGGCTGGGCGAGCCCTATTGGAACAAGGGTTATACCACCGAGGCCTGCCATGCCCTGGTCGATATGGTGTTCAGGACCCGTCAGGACGTCGATCAGATCGACGCCCGTTGCCGGGTCATGAACGTCGCCTCGCGCCGCGTCATCCAGAAGTGCGGCTTCCAGTTCCAGGGTTCGGGGCTCGCCGCCTCGCTGGCGCTCGGCAGCAACGTGCCGGTCGAATGGTACAGGCTCGACCGCAAGACCTGGATGTCCCTCCGAAGCTGGGGGAACATCGCATGAGCACGACTGCGCTGCAAAGGCCTGAGGTCAAGCCGATGATGCCCGGCCCCGCGCCTGTCATCTCGACCGCCCGGCTGACGCTCCGCCCCCACAGGCTGAGCGATGCGCCTGCGATCGCGGAATCGCTCTCCGATTTCGCGGTCACGCGCATGCTGTCCCGCGTACCCGCGCCGTTCGACCGGCAGGATGCGCTGGACTGGCTGATCCCGGTCACCTCGGGCACCCTGCCCGACTGGCCGCTGGCGATCACCGATAAGGACGATGTCCATATCGGCAACGTCTCGATCGAGCTGCGCCATGGTCGCTGGCACCTCGGCTACTGGCTGAACCGCTACTACTGGCGGCGGGGCTATATGAGCGAGGCGGTGGCGGCGATCATCGAGCGTTTCTCGCGCCGCATGCCGGAGACGCCGGTTCATTCCGGCGTTTTCGCCGACAACCCGGCTTCGCTGCGACTGCAGGAGAAGCTCGGTTTCCGCATGACGGGTTGCGGCGAAATCTATTGTTTCGCCCGCAACACCATGGTGTCGCACATCGAAACCGTGCTGCAGTCGGGTATGCTGCAGCCGCCGCGAAAGATGGCGTGATTAAACCCGAGACGTCGCCGCACCGGCGGCGTCTCCATCAATTCCATCAATCGCCGATCTCGACCCATACGGGGAAATGATCGGAACCGACGGATTGCGTATCGATCCGGGCGGATTTCAACCGGCTCTGCAGGCCGCAACTGACGAAGCAGTAATCGAGATGCATGCGTTTGCCGTGATCTTCGGGATCCATCCAGCTGTAGCTCCCCGGAGAGTAAGCCTCCAGCGCCGCAAAGGAGTCGACCGGCGTGCCGATCCTCGCCACACGGCCATAATATCCGCCGCCAGCACCGGCGAGCGCGCAATATTCCGGCGATTCCGGCTCCATGTTGAAATCGCCCATGATCAGGTAATCCTCCGGCAGCGGCGGCTCCGGCAGGTCGAATTCGCCAGCCCCGGTCAGCGACCCACCCTCCTGGACGAAAGCATTGATATGGGCATTCAGAAATTGCAGCTGTCGGATGCGCTCGTCAGGGGAGACATGGTCGAGATGCACGCAGTAGACGCGGATCGCACCGCCGGGTGCGTCGATTACCGCCTCGGTTGCGCCGCGCTGCAGGTTGATCTTGCCGATCGTCCGGCTGCGCGGCAGAAGCAGCGTTCGGGTCGAGACGATCGGCCAGCGCGACAGCACCATGTTGCCGAACTGAAAACGCGTGCCGCGCACCGGCTGGAGCCCGTCTTCATCCGCTTCGACATGCATGTCGCAGACTGGCCCATACACCCAGAAATAGTCGGGAAAGAAGGCCGCAACATCGGCCACCATGTCGGCAAAACCGTTGCGGGAGAAGCCGCGGGTCACCTCCTGCAGCGCGATGACGTCGGCTCCCTCGAGGCTCCGGGCAATGCGCGCCAGATCGTACCCGCCGTCGAGACCGAAGCCGTACTGTATGTTATAGCTCGCGAAATTCACGATAATCTTTGACCTCCGTCGGAACCGCCTATATCGAATGGGCCAAGACGGGCCGTCCAACTGCCACTGAGTATTGGAAGTAAAATGAAATTTCTCGACGAAGCAAAGGTCTATATCAAGTCCGGGGACGGCGGCGGCGGCAGCGTTTCCTTCCGGCGCGAGAAATTCATCGAGTTCGGCGGCCCGGATGGCGGTGATGGCGGACGCGGCGGCGACGTCTGGGTCGAGGCCGTCAACGGCCTCAACACGCTGATCGATTTCCGCTTTCAGCAGCATTTCAAGGCGACGATCGGCACCCATGGCATGGGCAGGAACCGCACCGGCGCCAATGGAAGCGACGTGACGCTGAAGGTTCCCGTGGGCACCCAGATCTTCGAGGAAGACCAGGAAACGCTGATCTGCGACCTGACTGTCGAAGGCCAGCGTTACTGCCTCGCCCATGGCGGCAATGGCGGCTTCGGCAACGCCCACTTCAAGACCTCGACCAATCAGGCGCCGGATTGGGCCAATCCCGGCCTGCCCGGCGAAGAAAAAACCATCTGGCTTCATCTGAAACTGATTGCCGATGCCGGCCTCGTCGGCATGCCCAATGCCGGCAAATCGACCTTCCTGGCTGCCGTCACCCGTGCCCGGCCGAAAATCGCCAACTATCCCTTCACCACGCTGCATCCCAACCTCGGGGTCGCCACCATCGACGAGCGCGAATTCATCCTGGCCGATATTCCGGGCCTGATCGAAGGCGCCCATGAAGGTGTCGGCATTGGCGACCGTTTCCTCGGCCATGTCGAGCGCACCCGCGTGCTGCTCCACCTCATCTCCGCCCAGGAAGAAAAGGTCGGCAAGGCCTATAAGACGGTCAAACACGAGCTCGAAGCCTACGGAAACGAGCTGACCGACAAGGCCGAGATCGTGGCGCTGTCGCAGATCGACGTGCTCGACGATGCCGAGTTGAAGAAGAAGACCAAGGAACTGGCCAAGGCCTGCGGCAAGACGCCGTTCCAGATTTCGGCCGTTACCGGCAAAGGCATGACCGAGGTGCTGCGTGCGCTGCGCGACATCATCGTCGACGCCAATACCGAAGAGAGGCCGGCCAAGGTGCCGAAGCTGCGCCATCGCGACATGGTCGTCACCGATGAGGGCCAGGACAAGGACGAGGACGATGACCAGCCGTAAGCCGCTTGGCCGCTACCGTCGCATCGTCATCAAGATCGGATCCGCGCTTCTGGTCGATCGCAAGGCCGGGCTGAAGAAGGCCTGGCTCAATGCCATGTGCGCCGATATCTCTAGCCTGAAGGCCAAGGGCATCGACGTGCTCGTCGTCTCCTCGGGCGCAATCGCGCTCGGCCGCTCGGTGCTCGACCTGCCGTCAGGCGCGCTGAAGCTGGAGGAAAGCCAGGCGGCGGCGGCCGTCGGCCAGATCGCGCTGGCGCGCGCCTGGTCGGAAAGCCTGTCGCGCGACGAGATCGTCGCCGGCCAGATCCTGCTGACGCTCGGTGACACCGAGGAGCGCCGCCGCTATCTCAATGCGCGCGCCACCATCAATCAGCTTTTGAAGATCGGCGCCGTGCCGATCATCAATGAAAACGACACCGTCGCCACCAGCGAGATCCGCTATGGCGACAACGACCGCCTGGCCGCCCGCGTCGCGACGATGACCGGCGCCGATCTGCTCATTCTTCTCTCCGATATCGACGGCCTCTACACCGCGCCGCCGCATCTCGATCCGAACGCGACGTTCCTGGAAACGATTGCCGAAATCACCGCCGAGATCGAGGCAATGGCCGGGGTGCTGCCTCCGAGCTTTCGCGCGGCGGCATGCGCACCAAGATCGATGCCGGCAAGATTGCAACGGCATCGGGCTGCGCGATGATCATCGCTTCCGGCAAGACCGACAATCCTCTGTCGGCGATCGAAAACGGCGCGCGTTCCTCGTGGTTCGCGCCATCGGGCACACCCGTGACCGCCCGCAAGACCTGGATTGCCGGGCAGCTGCAGCCGGCCGGCGAATTGCATGTCGATGACGGCGCCGTCGCAGCGCTCGGCGCCGGCAAGAGCCTGCTTCCCGCCGGCGTGCGTAGCGTTTCCGGCCTCTTCAGCCGCGGCGATACGGTGGCGATCATCGGCCCGGCCGGCCGCGAGATCGCCCGCGGCCTTGTAAGCTACGATGCCGACGACGCCCGCCGGATTGCCGGTCGCAAGTCGGCGGAGATCGAGGCCATCCTCGGTTATGCCGGGCGCGCCGCCATGGTCCATCGCGACGACATGGTGATGACCGCGCAGATCGGTTCGAAATCGGAAAGGCAGAAGAAGGACGCGAGCTATGCTTGATACCGTTGCGCCGAGCCCTGACATTGACGTGCTGATGAACGACATCGGCCGCAAGGCAAAGGCTGCCGCACGACCGCTGGGCTTTGCGTCCACCGAGGCCAAGAACAGCGCGCTGAACGCCATGGCCGATGCGATCCTGGCGAACAAGGCACATATTCTTGCCGAGAATGCCAAGGACCTGAAGGACATCGAAGGCACCGAGATGCTCGCTTCCTTCGTCGACCGGCTGACGCTGAACGACAAGCGCATCGCCGAGATGGCCGAGGGAATCCGCGCCATCGCCGCCCTTGCCGATCCGGTCGGCGAAGTCATCGCTGCCTGGGACCGGCCGAACGGCTTGAAAATCGAGCGCGTCCGCACGCCGCTCGGTGTCATCGGCGTGATCTTCGAAAGCCGGCCGAACGTCACGGCGGATGCCGGCGCCCTCTGCCTCAAGGCAGGCAATGCCGTCATCCTGCGTTGCGGCTCGGATTCGCGCCGTTCATCGCAGGCTATCCATGCCTGCCTGGTCGAGGGCCTGAAAGCGGCAGGGCTTCCAGAGCATGCTATCCAGCTCGTGCCGGTTACCGACCGCGCCGCCGTTGGCGCCATGCTGCGCGGCTTGGACGGGGCGATCGACGTCATCGTGCCGCGCGGCGGCAAGAGCCTGGTCGCCCGCGTGCAGAGCGAGGCGCGTGTGCCGGTCTTTGCCCATCTCGAAGGCCTTTGCCACATCTATGTCGATGCCTCGGCCGATATCGAGATGGCCAAGAGGATCATCGTCAACGCCAAGATGCGCCGCACCGGCATCTGCGGCGCAGCCGAAACCCTGCTCGTCGATGGCGCCGCAATCGGCACGCATCTGACGCCGCTGCTCGAGGTTCTCACGGAGGCCGGCTGCGAGATCCGCGCTTCGCCGACGGTGCTGAAGGTCGCCCCCGGCATGAAGCCCGCGACCGAAGAAGACTGGTCGACCGAATATCTCGACGCGATCATTTCGGTTGCCGTCGTCGACGGCATTTCGGGCGCCATCGCCCATATCCAGAGATATTCCTCGAACCACACCGAGGCAGTCATCGCCGAGGACCCTGACGTCGTCGCGCGTTTCTTCACCGAGGTCGATTCAGCGATCCTGCTGCACAATGCCTCGACGCAGTTTGCCGATGGCGGCGAGTTCGGCATGGGTGCGGAAATCGGCATCGCCACCTGCAAGATGCACGCCCGTGGTCCGGTCGGCGTCGAACAGCTCACCTCTTTCAAATATCGGGTGCATGGTGCCGGACAAACGCGGCCCTGACGTGACGACCGACAATGTGGACCGGCACTATCTGCGCATGCCGCACAGCGAGCGCGGCATGGTCGTGGGTCTGTTCGGCGGTTCGTTCAATCCACCGCATCAGGGCCACGCGCTCGTCGCCGAGATCGCCCTCAAGCGGCTCGGCCTCGACCAGCTCTGGTGGATGGTCACACCCGGCAATCCACTGAAAAGCCGCAACCAGCTCGCACCACTCGCCGAGCGCATTGCCGAAAGCGAGCGTGTTGCACCCGATCCCCGCATCAAGGTCACCGCCTTCGAACAGACGCTCGGCACCAGCTACACCGCCAACACGCTTGCCCGCGTCAAGGCGCGCAATCCGCATGTTCATTTCATCTGGATCATGGGCGCAGACAGCCTGCAGACCTTTCACAAATGGCAGAAGTGGCAGGAGATTGCCCGCACCTTCCCGATCGCGGTGATCGATCGGCCGGGTGCGACGCTTTCCTTCCTCTCCTCGAAAATGGCCAGGACCTTCGATTTCGCCCGTGTCGATGAGGATGATGCCCGTATTCTCTGGAAGAAGCGTGCCCCGGCCTGGACCTTTATCCACGGGCCGCGCTCCGGCCTGAGCTCGACGGCAATCCGCAACGGCTCGTCGCACGGCGACGCCGAATAGAGCGCCGAGCGCCCGGCAAGACGCATGCGTCAGCCTGATTTCAGAAGATCCAGAAAACGAGAAAGCCCGACGGGGGAGGAGATCCGTCGGGCTTATAAACTCGATCGACAACTGGGAGGAGGAGTGTTGTCGACCCTATCGAACGGCTATGGGAGGAGGAGAAGCCGTATCGATGAGTATGTTTTATCATATTCGACAAAAAGGTGAATACCGATTGGTGCATTGCAGCAATGCACCGGATGCAAATCTCGAGGTGAATTTTGCTTCCCCATTGCTGTTTTTATTAGCAAACAATAACGAACCAGTCCCGGTCGCCGGGAGTCCTTGCGGTTTGTAAACTGACTCCCGGGTATTTTCGCGCTGCTGATCTCACTTTCGGCGGAAGCCATGCACCTCACGAATGCGTGAACATTGCGCCGCTGCGAACGCGAGCGTCGATACGGTTATATTTTCCTGGATATATCCCTAGCCAAGACGTCTCGACCGTTATATTCGTCGCAATATTTCGAACTTCGGAGAATGAATTATGCAGAACCGCCGCCGATGGATGAAACTGGCAATCGCCGCGATCTCAGCCCTCTGGCTTGGCGCGACAGCGCTTTCGGCGCCTGCAGCCGCAGCCGAAAAGCTCACCGTCTTTGCTGCGGCGAGTCTCAAGGATGCGCTCGACGCCGCCAATGCCGCCTGGACGAAGGAAAGCGGCAAGGAAGCCGTCGCCTCCTATGCGGCGAGCGGGGCGCTGGCCAAGCAGATCGAAAACGCGGCCCCTGCCGATGTCTTCATCTCGGCCGATCTCGACTGGATGGATTATCTCGCCAAAAAGAGCCTGATCAAGGCCGACACCCGCTCCAACCTGCTCGGCAACAAGATCGTGCTCGTTGCGGAAAAGGACAAGGCAAAACCGGTTGAGATCAAGCAAGGCTTCGATCTCGCCGGGCTTCTGGGCGACGGCAAGCTTGCCATGGGTGAGCCGAAATCGGTTCCGGCCGGCAAATACGGCATGGCCGCGCTCGAAAAGCTCGGCGTCTGGAAATCGGTCGAAACCAAGGTCGCCGGCGCCGAAAGCGTGCGCGCCGCCCTTGCCCTCGTCTCGCGCGGCGAAGCGCCCTTTGGCATCGTCTACCAGACGGATGCCGCAGCCGATAAGGGTGTCGCCATCGTCGGCACATTCCCCGCCGATTCCCACCCGCCGATCATCTATCCGATCGCAATCCTTGCCGAGAGCAAGAACCCGGATGCGACAGCCTATCTCGACTTCCTGAAATCCGACAAGGCCGCCGCCTTCTTCGCGGCGCAGGGTTTTACCGTTCTCAAGTGATTGAGGGGCGAAATGATTGCGGAATCAACAGTGACGGCCTAGCGTGAGGCTGCCCCTCACCCTAACCCTCTCCCCGTAAACGGGGCGAGGGGACGTGCCCTGCGAAAGGTTTGAGAGGAACCGAGAGGGTGCGGCTATTCCCCTTCGCCCCGCAAGCGGGGGTCCGAAGGACAGGTCGAGACCCGTGGCTCGACCCTGGTTGGTGCCGGCAGGCGGATGAGGGGCAGGCACTGGGTGACACCGAATTTCCAGGGAGACAACTGCATTTGGACATCTTCGGCTTGAGCAATGAGGAATGGACGGCGATCCTGCTCAGCCTGCGCGTCTCGATCGTCGCCATGCTGGCGAGCCTGCCCCTCGGCATCCTCGTCGCCTTGTTGCTTGCCCGTGGCCGCTTCTGGGGTAAGTCGATACTGAACGGTGTCGTTCATCTGCCGCTGATCCTGCCTCCGGTCGTCACCGGTTTTCTTCTCCTCATCCTGTTCGGCCGCCGCGGTCCGATCGGCAGCCTGCTCGACCAGTATTTCGGCATCGTCTTGTCTTTCCGCTGGACGGGTGCTGCGCTGGCCTGCGCCGTCATGGCCTTTCCGCTGATGGTGCGCAGCATCCGCCTGTCGATCGAGGCGGTCGACCGCAAGCTGGAAGAGGCGGCCGGAACGCTCGGCGCCGGCCCCGTCTGGATCTTCCTGACGATCACCTTGCCGCTGACCCTGCCCGGCATAATCGTCGGCATGATCCTCTCTTTTGCCAAGGCGATGGGCGAATTCGGCGCGACGATCACCTTCGTTTCCAACATTCCGGGCGAAACCCAGACGCTGTCGTCGGCGATCTACACCTTCACCCAGGTGCCGGGCGGCGATGCCGGCGCGCTCCGCCTGACGCTCGTCGCCGTCGTCATTTCCATGGCCGCCCTGCTCGCCTCCGAATTCCTCGCTCGTCTCGCCGACCGGAGGATCGACCCGGAATGACGCTGATCGTCGAGGCAAAACAGAGGCTCGGCGCCTTTTCGCTCAATGCCGCCTTTACCTCCGAGCGTGGCGTCACCGCGCTGTTCGGCCGCTCCGGCTCCGGCAAGACCTCGATGATCCGCATCATCGCCGGTCTCGCCCGCCCGGACGAAGGCCGCGTCATCCTCGACGGCGAAGTCTTGACCGAAACCGCAACCGGCATCTTCGTGCCGAGACATCGTCGCCGCTTCGGTTATGTCTTCCAGGAGGCCCGACTTTTCCCGCATCTCAGCATTCGCGCCAATCTCACCTATGGCCGTTGGTTCGCGCCGAGACCGGCACACGGCGAGAGCTTCGATCACATCGTCGACCTGCTCGGCATCGAGACGCTGCTGGAGCGCAGCCCATCAAAACTTTCCGGCGGCGAGAAGCAGCGCGTTGCCATCGGCCGCGCACTTCTCTCCTCGCCCCGCCTGCTGTTGATGGACGAGCCGCTCGCCGCCCTCGATGATGCGCGCAAGGCCGAGATTCTGCCTTATCTGGAACGATTGCGCGACGAGACCGACATACCGATCGTCTATGTCAGCCATTCGATCGCTGAGGTGGCGCGGCTGGCAAACCAGGTCATCGTCATGCGTGACGGCAAGGTGGAAGCGACAGGCCCTGCCATCGACATATTGAGCCGCCCCTCCACCGCCTCCGACCGGCGGGAAGCGGGCGCACTGCTGGAAGGCACGGTCGAAAGCTTCGATGCGCGGCACCGTCTATCGACGGTCGCGCTGAAATCCTGTCAACTCCATATTCCGGGCGCCGCCCTTGCGCCCGGCAAATCGGTTCGCATCCGCATCCCCTCCCGCGATGTCATGCTGGCGACCGCAAGGCCAGAGGGGCTCAGCGCGCTGAATATCCTGGAAGCAAGGATAGACGGGATGTCGTCGACCGAGGACGGAACGGTGGAAATCCGGCTCGATTGCGGCGGCGATATCATTCTTTCCCGGATCACGACATTGTCCTGCGAGCGTCTGGATCTTCGACCGGGAAGGGCGGTCTTCGCCGTCATCAAGACAGTTGCCCTGGAGGCCTGATCAGCCGCGCTCGCCTTGCTGTAGGTTGCGCTTGCCCTCAAGCCATGCGAGATCGTCGGCAAGGCTGGTGCGCATCGTCCTTTCCATCCGGCGGAAACGCTCGAGCAATTCCTCACCGAACGGCGTCAGCGCCGCGCCGCCGCCCTTCTGCCCGCCGCGCTGCGATTCCACCACCTGTTCGTTAAACATCCGGTTCATCTCGCTGACCAGCAGCCATGCCCGCCGATAGGACATGTCCATCGCCCGCCCGGCCGCCGAGATCGATCCGGTCTGGCGGATATGTTCCAGCAGTTCCATCTTGCCATGGCCGAGACGATCCTCATCCGGGAAGCTGATTCGCAGGACGGGCACGAGTGTTTTTGCGGCTGAGTCGGTCATTGAATCGGGAGATCGTGGAATTTGCCGCACTTTACGCTGCGGCATGGAAACTGTACACCGCCCGCACGAGGCCGCCCCGAGCAGCCAAATGCTTCAATTCGAACGGCAGATCGGGTTTTCGGCCGTTCCGTACCTTAGCATGTCTTGAAACATTAATGGTTTGATGCCTATCTTAACCATGATCCGGTCGCGATCGGATCTGTGTTGTGCATGGTTTGTCATTCCAGGAAAGGGAAAGCACTGACAACAGTACACGCCAAGGGAAAAACGTTTGCCGTTATCCCGAAGAGTGCGGAACGTGGCGCCGATGCCGCCGCCCGCGCCCTAGAAACCGTCCTCGCCAGCCTCGAGGACTCCAAAGCTGAAGATATCGTTACCATCGACATTGCCGGAAAATCGGCCCTGGGAGACTACATGATCGTCGTCTCCGGCCGCTCGAACAGGCATGTCATGGCGATCTCGGATCACCTGCTCACCGACCTTAAGGACGACGGCCTCGGTACGGCCCGCGTCGAAGGTCAGGAAGGCGGCGATTGGGTCCTGATCGACACCGGTGACATTATCGTGCATGTGTTCCGTCCCGAAATCCGCGAGTTCTACAACATCGAAAAGATGTGGGCGGCTCCGGATATGGATGAAGAAACACGGCACTGACGGGCGAGCCGGCATTCTGTCCGGCGCCTGAGACGTGGCATTGGCTGGCCGGCAAACATCACAAGCCGGCCGCTGGTGCAGTGTGCGCCCGAAGTGTCGCATGAGCGGGAGCCGATGAATGCGAATAGGTCTTTTTGCGGTGGGACGGCTGAAGTCCGGCCCGGAAAAGGATCTTGCCGCCCGTTATTTCGATCGTTTCGCCAAGGCCGGCCCTGCCGTCGGCCTCGAACTGACCCGTGTTGCCGAAGTCGCCGAAAGCCGTGCCTCCAATGCGGAGACCCGCAAGCGCGAAGAGGCGGCGATGCTTCTGAAATCGCTTGCAGATGGCAGTATCCTCATTCTTCTCGATGAACGCGGCAAGGCGCTCGACAGCGAAGCCTTCGCAAACCTGCTCGGCTCCTATCGCGACCAGGGCAAACGCGAACTGACCATCGCGATTGGCGGCGCCGACGGACTCGATCCCTCCCTGTACGATCGTGCCGACGCCACGCTGTGCCTTGGCAAGATGACCTGGCCGCACCAACTCGTGCGCACGCTGATCGCCGAACAGCTCTATCGCGCCGTTACCATCCTGTCCGGCCACCCCTATCACCGCGTCTGATGCCGTGTCGGCCTGATTCGTCGGCCCGATACCCCGGCAATGCGTCGGAATGTCACGCAGCCGTGTTTGCCTGGCCACCCGTTCTCCTTCGAACTTTCTGGCAAAGTGCACCAAATCAGCTTAGTCTCCGCGCGATTTGAGAAAGTGCCCCAACACGCATGACGAGAGCATCCATCAGGCGACACCGCATGATCCTACCGGCTATCGCGGCCGGCGCCGCTGTGGCGGTGATCGTCGTGTCGGCAGATCCGTTCATCGTCCGGGCGCAAGATGCCGCGCCCGAGGCGACACAATCTGCACCGCAGCCGGCAGCCGGGCTGGCGCCACCCGATCCAGCCGCCGAACTTGCCGCCAAACGTGATCAGACTCGTGCCGAACTCGAAACCCTGTCGAAGACGATCAGCCTCTCCACCGACAAGGTGAGCGCGCTTCAGCAGAGCATCGCCGATCTCGAAAAGAGCACGGAAAGCATCCGCCAGGCACTGATCGATTCCGCCGCCCGCCGCAAGGCACTCGAAAAGCAGCTCCTCGAAAGCGAGAACAAGCTTGCCGATCTCGGTGTCAAGGAGGACGGCATCCGCCATTCCCTGCACGAGCGGCGCGGTCTGCTGGCCGAGGTGCTGGCAGCGCTCCAGCGCATGGGCCGCAACCCGCCGCCCGCTTTGCTTGTCACCCCCGACGATGCGCTTGCCTCCGTGCGCAGCGCCATTCTGCTCGGCGCCGTCGTGCCCGGCATTCGCAAGGAGACCGACAAGCTTGCTGCAGACCTCGCAAACCTCGCCGCATTGCAGACCGCAAGCGCTGCCGAGAAGACCTCGCTGACAGCGACGATGACCAACGGCATCGAGGAAGAGCGGCGCATGGATCTGCTGCTTGCCGAAAACGACAAGCTCAGCCGCAGCAACGCCGCCGAACTCGAGACCGAACGGAAACGCTCGGAGGAATTGGCAGGCAAGGCGACGAGCCTCGAAGGCCTCGTCGCCTCGATGGAATCAGAGATCGCTTCAGTGCGGGATGCCGCCGCTGCCGCCCGCCAGGCGGAGGAGAACCGCAAGCTGCTGACGGACGAGCAGCGCGCCCAGGCCAAGGCACTCGCCGACAGCGGCGTGCCCGATAAAAACCGCATTGCGCCCGCATATCCCTTCGGAGAATTGAAGGCGAAATTGGAGGTGCCCGTTACGGGCGATATCCTGCGCCAGTTCGGCGATGCCGACGGCACCGGGCATGAAGCCATGGGAATGACGGTCGCCACCAATCCAGAAACGGTGGTGACGGCGCCTGCGGATGGTCTGGTGGTTTTCGCCGGCGCATTCCGCAGTTACGGCCAGATGATCATCCTCGACGCGGGCGATGGATACCACCTGGTTCTCTCGGGAATGGATACGATCAATACCCGTCAGGGAAAATTCGTTTTCTCCGGTGAGCCACTTGCGGTGATGGGCGCGAAAAGAGTGGCAAGCGCAACTGCATTGGCGCTGGAAACGAACCGGCCAACGCTTTACATTGAATTTCGAAAGGACGGTAAACCGGTCGATTCCCGGCCGTGGTGGACCGCCAAAGACACTGGAAAGGCACGCAATGATTCGTAGGGCTTCTCTTGTTCTGGTCGGCGCATTGATGGGTGCGACCGCAATGAGCGTCATTTACTCGGCGGGTGTGCCGGCAGAAGCGGCCGGATCCTCGACTTACAAGGAACTTTCGGTTTTCGGAGATGTCTTCGAACGTGTGCGTGCGCAATATGTGACGCCGCCTGCGGAAGACAAGCTGATCGAGAACGCCATCAACGGCATGCTCTCCTCGCTCGACCCGCATTCGAGCTACATGAATTCGAAGGACGCCGAGGACATGCGCACCCAGACCAAGGGTGAGTTCGGCGGCCTCGGCATCGAAGTCACGATGGAAGACGAACTCGTCAAGGTCATCACCCCGATCGACGACACGCCCGCCGCCAAGGCCGGCGTTCTTGCCGGCGACTATATCTCCGAAATCGACGGCCAGTCCGTGCGCGGCCTGAAGCTGGAAGACGCCGTCGAGAAGATGCGTGGCGCCGTCAACACGCCGATCAAGCTGACGCTGATCCGCAAGGGTGCCGACAAGCCGATCGAGCTGACGATCGTCCGTGACGTCGTTGCCGTCCAGGCAGTCAAGTCGCGTGTCGAGGACGATGTCGGTTATCTCCGCATCATCTCCTTCACCGAGAAGACCTATCCTGACATGGAAAAGGCGATCAAGAAGATCAAGGAAACCGTTCCGGCCGACAAGCTGAAGGGTTATGTTCTCGACCTGCGCCTCAATCCGGGCGGTTTGCTCGACCAGGCGATCAACGTCTCCGATGCCCTGCTGCAGCGCGGCGAAGTTGTTTCGACCCGTGGCCGCAACCCGGATGAAACCCGCCGCTTCAATGCCGGCCCGGGCGACCTGACGGATGGCAAGCCGGTGATTGTGCTGATCAACGGCGGTTCGGCTTCCGCATCGGAAATCGTCGCCGGCGCTCTTCAGGATCTGCGCCGTGCCACCGTTCTCGGCACGCGCTCCTTCGGCAAGGGTTCCGTCCAGACGATCATCCCGCTCGGCGAAAACGGCGCGCTGCGCCTGACCACGGCGCTCTATTACACGCCGTCGGGCCGCTCGATCCAGGGTACCGGCATCACTCCCGACATCAAGGTCGAGGAGCCGCTGCCGCAGGAACTGCAGGGCAAGATGGTGACCGAAGGTGAATCCAGCCTGCGCGGCCACATCAAGGGCCAGAGCGAAACCGACGAAGGTTCGGGCTCCATTGCCTACGTACCGCCGGATCCGAAGGACGACGTTCAGCTGAACTACGCGCTCGACCTTCTGCGCGGCAAGAAGACCGATCCGGCCTTCCCGCCGAACCCAGATAAGGCCGTCGTCGCCAAGTAATCGATCGTCTCAAGGCCGGGCACCTCGCCCGGCCTTGAGCCTTTCTGCTGTTTCCCGGTTTTGGAGCGGGCGAAAAATTGGGAACGGACCTGCATACGCCTCTGGGCCGCAACCGCAAAACCGGCCGCAAGCGTCCGGGTGTTCTGCGCCTGGGCCGCATCGCCGCCAGTCTTTGCCTTTTCGCCATAGGCGGCTTTTCCCTCTATACGGCGTTTCGCGGCAATGAGCTCGAACGCATCAAACCACCGGCGGCCGAACAAGCCGCAACGCCCCCTTCCAATAGCCCTCAGCCGCCGATGGCCACCGCGGACAAAGCGGGCGACGGTATGCCCCGCGCCGACCCGCGCTCGGGAGCCAATGTCGAGCAGATGGTCACGGGCGACGGCTCGGTTGTCACCAAATTCAGCCCCCGCCCGCGCGACGGCGGCGGGCCGGTGCTGGTCGACGCCATGCAGATCGGCCAGGATCCGCGCATCGCGGCCCAGCCCAATGAAGCACTGCTCGAAGAGACGCCTTTTGGCAGGCTGCCGATCGTCGGCCCCGATGGCCGGCGGCCGATGGATCAATATGCGCGTCCCTCGTCCGGCGCGCGCGGCGTCCGTATCGCCATCGTCGTCAGTGGCCTCGGGCTCAGCCAGACCGGAACGCAGCGCGCCATCGCGCAGCTGCCGGAGGAGATCACCTTCGCTTTTGCCGCAAGCGGCAACAGCCTGCAGCGCTGGATGCAGGAAGCCCGCCGCGGCGGTCACGAGATCCTTCTGCAGGTGCCGCTCGAACCCTTTGATTATCCGGCAAACGATCCGGGCCCCGAAACGCTGTTGACTACGAAATCGGCCGCCCGCAACATCGAAAACCTGCACAAGGCGATGGGTGAGATCACCAATTATACCGGCGTCATGAATTATCTCGGCGGCCGTTTCCTGTCTGATCCCGCCGCCATGGAACCTGTCATGCGAGACATCGGCAAGCGCGGGTTGCTGTTTCTCGACGACGGCACCTCGGCGCAGTCGAAGACGGCGGCGATCGCCAAGGGAACCGAACTGCCCTATGCCTTCGCCGACCTGCAGCTCGACGGCCAGCTTGATATCAACGCCGTCCTGAAGAAGCTCGACGAGCTCGAGCGCATCGCTCGCAAGAATGGCCAGGCGATCGGCATCGCCTCGGCTTTCGATGAGAGCGTTGACGCCATCGCCAAATGGAGCGAGGAGGCGGCGATGCGCGGCGTCGAGATCGTCGGCGTTGCCGCCCTTTCCAACGACCCCCGGAATCCTTGAGAGCATCCCTGAGAAGAATCCCAAAACGGAGAAGAAGATGAACCAGGCGAGCGTGAAAGCCGAGGATCTGCCCTACCGCCCCTGCGTCGGGGTGATGATCCTGAACCGCGATGGCCTCGTCTGGGCCGGGCGGCGCATCCCCGATGGCAATTCCGAATATGACGGCTCGCCGCAGCTCTGGCAGATGCCGCAGGGGGGCATCGACAAGGGCGAAGATCCATTGGACGCTGCCTACCGCGAGCTTTACGAAGAGACCGGCATGAGGACGGTGACCCTGCTTGCCGAAGCGAGAGACTGGATCAATTATGATCTGCCGCCGGCACTGATCGGCATCGGGCTCAGGGGAAAATTCCGCGGCCAGACGCAGCGCTGGTTCGCCTTCCGCTTCGACGGCGACGACAGCGAGATCGCCATCAACCCGCCGCCTGGCGGCCACGAACCGGAATTCGATGCTTGGGAATGGAAGCCGATGCAGCAACTGCCGGGGCTGATCGTGCCCTTTAAGCGCGCCGTCTACGACCAGGTGGTGGCCGAGTTCCAGCATTTGGAAACACTTCAATCGGAAGACTGATCACGGCGGGATGACTGCCGCCGTTTGCCTCGGCGGCGGGAATAGGATCTCCGGCCGCCATGAGCGGCCGGCATCCCGTTCGAACCTTATTCGGCTTCATTGGCGGAATCGGCGTTGAGCTGGCCGTATTTGCTCTCGCCGATTTTCTCGAGCAGGTCGATCTGTGTTTCGAGGAAATCGATATGACCTTCCTCGTCGGCCAGCAACTCCTCGAAAAGTTTCATGGAAACGTAGTCGCCGGCGTCATGACAGATATCGCGCGACTTCTTGTAGGCTGTGCGGGCGTCGTACTCGCCGGCAAGATCGGCTTCCAGAACTTCCTTGACGTTCTGGCCGATGCGTAGAGGTGCAAGGGTCTGCAGATTGGGATGGCCTTCAAGGAAGATGATGCGGGCGACAAGCCTATCGGCGTGATGCATCTCTTCGATGGATTCGGCGCGCTCCTTCTTGGCGAGCTTGGTGTAACCCCAGTCCTCAAGAAGACGATAGTGAACCCAATATTGGTTGACTGCCCCGAGCTCGAGGAACAACGCCTCGTTAAGCCGCTCGATGACCTTTTTGTCGCCTTTCAATGTCCGCTCTCCTGTTTTCCTCATGGAATTGTTTCAAGCGGGACATGAAATCAAATATTTCGGTCTCCGTCGAGTGACGACGGGCGTGATATTCCTCGGTCGTCTGGATAATGATGTCGACGACGTTGGGAAAACAGCCGCAGCAGCGGCCGCGTTTTTCCATGGCGTGGTAGACCTTCGCAGGCACAATAAGCTGCCAACAATCTTCATCGAGAAGGTTGGTGATAACCTCCCGGATTTCCTTATCGGTTATATAATTGCAGCTGCAGACAAGCACGTCTTCATTCCAAACATGACACTGACTATCGTGTTTTCTGCTAAAGAAGATGGTGACTGTCAAGAAAAAATTTGAGTCGCGGGTCATTCAGTCGCGGCGGCCGAAGGGCGCTCCGGAGGCGGACAGCTTTTGAAGAATTGGCCTGAAATCCGAATTTCTATCTAGATCAAAGGTATACAGCACAACGTCGTCCGAAAGCGCGTGGCGTTTTTTTAATGGAAATTCCGTCCCCGCGGCATGACTTGGGCTGTTTCCGCCACAACCGCATGGCCGCTTGCGGCAGCCATCCGCTTTTCCAGCTCCGCCCTCTCTCGTACCTGCGCGAGCTTTCTCTGCCGCTGATCGACACCCGGCCTCAGTACCTCGTCCGATCGCTCGCAGACGCCGAAACGCCGGGCCTCGCGTTGCAGGATACCGAGCGCCGGCGTCATGTCCTCGATATGCTCGACAACGGTATGGATCACCCCGCTCTGGCTTTGCAGCCTGCCGCGGATTTTCACCAGCCGGGCACCCATGACGATCGCCCGGTATTTATCGAATACTTTGCTCCAGACGATGGCATTGGCGACCCCGGTTTCGTCCTCCAGCGTCATGAAGATCACCCCTTTGGCCGAACCTGGACGCTGCCGCACCAGCACCAATCCAGCAACTGTCACCCTCTTTCCGTTCGGTACTGTCAGAAGATCGACATTGCGCGTGATGCCCATTTCCTGAAGTTCCTCCCGCAGGAAGGAAACCGGATGCGCCTTGAGCGACAGGGAGAGATAACGGTAATCCTCGATCACCTGTTCGCCCGGCAGCATGTCCGGCAGCTTCGTCGCAGGCTCGGCCTGGAGGTCGACATGACGGACCTGCTCGAAAAGCGGCAGCTCCTCGGTCGCGCTTTTCACATCCAGCGCCCGCACCGCCCAAAGCGCGTCGCGTCGTGACAGTTTGAGGGACTGGAACGCATCGGCATCCGCCAGTCGCTCGATGACGGATTTTTGCAGGCCGGACCGCAGCCAGAGATCGCGCACCGAACTGTAGCCTTTGCCTCGATTGTCGACGAGCTGTTTCATATCGTCTGTCGAGAGACCCTTGATCTGCCGGAAGCCCAGCCGCACCGCATGCCGGGTCTTGATGATCTCGCGCATCTTGTCATGCCGGAAATCGATGGCATTCCGATCGAAGGCAGCCTCTTCCAGACCGCACTCCCAGTTCGATGCATTGATGTCGACCGGCAGGATCTTTACCCCGTGCTCGCGTGCATCCCGCACCAGCTGCGCCGGCGCATAAAAGCCCATCGGTTGGGAATTCAGCATCGCCGCGCAGAAGACGTCGGGATAATAGGCCTTGAGCCATGAGGAGGCATAGACGAGCAGCGCAAAGGAGGCGGCATGGCTTTCCGGAAAACCGTATTCACCGAAGCCTTTGATCTGGTTGAAACACTGTTGCGCGAACTCCGGATCATAGTCCTTTGCGACCATTCCCTCGATGAACCGCTTTTCGAAGTTACCGATCGTACCCGTTCTTTTGAATGTCGCCATCGCTCTGCGAAGCTTGTCGGCTTCCGCCGGTTTGAAGCCTGCGGCGGTAATGGCGATCTGCATGGCCTGTTCCTGGAACAAGGGCACGCCGAGGGTTCTTTCCAGAACCGTTTTCAGCTCCTTGCTCGGATATTTGATCGGAATGTTCCTGGCCCGCTGCTCCCGGCGTTTCAGATAGGGATGCACCATGTCGCCCTGGATCGGACCTGGCCGAACGATCGCCACCTCGATGACGAGATCGTAGAACACCTTCGGCTTAAGACGCGGCAGCATGCTCATCTGCGCCCGGCTTTCGATCTGGAAGACGCCGAGCGTGTCGGCTCGGCCCATCATCTCGTAGACCGGCTCACCTTCGTCCCCGTGCTCCTTGTGGCCAAGGTCTGCGAGCGTCTTCTTCACATCGTAATGCAGCTCCAGCAGCGAAAAGGCCTTCCGCAGGCAGGTCAACATGCCGAGCGCCAGCACATCCACCTTGAGGATCTTGACGTTGTCGAGGTCGTCCTTGTCCCATTCGATCATGTAGCGATCCGGCATCGCCGTCTTCATGATCGGCACCACCTCGTCGAGCCGGTCCCGCGTAATGACGAAGCCGCCGACATGCTGGGTGAGGTGGCGCGGGAACCCGAGAAGCTCGGAGGCATATTTCAGCACGTTCTGCGTCACCGGATCCTTGACGTCGAGACCCGCCGCCTTGGCGTCGCGTTCGGAGAGATTGTCCTCCGACCACCCCCAGACGAGACTACTGATCGCCGACTGGACATCCTCCGACAGCCCGAAGGCCTTGGCGACTTCGCGGCCGGCCGAACGGGTGCGGTAGGTGGTCACTCCCGCCGTCAGCCCGGCATGTTCTCTTTTGTAGTTTTTGTAGATGAACTGGATGACCTCTTCGCGTCGGTCATGCTCGAAATCGACATCGATATCCGGCGGTTCGTCGCGATCCATCGAAATGAAGCGATCGAACAGCAGCGTGCTCTTTTCGGGATCGACCTCCGTTATCTCAAGACAATAGCAGATGACCGAATTTGCCGCCGATCCGCGCCCTTGGCACAAGACCTTGAGTTCATAGCGGGCGTGCTGGATGATCCGGTGCACCGTCAGGAAATAAGAGGCGTAATTCTTATCACTGATAAGCTTCAGTTCGTAATCGATCTGCTTTGCAACTTTCTCAGGAATGCCATCAGGATAACGTTTTGTCGCTCCTGCTCTCGTCAGCCTTTCGAGAGTTTCCTGCGGTGTTTCGCCGGGATCGTTTTCAGGCGGATAATTATGCTCCAGTTCCTTCAGCGAAAAGGTCAGCCTGTCGAAAAAAGCCCGCGTGTTCTCGACCGCACCGGGATAGTCCCGGAAGATCCGGGCCATTTCACGTGAATCCTTGAGATAGCGTTCGGCATTCGGCGCCAGCAGGAATCCGGCTTGCGCTATCTGCACATGCTCCCGGATCGCGATCACGACATCCGAAAGCGGCCGGCGTTCGGGATGGTGGTAAAGTGGTTGGTTGGTCGCAATCAGCGGCACGCGATTTCCGGCAGCAAGCATGGCAATCACCGCAAAGACTTGCCTGTCTCGACCGTCATAGGCTGGCGCCAGCGCCATAAAAAAAGCCTTGCGGAAGCGTCTGCGAAACCGTTCCAGATAATCTTCCAGCGTCGACTGACCCGCCTGATGACCGACAAGGGTGCGATCGGGAACGAGGGCAAGCATCATCTCGTCCCCCCATTCCATGAGCTCCGCTTCCGTCAGAATGCAGCTTCCCTTGATCGCTTCCTCCTTCAGATTGCCGGCGCTGAGAAGGCGGCAAAGATTGGCCCAGCCGCGCCGGCTGCGGGGATAGGCGAGGATATCAGGCGTTCCGTCGGAAAAGACGAGACGGGCGCCCGGTTGAACCCGGATAGGATCGAGGATGACCTCCATTTTTCCTTCCTTCTCAGCCTGGGCCAGAATCTCATTCCTGTTTTTGTATCTCTCCTCAAGCTGCTCCGCCTGGGCATGCGCCCGCACGACGCCTGCAACCGAATTCCGGTCCGCAATCCCGAGGCCGCCGAGTTTCAGGTAAGAGGCCTGCACGACCATCTCTTCCGGGCTGGAGGCGCCTTCAAGAAACGAGAAATTTGTCCTTGTGCCGATCTCAAAGAATGCGCGCGTGGTTGTCATGCGAACACACCATGCATGAACCAGCGAGGATCAAGCTCCTGACCATAGAAGCCCCGCCGATAGATCCAGAAGCGATGTCCGGTCTCATCCTCGATGCGGAAATAGTCACGCGCCTCGGCGTCATTTCCATCGATCCACCATTCCATGGCAATCCGTTCCGGCCCTTCGCTTCTTGCCACCTGATGCTGCATACGCCGCCAGCGAAAGATCTGCGGCGGACCGTCGGGGACTTCGGCAAGTATGGTCTCGACGGGCTCCGGCGTTGCAAACAGCCGCAGCGGGCGCTCTTCGCGGAAAGGAAGCTGGATGTCCTGCTCCGCCTTCCGCCTGGGAAGGCTCTCCATCACAGGAACCGTGATGACGGCGCGTTCCGGAACATGGCTCTCGCGAAGCTGGAAGCTTTGCAGGCAATCCGCACCCAGCCGGGCCGAGACCCGGTCGACGAAGGTCGAAAGCGACATCTCTCCCTGTCGGTCGCCCTCGAAATCACCCTGCGCCTCGTTGAAGGGATCATGCCGCAACACATTCAACCGCAGGATCTCGAAGCCATAGCCGGCATCGAGATCATCATAGACCGCCTGCAATCGCTCGGAAAAAAGTCCGGCGATGAACTTTGGTTCGCGAAGCGGCTGCGAAGCGCCGACGGAGATGCGAAAGACCCTGCCGTCGACGCGGAACAGGACCAGTTCGAACACCCGCCCGCCAGCTCCCCGCGCCTCCAGCGACGGCTGCAGCAATAGGGCGACCTGCCTGGTGACGGCAAGGATCTGCTCTTCCGTCCCGATGGGCTCGATCAGGCGGCTTTCGGCCGAGAGGCTGGCAACAGGACGCCGGGGCGAGACCGGCTCCTCTTCACGTCCCAGCGCCTGGTCGAGACGCAGAAGCAGCTCCGGGCCGAACCGGCGGGTCAGCGGCGCGCGCGGTGCATCGATGATGTCGCCGATATATTTCAGACCGAGCTTGTTCAGGGCAGCGACGGTTTGTCCTTCCAGCCGCAAGGCTGCGACCGGCAAGGACATCAGCACATGTTCCGCCTCCTCGTCCCCGATCACGCCGCCTTGCCCGAAGCGGGACGCAGCCCAGGAAAGGCCTGATGACGATGAGACCGCGCCGCGGGCATCGAATCCCATATGGAAAAGCCGCGACAGCACATCCTTGAGAAGCGCCTTTTCACCGCCGAAGAGATGGGCGCAGCCGCTAATGTCGAGAAACAGACCGTCCTTGCCGTCGAACGCCACCAGCGGCGTATAGCGGTCGCACCAGTCGGCAATTGCCTCCAGCAACCGGCGGTCGGCCGCCGGATCCTCTTCCGCCACCTCGAGCATGGGGTACATGGCGCGCGCTTCGGCAACGCCCAGCTCCTTCCTCAGCCCCAACCTTTCGGCCAACTCGTCCAGTGCCGTCAGCCGCATGGCATTGTTGAGCTTGCCGGAACAGACGATAGGCGGCGTTTCAGGACGCCCTTTCGAACGCCAGGAGAGCCCCCATCGCTTGCGGGCGATCCGGTCCGTTGGCAGATGCGGGAAGCTGAGCGCCAGAATGCGCTGACTGTTCGCCTGGAGGACGAACGAGGTTTGGTTCGGCGACAGGGAGAAATTGGCGGTCATGGGGGTTCCACTCCAGAAGAAAGGAGAGCGGGGCCGGATTGCGGCTCTTCTCCAGCGTAAGACGGAAAATCGGATTGCCGATGCTGCCGGAAAGTTTCGATCCATCCGGCAACGGCCGCAGACCGGACGGGGCCGGCTCAATATGCAGACGGAAGGCCGCACTGCTTGCCTCCTCTGCTCCGGCCTGGCGGACAAGGAATAGCGGACGGCGGACAGCATGCGCCCTGAGACTGAGCCTGCGGCTTTCGGTCAGGCCGAAATGGGCGGGATTGCCTCGCACTTCGAAGATGACGGCCGAGAAGGCAGCGCTTTCCACCGCCACCTCCGCCAGCCAGAGTGCCTCGTCCAGCTTGCGCGGCGCGGCATGGAGAAACCGCTCCGGGCTTAACCCGAAATCCCGAAGCCCTGGTGCATAGGGACGACCGGCCTCCAGCGTGCCGACGGCATCGCCGATCCAGAGCAACGGCATAAGCCTGCCGGCATCCGCTTCCTGTTTCTGCAGCCGCGCGGCAACAGCCATCGCCAGCCCGCTTGCCGCACCGGCATCGCGAGACAGAGCCGAGCGGAATTCGGTGATCGCATCGAGCGGCAACCCGCCTTCCAGCGCGCTGTCGAGAAATTCAACCCCAAACGCCAAGGGCGGCAGAATGCGTCTCCTGGGTGTCTGACCTCCTGCCGCCAAGGCTTCCTGCTCCGCCGCGGCAAGCGCCGGCGCGAGCCTTCCCTCCAGTCTGGCGATGGTTTCGCGGAGCGCAAAAAGCCGCTCGCGCGCCAGGGCGTGCTGCGCCATGGCGTTCTCCAATTCGTCTTGTTCCTGTTATGTTCTTATAGATTCCAGAGAGCTAATGAAGAGTCAACGGCCATTTTCTATGAATTTATTCCTGCCTTTGATTCCGCACTCGAAAATCGGCGATAAAGGTTCTATATGGGCCCGCAAAGGAAGGAATATTCATGGCCCGCATAGACCAGAGCGATGATTGGCGGGACCGCCATGCGCCGACGATCAGCACCTTCGAGTCGCTGGCGATGGAGGCCTATAGCCATTTGCCGGATGAATTTCGCCAGCTGACGACCAACCTCACGATCGAGATTGAAGATTTCCCCGATGACGACGTTTTCGAGGACATGGCGCTGGAAACCCCTTTCGATCTGCTCGGCCTTTTCGAGGGCAGGGGCATTTCCGAACGTTTCACGCTGGAGACCGGCGAGATGCCGAACCGCATCCGCCTCTACCGCCGCCCCATCCTCGACTACTGGGCTGAGAACGACGAGACGCTCGGCGATATCATCACCCACGTCCTGATCCACGAGATCGGTCACCATTTCGGCCTAAGCGACGATGACATGGAGCGGATCGAGGCAAGCGCCGAGGAAGCCGCCGAACGATAGAGCGCCGCGCGTCCAAGGACGCGCTAAGGACGCTCTATCACTTTCAATCACGCATAATCCTTTCCGAAAATCGATTACAATTTTCGGGGTTATGCGCTAAAACCTCACTGCTCTGAGAGCTTCATCTCAGGATCGTAATCCTTGCCTTCGACATGCTTGACGACGGCCTGGCCGCATTGCATCGCGCCGGTCGCGGCATTGAAAGCATAGGTCGGCGAGCCCTCCAGCGACCAGCCCTTGTTGAGGACGGCGGTGACCTTGTGGCAAAAGGAAGCATCGTCGGGACCGGTCAGGAAGCGGTAAAGTTTCATTACATCATCTTTCGTGCTGCAATCTGGCGGGCTGCGATCAGGCGGGCTTTATGGACCAGACTTTCCGCTTGGGCAAGATGCAGCCGCTCGATCATCCGCCCGCCTGCATTGATGACGTTCAGCCCATCGGAAGCGGGGTCGGCAAAGGCTGATATGATCGCCTCCGCTTCTGCAATCGCCGCCGGATCGGGGCCGAAATGGCGGTTGGCGGGCTCGATCTGCGCCGGATGGATCAGCATCTTGCCGGCAAAACCCATGGCCCGGCTCTGCAGGCATTCGGCATCGAAACCCTGTTCATCCCTGAAATCGTTGAAGACGCTGTCGATCGCATCGAGCCCGTAGGCGCTGACCGCAAGGACGACCTGCATCAGCCACGGCACGAGATAGCTCCTCCCCGGTTGTGGAAGCACACCGGTTTCCTTGCGTAGGTCGTTGAGCCCGACGACGAGACAATCGAGCCGCGAGCCCGGGGTGCGTCCGGCTTCGGCGATAACAGCCGCATTCAGGATGCCACGCGGTGTCTCGATCATCGCCCAGATGCGCAGATCTTCCGGTGCTTCGGCCTCGGAGAGAAGGTCACTGAGCGCCATGACATCCTGCGGTTCGTCGACCTTCGGCAGCAGCACGGCGTCGGGATTGAGCGCGATTACCAGTTCCATGTCCGCCAGACCGAAATTGGTCGACAGGTCATTGATGCGGATGATCCGCTCCTTGCCTTCGAGCGGCCGAGCCGAAAAGAAATTCCTCAGATTTTCCCGCGCTTCCGCCTTTCTTTCCGGCGCCACGGAATCCTCGAGATCGAAGATCACGGCATCGCAATCGACCGCATGGGTCTTTTCGAGGGCGCGGGGATTGATGGCAGGCGCACTCAACACCGAACGGCGCAGGCGGGCGGAGCGGGTCGTGGGATTTCGGCTCATGGCGAATTAGTGCCAAGCTTTGAAAGCCGAAGCAAGCAGCCCACCCCAGAACATCGAGCAGAACAACAAAAAGCCATGCTTGCCTTGCAGAGAGGAAAGAGAAGGACCACATTCCTTTCCGAAGAAAGGTCTCTAACCATGCAGAACATTCGCTCCATCTTCCTCATGCTTGCCGGCGCCACCGTTTTCGTGGCTATGCTGCTTCTCACCTTTTCGGTGACGCTCGCCGTCGGCGGCATCCTGACCGTGCTCATGGTCGGACGTGCGCTTTCGATGAAGATGAAGCCCGCTCCGGTTCGCGCCAAGGCAAATAACGGCCATCGCGAAATGCGGGTGTGGAACGACGGCCGCGGCACGATCATCGATCTCTGATCATCTTTTCGCTGAAAAATTTGGCCGACACTGTCGCATCGCGCGTCCATGTTACGTCTTTGAAGCAGCCGGGCATTCAGCCGGCGCTTCGGAAACGAATGGAGGACAAGCATGGATACGACGACAGAGAGCAACCCGACCAAGATGCCACCGGTCAAGAATGGCCTGCTGCCCTATCTGACGATCGACGGCGCAGTGAAAGCTGCGGAATTCTACAAGAAGGCCTTCGGCGCCGAAGAGGCCTATCTCGTGCCGGTCGACGAGAGCGGCCGAACGATGCATGTGCATCTTTACATCAACGGCAGCTCCCTCATGCTGTCGGATGCCTATCCCGAATACGGTCATCCCTTCAAAGGCCATGAAGGCTTCGCCATTCAGCTGGTGGTCGACGATATCGATTTCTGGTGGAACCGTGCCGTGGCTGCCGGCGCCGAAATCGTCATGCCGGTCGAACTGATGTTCTGGGGCGACCGCTACGGCCAGCTTCGTGATCCGTTCGGCGTCCTCTGGGGCCTGAACGCGCCGTCCAAATAAGGGACAGCCTCAATCGGCGGACCGCGCGAAACGTCGCGTGGCCGCCGTCTGTGAAAAGATTCTCCTTCATTTCGGCGAAAAACTGGACTAGATGCAAATTCAGAAAGTAGATTTGCTGAAATGGAGCATGGATCATGGATAAATTCGTGAAGCTCACGGGCGTTGCAGCGCCGCTGCCGGTCGTCAACGTCGACACCGACATGATCATTCCGAAGGATTATCTGAAGACGATCAAGCGCACCGGCCTCGGCACCGGCCTCTTCGCGGAAGCCCGCTACAACGAGGACGGCTCAGAAAACCCGGATTTCGTGCTGAACAAGCCGGCCTATCGCGATGCCAAGATCCTCGTTGCCGGCGATAATTTCGGCTGCGGCTCCTCGCGCGAGCACGCCCCCTGGGCGCTTCTCGATTTCGGCATCCGCTGCGTGATCTCGACCAGCTTCGCCGACATCTTCTACAACAACTGTTTCAAGAACGGCATTCTGCCGATCAAGGTCAGCCAGGAAGATCTCGACAAGCTGATGGACGACGCCTCGCGCGGCTCCAACGCCATCCTCACCGTCGACCTCGAAAACCTCGAGATCACCGGTCCCGATGGTGGCTTGATCAAGTTCGATCTCGACGAATTCAAGCGCCACTGCCTGCTGAACGGTCTCGACGATATCGGCCTGACGCTGGAAAAAGGCAAGGCGATCGACAACTTCGAAAAGAAGAATGCCGCTTCGCACCCCTGGGCAGCCTGAGCCCAATCCAATCGATTACCGATCAAGCCGGGCATTTGCCCGGCTTTTTCTTTGGTGTGGGTCAAAGAAATTTTTCTTTCCAGCCCCTGAGTTTTTCGAGCGACACACCGATGCCGCCGCAGACTTCGATAAGCGGATGGTCGAAGCGCTGAAGCAGTCCGGCATGCACATCGGCAACGGCAAGGGCCGCGCCGCAAGCCGGCTCGACCAGAATGCGCTGCGCATCGGCAAATTTCAGGCAGGCGGCAACGGCATCGGCGTCGCTGACGACAACACTTTCAATCGGATGCTGCTTCGGCAGGTCGAAGACATGCTGCGCCACTTGCCGCGCGCCGAGCGAATTGGCAATCGAAGTAATGGCGGAAAGGGTGATGCGCTCATTCGCCCTGAGACTGGCGTTCAGCGAAGCCGCCCCTTCCGTTTCGACGGCGATAACAGGCACATCGAAAAGCCCGTTTCGCTTCAAGCCCTCGACAATGCCGGCAAGCAGCCCGCCACCGCCGACGCTGGTGACGACGCAATCGAATTTTGCCCCCTTCGCCACCACCTCGTCGATCAGCGTGGCATGGCCATCCCACAGAAGCGGATGGTCGAAGGGGTGCACATAGGTTGCCTTGCGGCTTCGGGCGAGTTCGACTGCATGGGCATTGGCCTCGTCGAAAACCGAACCATGAACGAGGACATTGGCGCCCGTTGCGGCAATCGTCTGGCGGACATCGGCCGCCGTCGTCTCCGGCACGACGATCGTGACCGGCACACCGAGCGCCCGGCCGGCATAAGCCGCCGCAATGCCGGCATTACCGCCAGAAGCACAGAAGATCTCGCGCGCGCCATTTTCCACCTCGTACTGGCAAAGTCGGCCGACGCCGCGCAGCTTGAAGCTGCCGGAAGGCTGCAGCGCATCAAGCTTCAGCCAGAGCGGTTTGCCGCTGGCGCTATGGCCAGGTGCTGTCTGAACCAAGGGCGTGTCGAGATGGAGAGGTACGAAAGGCATGGGGAACCATCCAGGGAAATAAAGCTAGGAGCTACCTTTCTAATCCGTTTGCGGGCGCAGGAGCAATCATCGCTGCTCAGAGCGATGCGTACCGATTCACCGCTTCTGTCGCTTGAAATGCCCATTTCCGGGGTCTAAGAAACCGCAACTTGTTTTTCCCAGGAGGGTTTCATGACAGCGCGCAATCTTTTCCTGCTGCCGGGTGACGGCATCGGTCCCGAGGCCATGGGCGAGGTTCGCAAGATCATCGCCTATATGAACGAGGCGATGAATGCCGGTTTCGTCACCGACGAAGGCCTTGTCGGCGGCTGCGCCTATGATGCGCATGGTGCGGCGATCTCGGAAGCCGACATGCGGAAGGCGCTTGCCTCCGATGCCGTTCTCTTCGGCGCCGTCGGCGGCCCGAAATGGGATAGCGTGCCTTACGAAGTGCGCCCGGAAGCTGGCCTGCTGCGCCTGCGCAAGGATCTGCAACTCTTCGCGAACCTGCGCCCCGCCATCTGCTATCCGGCCCTTGCTGCGGCCTCGTCGCTGAAGCCGGAACTGGTCGAAGGCTTGGATATCCTGATCATCCGCGAGCTGACCGGCGGCGTCTATTTCGGCGAGCCGAAGGAGATCATCGACCTCGGCAACGGCCAGAAGCGCGGCATCGACACGCAGGTTTACGATACCTACGAGATCGAGCGCATCGCCGGCGTCGCCTTCGAAATGGCCCGCACGCGGCAGAATCGCGTCTGCTCCATGGAAAAGCGCAACGTCATGAAGTCGGGCGTGCTCTGGAACCAGGTGGTGACCGAGACGCATAAGGCAAAATATTCTGACGTCCAGCTCGAACACATGCTGGCCGATGCCGGCGGCATGCAGCTGGTGCGCCAGCCCAAGCAGTTCGACGTGATCGTCACCGACAACCTCTTCGGTGACATGCTCTCAGACGTCGCCGCCATGCTGACCGGCTCGCTCGGCATGCTGCCGTCGGCCTCGCTCGGCGCGCCTGACGGCAAGACCGGCAAGCGCAAGGCGCTCTACGAGCCGGTGCATGGCTCGGCCCCCGACATTGCCGGCAAGGGCATCGCCAATCCGATCGCCATGATCGCCTCATTCGCCATGTGCCTGCGTTACTCCTTCAATCTGGTGAAGGAAGCCGACGATCTGGAAAAGGCGATCGCCAACGTGCTCGACAAGGGCATCCGCACTGGCGACATCATGGCCGACGGCGCAAGACAGGTCGGCACCGTCGAGATGGGCGATACGATCCTCGCCGAATTCAAGACGCTTTCTGCCTGATATTTCACGTGAAACAGTTCCGGCCCTTCGCAGCATTCTTGCGGAGGGCTTTTTTCTCAAGGCCGCGAACCGCATCGGCTTGGTCGAATTATCCCAAACCGACTATCCTCGGCCACAATCTCGTGTATTTTTGCGCCGGATTTTAACGGGCGCATAATCTCGACATTGGAAGCGATCTTCCAATGGATTATGCGCCAACTCAAAATAATAGAGCGTCCTTAGCGCGTCGTGGCACTTTAGGGCAAATTTGAACGGACGACGGAATGCGGGCATTTTGGGCTTCCCTGAACAGGCGCTGGCGCCGGAATGGCGCTGGCATGCCGCCTTTGCGCTGGCAGGCCTGCCTCTTCGTCACACTCAATGCCGTGATCCTTTCCATGCTGCTCTTCGACGCGCCGATCGGCGCCAGCGAGGCTCCTGCACCGGTGAAGCACCTCGGCGAGATGCTGACCGGCTTCGGTGATTCCGCCTGGCTGATCTACATCAGCATCCTGCTGTTCTTTCAGGGACGGGCAGGCTACAAGCTTGTCAAGACGGCGCGCTCCAAGGCGCAGGCGCTCTATATCAGCTGGATCGGCGCCTATCTCTTCACCACGGTCGTCTTCTCAGGCCTGCTCGCCAATCTGCTGAAGCGGGCGATCGGCAGGGCGCGTCCCGATCATTTCCACGACTACGGCATCTTTTCCTTCACGCCCTTCTCAGGCCATGCCGCTTTCGAAAGTTTCCCGTCCGGCCATTCCACCACGGTCGGCGCCTTCTTCGCCGCCTTCGCACTGCTGTTTCCGCGCTATCGCGTTGCCTTCATCGTCTGCGCGATCTGGCTCGGCATGACACGTGTCATGGTCGGCGCCCACTATCCGAGCGACGTCATCGCCGGCCTTGCCTTCGGCGCCTGGTTCTCGCTGCTGACGGCGATCGTCTTTGCGCGCTGTGGCCTGCTCTTCAAGCTGGCGCCGGATGGCTGGCCGCTCGCCAAGCGCTTGTTCCCCGACGCGAAAAAACCCGGCGCCTTGTGAGCGCCGGGCTTCTTTTCTTGAGCGCTGACGCGCCTCTCAATCCATTGCGTGGATATCCCTGTTCTTCGTTTCCGGCAGGAAGATCAGGCCGATCACCAGCGTGATCGTCGCAAAGACAATCGGGTACCAGAGACCGTAGTAGATATCGCCTGCGGCAGCGCTCATCGCGAAGGCCGTCGCCGGCAGCAGGCCGCCGAACCAGCCATTGCCGATGTGATAGGGCAGCGACATGCCGGTATAGCGGATGCGGGTCGGGAAGAGCTCGACCAGCAGAGCGGCGATCGGGCCGTAGACCATCGTCACATAGAGGACGAGGACGAACAGCACGGCGATCGTGCCGATCCAGTTGACGCGGTTGGGATCGGCGACCATGGCGAAGCTACCGCCATTGGCGATGTTATAGACCGCCATGTCGGTGACGCCATTGGCCTCATCCGCAGTCAGCAGCTTGGTCTCGACCAGCTTGGCCGCCGGCACGGTTTCCTTCTCGCCGGCGCGCACGGCATCGGCGTTGAGCGACAGTTCCGGATTGGCTGCGATAAAGGCATCGAGCTTGGCATCCGGCACTTTGACGGCGCCGCGGTTCAGCGGGTAGCCGGCATCGTGGAGCGCGATGTTGACACCCTTTTCGAAGGCGGCGGTCATGCTCTTGGCCTTGTCGCCGGCAGCGACGACGTCGAAGCTTGGGATCGTCGCGTTGCCGACCTTCACCGTTGCCGGCTGCCCGGCGGTACCGGGCACGACATCGTAAGGCACCGAGTTTTTCGTCAGGAACGCCGTTGCCACGTCGCAGGAGCTGGTGAACTTGGCCGTACCGGTCGGGTTGAACTGGAACCGGCAATCCGCCGGATCAGCAGTCACCGTTGCCCGAATCGAAGCCTGCGCTTCGGCAAGCGCCGGGTTCGCCGTCCAGGTCATCGCCTTAAACAGCGGATTATAGGTCACCGCCGCGATGAGAAGACCTGCCATGATGATCGGTTTGCGGCCGATTTTGTCGGAGAGACCGCCGAAGATGACGAAGAACGGCGTGCCGAGGAGGAGTGCGATGGCGACCATGACATTGGCCGAGAACAGATCCACCTTCAGCACGTTCTGCAGGAAGAACAACGCATAGAACTGGCCGCCGTACCAGACGACCGCCTGGCCCATGGTGGCGCCGAGCAGCGCGATGATCGCGATCTTGGCATTTTTCCACGTCCCGAAGGCCTCGGTCAGCGGCGCCTTGGAGCCTTTGCCTTCCGCCTTCATCCGCTGGAACGCCGGCGATTCGTTCATCTTCAAGCGGATCCAGACGGAAACGCCGAGCAAGACGACCGAGACCAGGAACGGAATGCGCCAACCCCAGGCGGCAAACTGAGCCGCACCCATCAGATATTGCACAAAGACGATGACGATCAGCGACAGGAACAGGCCAAGCGTCGCCGTTGTCTGGATCCACGAGGTGAAGTAGCCGCGGCGCCCGTTCGGCGCATGTTCGGCGACATAGGTCGCCGCACCGCCATATTCACCACCCAGCGCCAGACCCTGGAGCAGGCGCAGCCCAATCAGGATGATCGGGGCGGCGATGCCGATCGTGGCGGCGCCCGGCAGGACGCCGACGAGGAAGGTCGACAGACCCATGATCATGATCGTCACCAGGAAGGTGTATTTGCGCCCGACGAGATCGCCGAGACGGCCAAACACCAGCGCGCCGAAGGGGCGTACCAGGAAGCCGGCGGCAAAGGCAAGCAGCGTGAAGATGTTGCGCGTTGCCTCAGGATATTGGGTGAAATAGGTCGCGCCGATATAGGTGGCGAGCGAACCATAGAGATAGAAATCGTACCATTCGAAAACGGTGCCGAGCGAAGATGCGAAGATGACCTTCTTCTCCTCGCCGGTCATCGGACCGGCCTTCGCGCCGTCGACGCTTGCGACATTTGCCATTGTCTGTCCTCCACAGAGTGATGAGCACGCGCGCGGCCTACTTTCCTCAAAGCATACCCCTGGCCACGACACGCCTGACGAGAGTGTGCCAGAAACGACAGATCAAAAAGAGAGATGCTTTGGGATTATGACTTTAGTCTAATGGCGCCACGCTTTGTCATGCGCATCAAGCTCGCCACCGCCCGTGACGATGGAGCTGCCGGAGGTTTGGAAGAAGGCTTCGCCGCGGATTGTGATGTGGACCGTTACGCTCTCAACGCCTGCGCCGGCGATTGCCGGTAGGCGAGCACTGCCGGCAGCGCGGCAAGAATTGTGGCAAAGGCAAGCAGCACTGCCGCAAGCCAGGCGTCTTCCCGCGCGAAGCCGACCGGCATGGCGACCCCACTCGTTTGTGAGAGCATGCCGGACAAGATGAGGGCCGCGGCATAACCGAGCGCGAATCCGAGTGCGATGCCAATTGCCACCAGGAAGAAGAATTCGAGCCAGACGATGCCGAAAATCGCGCCGCGCGGGGCGCCGAAGGCCCTCAGCGCGCCAATCTGACGGCGGCGCTGGCCGATATGGATGACCGTGACCAGCACCAGCGAGGCTGCGACGAGAGCTTGCGCGCCGGAGGCGACCGCGACGAGGATCTGTTTGGCGTCGCCGAGCGTGGCATAGAGATTGGTCAGCACCTCGCCGGGAAAGACGGCGACGGTATTGCCGCTGCGATAGTCCTGCCGCAGCTTGTAGGCATCGGCGATCGTCTTCGGCTTGACGAGAATGGCGGGAAGGCCGGGAGCTTCCGCAGTCCAGCTCTCATCAAGCGCGGCATCGGGATCGGCTTTCCCGTGATGCCCATGCCCATGATCGGCGCTGGCTTCCTCATGCTCATCATCATGTAGAGCCTCGGCGCCATTCTCCGCATGCTCCTCCGCCTCCATGCCATGGATGTGCCAGACGGCCTGGATCGGAACAAGAATCGCTCGGTCCCAGGTGGTGCCGGTCGGCCGCAAACGGCCGGCGATATGATAGACGAGCTCGGTATGGGTCTCGCCGCCCTCTTCCAGCGATCCGTGCATCGGCTTGATCTCGCCGCCGAGCGGCAGCTTGACGGCCGAGCCGATCACTGCCTCGCCCTCGCGCGCAAAAATCTTGCCTTCTGCTAAACCGCCGGACAGGTTCTCCGCCAGCATGGTCGTTGTGCCGACGATCGAATAGCCGGAGAAGGAATCGCCAAAGCCGATCGGGGCTGCCCAATCGACCCGTGGATCCGCGGCAAGCTTGCCCAGGACCTCGCCCGGCATCAGCGGCAGCGGCGAGGGCTGCAGGAAGACGGAGGACAGTACGAGCTGCGTCTCGCTGCCGCCGGCGCCGATCACAAGATCGAACTTGTCGGCAGCGCGGGCGCTGCCGAGGCGAAGCGCCCGCTCCTGCAGGACGACGGAAACGCCAAGCGCGGTCGCAAGCGCCACGAGCAGCACGACCACCAGCGACCCCGCCCAGAGGCGACGAAGATCGGAAAGGATGAAGCGGATCATGCAGCCTCTCCCGCCGTCGTCGCGGAATCTTCGCTGATCCGACCGGAACCGAAGGTGATGCGCCGGTCGAGGCGGTTGGCCAAGCGATGGTCGTGTGAAACGACGATCAGCGTGCTGCCCTCGGCAATGGCCAGATCGAGGATGAGATCGCCGACCGCCTCGCCGCTTTCGGCATCGAGGCTTGCGGTCGGCTCGTCGGCGATGATGACGCCAGGCTTGCGCAGCAGCGCTCGGCCGATCGCCACGCGCTGCATCTCGCCGCGTGACATGGTTTCGATTTTCTGGCCGGGGCGGGAAAGACCGACCGTCCTCAAAAGTGCATGCGCCCGCTCGATGACATCACCTGTCGCAGCGCCGGCGAGCCGCGCCGGCAGCAGCACGTTTTCCACCGCCGACAGGCCGGGAAAGAGATGGAACTCCTGCATGACCAGGCCGATATTGGCGGCACGGAACCGGTCGCGCCGGCTTTCTGAAAAAGCCGCGATATCCTCGCCGTTCCAGCGGATGCGGCCTTGCCGTGTCCGCTCCAGCCCGGCAACGATATTGACGAAGGTGCTCTTGCCGGAGCCTGACGCGCCTGTAATGGCGACCCTGCTGCCTGCATCGATCGACAGGCGGCCGATCGCCAGTGCCGGCGAGGACAGGCCCGGGAAGGTGACGGTCAGGTTTTCGATATCGAGAGCGAGCATATCGGTTCAGACGGCGAAATATTCGGCCTGGCGGATTCGCAGCAGGCTGACAAAGCCGGTGTCCGGATCCGTCCACGAACCATATTCCAGCGTGCCGCGCACTTCGATCGTCTGGCGCGACTGCACGAAGGTCTGTTTCTCCAAGAGATAGACGACCACGATATTATCAGGCCAGTCCGCATCCGAGGAACAAAAGGGGCAGAGCGACATCGGCACTTCGGTCAGCACGAAGAACTGGGCCTCGGCCTTCAATGGCGGCGCCATGAAGCCCTTCATACTGATGTCCTGACCGGCAAGGCGCTTCACCTTGTCTGAGAATTCAAGGCCGAGCACGCCGAACTTGCCGTAGAGCTCACCGAATGCAAGCGAAGAATCGGCAGCGCGAACGAGGGAAGCGGTGAGGGGAAGCATAATGGCGGCGCCGATCAGCCGGCGGCGGCTGAGATGCAACGAAGAAACTGTTTCCATGGCGACCTCCAAGAAGCAAATCCCGGCCGCTGAACGGCCGGGACCATGATCGATGAAAGAGGCAAGGCCGGCAAGCGGCCTTGCCAGATCAGTTGGTCTGCTTGGCGCCGAGAGCGAAGACGTCGGCGAGCACGCGATAGACGTCGCTCTGTTCCAGGTAGCCGTGGAAGCCTTCAGCGCCCGGACCAGCCGACTGCAGAACGACGTCGTCGACCGCGTGGACGCCGCTCTCGCTGCTTTTGGGAAGATTGCCCTGAACGAAGACTGCGCCTGGAACATCCTTGTACTGTTCGTTGGCGACGTATTCCTTCTTTTCGTTCTGGACGGCCGGAACGAAGGGACCATCGAGCTTCGGACGGAAGGTCTCATAGTGGTCAGGGCCGTTGTTGGCGCTGAGAAACAGTCGGCGGCTGACGTCGATCTTATCGGGATAGCCGTCGCCGTTTTCGTCCTTGTAGTTCGGGAAGCCGGCTTCGGCATAGGTCCCGACTTTTTCGCGCATTTCCGTACCGGGCTTCTCATCATCGACGGTGCCGATGATGGATACGCCATGCGTGTGGTCGCCGGTGACGACGATCAGCGTGTCCGGATGCGCCTTCTGGAAGTCGCGGGCAACGCCGATCGCCTGGTCGAATTCGATGGTTTCGATAACGGCGCGATCCCAATCGAGCGGATGGGACATTTTGTCGATCGACGAGCCTTCGACCATCAGGAAGAAGCCATCAGGATTCTTGGAAAGGCGGTCGAGCGCAACCTTGGTCATGGCGACGAGACCCGGCTGGTTCGGGAACTTGTCGACGGTACCCTTCTTCAGGAACTCGCGATCAAGCGTGACGTCCATATTGCCGGTGTGGAACAGGCCAAGGAGATTGCCTTCAGCCGATGCATTGGCTGCGAGCTCGTTCTTGTCGGTCGCTAGCTTGTAGCCGGCATCCTGGAAAAGCTTGATGTAATCCTGATTGTCCTTGCGCTTGGAACCGGGAACTTCCTTGCCGAGGAAATAGGCCGAGCCGCCGCCGAGCAGGACTTCCGGCTTGACGTCGAGCAGCATGCCGACGATGTCGGCCTTATCGCCGCGGTTGCGGGTGTGGGAAACGACCGCGGCCGGCGTGGCGTCTTCGACCTCCGCCGTTGCAACGATGCCGATCGCCTTCTTGGTCAGGCGGCGAACGGCTTCTGCGAAGGTTTCAACACGCGGGTCATCGAGGGAGGCCGGCGTACGGTCCGCATAAACGCCGATCGCGTTGACGGCTGTCTTGTGGCCCGTCATGTAGGCGGACATGGTGTTGGCCGAGTCCGTGGCAACGGCATTCGTCGCCGACGTGCCGATGAAAGCCATGCGATCGAGATCGTCCATATTCAGGCGGCCATTCGCCTTACCTTCGGTCATGCCCTTGGACATGATGCGGGCAGCGGTGCGATGTGCAACGGAAAGCCCGTCGCCGAGCAGGAAGATGATGTTCTTGGCCTTCGGCTGGGCTGCCGTTTCGTAAACGTTCCAGGTGACGGACTTCGTTTCGTCTCCGGCCGCGACTTCGATCTTGTAGTCGCCCGGCGCGGAAATCTTCAGGCCGCGCAGCAGGATAGCGGAACCGAGAGCCTTGTCGTCCTTGCCTTTTTCCAGTTCGACGAACTGCGCCTCGCCCTCGAGCACGGCCTTGTAGTCCTGGCCATTGACCGTAATCTTCACATCTTCGGCCTTAACCTGCTTGTTGAGCTCGACCTTGAAATCGAACGGCGAACCGGCAAGGATCGTCGCGCGATCAAGCGGATAGACCGTCGTCGCCTGAGCGGCGCCCGCAAGGATGGTGGTGGCCGCAAAGGCGGCGAGAAGCGTACGCATGGAAAACCCCCGTTTTCGTTGCAGACATTAACAACCCGGCCGGGATACCTCCCGAGGATGACATCGGCATGACAAAATGTCGCAGGATTGCGGCCGCCGCTTTCACCTGCAGGCTCTGAGCGCAAAAACCTTGACTCCTGTGGAAAACCTTCTAAGAGCAACAGCGGAAAAGGAATCTCCATGGTTCGCGACGAACACGCCATTGCCGAATGCAATGACCGGGCACGGGTTGCCGGGGTGGATATTGCCGTTCCGGTTTCTGCCAAAATCAAGGCCAAAACGACGACGAAAACCGTCTGACGTCTCTGGCCTGCCGCTCTCTCCCCGGCTCGGCTGGGGACAGGAAGACGCGATTGATCGCGCCTTTCCCCTCACCGGACAAGAGGAGAGAAGAGAAAGAGAGCTTGAGAAATGGGTTTCAAAGTAGCAGTTGCGGGAGCGACCGGAAATGTTGGCCGGGAGATGCTCAACATCCTCTCGGAGCGTGGCTTCCCCGCCGATGAGGTCGTGGCACTCGCCTCCTCGCGTTCGCAGGGCACCGAGGTTTCCTTCGGTGACCGGACGCTGAAGGTCTCCAATCTGGAGAATTACGATTTCTCCGATACCGACATCTGCCTGATGTCGGCCGGCGGCGAGATTTCCAAGAAGTTCTCCCCGAAGATTGGCCAGCAGGGCTGCATTGTCATCGACAATTCCTCGGCTTGGCGCTACGACGCCGACGTGCCGCTGATCGTGCCGGAAGTGAACCCGGATGCCATCAGCCAGTTCACCAAGCGCAACATCATCGCCAATCCGAACTGCTCGACCGCCCAGCTGGTGGTGGCGCTGAAGCCGCTCCATGACTTCGCCAAGATCAAGCGCGTCGTCATCTCGACCTACCAGTCGGTCTCCGGCGCCGGCAAAGACGGCATGGACGAGCTCTTCAATCAGACGCGCGCCGTCTTCGTCGCCGATCCGATCGAGAACAAGAAGTTCACCAAGCGTATCGCCTTCAATGTCATCCCGCACATCGACGTCTTCATGGAGGACGGCTACACCAAGGAAGAATGGAAGGTGCTGGCCGAGACGAAGAAGATGCTCGACCCGAAGATCAAGGTGACCTGCACGGCGGTGCGCGTGCCGGTTTTCATCGGTCATTCGGAATCGGTCAACATCGAATTCGAAAACGAGATCACCGCCGATCAGGCCCGCGACATCCTGCGCGATGCACCGGGCTGCCTCGTCATCGACAAGCGCGAGGATGGCGGCTACATCACGCCATATGAATCCGCCGGCGAGGATGCGACCTACATCTCTCGCATCCGCGAGGACGCAACGGTCGAAAACGGCCTCAACATCTGGGTGGTCTCCGACAATCTGCGCAAGGGTGCTGCGTTGAACGCCATCCAGATCGCCGAGCTGCTCGTCAATCGTGGTCTCGTCAAGCCGCGAAAGCAGGCCGCCTGATACCATTTGTAAACCATAATATGCTAAAGCCCTGCTGATGATGAAGGCAGGGCTTTTTGCCGAATTGTGGACGCTTCTGTCCATAAGCGCTTGCTGAAAAAGGCGGTCGTGACAACATCGCCTTCGGCTGGCATTCTGCCCGGCATCAAGCCAAAGCATGCCGTCCAAAACCGTGCAGCGGTTCGGGACAGCGACATGAACAGAACGAAGACTTTGAGCGCGTCGCATGGCCCCGATCGGCCGCGGCGCGCTTCAGTAGATCGGAAGCGGGGTTTCTCATGCGCATGACAACATTCTTTCTGGCGGCGTTTACGGCGGCGGGCGTCCTGCACGCGCTGCCGGCGGCGGCCCAGGGCGCTCAATGCGGCAATAATAGCAGCGGTTTCGGTGCATGGGTCGCCGACTTCAAGCAGGAAGCGGCGGCAAACGGCGTCAGCCGCTCGGTCCTCGACCGCGCCTTCGCCAACGTCAATTACAACAGGCCGACAATTGCCGCCGACCGAGGCCAGAAGAGCTTCAAGCTCTCCTTCGACGCTTTCATGCAGAAGCGCGGCGGGGCCGCCGTCATCTCCCGCGGCCGCAGCATGAAGGCCGCCAACCAGGCACTTTTTGCCTCGATCGAGCGCCGTTTCGGCGTTCCGGCCGGCCCGCTGATCGCGATCTGGGGCATGGAGACCGGTTTCGGCAGCTATATGGGCAACCAGCATACGCTGTCGGCTGTTTCGACCCTTGCCTATGACTGCCGTCGTTCGGACTATTTCACCGACCAGCTCTATGCAGCACTCCAGCTCGTCTCCGAGGGCTATCTGAGCCCGCAGGCCAAGGGTGCCGCCCATGGTGAAATCGGCCAGACGCAGTTTCTGCCGCGCAATGTCGTGCGCTTCGGCGCCGATGGCGACGGCGACGGCCGCGTCGACATGGTCGGTTCCCGCGCCGATGCCCTGGCCTCGACGGCGAATTTCCTCAAGGGCCACGGCTGGCGCGCCGGCGCCGGCTATCAGCCCGGAGAGCCGAATTTCGTCGCCATCCAAGGCTGGAACGCCGCCAGCGTCTACCAGCAGGCGATCGCCTATATCGGTCAGCAGATCGACGGCAGATAGGCTCTCATCGATAAGAATACTCGAAACGCCGCTGCGATATGCGGCGTTTTTCATACGCGGGAATCAAAGCCGCCGCCGGACAATCGCCACGCTGATCAAAACGTCGGTCGTGCGCGACCAATTGACGGCGAGCTTAGCAACAATCCTTAAAAAACTGATAAACCGGAATATCCCTAGATTTCGGGACGAATGAAGTCGCGTGTCTCGGCGTCCATGACCCAGAGTTCACCGGTCGAAATGTCGAACCAGGCGCCGTGGAGATGAAGGCTTCCCGCTTCCTCGAGAGCCTTGATGTCGGGGAAGCTTCTGAGATTGTTGATGGAATTGCGGATGGAGACACGCTCAAGCGCCGTCTGCCGCTCGGCCGCCGTCATCACGTCGTTGCTCTGGATCTGCTCGGCGGCCGGTCTGACCAGCGACATCCAACGGCCGATGAAATCGCCAGGCGACAGCGGTTCGGCATTCGGGTCGAGCGCTGCGCGGATGCCGCCGCAGCGTCCATGGCCCATCACGACGATATCCGAGACCTTCAGCGCCTGTACCGCAAATTCGAGCGCGGCCGAGGTCGAGTGGAAATGGCCGTCCGGCTCGTAGGGCGGCACCATGTTGGCGACGTTGCGAATGACGAAGAGCTCGCCCGGACCGGCATCGAAGATCAGCTCCGGTGCCGCGCGGGAATCCGAACAGGCAATGACAAGCGTATGGGGGTCCTGACCGTTTTCGGCAAGCTGCCGATACCTGTCGCGGGCGTCGGCATAACGCCCGTTCATGAAGTTGCGATAGCCGTCCAGAAGAGGTGTTGGAAAACGCTGCATGCTTCTGGATTAGCGCGCGCGGAAGACAAGATCAACTGCTGCACTGCAAAATGAACATATCGGCAAATGCGTCATTTTTTCCGCCGCTGCGCCGGGTGCATGAGCCGGCGCATCTGCACCATGGCCATCGGCGTCGAAAGGCTGGAAGCATCGCTTGCCAGCATCAACTCGTTGCTGCCGCGCTTGACGGCACGCGCAAGAACCTCGAAGACGCTGGCGGTGGCAAGCTGTAGCGCCTTTTCGTCCTCGAGCCCGGAAAGCAGGCGCGACAGGAAGACGGCGGCCAGCAGGTCGCCGAGACCATTCGGCGGGTTTTCGACGACGCGGTGCTCGGCAAGAAGCGCGTGGCGACCGGACAGATAAAGATTGCCGGTACCGCCCGCCATCATCGGCACGGCTGAAGTGACGAGCATGCGCGATGGTCCGAGCGCGAGCGCCGCCTCCATGATCGTGCTGTTGTCTTCGAGGGCCGCCCCCGAAAGCCATGCGAGCTCGTAGCGGTTCGGCGTCGCCAGCGAGGCGAGCGGAATGAGATGATCGCGAATGGCCTCTGCGGTCGCTTCCGGCACATAAAGTCCGCCGAGATCGCCCATGACAGGATCGCAGACATAAAGCAGCTCAGGATTGTTTTGCCTGAGCGCACCGATCAGCCGGGCGACGGAGCGCGCCTGGGCGGCATTGCCGAAATAGCCTGAAAGCACTGCCTTGACTTCGCCGATCCAGGGCGCGCGGATCAGATCGTCGATCGCCGCGTCGAAATCCGCTTCGGCGAAAGTCAGCCGTGTCGAGCGGCCGTGGCCGGGATGCCAAGGCAGCACGATGGTCGGCAGCGCCCAGACCGGATGACCGAGCGTCTCCAATGCAAACACCGCCGCCCGATTGCCAACCGAGCCCCGGACCACATGGCTCGAAATGACGATGACTGCGCCCGCTGCATTTTCCGACATGATACCCAAGATCCGAATGATGACCGCGTTTGATGATCTTTTTGACGCCACGCTGTCAACCATTCTTCACGCGAGCATGGAAATGTCCGGCGGAACGAAAAACCGGAAGACGCGACTTTCGCTTTCGTTTGGCAAAGAAATCGGAAAATTTCTTACAAACTCTCGTTTCCAGCGCCAATAAAGCGTCAAAACAATCCTTCGGACCTCTCTTTTAGAGATTTTTTCGAAGAATCTTCTGCTAGCTTGCAAAAAATCAGACATTGAGGGAGGCGATCCATGGCTGCCAGAAACAATCCGAAACGGGAAAAGCAGATCGAAAGCGCGCGCAAGATCGCCAAGGCGACAGGCGAGGCGCATCTCGATCCGGCAATTCTCTTCGGCCGGGCAAGCAATGACGATCTCGAACTCTATACGCCGGAAATGCTGGCACTCTCCGCCGTGCATTCGGCAAAGGAACTCGCCGCCTGGAACGGCAAGGCGCCCCGCGTCAGCATCGACACGATTGCCGATGTGACGCCTGGTGGCATCGCGGTCTCGGTGCTGTCAGTCACCGACCAGAATATGCCTTTTCTGTTTGAATCGGTCATGGGCGAAGTGACGAGCACCTATCGCGACCTATTCATGGCCGTGCATCCCATCCTGGTCATGGAGAAGGGCAAGGCGCCGGCGCTTTATTCTGCCGATCACCCGAGCGATCCGGCCAACCGCGTCAGCCATATCCAGCTTCATGTTGCGCCGCTCAATTCCGCCCAGGCGGCCGATCTCGTCAAACGCATCGAAAAAGTGCTCGAACAGGTCCGCCTGTCGGTGTCCGACTGGAAGCCGATGCTTGCCAAGCTCGACGGGGTGATCGCCGAGCTTTCGGCGAATGCCGCCGGCCGTAGGAAGGCCGAACATGCCGAGGCGGTGGCCTTCCTGACCTGGCTGCGCGACGAGAATTTTACGTTTCTCGGCATGCGCGAATATGTCTATTCGGGCAAAGGCGCTGACGCCAAGGTTGAGCGCGACAAGGGTGCTGGCCTCGGCATCCTCTCCAATCCCGATGTTCTGGTGCTGCGCACGGGCAAGGACGCTGTGACCACCACGCCTGAGATCCTCGCCTTCCTCGACGGCCCCGACTTTTTGATCGTCACCAAGGCCAATGTGAAATCGATCGTCCATCGCCGCGCCTATATGGATTATGTCGGCGTCAAACGTTTCGACGCCGAGGGCAACGTCACCGGCGAACTGCGCGTCGTCGGCCTTTTCACCTCGACGGCATATACGTCGCTTGCCTCCGAAATCCCGCTGCTGCGGTCCAAGATCGAGAAGGTGAAGGAACATTTCGGCTTCGATCCGATGAGCCATTCGGGCCGCATGCTCGACAACACGCTGGAATCCTATCCGCGCGACGACCTTTTCCAGATCGACACGACGCTGCTCGCAAGTTTTGCCGAGCAGATCAACGACCTGGCCGATCGGCCGCGCGTGCGCGTCCTGCCGCGCATCGACCATTTCGACCGCTTCGTCTCGGTGATCGTCTACGTGCCGCGCGAGGAATATGACTCGATCGTCCGCGAACGGATCGGCACCTATCTGAAGACCGTCTATGACGGCCGTGTCTCTGCCTATTACCCGGCTTTCCCGGAAGGGGGCGTGGCGCGCGTGCATTTCATCATCGGCCGCTCCGGCGGTAAGACGCCACGCATTCCGCAGGCAAAGCTCGAGCAGGTGATCCGCGAGATCACCGCCCGCTGGGACGACCGTTTCGAGGCGCTGGCCGGGGCCAAGGCGCCGAAGATATCAGTCGACCAAGCCTTCCAGGATTCCTTCACTCCGGAGGAAACCGTGGCAGACCTCGCCGATATCGGCGCCTGCGCCGCCGGCGAGCCGCTGCGCATCCAGTTCTACCATCGTCAGGAAGAACAGGGCCGCGTCCTTTCCCTGAAGATCTTTCACGCCGGCGGCCAGCTGGCGCTGTCGCGCCGCGTGCCGCTTCTCGAGAATCTCGGCTTCAATGTCGTCAGCGAACGCACCTTCGACATCGGGGTACCGGCCGCCGATGGAGAAAAGAAACTCGTCGTGCTGCACGATATGGAACTCGAGGCCCGCAATGGCGGAGAGATCGATCTGCAGCGTTACGGCGCCGCCCTCGAGGAAGGCTTCGTCGCCGCCTTCGCCGGGACGATCGACAATGACAGCTTCAATCGGCTGATCCTTTCAGCCGGTCTCTCCGCGCGCGAGACGAACGTTCTGCGTGCCTATGCGCGTTATCTCCGCCAGGCCGGCATCGCCTATTCGCAGGATTATATCGCAACGACCCTCGACAAATATCCTGGTGTCGCCGCTGCTATCTTTCGTCTCTTCCATGACACGCTCGACACTACGCTTTCGGAAAAGGCTCGCGTCAAGAAGCTTGCCGAACTGCACCAGGCGATAGAAGCCGAGCTTGCCGACGTGCCGAGCCTCGACGACGATCGTATCCTGCGCCGTTACGTCAATATCGTCGATGCGACGCTGCGCACCAATTATTTCCAGAAGAACCCGGATGGCTCGCCGAAGCCGATGCTGGCCTTCAAGCTCGATCCGCATCTGGTGGACGGGCTGCCGCAGCCGAAACCCTTCCGCGAGATTTTCGTCTACGGCGTCGAAGTAGAAGGCGTGCACCTGCGCTTCGGCAAGGTGGCGCGCGGCGGCCTGCGCTGGTCGGATCGCGCAGAGGATTACCGCACCGAAGTGCTCGGCCTCGTCAAGGCCCAGCAGGTCAAGAACGCGGTCATCGTGCCGGTCGGCGCCAAGGGCGGTTTCTATCCGAAAAAGCTTCCCGTCGGCGGCAGCCGCGACGAGATCTTCAATGCCGGCCGCGAGGCTTACAAGACCTATATCCGTACGCTGCTTTCGATCACCGACAATATATCGGGCGCCGATATCGTGCCGCCGAAGGATACGGTCAGGCTCGATGGCGACGATCCCTATTTCGTCGTCGCCGCCGACAAGGGCACCGCGACCTTCTCCGACACCGCCAATGCACTGGCACAGGAAGCCGGCTTCTGGCTAGACGATGCCTTTGCCTCCGGCGGCTCGGCCGGTTACGACCATAAGAAGATGGGCATCACTGCCCGCGGCGCCTGGGAAACCGTGAAACGCCATTTCCGGGAAATGGACATCGATATCCAGGCGACGCCCTTCACCGTCGCCGGCGTCGGCGACATGTCGGGCGACGTCTTCGGCAACGGCATGCTGCTCTCTCCCAAGATCCGGCTCATTGCCGCCTTCGATCACCGCGACATCATCATCGATCCGGACCCCGATATGGAAAAGACGCTGGCCGAACGCCAACGGCTCTTCGACCTGCCGCGTTCAAGCTGGCAGGATTTCGACAGAAACGTGCTGTCGAGGGGTGCGATGATCATCTCCCGCGCGGCGAAATCGGTCACGCTGACGCCGGAAGCGGTTGCCGCGATCGGCATCGACAAGGCCGTGGCGACGCCCTTCGAGATCATGATGGCGATCCTGAAGAGCCCGGTCGACCTGCTCTGGTTCGGCGGCATCGGCACCTATGTGAAAGCGCCGTCCGAAACCGACACCGATGTCGGCGACCGCGCCAACGACCCGATCCGCATCACCGCGGTGGAGGTGCGCGCCAAGGTGATCGGCGAGGGCGCAAACCTCGGCGTTACCCAGAAAGGCCGCATCGCCTACGGACTGAAGGGCGGGCGCTGCAATTCCGACGCCATCGACAACTCGGCCGGCGTCAACACATCGGACGTCGAGGTCAATATCAAGATCGCGCTGGCAGCCGCCATGCATGACGGACGCCTGACGCGCGCAAAACGCGACCAGCTTCTTTCCTCGATGACGGGCGAGGTAGCGACCCTGGTGCTGCGCAACAACTACCTGCAGTCGCTGGCAATCTCCCTGACGGAACGCAAGGGCACGGCAAACGGTCTGCAGCTTGGCCGCTTCATGAGCGTTCTCGAGGGCGCCGGCCAGCTGAACCGCAAGGTCGAGACGTTGCCGGACGAGCAAACGCTAGCCGAACGTTATACGGCCGGCAAGCCGCTGACTCGGCCGGAAATCGGCGTGCTGGTGTCTTATGCCAAGATCGTGCTCTTCGATGCGCTGGCCGCAAGCGACTTGCCTGACGATCCCTATTTCATCGCAACGCTTATGAATTATTTCCCCGTGAAGATGCAGAAGTCGAACGCCGGTGATATCGCCAGCCACCGCCTGAAGCGCGAGATCGTCGCGACCGTGCTTGCCAACGAAGCGATCAACCGCGGCGGGCCGAGCTTCATCGTCGCCATGATGGACGCGACGGCGGCTTCGGCTCCAGAAGTGGTGCGCGCCGCGATCGTTGCCCGCGATGGTTTCGACCTGACCCGCCTTTGGGCCGAAACGGACGCTCTCGACGGCAAGGTTTCCGGCGATATGCAGAACCGCATCTACGAGGAGATCAGCCATAGCTTTACCGTATTGACGCGCCTGCTCCTGAAGACCGGGATGACCAAGGCGCATATGGCAGAAGTGATTAGCCGGCTGCAGGTTGCCTTGAAGAAGCTGAAGCCTGCCTTCGCCGAACAGGCGGGCGGCGATGTTGCAGCGCGCCAGGCGGAATACAGTCAGGCCGGCGTGCCCGAAAAACTTGGCGCCGAGATCGCCGGCCTCCAGGGCTTCGCGCTAGTGCCTGAGATCATGCAGATCGCCGAGCGTACCGGCGAGCCCCTGGTGCGCGCGGCCGAAAACTACTTCGCGGTGTCGCAGACCTTCCGTATCGGCAGATTGCTAGCGGCGGGCGGGCGGATCCTCACCTCCGACCATTATGAGAATCTGGCGCTTGCCCGCAGCATCGATCAGATCGCCAGCGCAAGACGCGACATCGTCATCTCGGCTCTTTCCGATCACGGCAGGGAAAAGCTTCCCGTTCAAGCCTGGCATGCCCAGGATCGCATCCGCATCAACCGTATCCTCGAGGAACTTTCAAGCCTCAGCGACGGCGGCGATCCCAATCTCGCGCGTATTACCGTTGCTGCAGGTATCCTCACCGATCTTGCGCGCGACCGGGCGAGGTGAGACAGTCCGCGTCAAAACAAGGAGCGGATGTTGAATCGCATCGACTGGACAGGAACGCAGCCGCCGAAGGCCACCGAGAAGGGCATCTGGGGGTGGATGTTCTTCGACTGGGCAGCACAGCCCTTCTTTACCGTGGTCACAACCTTCATCTTCGGACCCTATTTCGTTTCCCGCCTGACCGATGACCCGGTTTCCGCCCAGACGACGTGGAGCAACATGGCGACGATCTCCTCGGTGATCATCGCCCTGCTCTCACCCGTCCTCGGCTCGATCGCCGACCAGTCCGGCGCGCGCAAACCCTGGATCGGCTTCTTCGCGATCATCAAGATCGCCAGCCTCTTCTGCCTGTGGTTCGCAGCCCCCGGTTCGCCTGTTGTCTATCCCGTCATTTTCATGATCCTCGCCTCGATCTCGGCCGAGTTTTCGATCGTCTTCAACGATTCGATGATGCCGCGCCTGGTCGGCAAGCACGAGGTCGGCAAGCTCTCCAACACCGCCTGGGGGCTCGGTTATCTCGGCGGCATCATCGTGCTCATTGCCGTCGTGACGCTTTTGGCGGCGAGTCCTGAGACCGGCAAGACCATCCTCGGCCTCGATCCGCTATTCGGTCTCGATCCTCAGACCGGCCAGGATGCACGCATCACCGGGCCGATCTCGGCCGTCTGGTATCTGATCTTCATCCTGCCGATGTTCTTCTTCACGCCGGATGTCGGCAGGGGTCTTCCCTTCGGCACCGCCGTCCGCTCCGGCTTGCGGGAACTCAGAAACACGCTTAGCGAACTCCGGGAGCGCCGCGGCATCCTGACATTCCTCATCGCCCGCATGATCTATCAGGACGGCGTCAACGGCCTGCTGATCCTTGGCGGTATCTTCGCAGCCGGCATGTTCGGCTGGGCAACGATCGAGATCGGTATCTACGGCATCATCCTGAATGTCGTCGCCATCTTCGGCTGCCTGATCGCCGGCCGCGTCGACAAGAGCGTCGGTTCGAAGGTAACCGTCGTCATCAGCCTCACCATGCTGCTTCTCGCCACCATCGGCATCATCTCGACAGGACCGGGTTACACCCTGTTCGGACTGATACCGCTGCCGACGAACGATTCCGGCGGCCTTTTCGGCACTGCGGCGGAAAAGGCCTATATCCTTTATGGTCTGCTGATCGGGCTCGCCTTCGGGCCGGTGCAGGCCTCGTCGCGCTCTTATCTTGCCCGCAGCGTCAGTCCGGAGGAAGCCGGCCGCTACTTCGGCATCTACGCGCTTTCGGGCCGCGCCACGAGTTTCATGGCGACGCTGCTCTTCTCGCTGGTGACCTATATGAGCGGATCACCGCGGCTCGGAATGGCAACGCTGATCCTGTTTCTTGCCGGCGGACTGGTGCTCTTGTTCCGTACACCCTATCCGGCCGATCGGGCATAGCAATCAGCTCTGCCCTGGCCGACGGCGGCGTACAATCACTCAGTGCCGGAAATGGCGCATGCCGGTAAAGACCATTGCGACGCCGTGTTCGTTAGCGGCATCGATGACCTCCTGGTCGCGCATCGATCCGCCCGGCTGGATAACCGCCGTCGCCCCTGCCGCGATCATCGACAAAAGACCGTCGGCAAAAGGCAGGAAGGCTTCGGAGGCAACCGCCGACCCGTGCGTCATCGGCACTGCAAGGCCAAGCGCCTTGGCGGCCTCTTCGGCCTTCAGCGCGGCGATGCGGGCGGAATCGACCCGGCTCATTTGGCCTGCGCCGATACCGGCGGTCTGGCCGTCCTTGGCATAGACCACGGCATTCGATTTCACATGTTTGCCAACCTTGAAGGCGAACTTCATGTCATCAAGTTCCCGTGCCGTCGGCGCGCGCTTGGTGACGACCTTGAGTTCCAGATCCTCGACCATGCCGTTGTCGCGGCTCTGGACCAGCAGGCCGCCGGAAACGGTCTTTGCCGTCAGGCCCGCGGCACGCGGATCAGGCAGCCCGCCGGCGGTCAGCAGCCGCAGGTTCGGCTTACGGGCGACGATCGCCTTTGCCTCCTCCGTGACATCGGGCGCGATGATCACTTCGGTGAAGAGCTTGACGATCTCCTCAGCCGTTTCGGCATCCAGCGTCCGGTTGAGGGCGATGATGCCGCCGAAGGCGGAAACGGAATCGCAGGCGAGCGCCCGCCGATAGGCCTCGACCAGGCTGGATCCGGTGGCGACGCCGCAGGGATTGGCATGTTTGATGATCGCGCAGGCCGGCGCCTTCTCAGGCAGGAACTCGGCGACCAGTTCGTAGGCGGCATCCGTATCGTTGATGTTGTTGTAGGAGAGCTGCTTGCCCTGGAGAAGAGCGGCCGTCGAAACACCCGGGCGCTTCTCGCCGGTGACATAGAAGGCGGCCTTCTGATGCGGGTTTTCGCCGTAGCGCATCTCTTCCTTCAGCGCGCCGCCGATGACCCGGTGGCGCGGCGTGTCGATCGACAGCGCCTCGGCGAACCAGTTGGAGATCATTGCATCATAGGCGGCGGTGCGGGCATAGGCCTTGGCGGCCATCCGCTGGCGGAAGGCATAGGCGGTCTTGCCGTCATCTGCGGAAAGCTGCTCCAGCAGTTCGGCATAATCGGTCGGATCTGTCAGGGTCGTCACATAGGCATGGTTCTTGGCCGAGGCGCGGATCATCGCCGGACCGCCGATATCGATATTCTCGACGGTCGTCGGATAGTCGCCGCCGGCCGCACGCACCTCCTCGAAGGGATAGAGGTTGATGACGGCGAGGTCGATGCCCTCGATGCCGTGCTTTTTCATCGCCTCCTGGTGTTCACCGTCGTCACGGATCGCCAGCAGGCCGCCATGCACCATCGGATGCAGCGTCTTGACCCGTCCGTCCATGATCTCGGGAAAACCGGTGATTTCGGAGACATCGGTGACGGCAAGACCGGCAGCAGTAATCGCTTTATAGGTGCCGCCGGTCGAAAGCAGGCGCACACCTCTGGCAGACAAGGCGTGGGCGAGGTCGACGATCCCGGTCTTGTCGAAGACGGAGATGAGCGCGGTCTTGATTTCGACCTTGTCGGGGGCGGGGATCTTTTTGGAAATGACGGCCATGAAACCTTCTCCGTTCGGGCTTCGGGAGGACATCCGCAAGGGATGTTCGCATGCTGGCGCCGCGTTAGCACAGCTTTGCCGCCACGCAAACAGGCGTCAGAGCAGATGTCGAAAAGCACGAGCCATTTTTGATAAGCATCATAGCTTACTTCCATTATCTGGATGCGATCCCGATTTGACCACTCGGCCCAAAATCATCCGCTTCTAGCCTTTGCGGGACAAAAACCAGCGGATTTCGGTCTTCTCGGCAAGATCGAAGTCGATTTCGATCTGGTCCGAACCGCAGATGCCGGAGCTGTCGGCAAAGAAAATATCCTCGGCGATCAGCACTTCATTGCCGGGCGCCGAAAACAACCAGCTTTCGCCGTCCGGCGCCGTCAGCAGCACGGACTCTCCGTCACTCTGATGCAGGACGATCGAGGGATGGATATGAAAACGGGCGACGGCCTTCAGAGGCTCGTCATGCTCATATCCTTCGCGGACGACGAGCCGGTCGCGGCCCGTCACGATCGAGCCTGCAGCATTGAGCGTCAGCTCACGCTCGTGCAGCACCCCGAACACCCTGACATAACCGTCATGGCTGAGCTTGATGCCGTCGCGCCCGTCCTCGGTTTCGGCACGCTCGACAGTGATCGTTCTCACCGGTTCGGTAATCGCGTGACCAAGGAAGGGTGAGGGCGAAAAACGGCTGGACGAGGTGTCGTTGAGGATGACGGTCGAATGTGCCGCCGTTGTGCGCGCCATCTGGACATAGCGGTGCCCGGCAAATTTCGGCGAACCGGAATTGACAATGAAGCGATGGCGGCCGGACGACATCTCGAAGGAGAGGCTGCCCGCGTGCGCGGTCCGAAGCGCACCTCCCGAAGGCGGCGTGCCGGTATCGGCAATGATCACCGTCTTGCCTCCCGAAAGCCGCTGATAACGCGAATGCGGTAAAGCCTTGAACGGCTGACCGGCTGTCTCGTCATATCGCAGCACGGACATCAGCTCGTTTGCGAGCGTCGACGTCGCCCCGTTGAAGAGCGCCAGATCCCCGTCCTGATGGCGAAAAAACCGCAGTGCCGGATAGATGCGGTCTATGCCGGAGATCAGCTTCTGTGGCAGGTCATGGCCGAGATTGACATAGGTCTGCCGGAGCGGCAGCAGATCGAGCAGCAATTCCAGCCCGACGCGCGGATTGCGCGACACATGGCCGCCATCCGGTAGAATCTGGCTATCGAATTCGCGGTCGAGCGCTTGTGCCGCCCTTCTCAGCGTAGAGGCGCGCGCCGGCATGGCGACGGAGGCCATGGCGAGCGCGATCCGCAGCCGAAACAGCTCCAGGCCGCCGAGAGTAAACGGCGCCATGCGGTGCAGGAACCTTACCTGGAACGCCAGCGACTTCATGAAGCGGCGATAAAAGCCGCGGTCGGCGTTCTGCAGCACCACCGGCGAATGCGACAGCCAGGCGATAACGCGTTGGGCGGTGACGTCGGTCTCCCAGGCAATCCCCTCCATACGTCCGGCATGGATGGAAAGCCAGCTGTCGACGATCGCGCGGGCGGCAGCCGAACTGCGCTCCGTCTTGTTCGCCCGCATATGCCGCAGCCAGCCGAAGCTATGAAGACGGATCGCGAAGGGGCGCGAGGGCAGGGTGAAGGTGAAGGGCGACTTCTCGTTGGTTTCCAGCATGCGCCCGGCCAGGAGAAAGCGTCCGTTGAGAATCTCGTCGGCCACATGCGGATCGATGCTGCGCAGATCGGTCGGCGCGACGATCAGGCGCTCGGCCACCTTGATCGAATGACGAAAGAGCTTCAGGCGCAGCAACGCGACGCGGCGCAAGGCGCGCCGCCAAGCCTCCCGAACATACATGCTCGCAAAACGTCGACCGGACTGCATATTCTATTGTCTATTGACCCTCGTGGTTAAGAATAGGTGAAAAGTGGCCGATTTCATCGTCCGCAATGAATTAATTCGTGACAAGGTTCGAATATACGCACATTAACGCGTTTCACCTGAAATCATGCGGGCGGTTTTGGAGAGCGGCATGCGTGAAACGAGGCGATGAAACGCCTCGTATAGCCCAGGCTCACCGCCAGCGCTCAAGCCTTGCCATCAGGCCACGCGCCGCAGCACGGCCGCATAGAAGCCGTCGAGGCCGGAGGCAATGCCGTCAGGCATTTTCGCCATCGTGGGAAGCGTGCGGAATTCGCCGAGCGGCGTGATCGCTGCCTCAAGGCTGGGCCAGTCCCCGGCGCTGATCGGAACGCGCTCAACCGCATCCGTATCGGCAAGTATACGGGCGACGACGTCCTCACCCTCGACAGGATCGAGCGAACAATTCGAAAAAACCAGCGTGCCGCCCGGCTTCAGCAATGTCAGCGCATGCCGCAGCAGCCGTTCCTGCAGCGCCGCCAGCCTGGCGATATCCTCAGGCCCCTTGGTCCACAACACGTCAGGATGCCGGCGTGTCGTGCCGGTAGAAGAGCAGGGCGCATCGAGCAGAATCGCGTCGAAACGCTCCGTTGGCTCGAATGTCGTCAAATCTGCCTGGATCGTCTCCGCCTCGAGGCCGAGCCGGTCGAGGTTCGACCGCAGCCGTCTCAGCCGATTTTCCGACTGGTCGAGTGCGGTGACTGCGCCGCCGGCAAGGATGAGCTGCGCCGTCTTGCCGCCAGGCGCGGCACAGAGATCGGCGGTGCGTTTGCCCGAGAGATCGCCGAAAAGTTTCGCCGGGATGCTTGCCGCGGCATCCTGGACCCACCATGCGCCGTCGTCGAAGCCTTCGAGCGAAGGGATGCCGCCGTCGAAAGCGGCGAGCCGCACGCCGCCGGTGGGCAGGACAACGCCGTTCAACCGCTTCGCCCAGCCTTCGGGGTCGGACTTGACGGTCAGATCGATCGCGGCCGGTTCGAGCTGGGATCCCGAAATCGCCAGCGCCGCGTCCCGGCCATAGGCCTTTTCCAGCCTCGCGATAAACCAGGCCGGCATCGGCGCGACCTTGCCGATCTCATCGAGCACCTGCTCCTTCTCGCGGCCGAGCCGGCGGAGGATGGCATTGACCAGCTTGGCGAAACGACGATTGCGCGGATCCTGATTGGCCTGCTCGACGGCAAGATCGACGGCCGAATGATCCGGCACGTCGAGATAGAGGATCTGCGCCGCCCCGATTGCAAGCACGTGATGCAGCGCCCTTGCGCCCTCCGGCAGCGGCGAATCCAGCAGCCCGGCAATCGCGGCATCGATACGCGGCAAATGGCGCAGCGTCGCGTTCAGGATGGCGCGGACGAGCGCCCGGTCGCTTTCGCCGAGCGCCCTATAGGCTGGATTGCCGTGTTCATGATCGAGAGCGCCGTCGAGCGGCAGCTTGCGATCAACGACGGCAGCAAGAATTTTTGCCGCTGCAGCCCGGGCCTGTAGGCCAGGCTTATCAGGCGCAGAGCGCTCGGTGGAGGGCTTATGCTTGCGGAATGGCTTCTTCGTGCCGTCTGAATTCAAGACCACGGACCTTTTGGCGGTTGCGAACCACCGCGACCAAGACCCGTATCCGGAACAGAGCGCGATTTGCGCGACGGATTAGCAGCACGAGCAGGCTGCGTCGAGACATTCATGCCGCCTTGCGCCATGTCGTGCAGCGCGGCGATGCGGTTTTCCGTGTTCGGATGCGTGGAGAACAGATTGTCCATGCGCTCGCCGGAGAGCGGATTGATGATGAACATATGCGCCGTCGCCGGGTTGCGCTCGGCATCCGCGTTCGGCACGTGGGCAGCGCCACGCGCGATCTTGCCGAGCGCCGAAGCGAGCCAGAGCGGATTGCCGCAGATTTCGGCGCCGCGGCGGTCGGCCGAATATTCGCGCGTGCGGCTGATCGCCATCTGCACCAGCATGGCGGCGAGCGGCGCCACGATCATCGCGACGAGGACGCCGACGATACCGAGCGGATTGTTGTTGTTGTCGCGATTGCCGCCGAAGAAGAAGGCGAAGTTGCCGAGCATCGAGATCGCGCCGGCAAGCGTTGCCGTGATCGTCATGGTCAGCGTGTCGCGGTTCTGGATATGGGCGAGTTCGTGCGCCATCACGCCTGCGACCTCCTCGGGAGACAAGGCAGCGAGCAGGCCGGTCGAGGCGGCGACGGCGGCATTGTCGGGATTGCGGCCGGTGGCGAAGGCATTCGGCTGCGGACTGTCGTAGAGATAGACCTTGGGCATCGGCAGGCCGGCATTGCGAGCGAGATCGCGCACGATCCGGAAGAATTCCGGCGCATTGCGCTCGTCGACCTCCTGCGCGCGATAGGCTGAAAGCACCATCCGGTCGGAATTCCAGTAGGAGAAGAAATTCATGCCGGCGGCAATGACGAACGCGATCATCATGCCGGCCCGGCCACCGATCAGGAAGCCGACAAACATGAAAAGCGCCGTCATGAAGGCAAGCAACATGGCAGTGCGAACGAGGTTCATTGCGGATCTCCATCTCCGATTTCGGCGTCACAAGCTTTCAATCCCGGCACCGGCGCATTATGATTTGGTTATTCACCAGCCATTTTCAATATTTTCCGGCAGGAGACGGCCATGCAGGACGCCGATAACGACAATAGCGAAACGCCGACGGCCGAAGGAACGGAGCCGCCGCGCAAGATACTGTCCCCGGCTGCCAGACGCGCCCTTGCCGAAGCCGAAGAGCGGCGAGAGAAACAGAAACCGCTGGAGTTGCCGCCTGAGATCGGCGGCCGCGGCGGAGCCGAGCCAGCACGCTTCGGCGATTACGAAATCAATGGCCGAGCGATCGATTTCTAAGTCGATATTCCTATTGGCTCCCTCGTCGTGGCCGAGAATCCGGCTAAGGACATTTAGGCGACGGGTATTTGGCCGCATTCTGGCGGATGTCACCTCGCCGGCAATCTTCTCTCCGGGGCTTCGCCCTTGGATATGTTGGAGGCCGCAAGCCACGCAGCAATAATGCGCAAGCAAAGTGAGCCGCCCCGGAAGCCCGAACGGGCTGGAGCGGCTCGATCCGATCAGGCGGTCACCTTGTTTTGCCGGTTGGCGATCAGATCGTCGACGACTGCCGGATCGGCAAGCGTCGACGTGTCGCCGAGCGCACCGAAATCGTCTTCGGCGATCTTGCGCAGGATGCGGCGCATGATCTTGCCGGAACGCGTCTTCGGCAGGCCCGGCGCAAACTGGATCTTGTCGGGCGAAGCGATCGGGCCGATTTCGGCCCGCACATGCTTTACCAGTTCCTGGCGAAGCGTATCCGATCCCTCGTGACCGGCCATCAGCGTCACGTAGCAATAGATGCCCTGGCCCTTGATCGGATGCGGATAACCGACGACCGCGGCTTCCGAAACCTGATTGTGCGAGACGAGCGCGGATTCCACCTCCGCCGTGCCGAGCCGGTGGCCGGAGACGTTCAGCACGTCGTCGACGCGGCCGGTGATCCAGTAATAACCGTCCGCATCGCGCCGGCAGCCGTCGCCGGTGAAATACTTGCCCTTGTAGGTGGCGAAATAGGTCTGGATGAAGCGATCGTGGTCACCATAGACGGTACGCATCTGGCCCGGCCAGCTGTCGGTGATGCAGAGATTGCCGTCGGCAGGGCCTTCCAACACCTTGCCCTCATTGTCGACCAGCTCAGGCTTGACGCCGAAGAACGGCGTCGCCGCCGAACCGGGCTTCAGATCGGTGGCGCCGGGCAGCGGCGTGATCATATGGCCGCCGGTTTCCGTCTGCCACCATGTATCGATGACAGGGCAGCGCTTGTCGCCGACGACATTGTAATACCACTCCCAGGCCTCCGGATTGATCGGTTCGCCGACCGTGCCGAGCAGCCGCAGCGAAGAGCGCGAGGAGCGCGTGACGAAGTCGTCACCGGCACCCATCAGCGAGCGGATCGCCGTCGGGGCCGTATAGAAGATGTTGACCTTGTGCTTGTCGATGACTTCCCAGAAACGGCCCTGATCCGGGAAGTTCGGCACGCCCTCGAACATCAGCGTCGTCGCGCAATTCGCAAGCGGCCCATAGACGATGTAGGAGTGGCCGGTGACCCAGCCGACATCGGCCGTACACCAGTAGACGTCGCCGTGGTGATAATCGAAGACATATTCATGCGTCATCGCGGCATAAACGAGGTAACCGCCGGTCGTATGCAGCACGCCCTTCGGTTTGCCGGTCGAGCCTGACGTATAAAGAATGAAGAGCGGATCCTCCGCCTTCATCTTCATCGGCGGGCATTCCGCCTTCACCGTGGCAATTTCCTGATGATACCAGAGATCGCGGCCGGGCGCCCAACCGGTCTTGCCGCCGGTGCGGCGAACGACCAGCACCTTGCTGACATTGACATGCTGGCGGGCGGCGATATGGATCGCGCTATCGGTATTGTCCTTCAGCGGCACCGGCTTGCCGCCACGCAGGCCTTCGTCGCAGGTGATGACGAAGGTGGATTCGCAGTCGACGATGCGCCCGGCCAGCGCCTCGGGCGAGAAACCGCCGAAGACGACCGAATGCACCGCGCCGATGCGGGCGCAGGCGAGCATCGCATAGGCCGCTTCCGGGATCATCGGCATATAGATGGTGACGCGATCACCCTTCTTGACGCCGTGCTTCTTCAACACGTTCGCCATCCGGCAGACGTGCTCGTAGAGCTCGTTGTAGGTGACTTTCTTGTCGATATAAGGGTTGTCGCCCTCCCAGATGATCGCCACCTGGTCGCCATTCGTTTTCAGATGACGGTCGATGCAGTTGTAGGAGACATTTGTCTGACCGTCCTCGAACCACTTGATCGACACCTTGCCGCTAAAGGAAGTGTTCTTGACCTTGGTATAGGGCTTGAACCAGTCGATCCGCTTGCCGTGCTTGCCCCAGAACTTGTTCGGGTTCTCGACGCTTTCCTCGTACCATTTCAGGTACTTTTCCTTATCAATCAGGGCGCGCGCCTTCACCGGCTTCGTGACCGGATAGATCTTCTCCGACATGCAACTCCTCCTCATGGGACATGCGACGGACCGCGTGAGCTAACAGGGCCCGGACTTGAAATCACGGCAATTCATAGCAGTTCGCACCGCCACGGCAATTAGACGAAGGTCATTTCGTTTCGGAAGAATTGCAATTCTGCGACAGTGCGGTTATATACCGGCATATTTCCCGGACATTGTGGTGACAATCCACGGACCGCGACCGGCGCGGACGATAGAAGGACTATATCCATGGCTCAAACACTGCTCATGCCGAAGGCGACAGCCATCTGGCTGGTCGACAATACGGCACTGTCTTTCGATCAGATTGCGCAGTTCTGCAAACTGCATCCGCTCGAAGTCAAGGCGATCGCCGACGGCGAAGCGGCGCAGGGCATCAAGGGCCTCGACCCGATCTCGACAGGACAGCTTTCCCGCGACGAGATTGCCCGCGCCGAGGCCAATCCGAACCATAAGCTGAAGCTTTCCGAACCGAAGGTGCGGGTGCCGGAATCCAAGCGCCGCGGTCCCCGTTATACGCCGGTTTCCAAGCGTCAGGACCGCCCGAACGCCATTCTCTGGCTCGTTCGCAACCATCCGGAACTGAAGGACGCGCAGATTTCCCGCCTCGTCGGCACGACGAAGTCGACCATCGAGCAGATCCGCGAGCGCACCCACTGGAACTCCGCCAACCTGGCGCCGATGGATCCGGTCACGCTCGGCCTCTGCAGCCAGATCGATCTCGACATGGAAGTGGAAAAGGCTTCCAAGGGTCGTCCGCTGCCGACCGCTGCCGAGCTGGGCGCAACGCTGCAATCGGCACAGGAAACCGAGCGCCTGACCCCGAGCTACGAGCGCGAGGAGGAAAAGGAAAAGGAAATCGACGCCGACGCCGTCTTCCGCAAGCTGAGCTCGCTGCGCTCGGCCCCGAAGGACGAGGACGACGATCAGTACTGAGATATCAGTAATTTCATGAAAAACCCCACCGGTATGAGCTGACTGGCGGGGTTTTTTATTGCGGATGGCCTGTTTCGAATTAGCTGCGGAACAGGGTCAGAATGTTCTGCGCCGAACTGTTGGCGATCGAGAGCGACTGGGTAGCAGGCCGGTAACGGCGACCGCGTCATGCATAACCTGCTGTCACATCGGCAGGGAGCCTAAACCGCGCCCGCGCAGCGCCTCGGCAATTTCCTCCAAAATCGTTGGATCATCGATGGTTGCAGGCATTTTCCAGGGTATGCCGTCGGCGATCTTCTGCATCGTGCCGCGGAGGATTTTGCCGGAGCGCGTCTTCGGCAACCGGTTAACGGTAATGGCCGTCTTGAAGGCGGCGACAGGTCCGATCGAATCACGAATCATCGCCACGACCTCCGATCTGATCGCCGTCGCGTCACGGGAAACATGTCGTTTCAGCACCAGGAAACCGCAGGGCGCCTGGCCCTTCAACGCATCGATGACGCCGATGACAGCGCATTCGGCGACATCGGGATGACGCGCACAGACCTCCTCCATCGCCCCTGTCGAGAGCCGATGGCCGGCGCAATTGATGATGTCGTCGGTGCGCGACATGATGAAAAGATAGCCGTCTTCGTCGACATAACCGGCGTCGGCCGTCTTGTAGTAGCCGGGAAACTCATCGAGATAGGCCGCGCGGAAACGCTCGTCCGCGTTCCAGAGAGTCGGCAGGCAGCCGGGCGGCAAGGGCAGCTTCACGACGATATTGCCGAGCGTTCCCGCCTCGATCGGATGACCGGCATCGTCGAGCACCGCAATATCATAGCCGGGCATCGGCAGCGCCGGCGAACCGTGCTTGATGGGAAGGACGCCGAGGCCGAGCGGATTTGCCGCGATCGGCCAGCCGGTCTCCGTCTGCCACCAATGATCGATGACGGGTATGCCAAGCATGCGCTCGGCCCATTTCAACGTCTCCGGATCCGCCCTCTCGCCGGCAAGAAACAGTGCCCGTAGATCCGGCATGGGATACTGGCGCATCAGTTCGCCGTCACCGTCCTCCCGCCGGATGGCGCGGAAGGCCGTCGGCGCCGTGAACAGCACCCGCACTCGATACTCCGAAACGATGCGCCAGAATGTGCCTGCATCCGGAGTGCCGACCGGTTTTCCCTCGAAGATCAGCGTGGTTACGCCAGCGAGCAGAGGGGCATAGACGATATAGGAATGTCCGACGACCCAGCCGATATCCGAAGCCGTCCAGAAGACCTCGCCCGGCTTCAGGTCGTAGATATTCCGCATCGACCAGTTGAGCGCGACCATATGGCCGCCATTGTCGCGCACGACGCCCTTCGGCTGACCCGTCGTGCCCGAGGTATAGAGGATGTAGAGCGGATCGGTCGCCTTGACGGGGACACAGGCGATCTCGGCGCCACGATGCTGCGCCACCGCCACCTCGAAATCCTGATCGCGGCCGCTGGCGAGATCTGCCCGAAGCTCCGGCCGCTGCAGCACCAGGCAGCACTCTGGCTTCGAATGCGCGATCTCGATCGCCTGATCGACCAGGGGCTTGTAGGCGACGATGCGACCAGGCTCGAGCCCGCAGCTCGCGGTGATCACCAGCTTCGCACCGCAATCGTCGATGCGCGCCGCAAGTTCGCTGGCGGCAAACCCGCCGAAAACGACGGAGTGAACCGCACCGATGCGGGCGCAGGCGAGCATGGAAAAGACCGCCTGCGGCACCATCGGCATATAGAGGATGACGCGATCGCCTTTGCCGATGCCGCGCTCGAGCAGCGCTGCTGCGATGGCCATCACCTCGCGAAGCATCTCATCATAGGTGAAACGGCGCTTCTCGCCGCTCATTGCGCTGTCGAAGATGACCGCAGTCTCGCCGCCGCGGCCGGCAGCCACATGCCGGTCCACGCAATTGTGGCATGTATTGGTTTCGGCTCCAGAGAACCAGCGGCCATAGACGCCCTCATTGGGCGAAAAAATCCGCTCCGGCGGCTTGAACCAGTCGATGCCGACGGCTGCTTCGCGCCAGAAGGCTTCGGGACCGCGTTTCCAGGCCGCATAGGCCTCATGATAGCCGTTCTGCATTTGCTCCTCCCCAGGACATGCAACCTCGATCTTAAATCTAGACGGGGTGAAGCGAGACAGGAAGCCCGACCAAAGCCGCGTATCAGCGCGCGCCGAAAATCGCCGATCCGACGCGGACGCTTGTGGCGCCGAAGGCGACCGCCGTCTCGTAGTCACCCGACATGCCCATGGAAAGCTTTTCGACGCCGCATTTGAGCGCGAGCTTTGCCAGCAAAGCGAAATGCGGCCCGGGATTTTCCTCAGCCGGCGGAATACACATCAACCCTTCGATGGAAAGGCCGAGCTCGTCGCGGCAGAAGGCGACGAAGGCCGACGTCTCTTCCGGAGCGATGCCGGCCTTCTGCGGTTCCAGCCCGGTATTGACCTGGACGTAAAGCCGCAGCACCTTGCCTTGCCGCTTCATCTCCTCGGCAAGCGCGCGGGCGATCTTTTCCCGGTCCACCGTCTCGATGACGTCGAAAAGCGCTACGGCATCCGCCGCCTTGTTCGATTGCAGCGGTCCGATCAGATGCAGCTCGATATCGGGCCGCTCAGCCTTCAGCGTCGGCCACTTTCCCTGGCTTTCCTGCACCCGGTTCTCGCCGAAAACCCGCTGTCCGGCTTCGATGGCCGGTCGGATCGCCTCCGCCTCGAAGGTCTTCGAGACCGCGACGAGTTGAACGGAACCCGCCGGACGACCTGCTTCGCGTTCCGCGGCGGCAATCCGCGACCGTACGTCGTTCAAACGCTCTCGAAATTCCATCGTTCTGCCTCAACATATCTGGATGAAATGATTGGAATGAACTAGCCAGCCATTCTGTGCTTGCCAAGTCCCGTTTCGGCGAAATCGCCTGGTCACGATCAAGATCGGACGCTTGCAGCACCTGCAAAACTTGACGCTGTAGTGGTTTCATGGTGAAGGTCTCGACCAACTCCCCTGATTTTCCGGAAATACGAATACCATGGCCACCGAACGTTATAATCCGCGCGACGCCGAGCCCCGCTGGCAGCAGAAATGGAATGAAGACAAGGTCTTCGAGACCGACAACGCCGATCCGCGCGAAAAATATTACGTCCTCGAAATGTTCCCCTATCCGTCGGGGCGCATCCATATGGGCCATGTCCGCAATTACGCCATGGGCGATGTCGTCGCCCGCTACAAGCGCGCCCGCGGCTACAACGTGCTGCATCCAATGGGCTGGGACGCCTTCGGCATGCCGGCGGAGAATGCCGCCATGGAGCGTGGCGTTCACCCCGCCTCCTGGACCTACCAGAATATCGCCTCGATGAAGGCGCAGCTGAAGGCCATGGGGCTTTCGCTCGACTGGAGCCGCGAGTTCGCCACCTGCGACGTCGAATATTACCAGCACCAGCAGCATCTCTTTGTGGATTTCCTGGAGAAGGGCCTGGTCTATCGCAAGCAGTCCAAGGTCAACTGGGATCCTGTCGATAATACCGTGCTCGCCAACGAACAGGTAATCGATGGACGCGGCTGGCGTTCCGGTGCGCTCGTCGAACAGCGCGAATTGACGCAATGGTTCTTCAAGATCACCGACTTCAGCCAGGATCTGCTGGACGCGCTGGATACGCTCGACCAGTGGCCGGAAAAAGTGCGCCTGATGCAGAAGAACTGGATCGGCCGTTCGGAGGGCCTGACGATCCGCTGGGAGATCGTGCCGCAAACGGCACCTGCTGGCGAGAGCGAAGTCACGGTCTATACCACCCGGCCGGACACGCTCTTCGGCGCATCTTTCCTGGCGATCGCCGCCGATCATCCGCTGGCGAAGGATGCCGCCGCGAAGAGCCCTGATATTGATGCCTTCTGCGAGGAGTGCCGTCGCGCTGGCACGTCGCTCGCAGCGCTCGAGACCGCCGAAAAGAAGGGCATGGATACCGGTGTCCGCGTCCGGCATCCACTTGATCCCTCTTGGGAGCTGCCCGTCTATATCGCCAATTTCGTCCTGATGGATTACGGCACGGGCGCGATCTTCGGCTGCCCCTCGGGCGACCAGCGCGACCTTGATTTTGCCCGCAAATATGGCCTGCCGGTCGTGGCCGTCGTCATGCCGAGGGATGGCGATGCAACAAGCTTTTCCGTCGGCGACACCGCTTATGACGGCGACGGCGTGATGATCAATTCACGCTTCCTCGACGGCAAGACCACGGAGGAAGCCTTCAATATCGTCGCCGATCGACTGTCTGCCGCTTCGCTCGGCAATGCGCCGCAGGGCGAGCGCAAGGTCAACTTCCGGCTGCGCGACTGGGGTATTTCCCGGCAGCGTTATTGGGGCTGCCCGATCCCGGTGATCCATTGCGATGATTGCGGTGTCGTGCCGGTGCCGAAGGTGGACCTGCCGGTCAAGCTGCCTGACGACGTCGCTTTCGACCAGCCCGGCAATCCGCTCGACCGTCATCCGACCTGGCGTCATGTCTCTTGCCCGAACTGCGGCAAGGATGCACGCCGCGAGACGGATACAATGGATACCTTCGTCGATTCGAGCTGGTATTTCACCCGCTTCACCGCCCCCTGGGAAGATAAGCCGACCGATCCGGAAGCGGCAAACCGCTGGCTGCCGGTCGACCAGTATATCGGCGGCATCGAGCACGCGATCCTGCACCTGCTCTATTCCCGCTTCTTCACCCGCGCCATGCGCGAGACCGGTCACGTCGCCGCCACCGAACCTTTCAAGGGTCTCTTCACCCAGGGCATGGTGGTCCACGAAACCTATAGCCGCGGCGCCGGCGCCGGCCGCGAATGGGTGGCACCCGCCGATATCCGCATCGACGAACTCGACGGCAAACGCCGGGCTTTCCTGCTGACGAACAACGAGGAAGTCGCGATCGGCTCGATCGAGAAAATGTCTAAATCGAAGAAGAACGTCGTCGATCCTGACGATATCATTGCCTCCTACGGCGCCGATACCGCTCGTTTCTTCGTTCTGTCCGACTCCCCGCCGGAGCGCGATGTCATCTGGTCCGAGGCGGGCGTCGAAGGTGCTCATCGCTTTACCCAGCGTCTGTGGCGCCTGATTTCCGAAGCTGCGGACGCGCTCTCTACCGTAGCCCCTGCGCCGGCAACCGATGGGGAAGCGTTGTCAATCTCGCAGGCTGCTCACAAGACGTTGAAGGCCGTGCAGAACGACTACGACAAGCTCTGGTTCAACAAGGCCGTTGCCCGAATTTATGAACTCGTCAACGCGCTGGCCGCACCGATGACGAAGGTTGCCGCAGGCGAGGGTGATGCCACCTATCGCGCAGCGGTACGCGATGCCGCAGAGATCCTGATTCAGCTTGTCTCTCCGATGACGCCGCACCTGGCTGAGGAATGCTGGGCCGCACTCGGCAACGAAGGGCTGCTTGCCCGGGCAAGCTGGCCGCAGTACGACGAAACACTCGTTATCGAAGATGATGTGGTCCTGCCGGTACAGATCAATGGCAAGAAACGCGCTGAATTGACAATTTCTCGCGATGCAGATCAGAATGCCGTCACCGACGCCGTACTGGATCTCGATGCGGTGAAGAACGCCTTGAACGGACAAGCACCGAAAAAGATCATCGTGGTTCCCCAAAGGATTGTAAACATTGTCGTCTGATATCGCTTGCAAGCTGGCCCGCAATGCCGGCATCGCCATGATAATTGCCTCCGCGGCATTTCTCTCCGCCTGCCAGGTTCGTCCGCTCTACTCCGAGAGTTCCGGTGTTACTGAAAAGCTTTCCTCGGTCGGCTTTTCCCCAGCAGGTAGCCGCGTCGAACAACAAGTTCGTAACCACTTGATTTTCCTAGCGTCACGTGGAGCCGGCGAGCCGGAAAAACCGGAATATCTCGTCGAAATGCACGCCTCGTCGATCGTTGCCGATACGTTGCTGAGGGAATCCGACGATACGTCGCGAGCCGGTCGTGTGACCGTCAGCGTCACCTACACGCTGCGCGCGGCGACCGACAATCATATCATCAAGGCTGGCAGCCGCGCGACCACGGCGCTGGTGGATTTCCCTGACCAGGAGTTCGCCAAGCAGCGCGCAATCCGTGATGCCGAAAACCGTGCGGCAGATCAGGTAGCGGAATTCGTAGGGGCCGATATCGCCGCTGCCCTCAGCCGCTGAGGGCGGAGATGTGGCCGAGATAAAATCCCACGAATTCGAGACCTTCCTGCAGAAATCGGCACGGAACTATCGTATTTTCGTCATCTACGGGCCGGATCGCGGCCTTGTTTCCGAACGAGCAGGCTTGCTCGCCGGCAAGAGCGGCGTAGCGCTCGATGATCCTTTCTCGCTGACCAAACTCGATGTCGGCGACCTGCAGAAGGATCCCGGGCGGTTGGTCGACGAGGTCCAGTCGATCGGGTTGTTCGGCGGTGAGAAACTGATCTGGATCCGCGGCGCCGCCAACGAGAAGTACCTCGTCGATTCCCTGGCACTTCTGGCCGAAAAGCCACTCGAAGCCGCCTATCTGATCGTCGAGGCCGGCGACCTGAAGAAGGGCTCGCCGCTGCGCAAGACCGCGGAAGGCGCGCGATCTGTCATGACGATCCCTTCTTACGCCGACGACACCCGCGCCTTGAACGCCTTGATCGATACTGAACTTAGCGCAGAGAAGCTCGGCATTACGCCGGCGGCGCGCCAAGCGCTAATCGCGTTGATCGGGGGCGATCGGATCGCTTCGCGAAACGAGGTGCGCAAGCTCGCGCTTTACTGCCGCGGCTTCGATACGGTCGAAGAACATCACGTGACCGAAATAATCGGCGACGCCAGCGCCATTTCGGTCGACGACGCCGTCGACGCCATTCTCGGCGGTGATCTCAGTGCATTTCTACATACCATGCAAAAGATCAGCAGCTCGAAAACGGCGATCTTTCTGGTTCTCCAGGCATGCCTGAAACAATTCCAGCTTCTGGATTCGATGCGCGCCGAAATGGATGAAAGACGGCTGCAGCCGCCTCAAATCATGCAGACGATGGGGCGGCATTTGCATTTTCGCCGCAAGCCGATCATCGAACAGGCACTGCGCCAGTGGACCGCCGAAAGCATCGCCCGAGAATCCAACCGGCTGCAGGCCGCTATCTTGCAAAGCAGACGGCGACAAGTGCTGGAGGACAGCGTTGCGATGCAAACGCTCCTATCCACCACCCTTCAATCCGGCCGGAAATCCGCCTGACTAGCAACGAGTGAGAGCGTCCTTTGTGCGCCTAAAGGGACGCACGACGCTTTAACGCCTCTCGAGCAAGCGGCAGACTTCCTCGAGCTGCTCCAGTGACTTATAGGAAATTTTGATCTGACCGCCGCTTGCCTTGTGATTGATCGCAACATCAAGGCCGAGCGCATCGGAAAGTGTCCGTTCCAGCGCCAGCGTGTCGGAGTCCTTCTGATCTCGCCGCAAAGCTGGCTGCTGTGGTTCCGATTGGGCCTTGATATTGTTTTGTGCGAGCTTCTCCGCATCACGCACTGACATGCCCTTGGCAACGATCGTACGGGCAAGACTTGCCGGGTCAGATGTCGAAACCAGTGCGCGCGCGTGCCCGGCCGAAAGGCTCCCAGCGGCAAGCAAATCGCGAACCGGATCCGGCAGCTTCAGCAAGCGCAAGGAATTGGCAACGTGGCTGCGGCTTTTACCAATGATTTCTCCAAGGTCGTTCTGAGTGTAACCATATTCCGCAATAAGCTGCTCATAACCCAACGCCTCTTCCAGGGCATTGAGATCCGCGCGCTGCACGTTTTCGACGATGGCGATTTCCAGCGCCGTCTTGTCATCCACATCACGGACAATGACAGGAATCTCGATCAGACCCGCAAGCTGAGCTGCGCGCCAACGTCGCTCGCCGGCGATGATTTCATATCGATCGCGCGACATCGTCCGCACAACAATTGGCTGAACGATACCATGTTGACGAATCGAACTTGCGAGATCGTGGAGCTCTGTGTCATCGAAGAAACGACGAGGGTTACGAGGGTTACGGCTGACGAACTCGATCGGGATCATTCTGTCGGCACTGATAGTCCGCTCGGCTTCCACCGGGACAGGCTGATCCATTTCACCAATCAGCGCCGCAAGGCCGCGGCCCAATCGCCTCTTCGATACATCGTCATTCATGATCTACACTCACCTACACGCCTAAAATGATATCACGCGGCCAGTCTTTGCCGCTCCCGTTGGATGACCTCGGAGGCCAACTGCAGGTAGGCCTGGCTGCCCGCGCACTTCAAATCATAGAGAATAGCCGGCTTGCCGTACGACGGCGCCTCAGAAACCCGGACGTTGCGCGGAATTAACGTGTGGTAAACCTTTTCCCCGAGATGCGTGCGCACGTCATTGACCACCTGCTGGGCAAGATTGTTGCGCGCATCGAACATCGTCAAGACGATCCCTTGAATATCCAGACGCGGATTAACCGTTCGCCGAACCTGGCTGACGGTCTCAAGCAGCTGGCTCAATCCCTCCAGCGCAAAGAATTCACATTGCAATGGCACCAAAACCGAATGCGCCGCCGCCATGGCATTCATCGTCAGCAGATTGAACGACGGTGGGCAGTCCAGAAGAATATAGGAAAATGCCATGGCTTCCGGCGAAGACAAGGCTTTCCGCAATTTGAAGACCCGATCGCTTTGCTGCGAGATCTCCATCTCGATGCCAAGCAAATCCATCGTCGACGGGACGATAAAGAGATTCGGAACCGCTGTCTCGAGAGTCACTTCGGGGATGCCGCGATCTCCAACCATCAGATCGTAGGAAGAGAGTTTGCGATCACGACGATCGATACCAAGGCCAGTGCTGGCATTACCCTGCGGGTCGAGATCGACGATCAAGACGCGCTCGCCAATGGCAGCAAGCGCTGTTGCCAGATTGATTGCTGTGGTCGTCTTGCCAACGCCACCCTTCTGATTTGCGATGGTGATAATCCGATGTCGTTCGCCAGCCATTGCCGCAATATCCGATCTGTTAAACCAAGCGCCGGAGATTTGATACTTCTAAAATAACAGATTCCTGCCCGACGGCGCTCTTATGTTCTACCAGATCGAATTCCCACCGACCACGTGCTTTGTCGATTTCCTTCCGGTAATCCCGGCCTTTATGAAAAAAGCCACGACAATATTCCTTGCCAAGCATCCAAGGGGCCGAATATCCGATTAGCCCCTCAAGATCGGTAAGCGCACGCGCTGAAATCGCACCGCATTCGCCAACCACCGGATAAGCATCTTCGATTCGAATACTATGCACGCTGCCGCGCGCATTTGTCTCCCGCAGCGCCGTGCGCAGAAACGCTGCCTTCTTATGGCTGCTTTCGACCAGATGGACCCATCCACCTTGCAGCTCGGCCAGAAAAATTGCGGTAATAACGCCGGGAAAGCCACCTCCGCTACCGAGGTCAACCCAGGTAACAGGCTGCGGATGAATCTGAAAGATTTGGATGCTATCGGCGATGTGCCGGTGCCAAAGGTCATCGAGTGTCGACGGCGCCACCAGATTAATTGCTTTCGCCCACTTCTGAAACAGCGCGGCAAAGTGTTGCAGCCGTTCCTGTGTTTCACGTGAAACACGCAAACCGTTTAATTCCATTCCGAAAGACTCTCAAATCTTGTAATCAGGCGCTATGACGAGCGGGGGCGGGTAGGCGACGCAAGTGCACAAGCAGCAATGCGATTGCTGCGGGCGTCATCCCTTCAACAATTGCGGCCTGGGCGATGCTGAAAGGTCGAGCAGCGCTGAGTTTTGCCTTGAGCTCGTTCGAAAGACCGGAGAGTACGTCATAATTGAAATCTAGCGGTATCTGCCGGTCTTCGTCGCGTTGCTGATCAGCAATCGCCATGGCTTGTCGATCCAGATAAACCGAATACCCGGCCTCGATTTCCAACGCTTCCGCGACTTTCGGCCCGATCGCGTCAAGCGCCTCCGGCCAAACATGCCGGAGCGCGGCCAGATCGTAATTCGGATAGGACAACAAATCATAGGCAGTTCGGCGCTGCCCATCGAGATTAATATTCAAGCCGGCGCGGCGGGCCTCGTTCGGCGTAACCGTCAGCGACCGCAGCAGCGCTCGGCCACTTTCAATTTCGGCCTGATAGGACGTGAACCGCTGCACGCGCTCGCCGCGCACGCATCCAAGCCGCATGGCCAACGGCGTCAATCGCATGTCGGCATTGTCAGCCCGTAAAGTCAGCCGATATTCCGCCCGGGATGTAAACATTCGATACGGTTCCGTAACGCCACGTGAGGTGAGATCGTCAATCATGACACCGATGTAGGAGCTCGTTCGACTAAAATGGAACGGATCCGAATCGCTGCTTCGCAATGCAGCATTCAACCCGGCTGCCAGACCTTGGGCGGCTGCTTCTTCATATCCGGTGGTCCCATTGATCTGACCGGCGAGAAACAGGCCCCCCAACCGTTTGACCTCCAGCGATGGAGTCAGCTCTCTCGGATCGACATGATCATATTCGATCGCATAGCCCGGTTGCAGTATTCTGGCCGCTTCAAGCCCCGGAATGGTTTTGATGAAGTCTGACTGCACCTCCGCCGGTAGGGAGGTAGAAATCCCGTTCGGATAAACCGTGTCATCGTCCAGTCCCTCCGGTTCGAGAAAGACCTGATGTCCATCCCGCTCTCCGAATTTCACCAGCTTGTCTTCGATTGACGGGCAATAACGAGGCCCGACGCCTTCGATCTGCCCGGAATACATTGCCGAGCGCATAATGTTGTCGACAATGATGCGGTGGGTCGCTTCGGTCGTCCTGGTGACCCCGCATTCGATTTGTGGCGTGGTGATCGCGTCGGTCATGAAGGAGAACGGAACAAGCTCCGCGTCAGCCCCCTGTCGACCAATGGATTGCCAGTCGATCGTCTTTCCATCCAGCCGCGCTGGTGTTCCGGTCTTCAGACGTCCCAGCCGCAGTCCCAGGCGGGCGAGGGTCGCAGACAATCCGATTGACGGTGCTTCACCAACACGCCCGGCTGGTGTCTTTTCCGAACCGATATGAATAAGGCCCCGCAGAAAGGTTCCAGTGGTCAAAACCACCGACGGCGCTTTCAGGGTTCGACCATCCTTCATAATCACGCCGGCGACGCGCCCCTCAACAACGTCCAGATCAAACGCATCGCCTTCGATGATATCCAGGCCTGGCGTCGCTTCGATCGCCGCCAGCATTGCCAAGCGATAAAGCTTTCGATCAGCCTGCGTCCGCGGACCGCGGACCGCCGCACCCTTCTTCTTGTTCAGCATCCTGAACTGAATGCCCGCGACGTCGGCAATACGACCCATCAGGCCGTCCATCGCGTCGATCTCCCGAACCAGATGACCCTTGCCAAGCCCACCGATTGCTGGATTACACGACATGACGCCAATCGTGTCTCGTCTATGTGTAATCAGAGCGGTTTTCGCCCCGAGGCGCGCAGCTGCGCTGGCAGCCTCCGAGCCTGCATGGCCGCCACCTATCACAATCACATCGAAGGCATTATCCGTCATTCAAGACTCCACATCCGGCAGACGTTTCACGTGAAACCAGCGCAAGCTGGCGCCCAGGGTTTCACGTGAATCATTTGCCGATACAAAACTCCGAGAAGATCACCTCGAGTAGCTGTTCGACGTCCACTCTTCCAGTAATTCTGCCCAAATACTCAGCGGCAATTCGCAGCTGCTCGGTCCGCAGTTCGAGATTGACATCCGTCTGCGATATTGCCGCATCGAGCGCCGTTAAACATTTCGTCAGCGAATCTTTATGCCGTTGCCGACTGGGGATTGCCATAGACAGGCCGGCAAAACGTTTGTCGACAATATTGCCGATCAACCGGCGTAGTTCCGTCAGACCCTCACCCGTCGCCGTCGAAATCTGCAGATCATACCGATCCGCTGCGATATCGATGAGATCCTTCTTTGTCCCGACAGTAACATGTGGAGAGGCTTGCTCCAAGTCGTCAGGAATCTGGGGATCCGTCATATCAACCAGCATCAGGACGAGATCGGCATCGCCAAGCGCAATACGCGCGCGCCGCACGCCTTCCATTTCGACCCTGTCGTCCGCCTCACGAAGTCCCGCCGTGTCATAGAGCTTGATCAGAAAACCATCAATATCGAGATCAACCTGGAGGACATCGCGCGTGGTTCCGGCAATCTCCGTCACGATTGCCACATCACGACGAGCCAAAGCATTCAACAGGCTCGATTTTCCAGCGTTCGGAGCGCCGGCGATGACGACCTTGAAGCCGTCCCTGATAATCTCGCCGGCCGAAGCTGCCGCCAGGTGATGCTCCATATCAACGCGAAGCTTCCCCATATCGGCCCAGACGATATCCGACACCGACCCCGGAACGTCATCCTCGTCGGGGAAATCAAGTTCCGCCTCGATCAACGCTCGGGCGCGCGTTAATCGTTCCGCCCACGAACCGTAAAGTGTGGAAAGACCGCCTGCGCTGTGTTCGACCGCAAGGCGTCGCTGCATTTCAGTCTCGGCGCTGATGAGGTCGGCCAGTCCTTCGACCTCGACCAGATCAAGTTTGCCGTTTTCAAAGGCGCGGCGGGAGAACTCGCCCTCGACTGCCATTCGAACACCTGGAATATCGCCAAGTGCGTGAAACAGCGCCGCCAGCACCGCTCTGCTGCCGTGGATTTGCAGCTCGGCAACATCCTCGCCGGTAAACGAATTCGGCGCAGGAAAAAATAGCACCAGCCCGCTATCGATCGGCTGATCGTTACGAGCCCGAATCGTCCGGTAAGATGCCTTCCGGGCTGTCGGCACGGATCCGATGAGCCTCACCAATATATCTTTGATCAGGGGACCGCTGATCCGAATGACTGAAACCCCCGAAGGCAGGGCGCCGCTCGATAGCGCATATATGGTATCATTCAACATGGCCATATCGCTTGGTCCATTGGAATCGAAATCGATTCCTCTCAAATAGAAAAGCTGGCGACATCATCACAATGCCTCCAGCTCTTATAGGGTGAATCCGGCTAAGGATTAAGTGTTCATCGAGTCGAAGAAGTCGGAATTATTCTTCGTCTGCTTCAGCTTGTCGATAAGGAATTCGATCGCGTCGGTGGTGCCCATCGGAGCAAGGATGCGGCGGAGCACGAAGATCTTCTGCAGATCCTGGCGTGGAACGAGAAGATCCTCCTTGCGCGTGCCGGACTTCAGGATGTCCATCGCCGGGAAGATGCGCTTGTCGGCTACCTTGCGGTCGAGGACGATTTCCGAGTTGCCGGTACCCTTGAACTCTTCGAAGATCACTTCGTCCATGCGGCTGCCGGTATCGATCAGCGCAGTTGCAATGATCGTCAAGGAGCCGCCTTCCTCGATGTTACGCGCGGCGCCGAAGAAGCGCTTCGGCCGCTGCAGAGCGTTGGCGTCCACACCGCCGGTCAGGACCTTGCCTGACGAGGGAACGACCGTGTTATAGGCACGGCCCAGGCGCGTGATCGAATCGAGCAGGATGACAACGTCGCGTCCGTGTTCGACAAGGCGCTTGGCTTTCTCGATGACCATCTCGGCCACCTGCACGTGACGCACAGCCGGTTCGTCGAAGGTCGAGGAGATAACCTCGCCGCGAACCGAGCGCTGCATGTCGGTTACTTCTTCCGGGCGTTCATCGATCAGCAGGACGATCAGATAGCACTCCGGATGGTTGGCGGTGATCGAATGCGCGATATTCTGCAACAGCACGGTCTTGCCGGTGCGCGGCGGCGCGACGATCAATCCACGCTGGCCCTTGCCGAGCGGCGCCACGAGGTCGATCACACGCGGCGACAGATCCTTGGTGGTGGGAATATCCAGTTCCATCTTGAACCGCTCGTTCGGATAGAGCGGCGTCAGATTGTCGAAATGAACCTTGTGACGGATCTTTTCCGGATCGTCGAAATTGATGGTGTTGACTTTGAGCAGAGCGAAATAGCGCTCGCCTTCCTTCGGCCCGCGGATCGGACCCTCGACGGTATCGCCGGTTTTCAGCGAGAAACGGCGGATCTGCGACGGGGAGATATAAATATCGTCCGGGCCCGGCAGGTAGTTTGCATTGGCCGAACGCAGGAAGCCGAAACCGTCCTGCAGCACTTCGACGACGCCTTCGCCGATGATTTCGACATCCTGGCTGGCAAGCATCTTGAGGATCGCAAACATCAGCTCCTGCTTGCGCATCGTGCTTGCATTCTCGACCTCGAGCGATTCGGCAAATGCCAGCAGATCCGTCGGGGATTTACTCTTAAGTTCCTGAAGCTTCATTTCAGCCATGAAGTGACCAATACTCTTTTCAATTTCAAAGGGGAAAGGCGATGTTGGGTCGTATTCGGTACCGCGAAAGGGCTCGCAGACGACTGAACTCTACACACATGCCACGTAGATGAGATGCGCGGAAAATAGCGACTCGCAATCGCTGCCGCAAGAGGGCTGGTTAAAATGAAGCAAATTTAACCTGAGGACGATTTTCCTCAGAACGGCTTCACCACGACGAGGATGACGATCAGGATCATCAGCACCGTCGGCGCCTCGTTCATGAACCGCCAATAACGCGCCGAGCGGCGATTTTCATCCCGCTCGAACGCTCCGACGGCGCGGCTGAAGAACATATGAACACCGGTCAGCAGCACGACGAGACCGATCTTGGCATGCAGCCAGCCGCCCTGGAATCCATAGACCGACCAGGCGAGATAGAGGCCGAAAATCCACGTCAACATCATTGCCGGCGTCATGATGATTCGAAGTAGCCGACGCTCCATCACCTTGAAGGTTTCCGATTGCACCGAGCCGGCCTCCGCATCGGTGTGATAGATGAACAGCCGCGGCATATAGAACAGTCCGGCCATCCAGGAAATGACCGCGATGATGTGCAGCGCCTTGATCCAGAGGTAGAGATTATCGGGGTTCAACGCAAAAAGCCCGACCGCCATCAACGCGAAGAAGGCCAGCGCAAAATGAGCCCGGCGCCTGGCGTAAACGCCAGACCTCCGATCGGTCTGCTTTTCCATCGTCACGCCCCGCCTCGCACGCGCCCGCCTCGCACGTGATCGACCAGCAGACGTACATGCTCGGGATCAGCCTGCGGCGTAATGCCGTGACCGAGATTGAAGATCAGCGGTCCATTGCCGAGATGCTGCAGAATATCGTCGATGCCCTCTTCCAGCGCCCGGCCGCCGGCAACGACGCGCATCGGATCGAGATTGCCCTGAACCGGTCCGTCTTTCTGAAGTTCGGCGGCAAACGCCAGCGGGACCGACCAGTCGAGGCCGATCGCATCAGCACCCGTCTTCTGGCGATAAGTCTTGAGCTGGTAGCCGGCGCCCTTGGCAAAAGCGATGATGCGAGCATGCGGCCGGCGCGACTTGACCGAAGCAATCATCCGCGCAACCGGCCTGATCGCAAACGCCTCGAACTCCTTTTCGCCGAGAACGCCAGCCCAGGAATCGAAAATCTGCACGGCATCGGCGCCGGCATCGATCTGGGCGACGAGATAATCGGCCGATACGTCGGCAAGCAGCATCAGCAGATGCTCGAACGCGCGGGGGTGCCCGTAGGCGAAGAGGCGCGCAGGGGCCTGATCCGGCGTGCCGTGCCCGGCAATCATGTAGGTCGCAACCGTCCAGGGCGCGCCGCAGAAGCCGAGCAGCGTCGTCTCGACTGGCAACTCCTCCCGCAGCCGCCGCACCGTCTCCAGAACCGGTCTGAGATAATCGACAACCTCTTCGCCATTCAATCTGCCGATCCCGGCTTCATCGATCGGATCCATCTCCGGGCCATGGCCCTCGGTGAACCGGACATTCCGTTTCATTGCATCGGGAATGACCAGGATATCGGAAAACAGTATGGCCGCATCGAAGCCATAGCGGCGGATCGGCTGCAATGTCACTTCGACGGCGTGCTCAGGCGTGTAGCAGAGATCCAGAAAACTCCCTGCCTTAGCCCGTGTCTCCCGATATTCCGGGAGATAACGTCCTGCCTGTCTCATCAGCCAGAGAGGAGGAGGGGAGAGGCTCTCGCCACTCAAAACCCTCATGATCTTTCGGCGCGTATCGCTCAAGCGCTTCTTCCCTATAAAAAATCAAAGATATTTTAAAAGGTTTCTATTTCTTAGAGTCGGTGACTATCAAGGATTAAAATCCATCCACTGCCGTCGCCATTTGTCGCGCGCCGGCAAAACAACATCCGAAAGATTTGTCCATCTCGTCCGAATCTCGGGGAGAAGCCAAATCTGAAAATGATTCCAAATCCTTCCGGATCGGCGATTTTTCTTATAGCTGTGGATAGGCTGTGGACCGGCTTTCGAGAAATAGATCTCTTCCCCATCATCCACAGGGCCAATCATAACCGACCCACAAAATCCGAAATGTGGATAAGGAGACATGTTTTCCCTTGCCGGAGACTGCCTCGCCGCCGTAGCTCTGTTTCATCCAGTCTTTTCAACAGGCAGCGGAAAATAGCGTGGAGAACAGAACGAACTTCTTCCATCTGCATCTGATTTCTGACTCAACGGGAGAGACTCTGATCTCGGCCGGGCGCGCCGCGTCGGCGCAATTCAGATCAGCGCAGCCGATCGAACATGTCTATCCGTTGATCCGCAATCGCAAGCAGCTGCTGCCGGTTCTGCAGGCGATCGATGACGCCCCCGGCATCGTGCTCTACACCATTGTCGACCGGGAGCTTGCAAGCCTGATCGATGAGCGTTGCATCGAGATGGGCGTCGCCTCGGTGAATGTGCTGGAGCCGGTGATGAATGCCTTCCAGATCTATCTCGGCGCTCCGTCGCGCCGCCGGGTCGGGGCCCAGCATGTGATGAATGCCGGCTACTTCGCGCGCATCGAAGCGCTGAATTTCACCATGGATCACGACGACGGCCAGATGCCCGACGATTACAACGACGCCGATGTCGTGATCATCGGCATCAGCCGCACGTCGAAAACACCGACCAGCATCTACCTCGCCAACCGAGGCATCAAGACGGCGAACATTCCGATCGTCTATGGTGTGCCATTGCCGGAGAGCCTCTTCGTCGCGAGCAAACCGCTGATCGTCTGTCTGATCGCCACCTCCGACCGTATTTCCCAGGTGCGGGAAAATCGTGTGCTCGGCGTGACGCAGGGCTTCGATCGCGAACATTATACCGACCGTGCCGCGATTTCGGAGGAGTTGAAATATGCCCGCTCGCTTTGCGCCCGCCATAACTGGCCGCTGATCGACGTCACCCGCCGCTCAATCGAGGAAACGGCCGCGGCAATCGTTGCCCTGCGGCCGAAGCTGCGCTAAGCGCTGACGGAAAGCCGGCACTCCGAGGAACCCATGACGCCGAAACTCATCCTTGCATCGTCGAGTCCCTTTCGCCGGATGCTGATGGAAAATGCCGGTCTGGCCTTCGAGGCACATGCCGCAAGGATCGATGAACGGGCCGTCGAAGCGCCGCTGGAAAAAGCCGGCGCTAAGCCTGACGCCGTGGCCCTCGTCCTGGCCAGGGCCAAGGCCGAGGAAGTCAGCAGTCGTTTTCCGGATACCCTGGTCATCGGTTCGGATCAAACGATGTCGCTCGGCGACAGCGTCTTCCATAAGCCGAAGGACTTGGCCGACGCGGCCAGTCATCTTCAAGCCCTTTCGGGCGTAAGCCACCGGTTGAACAGTGCCGTCGCCATCGTCAGCAATAGCGTGGTCTTATGGGAACATCTCGCCCATGCCGAGCTGACGATGCGGCCGCTGACGGCGGAATTCATCGCCAGACATCTGGCCCGGGTTGGCGAACGGGCGCTTTCCAGCGTCGGCGCCTATCAATTGGAGGGGGAGGGCATCCAGCTTTTCGAAGAGATCCGGGGTGATTATTTCACCATTCTCGGCCTGCCGATGCTGCCGCTCCTAAAAAAACTGCGAGAACTGGGAGCGATCGATGGGTGATTCACGTGAAACATTCGGGCCGAAAGCATTTGTCACGGGCTTTCCCATCAAGCATTCGCGCTCGCCATTGATCCACGGATATTGGCTGAAGACGCTCGGCCTGCCAGGCAGTTATCGCGCTCATGAAGTGGCACCCGAGGCCTTTCCCGATTTCATTCACTCGTTGAAGGATGGCAGTTCCGGCTTTACCGGAGGTAACGTCACCATTCCCCACAAGGAATTGGCGTTCCGGCTCGCCGACAAGCCGGATGCGCTATCGCGAGAACTCGGTGCCTCGAATACGCTCTGGCTGGAGGATGGCGCCCTGCATGCGACGAATACCGACGGTCGCGGCTTCATCGCCAATCTCGACGAACGCCATCCGGGCTGGGACCGCCATGACACGGCTGTCGTCTTCGGTGCCGGCGGCGCCAGCCGGGCGATCATCCAGGCGGTCCGTGATCGCGGTTTTAAGGAGATCCAGGTCGTCAATCGCACCGTCGAACGCGCGCACGAACTCGCGGATCGTTTTGGCCCGCGTGTTCGGGCCCATCCGGCCGGTGCGCTTGCCGAAGTGATGAAAGGCGCCGGCCTCTTCATCAATACCACCTCGCTCGGCATGGACGGCGAGGCGGCGCCGCAACTCGATTTCTCGCCTCTTGCAGCCGATGCCGTCGTCACCGATATCGTTTATGTGCCGTTGAAGACGCCGATCCTGGCACAGGCGGAAGAGCAAGGATTTCCAATCGTCGATGGTCTCGGCATGCTCTTGCACCAGGCCGTGCCCGGATTCGAGAAATGGTTCGGCCAGCGTCCCATCGTCGACGCGGCGCTACGCGCGCTCATCATCGCGGATATGGAAGCGCACTGATGCTGAAGATTGGTCTCACCGGCTCCATCGGAATGGGAAAATCGACGGCGGCAAAGCTCTTTGCCGATGCAGGAATCCCGGCGAATGATTCGGATGCCGTGGTCCATGATCTCTATGCCGGCGAGGCTGCACCCCTGGTGAATGCTGCCTTCCCCGGCACGATGAAGGATGGAGCAGTCGACCGGCATGAACTCGGCCGCCAGCTCGCTCTTGATCCTGCTGGCTTCAAACGCCTGGAAGCGATCGTCCACCCGCTGGTTCGCAAACGCGAGACGGAATTTCTGGAGCGGCAACGCGCCGCCGGCGCCGACATGGTATTGCTCGATATTCCATTACTTTTCGAAACCGGCGCCGAGGCAAGAGTAGATGTAATCGTCGTCGTCAGCACTGATCCACAGATTCAGCGCCAAAGGGTGCTTGCGCGCGAAGACATGACCGAGGAAAAATTCGAGATGATTCTCTCCCGCCAGACGCCGGACGCCGAAAAACGGCGGCGGTCCGATTATCTGGTCGATACCAGTCACAGTATCGCGACGACGAGGGAACGAGTGCTTGAAATCGTCGCCGACCTGAAAACGCGGATTGCCAAGGGAGATTTCCGGAATGCGTGAGATCATCTTCGATACGGAAACAACCGGCCTCGACAACCGCGCCGACCGCATCATCGAAATCGGCGGCATCGAACTCTTCAATCATTTCCCCACAGGCAATACGATCCATATCTTCATCAATCCTGGAGATCAGAAAGTTCATCCGGATGCGCTCGCCGTGCACGGCATCACCGATGAATTCCTGAAGGACAAGCAGCCTTTCGCCGACGTGGCCGAACAAATCCTCACCTTCTTCGGCGATGCGAAGTGGATCGCCCACAACGCCACCTTCGATATGGGCTTCATCAACGCGGAACTCGCGCGGATCGGTTTGCCGCCGATCCTGCCGGAACGGGTGCTCGATACCCTGTCGATGGCGCGGCGCAAACATCCGATGGGGCCAAATTCGCTGGATGCGCTTTGCCGGCGCTACGGCATCGATAATTCGCACCGCACCAAACACGGCGCGCTGCTCGACTCCGAACTGCTTGCCGAAGTTTATATCGAGATGATCGGCGGCAGACAGGCAGCCCTCGGCCTCGGCATGGTCGGCAAATCCAACCGGGCAGATCGCGGTGACATGGCGATGGAAGACGATGTGGTAATTGCCGCCGTGCTTGAGCGGCCCCGGCCGCTCGCCCCGCGCCTCAGCCAAACCGAGGAGCAGGCGCATGAGGCGCTCGTCGCCAAGCTCGGTGAAAAAAGCATCTGGGCGAAATACGCCAACCTCGATTAAGCCGGCCCTCAATTGAAAATGCCCGGGACCAGCCCGGGCATCCGCATTTCAGCCAGGAAGGATCCGGTCAGTTCGGAACGGCCTGAACCTTGGCGCGGGCCTGTTCTTCGGCAACGCGCTGAGCGAACATCTGTGTGAAGTCGATCGGGTCGATCATCAGCGGCGGGAAACCGCCGTTGCGGGTGACGTCGGCGATGATCTGACGAGCGAAGGGGAAGAGCATCCGCGGGCACTCGATGAAGAGAACCGGCAGCATGTGTTCCTGCGGGAAACCGGCAACGCGGAAAACGCCGCCATAGGTGAGTTCGGCATGGAAAACCGTCTTGTCGCCGTCCTTGGCTTCGGCATTCAGCGACAGCACGACATCGAAATCCGTATCGGAAAGCGGGTTGGCGTTGACGTTCACATTGATGTTGATCGTCGGCGCCTTGTCGCGGGCCTGCAGCGAACGCGGCGCACCCGGATTTTCGAAGGACAGATCCTTGGTATATTGCGCAAGGATCGAAAGGGTGGGGTTGGCCGCACCGTTGCTGTTGTTATCGTCTGCCATTGGCTTTTCCTCGAGGGGCATGGGAATGGTGCCGCCATCTAACATTTCAGGGAAGGGCTTACAACCCTGGGCGATTGGCGCGGTTGATCAGCCGCAGTGCCTCAGTCGCCGATATGCTTGCCGGACCACGGCGAGTTGCGATCCGGCTCCCTATGATAGTCCTCCTCGTCGAGATCGACCACCTTCGAGTTCGGCTTGCGGTCGCGGAAATCGGGCTGCGGGCCAGAGGAAGAGCCGCCCTTGGCATTAACGACGACGAAGCGTTTGGCGATCGCCCGCCAGACGAGATCGCGCACCGGCGGAATGAGAATGAGGATCGCGATGATATCTGTGAGGAAGCCGGGAATGATCAGGAGCAGCGAGGCAATGACGTTCATCGCCGGCCGCAGCAGGTCGCGGCCCGGCATCACCCCATTTCGTCCTTCGCTCGACATTTGGCGCAAAATGCCAATGCCCTGCCGGCGCAGCAGAACCACGCCGAGAGCGAAACCCAGCATGACGAGCGCGAGCGTCAGCCACAATCCGATCGCCCGGCCGACGACGACGAAACCGGCAATTTCGGCGAGCGGCAACAGCAGAATGAAAGCTGGCAGGATCGAAAAACGCATGTCGGTCATGTCCCGGGCTCACCGGTCTCCTCTTGGCGCCGGCGAAGATGCCAGCCATCATTTGAATCATCTGTATAGGCAGACTATATGGGAGTACAAATCAGAGATGTTAACGGCGGCTGCGATACGATATGAGTTCGAACGACTTCATCACATTGTTTTTCCTGGTGGCGGCTGTGCTGATTTTCTTTCAGCTCCGCTCCGTGCTCGGACGCCGCACAGGAAATGAGAAGCCGCCGCGCGATCTCTATACGCCGCGGGATGCGGCTCCGGCCGAAGCCGCCGATGCCGGCAAGGTCGTGACGCTGCCGCGTCGCGATGCGACGACGGAGGATGAGGATCGCTTCGCTGCCATCGATGCTATCGCCGCACCCGGAACGCCGCTTAACGAATCGCTACGCGCGCTGAACAAGGCTGATCCCGCCTTCAGCCCGAAGGAGTTTCTGAACGGCGCCCGCATGGCTTACGAGATGATCGTCATGGCCTATGCCGATGGCGACCGGAAAACGCTGAAGAACTTGCTGTCGCGCGAAGTCTATGACGGCTTCGATGCGGCGATTGGCGAGCGCGATGCCCGGGGCGAGAAGGTGAAGTCCACCTTCGTCGGCATCGATAAGGCCGAAATCACCCATGCGGAGACGAAGGGCAGCGAAGCGCAGATCACCGTGCGCATCGTCAGCCAGCTGATATCGGCCACCTACGACAAGACGGATGTGCTGATTGAAGGCGACGCCGAAAACGTCGCCGAGGTCAACGACCTCTGGACTTTTGCCCGCGACACCCGCTCGCGCGATCCGAACTGGAAACTCGTGGCGACCGAATCGGAACATGAGTGACCACGCATTGGACTTCGTCCTGCAGGCCATAAGCTTCGACACTCTGGAAGGCTGGAAGGATGACGATCCCTCCGGCCTTTTTGAAGTCATGCGAAGCTGCCGACGGCAGATCACCGATGTCAAACCATACCGCACCGGATCGCTGGGCCTGAGTTCGGAAGACCTGCTTCCGCTTCTCGCTGCCGCCGAAGATTTCACGCCGTCATCTCCGGCGTCGGCGCGAAGTTTTTTCGAGACGCATTGTCGGCCCTTTCTGATCCGCCGCAAGGACGGCAATTCCGGCTTCGTCACCGCTTTCTACGAACCCGATATCGACGTGTCGGAGCGGCCGGACGAAATTTTCCGTTTTCCTTTCTATCGGCGTCCGGACGATCTGATCGATCTCGACGATGCCAATCGCCCCGCCGAGCTCGACAAGGCCTACGCTTTCGGCCGTCTGCATGAGGGCCACGTCACTGCTTATCCGGACCGCCGCGCCATCGATCAGGGGTTTCTCGAAGGCCGTGGCCTCGAAATCGCCTGGGCGAAGTCGAAGGTCGATGTCTTCTTCGTGCATGTGCAAGGTGCCGCCCGCTTGCGTTATGAGGATGGTCGTATCGGCCGCATCACCTATGCGGCGAAAGCCGGCCATCCCTTCTCGGCGATCGGCAAGCTGCTGATCGAGCGCGGCGAGATCGATCGGGCGGAGATTTCGATGCAGGCGATCCGTGCCTGGCTGGCGCGCAATCCCGAGCGCGTCGACGAAGTGTTATGGCATAACCACTCTTATGTTTTCTTCCGTGATGCGCCGGTGGCCGATCCGCAGGCAGGTCCGATCGCGGCCGCCAAGGTGCCGCTTCTCGCCGGGCGCGCGCTTGCTGTCGACCGAATGATCCATACCTTCGGCTTTCCCTTTTTCATTCGCGCCGAAAGCCTCACCCATCTCGACCAAGGCCGGCCGTTCCGCCGGCTGATGCTGGCGCTCGATACCGGCTCGGCGATCGTCGGGCCGGCGCGGGGTGATATCTTCACCGGCTCGGGGGACATGGCCGGGGAACGTGCCGGCACCGTCCGCAACGACGCCGATTTCGCCATTCTCATTCCCAATGCCGCCGCCGGAAGATTCGACTGATGGCCAGGGATCGCAAGCTGAGCGCGGATGAGAGGATCCTCTGGGGAAAGGTCGCCCGCAGCACGCGGCCGATGCCCGGCAAGGCGGGGGCGTTGACCGAACTCGATGCCTTTCTTGCCGAAGCCGAAGCGGCGGCCGAACGGGAACAAGAAAAGCAGACGCCCGCCACGCCAACGCCGCTGCAGCCGCCAGCACCGTCGACGGCCAAGCCATCGGCCCGGGTACATCATCCGCTGGAAAAACCGGTCAAGCGTAAAATCGCCAAGGGCCGGCTGGCGCTCGAAGCGCGGATCGACCTGCACGGGCTGGTGCAGAGCGAGGCCCATGCCATCCTTCTCGATTTCCTGATCCGCGCCCATGAGCGCGGCATGCGACATGTGCTGGTCATTACGGGCAAGGGCAGCTCAATGGGCAGCGAGGGCGCGCTGAAGCGGGCTGTGCCTCTCTGGTTCTCGAAGCCGGAATTCCGCTACCTGATCTCCTCCTATGAGCCGGCCGCACAGCATCATGGCGGTGAGGGCGCGCTCTACATTCGCCTGTCGCGGCGGCATGGGGAAAGGCCATGACACCCTTCGGAGAGGCGGTTCGCAGGCTGAGAGCGCGCAAGGGCGTCTCGCAGAAGGAAATGGCGGAAGCCCTGAATGTCTCTCCTGCCTATCTCTCGGCGCTCGAACATGGAAAGCGTGGGCTGCCGACATTCGATCTGCTGCAGCGCATCGCCGGTTATTTCAACATCATCTGGGATGAGGCTGAGGAACTGTTCCTGCTCGCCCGTTCTTCGGACCCGCGCGTCGTGATCGACACCTCCGGCCTGCCCCCCGAATATACCGAATTTGCCAACCGGCTGGCGCGCCGAATCCGCAGCCTTGACAGCGCCGAGATAGGCCGGCTATCGGCTCTTCTCGAAAATAGCGGCAAAGGCGACGGAAAAGCGTCATAATCCCCTGTTTTATGCCTTGTTTTGGGGGGTTGCCATTGGGAAGTGGGTTCAAAAAACCTATATACGAGAGTGAAGAAAGCCGGTGATTCGCAAAGCGCGCCGCAGCTTTACGACAACAGGGAAAATCTCGACAGAATGAGCGATACATCCGCGACGGAAAACGGCGTAAGCACCGAATATGGCGCAGATTCCATCAAGGTTCTGAAGGGCCTCGATGCCGTGCGCAAACGCCCCGGCATGTATATCGGCGATACCGACGACGGCTCCGGCCTTCATCATATGGTTTATGAAGTCGTCGACAACGCGATCGACGAAGCGCTTGCCGGTCATGCCGACATCGTCACCGTCACCCTCAATCCGGATGGCTCGGTGACCGTCACCGACAATGGACGCGGCATCCCGACGGACATTCACACCGGCGAAGGCGTGTCGGCGGCCGAAGTCATCATGACGCAGCTTCATGCCGGCGGTAAGTTCGATCAGAATTCTTATAAGGTTTCGGGCGGCCTGCACGGCGTCGGCGTCTCCGTCGTCAACGCGCTGTCCGTCTGGCTGAAGCTGAAGATCCGTCGTCACGACAAGATCCATGAAATGAGCTTCACCCATGGCGTGGCCGACGCTCCGCTGAAGGTTACGGGCGACGCGCCGAATGAGACCGGCACGGAAGTGAGCTTCATGCCGAGCACCGACACCTTCACCATGACCGAGTTCGACTACGGCACGCTGGAGCATCGCCTTCGCGAGCTCGCCTTCCTGAATTCAGGCGTCCGCATCCTGCTGACCGACAAGCGCCACTCCGATATCAAGCAGGAAGAACTGCGTTATGACGGTGGCCTCGAGGCTTTCGTCGCTTATCTGGACCGCGCCAAGAAGTCGCTCGTCGACAAGCCGGTTGCCATCCACGGCGAAAAGGACGGCATCACCGTCGAAGTCGCGATGTGGTGGAACGACAGCTATCATGAGAACGTGCTCTGCTTCACCAACAACATCCCCCAGCGCGACGGCGGCACGCATATGGCCGGCTTCCGCGCGGCGCTGACGCGCCAGGTCGTTTCCTATGCCGACAGCTCCGGCATCACCAAAAGGGAAAAGGTAACGCTGCAGGGCGAAGATTGCCGCGAAGGCCTGACGGCGGTTCTGTCGGTCAAGGTACCGGATCCGAAATTCTCCTCGCAGACCAAGGATAAGCTCGTTTCCTCGGAAGTCCGTCCTGTTGTCGAAAGTCTCGTCAACGAGGCGCTGAACACCTGGTTCGAAGAACATCCGAGCGAAGCCAAAATCCTCGTCGGCAAGGTCGTCGAGGCCGCCGCAGCACGTGAAGCGGCCCGCAAGGCCCGCGAGTTGACCCGTCGCAAAGGCGCACTCGATATCGCTTCGCTGCCGGGCAAGCTCGCCGACTGCTCCGAGCGTGATCCGACAAAATCCGAAGTCTTCCTCGTCGAGGGCGATTCTGCCGGCGGCTCGGCCAAGCAGGGCCGCTCGCGCGAGAACCAGGCGATCCTGCCGCTGCGCGGCAAGATCCTGAACGTCGAACGCGCCCGTTTCGACAAGATGCTGTCGAGCCAGGAAATCGGCACATTGATCACCGCGCTCGGCACCGGCATCGGCAAGGACGAGTTCAATGTCGAAAAGCTGCGCTACCACAAGATCATTATCATGACGGACGCCGATGTCGACGGCGCCCATATTCGCACCCTGCTGCTCACCTTCTTCTTCCGCCAGATGCCGCAACTGATTGAGCGCGGTCATCTCTATATCGCCCAGCCGCCGCTCTATAAGGTCTCGCGCGGCAAGTCGGTGCAGTATCTGAAGGATGAGAAGGCGCTCGAAGAATATCTTATCAGCCAAGGCCTGGAAGATGCGTCGCTGAGGCTCGGTAGCGGTGAAGTTCGCGCCGGCCAGGATCTGCGCGAGGTCATCCTCGATGCTTTGCGCATGCGCGCGCTGCTCGACAATCTCCATTCGCGCTATAATCGTTCCGCCGTCGAACAAGCGGCGATTGCCGGCGCCCTCAACGCCGAGCTCGCCAGCGATCCGGGGAGAGCGCTGGCGCTGGCAAACGAAGTCGCAGGGCGCCTCGACATCATCGCCGAGGAAACAGAGCGCGGCTGGCAGGGCGATGTGACGACCGATGGCGGTCTGCGCCTGGAGCGCATGGTCCGCGGCGTCAGGGAGATCGTCGTGCTCGACATGGCGCTGATCGGTTCCTCGGATGCCCGCCACATCGACCAGTTGACGGCGCGCCTCAAGGAGATCTATCAGACGCCGCCGTCGCTGCATCGCCGGGAAGGCGACGTCGAAATCTCTGGCCCCCGCGCCCTGCTCGACGCGATCTTCGCAAGCGGCCGCAAGGGCCTCACCATGCAGCGCTACAAGGGCCTTGGCGAGATGAATGCAGAGCAGCTCTGGGAAACGACGCTCGATCCGAACGTGCGCTCGCTGCTGCAGGTCAGGGTCAACGACGCCACCGACGCCGATGGCCTCTTCGCCCGCCTGATGGGGGACGAAGTCGAGCCGCGGCGCGAATTCATCCAGGACAATGCCCTAAGCGTCGCAAACCTCGATATCTAACTGATTTGTCGAAAGTAAAGCCCCGCCGTCCGTGGACGACGGGGCTTTCGTTCGCCTGGTTACGGCTCAGTTCGCAACGAAGCGCCCGTTGAAGGCAACCTCGGAGAGCGGCTTGCGCCGGCTGGGGAATTCGCGGGCCTGATTGCGTTCGGAAAGGACGCTCTTGTCGGCCAGACGACCGACCGCAACGCCAGCTTCGACGCGGTAACCCTCCGGAATATCGAAAGCCTGCCTGATCTCCCCATGCTTGATGCCGCCCATGCCATGGGCATAAAAACCGGAAAGGCGCGCCTGCAGCGCCAAGTACCCCCAGGCCGCACCGGCATCGAAGGAATGGGTGTAGCTCGGCTTTTCCTCAGCTGAGCCGGCGGCCCCGGTGAAGGCGCGCGACACGACGAAGATCAGCGCCGATGCGTTTTTTGCCCATTCCTGATTGGCGTCGACGAGCAACGCGACGAATTTCTCCCAATGCTCCGAGCCCTTGAGGGCATAGACAAAGCGCCAGGGCTGCTGGTTGGAAGAGGACGGCGCCCAATGGGCGGCGTCGAGCAGACTGAGCAGCTGCGCTTCCTCGATGATTTCGCCGGTGAAGGCGCGCGGCGACCAGCGATCGAGAAACATCGGATCGATCGGATAGTCGGATTCGCGGTTATTGCTCTTCGTCATGCTTGTTCCAGGGTTCGGGGCAAAGTTTGGATTGGCGATGGGCTTAGTCCGTCCAGACGATGTCGAGTTCTTCGCGGAAGGCGAAGCGCTTCAGATGATCGTCGATGACATCCTGCATCCTTTCCCGTTGCGAGGGATCGGCGACGGAAAGTGTCATGGTCAGCGCCGCATCGTCGGCTGCAAATGTGACCTCGGCGGCATCGCTGAACGGCACCCGGCCCTGCAGAGGATCGAATTCGACGCTGAACTTGTGGCTCCAGTGTTTGCAAAGCTGCTGCAGGTAGCGGCTTGCATGTTCGGTCCGCACGACGGCCTTCGAGAGATGCATTTCGAACTCCACGTCATTTCGTATAGCAGAGACATATTTCCTGCTTCGCCGGCTTGGCAAGCGCAGCATCGTCGCAGTTGGGGTGTACAGACTGTCTTCAAAAACGCGGCCTCACGCCGGCGTCGAAGCAGGGTAATGAGCCATTTAGTCGATCGATCGGAGAGTTGCGCATGCTGGTGAACGGAAAGTGGACGGAAGACTGGCAGCCCGTTCAGGCAAAGGACGAAAAGGGCGGCTTCGTCCGCCAGACGTCGAGTTTCCGCAATTGGGTGACCCCGGATGGCAGCGCCGGGCCGACCGGCGAAGCCGGCTTTGCAGCCAAGGCCGGCCGTTACCATCTCTATGTCGCCTATATCTGCCCCTGGGCCTCGCGCACACTGATCGGCCGCAAGCTCAAGGGCGTGGAAGACGTCATCTCCGTCTCGGTCGTCGAACCGCTGCTGAGCAAGCAGGGCTGGCGCTTTGGTGATTATCCCGGCGCGACGGAGGATCACGTCAACGGCGTAACCTATATGCATGAAATCTATACCAGGGCAGCACCCGATTTCACCGGCCGAGCCACCGTGCCGGTTCTCTGGGACAAGCAGAGAAAGACCATCGTCAACAATGAATCGGCCGATATTCTGCGTATGCTGAACAGCGGCTTCGGCGGTCTGGCAAAAAATCCGATCGATCTTTACCCGGCGGAGAGGCGCGCCGAGATCGATGCTTTCAACGATCGCATCTATCCTGATCTCAACAACGGCGTCTATCGTGCCGGTTTCGCCACTACGCAGATCGCCTACGAAGAAGCCTTTGCCGATGTGTTTTCCTGCCTCGACTGGGTTGAACAGCAGTTCGAGGGTCGGTCTTTTCTTTTCGCCGACCATCCCACCGAGAGCGATATCCGGCTTTTTGTAACGCTGGTCCGCTTCGACGTCGCCTATCACGGCATCTTCAAATGCAATCTGCGCCGGCTTTCCGATTATGCCAATCTGCGCGCCTTCTGCCGTCGCATGCTGGATTGGCCGGGCATCGGTGAAACGGTGAACCTCAATCACATCAAGCGCGGCTACTATTCGATCGAAAGCCTCAACCCGACGAAGATCATTCCTGTCGGCCCTCATCTGGCGGAAATTTTTAGAGTGTAATGCCGACAGGTACGGGCGATTTTCGGCAGAAAATCATCCGAATCGCCGAAAAGCCGTACCGCTTCGCGGTAAAGCCGTAATGACACCGATGAATAATTCGTTCATAGGTGGCTGCAAATCCGTTTTCGATGAGGAGGAATTCCATGAAGCTGATGCGTGTTGGCGAAGCGGGCAGTGAAAAACCCGCACTTCTCGATGCCGATGGCAAGATCCGTGATCTCTCCGGTCATGTCGCCGATATCGGCGGTGAAGCGATCACACCGGCAGGCCTTGCAAAGATAGCGGCGATCGATCCGAAGAGCCTTCCGGAAATCGCACCCGGCCGCATTGGTGCCTGCGTCGCGGGCACTGGCAAATTCATCTGCATCGGCTTGAATTATTCAGATCATGCTGCCGAAACCGGCGCGACCGTGCCGCCCGAGCCGATCATCTTCATGAAAGCAACATCCGCAATCGTCGGGCCGAACGACAATGTCGTCATTCCCCGCGGTTCGGAAAAGACCGATTGGGAAGTCGAACTCGGCGTCGTCATCGGCAAAACTGCCAAATATGTGACGGAAGCCGAAGCGCTGGATTATGTCGCCGGTTATTGCGTCTCCAACGACGTTTCCGAGCGCGCCTTCCAGACCGAGCGGTCCGGTCAATGGACCAAGGGCAAATCCTGCGACACCTTTGGCCCGATCGGCCCCTGGCTCGTAACCAAGGATGAAATTCCCGAACCGCAGAACCTCGGCATGTGGCTGACGGTCAACGGCCAGAAGATGCAGAACGGCTCATCGAAGACGATGGTTTACGGGGTTGCCTTCCTCGTCTCCTACCTCAGCCGGTTCATGTCGCTGCATCCCGGCGACGTGATCTCGACCGGTACGCCTCCGGGCGTCGGCATGGGCCTCAAGCCGCCGCGCTATCTCAAGAACGGCGACGTGGTCGAACTCGAAATCGAAGGTCTCGGCACGCAGAAACAGACTTTTGTAGCGGATCGTTAACGACGCTTCCTGTTGAGAAACTTAAGTTTTCAGGTCGATTGTGATGCCGGAGATCAATTCTCCGGCATTTCTTGTGTATGTCTGGTTCGCCAATGTTGCTGTGCAACAAAAACCTGTTAGGCTGCGCGACGTGCCCGCGTTACGAAAAGGTCCGATGCCTCTCAATCGGTGTCATCTTTTCGATAGAGAAAGGTGGCGCCTTCCATGTTTTATCAGTTTTATGAATTGAACCATGCCGCCATGGCGCCGTTTCGCGCCGCGGCCGATATCATGCGATTTGCCTATGCCAATCCGCTGAACCCCTTCTCCCACACGCCATTCGGCCGGACGATGGCGGCAAGCCTCGAAATGTTCGAACGCACGACGCGCCGCTACGGCAAACCGGAATTCGGTCTGAAGCAGACGACGATCGGTGAAAAGACGGTTTCCGTCCGCGAAGAAGTCGTCTGGTCGCGACCCTTCTGCAATCTCCTGCATTTCGCCCGCAGTGTTCCAGCTGCCCGCGGCAATGATCCGCGCATTCTGATCGTCGCGCCGATGTCCGGCCACTATGCCACGCTGCTGCGCGGCACGGTCGAGGCGCTGCTGCCGAGCGCCGATATCTACATCACCGACTGGATCGACGCCCGCATGGTGCCGATGACGGAAGGCACGTTCGATTTCGATGATTACGTCGACTACGTCATCGAGATGCTGCATTTCCTCGGTCACGACACGCATGTCATCGCCGTCTGTCAGCCTTCCGTTCCGGTGCTGGCAGCTGCTGCGGTGATGGAGGAAGCCAGAGATCCGCTTTCGCCGGCGTCGATGACGCTGATGGGCGGACCGATCGACACGCGCATCAACCCGACAGCGGTCAACAAGCTCGCCCAGGAGCGGTCGCTGCAGTGGTTCTCCGACAACGTCATCATGAACGTGCCCTGGCCGCAGCCGGGCTTCATGCGCCCGGTCTATCCAGGGTTTCTGCAGCTTTCGGGCTTCATGTCGATGAACCTTGATCGCCACCTCGTCGCGCACAAGGAATTCTTCATGCATCTCGTGAAGAACGACGGCGAGCCGGAAAGACATCGCGATTTCTACGACGAATATCTCGCCGTCATGGATCTGACCGCCGAATTCTATCTGCAGACGGTGGAGGAGGTCTTCATCAAGCATTCGCTGCCGAAGGGCGAACTGATGCATCGCGGCAAACGCGTCGATCCGGCGGCAATTCGCAATGTGGCGCTGCTGACCGTCGAAGGTGAGAATGACGATATCTCGGGGGTCGGTCAGACAATGGCGGCGCAGACCATCTGCGTGAACATTCCCGAAGACATGCGCATGCATTATCTTCAGCCGGATGTCGGCCATTATGGTGTTTTCAACGGCTCGCGTTTCCGCCGCGAGATCGCGCCGCGCATCATCGATTTCGTCCGCCAGCATTCCCGTTCTGCCGTCAAGCCTCCGGTGCCGCGTGTCATCAAGGGCGGCCGGGCAGGCTGAATCAGGGATAGCTGAATTAGCAAAACGGATTCAAGGCCTTGTCCGATTTCGCGGGCAATCGTCTTGAAGGCGGTTATTGCGGTAACCACATCGATTTCAGCGTTCGGTATCCTGCCGGGCGCGGAAAGCGAGGGATACCCGCACGATGAACCAGTCAGCATTGCTTCGACCGGATTGGACTCCGGCTACCATTGCCCTGATGATTCTCGGCTTCATGGTTTTCTGGCCTCTGGGTCTTGCCATGCTTGCCTACATCATCTTCGGCGACCGTCTGCGCGGCTTCAAGCGTGACGTCAACCAGGCGACCGATGGCTTCTTTGCCTCCTGCCGCCGCCCGCATGGCCGTCACCGCTCGCATTTTTCGACCGGCAACGTCGCCTTTGACGACTGGCGCAAGGCCGAACTTGACCGGATCGAGGAAGAGCGCCGCAAGCTTGACGAAATGCGCGAGGAATTCGACTCCTATCTGCGCGAACTCCGCCGCGCCAAGGATCAGGAAGAGTTCGACCGCTTCATGCGCGACCGCAGGAACGCCAAGCGCGATGACAACGGCCCGGTCGCTGAATATCAGACGCCGTAAACGCCTGAGCGATGAATCGATGACCGGCATCTCCCGATGCCGGTTTTTCCATGACTGCCCTTTCGGCGATCATTTAGATTTGCCGGCGAATCGTATAGAAAACACACATGTTCTCGCTTCTGAAAACAAGGTCGAAGGCGCGAAAGCCGGATCCGCCCGAAATGCGGACGCTCGACGTCGCCGGCCGGCTTATGCCGCTGACGATCAAGCAGCATGACCGGGCGACACGCATCACGCTGCGCATCGAACCGGGTGGCCGCGCCTTGAAGATGACGGTGCCGAAAGGCCTTGCGGCGCGTGAGGTCAATGCCTTCCTCGATCGTCATCAGGGGTGGCTGCTCACCAAGCTTGCCAGGTTTTCGACCGATGCCGTCCTGCGTGACGGCGGCGAAATCCTCCTTCGCGGCGTTTCCCATCGCATCCAGCATAGCGGCAGCTTGCGCGGGCTGACGGAGGCGGTTTCCATGGACGGCAGGCCGGTGCTGCGCGTCAGTGGCATGCCGGAACATGTCGGACGGCGCATTGCGGCCTTTCTCAAGAAAGAGGCGCGTGCCGACCTCGCAAGATTGGCGACGACGCATGCCGCAACGATCCGGGCGCCGATCCGCTCGATCTCGATGAAGGATACCCGCAGCCGCTGGGGCTCGTGTTCGTCGGAAGGAAATCTGAGCTTTTCCTGGCGTATCGTCATGGCGCCGCCTTCGGTGATCGATTATCTCGCTGCCCATGAGGTCGCCCACCTCAAGGAAATGAACCACGGTCCGCGCTTCTGGGCGCTCTGTGGCAAACTTTGCCCGGGCATGGACGAGGCGAAATCCTGGCTCAAGCGGCATGGCAGCCAGTTGCATGCCATTGATTTCGACTAGCGCATAACCCCGAAAATCGGAATCGATCTTTCGGAAAGGATTATGCGCAGATTTAAAGTGCCAGAGCGTCCTTAGCGCGTCTTGGACGCGCGGCGCTCCAGCCGAGAGCCGCGCTAAATTCAATGTTCCGTCGCAAATTGGCTCGACTCTTTCCGCATTTCGTGTCACTTCGCTGCCATGAGACCGGATATCAAGATCTGTGGCTTGAAGACGCCTGAGGCTGTTGATCGCGCGCTGAAGCGCGGCGCGACCCATATCGGTTTTATCTTTTTCGAAAAGAGCCCACGCTACATCGAGCCGGACCTGGCGGCAAAACTCGCCGAACCGGCGCGTGGCAAGGCCAAAATCGTCGCCGTCGTCGTCGATCCGACCAATGACGAACTCGATGAGATCGTATCGTTGTTGAAGCCGGATATGCTCCAGCTTCACGGCAATGAGAGCCCCGAACATGTGCTGACGATAAAGGCGCTCTATGGTCTGCCCGTGATGAAGGCCTTTTCGGTACGCACGGCAGACGACCTGAAGCGCGTCGAGGCCTATATCGGCATCGCCGACCGTTTCCTCTTCGACGCCAAAGCGCCGAAGGGTTCGGAACTGCCTGGCGGCAACGGTATTTCCTTTGATTGGAGCCTTCTCGGCTGGCTTGACGGCAGCGTCGACTACATGCTTTCCGGCGGACTGAACAAGGACAATGTCGCGGAAGCGCTTTTCATCACCAAGGCACCGGGTATCGACGTCTCCTCGGGAGTCGAAACTGCGCCTGGCGTGAAGAGCGTCGCGAAGATCGATGAATTTTTTGACGCGGTCGAAAAGGCGAATGCGCCTGTCATGGCCTCAGGGAGTTGAGAGTGAACGAGACGCCTAAACCCAATTCCTTCCGTTCCGGCCCCGATGAAGATGGCCGTTTCGGCATTTATGGCGGTCGTTTCGTTGCCGAAACGCTGATGCCGCTGATCCTCGACCTGCAGGACGAATGGAACAGGGCAAAGATCGATCCGGAATTCCAGGCCGAATTGAAGCATCTCGGCACGCATTATATCGGCCGCCCGAGCCCGCTCTATTTCGCCGAGCGGCTGACGGCCGAACTCGGTGGCGCCAAGATCTATTTCAAGCGCGAAGAGCTGAACCACACCGGCTCGCACAAGATCAACAACTGCATCGGCCAGATCCTGCTTGCCAAGCGCATGGGCAAGACCCGCATCATCGCCGAAACCGGTGCCGGCCAGCACGGCGTCGCCTCCGCGACCGTGGCCGCCCGCTTTGGCCTTCCCTGCGTCGTCTATATGGGCGCCACCGACGTCGAGCGTCAGGCGCCGAACGTTTTCCGCATGAAGCTGCTCGGCGCGGAAGTCAAACCGGTCACGGCAGGCAGCGGCACGCTGAAGGACGCCATGAACGAGGCGCTTCGCGACTGGGTCACCAATGTCGAGGATACCTATTACCTGATCGGAACGGCAGCCGGGCCGCATCCCTATCCGGAGATTGTCCGCGATTTCCAGTCGGTGATCGGCATCGAAGCGAAGGAGCAGATGCTGGCGGCCGAAGGCCGTCTTCCGGATCTCGTCATCGCTGCCGTTGGCGGCGGCTCGAACGCCATCGGCATTTTCCATCCTTTCCTGGATGATCCCTCTGTCAAGATGGTCGGCGTCGAAGCCGGCGGCAAGGGTCTACAGGGCGACGAACATTGCGCCTCGATCACCGCCGGTTCGCCGGGCGTGTTGCACGGCAACCGCACCTACCTGCTGCAGGACGGCGACGGTCAGATCAAGGAAGGCCATTCGATTTCGGCCGGTCTTGATTATCCCGGCATCGGCCCCGAACATTCCTGGCTGAACGATACCGGCCGCGTCGACTATGTGCCGATCATGGATCACGAAGCGCTCGAGGCTTTCCAGATGCTGACCCGCCTCGAAGGCATCATCCCGGCGCTCGAGCCATCGCATGCGATTGCCGAGGTGATCAAACGCGCACCGACGATGGGCAAGGACGAGATCATCCTGATGAACCTCTCCGGCCGCGGCGACAAGGATATCTTCACCGTCGGCAAGATTCTGGGAATGGGACTGTAAGACATGACCGCACGCATGGACAAACGCTTTGCCGAGCTGAAGGCCGAGGGCCGTCCGGCGCTTGTGACCTATTTCATGGGCGGCGATCCTGACTACGACACCTCGCTCGGCATCATGAAGGCGCTGCCGGAAGCGGGCTCCGACATCATCGAACTCGGCATGCCCTTTTCCGACCCGATGGCCGACGGCCCAGCGATCCAGCTCGCCGGCCAGCGGGCGCTCAAAGGCGGCCAGACGCTGAAGAAGACGCTGCAGCTGGCAGCCGATTTCCGCAAGACCAACGATGCGACGCCGGTCGTGATGATGGGTTACTACAACCCGATCTATATTTACGGCGTCGAGAAATTCCTCGACGACGCGCTCGTCGCCGGTATCGACGGCCTGATCGTCGTCGATCTGCCGCCGGAGATGGATGACGAACTCTGCATTCCGGCGATCCGCAAAGGCATCAATTTCATCCGGCTGGCGACGCCGACGACGGATGAGAAGCGCCTACCGAAGGTACTGAAGAACACATCCGGCTTCGTCTACTACGTCTCGATGAACGGCATCACTGGTTCGGCGTTGCCCGATCCGTCGCTGGTGTCGGGCGCGGTCCAGCGCATCAAGCAGCATACCAAGCTGCCCGTCTGCGTCGGCTTCGGCGTCAAGACGGCGGAACATGCAAAGGTCATCGGCGGTTCCGCCGACGGCGTCGTCGTCGGCACCGCGATCGTCAATCAGGTCGCGACCAGCTTGACGCATGACGGAAAGGCAACGGCGGACACCGTTCAGGCGGTTGCCACGCTGGTGCGCGGCCTTTCCACGGGAACACGTTCGGCGCGCCTTGTTGCTGCCGAATAGTTTGCCCACATTGGCAATAAAGCATGTCGCGCAAAAGCGTGCAGCGGTTTTGCGGCAACGATATGCGGGAAACCAGAACCTACGGCGTGGCAGCGAATGAAAGAACGCGACGCGCTTTAGACTATCAGGAGTATTCGAGTTGAACTGGATCACCAACTACGTTCGCCCGCGGATCAATTCCATGCTGGGCCGTCGCGAAGTGCCGGAGAACCTCTGGATCAAGTGCCCGGAAACGGGCGAGATGGTCTTCCACAAGGACCTGGAAGGCAACAAATGGGTCATTCCGGCGTCCGGTTATCATATGAAGATGCCGGCCAAGGCCCGCCTGACCGATCTTTTCGACAATGGCGAGTTCGAATCGCTGCCGCAGCCGAAGGTCGCGCAGGATCCGCTGAAGTTCCGCGATTCGAAGAAATATAGCGATCGCTTGCGCGACAGCCGCCTGAAGACCGAACAGGAGGATACGATCCTTGCCGGCGTCGGAAAGGTGCAGGGACTGAAACTCGTGGCCGTCGTGCACGAATTCAACTTTATCGGCGGTTCGCTCGGCATGGCCGCCGGCGAGGCGATCGTCAAGGCTTTCGAGCGTGCGACATCTGAAAAGTGCCCGCTGGTGATGTTCCCCGCTTCCGGCGGTGCGCGCATGCAGGAAGGCATCCTGTCGCTGATGCAGCTGCCGCGCACGACGGTTGCCGTCGACATGCTGAAGGAATCCGGGCAGCCCTATATCGTCGTGCTGACCAACCCGACGACCGGTGGCGTCACGGCCTCCTATGCCATGCTTGGCGATATTCACCTGGCTGAGCCCGGCGCCGAAATCGGCTTTGCCGGCAAACGTGTGATCGAGCAGACGCTGCGTGAAAAACTGCCCGAAGGCTTCCAAACCGCCGAATATCTGCTGGAGCATGGTATGGTCGATATGGTCGTCAAACGTCACGATATTCCGGAAACGCTGGCGCGCCTCTTGAAGATCCTGACGAAGAAGCCTGTTACTGTGGCGAACGACATGAATAGCGGCGCGATTGCTCTGGCGGCGAGCGCCTGATAACCGACAAGCAGGCGGGGTGCCGAATTGATACCCAGAGGCCAAACCGCGGTGAGCGAGGCAGCACAGGAGATCGACAAGCTCATGGGATTGCATCCCAAGGGCTTTGATCTGTCTCTCGATCGCATCACCCGTCTTCTCGATATGCTCGGCAATCCGCACAGGAAACTGCCGCCGGTTATCCATGTCGCCGGCACCAACGGCAAGGGGTCGGTCACCGCCTTCTGCCGCGCTTTGCTCGAAGCCGGCAGCTACAGCGCTCATGTCCACACCTCGCCGCATCTCGTCAATTGGCACGAACGGTACCGCATCGGCGTCAAGGGCGGACGCGGACAGCTTGTCGACGACGCTGTCTTTGCCGAGGCCGTGCGTCGGGTAGCCGATGCCAATGCAGGACAGCACATCACCGTCTTTGAAATCCTGACGGCGGTTACTTTCATCCTGTTTTCGGAACATCCGGCCGATGCCGCGATCATCGAAGTCGGTCTCGGCGGCCGCTTCGACGCCACCAATGTCATCTCCGATCCGGCCGTCTCGGTAATCATGCCGATCTCGCTGGATCACCAGCCTTATCTCGGCGACAGGGTCGAGTTGATCGCGGCCGAAAAGGCCGGCATCATGAAGCCGGGCTTTCCCGTTGTCATCGGTCATCAGGATTATGACGCAGCACTTGACGTACTGATGTCGACGGCCGAACGGCTGCATTGCCCGAGCGCCGTCTTCGGGCAGGATTTCATGGCGCATGAGGAATATGGCCGGCTTGTTTACCAGGACGAGTTCGGTCTTGCCGACCTGCCGCTGCCGCGCCTTCCTGGCCGGCATCAGTATGCCAATGCCGCCGCCGCCATTCGCGCCGTCAAGGCGGCGGGATTCATCGTCACCGAAACGATGATGGAAAAAGCGATGAGTTCGGTCGAATGGCCGGGCCGGCTGCAGCGTCTGAGCGAGGGCCGGCTGCTGTCGCATGCGCCCGCCGGCGCCGAGATCTGGATCGATGGCGGACATAATCCGGGGGCCGGCGAAGTGATCGCCGAAGCCATGGCCAATTTCGAGGAGCGCCAGTCTCGGCCGCTTTTCCTGGTTACCGGCATGATCAATACGAAGGATCCGGTCGGCTATTTCAAGGCCTTTACCGGCTTGGTCGAGAAGGTTTTCTGCGTGCCGATCCGCGGCAGCGAAGCGATGATCGACCCGGTGATATTGTCGAATGCCGCTTATGATGCCGGCCTGGTTGCCGAACCAATGTCGACGGTCGGCGATGCACTGGAAGCGATAAAAGCCGTCGTCGATCCGGAGGCATTGCCGCCGCGCATCCTGGTCGGCGGCTCTCTCTATCTCGTCGGCGACGTGCTTGCCGACAATGGCACGCCCCCGAAATGAAGGCTGCAAAATGAAAAAAGCCCGGTCGAAGCCGGGCTTTTTCTTCAACGTGCTATGAATTAAGCGAATATCAATCAGGCAGCGCTCGAAATCCAGTTCGAAAGAGCCGTCTTTGGCTTTGCTCCGACCGAGATATCGGCAACTTCGCCGCCCTTGAAGATTGCAAGGGTCGGAATGGAGCGCACGCCGAACTGTGCGGCGAGTTCCGGGTTCTCATCGATGTTCAGCTTGGCGACCTTGACCTTGCCTTCCATCTCGACGGCTATTTCTTCGAGGCTCGGAGCAATCATCTTGCACGGGCCGCACCATTCGGCCCAGAAATCGACGACGACGGGTTCTGCGGATTCCAGAACTTCCGACTGGAAGTTATTGATATCGACTTTCACGGTAGCCACGGGCTGCTCCTTTAACGGAATTGGGTGTTGAACCACATGTGATGGTGCGGTGCCGAATTTTCAATGTCCGGTATTTCACTTTGTCTTGACCGCTGCAAGCGCCAAACCGAGCGCCTCTTCGCTCAACGTGAAGAGCGAGGCGTTCTCGGTATAGACAAGCATGCAGTCGATGGACTTATCGGGATAGAGCGGCGCCAGGATCTCCCGATAGATCGCCAGCTGCGCCCGGTGTGCGAAGGGGATGGCCTCCTCTGTCGCCGGCGGCACCCGATTGGTCTTGTAGTCGAGAATGACGACGCGATCGGCAAGAACGGCAAGCCGGTCGATGCGGCCGGAGACGGCATAGCGCCGGTCTTCGAGCGTCAATGTTCCCATGATCGACACCTCTGGCTGGGCCTGCGCACCGAGGACGGACTGAAGACCTTCCTCGTCCAATAGTTTCAGAACCGAATCGACAAGCTTGCGCCGTTCGGCTTCCGGCCAGAATCGAGCCGCTCGTTCAGCATAACGGCTCGCCGCATCAGGTCGTTCGCCAGGTGGAACTTCGGGAAGCGCCTGCAGCATGCGGTGGATCAGCCTGCCTTTCTCCAGTGAACGATCGCTGCGCTCCTTCTCGCCGAACAGCGGCGAAACGACCAGCAGGCCGCCTTCGTCCTCATCGATGATCGTCCCGGCGCCGGAGGGGCTGAGCGGCCGCGGCAGCTCAGCCTGCGGCGGCAATGGCCGCAAAAGGCCATCCGGCAAGGTCTCCTCGCTGCCGCGCTCCTCGCTGCGGTCGATACGCTCAAAGCTTCGTTCCACCCGCGGCACGCGCCATTTGATGCCCGGCCATTCCCCATCGGGACCGGAGAACGTGGTCGCCTCCACATGCGGATGGTCGTCGCGCAGCGCCGTCGAAATCATCATATGCCAAGTATCGTTGTTCACACGTACGCCACGATAGCCGCAGACGACCAGCCGGTCGGCCGCGCGCGTCATGGCGACATAGAGCAACCGGCGATATTCCTCTTCCGCCAGCATCTGGATACGCGTCGCATCGTCCTGGGTCAGCGAGTTGGCGAGATCGGAGACAGGAACCCAGACGGGCATCGGCGGCTCGTCGGGACCGGTCTCGATCAGGCGAAGCTTCGGCAGATGCGTATGCGTAAAGGCCTTCGAACCGCCGTCGACGAGGAAAACGATCGGCGCTTCAAGACCCTTGGAGGCATGCACCGTCATGATGCGCACCTCGTTGCGTCCCTTGTCCTGCTCGCGTTTCACTACGGGCGCCTCGAGCTCCAGCGTCGAGATGAAGGATTGCAGCCCGGGAAGACCGGAGCTTTCGTGGTCGAGTGTGAAGGTCAAGAATTCGTCGAGGATATCGCTGACTTCGGTCCCGAGACGGGCAAGGAATTGCCGCCGCCCGCCATGACTGCCCAGCACACGCGCATAGAAATCATGAACGGACAGGCGCCTGGACTGCCGGAGAAACAGCTCCAGCCTCTCGACGGCTGCACGGAAACGTTCGGTGCCGTCGGCGGCGAAGCTTTTCAGATGGCTCCAAACGCTCTCATTGTCGCTGCGTAGCGCGGCAACCGCAAAGATGTCGTCCTCGGAGAGATCGAAAAGCGGGCTCTTGAGCACGGCGGCGAGCGAAAGGTCGTCTTCCGGTAGAAGCAGGAAACGGCCGAGCGCCAGCAGATCCTGCACGGCGATATGGCTGGTCAGCACCAGCCTGTCCGCGCCGGCGACCGGAATATCGCCGCGGCGTTTCAACGCCCGTGTCAACGCATTGACGAAGGCGTCGCGCTTGCGCACCAGCACCAGGATGTCGCCGGCCTCGATCAGGCGTTCCTTGCCTTTTTCGACGATCGTCTCGCGGCCAACAAGCGTGCCGATCGAATGGGCGATCCGCCGCGCGAGGATTGCGGCCGGCGCGCTTTCCGGCGTCGCGTCGAAGGGCGCCGTCCAGTCTTCTTCCTTCACCACCGCTTCCGGCGCAACCATCTCCCAGAGATCGACGGCGCCGGGATGTCCGATGCGGCTGGAGCGATGCACGACCGGTTCGTCAAGCGCGCTGAGGCCGCGCGCGTTCTCGGGCGCCTTGAAAATATGGTCGACGGCCTCGAGCACATCGGCGGTCGAACGGAACGACAGCGGTAGCCGCACGGAGGAAAAGCTCTGCCCGCTATCGGAAACTCGCCGCCGCGTTCGGTCGCTTTCCTCGGAAAAACGCTCTGGCCGCGCGCCCTGGAAAGAATAGATCGACTGCTTTTCGTCGCCGACGGCAAAGAGCGTGCGCACGATCGGCCGGGCACTTTCGCCGGAGAAGAAATCCCCGGCGAGCGACTGGATGACACTCCACTGGATCGGGCTGGTATCCTGCGCCTCGTCGACGAGGATATGGTCGATGCCGCGATCGAGCTTGTAGTGGATCCAGGGACCGACGCCACTTTTCATGAGCAGGTCGGCGGTGCGGGTGATCAGATCCTCGAAATCGAGCTGGCTGCGCTGCTTCTTCAACTCCTCGTAGTCGTGGTTCAGCCGATCGGCGAGCACGAGTGCTGCCTGCGTGGCGCCGTACACCCGCATCAGTTTCAGCCGGTCGCGGCTTGCTGCGACATGCGCGCGGGCAATGGCGATGGCGTCCGCCAGCTGCGGTGCCTCGGCAAGCATGGCCTTGACGAAGAATTGCGAGTCCGCCTTGGGCTCGCCCTTCATTGTCAGAAAGATTTTCTCGAGGAACTCAGCGCGCCTTGCGTCATCGCGCTCCCGCCCGGTGAGCCTGAGGCCGTAGGCAACCTCTTGCGCCTTCGTGCCACCCTTCTGGTCGGCCAGCGAGAGATAAAGCTCTAGCGTGCCGCCCGAAAGCCCCGGCAAAGGCCAATATTGCGCCGCGATCCGGCTTTCCGTGTCGCCGGCTGCAAGGCCAAGCCTTTTGCGCAGGACCTTCTCCACACCGCCCTGCTGTTCGGCCGTCGCGGTAAAACGACGAATGGCGTTGCGGTTGGCAACGATGTCGCCGAGCAGGTTTTCCAGTCCGGATTCGTCGCCGAGGTTGAGCACGTAGGTGAATGCCTCGGCAAGGGTGCTGTCTCCCTCCGGCGCGGTTGCGGTCAGCAGCGCCCGGCGCGCATCGGAAAGCAGCGCCACCGCCGCGCGATCGTCGAGAACCGAGAAATGCCCGGCAACGTTGGCCTCCAGCGGGAACTGATGCAGAAGCGCTTCGCAAAAGGCATGAATCGTCTGGATCTTCAATCCGCCGGGCGTCTCCAGCGCCTTGGCAAACAACCGACGGGCCTCGGCAAGCTTCAGTCCGTCGGGAGCCGTACCCTCGATCTGCGCGATCCGCCGGCTAAGCTCTTCATCATCGAGCACCACCCACTCCGCCAGCCGTTCGAAAACGCGGTTCGACATTTCTGAGGCGGCAGCCTTGGTATAGGTGAGGCATAAAATGGCGGAGGGCCGCGAGCCCGCAAGCAGCAGCCGGATAACGCGCTGTGTCAGGACATGCGTCTTGCCGGACCCGGCATTGGCCGAGACCCATGCCGAACGCAACGGATCGGAGGCAATCGCCTGCTGAATTGTCGTCCAGCCGATCCAGGCACCCGGATCGTCGTCGTTGGGCAGGGCGGTCACATCACTCATCACCGCCCTCTTCGGTTTCGGCCGTCGACCATTCGGAGACGCGGGCGAGATGATCGTAGGCGCCGCCGAAATCGAATTGCTGGGCCGGGATCAGCCGAGAGGTGAAGCCTCTTTCGTTGGATTGCAGCAATCCGACGAACTTGACCAGCTGATCGATCGATTCGGCGGCGAGATCCATCGCCGATTTCGCTTTGTCGCTGCGGGCCGAGCTCTCGTTGTTGACGGTATCGACCTGGAAGCGGCTTCCGGGTCGCAGACGCACATAGAGAAGGTCCTGCGGCACGAGGCTGCCGGCATCGCGGAAGGCGCCGGCGTTCAGGGCTGCGGCCTCTAGAGCGAGCTGCGGATCGAGAAGCACGCGTGCCTGCGCCGGCGACGGATTGTAGCCGGTCTTGTAGTCGATGATGTCTGCCGAGTTTGGTCCTGTCATGTCAATCCGGTCTGCGACGCCAGTGAGCCGGATATTGATCGACTCCAGCTCCATGCCGCCCCGTACTTCCGTCAGCGTTTTCAGGATGCCATGTCGTCGTCCGGACTCCCATTCGAGGAAGGCGCGGGCCACTTCGCGAAAGCGCGGTCGCCACACGGCATCGATATGCGGCGGCAGTTTTTCCATGTCGAAAAGCTCGGAAAGGATACGCTCCATCGCCGCTGCCGCATCAGGCGTCCCGGCGATGTGAGCCTCGCGGATGAAGCGGTCGACGATCTTGTGGTAGAGCGTTCCGCGTTCGGCCGCTCCTGGATCGCGGTTGAACGCATCGACCGGGTCAAGCCGCAGGACACGGCGGGCATAGATGGCATAGGGATCACGGCGCAGCCGGCCGACTTCGCTGAAGGAATAGGATTTCGGCTGCAGTGCGAGCGGCGGTTTCGGCGAGGGTCGTTGCGCCGGCGCTTGGGCCTCACCCCGATCGATGAGCGCGGCCCATTGGAGAAACCGGTTGCCGCGACCCCTCAATTCCGCTTCGAACGCTTCTCCGCCGAGCGCCAGCAGCCGCTGCAGGCAACGCGAGGCGACGGTCGGCGTCGAGCCCTGGCGCAGCGCACGCGAATAGATCAGATGGCGGGTGCCGTTCGCCGTCTCGAAATCATGCGCCAGTTGGCCGATGCGCCGTTCCGGTGGCTCGAGGCCGATCTCCGTCTTCATCATGCGCGGAATGAAAGGATTATTGGCGGTCTGCCCCGGCCATGTGCCCTCGTTCAGTCCGCCGAGGATCAGCGTATCGACGCTCTGCAGGCGAGCTTCCAGCGTGCCGAAGATGAAAAGCCTGGGATGGCTGAGCGCCCGTGGCTTCACCGCATGACCGGCGGCAAGGGCTGCCATGATGTCGATCCATTGCGGTCCGTCGGCCTCCATCTGGCCGTCCGTATCGATCACTTCACCGAGCAGGGTGGCGAGGGCATCTCCCGCTTCGTTCGACCAGAGATCGGCGAGATTGCCTTGCGGATCGACCGCGACCGCTTCAAGCGAACGGCCGGTGCGCTCTGCCCATTCGGACAATGTGAAGCGCACTGTTCTTCCGCGATCTTCCGGCCGGTGCCGGATCAGCGCCGAAGCCAGAGGCTCGGTGGCTTGTGCGACCCGGCGGGCAAGGTCGTATGCGGCGTCGGCGGCATCGGGCGAAAGCGCTTTTCGCCATTGCGGCGCGTGCCTGTCGAGGGCCTGTTCGGCAAGTTGGTGCGTGAGCAGCGGTTCGAGCGTACTGATATCCACCTCTGCCACGCCGCCGCGCAGTGCCAGCAGCTCGAGCGCCTCAGTAGCGGAAATCAATGCACCGCGCTCGAGGCCGAAGCGGGCAAGCGGATGTTTGAGCAGCGAGATGATCGCCACCGGATCGCCCGGCCGCAGCGCTGCCTCCAGCAGCAATTGCAGCAAAGTGCCCTGCGGCATGGCCGAAAGCGGTGTGCCCGCCGAATCATCGGCGAGGATGCCGAAACGGGAAAGCTCGGCCATCACCCGCCGCGCGAGATTGCGGTCCGGAGTGATGAGTGCTGCCCGGCTCTCGCCGTCCTGTCCCGGCCTCTCTAGTGCAAGCCGGAGCGCGATGGCAATCGCGGTGGCTTCCTCGCGCTCATTGGCGGCTTCGATTATCGAGACATCAAAGAAGGCCGAAGTCAGTGCGCCGGTCGGGAGGTCGCTCTTCCACGCCCCCCAGTCGCTGGTCGCCTCCGCCGGGGCAAGGGCCCGCGACAGGATTTCGGCGCGCCGCTCAAGATCAGCCTCCGGTCTGTCGAGAAGCGTGACATCGGCGCGTGTCAGCTTCAGCCGCTTGAGCAGCACCGACAGGCCATATTGCGGATGGCTCCGGCTTGCGGGATTGGCGTGTTGGCCGGGCGCCGGTTCCGGCGTGACCATCTGCCAGTGCCTTTCGGGCATGGAGAGATCGAGACCTGGAAGCACGATCACTCCTTCCGGCAGATGGGCGACGGCGGCAATGAGATCGGCGGTGGCGGGAACGGAACCCGTCGAACCCGCGATGATGATCGGTCCAACGGGTTTCATCGCCGAAAGCCGACTTGCCTCCGCCCTGAGAATGGCGTTTCTGTGCCGCGCCGGCGAGGATTTGCCGAGTTCGGACAGCCGCCCGGGCCAGAAGGCGCTGGCGATCTGCAGGAACTCCGCCGTCAGCTGCCACCAGGCGGCATAATCGCCGGTATCGAGTTTTGACAGCTCCGACCAGTCGAGATCCTCGGTTTCGATGGAATCGATCAGCTCCGCAAGGTTGCGGGCGAGCCAGATCGCATCCGCCGGACTTGCGGGCGCAACCAGCGGTGAGTCTGAATGAATGTGGCGGACGATCTCCGGCAGCTTGTTTCGCCAGGCGAGGATCAGGCGCGCAAGCTCCAGCAGACGGGCGGTATTCGACAGCGGCTGGGCGAGATCAATCGTTGCCGGCAGTGCCTCGTCGAAATAGCCGCTATCGTCATCGGTTTCGCCGAGAGGACGGATAACCGGCAGGATCGCCGATCGGCCGCCGAGCAAATCGACGAATTCGGACCGCAGCACACGCACGGCGCGCCGGGTCGGCAGGTAGATCGTCACCCTGGCGAGCGATAGCGGATCATCGGCGTCGTGCCCGAAAAACGGCGTCAATCGGCCGTCGCAAAGTGTCGTCGCCAGCGTTTTCAGGAAAGAGAGACCTGCCGGGATCGTCAGGATGCGTGGCTGGTGCCGCTCCGCCATGGCTCACGCAAACGTCCGCAATCGCCGGATCGTTTCCTCCGCCTCGCCAACCGCGTCGGGCGTTCCCACAGTCAGCCAGTGACCTTCGAGCACGATGCCGAAAAGCCGTCCGCGCGCGATCGCCTTGTCGAAATAGATATTGAGGTTGAAAGCATCCTTCGGTGCATCGTCGAGCAACGACGGGTTCATGACGATCGCTCCGGCATAGACGACGGGATTGGACGGATCGTCACGATAACGCGTCAGCCGACCATCGGCTGCGAGACTGAAGTCATTTTTGCCGTTGTGACCCGTCGTATCCTCGATCCCAACACAAAGCAGGGCCATATCCATGCGTTCGGCATCGAAGAATCCGGCTAAGCGCTGCAGGTTCGTCGGCCGGCCCGGCTGTTCGCCGATCCAGAAGAGATCGGCATTCATGACGAAGATATTGTCGCGGTCAAGCAGCCTCAGTCCCTTCGCCAGGCCGCCGCCGGAATTCATCAGCGCGTCCCGCTCGTCTGATATGAGGATGTCGAGGCCGTGATAATTCCCGAGATGTTCGAGCATCTGGTCGGCGTGGTGGTGAACGTTGACGACGGCGCGTTCGATGCCGGCCGCCACCAGGCAATCCAGCGCGTAGTCGATCATCGGCTTGCCGTCGATCTTCACCAGCGGCTTCGGGATCGTGTCGGTGATCGGGCGCATGCGGGTTCCGAGACCCGCGGCCAGTACCATGGCTTGTCTGATGGTCATTCTGATCCGAAACTTATGATCTGCTCCGGCCTATTCCAGCCCTTGCGCACCAATCGCGCAAGGGGGCAAGCGTTTCATGCTCAAGCGCGACGTTCAGATAGGAAAGCGTGCGCGGCATATGTTTCAGATAGCCCGGCTTGCCGTCGCGCTGCAACAGGCGCACCCAGAGGCCGGCAAGCTTGCAATTGCGCTGCGCCGACATGATCGCCCAGGCCTTCATAAATCCGGCTTCGTCGAAACCGCGCTCAGCGCGGCGAAGCGTCAGATAATCATCCATCAACTGCCGGAAGAGATCCGGCTCGATCGTCACACGCGCATCCTGGACGATCGAGGCGAGATCATAGGCCGTGGGGCCGATCATCGCGTCCTGGAAGTCGATGAGGCCGATCCGTTCGATGCCCTTCGCGTGCGCTCTCCAGATGATATTGGGCGAGTGGAAGTCGCGCAGCAGCAGGTTCTTCTCGGCCGTAGCAAGCTCGTCGACGAGCGCATCCCAGATCGCCAGATATTCCGCCCGTTCTGTTTCCGTTGCGGGAGCGCCTTGGCGCTTCCATGGCAGGTGCCAGTCGAGCACCAACTGCACCTCCATCTTCATCGCCGTGCGGTCGAAATCAGGAATATGGTGGATATGGCTCTTTCCAACCGGGATGTCCTGCGGAAATTTCAAGGCGTGCAGCCTGGCCAGGCAGGCAACGCTTTCGCGATAGCGTTCGATAATAGGCCGTCCCTGGGCATCCAGCACGCCCTCGCTGCCGAGATCTTCGATCAGCAGGATACCCTTGTTATAATCCACCTTGTAGACTTCGGGCGCCGCAAAACCGTCCTTGCGCAGCGCATCGGCGATCGCCACGAAGGGATAGGCGTTTTCGGCAAGATGAGCGACTTTGGGATAGGGTTTGCCGTCGAAAACCGGCGGGCCTTCAGCAAGCGGCGGCCAGTCCATCAGGATGATGCGTCGGTTCCCAGGTTGCGGATAGATCGCCTCATAGGCGCGCAGCGAGGCATCGCCGGTCAGGAATCGGCGTTTCGCTGCGGGGTAACCGGCGGTATCGAGGAACTCACGGATCGCCAGGACCCGGCGGATGCGTGAATTTTGCGCGCCAGCGGCTTCGATCGTCGCCCGCCGGCCGCTGCCTTCATGCGCCAGCGTCAGGGTGATGCGCTCCGCGGGCAGCTCGCTCTCCGCCATCTCAGGCCATTCGACGAGACAGATACCGTTCTGGAGGGCCTCGTCGAAGCCGAGTTCAGTCAATTCGGCAGGGTCGCCGAGCCGGTAGAGATCGAAATGCGAAAGGGGGATGCGCAGATCGTAGGATTGTACCAGCGTGAAGGTCGGGCTCGGGACTTCAAGCCCCTCGTCATCGGCCATGGCCCGCAGGATCGCCCGAGCGAGCGAGGATTTCCCTGCGCCGAGATCGCCGGAAAGGGCGAGGCAATCGCCGGCTTTCAAGGCCAGCGCCAGGTCCTCGCCGAGGCGGATGGTAGCCGCTTCGTCCTTCAGGAACAGCGAAATCGTATCATTGGTCGTCATTCGGCAGCGGCGGAATGCGGTACATTGACCGAGGGGATACGGCAGACGACCGTCGTGCCCTTGCCCGGCTCGCTGTCGATCGTCACGTCGCCATGATGCAGACTGACAAAGCTGTCGACGATTGAGAGGCCGAGGCCGGCGCCGCCGCGTTTGCCGCTTTTCGCCCCCGTGGCAAAACGGTCGAAGACGGTGGCGATCATGTCAGGTGAGATGCCGGGGCCGCGATCGCTGACGGAGAAAACGAAATCCGTGCCTTCGCGATGGCATTCCAGCGAGATCGAAGTGCCTTCGGGCGAGAAATTCGCCGCATTGGAAAGAAGCTTCAGCAGGATCTGCTTCAGCCGCTGCGGATCGGCAACGATCGAGCCGAGATAGGCGGGTGCCGTGATTTCAAGCGCAACGCCGCTTTCGTGGAGACGATCGGCGATCTGCATCGAGACGTCGTCGAGCAGATCGTTGAGATCGATATCCGCATAATTGAGGCGCATGATGCCGGCGTCGACGGTCGCAAGGTCGAGAATATCGTTGACGAGCGTCAAGAGAACCGAGGACGAGGTCGAGATATGGTCGATATATTCGGCCTGCCGTTCGGTGAGCGGCCCGACGCCCGGCGTGCGCAAGAGATCGGTGAAGCCGATAATGTTGGTCAGTGGCGAACGCAGTTCATAGGAAACATGCTGAACGAAATCGTTCTTCAGCTCGTCGGCCTTGCGCAACGCTTCGTTCTTCTCGGTCAGCGCGCGCTCGGCACGCACACTGTCGGTCATGTTGACGAAGGTCAGCATGGTCTGGGCGTTCGGCAGCGGAATGACGGCGTAGTCGAGCACGAGGCCGGAGAAGAGTTCCAGCGTTCCCTGACCCGAGCGGCGTTCGTCGTCGAAGCTGGTGATCAGTTCCGCGAAAGTCTTCCAGCCGTCCGGTCGGTCATAAGACTGGGTGCAGGCCTCGCCCAGCGCGCGGATATGGGTGCCGGGCTTGGCTTCGGTTTCGGTGATCCCCCAGAGCGCGCGGAAGGCCGGGTTGGAAAGTCGGATGCGCCCGTCCGGGCCGAACACCGCCACACCTTCGGAAAGATGGTCGATCGTTTCGCCCTGCACCTTGACCAGCGTGTTGTAGCGCGTTTCAAGATCGACCTGCTCGGTCAGATTTTCGAACACCCAGGTGGCGCCACCCTGCGGATGCGCGGTCGCAAAGACCCGCAGCGTCTGCCCGTTCGGCAGGTGCCAGAGATCCGTTTGCGTGTCGAGCGCGCGATAGACGGAAAGGGCTGATTCCTTCCAGCTTTTCCAGTTGAGTTGGTCCGGCAACTTCTTGGCTGCGCGCAGCCGCTCGAGCAACTCGCTATTATCGGGCCGGCCTTCGAGGAAGGCGATATCAAGCTCCCAGAGTGCGACGAAGGCCTGGTTGTAGAATTGCAGCCGGCGGTCGCCGTCGAAGATGGCGACGGGCGTGGCGAGATGATCGAGCGTTTCGGCATGGCTCTTCAGCGTCCGTTCCAGCTCGGCGCGCACCGCCTCTATGTCGGACACGTCGATCGCAATGCCGGCCGAGCCGCCTGGAACCCTGACGTCGACGACGTCGAAGAATGTGCGGTTGCCGTGCACGACCGTCGAGATCTTGTCGTGGAAGGGTGATTCCGGCGTCGTCGTGGCGCGAATGCGTTCGCGCGCCACGGTCGTCAGCATCTCACGGCCTTCATTGATCGCCTGCTGCGGCGATCGCGCCTCGACAGCCTCGCCATAGGCCTGGTTGACCCAGGTGAGGCGGCCCACCGGGTCGCGCTGCCAGGCCGGCATGTCGATCGCGTCCAGCATGGTCTGGAAGGCCGAGATCGAGGTCATCAGCCGGTCGCGCTCGATCCTGAGCTCGGCGAGCTCGGCGCGCAGATTGTTGAGCGCCACGAAACGGACAAAGGCGCGCCCGCCGGAAACCCGGCCCTGCGCCTCGAGGATTTCGTCGCGGATGGTTTCGACCACCATGTCGAAGCTCTGTGCCTCGTCGCGCAGCCGGTCGATCGCCTTTTCCAGCTCGGAAGCCGAGCGTGATTTCAGCCATAGGCCGAAGGCCAGGAATTCGCCGTCCTGCGGCGCGCCGGTTTCAGGCGGAAGCTGGCCGAGCAATTCGGGACGCGCATTGCCGTCCCAGATGACGATCCGCCGGTTTTTGTCGGCGATCAGAGCCTGGTATTGCGAAATGCGCTGCTGGGCATCGGAGAGCGCCGAGCGGATTTCCCGGCTCTCGTTTTCGAGGTTGCCACGCTGACGCACGAGCCACAGCGTCGACAGCAGTGCTGCCGATATGACGCCGATGACAACGGAAACACCGATCACTTGCGAGGATGTGAAGAGGTGAGCCGTGGCCGCCGCCTGCTGCTCCGCCTGTGCCAGGGCCGGCCGCGCCAGCGCGGCGAGCGCCGTGCCGGCCGCGCAGCTTTTCAGGAAGCGCGCCAATGGTCCGTGCTCTTGCTTTACGGCCTCGTGTGCCGTTGCAGATTTATATCCTTGACCTGCCATGAGCGGGCGGCGATGGGCGCGAGCGCCATCATCCGCCTGACCGGGCAGGCTGCTTTCTATTTCCGACATCCGCGGTATGTCTCCGTCCTTCAATGTGCCGCATTACGACAAGACATCCCATTTTCGCGACGGCCGGACAGGGTCCGGCGCCACGAATCAAGTCTTAAAACAATACTTCGGAAGGGAATCGGCGGGAAGGGAGCGCCCAAAAAATAAGCCGCGGCATTTGTCAATGCCGCGGCTTCTACATCTTGTGGATATTAACTATCGGATTAATATCTGTAGTGGTCGGACTTGAACGGGCCCTTCGGCGAGACGCCGATATAGGCAGCCTGTTCCGCGGAAAGCTCGGTCAGCTTCACGCCGAGCTTGTCGAGATGCAGGCGTGCGACCTTTTCATCGAGATGCTTCGGCAGGATATAGACCTGGTTGGAATACTGGTCGGGCTTGGTGAAAAGCTCGATCTGCGCCAGCGTCTGGTTGGTGAACGAAGCCGACATCACGAAGGACGGATGGCCGGTGGCGTTGCCGAGGTTGAGCAGGCGGCCCTCGGAAAGAAGAATGATGCGGTTGCCCTTGGGGAATTCGATCAGGTCCACCTGCGGCTTGACGTTGGTCCATTTGAGATTGCGCAATGCTGCGACTTCGATTTCGTTGTCGAAGTGACCGATATTGCCGACGATCGCCATATCCTTCATCGCCCGCATGTGGTCGATGCGGATGACGTCCTTGTTGCCGGTCGTTGTGATGAAGATATCGGCCGAGGAAACGACGTCCTCGAGCAGGACGACTTCATAGCCGTCCATCGCAGCCTGCAATGCGCAGATCGGATCGGCTTCGGTCACCTTGACGCGGGCGCCGGCGCCGGAGAGCGAAGCGGCAGAACCCTTGCCGACGTCGCCATAGCCGCAGACGACGGCAACCTTGCCGGCCATCATGACGTCGGTGCCGCGGCGGATGCCGTCGACCAGCGATTCCTTGCAGCCATATTTGTTGTCGAACTTCGACTTGGTGACCGAGTCGTTGACGTTGATCGCAGGGAAGGGCAGCAGGCCCTTCTGGCTAAGCTGGTAAAGGCGGTTGACGCCGGTCGTCGTTTCTTCGGTGACGCCCTTGATCGCATCGCGCTGTTTGGTGAACCAGCCAGGCGAAGCGGCAAGGCGCTTCTTGATCTGCGCGAAGAGGATTTCCTCTTCTTCGGAATGCGGATGAGACAGCACGTCCTCGCCGGCTTCGGCGCGGGCGCCAAGCAGGATGTACATGGTGGCGTCGCCGCCGTCATCGAGGATCATGTTGGAAAGGCCGCCGTCAGCCCACTGGAAGATCTTGTCGGTGTAGACCCAGTAATCTTGGAGCGACTCGCCCTTGATGGCGAAGACAGGCACGCCGGAAGCGGCGATCGCGGCAGCGGCATGATCCTGCGTCGAGAAGATGTTGCACGAGGCCCAGCGGACTTCGGCGCCGAGCGCGACCAGCGTTTCGATGAGCACGGCCGTCTGGATGGTCATGTGCAGCGAGCCGGTGATGCGCGCGCCCTTCAACGGCTTTGTCTGGCCGAATTCGGTGCGGCAGGACATCAGCCCCGGCATTTCGGTTTCGGCGATCGTAATTTCCTTGCGGCCGAAATCCGCAAGCCCGATATCGGCGACGACATAATCTTTTTCAGTGCTCATAGAGGCCTCCAGGCTGAAAAACGTCTCAAAATTGGCGCAGGCGCGAAGATGACCCACGTGCAAGCGCACGGCATGTCCGCCGTTTAGCAGGCTTCGCCGGTGATGGCAATAAGGATATAAAGAAGTCTTTATATGTTTATATGAACTCGTCGGAGCTCACATCTCCTCGCCGAACCTGTTCTGGATCAGCTGATCCAGCGCCTCCAGCGCTTCCTCGGCCTGGCTGCCGCTCGCCGAGACGACGACGCTCGAGCCGGGGCTTGCCGCAAGCATCATCAGCCCCATGATGGAGGTGCCGCCGACCGTCATTCCGTCCTTGGAAACGGTGATGGCGGCATCGAAGGTCTCGACCATCTGCACGAATTTGGCGGAAGCGCGCGCGTGAAGACCGCGCTTGTTGATGATAAGGAGTTCCCGGGAGAGCGATGTCATGAATGCCCGTTATTTTCCGCTGAGCACGCGGCTCGCGACATTGATATATTTCCGCCCGGCTTCGGAGGCCTCCACCAGCGCCTTCTCCATGTTGTTCTCGCCGCGCACCCCGGCAAGCTTGATCAACATCGGCAGGTTGACGCCGGCAATGACTTCGGTATGGCCGCTGCTCATGACTGATATGGCAAGATTGGACGGCGTGCCGCCGAACATGTCGGTCAGGATGACGACGCCGTGGCCATCATCGGCACCGGAAACGGCTTCCAGAATGTCTTGCCGTCTCTGGTCCATGTCGTCTTCGGGGCCAATGCAGACCGTCTCGATGAATTTCTGAGGACCGACGACGTGCTCGACAGCATGACGAAACTCTTCAGCCAGCTTGCCATGAGTGACAAGCACAAGTCCGATCATGATATTACTGCTCCCATATACGCAAACGGTGGCCCCAATATCGCAATGCAGCAATTACGTCCACCGGTGGGGGCACATCTTGGCTATGAAAAGCCGAAGTGCAAGATAAAAATGCGAATATATAAGGCAGATTGACCAATCCGGAAGGCCTCAGCGCCCGATATCCGGCACTTTTGCCATCAGGATCGCAAGGGGTGAGGAAACGCCTGTGAGCAACCGCAATGCGGGAAGCGAAAAACCGGCGGCAAGGTTCACCATTTCGCCCTCGGGAGGCACCCGGTTTTCACCGGTAGCGCTGCCGGGAAGCACGGCATAATGCATGGCCGCCCTGGGAATATGGTCCTGACGAACGATGCCGGTGCCGCGAAGTTCGATCAGCCCGGCGATCGACGGCGGGCATGCGGCGATTACCGCGCCGGCCTCTCTTGAGAGAAGAACCTGGTCGTCGGCGACCAGCGCCGTGAAAAGACCGAGCCGGCGCGCCTCGGTCATGCAGGTGAAGGCCAGCATCGATTTTCCCCAGCCGGAGGGGCCGCTGAATAGCAGCCCCGTCTTGCCAACGACGATCGCCGTCGCATGGACGTTGAAACCTGCCTCGGTCATGCTGCGGCGCCGATTGGCAAAGAGAGGATGAAGCGCGCGCCGAGTATATGCCCGCTCTCGGCATCGGTGATGTTTTCGGCTCTCAGCGAACCGCCATGCGCTTCGGCGATCTGCCGGCTGATCGACAGGCCGAGCCCCGAATTCTGGCCGAAGCCTTCCGCCTCCGGCCGGTCCGTATAAAAGCGCTCGAAGATACGGTCGATATTTTCCGCCTGGATGCCGGGGCCGTTGTCTTCGATCGTTGTGACGCAGCGCGAGCGTGTCCGCACCAGCCGCACGGTAATCTTGCCGCCTTGCTCGGGTACGAACGAGCGGGCATTCTCGATCAGGTTGGCGATGATCTGGCCGATGCGCAGATCGTGGCCGTTGACGACAAAGCGCGTCTTGACGTTCGGTTTGCGTTCGACGGCATATTCGATCTGCACTTGCTTCTTGCTGCTCCTGACCTGGCGTGACACCTCGATGAGGTCGCGCAGCAGCACCTCCATGTCGATCGAGCCGGCATCGACGCGCGCGAGTTCCGCATCAAGGCGCGAAGCGTCGGAGATATCGCTGATCAGCCGGTCGAGGCGGCGGACGTCATGCTGGATGACGTCCATCAGCCGTTTCTTGGAATCGTCGGATTTGGCAAGTGGCAGCGTTTCGACGGCGCTACGCAGCGAGGTCAGCGGATTCTTGAGCTCGTGGCTGACATCCGCCGCGAAACTCTCGATCGCATCGATGCGGTCGTAGAGCGCCGTCGTCATCTCGCGCAGTGCAATGGAAAGATTACCGATCTCATCCTGGCGGGCGGAGAAGTCGGGGATCTCTTCACGCGCCTTGGCCCCACGCCGGACGCGGATGGCAGCCGCCGAAAGGCGGCGCAGCGGATTGGCGATGGTCGATGAAAGCACCAGCGACAGCAGCACGTTGACGAGTGTTGCGACGCCGAAGACGCGCATGATGGCAAGCCGCTCTGCATGAACGATATTGTCGATGTCGCCCGCCTGCGTCGACAGCAGCAGCACCCCGAGCACGGCGCGGAAACGCTGGATCGGCACGGCGACGGAAACGATGAGTTCGCCTTTTTCGGTGGTGCGCACGACCGCACCGCGCACGCCGGTCAGCGCGTTCATCACTTCGGGATAGATCGAGCCATCACCGCCCGGCGCTTCCTTGTAGAGCGGCAGATTGCCGGGCTGCAGCGCCTTGTTGAACAGAGTGGCGAACCACTCGCTCCAGGTCTGTTTCTCCTCTTCAACCGGCGGCAGGTCGAAGCGCAGCACCTGGCCGCGCGAATAGAGATGGCGCGAATCGAGCAACAAATTGGCGTCGGCATCGAAGATGCGGGCGCGTGTACGCGTCGGAGAGATCAGCCGGCGCAGCACCGGCGCGACCTTTTCAGGATCGATCGGGAATTCGAGGTCCTCGTCGTTCGGCACCGGGGTGATGCTCTGGCCGGCCTGTAGCTCGAGCAGCTTCTGCGGATCGATGGTGATCGAGTTGGTATCGACCGACGCGGAGGCCGAAATGGCGCCGGCGATGATTTCGCCCTGCGTCAAAAGGCTTTCGGCGCGGGCGTCGATCAATCCCTCGCGAAACTGGTTGAGATAGAGGATGCCGCCGACGAGCACCACGAGCGCGACGAGATTGAAGAACAGGATGCGCCGCGTCAGGCTTGAAAAGACGGCATTGCCGAAGATCCGGCGGATCAGCGTGAAGGGATGCGACCAACGGCGGCCTCGGACGCGACGGGTGCTCACGCCCTCCGCGTCGTCCAGATCCCTTTCCTGCACCAACTGTGCCAATGACAGGCCCTTTCGAAAGGTTGGGCCGGATAAACCGGCCGGCAACCTTCAATATCTCCAGCTGTGCCGCTCGGGCTCAAGCTGCTTCGCGGAAGCGGTATCCCACTCCGTAGAGTGTTTCAATCATATCAAAGTCGGTGTCGACCATCTTGAATTTCTTGCGCAGCCGCTTGATGTGGCTGTCGATGGTCCGGTCGTCGACATAGACCTGTTCGTCATAGGCTGCGTCCATCAGCGCGTCGCGGCTTTTGACGACGCCGGGGCGCTGCGCCAGCGAATGCAGGATCAGGAATTCGGTCACCGTCAGCGTCACGGCCTCGCCTTTCCAGGTGCAGGTGTGGCGCTCCTGGTCCATGACCAGCTGCCCGCGCTCCAGTGAGCGGGCCTGCTGGACCGCACCGGTCTTCGGCGCGCCGGTGGGGCTCGTGCCGGCGGCGGCAGCTTCGCGGCTGGACGCGCGGCGCAGGACGGCGCGCACGCGCTCCACCAGCAGACGCTGCGAAAACGGTTTGGTGATGAAATCGTCGGCGCCCATCTTCAGGCCGAAGAGTTCATCGATCTCCTCATCCTTGGAGGTGAGGAAGATGACGGGAATGTCCGACTTCTGCCGCAGGCGGCGCAACAGTTCCATGCCGTCCATGCGCGGCATCTTGATGTCGAAGATCGCCAGCTGCGGCGGTCGCGCCAGCAGGCCGTCGAGCGCCGAGGCACCGTCCGTATAGGTCTCGACCTTATATCCTTCAGCCTCCAGTGCGATCGACACCGAGGTAAGGATGTTGCGGTCGTCATCAACGAGCGCGATTGTCGCCATGGTGTTGGTCTCCGTCATCAGTGCGCATTCTCCCGGATTTGCTCTCCCCAGGCGGTCTCAGTGACCGGATGCGCTTATGGAGGATAAAGGTGGAACAAATTGTGGCAAAGATAAAGGGGAGGATTGTCGCAAAATTCGCCGGTAATCTCAGGTGGCGCTTCCAAATGTTTAAACGCGACCCATTCAAACGATTTAAAATTGAGATGATAAATTTAAATCGATTAATTATTTGATATCACTGCATTTTCTCCAATTTTCGATCTTGTGTTTTAAAATTTCTGCCCGTATTTTCACGCTCAGTTTTAACGGCAACGAGCCTGAGCGAAGGGAACTAGCCATGGAAATGTTCGGAGTTCATAACCCGGCAATAGAGCTGGCAACGGTTGGATTGGGCGGCGCAGCCAGCGTTCGCTACAACTTTTCCGCCGCCGCGCTCTATGAAGAAGCGATCCGCCGGGGCGAAGCCGAACTGACCGCTCAGGGTGCGCTGCGGGCTCTCACCGGCCAGCACACGGGCCGTTCGCCACGCGACAAGTTCGTCGTTCGCGATATCAATACCGATGGCGAAATCTGGTGGGACAACAACAAGCCGATCTCGCCGGAGCATTTCGCCGTGCTGCGCGACGATATGCTGGCGCATGCCGCAGGCAAGGAGCTTTTCGTCCAGGATCTCGTCGGCGGCGCGGAGGAAGGTCATGCCCTGCCGGCCCGCGTCGTGACCGAATTCGCCTGGCATTCGCTGTTCATCCGCAATCTGCTGATCCGCCCCGACGCCGCAGCGCTGTCGAGCTTCATCCCGAAGCTGACGATCATCGATTTGCCGAGCTTCAAGGCCGATCCGGCTCGCCACGGCTGCCGTTCGGAAACGGTGATCGCCTGCGATCTCACCAACGGTCTCGTCCTCATCGGCGGCACTTCCTATGCCGGCGAAATGAAGAAATCGGTCTTCACCGTGCTCAACTACCTGCTGCCGGCCAATGGCGTGATGCCGATGCACTGCTCGGCCAATGTCGGCCCGGAGGGTGACGCGGCGGTCTTCTTCGGCCTTTCCGGCACGGGCAAGACGACGCTTTCGGCCGATCCGGCCCGGACGCTGATCGGTGACGACGAACATGGCTGGAGCGAAAACGGCATCTTCAACTTCGAAGGCGGCTGCTACGCCAAGACCATCCGCCTTTCGGCCGAAGCCGAGCCGGAAATCTATGCGACGACACAGCGTTTCGGCACCGTGTTGGAAAACGTCGTGCTGAACGAAAGCCGCGAGCCGGATTTCAACGACGCGTCGCTGACCGAGAACACCCGTTGCGCCTATCCGATGGATTTCATCCCGAACGCTTCGGAAACGGGCCGTGCCGGGCATCCGAAGACGATCATCATGTTGACCGCCGATGCCTTCGGCGTCATGCCGCCGATCGCCCGATTGACGCCTGACCAGGCGATGTATCACTTCCTCTCCGGCTACACCGCCAAGGTGGCCGGCACAGAAAAGGGTGTCGTCGAGCCGGAAGCGACCTTTTCCACCTGCTTCGGCGCGCCCTTCATGCCGCGGCATCCGGCCGAATACGGCAATCTGCTCAAGGAGCTGATTGGTCGTCATGGCGTCCAATGCTGGCTTGTCAATACCGGCTGGACCGGCGGTGCCTACGGCACCGGCAAGCGCATGCCGATCAAGGCGACGCGCGCGCTTCTCGCTGCCGCCCTGACCGGCGAACTTGGACAGGCCGAATTCCGTGCCGACACCAATTTCGGCTTCGCCGTGCCGGTCTCCGTCGACGGCGTCGACGGCAGCATTCTCGATCCGCGCTCGACCTGGACCGATAAGGCAGCCTATGACGCGCAGGCCGAAAAGCTGGTCTCGATGTTCATCGCGAACTTCGCCAAGTTCGAAAATCATGTCGACGGCGGCGTCCGCGATGCCGCCCCCGGCGTCAAGGTCGCTGCCGAATAAGACGAAATTTCTGACTCACGTGAAACCCGGCATCGCAGGATTGCCGGGTTTTTCTTGATGACGGCCGATATTTTCAATTCGCCGCTGATGTGAGATAGAACGCCGCATGGCCAGCGACGCGCTCTATATCGATGACAGGATCACCATCGCGGGATGGGAGCTGACGGAACAGTTCATTCTGGCGGGCGGCCCCGGCGGGCAGAATGTCAACAAGGTCTCAACCGCCGTCCAACTGTTCTTTAACATCGCGAATTCGCCGTCCCTCAATGATCGTGTCAAAACCAACGCGATCAAGCTCGCCGGCCGGCGTTTGTCGAAGGACGGCGTGTTGATGATCGAGGCGAGTCGGTTTCGCAGCCAGGACCGCAACCGCGAGGATGCGCGCGAGCGGCTGAAGGAACTGATCCTGGAGGCCGCCAAGCCACCGCCGCCGCCGCGCAAGAAGACCAAGCCGACCAAGGGTTCGGTCGAACGCCGCCTGAAGGAAAAATCCGGTCGCTCCGAAGTCAAGAAAATGCGCGGCCGACCCGGCGGCGGCAGTGGTGAATGACATGGCCGAGCTCTTGACCGGCATTCGCCATCTCCCCGGTTATCTCGACCGCGCGCGTCAGGAGGCATTGGTCGAGATTATCCGCACTGTCGTCGCCGAAGCGCCGCTTTATGTGCCCGCCATGCCCGGCACCGGCAAGCCGATGTCCGTGCGCATGACCAATTGCGGGCCGCTCGGCTGGGTGACGGACAAAGAACGCGGCTATCGCTACCAGTCGACGCATCCGGCAACCGGCAGGCCCTGGCCTGATATGCCACAGCAATTGCTCGATATCTGGAATGACGTTTCGGGTTACGACAAGCCGCCGGAGGCCTGCCTCGTCAATTTCTACTCCGACGAAGCGCGCATGGGCCTGCATCAGGACAAGGACGAACCGGATCTCAAGGCCCCGGTGATCTCGATCTCGCTCGGCAATAGCTGCCTCTTTCGCATCGGCGGCCTCAGCCGCAATGATCGCACGCTATCTTTCAAGCTTTCGAGCGGTGATCTGGTCGTACTGGGCGGCGAGGGGAGGTTGTGTTTCCATGGCGTCGACCGCATCCATCCGGCGACTTCGACGCTGCTGAAGAATGGCGGCCGCATCAATCTGACGCTCCGCCGCGTCAATTCCTAAAACACAATCGCTGCTACAGTTTTCGCAGCGCGACCTGTTCGATCAGGTGATCCTTGCCCTTTTTCAGGATGAGATCGGCGCGTGGACGCGTCGGCAGAATGTTCTGCCGCAGGTTCTTCAGGTTGATGTTGGCCCAAAGATCCTCGGCGATTTCGAGCGCTTCCGCATCTGATATCGAGGCATAGCGATGGAAATAGGAATTCGGATCGCGGAAGGCGGTCTCGCGCAGCCGCATGAAGCGCGTGACATACCAGTTGTGGATCTCGTCTTCGGCGGCATCGATATAGATCGAAAAGTCGAAGAAGTCGGAGACCATCGGCACGATCTTGCCGCCGGCCGGCAGGTCGCGCGATTGCAGCACGTTGATGCCCTCGAAGATCAGGATGTCGGGCCGGTCGACGATCTTGTATTCGTCCGGCAGCACGTCGTAGACGAGGTGCGAATAGCTGGGCGCCTTCACATCCGGCCGCCCGGCCTTGATCGCCGAGAGAAAGCGCAGGATTGCACCCGTGTCGTAGCTTTCCGGAAAACCCTTGCGCTGCATCAGCTTTTCCCGCTGCAGCACGGCGTTCGGATGCAGGAAGCCGTCGGTGGTGACGAGATCGACCTTCGGACTGGAAGGCCAGCGCCCCAGCAACTCCTTGAGGATACGGGCGGTGGTCGATTTTCCCACAGCGACCGAGCCGGCGATGCCGATGACAAAGGGCGTCTTCGTCACATCAGACAGGCTGAGGAAGCGGTTGCGCTGTTCGAACAGCATCTGCGAGGATTCGACATGTGCCGAGAGCAGCCGAGACAGCGACAGATAGATGCGCCGGACCTCATCGAGATCAATCGGGTCGCCCATCGAACGCAGCCGTTTGACCTCGTCGCTCGTCAGCGTCAACGGCGTGTCGGCGCGGAATTTCGCCCATTGTTCGGAAGAGAAGAAGTGGTAGGGCGAATAGGATTCCGACTGGAAATGATCCAACGTTTCCGGCACCCCGATAATCTCAGTCGCGATACTCATGAAGTCTGCCGGCTGGCCTTTTCCTTGAGGCCGGACTGCGCGGTTCTGCGCTCGAGTTCGGCCATGACATTCTCTAGCGGTATTTCAGCAATCTTCAATACGACCAATAGGTGATAGAGCACATCGGCGGCCTCGTAGGTCAGATTGTCGCGGTCGCCGGTTACCGCCGCCATCACGGCTTCGATCGCCTCTTCGCCGAGTTTCTTTGCCGCTTTCGGCTGACCGGCGGCCACAAGCTTGGCTGTCCAGGATTGCTCCAGCGAGGCTTTCGATCGCTCTTCGACGATGCTTTCGAGATCGGAAAGGGAAAATCCGCTCATATGTCCGCTTTCAAGGTTCAGTCGAGACGCATGTCGATGCCGCACTTCGACATATAGTGCTTCGCCTCGCTGACGGAATAGGTGCCGAAGTGGAAGATCGACGCGGCGAGGACGGCATTGGCATGGCCCTCCTTCACCCCGGCAACGAGATCGTCGAGATCGCCGACGCCGCCGGAGGCGATCACCGGCACACGCACCGCATCGGCGATCGCTCGCGTCAGTTCCAGATCGTAACCCACCTTGGTGCCGTCACGGTCCATCGAGGTGACCAAGAGCTCGCCGGCGCCGCGCGCCACCATCTTTTGGGCGAATTCGATGGCATCGATGCCGGTCGCGTTGCGGCCGCCATGGGTATAGATTTCCCAGGCGCTGAGATTGTCGCCGCCGACCGCCTGGGTGCGCCTGCGCTTTGCATCGATCGACACGACGATGCACTGGTCGCCGAACTTGTCGGCCGCCTCGGCAACGAAGTCGGGATTGCTGACGGCTGCCGAATTGATCGAGACCTTGTCGGCGCCGCACAGCAGCAGTCTGCGGATATCGGCGATGGTACGCACCCCGCCGCCGACCGTCAGCGGCATGAAGCATTGGTCGGCCGTGCGCGACACGACATCGAAGATCGTCTCGCGATTGTCCGAGGAAGCGGTGATGTCGAGGAAGCAGAGTTCGTCGGCGCCTGCCGCATCATAGGCCTTCGCGGCTTCGACGGGATCGCCGGCATCGACGAGATTGAGGAAGTTGACGCCCTTGACGACACGGCCGTCCTTGACGTCGAGGCAGGGAATGACACGGGCCTTGAGGGTCATTTACGCGGTCTCCTTGGTCCGGGCCGCCTTGATCAGCGCCAGCGCTTCCTTGGGATCGATACGGCCGTCGTAAAGCGCACGGCCTGAAATCGCCCCTTCCAATTTCCACGCATCGGGCTGCAGCATGCGTCTAACATCGTCGAGAGAGGCAAGGCCACCCGAGGCGATGACGGGAATGGAGACGGCGTCGGCAAGTTCCAGCGTCGAGGTCCAATTGATCCCGGCAAGAATGCCGTCACGGTCGATATCGGTGTAGATGATCGCGGCGACGCCGGCGCCCTCGAATTTCCTGGCGAGTTCGATGATCCCGAGTTCGGAGGCTTCCGCCCAACCCTCGACGGCCACCTTGCCGCCCTTGGCATCGATACCGACGGCGACATGACCGGGAAATTTCCGGCAGGCCTCGATGACCAGCGCCGGATTTCTGACCGCGACGGTGCCGAGAATGACGCGCCGCAGCCCACGCGACAGCCAGGCCTCGATATGATCGAGCGTGCGAATGCCGCCGCCGAGCTGCACTGGATTGTCAGTCGCCTTCAAGATCGCTTCGACGGCATCGCCATTGGCCGAATGTCCCGCGAAGGCGCCGTCGAGATCGACCACATGCAGCCATTCGAAACCCTGGTCTTCGAAGGATCTCGCCTGGGCGGCCGGATCGGTGTTGTAGACCGTCGCCTGCTGCATGTCGCCGAGCTTCAGGCGGACGCATTGGCCGCCTTTCAGATCGATCGCGGGAAAAAGGATCATGTCGTCTTACGTCCGTAGAGTGGTCGGTACCATCAGCGCATTCCACGCATCTACGATATCCGAGCGGAAAAAGACAGCGGCAATGGCAGCCGCGCCGAAAAGCAGAAGCAGGAGCAGGGTGACGGCAAAGCCGGCACGAACCTGACGCCAGAAGCCCATGCGCCTCTTCATTGCTTTCTCGATGTTTCGCACCTGGCGCAACGCATCGCTGTTGACGGCGGACAGCCGGATCTGCGGCTCCATCGCCTCGACATAGGTTTCGGCGTAACTCGAAAGGATCTGCGAGGCGCGGTCGCGCAGCGTATTGCGCAGGTCGGTCGAGAGATAATTGCTGTTGACGGCGGCAAGTTCGGCATCATCGGGTGAACGGCCGGCATTTCGCTTGCGGTGGCTGAGAACGAAATCGCGCTTTTGCCGCTCGTAGAGTGCATAGGCGAGCAGACCGATCAGATCGTCCTCACCTTCGATATAAAATTCCAGCACGGCCTCGGCGATGTCGCCGGCGCTGACTCCGTTTTGCCGCCGGCTCGAACCGTCGTTTGCGGGGAAAGAATCATGGATCATCGGTCCAGCCTTTCTTTCAGCGTCTTGGCTGCGTTGGAAAGCGCTTTCCGATGAATGGCTTCGTCGACACGGCGGATGATCGTGCCACCGGGAAGCTTGATATCGGAAAAGGGAGGCAAGCCTTCCCTGGAGGGCCGCAATGTGTAGAACACCTTGCCTGATTTCCGTGACGCCGGCATCGAGCGCACTCCTGTTCCATCATTTCCTTACTCGAACAGGATGATTTTAGGCCGGTTCGGCCTTAAATTTGAATCCTGTTCTACATTATATAGTCAGAGCATGATGTCGTCCGAAAACCGCGCACACTTTTCGGCATCATGCTCTAGGAAAATAAGGCGGCTGTATTAAAAGCCAGCCCTTGAAGCAATTCCTGCAAAACTGCGCAGCGGTTTTGCATCCTGAATTGCCTGAGCAGGCTCTACGGGTTCCAGCGCAGGAAATTGGCGATCAGAGCCAGGCCGAGCTTCTGGCTCTTTTCCGGGTGAAACTGTGCTCCGACCATGTTGGCGCGTCCGACGAAAGCTGTCATCGGACCGCCATAATCGGCTGTCGCAATAACATCCTCGGCGTTTTCGGCGGCAAGATGGTAGGAATGCACGAAATAGGCGTGCAGCCCTTCCGACCCCGTCGGAATACCATCGAAAAGCGGATGTTCGCGCTTGAGGTCGAGCGTGTTCCAGCCGATCTGCGGGATCTTCAGCGCGGGATCATCCGGCGTCATCTCGACGACGTCACCGGGGATCCAGTTAAAGCCGTGCGTCACGGTCTTCTCGAGGCCGCGCGAGGACATGAGCTGCATGCCGACGCAAATGCCGAGGAACGGTCGTGCCTTCTTCTCGACCGCCTCGATCAGCACCTCGGCCATCCCAGGCACGGCATCGAGGCCGCGCCGGCAATCGGCATAGGCACCGACACCGGGGAGCACGATACGATCGGCCGCGGCAACATCCTCCGCCCTGTCGGTGAGATCGATATTGGCATCGATGCCAGCTTCGCGGGCGGCACGCTCGAAAGCCTTGGTCGCCGAGCGCAGGTTACCGGAGCCATAGTCGATAATCGCGACGCGCATCGTCAGCGTCCCCCATCAAAACCAAAGAGACCAAGCGACGTTGCATGGCCGTGAGGGCTGTTCGGACGGCCCCTGTTCTGCCAGTCCGGTGCCGCTGCGTCGTCGCTACCCGCGATGACAGCCCTGTCCGAGAAATAGATCTGCTCAGCAATGCCGATCGTATCGGCTGCAATGAGTTCGTCTTCATTCCAACCCTTGGCGGTAAGGTTGCGGACTCGGAAATTCTGGCCCTCGAGACCGACCAGAATATTCACGCCCAACAGGATTGCCGCTCCCGCCGCCCCGAGGCCCGGTTCGTCCATCAGCGCGCCACCGATCCCCTGCAGCAGAAAGGCGACGGCCGCATGCAGCCAAAGCCGATGCGCCAGCAGCCAAGCCCATGGAAACAGGAAGCCGAACAGCGTGAAGCCGTCGCGGATGGTTCGAGTCTCATCGACCGTGGCGCTCGTGCTGCCGGGCGGTGTCAGGAAGATATAGCTGGATGTCATTGTCGCCGCTCCCTTGAAGGGCTCAGACGAGCGTGCCCTTGGTCGAGGGAACACGGCCTGCCTGTCTCGGATCGATCTCTGTTGCCGTGCGCAACGCGCGGGCAACGGCCTTGAAGCATGTCTCGGCAATATGGTGATTGTTGGCGCCATAATGGTTGAGAATATGCAAGGTGATGCCGGCATTCTGGGCGAGCGCATGGAAGAATTCGCGAACGAGCTCGGTGTCGAAAGTGCCGATCTTCGGAGCGCTGAAGCCGACATTCCAGACGAGGAACGGACGGCCGGAAAGATCGACAGCAGCCTTGGTCATCGTCTCATCCATGGCGAGATCGATCGACGCATAGCGGGTGATGCCGCGCCGGTCGCCGAGCGCCTTGGAGATCGCCTGGCCGATGGCGATGCCGGTATCTTCAACCGTATGATGGTCGTCGATATGCAGGTCGCCCTTGGCATCGATCTCCATGTCGATGAGGGAATGTCGGGAAAGCTGGTCGAGCATATGGTCGAAGAAGCCGACACCCGTTGAAATCGTCGATTTGCCGGTGCCGTCGAGGTTGACGGAAACGGAAATCGAGGTTTCGTTGGTCTTGCGGGAAACGCTGCCCGTGCGGCTTGCTGCGGTCTCGGCCATATGGCCCTCCATCGGGAATAAGGCCGTTCCTTATCAGGCGCATCGGGAAATATCCAGAAGCCGGGCAAGAGAAAAGCCGGCCCATTTGCAATCGGCGCCAGTCCACTTACATAGGGCTCAACAGGGTCGGCATGCGGCCCGGCAGACAGGTGTTTTATGACAACAATCATTACAGTTCGAAAAGGCGGCAAGGTGGTGATGGCGGGCGACGGCCAGGTGAGCCTCGGCCAGACCGTCATGAAGAGCAATGCCCGCAAGGTGCGCCGTATCGGCAAGGGCGAAGTCGTCGCCGGTTTCGCCGGCGCCACTGCCGATGCCTTTACTCTGCTCGAAAGGCTTGAGAAGAAGCTGGAGCAATATCCCGGTCAATTGATGCGTGCCGCCGTCGAGCTCGCCAAGGACTGGCGCACCGACAAATACCTGCGCAATCTCGAAGCCATGATGCTCGTCGCCGATAAGTCGATCACGCTGGCGATCACCGGCAATGGCGACGTTCTGGAGCCGGAGCATGGCACGACGGCCATCGGTTCCGGCGGCAATTTTGCCCTCGCGGCCGCCCTCGCACTCATGGATACCGACAAATCGGCCGAAGAGATTGCCCGCCGTGCTCTCGATATCGCCGCCGACATTTGCGTCTACACGAACCACAATGTCGTGGTGGAATCGCTGGATGCCGAAGGCTGAACCTTATGCCTTCCGGCCGCTTGCCGCGACTGATCTGCCGCTCCTCGCCAAATGGCTGGAAAGCCGGCATGTCAGGCGCTGGTGGGGCGATCCGGCCAGGGCGCTGGCTTCGATGGAAAAGCATATCGATGCGGCTTCCGTCTCGTGCTTCATCGTCACGCTGAATGGAAAGGACTTCGCTTTTATCCAGGCCGCCGATCTCGACGACGAGGACGATGAAGCGCTCGCCGGTCAGCCGAAGGGCACCTACGGCATCGACCAGTTCATCGGCATCGAGGAATTCGCGGGCAAGGGTCACGGACCGGCCTTTATGATAGTGTTCTGCGATATGCTCTTTGCAAAGGGCGCGCAGCGCATCCTCGTCGATCCGCATCCTGACAATGCATTCGCAATCAGAGCCTATACCAAGGCGGGCTTTCAAGGACTTGGCGAAACAACGACGAATTACGGCCGGGCGCTGTTGATGGCCCTGGACCGCCAGGAGAATGATACGCAATGACCACTTTTTCCCCCCGCGAGATCGTTTCCGAGCTCGATCGCTATATCATCGGCCAGCATGACGCCAAGCGCGCCGTTGCGATTGCGCTGCGCAATCGCTGGCGCCGCCAGCAGCTGGACCCCAGCCTGCGCGACGAAGTCATGCCGAAGAACATCCTGATGATCGGCCCGACCGGTGTCGGCAAGACCGAGATCTCTCGCCGCTTGGCAAAACTCGCCGGCGCACCCTTCATCAAGGTGGAAGCCACCAAATTCACAGAAGTCGGCTATGTCGGCCGCGACGTCGAGCAGATCATCCGCGATCTGGTCGAGGTCGGCATCGGCCTGGTTCGCGAGAAGAAGCGGGCCGAAGTGCAGGCCAAGGCGCATGTGAGCGCCGAGGAGCGTGTTCTCGATGCGCTGGTCGGCACGACCGCATCGCCCGCCACGCGTGAAAACTTCCGGAAGAAGCTCCGGGACGGCGAACTTGACGACAAGGAAATCGATATCGAGGTAGCCGATGCCGGTTCCGGCATGGGCGGCTTCGAAATTCCCGGCATGCCGGGCGCCAATATCGGCGTGCTGAACCTGTCGGAAATGTTCGGCAAGGCGATGGGCGGCCGCACCAAGAAGGTCCGCACCACCGTCAAGGCCTCGTATAGTGACCTGATCCGCGACGAATCCGACAAGCTGATCGACAACGAAGTGATCCAGCGCGAGGCCGTTCGCTCCACCGAGAACGACGGTATCGTCTTCCTCGACGAAATCGACAAGATCGCCGCCCGCGACGGCGGCATGGGCGCCGGCGTTTCGCGCGAAGGCGTCCAGCGCGACCTGTTGCCGCTCGTCGAAGGCACGACGGTTTCGACCAAGTACGGTCCTGTCAAGACGGACCATATCCTGTTCATCGCTTCCGGCGCCTTTCATGTCTCCAAGCCCTCGGATCTTCTGCCGGAACTGCAGGGCCGCCTGCCGATCCGCGTCGAATTGCGTCCGCTGAACAAGGATGATTTCCGCCGGATCCTGACCGAGACGGAAGCAAGTCTCATCCGCCAATACCGCGCGCTGATGGAAACCGAAAGCCTGAGCCTGGAATTCACCGATGACGCGATCGACGCACTTGCCGATGTCGCCGTACATCTGAACTCCTCGGTCGAAAATATCGGCGCACGCCGTCTGCAGACGGTGATGGAGCGGGTGCTGGACGATATTTCCTACAACGCGCCGGATCGGGGCGGGACGGCCGTGACGATCGACGCGGCCTATGTGCGCGAACATGTCGGCGATCTCGCACAGAATACCGATCTCTCGCGCTTCATTCTGTGATATCGGCGCATCGCTTCATGCCTTTCCCGGCATGAATGACGGATTGTGACGAACGCGACTCTCGACAGCGGGCCTTTTACTTTCTAGTGAAGGCCCGTTTTGTTTTCCGCTCCGGCTTTATTCGGCCAAGATTCTGGTCCAGGCAGCCGCATCGCAAACAAGACGATGGAACGGACGGGATAACGGATCGTGCGACGCCTTTTGACAAGCCTTATGATTGCCGTTGCCCTGGTGAATTCGGCGCCTGCCTTCGCAATGCAAACGGTGCCGGCTGGAAATCGTCACGCCGAGCAGCCCGATATTCCGGGCGCTTCCATCAGGCGCACCAAGGGTACCAAGAGCAGCTTCGATCTGAAATACGAAAAAGTTCATGAGCTTCTGGCGACCGACCGCGAGCTGATGAGCAAGATCCGCAAGGTCTCCAGCGCTTACGGCATCAATCCCATCCATGTCGTCGGCGCGATCGTCGGCGAACACACCTATAATGTCGACGCCTACGACCGGTTGCAGGCCTACTATGTCAAAGCCGCCTCCTATGCCGGAGAAAGCTTCCGCTTCGCTTATGATGGCGAAAGCGTCGACGAATTCGTGGCGCGGCCGCAATTTTCCGAATGCAAGGGCAAGAGCGATTCCTACACGCTTTGGTCCTGCCGCGAAGATGTCTGGGAAAGCGATTTCCGCGGCAAGACGGTTGATGGCACAAGCTTCCCCAACAACCGTTTCAGCGCGGTCTTCTTCCAGCCCTTCTATGCCGGTCAGACCTTCGGCCTCGGCCAGGTCAATCCGCTGACGGCGCTGATGCTCTCCGATCTCGTGACCCGCGTGTCCGGTTATCCAAAGCTGAACGAAAAGAATGCCGGCGGCGTCTACAAGGCCATCATGGATCCCGATATCTCGCTCGCCTTCGTCGCGGCCTCGATCCGCAGGTCGATCGACGATTACAAGGAGATCGCCGGCATGGATATCTCAGGCAATCCCGGCCTGACGGCGACGCTTTATAATGTCGGCAATTCGCGCCAGCGCGCCGCAGCCCTTGCTGCGAAGAACCACGGCGGCGGCGCGACCGTCTGGCCCGAGGAGAATTATTACGGCTGGCTGATCAACGACAAGCTGGACGAACTCAAGGGCCTGCTCTAGCTTCAAGCTTGCCGGGAAGGCCTAGATCTTCCCTGAAAGGCTTTGACGATGGACATGCGTCCGGACCCCTTCGTTCCGCCGGCACCGCTGCCGCGCACCGTGCCGCCGAGCCGGCTGGAAATCATCCGCATCATCCTGCGCAATCCGCTCGAACTCTGGGGCGAACCGTCCTACACGCTGCCCTGGATCAAGACGAGTTTCTTCGGCCAACACACGCTAATCGTCAACGATCCTGGGCTGATCAAGCACGTGCTGGTCGACAACGCCGGCAACTACCGCATGTCCGACATTCGCCAGCTGGTGCTGCGGCCGATCCTGCGTGACGGTCTGCTGACGGCGGAGGGCCAGGTCTGGAAACGGTCGCGAAAAGCGGTCGCCCCGGTCTTCACGCCGCGCCACGCGAAAGGTTTTGCCGGCCAGATGCTGCGGCAATCGGAGGACTATGTTCGCAAATACCAAGACGTCCATGCGGCTGGCCAAGTTTTCGATATCGCCACCGACATGACCGATCTGACCTTTGCGATTCTTGCCGAAACACTCTTCTCCGGCGAAATCGTCTCCTCGAGCGGCCATTTCGCCGACGACGTCAACCAACTTCTCCACCGCATGGGCCGCGTTGACCCGATGGACCTGCTGCGCGCGCCTTCCTGGGTTCCACGTGTGACACGCATCGGCGGTCAGAAGGTGCTGGAGAAATTCAGAGCGATCGTCCGCGATACCATGGATATGCGGCTTGCGAAGATGAGGGCCGATCGAGCCGCAGCACCGGAAGATTTTCTGACGCTGCTTTTGGAGCAGGCCGGTCCCGACGGCCTGACCAAGGAGGAGATTGAGGACAATATTCTGACCTTCATCGGCGCCGGGCATGAAACGACCGCGCGTGCGCTTGCCTGGACGCTCTATTGCGTCGCCAACAGTCCGCATATCCGCGAAGCGATGGAGACGGAGATCGACGCTGTTCAGGGAACCGGCGCCGAGCCTGTGGAATGGCTGGATCTGCTGCCGGTCACGCGGGCGGCGTTTGAGGAAGCGCTGAGACTCTACCCGCCCGCGCCCTCGATCAATCGCGCCGCGATCGCCGATGATGTCTGGACGAATGCCAAGGGCGAGAAGATCGAGATACCGGCCGATATCACCGTGCTCATCATGCCCTGGACACTGCATCGCCATGAACTCTATTGGGAAAAACCGCGCGCCTATATGCCGGAACGCTTCCTGCCCGAAAATCGCGGCAGCATCGGCCGCTTCCAGTTTCTGCCGTTCGGTGCTGGCCCGCGTGTCTGCATCGGCGCAACCTTCGCGCTGCAGGAGGCGGTGATTGCGCTTGCAGTCATGATGCATCGCTTCCGCTTCGATCAGACGGAATCGACCAATCCCTGGCCGGTGCAGAAACTGACGACGCAGCCGCAGAACGGGCTGCCGATGCGCGTGACGCCGCGCATAATTTCCACGAGGGCATAAATCTTTCGAATTATTGCAGAATTGACTGTGAATGAAAGCCGGGCAAAGTGGCAGCATTCAAAGTCGTTGCCAGGGAGAATGCCGCATGAGTCGCGTTGATAAGAACGGTCTTGCCATCGAAACCGTCCTTCATGATTTCCTCGTCGAGGAGGTGCTGCCGGGTCTGGCGGTCGATGCGGACAGGTTCTTTGCCGATTTTTCGGCTGTAGTCCACGATCTCGCCCCTAAGAATCGTGCGTTGCTGGCAAAACGCGACGAGCTGCAGGTAAAGATCGACAACTGGTATCGTCGGCATGGCGCCCCGGTGGATATGGATGACTACCAGTCCTTTCTCCGCGAAATCGGTTATCTCCTGCCTGAGGGATCCGACTTCCAGGTTTCGACCGACAATGTCGACCCGGAGATCGCCTCAATCGCCGGCCCGCAGCTCGTCGTTCCCGTCATGAACGCCCGTTACGCCTTGAACGCCGCCAATGCTCGCTGGGGCTCGCTCTATGATGCGCTCTACGGTACGGACGCGATTCCCGAGAGCGACGGCGCCGAGAAAGGTAAGGGCTACAATCCGAAGCGCGGCGAGAAGGTCATCGCCTGGGTCCGCGATTTCCTCGATACATCGGCGCCGCTGCAGGACTGCCGTTGGAAGGACGTCGGAAGCTTTGCCGTCAAGGATGGAGCGCTGGTCGTCAGATCGATCGATGGCGAGCAGGCCATGCTGACGGACGGCAGCCATTTTGCCGGCTACCGCGGAGATCCGACCGCTCCAACGCATATTCTCCTGAAGAACAACGGCATTCACATCGAAATCGTCATCGATGCAGCGACCGCGATCGGGAAAGCCGATCCGGCTCATATTTCCGATGTCTGGCTGGAATCGGCAATCACGACAATCATGGACTGCGAGGATTCGATTGCCGCTGTCGATGCCGAAGACAAGGTCGTCGTATATCGCAACTGGCTCGGCCTGATGAAGGGCGACCTGCAGGAAGAGGTGGCAAAGGGCGGAGCGAGCTTCATCCGCAGGCTCAATCCGGATCTGCAATATTCCGGTCCGGACGGCACCTCCTTCGAGGTGCATCGCCGCTCGCTGATGCTGGTGCGCAATGTCGGCCACCTCATGACCAATCCGGCGATCCTCGACCGCGACGGCAACGACGTGCCTGAAGGCATCATGGATGCCGTGATCACCGGCTTGATCGCGCTTTACGATATTGGCCCATCCGGGCGGCGGAAGAATTCCCGCACCGGCTCCATGTATGTGGTCAAGCCGAAGATGCATGGCCCCGACGAAGTCGCCTTCGCCGTCGAAATCTTCTCGCGGGTCGAAGATGCGCTTGGCCTGCCGCGCAATGCCATCAAGATGGGCATCATGGATGAGGAGCGCCGCACGACTGTCAACCTCAAGGAATGTATCCGCGCTGCCCGCGAGCGCGTCGTCTTCATCAATACCGGCTTCCTTGATCGCACCGGCGACGAGATCCACACCTCGATGGAAGCCGGCCCGATGATCTGCAAGGGCGACATGCGCCAGGCGGCGTGGATTTCCGCCTATGAGAACTGGAATGTCGACATCGGCCTCGAATGCGGCCTTTCCGGCCACGCCCAGATCGGCAAGGGCATGTGGGCGATGCCGGATCTGATGGCGGCGATGCTCGAACAGAAGATCGCCCACCCGAAGGCCGGCGCCAACACCGCCTGGGTGCCGTCGCCGACGGCGGCAATCCTGCACGCCACCCATTACCACCGGGTCAATGTCGCCCGCGTCCAGCAGGGACTGAAGGACCGCGCCCGCGCCAAGCTGTCCGACATTCTCTCCGTGCCGGTTGCGGTGCGGCCGAACTGGACGCCGGAGGAAATCCAGCGCGAACTCGACAACAATGCCCAAGGCATTCTTGGTTATGTCGTGCGCTGGGTCGATCAGGGCGTCGGTTGCTCGAAGGTGCCCGACATCAACAATGTCGGGCTGATGGAAGATCGCGCGACGCTGCGCATTTCGGCCCAGCATATGGCGAACTGGCTGCACCACAACGTTGTCACCGAAGCTCAGATTGTCGAGACGATGAAGCGCATGGCCGCCGTCGTCGATCGGCAGAATGCGTCGGATCCCGCCTATCAGCCGATGGCCGGCAATTTCGATGATTCGATCGCCTTCCAGGCTGCCCTCGATCTCGTCTTGAAGGGTAGGGAACAGCCGAACGGCTACACCGAGCCGGTGCTTCACCGCCGTCGCCTCGAACTCAAGGCGAAACAGGCCGCGTGACGGCTTGACGGAGAAGGCGAAAAGGCCGTCGGAACAACAGTCCGGCGGCCTTTTTTATACCGAATTCGATAATTAGCTTACTGAATGACGACGACCTTGGACGTGCCCTTGCCGGGACGGACGCGGCTGTAGAGATCGATGACATCCTGGTTCATCAGGCGAATGCAGCCCGAGGAAGCGGCGGTGCCGATCGAGGCCCACTCCGGCGTGCCGTGCAGGCGGAAGAGCGTGTCCTTGCCGTCCTCGTTGAAGAGATACATGGCGCGTGCGCCGAGAGGATTGGTGAGGCCCGGACCCATGCCGTCTTCGACGTACTTGGCGAGATCGGGCCGGCGGACGGCCATTTCCTTTGGCGGGTGCCAGTTCGGCCATTCCTGCTTCCAGGCGACGTAGGCGGTGCCGGCCCATGCGAAGCCCTGCTTGCCGACGCCGATGCCGTAGCGCATCGCCTTGCCGTTGGCCAGGATGTAATAGAGGAAGCGCTCGCGCGTGTTGACGATGATCGTACCGGGGCGCTCGGTGGTCTGGTAGCTGACGACCTGGCGGCGGAACTGCGGCTTGACCCTGTCGATCGGGATCGCCGGCAGGGAGTACCCGGCATCCTTCGTCACGCCGTAGGCGTCGTTGAAGATCTGTGCTGTCTGTACCGTCGGGCCTGCGCCCTTGTCGTCGGCGGATGCGCTGTCTGATGTCGTGGAGCAACCGGCCAGGGCGAGCGTCGCCAGCAGGCCAAATACAGGGAATGCATTGCAGATGCGCATGGAGGACTCTTGAAGTTTTGGGGCAAGGAGAATGGTCTTTCGACCATCGTTGATTATGGTTTATTTTCGATTAACTTGCGCTTTGCAAGGCTGCTGCAGCGCGACAAATCCGTCTGCCGCGCAAATTAGAAGCGCATGGTTTTTTTGCAACAACGCGCCAGCCCCTCTGATGGTTATCCATGACGATTTTGAGCGTTTACAATAACAATCCGTTAATCGATGGCCGGCAATCGGACAGGGCCATGATGGTGCGGCGCGGAACGCAGATATTGCTGCATGAAATGCGTCACGCCGTGCTGCCCGAACTGTCGCTGGCCAGCGGCCGCCGCGCCGATCTGATCACGCTTTCGGAAAAGGGCGAGGTCTGGATCATCGAAATCAAGACGTCGATCGAGGATTTCAGGGTGGATCGCAAATGGCCGGAATACAGGCTGCATTGCGACCGCCTGTTCTTTGCGACTCACCAGGATGTGCCGCTGGAGATCTTTCCCGAGGAATGCGGGCTGTTCCTGTCGGATGGTTATGGCGCGCATATGATTCGCGAGGCGCCGGAGCACCGCATGGCGCCCGCAACGCGCAAGTCGGTCACGCTTAATTTCTCGCGCGCCGCCGCACAAAGGCTGCTGATGGCCGAATGGGCGAACGGAAAACCGTTCAACGTGGATGATGTCTGATGCCGCGCTATGCTGTCTATTTCGGCGCGCGTTTGGCAAGGATACGCTGCAGCGTCCGCCGATGCATGTTGAGCCGGCGCGCCGTTTCGGAAACATTGCGCTCGCACATTTCATAGACCCGCTGGATATGCTCCCAGCGGACCCGGTCGGCCGACATCGGATTTTCGGGAAGCTCGGCCTTTTCGCCCGGCCGCTGCGTCAGCGCTGAAAACACGTCGTCGGCATCCGCAGGCTTTGCGAGGTAGTCGACAGCGCCGAGCTTCACGGCCGTCACCGCCGTTGCGATATTGCCATAGCCGGTCAGCACGATGATCCTGGTGTCGTCGCGTCGCTGGCGGATCGCCTCGATGACGTCGAGCCCGTTGCCGTCGCCGAGCCGAAGATCGACCACCGCATATTTCGGCGGCCGGCCTCTCGACTTCGCAACGCCTTCCGCCACTGATTCGGCCGTCTCCACCTGGAAGCCGCGCGTCTCCATCGCCCGGGCCAGGCGGCGCAGGAACGGTCCGTCGTCGTCGACGATCAGCAGGCTGGCGTCGGGACCGATATGATCCTCGTCCGACGCGGCGAAATTGTCATGATTCTGTTCTGTCATCGTCTCGGTCCCGGCGGTTGAGCGCCCGATCTGCGTTAACCGCTATATCCTGTTTATGCCGACAAAGTCATTTTGTCGAATTTGCGTCGATCAGCATGCGCGGCCATTCGATTCGGATGCGCGCGCCCGCACTTTCCGGATCGCGGTTCTCGAAAACCAGCGACGCCCCCGAGCGCTCCAGCAGCGTCTTGGCGATGAAAAGCCCGAGCCCGAGGCCACCGGCCGTATCCTCCTTCTGCCGCTTGGTCACATAGGGCTCGCCGATCCGCGTCAGAATATCAGGCGCATAACCGTTGCCGTCGTCTTCGATGACGATCAGCACTTTGTCGTGATCGTGCTCGACGGTGACGGTCACTTTCTCCCGCGCGTAATCGACGGCGTTTTCGATCAGGTTGCCGAGCCCGTACATGATGCCGGCATTGCGGTCGATGACCGGCTCACCCTTGCGCGGGCTCTTTTCGATGAGCTCGAGAGCGATACCGAATTCCCGGTGCGGGGCGACGATCTCCTCGATCATCGAGGAAAGCGGCAGCCGGCGCATATGCGCCTCGCCTTCGGAGGAAAGCGTCGTCAGCCGCCGCAGGATGTCGCGGCAGCGTTCGCTCTGGCTGCGCAGCAGCATCACGTCCTCGCGGAAACGATCGTCGTCCTCGAGTTCCCGCTCCATTTCCTTGGCGACGACGCTGATCGTCGCAAGCGGCGTGCCGAGTTCATGGGCGGCCGCAGCCGCCAGCCCATCGAGTTGGGAGAGGTGCTTTTCCCGCTGCAGCACCAGTTCGGTCGCCGCCAGCGCATCGGCAAGCTGGCTCGCTTCCATCGAAACCCGATAGGCATAGAAGGCGGCAAACGCCATCGTCGAGGCGATCGAGCACCAGACACCGAACTGCATAACGTTGTGCACATTGATCTCGACCCCGTCGAACCAGGGCAGCGGGAAGGGCGAAAAGGCAAGCACCGTGATGCAGACCATCGCAAAGCCGATCAGCGCGGTGCTGTAGCGGATCGGCTGCGAGGCAAAGGATATGATGACGGGAACGCAGACGAGCGCCGCGAAAGGATTGGCAAGGCCGCCGGTGATGAAGAGCAGCGCGCAGAGCTGCAAAAGGTCGAAGCCGAGCAGGGCAAAGGCGGCTGGCGGTTCCAGCCGATGCGTCGGTGGATAGCGGATCGTCAGGTAAAAATTCACCCAGGCCAGGGCGGCGATCAGCGAAGAGCTGGCAATCAGCGGCAGGGGAAATTTCAGCCAGAAGGCAACGATGAAAACCGTCAGCGCCTGTCCGCCGACCGCAAGCCAGCGCAGCCGCACCAGCGTCTGCAGGCGCAGCCTGCGGCTGTTGTGCCGGTCCTCCAACGTATAGCCTTCCGTCTTGTCGATCATGCCAGGCTTGTCGATCATGCCTAGGGCTCCTTGAATGGCCCTCATGTACCACGCGGTTTTGCCCGTGTCGTCGGCAACGCATCCTCCGGCCGCTCCGGCCAGGGATGCCGGGGATAGCGGCCGCGCATATCGGCACGCACATCCTTCCACGAGCCGGCCCAGAAGCCCGGCAGGTCGCGTGTCGTCTGGATCGGCCGGTGCGCCGGCGAGGTCAGCTCGAGCAGCAGTGGCAGCCGGCCACCGGCAATGGCTGGATGCTGCTTCAGTCCGAACAGCTCCTGCACGCGGATTGTCAGCACCGGCTCCTCGCCCTCATACTGGATCGGATGCCTTTGGCCGGTCGGCGCTTCGAAATGGGTTGGCGCAAGCCGGCTAAGGTCGCGCTGCAATTCGTGCGGCACCAGCGATATCAGCCCGTTCGAAAGCCCGGCTGCCGAAATCTCGGAAAGGCCGCGGGCCTCGGTCTGAAAGGGGCCGAACCACTCGTCCAGCCGGGAAAGCAGGGCGCCGTCGCTAACATCAGGCCAGGGTTCGCCGATCATCCGGTGAAGGAATCCGATCCGCTCGCGCAGCTGCACGGCCTCCTTCGAGAAGGCAAGCTGATCGAGCCCCAGCTCGCGCACCCCCTCCACCAGCGCCTGGGTGACTGCTGGCCCGGAAGGTCGCGGCAGGGGCGTCTCGTCGAAGACGATTGCACCCAACCGGGTCGCCCGCCGCGCCCTGACTTGCCGGCTCTGCCGGTCGAAGAATATCTGATCGCCGGTTTTGATCTCGCCGGGAAGCTCGGCTTCAACGTCGCCACGCGTCACCTCGGCTGCCGCCAGAACCCGCGCCTGCGCCGCCCGTCCGGTCAGGTCGGCAATCACCAGCATTTGGCTGCCGGCCAGCCTCTCGGTTTCCGGCAGCTCCGCTCCCCGCCCGTTCGCCATCACGAATCGGCCGCGCCCGCCGCGCTGAAGTGCGATTCGATCCGGAAATGCGTGCAACAGAAGCTGGCCGGCAAGCGCCGGCGCCGTTGAGTAAACCCTGTCGAGGCCGCTTGCCAGCCGTCCCGCCAGCCGCCGCGAGGCCTCCGCTCTTTCGCCCCGCCCGGCCTTGAAGCGTCGCAGCCGCTCCTCGATATCGATGCTCGTTCCGCCAAGCCCCTGTTCGGTGAGAAGCACGGCGATGATCGCCGCATCCCGGGCGTGTCCCGCTTCTCCCGCCGAGACGACCATGGCGGCAAGCCGCGGCGGCAAAGCCAGGTCGCGCATCACCTTGCCGCGCGCGGTCAGCGCCCCGTCCTTGTCGAGAGCGCCGAGCTGGCCGAGCAGCACCCGCGCTTCCCTCAGCGTCGTTTCCGGCGGCTGATCGACGAAGGCAAGCGATGCCGGATCTTGAACGCCCCAATGTGCGAGGTCGAGCACCAACCCCGAGAGATCGCTGGAAAGGATCTGCGGTGGTGTGAAGGCCGGCAGTGCCGCCGTCTGTCCCTGGTGCCATAGCCTTATGGCGATACCCGGCTCCGTTCGTCCGGCACGGCCGGCCCGCTGATCGGCCGAAGCCCGCGACACGCGCACCGTCTCCAGCCGTGTGATTCCAGTCGAGGCCTCGAACACCGGCAGACGCTGAAGCCCGCTGTCGATCACGATCCTGACGCCGTCGATGGTAATCGACGTTTCGGCGATCGACGTCGCAAGCACAATTTTTCGCGTCCCTGGGGATGCCGGCCGGATCGCCGCATCCTGCTCCTTCTGGCTGAGATTGCCGTAGAGCGGCGCAATCAGCGTCTCGGCTCCGAATCGTCCCTGCAGACGTTCCATAGTCCGCGTGATTTCTGCCTGGCCGGGCAGGAAAGCGAGGATCGAGCCCGCCTCATTGGCATGGGCATCGAGTATCGCCCGCGTGACAACGTCCTCGATGCGTTCGCCGCCCGGCCGGTCCTGGTAACGGATATCGATCGGAAAGCTGCGCCCCAGGCTTTCGATCACCGGTGGGTGGTCGAGCAGGGCGGCCACGCGTTCGACGTCGAGGGTCGCCGACATGACCAGGATACGCAGATCCTCGCGCAGCGCCGACTGGACGTCGAGCGCCAGAGCGAGTCCGAAGTCTGCGTCCAGCGAACGCTCATGGAATTCGTCGAAGATCACCGTCGAGACACCGGCCAGTTCCGGATCGTCGAGGATCATCCGGGCAAAAACCCCTTCGGTCACCACCTCGATCCGTGTCGCTGCCGATATCCTGCTGTCGAGGCGCATGCGGTAGCCGACCGTCCCGCCGACCTGTTCGCCGATCAGCGATGCCATCCGGCCTGCCGCCGCCCGCGCCGCCAGCCGCCGCGGCTCCAGCAGGATGATCTTGCCGTCGCCGCGCCAGCCCTGGCCGAGCAGGTAAAGCGACACAAGCGTCGTCTTGCCGGCGCCGGGCGGTGCCGAAAGGACGGCGCGCCGCTGCTCGGCCA
>NZ_CM132690.1:0-452500 GCF_051810725.1 Rhizobium zaerense | reverse complement strand
GCTTGACGGCAGCTCCATTGTCCTTCTGGCAAGCGATCTTGTGCGCGACCGTCTGCAGATATTGGAATGAAGATGTCTTCCCAATCGAACTTCGTTTGGGAAGGTCGCGCGAGATATTCTCCACTGCGGCGTTGTTGGACGAAGCGACGACCATTTCGAATCCCGAAATAGCCGGGATCAGCGCCGATATCGAGGCGGTGCTCCGGTCCGTGAAGATGGCTCGGCGCGGCGAGCCATCGAAGGCATCGCGCGCCGTCTTCAAGAAGGCCAGGACGCGGGCGCGCCGAACGATATTATCCGCGAACATGTCGCGAAGCAGGGTCGTCTTTCCCGTCCCTGGTGGGCCGTTGACCGAGAACAGTCCCGTTTCCGAAAGGTCGCCGATGGCCGAATTGATCGCGAACTGCTGCATCAGGCTCATCGCCTGGTGAGGTTCGCTGAGCCAGCGTCCGCGGTTGAGATTTCCTGGATGCAGGGCTTGAACGATCGCCCGGCGTCCATCCTCCGAGTAGAGGTCGATTCGCTTCTCTTGCGCAGGCGGCGTGAGATATTGCCTGAGCGGCTCGGGAATATCGCCGTGTTTGACGCACGTCATCGCCCGTTCGATATCCTCTATGAAGAAACTGTTCAGGATCCCCATGTCTTCTTCAACGTTTGCACTCTCCTCCTCCTCGTCGCCGGCATCGAGCGCATTGCTCTCCTGCGGTGGCGGCAAGGAGATGATTTCAGGTTTCACCACCCTGTCTCGGTAGCGTATTTCAACAGCAGCGATGGGTTTCTCTTGCTTCGAGGAAAAGCCGGCCCAATCGCAGAGCAATTCATGCAGCGTCAGGATTTCGGCGGCATCGATCGGCTGACCGTCGGGATCCTCGTCGGACGAAGATCTCAGATGCCGTTGTGCCCGAAAGTTTTGAAGCAATTCCGAAAGCTGCCTCTTGCCGTCGGCAAATGCCTCGTGGCTGAGTGAGGAGAGGCCGGATTTCCGCACCCGCCCCAGAGCCCAGGGAAGCGTGGAAACGGAAAATGTTTCGAACAACGGCTGCCCAAAGGGGGAGAGCTGCAGGCTGGCAAAGCAGGTATCGCCATCGAGATCGCCGCGTTCGGCATCCTCATACTCGGTGATATCGGCCGCAACGCAATCGAAGTGCCTGCGGATATCGGCAATTTCGGATTTGCTGAAAACGCCGAGGAACAGGGTGAAGCCCGTGATCTGCTTCTCTTCGGGTATCGCTGGGCGGTTGAGTGCGGCGCCGTCATCCTCGAGCGTTTTCGCATGCAGCCAAAAAACGCTTCGGCCTTCATTGGAGGCAATACGACTGGAGAGATCGTAAGGAATGAAGAACTCGATTTTGTGCCAGAAATCGAGAATGGCGAGAAGCCGTTCTCTTTCGGCGCCGTCTGCATTCATCTGCATGAGTTCTCACTGAGGCGTTGCAAAAATAGGCTCGCGCTTGTTTTAGCAACGATCGCAGCTCGAAATCAAAGTCCATGGCGACTGCGCGCCCCGAACGCATTTCCGCACATGGCAAAACCGCGTCAATGCAGACGCGATCGGCGTCGCTCGCCGAGCGCCGTCCCCGGTTCCAGCAAAGCCATGGTCGCCGTCACGACATCCGTCTTGCCAGCGGCGGGCTCGGCGATCGAGCACCGCCGGCATAATCAAGCGCGGCCGGATCGTCCGAATACAGGTCCTGGATTTGCGGCAAAGACGGCCCCTTCCGCCAGCCGTTTGCTGGTTGCAAGAGCGATGCCAAGTAACGCGCCTGGATAAGATGCGGCCCGATCTCGCCGACCCGGCGGACAGTCTCTACAGCTCGCTGATATTGCGGGGCAAGCTGCGTGTCGCCAAGCCGCATCTGGATCGGTGTAGGATCGGGCCCGCTGGCTCAGTGAGGCCTTGGCAGTCAAGGACCCTGTCAGCTTGCCTCGGCCACGCTGCATGACGAAAGTATGACAATTTGTACTGAAATATTACATTAAGCTGATCGTCTATAGTCAGAGCAAATATAGCCTTCAAGTATCTACCGAGTGAAAATGCAACCAAAGCTTTGTATTATATGGTTTTTCGTTCGCTAAAACTAATCACTTTGGGCCATTTCCTTCCTTCTCAATCCGTATTAACATAATTAAGAAATGTCTAAAAAATAAGGCGATGACATCCGGGACCGACATTTCATACTATCTAATACCCGCCATCGCTCCACGTTTGAGTAAAGTGTAACGCTAGGGGAGGCGTATATGTTCATGACAGGCTCTGGAATGGAGAACACTGACCAGGGGAGGAAGTTGAATACGTCTGGAGATACTATACTAGTAGTGGCAAAAGCGGATTTATTTTCGGAGTGCATGGTAGAAGCACTGGCAAAGAAATTTCCGAATTGTGAAGTAGCAAGCATAACGAGCACAAAGCCAATGCTGGAAAAAGATACCAGCGAGATTAAGCTTGTTTTATTCTATCATATACCCGGCCCCGAGCTTCATGAGGCGTTGCAGGCTGCGCGCGAAAACCACCCTGAAACCTCGATCGGGCTTGTTGTCGAAGCGATCGACATGCTCGAGCCCTACGTCAGCCGGCTGGTGGAGGCAAGGATCATCGATGGTGTCCTGCCGCTCAACCTCCGGCTCGACGTCTTCATGGCCGCTGTGGATTTACTGATGAAGGGCGGCGAACATTTTCCGTCAGCACTTCTCAACCGTCTCAACAACAAGAACGCCCAGCTGGAACCTTCGCTCTATCAGGCAAAATCGGTCGATGCGGCCCGCAACAATGCGCTCAAGCTGAGACGCGACAGCATCTCTGCTTTGACCACCCGGGAGGTTCAGATCCTGGATCTCATCTGCAAGGGGACGCAGAACAAGATTATCGCCGACAAGCTGCATCTTTCCGAAAACACCGTGAAGGTTCACGTCCGCAACATCTACAAGAAGATGAACGTGCGGAACCGCACGGAAGCGGCATCCCGCTTCTTCAATGAGCATCCAGCCGGAGAAGACGACATGTCCGGCCGGTGGCGCAATTGATATAATGCTATTGTTTCAGATAGAAGGACGCGCAAAGCAGCGCGACTTCTGTCCGAAGCCGCTTGGAGAGCAGATATAAGGCGCTGAGCCGTGATAGGCGACAGCGCGGGCTGTTACTCCGGCCGGGCGCTCGGCGTGATTTTCCGGATAGGCGTAGGCCTTCGAGAAACGCGGAGCCTCGGCCACGACGATATTCTTCTTCGCGACGACAGCGATATCGTCATCAACGAGCGTGCAAGCCGTTTGTCCGATCGCCATAAGCGTCGTTCCCCCGACGAACATCGCCAAACGAAGACACCAGCCTTTCAGCTGCGCTGCATCTTGTTTCTTCAACATAGCCCAAACCCCTCGCATATGGCACTTCCGGATGCAAGACCGGCCGTGCCGTTGAGCTCCGCCGATCTCCCGACTTCCCTCGTATATTAGCGGCATTGAGTGAAGCTTGAGAGGCGTATGAGAGGCGTATTGGTGGTAAAACATTGAAGTGATTAATCATTTGTTACTTTCAAGTATACTTTCGTAATTATTTCGGATATCTAAATCTTTTCATGTTGACCCCGCTAACATTCGTTGTAATATTTTACTAATAATTCGGTGTCCGAAGAATAACTACAAAGTTATTCGTGTATGGACGCTCAGTTTTATGAATATCCAGAGCGGGTACAGAGGCATGCAGTGCGTAAATAAAACAAAAGACTAAATACCTGGGAAGGAGTTGGTAATGCGTAGTTTCGTTCCCAACGAAGGCTATTCTAAAGTGTCAGGCATACCGGTGCTCCAAGGACGACGCACCGTTCTTGTAAATGGCGGGGGCGGCTTCCTCGGTTCACATCTCTGCGAAAGGCTCCTGCAGCGCGGCCACAGCGTTACATGCCTCGACAATTTCTCGACCGGCCGCCGTGCGAATGTCGCTCACCTTGCAGCGAGCATCCGCTTCCGCATCGTCGAGCACGATGTTAGGCAGCCCTTCGATATCGACGCGTCGCTCATCTTCAATTTCGCCTCCCCCGCCTCTCCGCCCGATTATCAGCGGGATCCTGTGGGAACGCTGCTCACCAACGTGCTCGGCGCCGTCAATACCCTTGATTGCGCGCGAAAGACCGGTGCGATCGTCGTCCAGTCATCGACGTCGGAGGTCTATGGCGATCCGACCCAGAGCCCGCAGCACGAATCCTATTGCGGCAATGTCAACCCGATCGGGCCGCGCGGCTGTTACGACGAAGGCAAACGCAGCGCCGAAACGCTGTTCTTCGATTACCACAGGACTTACGGTGTCGACATCAAGGTCGGCCGCATTTTCAATACCTACGGACCGCGCATGCGCCTGGACGACGGCCGGGTGGTTTCCAATTTTATCGTTCAAGCCCTGCGCAACGCCGACCTGACGATCTATGGCGATGGTCAGCAGACCCGTTCTTTCTGCTACGTCGACGACCTCATTGAGGGTTTCCTGCGTTTTTCGGCTGCCGGCAGCGCCTGCAACGGTCCGATCAACCTCGGCAACCCAGCCGAAATGACCGTTCGGCGTCTGGCGGAAATCATTCGAGACTTGACGAACTCGCGTTCCCGGATAGTCCACCTGCCTGCGGTCACCGACGACCCTCGTCAGCGGCGGCCGGATATTTCCCGGGCCATGGCCGATCTTGGCTGGAAGCCCCGCATCGGGCTGGAAGCCGGCCTGGCTCGCACCGTCGAATATTTCGACGGACTGCTGGCCGGCACAGAGAAGGCGGAGGTCGTATGAGATGCCCCGCTACATTCTCGTTACCGGCGGCGCCGGTTTCATAGGCAGTCATATCTGCAAAGCGTTGTCGCGCGCCGGCATGATCCCCGTCACCTACGACAATCTCTCGACGGGACATGCCGACAGCGTCCGCTGGGGCCCGCTCATCCGGGCAGAGCTTGCCGACGCTGCCACGCTGCGCCGGACCCTTGCAGAGTTTTCGCCCGATTGCGTCATCCATTGTGGTGCCAATGCCTATGTCGGCGAATCCGTCGACATGCCCAGGAAATACTACCGGAACAATGTGGTCGGCAGCCTGACGCTGCTCGAGGTCTGCCTCGATCAGGATATCGAGCGGATCGTTTTTTCGAGCAGCTGCGCCACCTATGGCGTTCCCACCTCGCTGCCGATTCGGGAGGAAAGCCCGCAACACCCGGTCAATCCCTATGGGCGCACCAAGCTGATCTTCGAGATGGCGCTTGAGGATTTTGCCGCTGCCTACGGTATCCGCTTTGCCGCGCTGCGTTATTTCAACGCGGCCGGCGCCGATCCAGATGGTGAGCTTGCCGAGCGCCATCACCCCGAGACCCATCTCATCCCTCGTGCCCTTCTTGCCGCTGCCGGCAGGTTGGAGCGGCTCGATATCTTCGGCACCGATTATGCGACCGCGGATGGAACCTGTGTTCGCGATTATGTTCATGTCAGCGATCTCGCCCAGGCGCATCTCGCCGCCGTCAATCATCTGATGGCGGGAGGCGGCTCGCTCAGCGTCAATCTCGGCTCCGGCCGGGGCACTTCGGTACGCGAAATTCTCGAGGCGATCTATCGCGCGAGCGGCCGTGAAGTCCCCGTGAATTATCGCGCTCGCCGCGCTGGCGATCCGCCGATCCTCTTTGCCAATACCGCAAGGGCGAAGGCGGATCTCGGCTTCGCGCCGGTCTTGTCGGATATCGATACGATTATCCGCACCGCCGGCCCCACCTTCGGACTGGAGATGAGGGCATGAGCGACGCACTGCAAATCGGTCACAGTCAGGACGGCGAAGGCCGCTACAGCTGATGCATTCGATCCTGTTTTCACCGGCTGGAACCGCGTCGCCTATGCCGTCGGCATCCTCTGCTGGCTGGCAGCACTCGGTTATTTCTGGATCTGGTGGTGCCAGTCCGCCCATATTATTTCCTGGGCGGCCTTCGTCCTGATTACCCTCGTGCTTGCCTGGATCACGCTGGTACCGGCCTATTTTATCCTGATCTTCCTCGATGCGAGAACGGTCAGCGCTCGGGCAGGGCTGCCGGAAGGGCGGGTGGCAATGGTCGTCACTAAGGCGCCGTCCGAGCCCTTTGCCGTCGTTCGCGCTACGCTTCAGGCGATGCTCGACCAGATCGGCGTCGATTTCGATGTCTGGCTGGCCGACGAGGACCCTTCGGACGAAACCACGCGCTGGTGTGCGGAGCACGGCGTGCTGATCTCCACCCGAAAGGGTGTGGCGGAGTATCATCGCACCGCGTGGCCGCGTCGGACGCGTTGCAAGGAAGGCAACCTCGCCTATTTCTACGACCATTTCGGCTATGCACGCTATGATTTCGTCGCCCAGTTCGATGCCGACCATGTGCCGACGCCGACCTACCTCCGTGAAGTCCTGCGCCCCTTTGCCGATCCCGACATCGGTTATGTCTCCGCTCCCAGCATCTGCGATGCCAATGCCGGCGCAAGCTGGGCGGCGCGCGGCAGGCTCTATGCCGAGGCAAACCTGCACGGTTCGCTGCAGATCGGTTACAACAATGGCTGGGCGCCCCTATGCATCGGTTCCCATTATGCGGTCCGCACATCAGCCCTTCGCCAGATCGGCGGCCTCGGCCCCGAACTTGCCGAAGACCATTCGACGACGCTGATGATGAATGCCGGCGGCTGGCGCGGCGTGCACGCCGTCGATGCGATCGCCCATGGCGACGGACCAGCGAACTTCACTGATCTCGTCGTCCAGGAATTCCAGTGGTCGCGCAGCCTCGTCACGATCCTGCTGCAACATTCCCGCCGCTACATCATGGACCTGCCCTGGCAACTGAGATTTCAGTTCGTGTTCTCGCAGCTGTGGTATCCGCTCTTCTCCGCCTTCATGGCCGTGATGTTCCTGCTGCCGGTTGCCGCCTTGCTGACGGGCCAGGTCTTCGTCAATGTCACCTATCCGGATTTCCTGCTGCATTTTGGGCCGATATCGATCGTGCTGACGCTGTTTGCCTTCTTCTGGCGGGCCACGGCAACCTTCAGGCCGCACGACGCGAAACTGTTCGGCTGGGAGGGGCTTGCCTTCATCTTCCTGCGCTGGCCATGGTCGCTTGCCGGCAGCCTCGCAGCGCTTCGCGACTATATCAGTGGCTCTTTCGTCGATTTCCGCATCACGCCGAAGGGAAGGCAGCAGCAGCGGTTTTTGCCGCTGCGCGTTATCGCGCCCTATATCGGGCTCGCCGGCCTTTCCGCCGTCGCAATGATGTTTGCGACCGATGCCGCGGCCGCCCAAGGTTTTTATGTTTTCGCCATGATGAACCTCTCGGTCTACCTGTCGCTGACGGTGCTGATCGTCGTTCGCCATGCAGTCGAAAACGATCTGCCGCTGCTGCCGCAATCGCGCGGGCTGTGGCTTGCGACAGCCACCGGGCTTGCGATTTTCGTCGCCGGCGGCACGCAGGCGGGGAGCCACGGCCTGCGCGGCCTCGAAGCTCTTTCGCACGGCCAGACGTTCGTCAGTTTCACCGAAACGCAATTTGCCGTGGCCGGCGCGGGCCTCGGCGGCGGCAAGACCAGGATCGTGAAGTTCCGCCTCAGATGGAATGGGTTCGGAAGCACGGGACGGGACGAACAAGGTGTCTGAGCCGGCGGAACCGGCAAGTATCGATTAGGAGGATGTAATGAGTATCGGATCGAAATTATACGGAGCGGCGCTCGCTTTGAGCCTGTGCCTGCCAATGGCGGCACACGGCGCAGAGGTCGCCAAAACGAAAGCGCCAACGCCGGTCAGCGCCTATGAGCTCTATCGTATCTACGGCGACAAGACCTGGACCTGGAACACCGGCGGCGGCCGTTTCTTCGACGATGGCCGGCGGTTCGTCGCCTGGAGCAATGACAAGGGGAAGCCGTCCTTCGCCGAAGGCAGATGGGTGGTCGACGATCTCGGCCAGCTCTGCATGCGTGCCACCTGGACGAATGCCGAGGGTGCGGCCCGCGCCAGCACCTGTTTCGGTCACCGCAAGATCGGCAACACGATCTACCAGCGGCGCCAGCCAGACGGCAATTGGTACGTCTTCCGCCATGCATCGGTGCTCCCGGATGACGAGTTCCGCAAGCTCGTTCCCATGGATACGGTGAGCGCGAAGGCGCGTGAACTGAAGCAGGTCCTGCTGAGCCAGGAAATAGCCCGAAAAGGAGGGTGAAGCCATGAAGAAGCTAATGAAAAACAACCTCTCGACCACCGCGATCGCGTTGCTGTTGTTGTGTGTCGCGGAACTGCCGGGCCGAAGCGAAGTGCAATATGCGGGCATTGCGCCAAATCCGGCGGCGGCCGTGCAGACGATCATCGACAAGCGCCCCGTCGTTCATGCCGCCGGCATCAAGTTCGGGGCCTACGATCCGCACGGCGATTTCGGCGCGCAGGTGAATGTCGCGACCGAAGCCCTGTTCCTGCCGTGGGAGGACGTCGACCTGGAAACCTTGCGGGTCGCCGATGCCTATGCGCTGGCGAGAGGCCGCAACCTGCTGATCACTGTGGAGCCGTGGTCCTGGGACGTCGACTGGCGGCTAAGCTCCGCTCAGCTTCGCGCCAAGGTCCTGCGCGGTGATTACGATGTCAACATGCGTTCGATCGCGCATATGATATCCGAGCTGAAAAGCCCGGTGATCGTCCGCTGGGGACAGGAGATGGAGGACAAGTCAGGGCGGTTTTCCTGGTCCGGCTGGAGCCCGCAAGACTATATCGCGGCCTACAAGCGGATGATGGACATCGTTCGCAAGGAGGCGCCCGGCACAGAGCTCATGTGGTCGCCGAAGGGAGAGCCTGGCCTTCAGGCCTACTATCCCGGCGACGATTATGTCGATCTCGTCGGGCTCTCTGTCTTCGGCCTGCAGCGCTACGACGAGCTTGCCTACAAGGAGCACCGGACGTTCTCGGAAGCGCTGAAGCAGGGCTATGATCTCGTCGCCGGCTACGGAAAGCCGATCTGGGTGGCGGAGCTCGGCTATGAAGGCGGCGACGCCTATATCAGGCCGTGGATCGAAACTGCCACGTTGAAGCAGAGCGCCTTCCCGAATCTGCAGGAAGTCGTCTATTTCAACGACCGGGATGTGCAAGCATGGCCGTTCGATCTCGGCCGGCCGGATTGGCGCGTGGTCGAAAACCTGGGCAGCAACTGATAGTCTGGAAAACAGAGGCCTGAAAAACGGAGAGGCCCGCCGGGGTGTTGCGGGCCTCTCCTCATGTCGGGCGACCGATCATCCCTTGATCGTTGCCTTACCCTCTTCGATGAGCCGGGTCGCCGCATCGGCGGGCGAAATCCGTTCGAAGGCGAGTTCGTCGCAAATGGGGCGCAGCACGCGCTGGTCGAATTGGGTTGCTCCCATCGGTACCGGCGGCGGATACTCGCCGACCTGATCCTTGAGCAGGTTCACGTATTTGACCGTTTCCTGCTCCGTCGGGTTGAGTTGCGGCAGGATGGCTTCGCGCACGGTAGGCGACATTGGCACACCGCGTTCAACACCCAGAATCTTGCCGGCTTCGGGATCGTTGACAAAGTAGCTGATGAACTTCGCGGCAGCTTCGCCCTGCTTGGTCGTGGCGCCCACACTCCAGATCAGTGCCGGACGGTAATAATGGCCGGATGGACCGCCCTTCTTTTCACGCGGCAGCATGGTGATGCCGAGCTTGTTCTTGATGATCAGCTGATAGCCGATCATCTGGTTGGAATAGGCCATGCCGATCACCGATTTGCCGAGACCAAGGCAATTGGTGTCGATCGTGTTCTGATCGAGCGTCTGCACGTCGGCAGCAACGGTGCCGCCCGCCTTGCGCAGTTTCTCCCAGTAGTCGAACCATTCCCTGGCATCGTCGGCCGTGAAGCCCAGCCCAACGCTTTCCCTCGCAAAGAGGCTTTTGCCGCGCTGGCGCAGCCAGGCATCGAACACATAGGCGTAGCGCGCCGCATAGGGGCCGCCGCCCTTGCCGGAAGACTTGGCGAGTTCGACGGCGAGCTTGGCGTACTCATCCCAGGTGAGGTCGGGCGTCGGCAACGGGATGCCTGCCTTTTCGAATTCGACGGTGTCGAAGAACATCGAGAAGGAGTTGAGGCCGAGGCCAACACCATAGAGCTTGGCGTCGATGGTGGTCAGCTTCAGCATGTCGGCGCCAAAGGACTGAACGTCCAGTACGGAGGGGACGAATTCATCGAGCGGCAGGCAGGCGCCGCGCTTCGAATAGTCTGAGATCGTTCCCGGCTCGAGTTGGAAGATATCGGCGATCGAGCGGCCAGCCATCTGCGTTGCCAGCTTCGTCCAGTAGCCGTCGCCCGAAAGCGATTCACCGACGATAGTGACGCCAGGCGTTTTCGACTGATAGAGCTTGGCAACCTCGAGCGTGCGCTTGGCGCGATCGTTGGATCCCCACCACATGGCGCGCAGTTGTGCCCCTTCGGCAAAGGCCGGAATGGCGCTTCCGGCGCCGAGAGCGAGGCCGGCGGCCGCACCGGCTGAACCCATCAGAAATGAACGGCGATTGACCTGCATGCTAATCCTCCTTGTCCCAATTGCCCGCTGCCATCCTCCAATGGCGTTATCGGGCACTTCGGCAAGCAGATTACGCAAAAAAAATTTTATTGCAAGAAGCAACCATTTTCTTGCAAATTTGCATTACTTGCATAATGTTTCCCTATGAACGACCAAAAGATCAGACGGCCGCGGCAGGCCGATATCGCTACATTGGCCGGCGTCTCCGTCTCCACGGTGTCGCGCGTGCTCGCCAACGAACCTGGCATCAGCGAAACCGTCCGCCGCCAGATATTGAAGGTGGCAGCCGAGCACGGCTATCCCGTCAAACCGGCTTCCGAAGCCGTTGCCGGCGGGCTGGCTTTGATTGCCAGCGACGGCGTCACCGGCACTCTCAGCGTCTTCTATGAAGCCATCGTCGACGGCCTGCGCGCCGGCGCTGCCGAAGCCGGCATGCCCTTCGACGTCCGGCTGGTCCGCGAGGATCGAACCACCCCGGATGCCGTGCGCGACTATATGCAGACGGCAGGCGCTGAAGGTCTCTTTCTCGTCGGCATCGATCCGAACGAGATGCTGCGTGGCTGGCTGCAAGCCAGCATGACACCGACCGTTCTTGTCAATGGCACTGATCCAACGATGCAGTTTGACGGTGTTTCGCCGGCTAATTTCTTTGGTGCGTACGAGGCCACCCGTCGGCTGACCGAAGCCGGGCATCGTCGCATCCTGCATCTCAGCGGCTCCCACCGCCACACGATCCGCGAGCGCGTGCGCGGTTTCGAGGCGGCGATCGCCGCCGTCCCCGGCGCCGAGGGCCGTCTGGTGTCCTTGACACTTCAAGGCAGCGCCATCCGCGAGGCACATGAACGCACGGCAGAAGCACTTGCCGAGAATGCCGGTTTTACCGCCGCCTTCTGCATGAATGATTTCATCGCCGTCGGCGTGCTCGAGGCTGTCACCGAGGCCGGCCTGCGCGTGCCGGAGGATTTCGCGATCGTCGGTTTCGACGATCTGCCCTGCGCGCTGATGACCAATCCGCGGCTGTCCACCATGCGCGTCGATCGTTCCGCCCTCGGGCGCGAGGCCGTGTCGCTGATGCTCTCCCGTTTCCGCAACAGGACGGCACCGGCGCGCCACATCTGCCAGGCGGTCATTCCCGTTCCGGGCGGAACTGTTCCGAATCCGAATGCCGAAAACCCGTGAGAGATGCGATGACCTATGATCCCGCCAGCGCCAACCCGCTTGCCGGCAATCCGCTGGAAACCCGCGCCGATATGAGCGGCGCCCTGCTTGCTCTCTTCAATCCGCTGCTTGCCTGTTTTTCGAAGGGCAATGCCCGCGTCACCCTCAATGGCGGCGGCGCCCATTTCGACCGGGCAGCGGCCGATCTCGAAGGGTTCGCCCGCCCGCTCTGGGGACTGGCGCCGTTTGGCGCCGGCGGTGGGAACTTTGCCCATTGGCATCGGTTTGCCGAGGGTCTCGCAAACGGCACCGATCCCGCCCATCCCGAATATTGGGGAACGGTCAATAGCCGCGATCAGCGCATGGTCGAGCTTGCCGCTCTCGGTTTTGCCCTGGCGCTGGTGCCGGAAAAAATCTGGGAGCCGCTCGATGCGCGCGCCCGCGGCAATGTCGTCGCCTACCTCAAGCATGTCAGACAGTTCGACTATGCCGACAACAACTGGAAATTCTTCCGGATCTTCGTCGATATCGCACTCGATCGTCTCGGCGCCGATTTCGACCGCAGCCTGACGCGGCAATATCTGCAAGAGCTCGAAGGCTTCTATATCGGTGACGGCTGGTATCGCGACGGAAACGTGCGCCGCATCGATCACTACATTCCCTTTGCCATGCATTTTTATGGCCTGATCTATTCGAAGCTCGTCGACGACGATTATGCAATGCGCTACCGCGAGCGCGCAGGCCTCTTCGCCCGGGATTTCCGCCACTGGTTTGCCGCTGACGGGGCGACGATCCCTTTCGGCCGCAGCCTGACCTATCGCTTTGCCTGCGCCGGCTTCTGGTCGGCGCTCGCCTTTGCCGATGTCGAGGCTCTTCCCTGGGGCGAGGTCAAGCATCTCTGCCTGCAACATCTGCGCTGGTGGAAGGATAAGCCGATCGCCGATCGCGACGGCGTGCTGTCGATCGGCTTCGGCTATCCGAACCTGCTGATGTCGGAGAGCTACAATTCCGCCGGCTCGCCCTACTGGGCCTTCAAGGCCTTTCTGCCGCTGGCGATCCCCGATGATCATCCGTTCTGGACCGCTGCGGAAAAGGAGCCGGAGCAGGCGCCTGTTATCGTCCCCCAGCGTCATCCCGGCATGGTGATCATGCGGGCGGGCGGCGATGTCGTGGCGCTGTCTTCCGGCCAGGAAAACCTGCAGATGCGATGCGGCACGGAAAAATATGCGAAGTTCGCTTATTCCGCTCGCTACGGCTTCAGTGTGGAGGCCGATGAGCGCGCCTTTGCGCTTGCCGCCTTCGATTCAGCACTTGCCTTCAGCGATGACGGCCTGCACTACCGCGTGCGCGAAACGAACGAGGAAGCCAAGCTCGCAGGCGACGCGCTGTATGCGAAATGGTCGCCTTTTGCCGATGTCGACGTCGAAACCTGGCTCGTGCCCGCCGCTCCCTGGCATATCCGCCTCCACCGGATCAGGACAAGCCGGCCGCTGCGGATTGCCGAAGGCGGGTTTGCCATCGGCCGCCGGGATTTCGAGCTGGATACGCTGTCCGCTTCGGATGGGGTTGCCTATGCGATCGGCGAAGCCGATTTCACCGGCATTCTCGATCTCGGCTCTTCGGTCAAGCGTTCGGGGCTCGTCCAGAAGGCAATGCCCAACACCAACGTGATTGTCGCGAAAACCCTCGTGCCGCAACTGCGCGGGCAGATTCCGGCCGGTGAAACAATCCTGGTGACGGCGGTGCTCGCGCTTGACGATCCCGCTGCTGTCTCGTCTGTCTGGACGATCCCGCCGAAAGCGCCTGACATCGCAGCGCTGGAGTCCCTGGTGAGGGAAAAGGGCGTGACGGTCAGCGCCATTGAGGCGCCGGGACACATGCCATGAGCCAGCCGGCCATTGTCCTTGCCATGCAACCGTCGCGCACCGAATATGTCCTGCCGGATGAGGTCCTGCGCCGGCTGAGCGGCATCGGTCGCCTGCTGGATTCCAAGCCGCTGCAGCGCTTCGACGACGAGCGCGCGAGGCGTCTGCTGGCCGAAGCCGAAATCCTGATCACCGGCTGGGGCGCCCCCTATGTCGGGCCTGAAATCCCCGCCGCGGCGCCGCATCTGAAGCTCATCGTCCATGCGGCGGGCACGGTAAAGGGCGTCATCGACGACGCCATCTTCGAAGCCGGTATCCCGGTCAGCCATTCGGCTGAGGCCAATGCAGTGCCAGTGGCCGAGTTCACGCTGGCGGCGATCATTTTCGCAGGAAAGCGCGTCTTCCGTTTTCGCGATCTCTACGTCGCCGATCGCAATCGCAATCGGACCCATCCGATGCAGCGCGAAGCGATCGGAAATTACCGCCGCACCGTCGGCATCGTCGGCGCGTCGCGCATTGGCCGGCGCGTCATCGAGCTCCTGAAACCCTTTGACTATAGACTGCTGCTCGCCGACCCGACGCTTGATGCCGCTGAGGTAGCCGGCCTCGGAACGGAAAAGGTCGATCTCGATGAATTGATGCGGCAGGCGGACATCATTTCCCTGCATGCGCCGTCGCTGCCGTCGACACAGCATATGATCGATGCGCGAAGGCTGTCGCTGATGAAGGACGGCGCCACGCTCATCAACACGGCGCGTGGCATTCTCATCGATGAGGCCGCCCTGCTTTCGGTGCTGAAGACCGGCCGCATCGACGCGGTCCTCGATGTCACCGATCCGGAGATCCCGGAGGCGGGCTCTGCTTTCTACGATCTGCCGAATGTCTTTCTGACACCGCATATCGCCGGCGCCATCGGCCTGGAACGGGCGCGCCTCGGCGAGATGGCGGTGGACGAGATAGAGCGCTTCGTGACCGGCCAGCCACTGCTCTACCAGATCCACCAGGCAAATCTCGAAAACATCGCCTGAGGCGCGTCGAGCGGCTCAGGCGAAGGTATCAGCGCGACGTCCTCAGCGAATTTGGCGAACCGTCATTGGCAAGTTCAGGCATGAGATCGGCAATGTTGACCACCTTGCCGGTGCGCGAGCTCTCCAGCGCGGCAATGCCGCAGAGCACCGACATGGCACCCGCCCGCGTGCCGGCGCGCTGGGCGAGCCTGTCTTCCGAATCGGGCTTGAAGATCATGTTGCGCATCCGATCGTCGCCGCCGTAATGGCCGCCGGTGAAATGCGGAACGACGATGCGCTCCACAGCCTCCTTACCATCAGGGAAATTGCGGATGAGGAGGATCGTGTCCTGCTTCGGCTCTTCCCAGGGCTGGGCCTCGTATTGGCGAAGCTCGATGCGCCCTTTGGTGCCGTTGAAGGCAAGGTGATGGCCTTCGATCGGCTGGAAGGTGTTCAGCGAATAGGAGACATGGACATTGTTGCGGTAACGCAGCGACACCACCATCGTGTCGGGAATGTCGATGTCCTCGCGGAAGACGCAGCCGTCTCGGAAGTAGCCGTCGATCTTCGAGGGATCCTCGTAGAGCGAATCGAGGAAAGGATCGGTCGCGAGATCGAGGTAGTAGTCGCATTCATGCGCGTGCGGACAGAGCTTGCAGCGCGGGCCGCGGAACGGGCCCTTGCGGCCGTAATTCTGCAGGTCGGCGAAGGAGGTGACGGCATCGGGATCGCTGTCGAGGTACCAGTTCAGCAGATCGAAATGATGCGTCGCCTTGTGGACGAACAGGCTGCCGGAATTCTCCGTATAGGCATGCCAGCGGCGAAAATAATCCGCGCCGTGCTTGGTGTTCAGATACCAATGAAAATCGACTGACGTGACTCGGCCGATCTCGCCGGCATTCAGCAATTCCTTGATCTTCGCCGCCGTCGGCGCATAGCGATAGTTGAAGGACACGTCGACCCGGCGACCAGTGCGCTTTTCGGCATCCAGAATCCGGCGAATCTTCTCGACCGAGGTCGTCATTGGCTTTTCGGTAATGACGTCGATACCGGACTCCAGCGCCCGCACGACGATATCGTCATGCGTATGATCGGGCGTACAGACGATGACCAGGTCCGGCTTCTGCTCAGCAAGCATCGAATCGATGTTTTCGTAGAGCGGCGCATTGCTGCCGATCATGTTGCGGGCGCGTTCGCCACGCAGCGAATTCTTCTCGACGATCGCGGTCAGATCGACATGCTCGCGCCAGCCGGCAAGCAGATCCTTGCCCCACATGGTGGTGCCGCGGTTTCCCGTACCGATCAGGGCAAAACGGCGTTTCTCCATCGAATGATCCTCCTGCATGCGTGATGAAACAAATACTGAAATCAGGCCTAAAGCGCGTCGGGATCTTTCAGATTGGCCTGGCCAGCGCTTTAGGTCTTTGGTTTTTCGCATGTCATGGTCGCAAAACCGCTGTACACTTTTGCGCGACATGCTTTAGCAGCAACTCCTGAAGCGCTCGAGGCAGGTGGCGATCACTTCGTCGGCCGGGCGTTTCCACCAGTTCTCGGCCGAAAAGATCTCCACCTCCTGCGCGCCGAAGAACCCGGCGGCCTCCACCATCCGCCTTATGCCTTTGAGGTCGATCACACCATCGCCCATCATGCCGCGGTCGAGCAGCATGTCCTTTGTCGGCACCAGCCAGTCGCAGATGTGATGGGCAAAGATGCGTTTCATGCGCCCGGCGCGGGCAATCTGATTGGCAAGATCGGGATCCCACCAAACATGGTAGACATCGACCGCAACGCCGACATCCTCTCCGAGCTGCTCGCACATGTCGAGCGCCTGACCGAGTGTGTTCACGCAGGCACGGTCGGCGGCATACATCGGATGCAGCGGCTCGATGGCGAGCTTTACGCCCGAGGCCTGTGCATGCGGCAAAACGGCGGCGATGCCGTCGAACACCATCTGGCGGGCTGCGACGATGTCCTTCGACGCGCCCGGCAGGCCGCCGACGACGAGCACGAGGCAATCGGCTGAAAATGCCGCCGCCTCGTCGATGGCACGCCTGTTATCGTCGAGGTTTTTCTGCCAGTCGGCATCGTTTGCCGCCGGGAAGAAGCCGCCGCGGCAAAGACCGGTCAGTTTGATACCGTTCGATTTGACGATACGCACCGCTTCATCGAGACCGGCCTTGGCAACTTGGTCGCGCCAGGGCGCGATCGCGGTGATGCCGTGTTTCAGACAGATATCAACGGCCTGCGCAAAACCGCATTGTTCGCGGATCGTCGCCAGATTGATCGAAAGTCCGTCGACCTGCATGTCATTCTCCTCCCATCACCTCGGCGCCTCAGTTGACGCCGTGGACGGCGAGCACGTGGCGCATGCGGCTTGCGGCAAGTTCGGGATCGGCTAGAACCCGGGCCTTGTCGGCCAGGCGGAAGAGTTCGGCCAGATGCGTCAGCGAGCGCGTGCTCTGCTGGCCGCCGACCATGACGAAATGGTCCTGCAGGCCGTTGAGATAGGCGAGGAAGACAACGCCGGTCTTGTAGAAGCGGGTGGGCGCCTTGAAGATGTGGCGCGACAGCGGCACCGTCGGCTCCAGCAGGTCGAAGAATTCAAGATTGCTCTTGCGGCCGAGCGCCTCGAGGGCTGCCGAGGCAGCCGGCGCGATGGCATCGAAAATGCCGAGCAGCGCGTTGGAATGGCCCTCTTCGTCGCCGGCGATCAGTTCGGCATAGTTGAAATCGTCGCCGGTATACATGCGCACGCCTTTCGGCAGCCGGCGGCGCATCGCCACCTCCTTCTCCTTGGAGAGCAGCGAGATCTTGATGCCATCGACCTTGTCGGCATGCGCCTCGATCACCTCGAGGCAGGTGGACATGGCTTCGATATGATCACCATTGCCCCAATAACCCTGAAGCGCCGGATCGAACATTTCGCCGAGCCAATGGATGATGACAGGTTCCTTGACCTGGCGGAGAATGCGGTCATAGACGCTTACATAGTCGTCCGGCCCTTTGGCGGCGGCGGCAAGCGCCCGGCTCGCCATCAGGATGATCCGGCCGCCGGCCGCCTCCACCGTTTCGATCTGCTCCTCATAGGCCCTGAGGATCGTGTCGATAGTGACATCAGGTCCCGGCGTCAGATGGTCGGTGCCGGCGCCGCAGGCGATCAGCGCGTCCTTGCGACCGGCCGCCTCACCGAGCGCCCGGCGGATGAGGTCGCGCGCTTCCGGCCAGCCGAGGCCCATGCCGCGCTGCGCCGTATCCATCGCTTCGGCAACGCCGAGGCCGAGATCCCAGAGCCGATGGCGAAAGGCAAGTGTCCGCTCCCAGTCGATCGCCGGCGTCAGCCACGGATCGTTGTCGGCGAGCGGATCGGCGACCACATGGGCGGCGGCAAAGGCGATGCGCGGAAAGGCCTTGGCGTCGCGCTTGGCGAGCGCGATCGGCGTGCCGGTCAGCGTGTAGGGAACGATCTTGCCGTCAAGAGGGAGATTGATCGTCGTCACGGCTCAGAACTCCAGTGCGGGAACATCGAGCCAGCGGCGGTCGGCCCAGGATTTCAAGCCGAGTTCGGCAAGCTGCACACCCTTGGCACCGGCCTCCAGGCCATAGGGCCACGGCGCGTCTTCGACGACATGGCGGATGAACATTTCCCACTGCGCCTTGAAGCCGTTGTCGAAGGCCTGTGTGTCGGGAACCTCGTCCCAGGTCTTGTAAAAGTCGATCGTTTGCGGCTGGTCCGGATTCCACACCGGCTTCGGCGTGTTGACGCGGTGCTGGCTCCAGCATTTCGTCAAGCCGGCGACGGCTGAACCATGCGTGCCGTCGACCTGGAATGTGACGAGGTCGTCGCGGCGGACGCGGACGGCCCAGGAGGAATTGATCTGCGCGATCGCGCCGCCTTCGAGCTCGAAGGTCGCATAGGCGGCATCGTCGGTGTCGCAGTCATAAGCCTTGCCCTGCTCGTCGATGCGGCGCGGAATATGCGTGGCACCGAGGCAGGATACGGCTTTGACTTCGCCGAACAGATTGTCGAGCACGTAGCGCCAGTGGCAGAGCATATCGAGGATGATGCCACCGCCGTCGCCCTTGCGATAATTCCAGGAGGGGCGCTGGGCGGGCACGCCCCAATCGCCTTCGAAAACCCAGTAGCCGAATTCGCCGCGCACCGAGAGGATCTTGCCGAAGAAGCCGGAATCCCTGAGCAGGGCCAGCTTGCGCAGGCCGGGCAGGAAGAGCTTGTCCTGCACGACGCCGTGCTTGAGGCCGGAGCGGCGCGCCTTGCGGGCAAGGTCGAGTGCCACCTGGAGATCGTCGGAAATCGGCTTTTCGCAATAGACATGTTTGCCGGCATCGAGCGCCTTGGACAGCAGCTCGGCCCGCATCAGCGTCGTGCCGGCGTCGAAGAAGATCGTGTCGTCGGGATTGGCGAGAGCGGCATCAAGATCGGTCGACCAGCGCTTGATGCCATGCTTCTTCGCCAGCTCTTCCATCTTGGCGCCGTTGCGGCCGATAATGATCGGGTCGATTTCAAGTCTCTCGCCCGATTTCAGCGTGATGCCGCCCTGGTCGCGGAACGCGAGGATAGAACGCACCAGATGTTGATTGTAACCCATGCGGCCGGTGACGCCGTGCAAGATGATCCCCAAGCGTGCCATGTTTTCCTCCCAGCAGATTTTTGCGGCGGGAGCGGGCGTCCTGGCCCGACCCTCCCAAGCCGGTAACTAAACAGTTACTTGATGGCAGAAGAGCGACGTGGCTGTCAATAGTCAAATCCGATTTTAGAAATTCAGCGCTTGATCGAGGCGAGCGTGACGTGGACGATATGTCTTTCCCAGGCGTTGAGATGGGTCGGCTCGATCAGGTCGCGGCCGAAGATCGTCGACAGCGTGTATTGGTTGGAGAGGTAGAAATAACCGAGCGAGGCGATCGTCAGGTAGACATGCAGGGGATCGGCGGTCTCGATGAAGACGCCCTGCTTCTTTCCTTGCTTGAGCACGTCCGAAAGCTCACCGATCAGATGCGAATGCAATTCCTTGAGCCGGACGGACTGGCGTAGCCAGCGGGCCCGATGCAGATTTTCCGTGCCGAGCAGGCTGAGGAATTCCGGATGCTGGAGAAAATAACGCCAGGTGAAGAGTGCCAATTCGCCGATGCCTTCCTCGGGGCTGCGGTCGCCGATATGCAGCGCGCGCTCTGCGGTGCGGATGCTGACATAGGCTTCCTCGAGCACTCTGAGGTAGAGCTGCTCCTTGTCGCCGAAATAATGATAGAGCATGCGCTTATTGGTGCCGGCGCGCTCGGCGATCGCATCGACGCGAGCTCCACCTATGCCGTTTTCGGCAAATTCCCGAGTTGCGGCATCAAGGATAGCAGCGCGTGTCCGTTCCGGATCGCGTTGGGTCGTCCGTTCTGCCGATGGGCGTCGAGACCTTTTCTTTCCCCCATTCTCCCCGCTGTCGTTCATCTCTCCACCTCCGTCTTCACATGTTGCGCTCATAAGCCTTCGGTGCGAAATTGTAAAAACCGAATTTGAAGGGCCTGCGAGCGACACCGCTTGACACGTGCGCCGCTTTGCCCGTAGCTTGTAACCAATTAGTTATTTATGCAAGGGTAACTAGGTTCGGAAGCGTGTGGAGGCGCTTCCCTTTAGAGGAGGAAAAGAAATGACATTCCGTGTAAGCAGACGCAATTTCGTCGCGGGAGGCGCCACGCTTCTCTCACTCTCAGCGCTGGGAACCAGCGCTTTGGCACAGGAAAAGCGCCTGCGTCTCCTGTGGTGGGGTTCGCAGCCGCGCGCCGACCGAACCAACAAGGTATCGCAGCTCTATCAGACGAAAAATCCGGGCACGTCGATCACCGGCGAATTCCTCGGCTGGGGCGACTACTGGCCGCGCCTTGCGACCCAGGTCGCTGGCCGCAACGCGCCCGATGTCATCCAGATGGACTATCGCTATATTGTCCAGTATGCGCGGCGCGGCGCGCTCGCCCCACTCGAATCCTATATGCCGGCCAAGCTGAACCTCGACGATTTCGACAAGGCGCAGATCGAAGGCGGCAGCGTCGACGGCCATCTCTACGGCGTCAGCCTTGGGGCGAATTCGGCCGCCACGGTCCTGAACACCACCGCCTTCAAGGAAGCCGGCGTCGATCTGCCGACCCAGGCGACCACTTGGGAAGAATTCGCTCGCATGGGGACGGAGATCACCAAGGCAGGCAAACGCAAGGGCATGTTCGGCATGGCCGACGGCAGCGGCGGCGAACCGCTGTTCGAAAACTGGCTGCGTCAGCGCGGCAAGGCGCTTTATACCGCCGACGGCAAGATCGCCTTCGACGTGGACGATGCCTCCGAATGGTACGACATGTGGGCCAAGTTCCGTGCGGCGGGCGCCTGCGTTCCTGCCGATGTCCAGGCCCTCGACAAGAACGATATCGACACCAACACGGTTTCGCTCGGCAAGTCGGCCGCCGGTTTTGCCCATTCCAACCAATTCGTCGCCTATCAGGCAATGAACAAGGACAAGCTGGCGCTGACCAACTACATGCGCGTCAAGGCGGATTCGAAGGGCGGCCATTATCGCAAGCCTTCGATGTTCTTCTCGGTCTCCGCCCAGTCGAAATCCGTGGACCTGGCCGTGGACTACGTCAATTTCTTCGTCAAGAACCCCGAGGCAGCGCTGCTTCTGGATGTCGAACGCGGAATTCCGGAATCGAAGGCCATGCGCGAAGTCGTGGCGGCGAAGCTTGATGAGAACGGCAAGGTTGCGCTGGCCTATGTCAGTGGCCTTGGCGATCTCGCCGGCAAATTGCCGCCGCCGCCGCCGGCCGGCGCCGGTGAAGGTGAGCTGATGTTACGCAACATCGCCGAACAGGTCGGCTTTGGACAGCTGTCTCCCTCAGACGGCGGCAAACAGCTTGTCGCTGAAATCACGCAGATTCTCGCACGAGGCTGATCCCGTATGAGCAATGCGATGCGCACGCCCGCAGGGGCCATAAATGTGGAAAGATATCAGGGGGCCGTGGCCGAAGGACGCTTCAGGCGTCTCTGGAATGCCAATGCTCCCGGTTATCTCTTCCTTCTTCCATGGCTCATCGGCTTTTTCGGGCTGACGCTCGGGCCGGCCCTGATTTCGCTCTACCTCTCCTTCACCGACTTCGACATGCTTCAGTCGCCGCGGTGGGTGGGAATGGCGAATTACGTGCGCATCGCCACGGCGGATCCGAAATTCTCGGCTGCCATGCATGTCACCCTGACCTATGTCGTCTTCTCGGTGCCGTTCAAGCTGACCTTCGCCTTGCTGGTCGCCATGGCGCTGAACCGCGGCCTGCGCGGGCTGTCGATCTATCGTGCCATCTTCTATCTGCCGTCACTGCTGGGCGGCAGCGTGGCGATCGCCGTGCTCTGGCGTCAGCTTTTCGCCAGCGATGGCCTGGTCAATGCCGCGCTCTCGCATTTCGGCATCGAAGGTCCGAGCTGGATCTCGCATCCGAACTATTCGATCTACACGCTGGTGGCTCTGTCCGTCTGGCAGTTCGGCTCGCCGATGATTATTTTCCTGGCCGGCCTGCGCCAGATCCCGCAGGATATGTATGAGGCGGCAAGCCTCGACGGCGCCTCGAAATTCCGGCAATTCTATAAGATCACCCTGCCACTTCTGACGCCGGTGATCTTTTTCAACGCCGTCGTCCAGACGATTGATGCTTTCAAAGCCTTCACGCCGGCCTTTATCATCTCAGGCGGCACCGGCGGTCCGATCAATTCGACCCTGTTCTACACGCTTTACCTCTATCAGGAAGCCTTCGGCAATTTCCGCATGGGCTATGCCTCGGCGCTCGCCTGGATCCTGGTGTTGATCATCGCGATCTTCACCGCCTTCTCCTTCCTGACCTCGCGTTATTGGGTGCACTACGATGACTGAGATGACCGCTTCCGTCACTGCGGCCAGGCCGCCATCCGACATCACCAAACGCAGCCTGCAGACGTCGCTCATCATCCACGCCCTGCTGATCGCCGCTTCACTTTTGATGCTCTATCCGCTGTTGTGGATGGTTTCGGCGTCGGTCAGGCCGGAAAACGAGATCTTCTCGTCGACCTCGCTCATCCCCTCGTCGATCGATTTCGCTTCCTATGCGCGCGGTTGGGTCGGCCTTGATGTCAGTTTCGGCCGGTTTTTCTGGAATTCGCTGGTCATCTCGCTGCTGGTGGTGACGGGCAATGTCATCGCCTGTTCGCTGACAGCCTTCGCCTTTGCGCGGCTGCGTTTTGTCGGCCGGAACTTCTGGTTCGCGATCATGCTCGGCACGCTGATGATCCCCTACCATGTGACGCTGATCCCGCAATATGTGCTTTTCCTCAACCTCGGCTGGGTGAACACCATCCTGCCGCTGGTTGTGCCGAAGTTCCTGGCTAGCGATGCCTTCTTCATCTTCCTCATGGTGCAGTTCTTCCGCGGTATCCCGCGCGAACTCGATGAGGCGGCGATGATGGATGGCTGCAGCGCTTGGCGCATCTACTGGAAGATCATGCTGCCGCTGTCGCTCCCGGTGCTGGCAACGGCCGCGATCTTCTCCTTTATCTGGACCTGGGACGATTTCTTCGGCCCGCTGATTTATCTGAACGACATGAACACCTATACGATCCAGCTCGGCCTGCGCACTTTCGTGGATTCCACCAGTGCATCGGATTGGGGCGGTTTGTTCGCCATGTCGACCCTGACGCTCGTGCCGGTGTTCTTCTTCTTCCTGTTCTTCCAGCGCCTGCTGATCGAGGGCATCGCCACGACGGGCATGAAGCGCTGATGGCGATAACGGGAAAGAGCGACATGAGCATCAGGACGGTTGCGATCGTCGGCTGCGGTATCGGCCGCTCCCACATCGTCGAGGGTTACCTGCCGCATTCCGACAAGTTCAAGGTCGTGGCGATCTGCGACCTGAACGAGCAGCGCATGGCGGCGGTTGGCGACGAGTTCGGCATCGAACGGCGCACCACTTCCTTTGCGGAGCTGTTGGCCGACGACACGATCGACATCATCGATATCTGCACCCCTCCCGGCATCCATTTGGAACAAGTGGTCGCAGCCCTTGCCGCCGGTAAACATGTCGTCTGCGAAAAGCCGCTGACCGGCTCGCTTGCCGCTGTCGATACCATCATGGAAGCGGAAAAGACCGCCAAAGGCGTGCTGATGCCGATCTTCCAATATCGTTACGGTGACGGTATCCAGAAGGCCAAACGGATCATCGACGCCGGTATTGCCGGCAAACCCTATACCGCTTCGGTCGAAACCTTCTGGCTGCGCAAGCCGGAATATTACGCCGTGCCCTGGCGCGGCAAATGGGCGACGGAGCTCGGCGGCGTGCTCGTCACCCATGCGCTGCATCTGCACGACATGCTGATGCATCTGATGGGTCCGGCGGCAAGGGTCTTCGGCCGCGTCGCCACCCGCGTCAACGATATCGAGGTAGAGGATTGTGCCTCCGCCAGCCTGCTGATGGAAAGCGGCGCCTTTGTCTCGCTGTCCTGCACGCTTGGTTCGCAGGAACAGATTAGCCGGCTCAGGCTGCACTTCGAGAATGTCACTTTCGAAAGCAGCCACGAGCCCTATACTCCCGGCAAGGACCCCTGGAAGATCATCGCTGCGAATGACGACGTGCAGAAGCAGATCGATAAGGTAGTTGGCGACTGGCAGCCGGTCGCGCCGCGTTTCACCACCCAGATGGGCCAGTTCCACGCTTTCCTCAGCGGCCATGCGTCGCTGCCTGTGTCGACAAAGGACGCCCGCCGCGCGCTGGAACTCGTCACCGCCATCTACCAGTCTTCCGATAGCGGCGCCGACGTGCCGCTGCCGGTCGGTCCCGACAGCCCGAAATACGCCGATTGGCGCGCAAGAACGAAGTAACCGACAAGATAAAAAGAGAGGGTTTTGAGAAGATGGCAACCAGTGTCGTTCTTCAGAAGGTCGAGAAGCGCTACGGCTCGCTGGATGTGATCCATGGCATCGACCTGACCATCGATCCCGGCGAATTCGTCGTTTTCGTCGGCCCCTCGGGCTGCGGAAAATCGACCCTGCTGCGCATGATCGCCGGTCTCGAGGAGATCACCGGCGGCGGGCTGCTGCTCGACAACGAGCGCATGAACGAGGTGGCGCCTGCCAAGCGCGGCATCGCCATGGTCTTCCAGTCCTATGCGCTCTATCCCCATATGTCGGTCTACAAGAACCTCGCCTTCGGCCTGGAGACGGCAGGTTACAAGAAGGCCGATATCCAGCCGAAGGTGAAGCGCGCCGCCGAGATATTGCAGATCGAGAAGCTCTTGGAGCGCAAGCCGAAGGCGCTCTCCGGCGGCCAGCGCCAGCGTGTCGCGATCGGCCGCGCCATCGTGCGCGAGCCGCGGATCTTCCTGTTCGACGAGCCGCTGTCGAACCTCGATGCCGAACTGCGCGTGCAGATGCGCGTCGAGATCTCCCGCCTGCACCGCAGCCTCGGCAATACGATGATCTATGTCACCCATGACCAGGTCGAAGCCATGACGATGGCGGACAAGATCGTGGTGTTGAATTCCGGCCGTATCGAGCAGGTCGGCGCGCCGCTTGATCTCTACAACAACCCGGCCAACCGCTTCGTCGCCGGTTTCATCGGCAGCCCGAAGATGAATTTTTTGAAGGCCCGCATCGAGCAGGTCGGCGAGGCCGAAACCAGCATCCATGTCTGCGGCAATTCCGTCCGCCTGCCGCGCCGCCTGAAAGGCGGGGCGGGAGATGACGTCACCTTCGGCATCCGTCCCGAGCATCTTTCCCTGGCCGAAGGCGCAATCGCGCTCTCGACCATCAACGTCGATCTCGTCGAAAATCTCGGCGGCGCCACCATGCTCTACACCACGACGCCGGATAACCAGCTCCTGACCGTTGCGCTTGACGGCCAGCAGAAGGTGGAGCGCGGCGCCAATGTGAAGGCGTCCTTCGACCCGGCCCGCTGCCACGTCTTCGACGCGGCCGGCAAGACGATCTAAGCGCGCCGCTGCTTGACATCAGATCCTCCTCTGGCCCATCATTTCCGGAGGGGCCGCTAGGACAGGATGATTTTAGGCCGGGTCGGCCTAAAATCTGAATCCTGTTCTACATTATATAGTTAGAGCATGATGTCGTCCGAAAACCGCTCACACTTTTCGGCATCATGCTCTGGGGGATCAAGCATGACGCCTGAAGATAGGATTCATGCGCTTGGCATCTGGCAAGGCCCGATCGAAATCTCGCCGATAGCAGGCGGCATCACCAACAGAAATTATCTGGTCAGCGATGCCGTCGCGCGCTGCGTGGTCAGGCTCGGCACCGATATTCCGATCCATCACATCAGCCGGCAGAACGAGCTTGCCGCAAGCCGTGCCGCCCATGCCGCCGGCATATCGCCCGCCGTCATCCACCATTCGCCGGGCGTGCTGGTGCTCGAATATATCGAGGCGCGGGCGCTTTCGCCGGAGGATATCAGGACGCCTGATATGCTCGCCCGGGTCTTGCCCCTGGTGCGCGCCTGCCATCGCGACATCGCCCGGCATTTCCGCGGCCAGGCGATGATCTTCTGGGTCTTTCACGTTATCCGGGATTACGCTGCCAATCTGAAGGCGTCGCAGAGCAGCTATCTTCCTCTGCTGCCGGGGCTCGTCGGCAGGGCTGAGACGCTGGAAGAAGCGGCAGGGCCTTTCGAGATCGCCTTCGGCCACAACGACCTGCTGGCCGCCAACTTTCTCGATGACGGCAAGCGGCTCTGGCTGATCGACTGGGACTATGCCGGTTTCAACACGCCGCTTTTCGATCTTGGCGGATTGGCCTCCAACAACGAACTCCCGGAAGCGGTCGAGCGCACGATGCTGGAGACCTATTTCGACCGGCCGCTGACCGATGATCTCAGCAGACGCTATGCCGCAATGAAATGCGCCTCGCTGCTGCGCGAGACGCTCTGGAGCATGATTTCGGAAATCCATTCCAGCATCGATTTCGATTACGCCGGCTACACAGCCGAAAATCTCGCGCGCTTCGAGCGCGCCTATCAAGCCTTTGAACAGGACCAATAAATGACGAAGGAATTACCGAAGACGGCGAAAGCCGTGGTCATCGGCGGCGGCATTATCGGCTGCTCGACGGCCTATCATCTCGGCAAACTTGGCTGGACCGATACCGTGCTGCTGGAGCGCAAGAAGCTTACCTCGGGCACCACCTTCCACGCCGCCGGCCTTGTAGGCCAGCTGCGCACCAGCGCCAATATCACCCAGCTTCTTGGCTATTCCGTCGATCTCTACAAGCGGCTGGAGGCGGAAACGGGACTCGGCACCGGCTGGAAGATGAATGGCGGCCTGCGTCTTGCCTGCAACGAAGAACGCTGGACCGAGGTCAGGCGCCAGGCGACCACCGCCCAGTCCTTCGGCCTCGAAATGCAGTTGCTGACACCGCAGGAAGCCTTCGATCTCTGGCCGCTGATGACTGTGGACGATCTCGTCGGCGCCGCCTTCCTTCCGACCGACGGTCAGGCTAATCCCTCCGACATCACCCAGGCGCTGGCAAAGGGCGCCCGCATGTCGGGCGTTTCGATCTTCGAGGATATCGAAGTCCTCGACCTCGAAATCGACAAGGGGAGGATTCGTGCCGTTATCACGGCGCAAGGGCGCATCGAATGCGAGCGCGTCGTCGTTTGTGCCGGCCAATGGACGCGCGCCTTCGCGGCCCGCTTCGGCGTCAACGTGCCGCTGGTCTCCGTCGAGCATCAATACATCATCACCGAATCCTTCGGCGTGCCATCCAACCTGCCGACCCTGCGCGATCCCGATCGCCTGACCTATTACAAGGAGGAGGTAGGCGGCATCGTCATGGGCGGCTACGAGCCGAACCCCATTCCCTGGGCGGCAAACGGCATCCCCGAAGGTTTCCATTACACGCTGCTCGACAGCAATTTCGACCATTTCGAGCAGATCATGGAACAGGCGCTCGGCCGCGTTCCGGCGCTGGAGAATGTCGGCGTCAAGCAGCTGCTGAACGGCCCGGAAAGCTTCACGCCGGATGGCAACTTCATTCTCGGCGAGGCGCCGGAGCTGAAGAATTTCTTCGTCGGCGCCGGTTTCAACGCTTTCGGCATCGCTTCGGCCGGCGGCGCCGGCATGGCGCTTGCCGAATGGGTGACGAAGGGCGAACCGCCCTATGATCTCTGGCCAGTCGATATTCGCCGTTTCGGCCGTCCGCATTTCGATACCGACTGGGTGCGGACACGCACGCTCGAAGCCTACGGCAAACATTACACCATGGCCTGGCCGTTCGAGGAACATTCGAGCGGCCGCCCCTGCCGCAAATCGCCGCTCTATGACCGGCTGAAGGCGCAGGGCGCCTGTTTTGGCGAAAAGCTCGGCTGGGAGCGGCCGAACTGGTTTGCCGATCTCTTCGCCAACGAGGAGCCGAAGGATATCTACAGCTATGCCAGGCAGAACTGGTTCGACGCCGTCGGCCGCGAACACAAGGCGGTGCGCGAAGCGGCCGTCATCTTCGACCAGACCTCCTTTGCCAAATTCGTGCTGAAGGGCAGGGATGCCGAGGCGGCCTTGTCCTGGATCGCCTCCAACGATGTCGCAAGGCCGGTGGGATCGCTTGTCTACACGCAGATGCTGAACGACAAGGGCGGCATCGAGTGCGACGTGACGGTCGCCCGCATCGCCGAGAATGAATATTACATCGTCACCGGTACCGGTTTCGCCACCCATGACTTCGACTGGATCGCACGCAATATCCCGGCGGACATGCATGCCGAGCTGGTCGACGTCACATCCGCCTATTCCGTGCTGTCGCTGATGGGACCGAATTCCCGCGCCGTGCTGGAAAAGGTGACGGGCAGCGACGTCTCGAATGCAGCCTTCCCCTTCGGCAAGGTCAGGACCATCGGTATTGCAGGCTGCCCCGTGCGGGCGCTGCGCATCACCTATGTCGGCGAGCTTGGCTACGAACTCCATATTCCTATTGAATATGCGACCACGGTCTATGACGTGCTGATGGCCGCTGGCGGTGAACTCGGTCTCATCAATGCCGGCTACCGCGCCATTGAGAGCTGCCGCCTGGAAAAGGGTTATCGCGCCTGGGGGTCGGATATCGGTCCCGACCATACGCCTGTCGAGGCCGGTCTCGGCTGGGCAGTGAAGATGCGGAGGAATATTCCCTTCCGCGGCCGTGAGGCGATCCAACGGCAGCTTGCGGGCGGCGTGAAGAAGCGCCTCGCCTGCTTCATTCCGGAGGATGCTAATGCCGTGCTGCTTGGCCGCGAAACGATCTATCGCGACGGCAACCGCGTCGGCTGGCTGTCGAGCGGCGGCTTCGGCTACACGCTGGGCAAACCGATCGGCTACGGCTACGTCCGCAATCCCGACGGCGTCACCGAGGATTTCGTCCTCTCCGGCACCTATGAGCTTGACGTCGCGCGGGAGCGCATCCCCTGCAAGGTATCGCTGTCGCCGCTCTACGATCCGGATATGGAGCGGGTGAAAGCCTGACGAACTCGAATACTTGATTCTTTGCCTTCGACCGAAGCTTTGAGGACAGAGATGACGAGGAGAGGGCACGCCGTGTGAGCCCCCCTCTGCCCTGCCGGGCATCTCCCCCACAGGTGGGGAGATCACAAGTGGCTTGAATCATCCTACCCATCTATCGTTTCGCCGTGCTGGACGCCGATTGTTTGGGGAAGCCGGTGCGCCCAGCCAATCTCCCCACCTGTGGGGGAGATGCCCGGCATGGCAGAGGGGGCGGCCACGGCACGCCCTCGCCTCATCATTCCCAGCCGAAGCGAGTCTATCTCGGAAAGACTCCAAGCCTCAGAACAGCGGCAGCCGGTCGTCCTGGATCAGGATCTCCAGCTTGTCTGACACATCCTGCGTCCACGCCCGATTTCTTGTCAAAGCTGCCGGGAAGAGTCCCGGAAGTGTGAAAAGAGCCGCCGAAATCGCCAGGCCGGTGCGCGGGACATCGGCGATGAGTGCGGCGATTTCGCCAGCACGGGGATCGCGCAGTTCGTAGCGCTCGCCGTTACCATGCTCGCCGATCGCATAACGCATCCATGCGGCAACAGCGATCGCATAGGTCTCCGCCTTGTCGCCATGCGCCAGTGCCTCGGTTGCCGGTTCCAGCAGCCGCTGCGGCAGTTTCTGCGTGCCGTCCATGGCGATCTGATAGGTGCGATGGGCGATCGCCTTGTTTGCAAAGCGCGCTATCAATTCGCTGGCATAGTCATCGAGGTCGATGCCGGGAACTGCATCGAGCGTTCTCGCCGCTGCATGCATGTGGCGGTAGGCAAGTGCTGCCAGGGCTGCATCGTCCATCACGTCGCGGATGAATTCATAGCCGCCGATATAACCGAGATAGGCGAGCAGCGAATGGGCGCCGTTCAGCATCCTCAGCTTCATCTTTTCGTAGGCCGAGACTTCCTCGACCATCAGCGCGCCGCGCACCTTTTCCCAGGCCGGCCGGCCATTGGCGAAATGATCTTCGATGACCCACTGCGTAAAAGGCTCTGTCTCGACCGCCGCCATGTCGGTGCGGCCCGTCAGCCGCTCGGCATCGGCATAGGTCGCGTCGGTGCTTGCCGGCGTGATGCGGTCGACCATCGTCGAAGGGAAGGGCACATTCGCTTCGATCCATCGATGCAGGTCGGGATCGATGCGCGAGGTGAATTCAAGCACGAGGCGTTTCAGAACCGCGCCGTTGCTCGGCAGGTTGTCGCAGCTGAGCGGCGTGAAGGGCGCGATCCCCTTCTGCCGGCGGCGCGCAAGGCCTTCCACGAGGTAGCCGATGACGCCGCGCGGTGCATGCGGGCTGGCGAGATCGGCGACGATATCGGGGTGCTTCAGGTCGAGGCCGCCGGTTGCCGGATCGAAACCATAGGCCTTTTCCGTCACCGTCATGCTGACGATGCGGATAGCGGGATCTTCGAGCCGCGCCAGCAGACCGGCCGGATCGCGCGGCGCCACATGCGCCTTCAGGATCGAACCGATCACCTCAGCCGTCGTGCCCGAGCTGTCGCGGATCAGCGTCGTATAAAGCCCGTTCTGAGCGCTCAGATTGTCGCAGACATCGGGCGTTCGCAGGCTTGCTACCTCAATGCCCCAGTCGCCGCCTGCGGCTGCGAGCGCACCATCCGTAAACGGCGCGAAATGCGCGCGGAAAAAGGCGCCCGGCCCGAGATGCAGGATGCCGCTTTTCAGCTGGTCGCGGTCATAGGCGGGAAGCTTCGCCGTCGGGGCGAGGCCGGAAAGGGTCTGCAGTCGTTCGGTCACAGCTTGTAGGCCTTCTTTGCATTGCCATAGGAGAGCTCGCCCGCGACGATCTCGGCTTCCCGCTTGGAAATCCGGTACTCGGCGGCAAGCTGGGCGAGGAAGCGACAGACTTCGCGGCGCCAGACGTCATGCCGGGCCGGGATCGAAAGCAGCGCACGCGTATCGTCGTTGAAACCTGCCATATTGGCAAAACCTGCCGTTTCCGCAACCTGGTCGAGATAGCGCCGGATGCCGTTCGGGCTGTCGTAGAACCACCAGGGCGGGCCGACCATCAGGCAGGGCCAGTGGCCAGCCATCGGCGCCAGCTCGCGTGCATAGGTCGTCTCGTCGAGCGTGAAGAGCAGCACACGCAAACCCGGTGCGTGGCCATATTTTGATAGCAGCGCATTCAGGCCGCCGACCCAGTCCGTGCGTGTCGGGATATCGGCGCCCATATTGGCGCCGCGCGTCGCAAAGAGCCCGCGGTCGGTATTGCGCCTGGAGCCGGCGTGGATCTGCATCACCATGCCGTCTTCGGCCGAAAGCCCGGCCATCTCGGTCATCATCTGGCCACGGAAGAGTTCGGCCTCCTCGGCCGAAAGCGGACCCTTCAGTGCCTTGTCGAGCAGCGCCTGCTTTTCCACGAGCGGCAGATCTGACGTAAAGGCTGTCGGCACGCCGTGATCGGTGGCGGTGGCGCCGAACTGGCGGAAATAGGCGCGCCGGCGCCGGTGCGCCTCGATCAGGCCCTCCCAGCGCGTTACCTCAGTGCCGGTGATCTCTCCGAACTTGACGAGATTGTCGCGGAAGCCGACGGCGTCGGGATCGGTGACACTGTCAGGCCTGTAGGTGGTGCGCACCTTGCCGATCCAGCCGTCGGCCGCCAACTTCTGGTGATGCGCCAGCGGGTCGAGCGCGCCATCCGTCGTCGCGATCGTTTCGATGCCGAATCGCTGATGCAGCGCCCGCGGGCGGAATTCGGGAAGGGCAAGCTGAGCATTGATATGGTCGTAGAGCGCGTCGGCATTGTCAGCCGTCAGCGGCTCGGTGCAGCCGAGCACGGCCGACATGGCGTGGTCGACCCAGAGGCTCGAAGGCGTTCCGCGGAAAAGGTGGTAGTGCGCGGCAAAGGTCCGCCATATCGCCCGCCCCTCAGCCACCGGTTTGCCGTCGAGCCGCGGCACGCCGAGCTCGTCCAAGGTGACGCCGACGCTGTGCAGCATCCGGAAGAGATAGTGATCGGGAATGACCAGCAGCGAAGCCGCGTCTTCGAAGGGCTTGTCGTCGGCAAACCAGGAGGGTTCGGTATGCCCGTGCGGGCTGACGATCGGAAGATTGCGCACCGTCTCGTAGAGGTCTTGCGCGATGGTCCGTGTTGCCGGATCAGCCGGAAAAAGCCGGTCCGGATGAAGAAAGCCGTTTCCTGCATCCATCAGTATTCCTCCCAGATGGATAACGGCCTACCCCACAACATCAGGCGCGGCAAGGTCTTTTAGTAACCAAACGGTACAGTTTTGCGCATGGCTACGCCGGGCATGGAAAGCATTGACGAGGCGGCCTATTTCCGCTTTGGGAAAACCATCTGTCGCAGGTTTCGGCAAAGGAGTATCGATGTCCGACGAGACGAACCGCATCACCCAACTGGAAGAAATGCTGGCCCACCAGGCAAAGACGATCGAAGAGCTTTCCGATCAGCTCGCCGAGCAATGGAAGATCGTGGAGCAGATGCGCACCAAGCTCGACCGGTTGACGGAACGCTTCCTGTCGCTGGAGGAGCAGTCGCTGGAGGCACCTGGCATCACCCGCCCGCCGCACTATTGACGGCACGCGGCGCAATGCCGCGTACCGTTGGGCTGTCTTGCGCCGTGAGACGGCGGATCAGACGCCGCCGATGCAGAGATATTTCATTTCCAGATAGTCGTCGGCGCCGTGGCGCGAGCCTTCGCGGCCGAGGCCGGATTGCTTGATGCCGCCGAAAGGCGCGGTCTCGGACGACATGATGCCGGTATTGATGCCGATCATCCCGTACTCCAGCGCTTCCGCCACCCGCCAGACCTTCTTCAGGTCGCCGGCGTAGAAATAGGCGGCGAGGCCGAATTCCGTATCATTGGCCTGGGCGATGACATCCTCGATGGTCTCGAAGCGAAAGAGCGGCGCCACCGGCCCGAAGGTCTCCTCGCGCGCCACTTTCATGCCGCGGGCAACGCCGGTCAGCACCGTCGGTGTGAAGAAGGTGCCGGCGCCGTCGATGCGCTTGCCGCCGATCAGTACCTTGGCGCCCTTGGCAAGCGCGTCGCTGACATGGTCCTCGACCTTGGCAAGGCCTTGCTCGTCGATCAGCGGCCCGATCACGACCCCCGGCTTGAAGCCGTCGCCGACCGACATCTCGGCGACCTTGGCGGCAAGCTTGGCGGCGAAGGCGTCGTAGACGTTCGATTGGACGTAGAGGCGGTTGGCACAGACGCAGGTCTGGCCGGCATTGCGGTATTTGGAGGCAATCGCGCCTTCGACGGCAGCGTCCAGATCGGCATCGTCGAAGACGATGAAGGGGGCGTTGCCGCCGAGCTCCAGGCTCACCTTCTTGATCTGGTCGGCGCATTGCCGCATCAGGATGCGGCCGACCTCGGTCGAGCCGGTGAAGCTGATCTTGCGCACCTTTTCGTTGCCGCAGAGCTCGCGGCCGATCGCCGGACCGTCGACCCCGACGATGACGTTGAAGACGCCGGCCGGAATGCCGGCCTTCTCGGCGAGCACGGCAAGCGCGATCGCCGTCAGCGGCGTCTGTTCGGCTGGCTTCGACACCACGGTGCAGCCGACGGCAAGCGCCGGGGCGATCTTGCGGGTGATCATCGCCGCCGGGAAATTCCACGGCGTGATCGTGCCGACGACGCCGACCGGCTGCCGGATGACGATCATCCGCTTGTCTTGGGAAGGCGCAGGGATCGTCTCGCCGTAAATGCGTTTGGCCTCTTCCGCATACCATTCGATATAGGCCGCGGCATAAAGGATCTCGCCGCGCGCTTCCGGGAACGGCTTGCCCATTTCGGCAGTCAGGATCGCGGCGAGTTCGTCGGCATTGGCAACCATCAGGTCGAACCATTTGCGCAGGATCGCGCTGCGCTCCTTGGCCGGACGGGCCGCCCAGGCCGGCTGGGCGGCATGGGCCGCATCGATTGCCGTCCGCGTCTCGGCAGCGCCCATATCGGGCAGCGAGGCGAGCAGCTCGCCGGTTGCCGGGTTCAGCACGTCAAAAGTCCGAGTGGCATCGCCTGATGTCCAGACCCCGTCGATATAGCCGGCATCGCGCAGCAGGGGCGAGGAAAAGGGAACGTGCTTAGTCAGTGCGGTGGTGAAAGCCATGTCATAACCTCCGTGGGAGTGCGGCTGCCGGTTGCCGGCAGCCATTGAAATCCAGTTCCGGTGCGATCACTTGGCCGCGCTCGCTTCCAGCATCGAGGCTTCGAGAATATCGAGCGCTTCACCGAGGATCTCGTCCTGGATGGTGATTGGCGCAAGAAAGCGGATGACGTTACCGTGGACACCGCAGGTGAGCAGGATCAGGCCCTTGTCGAGCGCGATCAGCCGCACCCGGTTGGCGAATTCCGCACTCGGCAGTCCCGTCGTCCGGTCGTTGAATTCGACGGCGTTCATGAAGCCCGGCCCGCGGATATCGACGATCTCGGGCACCGTCTCGCGCAACGATTCTAGCCGCTGCTTCAGCCGTCCGCCAAGCTGGTTGGCGCGGTTGCAGAGATCTTCCTCGACAATGACGTCGAGCACGGCATGGGCGGCCGCGATCCCGAGTGGATTGCCGCCATAGGTGCCGCCGAGCCCGCCCGGTCCTGGCGCATCCATGATTTCGGCGCGGCCGGTGACGGCGGCGAGCGGAAAGCCGCCGGCCAGGCTCTTTGCCATCGTCGTCAGGTCGGGCGCCACTTCGTGGTGGTCCATTGCGAACATCCTGCCGGTGCGGGCGAAACCGGTCTGCACCTCGTCGGCGATCAGCAGGATGCCGTGCTGGTCGCAGAGTTCGCGTAGCGCCTTCATGAAGGCGGCAGGTGCGGCGTAGAAGCCGCCTTCGCCCTGCACCGGCTCGATGATGATGGCGGCGACGCGCTGCGGATCGACATCGGCGGCGAAGAGCTTCTTCAGTGCCGCCAGCGACTGGTCGGCGGTAACGCCGTGCAGCTCGACCGGGAAGGGAACGTGGAACACGTCGCCCGGCATCGCGCCGAAGCCGACCTTATAGGGCACGACCTTGCCGGTCAGCGCCATGCCCATGAAGGTGCGGCCATGGAAGCCGCCGCCAAAGGCGATGACGGCCGAGCGGCCGGTTGCGGCACGGGCGATCTTGACGGCGTTCTCAACCGCTTCGGCGCCCGTGGTGACGAAGATCGTCTTCTTCTCAAAATCTCCAGGCAGCAGCGCGTTCAGCCGCTCGGCAAGGTGTACGTAGCTTTCGTAAGGCACCACCTGATGGCAGGTATGGGTGAAGCGGTCGAGCTGATCCTTGACCGCCGCGATGACCCGGGGATGGCGGTGGCCGGTATTGAGAACGGCGATGCCGGCGGCGAAATCGATGTAACGGCGGCCTTCCTTGTCCCAGATCTCGGCATTCTCTGCACGATCCGCATAGATCTGGGTCGTCATGCCGACGCCGCGTGAAATAGCGGCGTTCTTCCGGTCCGTAAGGCTTGTCGTGTTCATCGATGGCTCCTCCGCTGAAAAGTTTGAGAACTATCTTGCATATCTTCTGCAAGATGCATACAAAACACCTACATTTTTCCTGCAAGAAAACAAGCGGCATTTTTTGCTTCAAACATCACGTTTTTTGATGAAAGCTCTGGGGCGATTGGAATCAGGGATATTGGCGGATGAACGATAACGGGCCTGTGCGCTACAAGGTGGCGGAAGCCGCGCGGCTGGCGGGTGTTTCGGCCTCGACGCTACGCCTCTGGGAAAGCCAGGGTCTGGTGGTTCCCGGCCGTTCGCAAACCGGTCATCGGCAATACAGCGCCGACGATGTGGCGCGGTTGAAGCGCATCTCCTGGTATCGTGTCGAGCGCGGCCTCAATCCCGCGGCAATCCGCGAGGCGCTGGAGAGCGAGGAGCCTTCCGCCGATGGCGCCGAGGCAAGCCAGGATGGCGGCCTCGGCCGCAAGCTGCGCAGCCTGCGCCATGCGAGCGGCAAGACGCTCGATCAGGTGGCTGGCGACATCGGCGTCAGCTCTTCGACGCTCTCGACGCTGGAGCGCACCTCGCAGGGCGTCAGTTTCAAGACGCTGCACGATCTCGCCGAATATTACGGCACCACCGTCTCCCGCCTCTCCGGTGAAGAAAGCGGGGACGTGCCGGCGCTGGTGCGCGCCGGCGAATGGCGCAAGTGGCCCGAAACAACCCCGGGCGTCGCGGTGCAGCTCCTTGCCGAAGGCCGCAGGATGATGGACTGCCACCGTTTCGTGCTGGCGCCGGGGGCTGCCAGCGAAGGCGCCTATCGCCACGAGGGCGAGGAATTCATGCATGTTCTGTCCGGCCGGCTCGAACTGGTGCTCGACAGCGATCAGTTCTTCGATCTCGGGCCTGGCGATTCACTTTATTTCGAAAGCCGCCGCGACCATTCCTGGCGCAACCGCCACGATGGCGAAACCGTGCTTCTCTGGATCAACACCCCGCCGACATTCTGAACGGCTAACACGATGCGGAGACGAAATGAGGTAGAGCGTCCTTTGTGCGTCCAGGAGGACGCACGGCGCTCCAGCGGCTGGAAAGCGGTTTCGCACTCTGCGCCATTGCGCTATAGCGCTGCTGGATAAATTCTTAAATCGGAATCGATTTCAGGATAAAATTAAGCAGCCATTCAAAGTGCTACAGCGTCCTTTGCGCGTCATAAGAGACGCGCGGCGCTGTAGGGGATGCATTCGAACGAAAGACAATCTCATGGCAGCGACCATACGTTATCACGAAGGCGATATTTCCGCGGCCGATGCAGCCCGCTACACCGGCGCGATTGCGATCGACACCGAAACACTCGGCCTTGTGCCGCGCCGCGACCGGCTCTGTGTCGTCCAGCTTTCGCCGGGTGACGGCACCGCCGATATCATCCGCATCGCCGCCGGCCAGAAAGAGGCGCCCAATCTCGTCGCCCTGCTCGAAGACCCTACCCATCAGAAGATCTTTCATTACGGTCGCTTCGATATTGCCGTGCTCTTCCATACCTTCGGTGTCACGACGACCCGGGTTTTCTGCACCAAGATCGCCTCGCGCCTGATCCGGACCTATACGGATCGCCACGGCCTCAAGGACAATCTCAAGGAGATGCTCGACGTCGATGTCTCCAAGGCGCAGCAATCTTCCGATTGGGCGGCCGAGACTCTGTCCCCGGCCCAGCTCGAATATGCCGCCTCCGACGTGCTTTATCTGCATGCATTGCGCGACAAGCTGACGGAACGCCTGATCCGCGATGGCCGCTACGATCATGCGACGGCCTGCTTCGAATTCCTGCCGACCCGCGCCAAGCTCGACCTGCTCGGCTGGGAAGATGCCGATATCTTCGCCCATAGCTGAGCGAATTGCCTTCATTCTGCGTTTGCCAATAGGCGTACGGCAGGCTTGCCGGCGGCCGTTAGCGATTCGTTAACGCCTGTTCATTAATATTCCTGTTAATTTTTATGCATTTCGATGACGCCGGAACTGCGTCATGCGGACAGGAGGATCTGCTGGGATGCAAGGGGACCGGATGAGCGCGGTCCTTTTCTAGAGCCTGCTTTCATCGTCACTTTACGAAAGGAGCATGCCATGTTGACTCCCGTTCGTGCAGCGTCCAATGCAAGCTTTTCGTCCCAGAGTCAGACAGCGGCGATCGTCGCCAGTGGTCTCGGCCAATCGGTGATTGCCCCCGCGCCTGTCAACGCAGTCGAGGCCGCCGACCTCAATTCCGCCATTGCCGGCAAGCTCAATATTCTGCTCCTTGCGGCGCGCGAGCGCATGGTCGAAGCCCTTTTCGATGTCATCGACGCGGCAGGCCGCTCGATCTCGCTGGAGCGTGGCGAGGACGAGAGCAATCTTGCCTTCGCCTCTCGGCTCGCCGATGCCATCCGGCGACTGCCAACCGCCAGGATCGACGAGGTCGAGCGCCAGCTCACCGAGAATGGGCATAGCGTGCCGCTCCGGACGATCGCCGAGGCCCTGAAGAACCCGACAGGTCCTGAAGCCGCCCGCGTCGTCGCCTATCTGGAGATCGTCCGCTATAAGGATCGCGATCTCGCCGCCCGCGCCGTCGTCCGCTCCTATGGCCAGAACGATGCATCGCCGATGCGCACCGAAGCTCGCCCTGAGATCCGGCTGCCCGAGATAAGGCTGCATGAGGACAGCCTGCCTGCCGCCATGCACCAGCCGGCCGACGCGGCGCCCGCGTCAGCCGATTCGCTGATCGAGGCCGCAGCTTTGGCGACCGTCGAAGAAGCGGTCATCGCCGAAGCCGTGGAAGCTGCCGATCCGGAATCGCCGAAGGCTGAGAACCGGGCTCAATCCGCCCCTGTCACGGCAAGGGAGATCGCCCCGGAAAAATCTGCGCCGCGGGAGATCGAAGCCGGGCAACCGTTGCCGACGGAAGCCGCAGCGGCCGACGATACGCCGGCAACGCCGGAGCCGGCTGCCATCCAAACCAGTGCGATGGCGGAAAAGGTCGATCCTGTCATTCCCAGGAACTGGGCAGGAATTGTCGCCTCGATGACCGAAGAAGTCTCCGAGATGATCGTCACCATCATCCGCGAACAAGACGTCCAGACCGTGTTGGAGGATGTTCCCGTCGAGGCGGCGGTGGAGATCGATACGATCCTCGACGACGCCGTCATCAGCGATGCGACCGAAACCCTGACCAGGCAGCCGGCCGAATTCACCGCACCCGATCCTCGCCAATCCGCAGCACTCCGCCCATCGCAGATGGATATCGAGGCCGCGGCTGCTGCCGCCCGTCAGCCGAAAGAAATCTCCGCGCAACCGCAGATGAGGCCGGTTCCCGAGATGGCCGAGGCTTCCTATGTGCCGTTGGCGGCAAGGATGCCGGAGGGATTTGCCTATAGCCAGCTGCCCTACCAGTTCGCCAAGGATACGCCGTCGAACGAGAAGGCAGGCGAAACGCACCACCAGCATCAGCACCACCGTGACGACGCGTCCGAGGATCAGCAGCAGGCGCAGTCCGACGGCGGCGATGCCGAGCCCGACGCTGAAGAAACCGCCGCCGCACCCGAGCGGAGGACGCCAAGGATGATCGATGCCGAACCATCGGTCTATCAGCCAGGAGTGGCCGACGACCCGGTCTATGCGCTCTATCAGCGCATGGTCGGCTGGGAATAGAGCAATTCCAGGAAAAGTGCGAAGCGGTTTTCCGTCCGGGATTGCGTAAAAACAAGAGGATAGAGCGGTTCTGGGCTCCGTTAAAAGCTGAACCGCTCTAGCACTTTTCATCGCCTGAAAATGAAGAACCCGCCGGATCGCTCCGGCGGGTTCTTCAATTCAAAGGCGGATGCGAGGCTTATTCGCCGCCGCGGTTCTTCAGGGCTGCGCCCAAGATGTCGCCGAGCGAAGCGCCGCTGTCGGACGAACCGAACTGGGCAACGGCTTCCTTCTCTTCCGCAATCTCCAGAGCCTTGATGGACAGCATGATCTTGCGGTCCTTCTTGGAGAAGTTGGTGACGCGGGCGTCGAACACCTGGCCGACCGAGAAGCGCTCGGGGCGCTGCTCGTCGCGGTCGCGGGCGAGGTCGGCGCGACGGATGAAGGACGTGATGTCCTCGTGGTTGACGAGCTTCACTTCGACGCCTCCGTCGTTGACCGCGATGACTTCGCAGGAAACGACTGCATTCTTGCGCAGGTCGCCAGAAGCAGCGGCGTCGCCGACTGCATCCTTGCCGAGCTGCTTGATGCCGAGCGAGATGCGTTCCTTCTCGACATCGACGTCGAGAACGACGGCCTTGACGACGTCACCCTTGTTGAACTCCTCGATGACCTGTTCGCCTGGACGGTTCCAGTCGAGGTCGGAGAGGTGCACCATGCCGTCGACATCGCCGTCGAGGCCGATGAACAGGCCGAATTCGGTCTTGTTCTTGACTTCGCCTTCGACTTCAGTGCCAGCCGGATGGCTGCGGGCGAATGCTGCCCACGGATTTTCCAGCGTCTGCTTGAGGCCGAGCGAAATACGGCGCTTGGACGGATCGACTTCGAGAACGACGACTTCGACTTCCTGGCTCGTGGACAGGATCTTGCCGGGGTGAACGTTCTTCTTGGTCCAGGACATTTCCGAGATGTGGATCAGGCCTTCGATGCCCGGCTCCAGCTCGACGAATGCACCGTAGTCGGTGATATTCGTGACGGTACCGGAAATCTTCTTGCCTTCCGGATACTTGGCCTGGATGCCATCCCACGGATCGCTCTCGAGCTGCTTCATGCCGAGCGAGATACGGTGGGTTTCCTGGTTGATGCGGATGATCTGAACCTTGACCTGCTGGCCGATGTTCAGGATTTCCGACGGATGGTTCACACGGCGCCATGCCATGTCGGTGACGTGCAGCAGGCCGTCGATGCCGCCGAGGTCAACGAACGCACCATAATCGGTGATGTTCTTGACGACGCCGTCAACAACCTGGCCTTCTTCGAGGTTCTGAACGATTTCAGAACGCTGCTCGGCACGGGATTCTTCCAGAACCGTACGGCGCGAAACCACGATGTTGCCGCGGCGCTTGTCCATCTTGAGGATTTCGAAGGGCTGCGGATTGTGCATCAGCGGGGTTACGTCGCGGATCGGGCGAATATCGACCTGAGAACGCGGCAGGAAGGCGATCGCACCGTCGAGGTCGACCGTAAAGCCGCCCTTGACCTGGTTGAAGATCACGCCTTCGACGCGCTCGCCAGCTTCGAACTTGGCTTCGAGCTTGACCCAGCTTTCTTCGCGGCGAGCCTTCTCGCGCGACAGAACGGCTTCGCCAAGCGCGTTTTCGATGCGCTCGACATAGACTTCGACTTCGTCGCCGACCTTCAACAGGCCGTCCTTGGCGCGCGCGCCAAATTCCTTGAGCGCGATGCGGCCTTCAACCTTCAGGCCGACGTCGACAACGGCGACGTCCTTCTCGATGCCCGTGACGATGCCCTTGGTGACATAGCCTTCGGCCAGGTCGTTCTTGGCAAAGGACTCTTCGAGAAGAGCCGCGAAATCCTCGCGGGAGGGGGTAGCTACTGACATAAAATCTCCTGCGTGTCCTGAAACGGAAGCGGACACGTATGCGCCGGTTGGTTTGCGTTGAACGGGCCTGAACCCAGTCCGCCCTCTTACGAAGGCAATCCGGCGCTTGGACGGAATTTCAGGCTTGCTGTATGAGAAGCGATCCATGCTCAGAGCACGCAAAATCGCTTGAATTTAGGCATTTCGGCTCAAGACCGCATCGATGATCGATTGAGCAGCTTGAAACGCGGCTTCTATACTCATTTCCGACGTATCAAGCAAGTGCGCATCATCAGCTGGTTTCAAAGGGCTGTCGGCCCGTCCCATGTCACGTTCGTCGCGCCGCTTGACGTCCTCGAAGATCGCATCGAAATCCGCCGTCAGGCCTTTGCCGAGGATCTCGTCATAACGGCGTCTTGCACGGACTTCCGGCGACGCCGTTACATAGAATTTCACCGCCGCATCCGGGCAGACGACCGTGCCGATATCGCGCCCATCGAGCACCGTTCCCGGCGCTTTCGTCGAAAACCGCCGCTGCGCCTCGACCAGCGCCCGGCGCACCGCCGGCATGACGGCAATCTTCGATGCGGCTTCGCCGATCTCATGTGTGGAAAGTATATCACGATCCAACCCAGCGAGTTCAACCTCTCTTGCGATCTTTTCCGCTACCGCCTCGTCGTCGAGCGGCAGGCCGGCATCGATCAGCGCCTTGGCCGTGGCGCGATAGGTCAGGCCGGTATCGAGATGGTGATATCCGTAGCGCTCTGCGATGAGGCGCGAGAGCGTGCCCTTGCCGGCTGCCGCCGGGCCATCGATGGCGATGATGAAAGTCTCGTTTGTCATCAAATCAGTCCCTGCGGCAGTGCGTGGTAACGATTAATGAGTTCGTCTTTGCGGAAATGCGGCAGCCGGCACATCATTCCGCCACCAGCTCGATCTTCGCTCCAAGGCCGGTCATCAGCTGCATGAATTCCGGAAAGCTGGTCGCGATCATCGCCGCGTCGTCGATCGTCACAGCATGCTCCGAGGCAAGCCCCAGGACAAGGAAACTCATGGCAATGCGATGGTCGAGATGCGTCCGGACTTGGCCGCCGGCAGCGTTGCCGATGCCCCTGCCGTCTGGCCGGCCGCGCACGATGAGAAAATCCTTGCCCTCGTCGCAGTCGACGCCATTCAGCTTCAGCCCGTCGGCGACGGCGGAAAGGCGGTCGGACTCCTTGACGCGCAGTTCCTCCAGCCCCTTCATGACCGTCGCGCCCTCGGCGAAACAGGCAGCGATGGCCAGAATAGGATATTCGTCGATCATCGACGGCGCCCGACCTTCGGGAACGCTGACGCCCCTGAGCTCGGAATGGCGCACGCGCAGATCCGCCACGTCCTCGCCGCCGGCAAGACGTGCATTCACCACCTCGATATCGGCCCCCATTTCCTGCAGCGTCAGGATCAGCCCCGTGCGGGTCGGGTTCATCAGCACGTTGACAATGGTGATGTCGGAGCCGGGAACAATCAGCGCCGCAACCAGCGGGAAGGCGGTGGAGGAGGGGTCGCCGGGAATGTCGATCACCTGGCCCTTAAGCTTGCCGCGGCCTTCGAGCCGGATTGTGCGGACGCCATCCCCGTCCGTCTCGACGGAAAGGGCGGCACCAAAGCCCTGCAGCATCTTTTCGGTATGGTCGCGCGTCATCACCGGCTCGATGACCGTGGTGACTCCAGGCGTATTGAGGCCGGCAAGCAGCACGGCCGATTTCACCTGGGCGGAGGCCATCGGCACCCGATAGCGGATCGGGCTCGGCGTTCCCGAGCCCCTGAGCGTCACCGGCAGCCTGTCGCCGTGGGAGGCGCTGACCTGCACGCCCATTTCGCGCAGCGGAGCGAGCACACGGCCCATCGGCCGTTTCGAAAGCGAGGCGTCGCCTGTGAAGGTGGAGTGAAAGTCGTAGGTGCCGACGAGACCCATGGTCAGTCGCACGCCGGTGCCAGCATTGCCAAAATCGAGCGGCGCGTCAGGCGCAAGCAGCGGCCCATTGCCGGTGCCGTCGATCACCCACTGCGCGCCCTCCTTGCGGATCCTGGCGCCCATCGCCTGCATTGCCCGGCCGGTATTGATCACGTCCTCACCCTCGAGCAGGCCGGTGATCCGCGTTTCGCCGGAAGCGAGCCCGCCAAACATGAAGGAACGATGCGAGATCGACTTGTCGCCCGGAATGCGGACGCTGCCCTTGAGACCGGCGGATTTGCGGGCGGTGGCGGGCCTGGGCGCAGAGCCGTTCGGCATGGCTTAATCCTTTGCAAACGCAGTCTATTCTTGCCGCAAGGCAGGCTTGGCCGGTCGCAATTCCGGTCCGCTTCTGCAGCTGTTGCGGCTCGTTAACATAAACGCGCCGGGCGGTCATCCGTCGGCTTGCCAAAATCCCGGCGCTCGGATCGCAAAGTTTGGCTTTGACATGCGAAGCCACAGCGATTAAGGGGACCGGCTTATAAATTCCGATGGAACGCCGGCTTGAACGGCATCTGCCGAATCTCATATTCGGCTATTCACACGAGGCTTATAGTGGCGAAAGCGGAACTTGGAACCAAGCGTACCGATCCGGAAACCGGCAAGAAGTTTTATGATCTGAACCGGGATCCGATCGTTTCTCCTTATACCGGCAAGTCCTACCCTCTGTCCTTCTTCGAAGAAACCTCGGCGATCGCCGAGGTTGCCGAGGAAGACGAGGTCGCGGAAGTCGATACTGAAAACACCGAAGTCGAACTGGTTTCGCTGGAAGACGCCGATGACGCCGCCGCCGGCGACGACATCCCCGATATCGGCGATGACGATGTCGAAATCGAAGGCGATGACGACGACGATACCTTCCTCACCCCCGACGAAGATGACGATGATGACGACATGAGCGATATCATCGGCGTGACCGGCGACGAAGACGAAGTCTGAGACCGCATTTCGGCCCGGCGAGGAAAAAATTCTCCGGGCCGCATTTTTTTAGGCTTGCTATCTCCGGAAACCGGAAGTAATAAGCCGCCACTCCGCAGGGCACGTGCCTTACGAGTATCCCAGGACCGGCCATGAGCCGGACCACCTTGATGGGGCTATAGCTCAGCTGGGAGAGCGCTTGCATGGCATGCAAGAGGTCAGCGGTTCGATCCCGCTTAGCTCCACCAAACTCGTTAGCCAACCAGGTCTTCCATGTAAAGCTCGGCCTGTAGGGCTTCGTTCCATTCATCAGAGTGGACCGGACAATAAAAACCTTGGATCTAACAGTAGGCTGCGGCTGGCTGCCTTTGGCAGGATCGATGCTCCGGCCGATCGCGATCTTCACGCGACCTCGGGGCTAAAGTCTGAGAAGCCGAACATCGACAACTGGAGTCCGTCGGGAAACAATATGCCGTTGAGAAGAGAGACGGCTTTCTCGCTTCGATGGCTGGCGAGCGAATAATAGATTGTCTGAGCTTCGCGGCGCGCCTTGACGACCTGCTGACGTTTCAGCACGTTCAGATGGTGCGATAGCGCCGACTGGCTGAGCCCGACACTTGTGGCGAGTTCCGTGGCTGAGATCTCACCCTTGGCCAGCGTGCGCAGCACGGCTAAACGGCTGACGTTGGCGAGCGCGGAAAAATAGTCCGCCAGCTCACGGTCATTTACGATCATGGCGTGCCTCCTCTGAACACGAAATGTACATTAGCGGCGGGCGAGATTTGCTCATTGACCTAACGCAAATCGCATGGTGAGAAGGCCGCGTCACAAACGCGCTGAAGGTCAGCACGGCCCGTGGTGAAAACGGAACGCTGTTCGATCCGTAATCGTCCGGCGACGAAAGCAGGGCGTTGGCTTCAGCTTGACTATGCCAGTCATTTCGCCTGACGGCATCATGCGGTCGCGCCAGCGGACGGCTGATGCGGCTCAGGACGAGCGGTCTGCCGGCTGACAGGGGACGGGCTCGATGACTTTTGCCTTAGTGCGCAGCATGATCTCCTCGGCGAGCCTTTCGGCGGGCTGCGTGGCGTCGAGGCGCGGCCATGCGATGGCGCCCGTCTCATGCGCGAACTGCTGCGCCAGGATATCGACCGTCGCGTCGGAGGGGCTGCCAACCCGTGCCGCAACGCGCTGCCACAGCAGTGCCGGATCGGCTTCGAGCCAGAAGGCCGAAAAGGGATGGTGGCCTTCTTCCGCCGCTTCCTCGATCATCCGCCGGTGGACCGGCTTGTCGAAAACCGCATCGGCCACCGCCGAACTGCCTTCCGCAAGGATGAGACGGGCGCGCCAGGCCATCTCCTGATAGACCTTTGCCGAGACCTCTGGCCGGTACGCGGCCTTCGGCAGCCTCGTCTCTGCCGGAACGCCGTGCATTGCCTTGCGGATGCGGTCGCTTTCGATGATACGTGCTCCCGGCGCGAGGCCGATCCGCGGCGCCAGCACTTCTGCAAGCGTCGTCTTTCCCGATCCGCTGAGGCCGCCGAGCGCGACGAGTTGTCCCGGCACCTGATGCAGGAGAGACCGGGCGAGCTGGAAATAGGAGCGCGCCTCATCGGTCAACATCGCCGCACGATCACCTGCATCCTCCGCCTGAGTGGCGATCACATGAGCCCGCACGGCAGCGCGTACGGCAATGAAGAACGGCAGTGCTGCAAAACCGTCGTCCTCGTCCGTCTCGTCGAGATAACGGTTCATCACGAGGTTCGCGAACTCGGGATGCCCTCGATGCCAGAGATCCATCAGCAGGAAGGCTAGGTCGTAGAGAATGTCGGTGGTGGCAATCTGATCGTTGAACTCGATGCAATCGAACAGGCATGGTTCGCCATCAAGCAAGAATATATTGCGGAGATGCAAGTCGCCATGGCAACGCCGGACCTTGCCGGCCAGCCCCCGCCGGTCCAGGAGTTGGGCGAGCCGCGCGAGGTGCCTCTCGAAGGCCCCGGTCAGTTCCTCGATCTCCTTGGCGGAAAAGATATGGCTAGTCGCAAAGCCGGCCTTATTGACCTTCAGCACCGCAGCCATGCTCGCCGCCCCGCCGTTGGCACTCATGACCGGCGCGAGACGATGAAAGCCGACGATCGCCCTTGCAAGGGATGTCATCATCGACGACGTCAATCCGCCGGAGGTGGCGATATGATCGAGTAGCAGCGACTGATCGAAACGCCGCATTTCCACCAGAGCATCATGCAGGGTCCCTTGACCATCAAGCGCAAGGCCACCGTCCTTTTCCAGCGTGATCGTCCTGACTCCGAGATAGATGCCGGGCGCCGTGGGCGCGTTCAATTCCACCTCTTTCCGGCATGTCGCCAGCCTTTTCTCCGCCGAGGAGAAATCGGCATAGGGCAGCTTCACGGCGCGCTTCATCTTGTAGGCGCGGTCCCCGGCAAGAAAAATGCGCGAGATATGCGTCTCGAGCACTTCGACCGGCTGCCCATCCTGGGGCAATGCGTCGTTGAGAAAGGAAACGGTTGCCGACTGGTCTTCCGTGATCATCTGCAAACTTTCAGCTGACATGCCGCACTATCGAAAGCATCGCCCTGCCTCCGCGACAATACATTGACCCGTATCAATGCTCGGACCGCCGCCACATCTCAGAACGAAAGCGAGACCCGGGGTCGCGGGGGTGAAAATCAACCTGTCTTCGAGAAGGCAGCTTGTCGAAGCGCTGATCGCGGTGATCCGGAAAGCCGGCGATGCCGCGCTCGCGTTGCAGGACGACGACGTTGCGGTAAGAGCCAAACAGGACGGTTCACCCGTCACCGCCGCCGATCTTGCCAGCAATGACATCCTGCGCGCAGCATGCCTGGCGGTCTTTCCGGCAATGCCTGCCCTCGGCGAAGAAGACAGCCATGTCTTCGAGGCCCGCAAGGACTCAGATTCCGCTCTCGTAATCGATCCGCTCGACGGCACGAAGGAATTCATAAAAGGCCGAGACGAGTTTGCTGTCAATATCGCCCTATGCACCCGCCCGTGACCGGCTTTTCTTCTCCTACGGCGCCGGACTTGCATTCGAGCAAACAGCCGGCAGTCAGCGCCGCAGCCTGCCCCGCCCTTCCGCTCCACGGCGTCATCCGATCGCGCTTGTCAGCCGCTCTCATCTCGATCCCCGGACCGAAGCGCTCCTGGTCGCGCTGCAACGCCCCAGCAATAGGCCCGTGGCTCAAGGCTTCAAGACGGCCGCTCCACTCAATCGGCCGGCACGCAAGTCGTCAAGCGCCCTATTGGCTTCGGTAAGCGGATAGACAATCGTATGGGTTCTGATGCCTGCCTGGCGGGCGATGGGGAAGAATTCCTCCGCATCCTTGCGCGTGAGATTTGCGACCGAAACAACGCTTCTCTCCCCCCAAATCAGCGCATAGGGCATAGCCGGAAGGTCACTCATGTGGATGCCTCCGCAGACGACCCTGCCGCCCTTGCGCACCGCCTTCAGCGCTGCCGGCACGAGTTCGCCGACCGGAGCGAAGATGATTGCCGCGTCGAGCATGACGGGCGAAGGTTCATCCGAGCTTCCCGCCCACGAAGCGCCAAGGCTGAGCGCGAAGCGTTGCGCTGCCTGATCGCCGGTGCGTGAGAAAGCATAGACCTGACGGCCCTGCCAGCGGCATATTTGCGCGATGATATGGGCGGCTGCACCGAATCCGTAAAGCCCGATCCGGGCACCGTCACCAGCCTTTTTCAGCGAACGCCAGCCAATGAGACCCGCGCATAGCAGCGGCGCAAGAGCGACCGGATCGGCCTCGCCGTCAAGTGCAAATGCATAATCTGCGTCGGCAACCACATGGGTGGCAAAACCTCCGTCGCGCGTATATCCGGTAAATTGCGGCTGGTCGCAGAGATTTTCATCTCCGGTGCGGCAGAACGAGCAGCAGCCGCATGTGTGGCCGAGCCAGGGCACACCAACCCTTTGCCCTATGCGTGATGGCGCGACACCTTCCCCAACGGCCTCGACGATGCCGACGATCTCATGGCCGGGAACGAGTGGAAGCTTCGGGTTCGGAAGGTCGCCGTCACAGACGTGAAGATCCGTCCTGCAGACGGCGCAAGCTTCGATCCTCAACGTCAACTGGCCCGTTCCAGGCACGGGATTAGCGCGCTCTACCAGACGCAAGGGGGTCGCGATCCTTTCCAAAATCATTGCTTGCATCAGCTTCTCCTCACCTCGCAAACCGGCACCCTTTTGAAAACGCGTCAATCGGCATGAACGCGCGTCAAGGATACGTCCTGCCCATTCTCGTTTGCCGTTTTCGTTACGTGACGACGGCCCAGATTGATCCTTCTCAATGCATCGGCATTCCATGTCACATCGTGGTATAGTTCAAATGAAATAACGTGCGCGGAGGCCACTTCATGAATGACGCTGTGAACGAGGCATGGAGGCCGAGCATTTCGCCGGAGACCGTCCGCTTTCTCATCCTCAAGGGCAAGCAGTTCGACGTCAAGGATGTTGTCACTGAACCCGATCCGGGCTCGAATCCGAGTGACGACGGGATGATCGAAGTGCTGGAGGACCATGACGACGATCCCGTCGAGACGGAGCTCAGGAGTGCAATCTGGGCTCTCAACGAAGACGAACAGATCGACCTGGTCGCCTTGGCATGGCTCGGCCGAGGCGATGGGAATGTCGATGATTGGGATGAACTGCGCAGCCTGGCTGCCGATGCGCACAATACGCGCACGGCGGCTTATCTTCTCGGTCTGCCCCTTCTGCCGGATTATCTCGAAGAGGCGCTCGACCAGTTCGGAGAGGCGTCCACGGACGACGCGCTGGGCCGGCTCTGATATCGCCGGTGTCCAAAGCGGCAGCCAGGGAATTTCCTCAGCTGCAAGGAATGTCGATCCGACGCCATGAACTGAGCTGCATGACTGTGAATGGCTCTTGGAGAGCAAGGAGATCAGCAATGAACCGTCGCCGTTGGCAAGACCACATCGCCTTTATCGTGGGAATATGGCTCATCAGTTCTCCTTGGGTATTCGGAAGATTTAGTCCGGACTCCATGCCTATGGGGTCGGCCGCCTGGAATTTCCTTGTCTGCGGAACCGCTATCGCTATCCTAGGCTTGGCTGCTCTGGCATCGTACCGTTTTTGGGAAGAATGGGTCAATCTTCTGATCGGTGTCTGGCTTGTCGCCTCGCCATGGATCCTCCAGTACGTTCAAGAGCCGCTCCTCGTTTGGAATGCTTTCATCTCAGGCATTCTCCTCGTTGTTCTCGGCGTATGGGCACTTCGCGGAGCAAACCTATCTGAACGCCGCTGAACGACGGCTTGCGGATGACGAAATGACATATACGGCGCAGGTGCCTTCACGATTGGATGGGCCGGCAACGTCTGGACCCATCGGATGATCACGTCATTGGTAACGACCGAAGAAGCCTTCCAGCGCCTCAGTCTCGCGCTTGCGATTGGTATTCTGGTCGGCATCGAGCGCGGCTGGCAGGATCGTGAGGCCGCGTCGGGCAAAAGGGTAGCGGGGATCCGCACCTATGGCCTGTCCAGTTTCCTGGGCGGCTTCTGCGGCTTCCTGCAGCCCGTGACGGGGCCAATTCTGCCGACGGCCATCTTTGCTTCCTTTTGCGTCACAATTCTCCTTTTCAGCCGCATGCAGGCAACACATGACAAAGACTACAGCGCAACCGGTGCCATTGCGGCAATAACGGTCTTCGCGCTGGGCTTCGGCGCAGTCGTTACGGATATGACGGCAACGGCGGCAAGCGCTGTTGCAATAACAGCGCTCCTCGCCGCGCGCGAACCATTGCATGGATTTCTTCGTCAATTGACTTGGCTCGAGCTCAGGGCCGCCCTGATCCTCCTGACGATGACGGTGGTCATCCTCCCGATCCTTCCCAATCAGCCGGTTGACCCCTGGCAGGCGATCAACCCCTTCGAGCTTTGGATGCTGACGATCCTGGTGGGAACTGTTTCCTTTGCCGGTTATATCCTGATCAGGCTCAGCGGCGCCCGCGCCGGCATCCTGCTGACCGGGGCAAGCGGCGGCATTGTCTCGTCGACGGCCTTGACGCTTTCCTTTGCCCGCCAGTCGACACAGATGCCTGCCCTCTCACCATTGCTTTCAGCGGGAGCGATGCTGGCGGGCGCCGTTTCCCTCGCCCGGGTGCTTTTGATTTGCGGCGTCGTTGCACCGGCTGTTTTCAAGGAACTGGTTCCATCGCTCGCTCCAGCTGCTGTGATCTTCGCCATGGCAGGCGGCCTCGCCGCATTGTGGCGGCGCCCGGATGACAGCACTGATTTCTTGCCGCGAAACCCGCTTGAGGTGATGGTTGTGCTGCGTTTCGCGCTTGTTCTCGCCATCGTGATAGTCCTGACGCGCGTGACCCTGAACGTCTTCGGAAACCAGTCGCTGCTCGCCCTTGCGTTCATCACGGGACTGGGCGATCTCGATGCGATTACACTTGCCGTGGCTAAATTGTCATCCGTCCAGGTGCCGGCGGATGCGGCCGCTCGCGCCATAGCGGTCGCCGCGTTCGCCAATCTGCTTGCGAAAGCTGTTCTTGCAGCAAGCATGGGGAGCATCGCCTATGCAGTTCGTTTCGCGATCGCCGGCATTGTCGCGACTTTTGCCGGAATTGCCGGCTTGGTTCTGGCGTGACCACTGGCAGAACCAACAGCAGCACGGGAAAGCCGATCGCCCAGGAGAGCGCCCATGTGGAGGGCCACATGGCAAGTGCAGGCGCGGTCAGGCCCTGTGCCCTCACGATGCGGATCGCCGAGACGACGGATGTCATCAGCAGCGAGAGGATGAGTGACATGACGATCGTATTGTAACGTTTGGGGAGTTTGCCTTTGGGCCTTTTGATCTCCCTAAGGTGCCGATCAGACAATTGCGCAGCGCGTTGATTGACGTAAACGCTTACGGAGCTTCGATCTGAAGCAACGCTGCCTCTATGGCCGAAAATGTCTCTTGCCGTTCAAATCGCCCACCCCCTTCCGATCGCCTTTGCCAATTCCTCAATGCGAGGATGTATGCTTGTTGCTGGAATCTCAGCGATTCGGCTCCGGGACCTTCAGCCAATGACCAGATCAAGACGACGCCGCATCATCCGTACCCGCCGAACCCTGACCGGGCTCGCCCTCGTCGGCTCGATTTCGTTTCTGGCCGGCATGACCGATGCGACCGGTCTTCTGCTCACCGGCGATTTCGTTTCCTTCATGACAGGCAATACGACGCGTGCCGCACTCGCCTTGAGCGAGGGCAATCTTTATCACGCGGCTGTCCTGATCTCTGCCATCATCGTCTTCGTGCTTGGCAATGCGGCAGGTATCGTCATCTCCCATGTTTCGCAGCGCCGCATTTTTGTGGTGCTTGGCTGCGTCGCCCTGGTTCTGGCGCTCGCCTCGGTGATGACAGTGCAGAACATGCTGTTCGTGCGGTTCTACATGATCGTTTTTTCCATGGGCATGGTGAACGCCGCAATCGAGCACATCGAAGGCCTGCCGATCGGCCTGACCTATGTGACCGGCGCTCTGTCGCGCTTCGGCCGCGGCATCGGCCGCTGGATCATCGGCGATCGTCGTGTCGAATGGACGATCCAGATCGTGCCCTGGGGCGGCATGGTGCTTGGCGCGATCGTCGGCGCCGTCCTGACGCGACTGACCGGAGCGCATGCGCTGTGGCTGGTCTCCCTCTTCGCCATGATGCTTTCACTGGTCGCAATGCTCATCCCGCGGCCGCTTCAGCGGCGCTTCAATCAGAAGATCGCGCCGAGCGGATCGGCCATCACGCACGCGAAATAAAACCGTCGCATTCCTGTTACCGTCGAATCGGATAGGAAGGACCGCCGTTTATCCTCAAAGGAGTAGGTCTTGTTCCTGTTTTCGAAGCTTGTCTGGATTTTCGCTCAGCCGCTGTCGCTGGCATTCTTCCTCATCTTGCTTGCCCTGATTGCCGGCCTCCTGCGCTGGCGTACCCTAAGTATTCTCGGCGCAGCTGGTTCGGCCCTCATCCTTTTCGTGACGCTTTACACCACCACCGGAAACCTCTTGATGCAGGGCCTCGAGGAGCGCTTCGCCAAGCCCGCTGCCGATCCTGATAGCGTGCAATGCATGATCGTGCTCGGCGGCGGCTTCGAAAACGAGGTGAACACGGCGCGCCACGGCATAGAATTCAACGACGGAGCCGATCGCTTTGTCGAAGCCTTGCGGCTCGCGCAGAAATTTCCGCAGTCACGTATCCTGGTATCGGGCGGCGATGGCTCCATCTCAGGCATCTATGAAGGCGATGCGGCCGCCTCCGAGCGTTTCTTCCCGCTCTTCGGCGTTGGCAGGGATCGCCTGATCGAAGAGAGGCAATCGCGAACGACCTTCGAAAACGCCGTCAATACCAAGAAATTCCTGGCAAGCCAGGGCCTTTCCACTTGCCTGCTGATCACCTCGGGTTTTCACATGCCGCGATCCGTCGGCATCTTCCGCAAGCTCGGCATCGATATCGTGCCCTGGCCGACCGATTATCGCACCGACGGCCAGGTGAGGCCTGGGTTTGATTTCACCCAGCCGAGCCTCAATGCGCAGAACATGGCGACGGCGATCCGCGAATGGTACGGCCTGGTGGGATATTACCTCGCCGGCCGGACGTCCGAACTCTATCCGAGCTGAGAGCTATTTCTTCGAGATGGTGACGAATTTCGTGCCGCGGACGCGTGCCGTCACGGTGCAGGGATCACCTTCGGTGCGGTCGCAGAAGCGCGGATGCATCTTCATCGCCAGCACCATGTTGCCGAAGCGCTGGACGAAATCGTAGCCATAGATCTGTGCCGTTGCGATCATGAAATAACCGCCTTCGGCAACCTGCAGGTAGAAATTATAGGTACAGCCGTCGTCATTGCATTGCGGCCCCTTCTGCCCGTCGCAGGTCAACTGGCCCTCGTTGACCACCGCATCAATCAGGCCGTCATTGTTGATGTCCTGCCGGATGATGAAGCCGTCGGCAAATTCGGCCGTCTTGCACTGCTGCTGGAAATGTTTCTTCTCGTAGATCTCAGGGTCGGATATCAGCGATTGCTGACTGAGGGCGACGGCCGGCATGGCAAGCAGCAGGACGATATTCAGAACGGCGAGCACCAGCGTTTTCACGGCTTTCCTCTTTGGATAAAGGCTCCCAATGCATGTCGCCCAAAACTGTGCAGCGGTTTTGGGACAACGACATGCATTAAATCAAAGACATCAGCTTTATGGCCGCGCCGCCTTGCGCCGCCCTTGCCGCCGTGATTGATTCCCGAGAACAGGATGATTTTAGGCCTAGTTGGCCTAAAATCTGAATCCTGTTCTCAATTCAAGAGTAAGAGCATGATGTCGTCCGAAAACCGCTCACACTTTTCGGCATCATGCTCTGACTTTCCGCCGGTCCCGGGGCTCGCATGTCTCTGCTCGTCTATCTCGATTATGCCGGCATCGCGCTGTTTGCCGCGACAGGCGCGCTCGCCGCCTCGCGCAAGCAACTGGACCTGATCGGCTTTTTGTTTTTCGCCATGGTGACGGGAACGGGCGGCGGTACCGTGCGCGACATCGTGCTCGGCCGCGTGCCGGTCTTCTGGGTGCTGAACCCCGCCTATATCCTCGTCTGCTGTATCATGGGGATCATCGTTTTCTTCACCGCCCACCTGCTGGAATCGCGCTATCGACTGCTGATCTGGCTCGATGCGATCGGCCTGGCCGCCTATTGCGTGCTCGGCGCTGCCAAGGGCCTCGCCGCCACCGGTTCGCCCACAATTGCGATCGTCACCGGCACGCTGACGGCGACTTTCGGCGGCATCCTGCGCGATCTGATGGCAAACGAGCCCTCCGTGCTGTTGAGGCCGGAAATCTATGTCACCGCCGCACTCATTGGCGCCGGCGTGTTTACCGCCGCGAATGCGCTGGGAATGCAGCTCTATCTGGCGTCGGCCTGCGGCGTTGTCGCAGCCTTTGCCGTGCGCGGCGGAGCCCTGTGGTTCGGCTGGACCTTCCCGACCTACAAGCATCAGCCTGGCCGGCACCCCGACGATGTCATGTGAAGCGGGATCGTCAGCCCTGCTTTGCCCGCAGGCGGATCACCACGTCGACATGGGCGATCTCCATGCCTTCGGGTGGTTCCGGCAGATTGGCGATCGTCAGGTTGCTGACGGGAATGTCGAGAACCTCGTTCTCGCCTTCGACGAAGAAATGGTGATGGTCTGAAATATTGGTGTCGAAATAGGTCTTGGCGCTCTCGACGGCGAGAACGCGGATGAGACCGGCTTCCGTGAACTGGTGCAGCGTGTTGTAGACCGTTGCCAAGGACACCGGCACGCCGGCGGCAACCGCCTCTTCATGCAGTTCCTCGACGGTCAAATGCCGGTCGCCCTTGGCAAACAGGAGGTCGCCGAGGGCGACGCGCTGGCGGGTGGGGCGCAGGCCCGCACCGCGCAGCCTTACCTCTATTGCGATCGGGAGCGCACCCGTCATCAAAACCAACTCCGGTTATTCTGGCATAAAGCAATCATGTTTCTTTAAGCGGTATAACTTTTGCATCGGAGCCTTTCAATAGTTCAATGGCGACGGGAGCCTGATAAACGCGGCAAAAACGGGCTTTTGACGCAAATAGGTCTGGTCCCGGCTCTAGCCTTCCTGTATGCGACCACCAAATAATGGTGCAAGCCTGGTCCGGGGCGATGAATGAAGCTGCCTTGCTTGTGCTTCATTTTCTGAAGAACCTGGACTACACGTTCACATCCATCGGCTTGACGCGGGGGGAAAAAGAAACTTCATGACGACCAGACAGTCCAGCTTCTCGTATGACGAACTCATCGCTTGCGCGCACGGCGAGCTGTTCGGCCCCGGCAATGCGCAGCTGCCCCTGCCGCCCATGCTGATGGTTCACCGCATAACGGAGATTTCCGAAACGGGTGGCACCTTCGATAAGGGCTACCTCCGGGCGGAATATGACGTGCGCCCCGACGACTGGTATTTTCCCTGTCATTTCGAAGGCAATCCGATCATGCCGGGCTGCCTCGGTCTCGACGGCATGTGGCAGCTGACCGGTTTTTATCTGGGTTGGCTCGGCGAGCAAGGCCGCGGCATGGCGCTTTCAACAGGCGAAGTGAAATTCAAGGGCATGGTCCGGCCGCAGACGAAGCTGATCGAATATGGCATCGACTTCAAGCGTGTCATGCGCGGCCGTCTGGTCCTCGGCACGGCCGACGGCTGGCTAAAGGCGGACGGCGAGACCATATACCAGGCGGCCGACCTTCGCGTCGGTCTATCGAAAGACAAGACGGCCTGAAACCGCATTTCGAGCGGCTGACGAAAACAACAAAGGTTTGATCAGATGAGACGGGTAGTTGTCACGGGTCTGGGTGTCGTGTCCTCGATCGGAAACGACGCGGCCGAAGTCACCGAATCCTTGCGGCTGGCAAAGTCGGGTATCTCCTTTTCGAGCGATTTCGCCGAACACGGGTTCAAGTGCCAGGTCTGGGGCAGTCCGAAGCTCGGTTCGGCGGAACTTGCCGAACTGGTCGACCGCCGCGCCATGCGTTTCCTGTCGCAGGGCGGCGCCTGGAACCATGTGGCCATGAAACAGGCACTTGCCGATTCCGGCCTGGAAGAGAAAGACTACGCTCAGAACGAGCGTACCGGCATCATCATGGGCTCCGGCGGTCCGTCCACCCGCACCCTGATCGAAGCTGCCGAGATCACCGTGAAGAACAACAGCCCGAAGCGCATCGGCCCCTTCGCCGTGCCGAAGGCGATGTCCTCGACCGCATCGGCCACGCTCGCCACCTGGTTCAAGATCCACGGCGTCAATTATTCGATCTCGTCGGCCTGCTCGACCTCGGCGCATTGCATCGGCAACGCCGCCGAGATGATCCAGTGGGGCAAGCAGGACGTGATGTTCGCCGGCGGCCACGAGGATCTCGACTGGACGATGTCCAACCTCTTCGACGCCATGGGCGCCATGTCCTCCAAATATAACGACACACCGGACAGCGCCTCGCGCGCCTATGACGTCAACCGCGACGGTTTCGTCATCGCCGGCGGCGCCGGCGTGCTGGTGCTCGAGGAACTGGAGCGCGCCAAGGCCCGCGGTGCCAAGATCTATGCCGAGATCGTCGGCTACGGCGCAACCTCGGACGGCTACGACATGGTCGCTCCGTCGGGCGAAGGCGCTATCCGCTGCATGCGCCAGGCGCTCGCCACCGTCAAAGGCGATGTCGATTATGTCAACACCCACGGCACATCGACGCCGGTCGGCGACAGCAAGGAAATCGGTGCGATCCGTGAGGTATTCGGCTCGAAGATCCCGCATATCCAGTCGACTAAGTCGCTGACCGGCCATTCGCTTGGCGCTGCCGGCGTGCAGGAATCGATCTATTCCCTGCTGATGATGCAGCAAGGCTTCATCGGCGAAAGCGCCCATATCACCGAGCTCGATCCCGAATTCGAAGGTGTCCCGATTGTGCGCAAGCGCATCGACGACGCGAAGATCGACATTGCCCTCTCCAATTCCTTTGGCTTCGGCGGAACCAACGCCACGCTGGTCTTCCAGCGCTATAACGGATAATAATATGACGGGAATCATGCAGGGTAAGCGCGGGCTCGTCATGGGCGTCGCCAACAACCACTCGATCGCCTGGGGGATTTCAAAAGCTCTCGCCGCACAGGGTGCGGAACTCGCCTTCACCTATCAGGGCGATGCGCTCGGCAAGCGCGTCAGGCCGCTTGCTGCCGAGGTCGGCTCGGATTTCGTCCTGCCCTGCGACGTCGAGGACGTCGCCTCGGTCGATGCCGTGGTCGACGCGATAAGCGAGCGCTGGGGCAAGCTCGATTTCATCGTTCATGCCATCGGCTTTTCCGACAAGAACGAGCTGAAGGGTCTCTACGCCGATACGACGCGTGAGAATTTCAGCCGGACCATGGTCATTTCCTGTTTCTCCTTCACCGAGATCGCCAAGCGCTGCGCTCCGTTGATGGAAGATGGTGGTTCGATGCTGACGCTGACCTACAATGGCTCGACGCGCGTCATCCCGAACTACAACGTCATGGGGGTTGCCAAGGCAGCGCTCGAGGCTTCGGTGCGCTATCTCGCCGCCGACTACGGCCCGCGCGGCATCCGCGTCAATGCCATTTCCGCCGGCCCGATCCGCACGCTTGCCGGCGCCGGCATCTCCGATGCACGCGCGATCCTCTCCTGGAACCAGCGCAATGCGCCGCTGCGCAAGGCCGTCACCATCGATCAGGTCGGCAGCTCGGCTCTCTACCTGCTCTCCGACCTTTCCTCCGGCGTCACCGGCGAAATCCACTTCGTCGACGCCGGCTTCAACGTCACCTCGATGCCGACACTGGAAACGCTGCGCAGGGCTGACATCGAGTAAACGCTATTCGATTGAAACTCAAAGGCCGTGCGCAGATGATGCGCACGGCCTTTTTGTTGTTCGATGATAGGATCGGCGTCGAAGCCGCGTAAGCCTATTTCTTCGCCCAGAGAACCTTGAAGCGTGCGTTACGGCAGGTTTCGCCGCTTTCCCTGAAATTCGCCGCCAGAACCGGCTCGTAGGGCAGGCCGCGATTGGCGACGAGCATCAGGCGGCCGCCGCCGCGAAGGGCGGATGCGGCAGTCTTGATCATTGCCTGGCCGAGCGCCGGCTCGGCTGCGTGGCCCTCATGGAAGGGCGGGTTCATGATGACGAGGTCGTATTTGTCCTTGACCGGCTCGCCCGCCAGATCGTGCCAGAAGAAGCGTGCAGGCGCGTTCGGGCAGTTCTTGGCCAGATTACCCTTGGCAGCCTCCAGAGCCGCGTGATCGGCCTCGTAGAGGTCGAGGCGGGTCAGTCCACGCGACTTCTGCGCCACCTCGACGGAAAGATAGCCCCAGCCGGCGCCGAAATCCGCCACGTCGCCGGTGAAATCCCCAGGCAGGCGCGAGGCGAGCAGCTCCGATCCGGCATCGATGCGGTCATGCGAGAACATGCCGGCGGTTGCATTGAAGCGGCCGTCGACGCGTACCGGCGCCTTTGCCAGCTTGGAAATGATCTCGTCTGCATCCGCCGTCCGGCCGAACCAGAAGGCAACGCCGTGATATTTCGGCATATGGTCGACTGCGAGATTGAAACCTTCCATCCGCTTGCGCAACGGCTGGATGCCGTCTTCCTTGGCGCCGGCAACGACGATCAGGCCGCCGAGCCGCGTGCGGGCGATAGCGGCGGCGAGATTGGCCTCGTTCTCGCCCTTGTGCTTGGTGCAGAGCACTAGAGCCGCATCGTAGTCCTCGCCGTCGATCTCCGGCTTCGCTTCGATCCGCTGCGCCAGCAGCTGCCGGTAGAGCGGCCGGAAGCCCTGGACGGCGCTGAGCGAGGCGGCAAAGCCTTCCGGCAGCGCAAAGCCTGCCTCGGCGCCGAGGAAGAGCACGCGCTCGCCTTCGCCGGGCGCCGCGACTGTGCCGCTGGCAAAGGGATGGAACAGGGTCTTCAGCGTCTCGCTGCTCATGGTCTCGTCTCGTCTTCAAAGCATGTCGCGCAAAAGTGTTCAGCGGTTTTGCGAGCACGACATGCGCAAAACCAAAGGCCTGAAGTGCGGCTAGAGCGCCACGCGTCTTTTCAGACGCGCTAAGGACGCTCTATCACTTTGAATCTGCGATCTGAAAGATCGCGCCGCGCTTTAGGATACAAAAAGGGCGCGGAAGCATTCCCGCGCCCGGTCTTGAATCTGGAAGGCGGCTTATTCGGCCGCTTCTTCCTTCTTCTTCTCGTTCGCAATTTCCTGGCCGGTGGCCTGGTCTACGACCTTCATCGACAGGCGAACCTTGCCGCGTTCGTCGAAGCCGAGCAGCTTGACCCAGACCTTGTCGCCTTCCTTGACGACGTCCTGGGTCTTGGCAACACGCTCGGAAGCGAGCTGCGAGATGTGGACAAGACCGTCGCGGGCGCCGAAGAAGTTGACGAAGGCGCCGAAGTCGGCGGTCTTGACGACCGTGCCTTCGTAGATCTGGCCGATCTCAGGTTCGGCGACGATCGAGTGGATCCACTTGCGGGCCGCTTCGATCTCTTTGCCGGAGGACGAGGCGATCTTGACGGTGCCGTCGTCTTCGATGTTGATCTTCGCGCCGGTCTTTTCGACGATTTCGCGAATGACCTTGCCGCCGGAGCCGATGACTTCACGGATCTTGTCGACCGGGATGTTCATGACTTCGATGCGCGGAGCGAATTCGCCGAGCTGGCCGCGGCTTTCGGTGATGGCCTTGGACATTTCACCGAGGATGTGGACGCGACCGCCCTGGGCCTGGCCAAGGGCGACCTTCATGATCTCTTCGGTGATACCGGTGATCTTGATGTCCATCTGCAGCGAGGTGATGCCGTCGGCGGTACCGGCGACCTTGAAGTCCATGTCGCCGAGGTGGTCTTCGTCACCGAGAATGTCGGAAAGGACAGCGAAGCGATCGCCTTCCAGGATCAGACCCATGGCGATACCGGCAACCGGCTTTGCCAGCGGAACGCCGGCGTCCATCAGAGCGAGTGAGGTACCGCAGACGGTCGCCATCGAGGACGAGCCATTCGACTCGGTGATCTCGGAGACGACGCGCAGCGTGTAGGGGAACTGCTCAACGGTCGGCAGCATCGGACGGATCGCGCGCCATGCGAGCTTGCCGTGGCCGATTTCGCGGCGACCCGGGGAGCCCATGCGGCCGGTTTCACCAACCGAGTAGGGAGGGAAGTTGTAATGGAGCAGAAAGCGCTCCTTGTACATGCCCGTCAGGCTGTCGACATACTGCTCGTCTTCGCCGGTGCCGAGGGTCGCAACGACGATCGCCTGGGTTTCGCCGCGGGTGAACAGCGCCGAACCGTGGGTGCGCGGCAGAAGACCGACTTCTGAAACGATCGGACGGACGGTTTCGAGGTTGCGGCCGTCGATACGGCTCTTGGTGTCGAGGATGTTCCAGCGGACGATCTTCGCCTGCAGATGCTTGAAGATCGCGCCGACTTCTTCGGCCGTGTACCGGGCTTCGCCTTCCTCGGGGAGGAAGTGTGCCTTCACCTTCGCCTTGACGGCGTCGACGGCGGCGTAGCGGTCGGCCTTCTGGGTGATCTTGTAGGCTTCGCGAAGTTCACCTTCGGCAAGGCCGAGCATCTCGGTTTCGAGAGCGGAGTAGTCTGCCGGCTGGAAGTCGCGCGGCTCCTTGGCGGCCACTTCGGCGAGCTTGATGATCGCATCGAGAACCGGCTGGAAGCCCCTGTGGCCGAACATGACGGCGCCAAGCATGACGTCTTCGTTGAGTTCCTTGGCTTCGGATTCCACCATCAGCACGGCGTCGTAGGTGCCGGCGACGACGAGGTCGAGGCTCGATTCGTCCATCTCGTCGAGATGCGGGTTAAGAACGTATTCGCCGTTGATGTAACCGACGCGTGCACCGCCGACCGGGCCCATGAAGGGAACGCCGGAGAGCGTCAGCGCAGCCGAGGTCGCGACCATCGACAAGATGTCCGGGTCGTTTTCGAGGTCATGCTGGATAACGGTAACGACGACCTGCGTGTCGTTCTTGTAGCCTTCCGGGAAGAGCGGGCGGATCGGGCGGTCGATCAGGCGGGAAACCAGGGTTTCCTTTTCGCTCGGACGGCCTTCGCGCTTGAAATAGCCGCCGGGAATCTTGCCGGCCGCATAGGTCTTTTCCTGGTAGTTGACGGTGAGCGGAAAGAAGTCCTGGCCGGCCTTCGGCGCCTTGGCCGAGACGACGGTGGCGAGGACGACGGTTTCGCCGTAGGTGGCGAGAACCGCGCCGTCGGCCTGACGGGCGATCTTGCCGGTTTCGAGCTTCAGCGGGCGGCCGGCCCACTCGATTTCGACTGTGTGTGTATCAAACATGTCTTGTCCTTCAATGCGGGAGCACGCGCCATCGCCGATATCAAGGCGCAGCGCACAGTCGACCGCAATCAATGTGACGTATCACGGGCAAGACAACGGGAGGCTTTTCATCCTCGGTTTCCTCAGGCATTCCTGAGAAACCGGGCCAAAGCTCGTTGACAAGCCTTGGCCGAAAGCATCCGGCAATCCTGCCCCATGACAGGTCAACGGTTGGTTTGGCAGATCCGGCCCATCCGGGTCTGCCGGTCTTTCCACCGCTTAGAAGATAGGGCGCGGCTGGAACATTTCATCGGGAACGTCGTCCCGAAACACATCCGGCGGGCGCTTGGAAAGCGCCCGCCGGACAATCTTAGCGGCGGATACCCAGGCTGGTGATCAGCTTGGAATAGCGGCCTTCATCCTTCTTCTTGAGATAATCAAGAAGCGAGCGGCGGCTCGAAACCATCGTCAGCAGGCCACGGCGGGAATGGTTATCCTTCTTGTGGTCCTTGAAGTGTTCGGTCAGGTTGTTGATGCGTTCGGTCAGGATCGCGACCTGGACTTCCGGAGAACCGGTATCGCCTTCAACGGTCGCATATTCCTTGATCAGCGCAGACTTGCGCTCAGCAGTGATCGACATCGGGTGATCCTTTCTAAGAGGAGGAGATAAAGTCGCCAAAAGCCGGGATGTCGTCCAGCTTTGGCCGTGAATGCGAGCAGGCAAACCTGACGCTGGCGCTGCCTATAAACCAAATGAGCCGCGATGGAAAGAGGGGAGCTCCTGCAGCGGTTTTCAGCGGCCCGCCATGGCGTCCCGGATCATCGCATCGTAACCCATGGGATCCTGCAACATGGCGAAATGGCTGGCGTCTTTCAGGATCACCAGCTTGGCGCCCGGAATGACTTTCGCCATCATCTCCGTATGGTCGAGCTTTACCGCCTCATCATGGTCGCCGATGGCAAGCGTGACCGGCACCGAGATCTTTCCAAGATCCGCCGCCGTCCAGGCCGGCTGGGTCGCCCACATCTCGGAGATCTGGGTGACGAAGGCGTCGTATTCGTTCGGCGTCGGCGACAGCTTCCTGTAATATTCGCCAGCGACGTTGATGTAGTCGTTGAAGGTCTTGTTGTTCAAGACGTCAGCCTTGACGCCGTCGGTCGTGACGTTGGCCGCCTGGGCAATGACGCGCGTCAGCTTCTCCGGATGTTTCATCGCCATGTCGATGCCGATGATGCCGCCGTCCGACCATCCCACAAGCGTCACCTTGTCGATCTTCAGATAATCGAGAAGCGCGACGTAGTCAGACGTCATCAGGTCGTAACCGAAGGGCTGCTGGCTGCGCGTCGAGCGCCCATGTCCGCGGCTGTCGGCAACGATGACCCGATGATCCCTCGCAAAATCGGCGACCTGGTGACCCCAGACGTCTGCATTTCCAAGACCGCCATGGATGAAGAGAATCGGTTCGCCTTCGCCATATTCGGCGTAATACATATTGATGTCGTTCACATCGGCCATGCCGCTCGTCTTTGCCACCGGCATCGAAGGAAAGGCCGGAAGCTCGGCCCAGCGCTCGGCGGATTGAGCGTCGGCGGCGGCAAGCAACATCGAAAAGAACGTCAGGATTGCGATAACATTTCCGCGCATAGTGTTCCCCCTGTCGGGCCGCCATGGCCCGACAGGGAAAATATCTCATTGCTGGCGGCTGACAATCTCTGTCGTTGTCACAAACCCAAACAGGTTCAGGCGAAAACCCGCTTCGGGCGAAACTCGCCCTGGCCGATCTCGCCGATCGCGATCAGCCTGCCGCGGGCCGTCGCATAGGCTTCGCTTTCGGCAATCGGCGCATCGCGGCCACGCACCAGGATCGGGTTGCCCATCTTCAGCCGGTGCGCCTGGTCGTCGTTGATGACGAGATGGGGCAGGGACGAAAGCGCCTCGCAGGTGTCGATCAGCAGCGCGTCGAGGGCCGCCAGCCGCTCGTCCATGTCCTCGATCGCCTCCAGTGCCACGAGATCTGCGAGCGGCACCATGGCCTCTTCCGCGAAAGGGGCGACGAAGGTGCGCCGCAGCCCGGACACATGGCCGTAGCAGCCGAGCTCTCGGCCGAAATCGCGCGCCAGCGCCCTGACATAGGTGCCCTTGCCGCATTCCACTTCGAAATGCGCGCTATTGGCGTCCGGACAGGCAAGCAAAGTCAGCCGGAAGATATCGACCTCACGCGAGGGGATTTCGACGGTCTCGCCTTCGCGCGCCAGATCATAGGCACGTTCACCCGCTATCTTGATCGCGGAAAACTGCGGCGGCACCTGGCTGATGGTGCCGATATATCCAGGCAGAATATCGCGGATCTGCTGTTCGCTCGGGCGCTTGTCCGAGCTCTCAGTCACTTCACCCTCGAGATCGTCGGTCGCCCGCTGCTCGCCCCAGCTCACCGTGAACTCATAGATCTTGCGGCCGTCCATCACGTAGGGAACGGTCTTCGTCGCGTCGCCGAGCGCGATCGGCAGCATGCCGGAGGCGAGCGGATCGAGCGTGCCGGCGTGACCGACCTTCTCAGCCTTATAGAGCCACTTGATCTTGGAAACGGCTTCCGTCGAGCCGAAATCCACCGGCTTGTCGAGGATCAGCCAGCCGGAAATCGGCCGGCCCTTGGGTTTGCGTGGTTTGGACATGCGTCTCTTCTGTTTATTGTTCGTCATTGTCGCCGTCGAGGTCGCGGCTCACCTCGGGCGAACGCAGCAGCTCGTCGATCTTCTTGTAATTGTCGAAGCTCGTATCGTCGCGGAAGCGCACCTCCGGCATGTATTTCATCTGCCGAAGCTGCTGCCCGAGCCGGCCGCGGATAAACCTCGCATTGCGGTTCAATGCTTCGATGACGATGCTGTGATCTGAAACGCCGAGCGGCGTCACATAGGCGGTGGCGATCTTGAGGTCCGGCGACATGCGCACTTCCGAGATCGAGATCACGGTCGCCTCGATGACGTCGTCGCGCACCTCGCCGCGCTGCAGCACCTGGGTGATAGCGGCGCGAACCTGTTCGCCAACGCGCAGCATGCGCTGCGAAGGCGCGGAAGAAGTTGCTCTGGTCATTGTTGTCTCTATTTGCCGATGCGGCTGGGAATCGAACCCGTCAAAGAAGAGCGTCCATGACTCTTTTGGTCGAAAAGGTCAAGTCGCCAGTTGCTCGAACGCCATCCGCCGGCTGGCGGATGGCGTTCGAAAAAGTTCAGGCGCAGCAGTTTAGAGCGTGCGCGTGATATGCTCGACGCGGAAGCACTCGATGACGTCGCCGGCGCGCATGTCTTCGTAGTTTTCGAAGGCCATGCCGCATTCCTGACCCATCGGCACTTCGGACACTTCGTCCTTGAAGCGCTTGAGCGTCTTGAGCTTGCCTTCGTGAACGACAACGTCGTTGCGGATGAGGCGGACGCCTGCACCACGTTCGACTTTGCCTTCGACGACACGGCAGCCTGCGACCTTGCCGACCTTGGTGATGTTGAACACCTCGAGGATCTCGGCGTTGCCGATGAAGGTTTCGCGCCGTTCCGGAGACAAGAGACCCGACATCGCTGCCTTCACGTCATCCACGAGGTCGTAGATGATGTTGTAGTAGCGGATTTCGATGCCTTCGCGCTCGGCGAACTGGCGTGCCTGCGTATTCGCACGAACGTTGAAGCCGATGATGGCCGCGTTCGAGGCTTCGGCGAGCGAGATATCCGACTCGGTGATGCCGCCGGCGCCCGAATGGACGATGCGGGCGCGAACCTCGTCGGTGCCGAGCTTCTCCAGTGCGCCGGCAATCGCTTCGATCGAGCCCTGCACGTCACCCTTGATGACCAGCGGGAACTCCTTGATGCCGACGCTCTGGCGCTGCATCATCATCTGTTCCAGCGAACCGCGCTGTCCCGACTGGCGGGCGGCCGCCTTGTCGCGGGCCAGACGCTGACGATATTCCGAGATTTCGCGGGCGCGGCTTTCGCTTTCGACGACGGCGAACTTGTCGCCGGCCTGCGGCGTGCCGGACAGACCGAGAACCTCGACCGGCGTTGCCGGACCAGCCTCCTTCACATGGTCACCCTTGTCGGTAACGAGAGCGCGCACGCGGCCCCAGACGTCGCCGGCGACGATGATCTGGCCCGGACGCAGTGTGCCCTTCTGGACGAGCACGGTCGCGACCGAACCACGGCCACGATCGAGTTGGGCTTCGATGACAGTGCCTTCCGCGGTCCGGTTCGCATTGGCCTTGAGATCGAGAATTTCCGCCTGCAGGAGGATCGCCTCGAGCAGCTTGTCGAGGTTCTTGCCGGTCTTGGCCGAAACCTCGACGTCAAGCACTTCGCCGCCCATGGATTCCACGAAGACTTCGTGCTGCAGCAGCTGGTTGCGGACCTTCTGCGGATCGGCCTCGTGCTTGTCGACCTTGTTGATCGCCACGATGATCGGAACACCGGCCGCCTTGGCGTGGTTGATCGATTCGATCGTCTGCGGCATCACGCTGTCGTCGGCTGCGACGACCAGGATCGCGATGTCGGTCGCCTGCGCACCGCGGGCACGCATTGCCGTGAAGGCGGCGTGGCCGGGCGTATCGATGAAGGTGATCTTCTGGCCGTTCTGCTCCACCTGGTAGGCACCGATATGCTGGGTGATGCCGCCGGCTTCGCCGGAGACCACGTTGGCATGGCGGATGGCGTCGAGCAGCGAGGTCTTGCCGTGGTCGACATGGCCCATGATGGTAACGACGGGCGGGCGCGAAACCAGTTCGCCATCGTCGTCGGACACGTTGAAGATGCCGAGTTCGACGTCGGATTCCGACACGCGCCTGACCGTATGGCCGAATTCGCCGGCGATGAGTTCGGCAAGGTCGGCGTCGATGACGTCGCCCGGCTTCATCATCTGGCCTTCCTTCATCAGGTACTTGATGACGTCGACGGCGCGTTCGGACATGCGCTGCGACAGTTCCTGAATGGTGATGGTCTCGGGCAGAACCACTTCGCGGGAGATCTTCTCGCGGGTTTCCTGCATCTGACCGCGGCGGAACTTCTCCTGCCGGCGACGCATCGCGGAGAGCGAACGACCGCGGGCATTGTCCTCGCCATCGACGTTGGCGGTGGTGATCGTCAACTTGCCGCGACGGCGCTCTTCATCCGTCTTCGGACGAGTCGTGACCGGCTTTGCCGGTTCCGGGCGCACGACGCGGCCACGGACCGGGCCGCTGCGCGCTGCGCCACGATCGTCTTCTTCCTTTTCGTCGCGACGGCCGCGAACGGCGCCGGGGACGGCAGCGCCGGGTGCCGGACGGGCAACAGGTGCTCCAGCCGCATCGGGCCGGCGTGCGGCCGGTGCCGACGATGCGGGCTGCTGCGGCCGTGGCGCGTCGGAGCGTGCTTCGGCCGGAGCCGGTTCTGCGGCTGCCGGTTCGGCAACAGTGGGTGCTTCAGCCTGCCGGATAGCCTCTTCAGCAGCCCGGCGGGCAGCTTCCTCCGCTTCGGCTGCCTTGCGGACAACCTCTTCGGCGGCACGGCGCTTTTCTTCCTCGGCGCGGCGGATCGCATCCTGGGCGTCACGCGCCTGGGAGTCGGCAAGCGCGCGGCGGCGGGCGTCCATCTCTTCCGGCGACAGATGGTTCAGCACCACCGGGCGCGGACGATCGTTCTGGCGCGGCGGCTGCGGACGCTGGTTCGTCTGGTTGTTGTTGCCCTGCTGAACCCGCGGAGCCGGCCGGCTGCTGCGGACGTGCCTGCACGGGTGCGGGCGCCGGTTCGGCTGCGCGGACGGGGGCCGCCGGAGCGACGGGTGTGATCGGCTTTTCATCTTCCGGGCGCATCGGGCGCCGCTTACGGGTCTCGACGACGACCGCCTTGGTGCGGCCTCGACCCATATCCTGGCGAACGGTACCCTGGCTCATCCCCGATGGTTTCAGGGTGAGTGTCTTTTTGCCCGCTACGCTGATTGTCTTGTCGTCGTTACTATCGGTCATTCGTTCCCGTTCCTTCGGACAGGGAGCGATGACTAGATCAGACCCTGTCGTTCAATACTGTCGATCAATGAGAATGGGACCGGCCGATGCCGGTGACCGTCTCATTGTTTTTGCCGGCCAGCGCCGCCCGCTGCCCGGGACTGACCGCCATTACGGTACTGTTCGAGCATCTTTGCGCGCTTCACTACACCTTCACCCGCCTGCCCTGCAAGCACTGCGGCATGGATAAAAGCATTCTGGCCCATCAGGCCTTCCATTTCGCTCTCCGAGAAGAGACGGAAGGAAGGTATCTCCTCCTCGGTCTCCATTCCGAGGTGCCAGGCCTTGCGGGCCTGGTCGATTTTCCGGACGCCGTCGTCCGCTGCACCAGTCGCGTGGAACACCGCAAGGGCTGCTCCACTTCTGACCGCGGCATCCACTTTCGAGGACCCGCTGACGAACTGGCCGGCTTTCCGCGCCATGTTCATCATCTGCATCAATTGCGCCGCCAGCAGCCGGTCGACATTCGCGCCGAGATCGTCCGCCGCCTTTACATCCGTCTTCAGCGCGCGGGCAAAGAGCTTCTTTGCCACCGCCCTGTCGACCAGCGACCGGTCGATCTTCACCCAGCATCCGCGTCCCGGAAGCTCGCGCTTCAGATCGGCGACAACTGTTCCATCGGGAGCGGCGACGAAGCGGATCAGCTCTTCCGGCGATCCGCTTTCGCGCGTCACGATGCACATGCGTCCGTTCACGTCATAACCTGCAAGATCGTCGTCCTCGAGAGGAGCGTCCGGTTCATGCGCGGTCATCATGCTTCTTGTTCGGCTTCGGTGACCTCTTCTTCGGTCCCCTTCGCCAGGTCCTCTTGCGTGATCCAGCCGGCCGAAAGGCGGGCCTGGACGATCATCTGTTCTGCTTCGACGCGCGAGACGTCAAACTTCGAGAACAGCCCTTCGAACTTCTTCGTTTCACCGTTCTTGCGTTCCGACCAGCCGACGAGATCGTCGGCAGCGCAGCCGGCAAAGTCCTCGATCGTCTTGATGCCATCTTCGCCGAGCGCCACCATCATCTGGGCGGTCATGCCGTTGATCTCACGCAGTTCGTCCTGAACACCGAGCGCCTTGCGCTTCTCGTCCATCTCGGCTTCGAGACGCTCGAGGAATTCGCGGGCACGCTGCTGGATTTCCTGCGCCGTCTCCTCGTCGAAACCGTCGATCGAAGAGATTTCGTCGAGATCGACATAAGCCAGCTCTTCAACCGCGGCAAAACCTTCCGAAGCCAAAACCTGGCCGACCATCTCGTCGACATCGAGCGAATCCATGAACAGGTTGGTGCGCTCGTTGAATTCCTTCTGGCGGCGCTCCGATTCCTCGGCCTCCGTCATGATATCGATATCCCAGCCGGTCAGCTGCGAGGCGAGGCGGACGTTCTGGCCGCGGCGGCCGATCGCAAGCGACAGCTGCTCGTCGGGAACGACGACTTCGATACGCTCGGCATCCTCGTCGAGAACGACCTTGGCGACTTCGGCCGGCTGCAGGGCGTTGACGACGAAGGTCGCCGGATCTTGGCTCCACGGGATGATGTCGATCTTCTCGCCCTGGAGCTCGCCGACCACGGCCTGAACGCGCGAGCCGCGCATACCGACGCAGGCGCCGACCGGATCGATCGAGCTGTCGTTCGAGATCACCGCGATCTTGGCGCGCGAACCCGGGTCGCGGGCGACCGACTTAACCTGGATGATGCCGTCGTAGATCTCCGGCACTTCCATGGTGAACAGCTTCACCATGAATTGCGGATGCGTGCGCGACAGGAAGATCTGCGGGCCGCGTTGCTCGCGACGGACATCATAGACGTATGCACGGACGCGATCGCCATAGCGGACGTTTTCGCGCGGGATCATTTCGTCGCGGCGGATGATGCCTTCGCCACGGCCGAGATCGACGATGACGTTGCCGTATTCGACGCGCTTGACGGTACCGTTGACGATTTCGCCGACGCGATCCTTGAATTCGTCGAACTGGCGGTCACGCTCGGCTTCGCGGACCTTCTGGACGATCACCTGCTTGGCCGACTGTGCGGCGATGCGGCCGAAATCCATCGGCGGCAGCGGGTCGGCGATGAAATCGCCGAGTGCGGCGTCCGGGTTGCGGTCGCGGGCCAGCTCCAGCGGGATCTGCGTCGAATAATCCTCGGCCTTGTCGACGACTTCGAGCAGGCGCTGCAGGCGGATTTCGCCGGTCTTCGGGTTGATGTCGGCCCGGATGTTCGACTCGGTGCCGTAACGGGAGCGTGCCGCCTTCTGGATGGCATCGGCCATTGCGGCCAGCACGATCTCGCGGTCGATGACTTTTTCGCGCGCCACTGCATCTGCGATCTGCAGAAGTTCGAGCCGGTTCGCACTGACTGCCATTGTCTTGTTTCTCCGTCTTTACTCCAGGGTTCCCGTCCCTGGAGCGGTCTGTTGATCGGTTATTCTTCGTCCGCTTCGTTCTGGTTGGCGGCCTGGGCTTTCGCCAGCTTGTCGGCCCGCAACGCATCGCGGATCAGGTCGTCGGTCAGAATGAGCTTCGCATCGCTAAGCGCCGTGAAGGGAATGGTGACCTTCTGCTCTTCCCCATAGGCAACCTGGTCACGCTCGAGCGTGAAACCATCTGCGCCTGCTTCGACGATCTTGCCGCGGAAGCGCTTGCGATTGTCGATCAAGATCGACGTCTCGCATTTCACAAGGTGGCCCTGCCAGCGGACGAAATCGGATTTCCGCACCATCGGACGGTCGATGCCGGGCGAAGACACCTCCAGATGATACTCTTTATCGATCGGATCTTCCACATCGAGAACGGGAGAAATCGCCATCGAGACTTCTTCGCAATCCTGAACCGACATCGTGCCGTCGTTGCGTTCGGCCATAACCTGCATCGTCGCGCCGTTCTGGTTCAGCATCCGGACGCGGATAAGCCTAAAGCCAATGCCGACGAGAACGGGTTCGATGATATCGGCAAGACGCTGGTCGAGCCCGGTTTCAGTAATCAGCCGCGGCTCAAGTTCGTTGTCTGCGTTTGTCATGTCCGACAAGCGGTGCGCTCCTCGCAATTTCATGCTGTTTAAGCGATCGCGGTAATAAAAAAGAGCGGGTCCTTGCGGCCCACTCTTCATCAAGCGATCAAGAATTTGAGAGGCATATAGTCGGGTTTTTCCGAAATTGCAAGGTCTGCGACAGATTCGGCCGATTCGCTTCCGGTGACGTGACCAGGCCTATGGCCAGCGCCGGTCTTGCGCATATATTGCCGTTGGCGCGCAATAACAAAAGCGGGAGAAATCGTGGCCTACACTTCGTCGACATTGGCGCCTTTGCGGCACGATACCTACCGCACCATCTGGTTCGCGAGCCTTTCCTCCAATTTCGGCGGCCTGATCCAGGCGGTCGGCGCCGCCTGGATGATGACGACGATCACCGCGTCGGAGGACATGGTTGCGCTGGTACAGACCTCGACGGCGCTGCCGATCATGTTGTTTTCGCTGATATCGGGTGCGCTGGCCGACAATTATGACCGCCGCCGGGTCATGCTGACGGCGCAGTGCATGATGCTCACCGTCTCGGCGCTGCTGACGGCCTCTGCCCTGCTCGGCTGGATCACGCCCTGGCTGCTGCTCTTCTTCACCTTCCTGATCGGCTGCGGCACCGCGCTCAACAATCCCTCCTGGCAGGCCTCGGTCGGCGACATGGTGCCGCGTGCCGACCTGCCGGGTGCGGTCACGTTGAACAGCATGGGTTTCAACATCACCCGCAGCGTCGGCCCGGCAATCGGCGGCGTCATCGTCGCCGCTGCCGGCGCGGCCGCGGCTTTCGCGGTTAACACGCTGAGTTACCTCGCCTTGATCTATGCCCTGTTGCGCTGGCGGCCAGCCGCGCCCGTCTCGACCCTGCCGCGGGAGGCGCTCGGCAGCGCCATCTTCGCCGGCCTGCGTTACGTCTCGATGTCGCCCAATCTCGAAAAGGTCCTCGTCAGGGGGCTGCTCTTCGGCATCGGCGCCAGCTCGATCCTGGCGCTGCTGCCGGTCGTCGCCCTCGATCTGGTTGCCGGCGGCCCGCTGACCTATGGTTTCATGCTCGGCGCCTTCGGCATCGGCGCGATCGGCGGTGCGGTGCTGAATGCCAGGCTCCGCCAGGTGCTTTCCAGCGAGATGATCGTCCGCCTGTCCTTTGCCGGCTTCGCGCTGAGCGCGGTCATCGCAGCCTTCAGCCCGAGTGCCGTCCTGACCTCCGCCGGGCTGCTCGTCTCCGGCGCCTGCTGGGTCTCCGCACTTTCGCTGTTCAACACCATCGTCCAGCTTTCGACGCCGCGCTGGGTGGTCGGCCGGGCACTGTCTCTTTACCAGACCGTCACCTTCGGCGGCATTGCCGGCGGCAGCTGGCTGTGGGGCGTCGCCGCCGATCGCTACGGCGTCGCCGATGCGCTGCTGATGTCATCCGTCGTCATGCTGCTCGGCATCGCCATCGGCCTGCGTTTTTCGATGCCGGCCTTCGCCTCGCTCAATCTCGACCCGCTGAACCGCTTCACCGAACCGGCCCTCAGTCTCGACATCACACCGCGCAGCGGGCCGATCGTCATCCAGGTCGATTACGAGATCGGAGATGACGACCTGGCCGAGTTCATGGAGCTGATGGGCGAACGCCGCCGTATCCGCATCCGCGACGGCGCCCGCAACTGGGCGCTGATGCGTGATCTCGAAAATCCCAGCCTGTGGACCGAAAGCTACCACACGCCGACCTGGGTCGAATATATCAGACACAACCAGCGGCGCACGCAGGCCGATGCCGAAAACACCGACAGGCTGCGTGCGCTTCACCGCGGCGAGGGTCCGCTGCATGTCCACCGCATGATCGAACGCCAGGCCATTCCACCGGGCGACGACGTCTTCCACAAGGCGCCGATCGACCTGCATCATTGAGACCAGCTATGCAGAGATCAAGCATGTGCAGATTCAGGCTCGCCCGCCAATCCGATCTTGCCGCCATCGTCCGGCTTCTGGCCGATGACGATCTCGGCGGCAGCAGGGAGATCGTTTCGGATCCTGTCGACGCGCGTTATCTCTCGGCCTTTGCGGCGATCGAGGCTGATGCCAATCAGCTTCTGGCCGTCGCAAGCGATGCGGCCGATCGTGTCGTCGGCTGCTTGCAACTGAGCTTTGTTCCCGGCCTTTCGAGGACGGGCATGTGGCGCGGCCAGAGCGAAAGCGTGCGTGTCGCAAGCGATCTTCGCGGCTCTGGCCTCGGCGCGCAATTCATCGAATGGGCGATCGCCCAATGCGCCGAGCGCGGCTGCGGCCTCGTGCAGCTGACATCGGACAAGACGCGGGGGGATGCGATCCGCTTTTACGAGAGGCTCGGTTTCGTCGCCAGCCATGAAGGCTTGAAACGCACTCTCTGAAGCCAGTTACTTCAGCTTGCCCTTCATCGTCGCCTCCGGAAAACATGTCGGCTTCATGCCGTTCTTTGCCTGCCACTGGCCGATCGAGCGCCGGGTCTTGTAGCCCGGCAGACCGTCGGAGCCGCCGACATCATAGCCCTGCCGTTCCAGCGTCTTCTGCATGGCGGCGACGTCCGAGCGCAGCATCTTGCCGACATCGCCCCATCTGCCCTGGAAGGCGCCGCCATTATAGGCGATCCGGTCGGCGAGATTGCCGATATAGAGCGCGTAGAGATCGGAATTATTGTATTCCTTGATGATGTAGAAATTCGGCGTGACGATGAATTCCGGCCCGTCGCGGCCGGCGGGCACCAGCATCATGCCCTCAGCCTTCATCTCGCCTGAGGGAAAGCCCTTGCCGGAGATGCGGTCGATGCCGAGCGAGGCCCAGTGCGACAGCGGCTTTGCCAGATCGGGTCCCTCCTGCGCGCAGGAAACCGCCTCCGGTATCGACACCTCGAAGCCCCAGTCGCGGTTGCGCTGCCAGCCTTTCTTGACCAGAAAATTGGCGATCGAGGCGAGCGTATCGGGCACCGACGTCCAGATATTGCGGTGGCCGTCGCCGTCGAAATCGACGGCATATTTCAGATAACTCGTCGGCATGAACTGCGGTTGCCCCAGCGCGCCGGCCCACGACCCCTTGAAATCGGCCGGTGTCACGTCGCCGCCGTCGAGAATATGGAGTGCGGCCACCAGTTCAGTGCGGAACATCTCCTTACGCGTCGACATGAAGGCCTTGGTCGCCAGCACCTCGATCGCCGAATTCGGGATCTTCGCCGCACCGAATCCGGTCTCCCGGCCCCAGATGGCCAGCACGATTGAGCCCGGCACGCCATAGGTCTTCTCGATCCGTTTCAGCGTCGAGCCGTATTGGGCGGCAAAGCCGCGCCCGGTTGCGGCAAGTCGCTTCAGATGGTCCTCGTTGAAATAGGGAGCGGGCGAGGAAAATTCGGCCTGCGTCTGCTTCTGCTCCTTCGGCGGCGGGAAACCCGGCGGAGCGAGATCGGGCAAGTTCCAGTTCAGCGTGATGCCGGAGAAAGCGGCTTGAAAGACCTTTTCCGAAATGCCGTTCGCCTTCGCTTCTGGCCAGAGGTCGCTCTGCACCCATTTTCCGAACTGCGCCTCGACATCGGCTTTCGAAGGGGCTGCGTGGGCGGAGAGGGGGAGGAGGGCGGTCGCTATCACGAGTGCGAGTATCCGCAGCCGTCGTGGAACACCCCCCTCTGTCCTGCCGGACATCTCCCCCACAAGGGGGGAGATCGGCTGAAAGCAGCCTCTCGTCCTAATGAAACGCTGCAGATCGCCGTCGCCTGGCAAGCGGTCAAAATTTCGCGAAGCCGGTCCAACTTGCTGATCTCCCCCCTTGTGGGGGAGATGTCCGGCAGGGCAGAGGGGGGTGTGGTGCAACATACGCAAGCCTCCCTATATCACCGTCCGCGCCCGAAGTGCCGCTGCGAGCGTGCCCTCGTCGAGATAGTCGAGCTCGCCGCCGACCGGTACGCCATGCGCCAGCCGGGTGATCTTTACGTCCAGCCCCTGCAGCTGGTCGGTGATGTAATGCGCGGTCGTCTGTCCCTCGACGGTGGCATTGACCGCGATAATCAGTTCCCGGATGCCGCCTTCGCCGATCCGGTCGATCAGGCCGCGAATGTTGAGATCGTCGGGCCCGATGCCGTCGAGCGGCGACAGCGTGCCGCCGAGCACGTGATAGGCGGCGTTCATCGCGCCTGCCCGCTCCAGCGCCCAGAGGTCCGATACGTCCTCGACGACGATGATGATCGATTGATCGCGCTGCGTGTCGGTGCAGACGGTGCAGGGATCGACGGTGTCGACATTGCCGCAGCGCGAGCAGATCTTCACCTTGTCATAGGCCTCGCCCATTGCATTCGACAGCGGGCCGAGCAGCTGATCCTTCTTCTTGATCAGATGCAGTGCCGCCCGGCGCGCCGAGCGCGGCCCAAGGCCCGGCACCTTTGCCAGAAGCTGGATGAGTTTTTCGATTTCGGGGCCGGTGACTCGTTTTGCCATGCGCCGTTCTTAACTGATATGGACCGAAAACGGAATCGCGGAAGGATCGCCCATCCGATGAAAATCCTGGCGCTGTGCACCGGCAATCCGGAAAGACTGCCGGGCAAGAGCGACAAGACCGGCATCTTCAAACACGCCGTCAACGGCGCGGTCATGATCGACGCCGAAGGTCTGGTCGGCGATGCGATCTGCAACCGCAAACATCATGGCGGCGTCGACCAGGCTGTCTATATCGAGGGATCGCTGACGCTCGACTGGTGGAGCAGCGAGTTTGGCAGGCCTTATGAACCCGGTACTTTCGGCGAGAACATGGTGATATCGGATCTCGACAATCGCGACGTCGCTGTCGGTGACCGCTTCGTCGCCGGCGATCTCATCCTCGAAGTCACGTCATGCCGCATTCCCTGCGCCACCTTCGCAGCCAGGATGGCCGATCCGAAATTCGTCAAACGCTATACTGCCGCCGCTCGTCCCGGCATCTACTGCCGCGTCATCCGAGGCGGCGTGGCCGAGGCTGGAATGCCTGTGGATCATCGACCCTTTGCGGGAGAGAAAGTCACGATGCCGGAGCTGATAAAAACGTTCGGCCGGCGACTGTCGGAGGCGGACCAATCGCGGTATCTCGCCTCACCGATCCACTACAAGCTGCGAGCTTTGCTGCAAGCCGGGCATTGACTGCCCTGAGTATACGCGGCGATTGCTCAGAATGGCAGCTTGAAGCCCGGTGGGATCGGCAGGCCTGCGGTCAGGGCCTTGGTCTTTTCGGCGGCCAGCGCCTCGGCTTTGTCCTTGGCGTCCTTGTGGGCGGCGACGATCAGGTCCTCGAGGATCTCGACATCGTCTTCCTTGAACAGCGACGGATCGATCTTCAGGCTCTTCAACTCGCCTTTGCCCGTAATGACGACGGCGACGAGGCCGCCGCCCGCCTTGCCTTCGGCCGTGAGCTCGGCGATCTCCGCCTGCATCTGCTCCATCTTGGCCTGCATTTCCTTGACTTTGCCCATCATGCCCATGATGTCGCGCATCGTCTCGCTCCTTGTTGAAACCTCAGAATTCTATGTCGTCGCCCGGCAGGATGTCGCCTTCCTCGGATTCGGCGGCGGCCGGCGGCGTCGCCTCGCCTTCCTCCTCCGGCTCGGGCGCCCGCACACGCACGTCGATGATCTTAGCACCGGGAAAATGTGCCAGGATTGCCGCCACGTCAGGGTCCTGGCGCGCGTCGATCACATTCTGTTCCCGGGTCCTGGCCTCCGCTTCGACAAGCGTCGGCTGGCCCTCGTCGCGGCTGAGACTGACGATCCAATGGATGCCCGTCCATTCCTTCAATTTGACGGCAAGCTCGTTGAGCAGCGTCGTCGGCGCACCGGGGGCCAGGCTGACGTCGAGCCGGCCGGGCTCGATCCGCACAGGGCGCACGAAGGCCCGCACCATCGCCTTCAGCTTCGGATCGCGTTTCTCGGTGGCGAGGTTGACGATATCATTGACCGAATTGACCGGGACGAGCGGCTTCGGTGTTACCGCCGGTTTCGGGTCGATCCGGCCGACAGGCATCGTCTCGGGCTGGCTGCTCGGCACGGCGCGCAGCATCGCCACCGGTGCGGAAGGCTGTGGCTGGCTCGGCGCGGTTTCGGCTGCGCGCGCTGCGACACTGCTCTGATAGGGAACCCGTGTTCCGTTGCCGCCGCCGTTTCCGGACGGCGGAGAGGAAGGCCGCGAGCCGGCATTGTCGCCGGAAAATTCGGCAAGCCGCCGTGCCGCATCTTCGGGCGCGGGCAGATGCGCAGCATGCGCAAGCCGGATCAGCACCATTTCGGCCGCCCCTGCCGTTCGCGACGAGCCTTCCGTTTCCGGAATGCCCTTAAGCAGCATCTGCCAGATGCGCGACAGCGTCGTCACTGCAACGCCCTTGGCAAATTCCGCCGCCTTGGTGCGCTCGACCTCGCTCAGCGAAGGATCGTTTGCCGCATCCGGCACATATTTCAGCCGCGTCACCAGATGGGTGAAATCGGCAAGATCGGTCAGCACCACCACCGGGTTGGCGCCGGCTTCGTACTGGTTCTGGAACTCGCCGAGGGCTGAGGCCACATCGCCCTTGACGATATGCTGGAAGAGATCGACGATCCGGGCGCGATCGGCAAGGCCGAGCATGCCGCGCACGGCTTCCGCCTGCACGGCGCCCGCGCCATGGGCGATCGCCTGGTCGAGCAGCGACAGGCCGTCGCGCGCCGAGCCTTCGGCAGCGCGCGCAATCATCGCCAGCGCGTCCGGCTCCGCTTCGATGCCTTCCTTGGCTGCGATCGTCGTGAACAGCCCGACCAGATCTGAGGCGCTGATGCGGCGCAGGTCGAAGCGCTGGCAGCGCGACAGCACGGTGATCGGCACCTTGCGGATTTCGGTCGTGGCGAAGATGAATTTCACATGCTCCGGCGGCTCTTCCAACGTCTTCAACAGGCCGTTGAAGGCCTGCGTCGACAGCATGTGCACTTCGTCGATGATATAGACTTTGTAGCGCGCCGAAACCGGCCGGTAGCGCACCTGCTCGATGATCTCGCGGATATCGTCGATACCGGTATGTGAGGCGGCATCCATCTCGATCACGTCGACATGCCGGCCTTCCATGATCGCCTGGCAGTGCTCGCCGGGCGTGCGAAGGTCGATCGTCGGCTTGTCGATTTCTGATGTTTTGTAGTTCAACGCCCGCGCCAGGATACGCGCCGTCGTCGTCTTGCCGACGCCGCGCACGCCGGTCAGCATGTAGGCTTGCGCGATGCGGCCGGTCTCGAAGGCGTTGGTGAGGGTGCGGACCATCGGCTCCTGGCCGACCATCAGGTCCGTGAAATCCTTGGGGCGGTATTTGCGAGCCAGCACTCGGTATCCGGTGCCTGTCGAGGCGGCATCTTTTGATTGTCGCTCGGTGTCGCTCATCGCCCTGCTTGTCGCCCGGATCGTCGGGCACTTCGTGGAGAGAAGGTGGGAGGCTGGCACGATGACCCGTGCCGGGCTCGTTAGGGCTGCTTCCTTCCGGACCTGACCCGGTTGGCGAGTGGCTCGTCCACCACCAACCTCCCGGATGCACATATCGGCAATATCGTCATCAAAAGCAAGCCAACATGCAAAAAAACTGCTAGTCGTTGGAAAACATGAGGAGAATGCCTTTTGAAAGGTTTCGCGCTCGACCCTCGGCTGGAAAACGACAGCGTCAGCATCATGGTCACCGGTCTCTGCGATCTGAGATTGTCGAGGGATGCCCGCTGGCCGTGGCTCATACTCGTGCCGCGCCGGGCCGATATCACCGAAATCTTCGAGCTGACGCCGCTCGACCAGGTGCTGCTGGCCTTTGAGACGGAGCTGGTCGCCAAGGCGCTGAAGGAGATCACCGGCGCGACAAAAATCAATGTCGGGGCTCTTGGCAATATCGTCCGCCAGCTTCATGTTCATGTCATTGCCCGCTTCGAAGGCGATGCGAATTGGCCGGGTCCCGTCTGGGGCTTCGGGCGCGCGGAGCCCTACGAGGACGGAAAGAGAGACGAATTTACAGCGAAGCTGCGGGAAGCCCTTTCATCATGAGTCATTCGCTTTTCGATTCGGATGTGCCGCATCCGGAACCCAGCAATCTCACGGCCTTTGCCGCCAACGACCTCAATCGCGATTCCGAGCATCGCGATGAACGATCCGTCGAAAAGGCGCTGGCCAAGGAAGGTACCCATATCTTCGCCTTCGCGGGGGATAAGCTGGTGCTGAAGCACGACGGCCAAGTGCTCGATCCGCTCTTTGCCCGCTATGAACTGCAGGAATTGCAGCCGGATTGGGACGAGACCATACTTCTTGGCTACCGCAAGACCGGCGAGCCGCGCCTTGCCGTTCCCGTCGGCATCGACGCCGACGATCTCACCAGCCATTACAAGCCTGAAGACGGCCGCACCCTGTTTCGCGAAATGCTGATCGACGAGGTGTTGCTCGGTGAATTCGCCCAGGCCGCAAGCCTCATCCGCTGGAACGGCGATAACCGCTTCTGCGGCCGCTGCGGCTCGGCGATGGAGATCCACATCGGCGGCTATAAGCGCGTCTGCACCGCCTGCGAACATGTGATCTTCCCCCGCACCGACCCCGTCGTCATCATGCTGACGGTTGACGAGCAGCGCGACCTCTGCCTGCTCGGCCGCAGTCCGCATTTCGCGCCCGGCATGTATTCCTGTCTGGCCGGCTTCGTCGAGCCCGGCGAGACCATCGAGAACGCCGTGCGCCGCGAAACGCTGGAGGAATCGGGCATCCGCACCGGCCGCATCCGCTATCATGCCTCGCAGCCCTGGCCGATGCCGCATTCCTTGATGATCGGCTGTTACGCCGAGGCGAAATCGACCGAGATCAGCCGCGACGAGACGGAGCTCGAGGATTGCCGCTGGTTCACCCGCGAGGAAACGATCGAGATGCTGGAGCGCCCGAGCGCGACAGGCAAGGCCTCGCCGCCGAAAGGGGCGATCGCCCACCGCCTGATGCGCGACTGGGTGGAGTGGAAGCGGTAGCGTCATGCCGGTCGCCCGCTCCGAACGGCTGCTGACGCTGCTCCAGACGCTCCGGCGTTACCGGCGGCCGGTGACTGGAACCGTACTCGCCCAGGAGACCGGCGTCAGCCTGCGTACGCTCTATCGCGATATTGCCAGCCTGCAGGCCCAGGGCGCGATGATCGAAGGCGAAGCCGGCATCGGCTACGTGCTGAAGCCCGGCTTCATGCTGCCGCCGATGATGTTTTCCGAAGAAGAGCTCGAGGCATTGGTGCTTGGCTCGCGTTGGGTGGCCCGCGCCGCCGAGCCGCGCCTTGCCGGCGCCGGCGCCGACGCACTGGCCAAGATTGCCGCCGTGCTGCCGGCCGATATGCGCGAGATGATCGATTCGGCCGCTCTATTCGTCGGCCCCAAACGCCGGGACGAGGACAGCGCAGATGTCTCGGCCATCCGCAGGGCAATCCGCCTGGAGCGTATCCTCGAGCTGCATTATGGTGACGAGCAGGGTCGTATCTCGCGCCGCCGCGTCTGGCCTTTCGCGCTCGGTTATTTCGAACATGTGCGGGTCGTCATGGCCTGGTGCGAACTGCGCCAGGATTTTCGCCATTTCCGTACCGACCGCATCATCGACATGGCGTTGCATGAGGGGCGTTATCCGCGCCGCCGCACGGTGCTCCTCAAGGAGTGGCGCGAGACGCAGGACGTGCCGATCGAGAGCTGAACACTGCTGCCATAAACTGTCAGCAGCAAGTGTTATTGTCAGTACCAATCCAACAGGAAAGGAGTACTGATCATGGTAACGCCTCCAGCCATTCATTTCGCGAACGACCGTTTTACGGGCGAGTCCTTTGCCGATGTCATTTCGGCCGAGACTTTTGCCGATGTCCGCCAGTCGGCACGCTCCGGCCTGCTGCTCCTGATCATGGGTGTTTTCCGCTTTCCCAGGGGAAACCGCACGAGCCTCGACCTTGAAGCAACCCCGGACTACCTGAAGCGCGATCTCGGCTTCATGGATGGACGCGACCCGCATTGCGAGGACCGTTTCCCGCTTTAGGCCGCCACTATCCTTATCAACATTCCGCCCGACGAGAACGGGGCGCTGCGATCGCTGCGCCCTTTGCACCTTGCTGCCATTAACTGTCAGCAGCTGATCTCGTCCGGACCTATTTTACAACAACGGGAGAACCGAAATGACCAGCCCCAATCTCATCATTCTTTACGTCAAGGACCCGGGTGAAAGCGCCAGTTTCTACCGGAACCTGCTCAATCGCGAGCCGGCCGTGGAGGCGCCGAATTTCGTCGCTTTTCCGCTTGAAGGCGGCTTCACCCTCGGTCTCTGGCGGCGCAGCAAGGTCGAGCCGCAGCCCTCCGCCATCGGCAATCGCGGCGAAATGGCCTTCATGGTCGAAGGAGAAAATGCCGTCGCCAAACATTATGAAGACTGGCGCCAGCGTGGTCTGCCAATCGCCCAGGAACTGACCGACCTGGATTTTGGCCCGACCTTCGTCGTGCTCGACCCGGACGGGCATCGGCTGCGTGTCTGTGAGCCGGATAAATAATTCAGGCGTGCGGGGCTTGCCTTGGAGCATGATGCCGAAAAGTGTCAGCGGTTTTCGGACAACATCATGCTCTAACTATTTAATTTAGAACAGGATGACTTCGTCCTGTTCTAAAGCAGGCCTCGCATCGCATGTCCCTTGTAGACGCCGAGGATGCGGACTTTCTCGGAGAAGAACCGCAGTTCCTCCAACGCCCGGCGCACGTTCGGGTCGTTCGGATGGCCTTCGATATCGGCGTAAAACTGCGTCGCCACGAATTTTCCGCCGAGCTGGTAGCTCTCCAGCTTCGTCATGTTGATGTTGTTGGTGGCAAAGCCACCGAGCGCCTTGTAAAGCGCGGCCGGGATGTTACGGACGTTGAAGACGAAGGTGGTGACGACCTTTTCTTCCGCCGAATTCCGTTGCGCCCATTCCTCGTCGCGGGACAGGACGACGAAACGGGTCACATTGTTTTCCGAATCCTCGACATTTTCGGCGATGATCTCGAGCCCGTAGAGATCGGCGGCAAGGCGCGGCGCCAAGGCGGCCATCGAGCGGTCGCCGGTTTCCTTCACCAGCTTTGCTGCCCCTGCCGTATCGCCGGCGATCACCGGCTTCCAGCCATTGGCGCGAACGATCTTGCGGCATTGGCCGAGCGCGTGGATATGGCTGTGCACCGTACGGATCTCGTCCTTGGTGACACCGGGCAGCACCATCAGCTGGAAGCGGATCGGCATGAAATATTCGCCGATGATATGCAGCCGCGACTCCGGCAGCAGATGGTGGATATCGGCGACGCGCCCGGCAATCGTGTTCTCGATCGGGATCATCGCGATATCGGCGTCGCCGTTGTCGACCGCCGTGAACGCATCCTCGAAGGTCTGGCAGGGCAGCGGCTCCATGGTCGGAAACATGTCGCGGCTCGCCATGTCGGAATTGGCGCCGAATTCGCCCTGGAAGGCGATCCTGTTGGTCTTGATGTTCATGATGGTTCCGTCAGTTCGACTTTGCGGAGAGGATGCGCCGCGCTTTTTCGAGGTCGGCGGGAGTATCGACACCGAGCGGAACCGTGTCAACGATCTCGGCGTCGATGCGCATGCCGGCTTCCAGCGCCCGCAATTGCTCCAGCGATTCGCGCTTTTCGAGCGTCGAGGGGCCGAGCGAGACGAACCGTTCGAGGGCCGCCCGCCGATAGGCATAAAGGCCGATATGGTGGTAGAGCGGTCCCTTGCCGTAAGGGGCGGTTGCGCGCGTGAAGTAGAGCGCATGCAGTCGGGTGTCGGAAATCGGCGAACCGACGATCTTGACGATATGCGGCGCCGTCCTGTCCTCCTCATTGTCGATTTCGGTCGTCAGCGTCCCGATATCGACCGCCTCGTTCTCGAGAGGGCGCAACGCCGCGCGCACCGTTTCCGGATCGATCGTCGGCAGATCGCCCTGGACGTTGACGATGAACTTCGCCTTTCCGTCCGGATCGACTTTCGTCAGCGCCTCAAAGATCCGATCGGAACCCGATTGGTGATCCGTGCGGGTCATGACGACTTCGAAGCCGGCGGCGGCTACCGCATCGAATACTCGGGCGTCGTCGACGGCGACGACGACGCGGCCGATGGCTGCCTCCCTGGCGCGCAGCGCCACCTGGACGATCATCGGCAGGCCGCAAATATCGGCCAGTGGCTTGCCCGGAAGCCGTGTGGAGGCCATGCGCGCCGGGATCAATACGAGCACGCCGTCTAAATTTGAATCACTCATTGTTCGGGCCTTCTATTCCGGGCTGGAAAGTGTCAAAAAGTCTCACGCACAAGACCATTTAGACAGTTGCAACGAACAACCAAAAGACATAGGTTCCGCGCGATTTCAAGATGGTCCGGTTTATGGTCTGCCGGCTGCAAGGGGAGCATTGCAGATGAATTCATACGTCAATACGGCCGTGGGGGCGCTGCTCGGAACGATATTCGTTCTGATGTCTGTCTCCATCGCGTCCGAAGGGATCTTCCATTCCGAAGCACCGGAAAAGGAAGGTTTCGCGATCGTTGCCGAAGAGGCGCCCGCCGCTGGTGGCGAGGCTGCGCCTGCCGTTGCCGTTCCGATCGCGCAATTGCTCGCTTCTGCAGATGCCAAGGCCGGTGAAGCGGTCTTCAAGAAGTGTCAGGCCTGTCATGACGGCACCAAAGGGGGACCGAACAAGGTCGGTCCCAACCTCTTTGGTGTCGTAGATCGCCCGATCGCCTCGCATGAAGGCTTCGCCTATTCCGCTGCCATGAAGGATTTCTCCAAGGGCAGCAGCGAGAAGTGGACCTTCGAAAATCTTAACAAGTTCCTGACGGCACCGAAGAAGGACGTTCCCGGCACCGCAATGGGCTTCGCCGGTCTGCCGAAAGATCAGGACCGCGCCAACGTCATCCTCTACCTCCACACGTTGGCCGATTCACCGGTGCCGCTGCCGGACCCAAAGACGGCGACGCAATAGGGCGGCAACATCTTTCATGACAATCGAGCCCGGCCGCAAGCCGGGCTTTTTCTTGGTGCAAGGACCGGTTCAGGCACCGAGGAAATAGGCCCAGAGCGAGACCGTGATGGCGCCGAGCGCCGTCGTCACCGTGATCGTCGAGGCGGCGAGGCTGTGACCGACGCCGAAGCGATTTGCGATCAGCCAGGCATTGACGCCTGTCGGGACGGAGGAGGTCAGGACGATCGCTGCCCTCCATTCGGGGCTGAGACCGAGGAGGTGGCTCGCCGCCCAGACGCAGCCTGGCAGCATCAGCAGCTTCAGGGTCGAGGTGACGCTGGCGATGCCGAGATTGCCGGAGACGCCGTATTTCTCCAGCGCCACGCCGAGCGATATCAGTGCCGCCGGACCGGCAATGCCGGCGATCTGCCCGACGACCGTTGCCACCGTCGTCGGCATGGTGAGGCCGGAAAGGTGCATGGCCATGCCGGCCGCAAGCCCGATCACCAGCGGGTTGCGCACGAGATTGACCGCGATATGGCGAAGCACGAGTACCATGCTGCGATCGCTTTTGCCGGCGATCTTGCGCTCGGCATGCTCCATCAGGACCGTGCCGGCGACCATCATCACGGGCAGATGCACGGCAAGCAGGATCGACAGCGCCACCAGCCCTTCGTCGCCGACGGTCCGCTCGACGAGCGGCAGACCGATGAAGATATTGTTGGCGAAGGCCGAGGAAACGCCGGCCAGCACGCCGATCTGTTCGTCACGGCCGAAGAGGCGTGTGGCGGCGATATGGCCGGCCGTCCAGGTGATGGCAACGCCGGAAAAATAGACGATCCATAGGCGAAAAGGCGAGGCGCCATGAAAATCCGCCTCGGCGATGGTGCGAAAGAGCAGAAGCGGCACGGCGATCTTGAAGACGAATTCGCTGAGCGCTTCGCCAACATTCGAGGCCATCAATCCGCTGCGGACGATCACCCAGCCGATGAGAATCAGGATGAAGATGGGAAGGACGTCGAGAATGATGGCTGACATAGGGGAGGCTGCTCTGCGCGGGGGAGTATTCGACGTCTACAGCGCCGCGTGTCTTTTGAGACGCACAAAGGACGCTGTAGCACTTTGAATTGCTGAATAATTTTATCCTTAAATCGATTCCGATTTAAGGAATTATGCAGTAGCAGCAAACCGCTTGGGTTGAAAAGGCAGTCGCCGTCCAATCAGGCGCATCTGCAAAACAAAAAAAGCGGGCACAGCCCGCTTTTCCGCTCCGGTCTTGCCGGAAACCCGGATCACGAAGCTGCCAGTTCATCCGTGGTCAGCATCGCGCCGGTAAGATCGAGGGGATCATCCCTCGTGCGCCCGGCTGCAACTGAAAGCTGCTCATGCCGGTCTTCTTGCGAGTATTTCTAGATTTGGAAAATGACAGGGACGTGACGAATAGGCGGCACTTTTGCGAAGAAATAGATGCGCCATCCACCATTTATCCTTCCAAACCGCGGAAATTTCGCTAAGACCAAACCCCGGCTATCACAAACTCCGGGACCCCCCATTTCATGACAAGATCCGATGTTCTGACAGTCGGCAACGCAATCGTGGACATCATTGCCCGTTGCGACGACCAGTTCCTCATTGACAACCAGATCACCAAGGCGGCGATGAACCTCATCGATGCCGAACGCGCCGAACTCTTGTATTCGCGCATGGGACCGGCGCTCGAAGCCTCCGGCGGCAGCGCCGGCAACACGGCGGCAGGCGTGGCTAACCTCGGCGGCAAGGCTGCGTATTTCGGCAATGTTGCCCAAGATCAGCTCGGTGATATCTTCGCGCACGACATCCGCGCCCAAGGCGTTCACTACGAGACCCGGCCCAAGGGCACCTTCCCGCCGACGGCACGTTCGATGATCTTCGTCACCGAGGATGGCGAGCGCTCGATGAACACCTATCTCGGCGCTTGCGTCGAACTCGGCCCGGAAGACGTCGAGGTCGACGTCGTGGCCGACGCCAAGGTCACCTATTTCGAAGGTTATCTCTGGGATCCGCCGCGCGCCAAGGAAGCCATCCTCGATTGTGCCCGCATCGCCCATGAAAACGGCCGCGAAGTGTCGATGACGCTGTCCGACAGCTTCTGCGTCGACCGCTATCGCGGCGAATTCCTCGATCTGATGCGCTCCGGCAAGGTCGATATCGTCTTCGCCAATCGCCAGGAAGCGCTGTCGCTCTACGAGACCGACGATTTCGAGGAGGCGCTGAACAGGATCGCCGCCGATTGCAAGATCGCTGCCGTGACGATGAGCGAGAATGGTGCCGTCATCCTGAAGGGCCGTGAGCGTTTTTACGTCGGCGCGATCCGGATCAAGGAAGTTGTGGATACGACGGGTGCCGGCGATCTCTTCGCCTCCGGCTTCCTCTACGGCTACACGCAGGGACGGTCTCTCGAGGATTGCGGCAAGCTCGGCTGCCTGGCCGCCGGCATCGTCATCCAGCAGATCGGCCCCCGCCCGATGACCTCGCTTTCCGAGGCTGCAAAACGGGCAGGGCTTATTTGAAGGCTTCGCCGGGATAGGCGCCCCAGATCTCCGACTGCGCCACCCAGCCCGAGGCGCCGTCGGTTTCGGCGCGGCACCAGTCGCCGTTGCATTCGCCGATCGTCACCATCACGCCGGGTTCCAGCTTGGCAACGATCGATGCAGAGGGGAGCGCCTCACGGCGCAGATTGACATAGACGCCTTTGCCCTTGGTCTTCATCCAGGGGGCGGCAATCGCCGCGCGCTGGCCTGATAGCAGCGACTGGTTGACCCAGCCTTCGGTGCCGTCGGCATCGCGGATGCGGCGCCAGTTGTCGTATTCCTGGATGATCTCCACCGGCAGGCCGGATTTCAAGTACATCCAAGAAACGGCGTAATCCGTTCCCGGACCGATGCGCAGGTTGACGCGCTTGGATTTCAGCGTGACGAAACGCGGCAATGGCAGTCCGCTTGGCCCCTTGGCCGCTTGCGCATGGGCGAATTCGACGCTTCCCATGGATGCGGCCAGAGCGATGGCAAGGGCGAGGCAGGACTTCAGGACTTTGCTGCGCATGGAAGTTTCCGGTTGCTCGAATTCGCGGGCAGGGCAGGCCTGCTCGCGGTCCGGGCTTTGACATTCCCCGGCTGCACCGCGAGTTTTGTTTGTCTTCGCGTGCGGGTCTGGTAGAAAATGCCCGGAATGGGAAAATTATCACCCCTCTTGGTTAAAGACCTCTGAACAAGGCACCACAGGCAGCCATGACAGCGAAGAAAAAACCGAAGGTCTACATCACCCGCAAGCTGCCGGATGCCGTCGAAACCCGCATGCGCGAACTCTTCGACGCAGAGCTGAACATCGACGACGCGCCGCGTTCGGTTCCCGAGTTGATCGCCGCGGTCAAGACCGCCGACGTGCTGGTGCCGACCGTCACCGATCGTATCGACGCGGCGCTGATCGAACAGGCCGGACCGCAGATGAAGCTGATTGCGAGCTTCTCCAACGGCACCGACCACATCGACGTCGAGGCGGCGGCGCGCAAGGGCATCACCGTCACCAACACGCCGAACGTCCTGACCGAGGACACCGCCGATATGACCATGGCGCTGATTCTCGCGGTTCCGAGAAGGCTCGGCGAAGGTGCGCGCGTGCTGACCGACAAGCCGGGCGAATGGGCAGGCTGGTCTCCCACCTGGATGCTCGGCCGGCGCATTCACGGCAAGCGCATCGGCATCGTCGGCATGGGCCGCATCGGCACGGCGGTGGCCCGCCGCGCCAAGGCTTTCGGCCTATCGATCCACTATCACAACCGCAAGCGCGTCAATCCGGCCGTCGAGGACGAACTGGAGGCGACCTATTGGGAAAGCCTCGACCAGATGCTCGCCCGCGTCGATATCGTTTCGATCAATTGCCCGTCGACGCCGGCGACCTTCCACCTGGTCTCGGCCCGCCGTCTGGCGCTGCTGCAGCCGACAGCCTATCTCGTCAACACAGCGCGCGGCGACGTGGTCGACGAAGCGGCGCTGATCAAGTGCCTGAGGGAGGGCCGGATTGCCGGCGCCGGCCTCGACGTCTTCGAGAACGAGCCTGCCGTCAACCCGAGGCTCATCAAGCTCGCCAATGAGGGCAAGGTCGTGCTGCTGCCGCATATGAGTTCGGCGACGATCGAAGGCCGCATCGACATGGGCGACAAGGTCATCATCAACATCCGCACCTTCATCGACGGTCATAGGCCGCCGAATCGCGTGCTGCCGGGGCGTTGAAGAACGCTGTAAATCAGGCGACGCAGATCGGAGGCGCAAGGACCTTGCGCATCTCGACGAAAGTCGTCCTGGCAAAGCCGGGATGCGCCTTTTCGGCGGTTCTGGAAAATCCCCAGGCGGCAAAGACGGCGTGATTGTCGGTGAGTTCGATGCGCGTTTCCAGCCGCAAAGCAGGAAGACCGAGCGCTGCGGCCGTTTCCTCGGCAATCGCCAGCAGCCGCCTGCCGAGGCCCTTGCCCTGCGCCTCAGGCAGAACGGCGAGCTTGCCGACATAGAGGCAATCGGCCTCCGGCCGCAGGAAGAGGCAGCCGGCCAGCTTTTCGCCGTCGATGGCGACATGGCCGATCTCGGCCCTGGACTTTTCGGCCAGCGACTCCGCCGTCAGCTTGAGCGCTGAAGATGGCGGATCGATCCTGCCGTTCATCGAGGCGAAGGAGGCGACGATGAGCGCCAGCAATTCATCCCAGCGCGTGAAAGTCTGATCAAGCGGAACAACCCTCATCCCGCCTGCCTCTGTGTGGTACGGCGTCGTTTGTAGCGGACGGTGTCGAAGCGGGCCGAGAGCGCGTCGTAAAGCAGCAACCGTCCGACCAGCGGTTCGCCGGTGCCGGTGACGAGCTTGATCGCCTCCATCGCCATCATTGTGCCGATGACGCCTGTGAGTGCACCGATGATGCCGGCTTCGGCGCAGGCGGGAATCAGCCCCGCCGGCGGCGGTTCCGGAAACAGGTCGCGATATCTGGGGTTGGCGGTTCCGTCCTCAGCTGTCTCATAGGGCTTGAGAACCGTCAGCGAACCATCGAAACGCCCGACGGCGCCGCTGACGAGCGGAATGCGCGCTTCATCAGCTGCATCGGCGGCGGCATAACGCGTGTCGAAATTGTCGGAGCCGTCGATCAGCAGATCGAACCCGGAGAGCTGACGGCGGGCGGCCTCCGGCGAAAAGCGTTCCTCGAAGCGGATCAGTCGGACATGCGGATTGAGCCTGGCGATGGCGAAGGCGGCGCTCTCAGTCTTCAATTCGCCGATCGTGCCGGAATCATGGATCACCTGGCGCTGCAGGTTGGAGAGGGAAACCCGGTCGTCGTCAACGATACCGAGCGTGCCGACGCCGGCAGCGGCCAGATATTGCAGGACCGGTGCACCGAGGCCGCCGGCACCGATCACCAGCACACGGGCGGCTTTCAGTTTCTGCTGGCCGGTGCCGCCGATCTCGGGAAGCAGGATGTGGCGGTGATAGCGCGCGATTTCGTCCGGGCTGAGCGGTTCCATGGCGCCGATGTTATCATGACGCCCGACGCCGGGAAAAGCCGCTTCCGTCATTCGAACACCCTTCCGTCGGAAACCGTGAAGAACTGCGCCCTGTCGCCGAGTGCTGAAAACATCGCCCGATCCGTTCCGGTCATGAAGGCCTGGCCGCCGAGCCCGTCGATAAGGTCGAATAGCGCGGCGCGGCGGCCCTCGTCGAGATGCGCTGCGATCTCGTCGAGCAGCAGGATCGGCGCATGACCGGTGAGATTGCCGACGAGCCGCGCATGCGCAAGCACCAGGCCGACAAGCAGCGCTTTCTGCTCGCCGGTGGAGCAACGCTCGGCCTCCATCACCTTTTCGCGGTGATGCACGATGAGATCGGCCCGGTGCGGCCCCTCAAGCGTGCGCCCGGCGCCGGCATCGCGGTAGCGGCTCTCTGCCAGCATCGCCGCATAATCGTCCTCGAGGTCGACCGAGGGGCGCGAGAACTGACCGTCCATGAAGCCCGAGAGCTGCAGCGATGCCGAAGGGAAGGGCGAGTTCTCCCGTGTTTCCCCGATCAGCCGAGTCAGCAAGCCAAGCATCTCCTGCCGGGCGAGTGCCATGGCGATGCCGAGGCTTGCCATCTGCTCCTCGATACCGGCAAGCCAGGAGGGATCGAAGCGGCCTTCGTCTAGCAATTTGTTGCGGCTGCGCATGGCGCGCTCGAAATCGCTGGCGCGGCGGCCATGGGCGGGATCGAGCGACAGCACCAGCCGGTCGAGAAAGCGGCGCCGGTCGGAGGAGGCGCCGGTAAACAGGCCGTCCATCGCCGGTGTCAGCCAGAGAAGGCGCAGATGGTCGGTCAGTTCGTCGACGGTCTTTGCCGTCGTGCCATTGATGCGCAGCCTGCGGGCGGTGGTCTCCTCGCCCGTTTCGATGCCGGTGCCGATCTCGACCTCGCCCTCCATGCCATCGAGCGCGGCGAAGATCGAAAAGCCGCCGGCCGCGCCGACGCGGGTAATGTCGCTATAGGCCGCGCGACGCAAACCGCGGCCAGGCGAAAGCAGCGAGACGGCTTCCATGAGATTGGTCTTGCCGGCGCCGTTGTCTCCCGTCAGCACGACGTGCCGACCGTCAAGGGTAAGGGCCGCTGCCGCATAGTTGCGGAAGTCTGTCAGCTTCAGACGAGAAAGAGAAACCTTGTGCGGCATCGAATGTCCGGAATCGTGAAGCGTGACAGCTAAGCCTTAGCGGCGTTGATGGCAAGGCTGGCAGCTTCTTGGCCGCGGATCGCGAACCTCCGATGCCGCCGCAAATCAGGGACGCGGCGTTGAGCGATAAGGGATAAGCTCGAAGCGGCGACATACCGCGCGGGAGATATTTCAAGACACCTGACCGCGGTGCTGGTATCCGACATTCTGCCGATGCAGGGGGCAGGCGTTAGCTTTCTACAAAAATACAACCGCCGAGACGCTCTGACATCGCCAGGCCGATATCGTCGACGGTCAACCGCCAGTGCCTCCGAGATCCAGATATTCCGGCTTTGCCGCGATCCTTTGAGGCCACTGACGCAACGTGATGCCCAGAAAAAGTCGGTTGAATTTTGCAACTGCTGGGTTGAGTTATTCCGTGAAGGCGATATGGTTAACGAACCGTTTACGTATGAGAGAGTGATGAAGTGCCAGATCCGGTTGATATTATCGTCGGTCGCAACGTCAGACAGTTTCGCGCCATTCGCCGTGTTTCCCAACTTGAGCTTGGCGAAGCACTCGGACTGACTTTCCAGCAGATCCAGAAATACGAAAAGGGGACGAACCGCGTTTCCGCCAGCAAGTTGCATCAGATCGCGGTGTTTCTCGATGTCGATATCTCTGCCCTTTTCGAGGGAGCCGGCATGTCGCCATTCGGCAGCCGTATCGAACTCAGCCCCGACGCCTATGCGCTTGCGCTGAGCTACGACAAGCTGAACTCACCGGCAGGCAAGGAAGCGGTCAAGACCATCCTCAACCTCATGACCGGCGAAGCGGCCGAAACCGCCGCCTGATTTCACTGAGCCATCAGGTTTACCACGAAAAAAGCACGACCCGTTTCGGGTCTGGATAATGTCCAGATGACTACAGCTGTGCAGCGTTTTGGGGACGGCGTGCATCAACACAAGGACCGGGGCAGGTCACCTGAATGAGGTTCGGTGCCGCGCGCTTCAGTGAATCTCGCGTTCGTGCAGCGCCATCAGCAGATCGTCCTGCGTCTGGTGGCCGGCATGGTAAAGGTCGATCGCGATGCTGGCGATCGAAAGACCCTGCTGGCTGCGAAGCTTGATGTTGCGCTCGGCGCACCAAGTATAAATGGCGCCGGCGAGAACGTCGACGTCGTCGGTCTGAGAGGAAAAGGCTGGCGCCATGGTCGATACCCTTGCTTTGGTTGTCCCTCGCTAGAGCGCCGCGTTAAGGACGCTCTATAACTTTGATTTGGTGCATGCCCCCGAAATTGATTTCAATTCTTGGGGTCATGCACTGACGGCAGAGACTGAATTCATTTGGAAAACTTGCAAGCGGCATCATCCGGCTGCGTTAACGCAAGTCGTCTTCCCGCTCGCCGCCGTTTCGATCCGGGACAGATTGGCCGGCGTGGACGGCGGATGTCGCAAATTGAGACATGCAGCGGAAACTGAGCGGCGGTTTTCGTGATAACGACATGCGTAAAAACAAAGACTTAAAGCTCAACGAGCGAACCTGAAAGATCGCGCCGCGCTCTAGAGCGGGATTGTTTTAGTCGGAATCGGAACAGGGATTCCCTTTCTGGTGCAAATCAGATTCACCATTCTGGCCGGTGCAGGAGGCCGGTCTGGATGGCGAAACCTTTTTCGGATGATCTTCGGGAACGCGTTGTTGGCGCAGTAACGCGCGAGGGCCTGTCGTGTCGAGCGGCGGCAAAGCGCTTCGGCATTGGCATCAGCACCGCGATCGACTGGGTCCGGCGCTTGCGTGAGACGGGCAGCGCGGCTCCCGGCCAGATGGGCGGGCACAAGCCACGGGCGATCTCAGGTAAACATCGGGTCTGGTTGATCGATCGCTGCCACATGCAGGCGTTCACCTTGCGCGGGTTGGTGGCGGAACTCGGAGAGCGCGGCCTGAAAGTGGATTACAGCGCCGTCCGGACCTTCGTGCATGAGGAAGGGCTGAGTTATAAAAAAAGACGTTGGTCGCCAGCGAGCGCGAGCGGCCCGATGTTGCCGCCCGGCGGGCGCGCTGGCTGAAGCATCGCCATCGCATCGATCCATCTCGCCTTGTCTTTATCGACGAAACCTGGACGAAGACGAATATGACGCCGCTCAGGGGCTGGGCGCCGCGCGGCGAACGGCTGTTGGGCCATGCGCCCTTCGGCCACTGGAATACCATGACTTTTGTCGCAGCCCTCAGGGCCGACCGCGTCAGCGCACCGTGGATCATCGACGGCCCGATCAATGGCGAACGCTTTCGCATCTATGTCGAGAGGGTGCTGGTACCGGAGCTCAAACCCGGCGACATCGTCGTCATGGATAATCTCGGCTCGCACAAGGCCGGCGCTATCCGTGCCGCCATCCGCAAGGCCGGCGCCAGATTGTTCTTCCTGCCGCAGTATTCCCCCGATCTCAATCCGATCGAAAAACTCTTCGCCAAGATCAAGCACGAGCTGCGCAAGGCGCAGGCTCGAACCCGACAGGCCATCGACGACGCGCTGGCAGCCACCCTTCAAACCGTCTCGCCGAAAGAGTGCCAAAACTACTTCAAGGAAGCCGGATATGAACGGACATAAAACAATCCCGCTCTAGAGCAATTTCAGGAAAAGTGCGAAGCGGTTTTCCGTGCGGAATTGCGTAAAAGCAAAAGGCTATAGGATTCTTGGAACAAAAAAACCGGAGACGTTTCCGTCCCCGGCTTTCGAAATGGGCGTTTCGATCGAGACTCAGCCTTCGAAGAATTCCTTCATGCGGGCAAAGAAGCCCGTCGATTCCGGATTGTTCTCCTTGGACGAAAGCTGCTCGAATTCCTGAAGCAGTTCGCGTTGGCGCTTGGTGAGCTTTTGCGGCGTCTCGATCTGGATCTGTATGTAGAGGTCGCCCGTCTGCACCGAACGCAGCACCGGCATGCCCTTGCCCTTGAGCCGGAACTGTTTGCCGACCTGCGTGCCCTCGGGCACGGTGACGCGCGACTTGGTGCCGTCGAGCGTCGCCACGTCGAAGGTTCCGCCGAGCGCGGCCGTCGTCATCGAGATCGGAACGGCGCAATAGAGATCGGCTCCGTCGCGCTGGTAGAATTCATGCGGTTTGACGGACAGGAAGATATAGAGGTCACCCGCCGGCCCGCCCCGGGCGCCGGCTTCGCCTTCGCCCTGCAGGCGGATGCGCGTACCGTCCTCGATGCCGGCGGGAATATTGACCGACAGCGAACGCTCTTCCGTCACCCGGCCCTGGCCGTGGCACTTAGGGCAGGGATCGGGAATGATCTGGCCGCGGCCGTGGCAGGTCGGGCAGGTCCGCTCGATGGAGAAGAAGCCTTGTGCGGCGCGCACGCGCCCCGTTCCCTGGCAAGTGCCGCAGTTCTTCGGCTGCGTGCCGGGCTTGGCGCCCGAACCCGAACAGACGTCGCAAGTGATCGAGGTGGGAACGCGGATCTGCGCCGTCTTGCCGGAGAAAGATTCTTCCAGCGTTATTTCCATGTTGTAGCGAAGATCGGCGCCACGCTCGCGGCCGCCCGACGAGCGCTGGCGCGCACGCCCGCCACCCATCATTTCGCCGAAGATATCCTCGAAGATATCGGAGAAACCGCCACCGGCAAATCCGCCGCCACCGCCGCCCATGCCGCCATGCTCGAAGGCCGCATGGCCATAACGATCATAGGCCGCCCGCTTCTGCGGGTCCTTGAGCATCTCGTAGGCTTCGTTGATTTCCTTGAACTTCCGTTCGGCGTCCTTGTCATCCGGGTTCTTGTCCGGATGGTATTTCATCGCCAGTTTGCGGAAGGCGCTTTTCAGCTCTTTCTCGTCCGCCGACTTGGCTACACCCAGAGTTTCGTAAAAGTCCGCTTTTGCCATTAAGGATTAAACCCCGGAAATGGATTTCCGGCTGCCATGGTGAGCAGCCGGATCAGGTGTTGAAGCATAACCACGCCGTCGCGGACTACGCGGACTTCTTGCGGTCGTCGTCCTTGATTTCCTCGTAGTCGGCATCGACGACATTGTCGCCACCTTCCGCGGAGGCATCGCCAGCAGCGCCGCTTTCGGCCTGCTGTGCTTCATAGATCGCCTGGCCGAGCTTCATCGACACTTCCATCAGCGTCTGGGTCTTGGCCTTGATGTCGTCGGCATCGGGCTCCGATGCTTCCGACGCCGTCTTCAGCGCGGCGATCGCATCCGAGATCGCGGTGCGGTCGGCCTCGGAAACCTTGTCACCGTAATCCTTCAGCGACTTTTCCGAGGAATGGATCAGGCTTTCAGCCTGGTTCCGGGCTTCCACCGCCTCGCGGCGCTTCTTGTCTTCGGTGGCATGGGCTTCGGCATCCTTTACCATCTTCTCGATGTCGGCGTCGGAAAGACCGCCGGAAGCCTGGATGCGGATCTGCTGTTCCTTGCCGGTGCCCTTGTCCTTGGCCGAAACCTGGACGATGCCGTTGGCGTCGATGTCGAAGGTGACTTCGATCTGCGGCATGCCGCGCGGCGACGGCGGCAGACCGACGAGGTCGAACTGGCCGAGCAGCTTGTTGTCGGCAGCCATTTCACGCTCGCCCTGCGAGACGCGGATGGTCACGGCCTGCTGGTTGTCTTCGGCCGTCGAGAAGGTCTGGCTCTTCTTCGTCGGGATCGTCGTGTTGCGTTCGATCAGGCGGGTGAAGACACCACCGAGCGTCTCAATGCCGAGCGACAGCGGCGTTACGTCGAGGAGCAGGACGTCCTTGACGTCGCCCTGCAGAACGCCGGCCTGGATGGCGGCGCCAAGCGCCACGACTTCATCCGGGTTGACGCCCTTGTGCGGCTCCTTGCCGAACAGCTGCTTGACGACTTCCTGCACCTTCGGCATGCGGCTCATGCCGCCGACGAGAACCACTTCGTCGATTTCGGAAGCGGTAACACCGGCATCCTTGAGCGCTGCCTTGCACGGCGCGATCGTGCGCTGGACGAGATCGTCGACCAGGCTTTCGAGTTTGGCGCGGGTCAGCTTCAGCGTCAGATGTTTCGGGCCGGAGGCGTCGGCCGTAATGAACGGCAGGTTGATTTCGGTCTGCTGCGAAGACGAAAGCTCGATCTTTGCCTTTTCCGCAGCTTCCTTGAGGCGCTGCAGGGCGAGCTTGTCGTTCTTCAGGTCGATGCCGTTGTCCCTCTTGAATTCGCCAACGAGATATTCGACGAGACGCATGTCGAAGTCTTCACCGCCGAGGAAGGTATCGCCGTTGGTGGACTTCACTTCGAAGACGCCGTCGCCGATCTCGAGGATCGAAATATCGAAGGTGCCGCCGCCAAGGTCGTAGACGGCAATCGTCTTGCCTTCTTTCTTGTCGAGGCCGTAGGCAAGCGCGGCTGCGGTCGGCTCGTTGATGATGCGCAGAACTTCAAGACCGGCGATGCGGCCGGCATCCTTGGTTGCCTGGCGCTGCGCGTCGTTGAAATAGGCGGGAACGGTGATGACGGCCTTCTCGACCTTTTCGCCAAGATAGGATTCGGCGGTTTCCTTCATCTTCTGAAGGATCATCGCGGAAATCTGTGCGGGCGAGTAGCCCTTGCCATTGGCTTCGACCCAGGCGTCGCCATTGTCGCCCTTGACGATGGTGAAGGGAACGAGGTGCTTGTCCTTTTCGACGGTCGGATCTTCGTAGCGGCGGCCGATCAGGCGCTTGACCGCAAAGAGCGTGTTCGTCGGGTTGGTGACTGCCTGGCGCTTGGCCGGTTGGCCGACGAGGCGTTCGCCATCATCGGAAAATGCCACCATGGAAGGGGTCGTACGCGCACCTTCCGCATTCTCGATGACCTTCGCGTCCTTGCCGTCCATGACTGCGACGCAGGAATTCGTCGTTCCAAGGTCGATACCAATTACTTTTGCCATGTCATTCTCTCCTTGAAGCAAGCTGTCGGAACCCCGAGAAGGCATTTCCCTGACAGCCCCTTACGGGATGGGTCTACTTGAGATTACGCAATCGTGATTGCGGTGATGCGGCGTATATAAGGAGCGGTTTTCTGGACTGCAAGGCGAGAAATGCCCCGGAATCCAGCAAAACGAATGTGTTGCCCTCAATTTTTACAGTCGCCGGGACGGAGGTCACCCCTTGCCCGGAAAGCGGCCGATTTTTGCGGCATGTCGCGCAAAACTGCAGAGCGGTTTTGCGACAACCGCAGGCGTAAAACAAAGACCTGAAGCGCGTGGAGCGATCTGAAAGATCGCGACGCGCTTAAGATCATCGGGCTTGTGCGGGGTATGCAGCAAAGATCTCACTGGCCCATGATCAGATCGAGCAGCGTCGTGCGCCGCGGCTGGACGGAAGAGGTGGTCTGCGCGCCCCCGACATCGCCGGGCGGCACCATGCCCTCATAGCCAGAACCGCCACCTTCGGCAATGTCTGCGGGCGGAACCGGGCTATTGCCGGAGGTCGCCGCCTGCTGCCGGGCAGGCGCTTGCGGATAGCGGTTTGCATTGTCGTTGCCGCCGAAGACGCCGGAAATGATACCGCCGATCGTCGATGGCGGCGCCTCCGCCGTCATCGGTTGCCCGCTGCCCAGCTGCCCGTTGCCCGTTGCCTCGGCCATCGGCTGACCGTCGTTCGGATCGGCGATCAACTGGCCGTTGCCGAAAAGCGGCGCCGGCGAAAGACCCTTGTGGGCTGCGATCATGAATTCCTTCCAGGCCTTGGCGGGCAAGCCGCCACCGGTCACCTTCTTCATCGGCTTGCCGTCGTCATTGCCGAACCAGACCCCGGTGGTGAGGTTGCTGGTGAAACCGACGAAGAGCGCGTCGCGCGAATTCTGGGTGGTGCCGGTCTTTCCCGCCGCCTGCCAGCCGGGGATCTTGGCGCTCTTGCCGGTGCCGCTCTCGATGACGCCCATCATCATCGTATCCATCTCGGCGGCGATCTGCTCGGACAGCACGCGCGGCGGGCTGTCATAGGTATTTTCGTAGAGAACCTTGCCCTCGGCAGTCGTCACCCGGCGGATGACGTGCGGCGTCGCCTTGTAGCCGCCATTCATGAAGGCGGCATAGGAGGCGGTGAGTTCCATCAGCGACACTTCCGAGGTGCCGAGCGCGATCGAGGCATTCGGCTGCAGCTCGCTTTCAATGCCGAGCCGGTGGGCAAGCTTGATCACCTGGTCCGGCCCGTCATACATCACCAGCTGCGCGGCCACCGTGTTCAGCGATTTGGCAAGCGCGGTCGCCAGCGTCACCTCGCCATTGTATTTCTTCTCGTAATTTTCGGGCGTCCAGTCGCCGATCCGGATCGGCGCGTCGTTGAACACCGAATAGGGCGTCAGCCCCTTTTCGAGTGCGGCAGCATAGACGAAGGGCTTGAACGACGAACCCGGCTGGCGTTTGGCCTTGACGGCGCGGTTGAACTGGCTTGTCGCATAGTCCCGGCCGCCGACCAGCGCCCGGATCGCGCCGGTGCCGTCGATTGAGACCAGGGCCGCCTGCGAGGCGTCGAGCTTGCCGCCCTCCTTGTCGAGCACGTCGACCAGCGATTGCTCGGCCTTCTTTTCCAGCGACTTGTCGATTGTCGTATCGACGATGACGTCTTCCTTGACGTCGCCGATCAGACCCGGCAGCTCGTCCATCACCATGTCGGCGACATAGTGCCCGGCACCGGACCAGTAGCTCTTGGCTGAGGCCGGGGTCTGCGACATCGCGGTCTTAACCTCGGAATCGGTGATGAAACCCTGTTCGCGCATTGCTGCGAGCACCAGTTGGGCGCGGGCATTCGCCGCATCGGCGTCGCGGGCCGGCGAAAGCCGCGACGGCGCTTTCAGCAGGCCGGCCAGCACCGCGGCCTCGCCGAGGTTCACGTCACGTGCCGATTTGTTGAAGTAGCGGCGTGAGGCCGCCTCGACGCCATAGGCGTTCGATCCGAAGAACACCCGATTGAGATACATCGCAAGGATCTGGTCCTTGGTGTATTTCTGCTCCAGCCAGAGCGAGAGCAGCACCTCCTGTACTTTGCGTTCAAGCGTTCTCTCAGGGGAGAGGAAGAGGTTCTTGGCAAGCTGCTGCGTCAGCGTCGAGCCGCCCTGCACCATGTGACCAGCCGTCAGATTGGTCACGACAGCCCGGCCGAGGCCGAGCGGATCGACGCCGAAATGCGAATAGAAACGCCGATCTTCGATGGCGATGACGGCTTCCGGAATATAGGGCGACATGTTTTCGAGCGACAGCGCCTCGCCGCCGGTGGCGCCGCGATTGGCGATGACGCTGCCGTCGACGGCGGTGATCTTCACGTTCGGCGGCCGCTCCGGGATCGCCCATGTGCTGGCGCTCGGCATGCGCGAGCCATAGTAGACCACAAGCCCGGCAACGCCGATGCCGGCCCAGATGAAAAGCACGACGCACCAGTAGGTCACGCGGCGCAGGAATCCGAAAAAGTCGCCGCCTTCGCGCTCCCGCGGCTCGCGCCGCCGCCGAGGGGCGGCACGTTGCGGCGGGGGTTTCGAGCCGCCGCGGCGCTGGGATCGGCCTCCGGCAATGCGATCGTCGGCATCAAGCGAGAACTCGTCATCGTCGCGTGCCGCTCGGCCGCTGAAGGACGGTTCTATTCTGTCGCCTGATCTGCCTCTGCCTGCCATCGCGGACCGGTCACACCCCATGTTCGATCGCGAAGCCAGCTTCGCATAACGGTGCTCTTCTCCAGCGCCGCGCGTCTTTTCAGACGCGCAAAGGACGCTGAAGCACTTTGAGTGCCGCCGTGATCATCCGACTGAACTGTAAATGCGGCGATTTAACGGGGTATTAATAATGGAAAGTAAGGCAGACCGCGCCGGGAGACAGCATCGCCCTTCAGTACTGTCGGGCCTCGTAATCGTCGAGCGTTTCCGGGTCCTGCTTATACTCCCACTCGCCCAGATGAAAGCGGCGCCAAATCTGGCCGGAAGGGTTGAGGTTCGCCCCATCGGTGAGGCGCACAGGCAGAAGTGGGTTATGTTTATGCCAAACGGTAACATCGGTAGTGGCCGCCCGAGGGGCGAAAAGCCCGAAGAAAGCCAGGTAGTCTTGCGTCATCAGGGTCCAGCCTCGAACGGATTAAAATCAATCCGCAACTTCACAAAACTGCAATAAAGAATCCCGCAAAACAAGAGCCTCGCGATGGCTTCACATCAAATTGTGGGTGACCGCATTCGAGGATCGATGCTTCCCCCGCGGCGCTTGTCTTGCACTCGCCGGCGAAGTGGCGCGCGTCGTGAAAACAAAGGCCCGAAGTCTGTGGCGTGAGTTACGTTCGATACGACGTAGTTCACCGCGGCGCGCGTCTTTTCGAGAGGCGCAAGTGACGCTGTAAAGCTTTGAATTGCTGGATAATTTTGTCCTTAAACTCGATTCCGATTTAAGGAATTATGCAGGAGGCGGAACCAATAGGCTTCACGTTTGTTTATGGAGAAGCGGGACAACCCCTCAAGTCCCGCGAATGATCGGCCGTCTCCCCTCAACACGTGCCGATCGACATCCGGCCCGGTGCACCCTCATGGGAGCGCCGGGCTTTTTCTTGGGTGTTTTGCCCTTGGCTTGGCAAACCTCAAAGGAGGACGGCGCTGCCGTCCCCTCTCTGTTTCACTCGTCGCAGGAGGGATCGCCGGGGCGGCAATCAAAGTCCCTGCGGTCCGGCCTGCGGTCATCGCCTCTCCGGTCGTCCCTCTGCCGTTCATCTCTTTGCCGATCGTCCCCTTGCCGATCGCCCCTTTGATTGTCGTCGCGCCAGTCACGATCGCGGTCGCGCCCATATCGGTCGCCATCCCGCTCGCGCCAGTTACGGTCGCGATCCCGGTTATCCCGATCGCGGTCGCGATCCCGAGTGTCGCGGTCGCGGTAGTAATAATCCGGGCCGCGGCTCCAGCGGTCACGGTCGCGATAGAAATCGCGGTTGCGGTAATAACGGTCCCAATAATTGTCGACGCTGAAGCGAATCATCGGAATGCCGAGCGGACGGTAATATTGCGGGCCGACATAGACGCGGCGCTGCTGGTAGAGGGCCTGCACGTACTGGCCGGAAACCCAGCCGCGGCCGCCGTAGAATTCCACGTCGCACCAGTTGACGTCGGAAAGGCATCCGCGGATCTCGACGGAAGAACCGGCGGGTATGACGGCGACGGCAGGATAACGGGTGCTCGGACCGGCACGCATGTTGACGTTCGCCGTCGAGTAGCCCTCGGCAGCCTGCGCGATGGCAGGCGCCAGCATAAGCAGGCCGACCGCTGCGATTTTAACAAAGAGATTTTTCACGCTTCTCAGTCCTTGTTGGCACGTTTTTCAGGCAGCGCTTGGCCGCGTTTCCTTGGCATATGCCATTGAAACAAAAGATAGAGCGATCGCCCCCGGGTGTTGGGGTGTTGCTATTTGCCTTATCTTTCAATGGCTTATATATTGCCGGCGATGAACGCAGCTTGAACGGCGAAATATCTGCCAGCGCCCTTGGAGCCGCAAGCGGTGCTTCCGGCAAGGTGGTGCTGTTAACGGTTGGTTAACCTTTCGGCGGCAGTCTCGTTGCAATACCCGCTTGCTCCTTGACCACGGATGAACTGGCACTGAGATGAGCGGATGACGAAAGGCCGGGTCGAACCGGCCTTTTTGTTATTTGCGATTCTGCTTGGCACGCCGTTCAGGTGGCCAGCGCCTGAAGAATCCGCACCCAGGAGCGGATACCCTTGTGGTAGGAGACGAGCTCGTATTTCTCGTTCGGCGAGTGGATGCGGTCATCGCTGAGGCCGAAGCCGACGAGCAGCGATTCCATGCCGAGCATCTTCTGGAAATCCCCGACGATCGGGATCGACCCGCCCATGCCGATGACGATGGCGGGTTTCGGCCACTCGTCGGAAAGCGCGTTCTTCGCCTTGGTGAGAACAGGCGAATCATAGGAGAGGTGGATCGCCGGCGAGCCGCCATGCGGATGGAATTCGACCGAGCAATCGGCGGGAATTTTCGAGCTGATATAGCTGCGGAAAGCCTCGCGGATGGCGGCCGGATCCTGCGTGCCGACAAGCCGGAAAGAGACCTTGGCCGAAGCCTTGGCGGCGATCACCGTCTTGAAGCCTTCGCCGGTATAGCCGCCCCAGATGCCGTTGATTTCGGCGGTCGGCCGAGCCCAGGTGAGTTCCAGCACCGACCGGCCCTTTTCGCCGGATGGGATGGAAAGGCCGACTTCGCCGAGGAAGCTCTCCGCCGTCTTGCCGAGCGTCTCCCATGACGCCTTGATGTTGTCGGGCGTTTCCTCGACGCCGTCATAGAAGCCGTCAAGCGTAATGCGGCCCGTCTCGTCATGCAGACCGGCAAGAGCCTCGACGAGAATATGGATCGGATTGGCCGCCGCGCCGCCGAAGAGACCGGAATGCAGGTCGCGGTCGGCGGCTGTCACGATTACTTCCTCGCCGACGAGACCGCGCAGCGCTGCGGCGATCGCCGGCGTGTTGCGGTCCCACATGCCGGTATCGCAGACCAGCGCATAATCGGCCTTGAGCTCGGCGGCATTGGCTTCGAGGAAGGGCTTCAGGGATGGCGAGCCGGATTCTTCCTCGCCCTCGAACAGAATGGTGACGCGGCAAGGAAGTGCGCCATTGATCTCCTTAAAGGCGCGGCAAGCCTCGACGAAGGTCATCAGCTGACCCTTGTCGTCGGAGGTGCCGCGGCCGGTCAAGATCTTGCGGCCTTCGCCGACATCCTTGATCGACGGCTCGAAGGGGTCGTTTTCCCAGAGCTCGATCGGGTCGACCGGCTGAACGTCGTAATGGCCGTAGAAGAGAACATGCGGCGCATCGGCGGAAGCGCCGGCATGGTGCGCGACCACCATCGGATGGCCGGGTGTATCGCGGACCGAGCCCGTAAAGCCGAGCGTCCCGAGATAGCCGACGAGCCATTCTGCAGCCTTTCGGCATTCGGCCTTATAGGCCGGATCGGTGGAAATCGACTGGATGCGCAGAAGCTCGAACAGCTTGTCGAGGCTCGATGGAAGGTTCTGGTCCGCGCGCGCAAGCACCTGGCTTACATCGGTCATTTTCGACTCCTTTTTGAAATTCGGCCGGACGATAGACCAAACCAGAAATACAGGCGAGGCGGAAAAACAAAAAATCGGCGGCGCGAAATGCAGGCGAGGCATAGATTAATATCAAGGAGATTTGCTGGATAATATAAAAGAGAAGTCTAATTCAATTTACAGTTATTTAGTACAACCTAACTAGCCTGACCGAATTCAGCTGTGCGAGGTTCGGATGTTTTCGGTCATTACCTGTATTCGGGACAACCACGATTGGCGGCTGGTGCTTGCTGCCGCCGCCGTCTGCCTGGTCGGCGCGATGGCGGCCATGCTGCTGCTTTCCCGCGCCCAGGAATGCGATGCCGGGCGGCGCAAGCTCTGGATCGGCGCCTCGGCTTTCGCTTTCGGCACCGGCGTATGGGCAACGCACTTCATCGCGATGCTGGCCTATGACGGCGGCATGCCGATCGGCTACCAACTGGGCCTGACGACGCTTTCTTTCCTCCTGTCGGTTGTCGGTTCGTGGGCAGCGATCATCGTCGCTTCGGAAAGCCGCGGCAGGTTTTCCACCATCCGCGGCGGCGTCCTGATGGCGTTCGGCATCGCCTCCATGCACCTGACCGGCATGCAGGCGATCGAAACGCAGGCGGTCATCCTTTATGATCCCTTGATGACGCTGAGTGCGGTTCTCGCAGGAGCGCTGTTATCGAGCGCCGCCTTCCACGCCTTTTTCCAATTGAAGGGACTGAGGCGGCTCCTCGCCTCGTCAATCACTTTCGTCCTCGCGATCTGCGCTCTCCATTTCATCTCGATGGCCAGCATCACGCTCGTGCCGGATCCCGGCAAAGAGGTTCCGGCAACGGTGCTCGACGCCAACCTCCTTGCTGCGATCGTCGTGGTGGCGGCGACGACGCTCATTCTGATTGCCCTCGCGGTGGTCTTTATCGAAAGCCACCTGACGGATCTGAGGGGGCTCGCGAATGCCTCGCAGGAAGGGCTGCTGATCCTGCGGGAAGGCCGGATCATCGATGCCAATGAACGCTTCCAGGAGCTTTCCGGCTGGAAGCTCGCCGGTCTTGCCGGCAAGGCGCCCTCGGCTGTTTTGACCGCTATTCAGGGGACTGGGCAGAACAGACCCAGCGAGACGCTGCTCAACACCAGGAACGGCAGGGAGATCGCCGTCGACGTGACCGCGAGCAGGATCGTCTATCGCGGGCACAATTGCGAGGTGCTGGCGGTGCGTGATCTCACCGAGCGTAGGCAGGCCGAGGAGATGATCGAGCATCTCGCCCACCACGACGTGCTCACCGATCTGCCGAACAGGTCGCTGTTCGATACCCGCATCCGGCAGGCACTGCAGATGGCCGAACGAAAGAACAGCGAAGTTGCCCTCTTCTATCTCGACCTCGATCGCTTCAAGGCCGTCAACGATATCTTTGGTCATGCCGAAGGCGACCGCATTCTCCGCAAGGTCGCCTCGATCCTGCGCCGCGTGGCCGGTGAGAGCGACACGGTCGCCCGCTTCGGCGGCGATGAATTCGCCATCATCCAGCCGGCAGGGCAGCAGCCGGCGGCGGCGCAAAAGCTGGCGGCTGATATCCTCGACGAATTCGCCGCCGAGATGGACACGGCGCGCGACCCGACCGCCGTCGGCGTCAGCGTCGGCATCGCACTCTATCCCGCGGATGGCGCTACTGCCGAAGAACTCTGCAACAATGCCGATACTGCACTCTATCGCGTCAAGCATGACGGTCGCGGCAAGGTCTGTTTCTTCGACGCGGAAATGGATAGGGCGGCACGGAACCGCCGCCAGATCGAAAACGAACTGCGTCATGCGATCATCCGCAACCAGATCCATGTCAGCTATCAGCCGATCCACGATGCGCTGAGCGGCGAGATCGGCGGCTACGAGGCCCTGATGCGCTGGAACCGGCCAGGTCACGGCTTGACAGAGCCCGATATCTTCATCCCGATCGCTGAGGAAAGCGGCTCGATCGTCCAACTCGGCGAATGGGTGTTGCAGCAGGCCTGCAGGGAGGCTGTGCGCTGGCCGCTGCCGCTGATGATCGCCGTCAATCTCTCGCCGGTGCAATTCATGTTGCCGAACCTCTGCGAGCGGATCGTGGCGATCCTCGCCGAAACCGGGCTTGCGCCCAGCCGGCTGGAGCTTGAGATCACCGAGGCGGCCCTTATTCGCGATCGCGACCGCGTGATGACGACGCTGCTGCGGCTGCACAAGCTCGGCGTGCACATCGTCATGGATGATTTCGGCACCGGTTTTTCCTCGCTTTCGAACCTGCGTTCATTCCCTTTCGACAAGATCAAGGTCGACCGCAGTTTCACCGGCGTGCTGGAACATGATGCGGCGGCGCGCTCGATCGTGCGCGCCATCATCGGCCTTGGTCATAGCCTCGGCATGCCTGTCGTGACGGAGGGCGTGGAAACCGAGATGCAGCGCCGGATCGTCGTCGAGGAAGGCTGCGCGCAAGTGCAGGGCCTTTTACTCGGCAAGCCGGATATCGAGCCGAGCATCAAGCTTGCCGCTCACGAAAACGTCCTGATCGCGCAGATCGAAACCGGCCTGTCCTTGTTGCGGCGCGGACATGGTGCCGGTGAGTGATCTTACAGCGCCGCGCGTCTTTTCAGACGCGCAAAGGACGCTGTAGCGCTTTTGGACTGCAGTGGTCAGAGCGCCTTGGCGTTTTCCAGAAGCCGGCGGATATATTCAAGCGTCAGCTCACGCTCGAAAACCCGGAAACCTTTAAACAGCGACAGGTCGGCCTCACGCGCGGTCTCGATCGCTTCGGCCTCCATGGCGCGGGCGCGCGGCGTCAGGAAGAGCAGTTGCGCCCGCTTGTCGGACGGATGCGGCCGGCGTTCGATCAACCCGTCGCGGACCATGCGCGAAAGCGTATTGGCCATGGTCGCCTGCTCGATATCGACCCGCTCGAGAAGCTGTTTCTGGGTCAGTCCGTCCTCGGCCCAGAGTTCCAGCAGAATGGGGAACTGGCCCGGAGAAAAACCGAGCCCGACCGCGCGCTGGTGGAGCGAGCGGGCAAAACCCTTCGCCAGCTGACTGGCAAGGTAGGCTCCCGAATCCATGCGGTTAAATCCCATCATTGCAAGTTAGGCTCAAAACCATGCCGGAGACAATGCAGCAATTCGCATATGATGCTCCATAACATGCAAGCTGCGATGATAATTTCGAGTGTCTCGAAAAAACAAAAGTCGCCATGGCCTGGAGGTTGGCCATGGCGACTTTAAAGTGGGGACAAAGGCCCGGAGAGGGGGATAAGGCCTTTGTCCAAGCCTGACGCGGCGGGGGACAAGCCGGTAATCAGACCCGCGGCGCAATCAAGTGCCGGTGACATGGATTTGTGCCTTAGAATGTGGTTTTTCAAGGGAGGGCCATGGTTACAAATCGGTAACAGTTTGGTGAGCCGGAATCCCTGCTGCAGGATTTCGGGAATCGGAATCGATCGAAGGATAAAATTATGCAGCAACGCCCAGTGCTCAGCGTCCTTTGCGCGTCCGACAATGCGCGCGGCGACATAGCGGTCCGAACGCCATAATCCTTTTCGCGCGTCGAACTTTATGCCGAACTCTATATGGACCTCGTCCCATGCCCGCGCTATCCATGCACGCATGAAAAAAGGCGATCACCTCTTCCTAGTCGATGGTTCCGGATTCATCTTCCGGGCGTTTCATGCACTGCCGCCGCTGACGCGCAAGACCGATGGCCTGCCGATCGGCGCCGTGTCCGGTTTCTGCAACATGCTGTGGAAGCTGCTGAAGGACGCGCGCAATACCGATGTCGGTGTGACGCCGACACATCTTGCCGTCATCTTCGATTATTCCGCCAAGACGTTTCGCAAGGATCTCTACAACGCCTACAAGGCGAACCGCTCCGCGCCGCCGGAAGAGCTCATCCCGCAATTCGGCCTTATAAGAGAGGCGACCCGCGCCTTTAATCTGCCCTGCATCGAGACCGAAGGCTTCGAGGCCGACGACATCATCGCCACCTATGCCCGCCAAGCCGAAGCGACCGGCGGCGATGTCACCATCGTCTCCTCCGACAAGGATCTGATGCAGCTCGTCAGCCCCAATGTCCACATGTATGACAGCATGAAGGACAAGCAGATCGGCATTCCCGATGTCATCGAGAAATGGGGCGTGCCGCCGGAAAAGATGATCGACCTGCAGGCGATGACCGGCGATTCCGTCGATAATGTTCCCGGCATTCCCGGCATCGGCCCGAAAACCGCCGCCCAGCTCCTCGAAGAATACGGCGATCTCGACACCCTGCTCGAACGCGCCACCGAGATCAAGCAGGTCAAGCGCCGTGAGACGATCCTCGCCAATCTCGACATGGCCAGGCTCTCGCGCGATCTCGTGCGGCTGCGCACCGATGTGCCGCTCGATCTCGATCTCGACGCGCTGGTGCTGGAACCGCAGAACGGCCCGAAGCTGATCGGCTTCCTGAAGACGATGGAATTCACCACGTTGACGCGCCGTGTCGCCGAAGCCTGCGATTGCGATGCGAGCGCCATCGAACCGGCGATCGTTCGCATCGAATGGGGTGAGACGGCCCGCGGCCCCGATCTCGATGCGGCAGAGCCCGAGCTCGTTGCTGGCGGCATCCCCGACGTCTCGGGCAGATCCGTGCCGGTGCCGCCGCGGGTGAAGGCGAAAGCCGCCGTCGAAGGCGCCTTTTCGCCCGCCGATCTTGCCAAGGCGCGGGCCGAGGCCTTCGCGACGCTGCCCTTCGATCATTCGGCCTATGTGACGATCCGCGACCTGGCGACGCTCGACCGCTGGATCGCCGATGCGCGCGCCACTGGCCTCGTTGCTTTCGATACCGAGACCACGTCGCTGGATGCGATGCAGGCCGAGCTTGTCGGCTTTTCGATGGCGATCGCCGACAATACGGCCGATCCCACCGGCACGAAGATCCGTGCCGCCTATGTGCCGCTCGTCCACAAGAACGGCGTCGGCGATCTGCTCGGCGGCGGCCTTGCCGAAAACCAGATCCCGATGGGCGATGCCCTGCCGCGGCTGAAGGCATTGCTGGAAGACGAATCGGTTCTCAAGGTCGCCCAGAACCTGAAATACGACTACCTGCTGATGAAGCGCTACGGCATCGAGACCAGGAGTTTCGACGACACGATGCTGATCTCCTACGTGCTCGACGCCGGCACCGGTGCGCATGGCATGGACCCGCTCTCGGAAAAATTCCTCGGCCATACCCCGATCCCCTATAAGGACGTGGCGGGCAGCGGCAGGGCGAATGTCACCTTCGATCTGGTCGACATCGACCGCGCCACCCACTATGCCGCCGAAGATGCCGACGTCACGCTGCGCCTCTGGCTGGTGCTGAAGCCGCGGCTGGCGGCGGCAGGGCTGACCAGTGTCTATGAACGGCTGGAGCGGCCGCTGTTACCGGTACTGGCGCGCATGGAAGCGCGCGGCATCACCGTGGACCGGCAGATCCTGTCGCGGCTCTCCGGCGAGCTGGCCCAAAGTGCAGCAAGGCTGGAGGACGAGATCTACGTGCTGGCCGGCGAACGTTTCAACATTGGCTCGCCGAAGCAGCTGGGCGATATCCTGTTCGGCAAGATGGGCCTTGGCGGCGGCAACAAGACGAAGACAGGCCAATGGTCCACCTCCGCCCAGGTGCTCGAGGATCTGGCCGCCGCCGGTTTCGAATTGCCGCGCAAGATCGTCGACTGGCGCCAGGTCACCAAGCTGAAATCCACCTATACCGACGCGCTTCCGGGTTACGTTCACCCCGAGACAAAGCGGGTCCACACCTCCTATTCGCTGGCATCGACGACCACGGGGCGCCTGTCCTCGTCCGAGCCGAACCTGCAGAACATTCCGGTGCGCACCGCCGAAGGCCGCAAGATCTGCACCGCCTTCATCTCGACGCCTGGCCACAAGCTGATCTCCGCCGACTACAGCCAGATCGAACTGCGCGTGCTTGCCCATGTGGCCGAGATCCCGCAACTCACCAAGGCCTTCGAAGATGGCGTCGATATCCACGCTATGACGGCCTCGGAAATGTTCGGCGTGCCGGTGGAAGGCATGCCGGGCGAGGTGCGCCGCCGCGCCAAGGCCATCAATTTCGGCATCATCTACGGCATCTCGGCCTTCGGCCTTGCCAATCAGCTTTCGATCGAGCGTTCGGAAGCCGGCGACTACATCAAGAAGTATTTCGAGCGTTTCCCCGGCATCCGCGACTATATGGAAAGCCGAAAGGCCATGGCGCGCGACAAGGGTTATGTCGAAACGATCTTCGGCCGCCGCATCAACTATCCCGAAATCCGCTCGTCCAATCCATCCGTGCGCGCCTTCAACGAGCGTGCGGCGATCAATGCGCCGATCCAGGGTTCGGCTGCCGACGTCATCCGCCGGGCGATGATCAAGATAGAGCCAGCGCTTGTTGAAGTTGGCCTCGCCGATCGCGTCAGAATGCTGCTGCAGGTGCATGACGAACTCATCTTCGAGGTCGAGGATGGGGATGTCGAAAAGGCGATGCCGGTCATCGTCTCGGTCATGGAAAACGCCACCATGCCGGCGCTGGAAATGCGTGTGCCGCTGAGGGTCGATGCACGCGCCGCCACCAATTGGGACGAGGCGCATTAAAGCATGTCGCGCAAAACTGTGCGGCGGTTTTGCGGCAACGACATGCGTGGAAATGAAGCCTAAAGCCCCAGGAGCGATCTGAAAGATTGCGACGCGCTTCAGAGCGCCTCGGCAAAATCGGCAAAGATTTTTCTCACTGCCAGAACTCATTGAAAGTGCAGAGATTTATCTCCGGGAGTCGTATCGGTACGATACGGCAGGAAGGAACTTATTAACCTTCCTTTTCTATCCCGGTAGGGTCGTAATTTGCAAAGCATGAGTGAGTAGTGGACGCATGCGTTTTCCCAGAACCAATTTGACGGATGCCGGAGATTTTTCCAGCGAGATTGAAACGGACCTTCCGGAGGAAAACCCAGGGGAGAAGCCGGCGGCGCCCATCTGGCAGAGCAACTTTTCCCTCGCGCCGAATGTCCGTTTCACCCGCACACCGGAAACGCTGATCAGCAAGCGGCGCGCCCCGAATGAGCCCGTTCGCGATGATTCGCAGATTGGACAGCAGGCGATACGGATAGAGCCGGTTGCCGTCGACGTACCGTTCGATATTTATCTGCCGGAGCCGGACGAAATTTCCGCAGCACCGCAAAGGATCGAATTGCAGCAGTCACCTTTGCCTGACGAGCCCGGCGCGCCCGCCTTCCGCGCCAGCGCCGAGCTTTCGTCCATTTCCGATTTCGCCTTCTGGGAAGTCATGGCCTTCGAAGAGGCGCCGGTGCGCGCGGCTTCCTTGATCTCGTTCCCGAAGACCGAGACCTCGCCCGAGTCGATCACGTCGCTGTTCCGGATCATGGAATGGCGCCCCGGCCGGCCGGCCCCTGCTCCCGTCGTCTCCCGCCCAGCCCTTCCGCCCGCCGCGGTCTCCGCAAAGGTGGCCGTGCGCCTTCCGGCCGCCCCACCCCTGGAAAGGCCGAGGCGTATTGCTGTCGAGGCGCCGGTCGTACTGGCACCTCAGGCGGTAGCAACCTCTCGGGTCGCGCCAGCCCCTCAAATTGCATCAGCACCCCCGGCCGCGCCGGCGCCGCAACGCACGCCGCCTGTCGCCGCGGTTCTGCCGTCGCCGCGCCTAGTTGCGAGGCCCGAAAGGATCGACGCATCCGGCTATGAATTCCCGCCGCGCGCCCTTCTGCAGGAACCGCCGGAACGCCTCGGCGAGATCATGTCGCAGGAGACGCTGGAGCAGAATGCCGGGCTTCTGGAAAGCGTGCTGGAAGATTTCGGCATCAAGGGCGAGATCATCCATGTCCGTCCCGGTCCTGTCGTCACCCTCTATGAATTCGAGCCGGCGCCGGGCGTGAAATCCTCGCGCGTCATCGGTCTTGCCGACGATATCGCCCGCTCGATGTCGGCGCTCTCGGCCCGTGTCGCCGTCGTCCCCGGCCGTAACGTCATCGGCATCGAATTGCCGAATGTGACACGTGAGACCGTCTATTTCCGCGAGATGATCGAAAGCCAGGATTTCGAGAAGAGCGGCTACAAGCTGGCGCTCGGCCTCGGCAAGACCATCGGCGGCGAGCCTGTCATCGCCGAGCTCGCGAAGATGCCACATCTGCTTGTCGCCGGCACCACCGGTTCCGGCAAGTCGGTCGCCATCAATACGATGATCCTGTCTCTGCTCTACCGCATGACGCCGGAACAGTGCCGCCTGATCATGGTCGACCCGAAGATGCTCGAACTCTCCGTCTATGACGGCATCCCGCATCTGCTGACGCCCGTCGTCACCGATCCGAAGAAGGCGGTTATGGCGCTGAAATGGGCCGTGCGCGAAATGGAAGAGCGCTATCGCAAGATGTCGCGCCTCGGTGTCCGCAACATCGACGGTTACAACGACCGCGTCGCCCAGGCCCGTGAAAAGGGCGAGACCATCCATGTCATGGTCCAGGTCGGCTTCGACAAGGGCACCGGCACTCCGATCGAGGAAAGCCAGGCGCTGGACCTGACGCCGATGCCCTATATCGTCGTCATCGTCGATGAGATGGCCGACCTGATGATGGTCGCCGGCAAGGACATCGAAGGCGCGATCCAACGCCTCGCCCAGATGGCGCGCGCTGCCGGCATCCATCTGATCATGGCGACACAGCGTCCGTCAGTCGACGTCATCACCGGCACGATCAAGGCGAACTTCCCGACCCGCATTTCCTTCCAGGTGACCTCGAAGATCGACAGCCGCACCATTCTCGGTGAACAGGGTGCTGAACAGCTGCTCGGTCAGGGAGACATGCTGCACATGCAGGGCGGCGGGCGGATTTCCCGCGTTCACGGCCCCTTCGTCTCGGATGTCGAGGTCGAAAAGGTCGTTGCCCATCTAAAGACTCAGGGTCGCCCCGAATATCTCGATACCGTCACCGCCGACGAGGAGGACGAGACGGAGGAGGAAGAAGCTGGCGCCGTCTTCGACAAGAGCGCCATGGCCTCGGAGGATGGCAACGAACTCTACGAGCAGGCGGTCAAGGTCGTCATGCGCGACAAGAAATGCTCGACCTCCTACATCCAGCGCCGCCTTGGCATCGGCTATAACCGCGCTGCTTCGTTGGTGGAACGCATGGAAAAAGAAGGTCTGGTCGGTCCGGCCAATCACGTCGGCAAGCGCGAGATCGTCTCGGGACGGGGCGACAGCGATTAATCGATAGTGGCATGGAGTGCAGGGCGCGCACTCCATTTCATGTCCTCAAGGCAGCCAGCCGAACCGTCTCGCTGACAAACTCGGTCTTTCCGCCGGTGTAAAAATCCCAATCGCCGCCTGCCTCCGCAGCCAGCCGGCGTTTCAGCTCGGCATAGGCTTTGGCCCTCTCGGGATGATCCCGGAGATAATCGCGAAACAGAATGCGCTCCCGATGTGAGCGATTATCGGGTCCGCAAAGATAGAGCTTGAAACCATGACCTTCATGATCACGGGTGAAGGCCCATCGTTGCTCTCCTGTGTCACCGTGGAAGACGAAATCGGCAGCGCGCACCACCTCGATCGCCGCCGGCAGGAAGGCGTCGGATATCATCACGGCAGCAAGGTCGATCTTCGCCTTGGCCGCCAGGCCAGGCACGGAGGTGCTGCCGATATGGTCGATGGAAAGCAGGCGGTCGCCGAGCAAGGCGGAGACCTCGGTGCTGATCTCGGCAAAGAGCCGCGGCCAGGAAGGATCGTAGTCGACCACCTTGATGGCGCGCATGCCCTTCCTCTCGATCTGTTCAGTGCGTCTTGGTCAGCAACCCGTCCAGGATCTCGATCATCTTCTGCTCGGCCTCTTCGAGCGAGCCGCTATTGTCGAGCTCCGTCACGTCGTATTCGCCGCGCACCGTCAGCGGTCCGCGGGCAAGCCGGGCCATGATATCCTCATGCGTCTCGCGGCCGCGCGCCTCCAGCCGGCCGGCGAGCACTTCGGGGCGGGCGGTGACGTTGATGACTTTCAGACGCGGGAAGGCGGCCTGGAAGCGATGAAGCGCCGAGCGCGAGCCGTTTGCGACGACGACGTGGCCTTTCGACAGCGCTACCGAAACTTCGGCCGGAATGCCGTATTTCAGCCCGTGCGCTTCCCACCAGACGGCGAAGGAGCCTGATTGCTCCATGGCGGCAAAACCTTGGAGGGAGACGGAAAGATGATCTTCGCCGCCGGCGTCACGTTGACGGGTGATGACGCGGCGGACGAAATGCACATCGTCGCGGCCCTTGAAACGCCGAGCCGCGAGGTTCATCAGCGTGTCCTTGCCGGCACCGCTCGGGCCGACGACGACGACCATGATGCCGCGCTCGGCTCCGGCTCCCGCGTGGGGTTCGTGTGACATCATGCGACACGGCGTCCTTGGCGCCAGACCGAGCGTGTCACCGGCACACCATGCGAACGATGAACGCGGACGAGATCGGCGCGCAGCCCCGTCGCGATCCGTCCGCGATCATCGAGGCTGACGGTGCGGGCGGGCGTCGACGTCACCATGGCGATCGCCTTCGGCAGGCTGATGCTCTTCACCTCATCGGCGAGGATGAACGGCGCATGCAGCAGGCTGAGCGGCACGTAGTCGGAGGAAAGCACGTCGAGCACGCCCATCTCGGCAAGGTCGCGGGCGGCGATGTTGCCGGAATGGGATTTGCCGCGCACGATGTTCGGCGCGCCCATCAGTACGCTCATGCCATGTCCGTGCGACGCCCGGGCGGCATCGAAGCTGGTCGGGAATTCGGCCAGGCGCACGCCGTTGTCGATCGCCTCGTCGACATGCGAGAGCGTCGCATCGTCATGGCTTGCCACGGTAATGCCGCGCTCGGCGCAGACCTTGGCGATGGCGTTGCGGTGCGGCGTCGAATTGCGCGCCGATTCTGCCTGGCGCTTGGCGACGAAATGGGCGAAGGCCTCGTCGCTCAGGCCCCGCTTCTTCTGGTAGTAGAAGATATATTGATCCATCGTCTGAAACTGACGCTGGCCGGGCGCATGATCCATCAGCGAGACGAGCCGCACATGCCGGTCGTTTTCGAAATCGGCGAAATGTTCGAGGACATTGTCGGCCGAGACCTCGCAGCGCAAATGGATGAGGTGCTCGGCACGCAGCCTGCCTTCCGTCTCCGCCGACTGGATGGCGTCGGCCATCTCGCGCATCTCGCCATGTTCGAAGCCACCGTCCTCGTCCGCACCCATGCGCAGGCAGTCGAACACCGTGGTAATGCCTGAGGTGACGATCTGGGCGTCATGCGCCTGGATGGCCGCTATCTTGTTCCAGCGAATGCCGGGGCGCGGCTGATAGTGGCCTTCGAGATGATCGGTGTGCAGCTCGACGAGACCGGGAATGACGTAGTCGCCTTCGAAATCTTCGCCGGCTACCGAGTTGCCCCCGGAGATGTCGGCGATCTTCCCGTCGCGGATGAGGATCGAGCCCGAGAGGATGTCGTCCTCGAGAACGATGCGGGCGTTGGAAAACACGGTCTCTTTGCTCATGGCGTCAGGTCTTTCAGCTTTTGGCGCCGGCAAGCGGCAGCCAGGAATGAATTTTGAACGGGGCACCGCGCGTCTCTTCGATGAAGACGGCAAGGCCGGAAATCGAAAGCGGCCGGCCGGTGAAACCGGCAAAACGCTCGGTCAGAATCGCTTTCATCACCTCGGCGCGTGTCTCGGGCACCTGGCCGGTCAGCGTCATGTGAAAGCCGAAATCCTCCATGACGTAAGGATAACCCCAGCGCTGCAGATGGGCACGCTGGCTGTCGCTGAGCTTCTCCGGACTGCGCCGCGCCATATCGGCCTCGGAAAGCGCTGCGCGAAACGGTTCGAACGACCTTACCACCTTCGCGGCGAAATCCTGAAGAGGTTGATGAACAGAACCGGGAACGAGAGCAAAAAAACGGCCGAGCTGGCCGAGCACGAGTTCAGGAATCTCGAAGGCTTGCGTGCGCTTAGCAAAATCCTCGGCGACGGTCATGAGATCCTTCTCGGTGACCGAAGAGGCGAGCGAAAAGGGCGCCTTGATCGTGGCGTGAAAGCCGTAGCGGCGCGGGTCGGCGGTCAGCTCGAATTGCTCTGCCGCACTCAGTTGCTCATATTCCGGTGCCGGATAAGTCTCGCCGGTGAAAGCATTGCGACCGAGCCAGAGCGAGGCCGCGCCGGTCAGGGGATCATCCTTCGGCGGCGAGAAATAGAGAGCGTAGCGCAAGGCTTTTATCCTGGAGATCGTCCAAACGGGGAGGGCACTGTGCAGTGATTTGACGGCGAACCGCAAGCAGGCTCCCGGCTAAAAGATTTCCGTGACAGAATGATGATAGCGGCAGCGCCGCCACTGCTTTGACGGACGGATCAGTGGGCTTTCGTGCCCATCAGCCGGTGGCGCAACGCATTTGAGGCGGTGTCGAAAATGAAGACGACGATCAGGATCAGAATGACCATGTAGGCGACGTTTTCCCAATTGGCGTTGGTGCGCATCGCCTCCCACAGCTTGAGGCCGATTCCCCCGGCGCCGACGGCGCCGATGATGGTCGCGCCGCGCACGTTCGATTCCCATTGGTAGAGCGTCTGGCTGACGAAGACGGGAACGATCTGCGGCATAATGCCGTAACGATGAACGAGCACGGTCTGCGCGCCTGTTGATTTGACGCCTTCCCGCGGCTTGTTGTCGATATTCTCGAGGCCTTCGGAATAGAGCTTGCCGAGCGTGCCGGTCTCGGTGAGGAAGATCGCGCCGCTGCCGGCAAGCGGTCCGGGCCCGAAGGCGCGCGTCAGGAACAGCGCCCAGATCAGCATGTCGACCGAGCGCAGGAAATCGAAGAAGCGCTTCAGGACCTGGTTCAGCAGGCGGTTCGGCGTAATGTTGCGGGCTGCCAGGAAGGCCAGCGGAAAGGCGGTAAGCGCGCCGAGCAGCGTGCCGAGGAAAGCCATGACGATCGTCTGGAAAAGCTTGGTCCAGACGTCACCGTGCTGCCATTCGCTGTTGTTCCAGATGTCGTCGAAGGCGAGCGACAGATTGGATTGGTCGGGTTTGATGCGGGGGCCGGAGACGATGAGGCTGACGACCTCGCCGACCGGCTTGTCGAAGAAGGATGATTGCGTGTCGAAGATGAAATTTGCCCAGCCGATGAAACGTTTGCGGATCTTCACCCGGTCGACGGAGATGCTGACATTGCCGGCAAAGCCGAGATCGGCCAGCACGTTGTCGTCATAGACCGTTATCCAGCCGGGCACCGGCCCGACGACCTCGGGCGCACCGCTCGAAACGTCCACCGGGACGCTGACGCCATGCGCGGTGACGATTGTCTCGCTCTTCGAGACGGTGACGGTGCGGCTGGTGCCGCTGATCGAAACGGTGATGCTGCCGTCGGGGTTGTTGACCAGCCAGTCCGGATGCGGATTGTCGCCGAGCGGCGAGAAACGCGGATAACGAATGTCGATCGAGCCGTCGTCCCCAATGCGGAATTCCGGCTGGACGTCGTAGCTCACCCATTGGCTGAGATAGATGCCGACGCGCTCCCAATGGGCCTCGGCGAAGAGCTTGGGCAGGTCGAAGAACCAGACGGCATAGAGGCTGTAGAGCAGCGTTGCGATGAGGATCATCAGCCCGCCGAAACGCTGGCGGAGCGATCGGTGGAAATATTCGGGGTAGCGGGTTTCTATCTCGTGCATGCGGTTTGCGTCGATCACCGTCATGGCGGCCTCAATGTTGCAGGAGGAAGGCGTGTTCACCGACAAGACGGCGGCGCAGCCATGCGGAGAACTGGTCGACGGCGACGATCGTCACGAACAGCAGCAGAACGAGCGCCATGGTCTTGGCGCCGAAACCGCGCGAGATCGAAAGCTTCAGCTCCTCGCCGATGCCACCGCCGCCGACGGCGCCGATGATGGTCGAGGCACGCACATTGACCTCGAGGCGCAGCAGCGCATAGGAGGTGAAATTCGGCAGCACTTGCGGCAGGGCGGCAAAGCGCACGCGTTCCCACCAGTTGGCGCCGACGGCCTTCATGCCCTCGTGAGGCTTCATGTCGATATTTTCGGCCACTTCGTAGAAGAGTTTGCCGAGCGCGCCGATCGTGTGCAGGGTGATGGCGATGATGGCGGCGACCGGCCCGATCGACAGGATCGCCGAAAACAGCCCGGCAATGACGATTTCAGGGAAGGCGCGCAGGAACTCCATCAGCCGCTTGGTGAAGATGCGCAACGGCCATGAATTCGTCAGGTTGCGCGCGGCAAAGAAGCTCAAGGGAACGGCAATGACGAAGGCGATGATCGTCGAGATCAGCGCCACGTTGATGGTGACGATCATCAGCTCGAAATATTCGGGAATGTAGAAGGCGCCCCAGACATAGACGCGGCCTTTGTCGAAATTGAATTCCTCGCCGCCCTTGTCGTTGACGCTCGCTATGTCGAACAGCGCGCGCCAGACATCGTGCCAATCCTTGGGGATGAGCCAGCTCAGGAAGTCGAAGAGATGCGGCAGGCGGTCGAAGAAATGGCCGGCATTGCTCTCGTCGGCGAAGCGGACGGAGCTAACGAAAGCCGCAATCAGGATAACCAGGCCGAGAACGGTGTAGAAGCGGCGCTTGGCGACCATCCGCTCCCAGGCGGTGCCGATCTCCTTCGTGCTCTGCATGTGCGGCTGTGTATCGGCAATAGTCATCAACGCCTCGCCTACTTCATAATTCTCTCCTCAAATCGGAATCGATTTGAGGATAGAATTATGCAGCAATTCAAAGTGCTACAGCGTCCTTTGCGCGTCTAAGACGCGCGGCGCTGTAGTCAAAGATAAAGGGCGGCCGTTTCCGGCCGCCCCGCATTCAAGAGGCCGATCAGCCGCCGATGGCAGCTTTGCGGACTTCAACGACAGTGTTGTAGAAGTCGTGCTTGACGGGCGAGTAGCCCTTGTAATCGCCGCCTTCGATAGCCGCGAAGCACTTGTGATCCTTTTCCGGCAGAGCCGTGAAGAAGGCTGCAAGCTTCGTCTGCCATTCTTCGCCGAGAGCGTTGCGAACGACGAGCGGGCCGTTCGGAATCAGCGGCGAACGCCATACTTCGACCAGCTTGTTCGGATCGACGGCGCCCTTGTCGACTTCCTTGCGGAAGGTGCCGGAGGTGTAGCCGTCCTTGAAATCGCCGATGCCCGAGCTATCGTCGACGGCGACGTCGACCTTACCGTCATAGGCGGCGAGAAGATTGTTCTCGTGGCCGCCGTTGAACTGGGTCGAAGCGAAGAACTTATCGTTCGGCATGCCCGTGTCCTTCGGGATCTGCGTCAGCGGAACGAGGTAGCCGGAGGTGGAATCCGGGTCGGCGTAGCCGAGCTTCTTGCCCTTGGCGTCCTGGATGGTCTTGATGCCCGATGATTTCAGAGCGAGGCCGATCGAGTGGTAACCCGTCGAGCCGTCCTTCTGCTGCGTCGTCAGGATCGGCGTGACAGCCTTTGGATCCTTGATGTAGACGGCTGCGTAGCCGGAGGCGCCGAGTTCGGCGAAGTCGAGCGTGCCGCCGAGCAGACCCTGGATCACGCCGTCATAGTCGGCGGCCGGGAAGAGCGAAACCTTCTCGAAGCCGAATTCCTGCTTCAGGTGGTCGGCAAGGCAGGCATAGTTGCGCAGGCGGTCGGTTTCGTTTTCGCCGCCGAGGATGCCGATGCGGAATTCCTTGAGGTCTGCAGCATGGGCAGCGCCGGCGAGCGCGAAGAGCGCCGTTGCCGCAAAGAGTGCTTTCTTCAACATGTTCTCTCCTATTGACCGGTGTCTCCGGCCTTCCCGTTACGAAGAAGTGTGCCCTTGACGCGGGCGCTCGATCGCGGCTGCCTCTCAAAGGCCGGCCAGCGCCAGCGGTTGGGTGCCGGCGGATTGATTGTCTGCCCGCTCGGGGGCTGTATTGATCGATGTCGAGGTCACCGTTTCGTCGATGCCGGCGCCGTCCCTGTCCGTCCCGTAGATTTCCTTCACCGCTGCGGCGGTCAGCTCCGAGGGCTTGCCCTCGAAGACGACGCGGCCGCCGGCCATGCCGACGATGCGCTCACAATAGTTGCGGGCGGTGTCGAGCGTATGAAGGTTGGTGATGACGGTGATGCCCTCGCGCTCGTTGATATCGCGCAGCGCATCCATGACGATCTTGGCGTTCAACGGATCGAGCGAGGCGATCGGTTCGTCGGCAAGCACCATTTTCGGGTTCTGCATCAGCGCGCGGGCGATCGCCACGCGCTGCTGCTGGCCGCCGGAAAGCGTGCCGGCTGCCTGCAGCGCCGTCTGCTCGATGCCGAGGCGCTCGAGTGCTGCGATGGCATGCACGCGTTCCTCGCGGGTGAAGATGTTGAGCAGGCTCATAAGCGTCGAGCGGTGATTGAGGCGGCCGAGCATGACATTGGTGAGAACGTCGAGGCGTGGCACCAGGTTGAACTGCTGGAAGATCATCGCGCAGTCGCGCTGCCAGTTGCGCAGCGCCTGGCCGCGAAGCCCGGAGACCTCGACGCCGGCGAAATGAACGGAGCCGGAGCTCGGCTCCTGCAGGCGGTTGATCATGCGCAGCAGCGTCGACTTGCCGGCGCCGGAGCGGCCGATGATGCCGACCATCTGGCCTTGGGGAATGGCGAGCGTGACGGAATCGACAGCGAGCTTTTTTCCGAAACGACGTGTGACATTCTTCAGCTCGAACATCATGCTCTTCCCTTGCGATCCAGGCCTTGATCAGCATCGCATTAGTCCCGCTTGATGAACCTCACATGTCATATTTGTGTAAGTCCTGTCACAATTCTTCGCCCCTATATCGGGGGTTTTAACCGCCGTAGCGGCACAGGAAATCTTCCGCGTCTAGGTTGCGGAAATCCTGGAGCGCCTGGCGCAGCCGGTCATGCTCCCAGTCCCACCAGGAAAGCCTGTCCATCCGTTCGCCGACCTCTCTTGGAAAGCGCTCGCGGATGAGCTTGGCCGGCACGCCGCCGACGATCGTATAGGGTGCGACGTCCTTCGACACGACGGCGCCGGCTCCGATCACCGCGCCGTTGCCGACGTTGACGCCGGGCAGAATGGTCGCGCCGTGGCCGATCCAGACATCGTTGCCGATGGTCACCCGGTTTGCGCGACGCCAGGCGAAGAAGTCCGTCTCCATGTCGCCGTCCGGCCAGTAGTCGGCGGCGCGATAGGTGAAATGATGCAGTGTCGCGCGCCAGGTCGGATGGTTGGTGGCATTGATGCGCACGGCGGCGGCGATATTGACGAACTTGCCGATCGTCGCACACCAGACGGAGCCATCCTGCATGATGTAGGAATAGTCGCCGAACGTGGCCTCGCTGATGCGGCAGCGTTCCGAGACCTCGGTATAGCGCCCGAAGGTGGAATCGCTGACGGATGCCGTCTCATGAAAATAGGGCTCGATATCAAGCTTGCGGCTCATGCAGCGATCTTTCCGGGTGAGAACTGCTGGACGTCGAGAATGCGGTCGGCGACGGCTTCGCGCACTTCCTCGTCGTGGAAGATGCCGAGAAGGGCCACACCCGCCGTTTTCTTTTCCGCGATCATGCCGACGACGACGGCACGGTTCCTGGCATCGAGCGAGGCTGTGGGTTCGTCGAGAAGCAGGATCGTATGCTCGGTGATGAAGCCGCGCGCGATGTTGACGCGTTGCTGCTCGCCGCCGGAGAAGGTGGCGGGCGGAAGCTGCCAGAGCGTTTCCGGCAGATTGAGCCTGGCCAGCAGGGCGCCCGCCTTTTCCCGCGCCGTGGCGGCGTCCTCGCCGCGTGCCACCAGCGGTTCGGCAACCACGTCGATCGCCGCGACGCGCGGCACGGTGCGCAGGAACTGGCTGACATAGCCGAGCGTATTGCGGCGGACGTTGAGCACGGTGCGCGGATCGGTGGAGGCGAGATCGACGATGCGTCCGTCGTGGCGGATGAGGATCTGGCCGGTGTCGACGGCATAATTGCCGTAGATCATCTTGAGCAGCGAGCTCTTGCCGATGCCCGATGGGCCGCCGAGCACGACACATTCGCCCGATGCGACCGAGAAGGCGACATCGGAGACGACGGGCAGCTTGATGCCGTCGCGCAGATGCATGGTGAAGCTCTTCGAGACTTCGGAAACGACGAGGGGCGTTGCCATAATTTCTTCTTCCTTGGTTTCGGGCCTCAGACCTGCAGGATCGAGGAGACGAGCAGCTGCGTGTAGGGTTCGCGCGGGTCGTCGAGCACGCGGTCGGTCAGCCCGTGTTCGATGACGTAGCCGTCCTTCATCACCATCATCCGGTGCGAGAGCAGGCGTGCGACGGCGAGATCGTGGGTGACGATGATGGCCGAGAGGCCGAGGTCGTTGACGAGGCCGCGCACGAGATCGAGCAGGCGCGCCTGCACCGAGACGTCGAGTCCGCCTGTGGGTTCATCCATGAAGACGAGCCGTGGGCCGGTGACGAGGTTGCGGGCGATCTGCAATCGCTGCCGCATGCCGCCGGAAAAGGCCCGCGGCTGGTCGTCGATGCGGTCGGCGTCGATCTCGACGCGTTCGAGCCAGTCGATTGCCGAGGCGCGGATCTTGCCGTAATGCCGGTCGCCGATCGCCATCAGCCGTTCACCGACATTGGCGCCGGCAGAAACGGTCATGCGAAGGCCGTCGGCCGGGTTCTGGTGCACGAAGCCCCAGTCGGTGCGCATCAGGAAGCGCCGCTCGGCCTCGTTCATACGATAGAGGTCGCGGTAGCTGCCGTCGCGCATGTGATATTCGACGCTGCCGGTGCTCGGCATCAGCCGGGTGGAGAGGCAGTTGAGCAGCGTCGTCTTGCCGGAGCCGGATTCACCGACGATGGCGAGCACTTCGCCGGGCCAGAGCTCGAAGGAGACGTCGCGGCAGCCGATGCGGTTGCCGTAGAATTTCGAAACGTCGTGGACTTTGAGAAGCGGAGTATCGCTCATTCTGCAGCCTCCCGGGCCAGCATCTCGCCGGCATGTCCGTGCGCGCGGCGGTCTTCGCAATGATCGGTGTCGGAGCAGACGAACATCCGCCCGCCCTTGTCGTCGAGAACCACCTCGTCGAGATAGACATCTTCCGCACCGCAAAGGGCGCAGGGCCTGTCGAAGCGCTGGATATCGAAGGGGTAATCCTCGAAATCCAGGCTGACGACGTCGGTATAAGGCGGAACCGCATAGATGCGTTTCTCGCGTCCGGCGCCGAAGAGCTGCAGCGCGTCCGACATATGCATCTTCGGATTGTCGAATTTCGGCGTCGGCGACGGGTCCATGACATAGCGGCCGTGGACCTTCACCGGATAGGCGTAGGTCCTGGAGATGCGGCCGTTATGGGCGATGTCCTCGTAGAGCTTCACATGCATGAGGCCGTATTCTTCGAGCGCATGCATCTTGCGCGTTTCGGTCTCGCGCGGCTCGAGGAAGCGCAGCGGCTCGGGGATCGGCACCTGGTAGACGAGCACCTGCCCGACCCCAAGTTTTTCCTCGGGAATGCGGTGGCGCGTCTGGATGATCGTTGCATCCTTTGTATGCGTCGTCACCGCGACATTGGCGACCTTCTGGAAGAAGGCGCGGATGGAAACGGCGTTGGTCGTGTCGTCGGCGCCCTGGTCGATGACCTTCAGCACGTCATCAGGTCCGATGATCGAGGCCGTCACCTGCACGCCGCCGGTGCCCCAGCCATAGGGCATCGGCATTTCGCGCGAGGCGAAGGGCACCTGGTAACCCGGAATGGCGATTGCCTTCAGGATGGCGCGGCGGATCATCCGCTTGGTCTGTTCGTCGAGATAGGCGAAGTTGTAGCTGGCCAGATCGGTCATTCGGCGGCTTCCTTCATGGCTTCGCCACCGTTGCGGGCGGCTTCGAATTCGCGGCGCATGCGGCGGACGAGATCGAGTTCGGCCTGGAAGTCCACATAATGCGGAAGCTTCAGATGCTCGACGAAGCCCGTCGCCTGGACGTTGTCGGAGTGCGAGATGACGAATTCCTCGTCCTGTGCCGGTGCGGTGATATCCTCGCCGAGCTCTTCGGCGCGAAGCGCACGGTCGACCAGCGACATCGCCATCGCCTTGCGCTCGCTCTGGCCGAAGACTAGGCCGTAGCCGCGGGTAAATTGCGGCGGCGCCTTGGCCGACCCCTTGAACTGGTTGACCATCTGGCATTCGGTGATCTGGATCGTGCCGAGCGAGACGGCGAAACCGAGTTCCGGCACGTCGAATTCCACCTCGACGTCGCCGATGCGGATTTCACCGGTGAAGGGGTGGTTGCGGCCATAGCCGCGCTGGGTCGAATAACCGAGCGCCAGCAGGAAGCCCTCGTCGCCGCGGGCAAGCGCCTGCAGGCGGAGATCCCGGGTCATCGGGAATTCCATCGGTTCGCGGGTCAGGTCGCCGATCTCGTGATCTTCCGGCATGTCGCCGTCGGCCTCGATCAGGCCTTCCTCGCCGAGGATCTCGGAGACGCGCATGACACGGCCGGTCTCGGCCGCGCGCTGAGCGGGCGTCTCCACCGCCTCGTCCGAAAGCAGCGAGGGATCGAGCAGCCGATGGGTATAGTCGAAGGTGGCCCCAAGAAGCTGGCCGCCCGGCAGATCCTTGTAGGTCGCCGAGATGCGGCGTTCGATCGTCATATCAGCCGTGTCGAGCGGCCTGGAATAGCCGAAACGTGGCAGCGTCGTGCGGTAAGCGCGCAGCAGAAAGATCGCCTCGATCAGGTCACCGCGCGATTGGCGAATGGCGAGGGCTGCGAGTGTGCGGTCGAAAAGCGAAGCCTCGGCCATGACGCGGTCGATGGCGAGCGCCAGCTGCGCCACGATCTGTTCGATGCCGATCGCCGGCAGCGAACGGTCGCCGCGGCGGCGGTCGGCGAGCAGGCGGTGGGCATTGGCGATGGCGGTCTCGCCACCCTTGACGGCAACATACATGAGCTCAGATCTCCGTTGCTGTGATCTTGGTGGTGCGCGGCAGGCAGAGGAAACGCTTGCCCGCGGTCAGCACGATGTCGACGCCGCGCGGAAAGAGCGCGCGGTTCTCGGTCCAGAGCCGCAGGAAGGTCTCCGGCAGGCCGATCGGCGCGATCTCCGTCATGCTCTGGATGCCGGGACCCATCAGCGCCAGCCTGCGGCCACCCTCGAGATTGGCGAGTTCGATGATGAGGGTCGTCGAGCGGTCGGGATATTCCTGCGTGCCTGATGCAAAGAGGCCGAAGGAGGAAAGCGCGGTGCCGGCCTCGGTGAAGGCAAAGCGCGCCTCGGCTTTTTCGGTGGTCAACGGTGCGCCGGTATGGAAGCCGAGCCACTCCGGCACGGCGGATCTCGCCAGTCCCTGGGAAAGCCAGACTGATGTGTCGTGGTCGCAAAGCGTCAGCGCGATCGTGCCGGCGGCGATGCCGAGCGGTGCCGGCGGAGCGACATCCGGCTGAGCGGTCTGGATCGTGCCGGGGCGGGCCATGCCGTCCATCAGCATCTTGAAGACGCTTTGGGCATGGAAGACCGGCTCGGCAAAGCCGCCGGTCAAAGCTTCTGTCTTCAGGCCCATCAGTTGTCTCCCCGCACCATGGTGAAGAAATCGACGCGGGTTGCCGCCGTCTCGTCCGCCTTGCGGCGTTCGGCATCGGCGATCCGCTCTGTGATCGGTAAAAGCAGGGCCTGTTCGACGAAGTCCTTCGTCGCCTCCTCCTGCCAGAGCGCGTCGAAGATCGCGGCAAGCCTGGCCTTCTCGCGGTCGGTGCCGAGCGCCTGGGCATGGCCGACCGAGCCGGAGCCAAGCCGGACGGTCGCTCGCGTCACAGTCACTTCTCCCAGGTTGAAAGGAGCGCCGCCGCCGCCGATGCGTCCGCGCACCATCACCAGCCCGGTTTCCGGTCCGCGCACCGGATGGGCCACAGGCTTTTCCGGCAGCGCATCGAAGACCGCCTGGAGTTCGCTGCGCTCCGCGCGCGCCAGCAGATCGGCGGCGCGTTTGCGCCCGGATGCCGTCTGTGACGCAGCGTCTGTCCTGTCCGCTGATATCATCGCCGCTTCCCTTAAAATGTCTATTGATATAGACAACCATACAAGATATACTTAGCTCTAAATCGATGTCGTGACAAGCGTGTGACATCTAGAGTTAAATGGACGAGCAGGGGCGGAATGGCGGGATTGAAGCAGGTGCAAAGGCAAACCGGCGTGGCGCTCTGGCGCCAGATCGCCGATCGGATTCGGGAGGCGATCAGCACGGGAGCCTATGACGAAACGGGAATGGTGCCGCCGGAAACCATGCTGGCGCTGCAATTCGGCGTCAACCGGCATACGGTGCGCAGCGCGCTGGCGGCATTGGCGCAGGAGGGTATCGTCCGTGCAGTACAAGGTCGCGGCACGCTGATTGAGCGCAAGGAGCGGCTGAATTTCCCGATCACGCGGCGCACGCGCTTCACCGCCGGCATTGGCGATCAGGCGCGTGAAATGCGGGGCCTTCTGCTCGATGAGGCGAAGGAAGAAGCGAGTGCCGAGATTGCCCGCTGGCTGGGCCTGAAGCCGGGAGAAGAGGTGATCCGCCTGGAAACATTGCGTCAGGCGGACAAGCGGCCGGTTTCAAGGGCGACGAGCTGGTTTCCCGCCAAGCGCTTTGCCGGTATCGGTGAGGCCTACCGGACGGGAGAATCGATTACCAAGGCTTTCGCTGAACTCGGCCTGCCGGATTATGTCCGGGCGACGACCGAAGTGACGGCCGCCCATGCGAGTGCGGCCGACATGGCCGACCTCGAACTCACCCCCGGCGCGATCCTGCTGATCGCCAAGGCGATGAATACCGATCTTGAGGGTGTGCCGGTGCAATATTCGATCAGCCGCTTCGCGGCCGACCGGGTACAGTTCACCATCGAGAATTGAGCGCCTTTCCCCGCCTAGAGCAATTCCAGCAAAAGTGCGTAGCGGTTTTGCGTCCGGAATTGCGTGAAAACAAAGAGATAGAGCATCTCCGTGATTCGTAGAAAAACGGAAATGGTCTAAGAAGCGGGGAAAGATCAGCCAAGATTAATGCGCGCCCGACATGTCGCCGAGCACTTCCTTGGAAGCGACGGTGGAATCCGCCTTCAGCTTGTAGACCATCGGCACGCCGGTCGCGAGGTTGAGGGCGAGCACGCCTTCGCGGGTGAGCTTGTCGAGCACCATCACCAGCGAGCGCAGCGAATTGCCGTGCGCGGCAACCAGCACCTTCTCGCCTCTGAGCACGCGCGGCAGAATTTCGGTGAGGTAGTAGGGCCAGACGCGGGCGCCGGTGTCGCGCAGGCTTTCACCGCCGGGCGGCGGCACGTCATAGGAGCGGCGCCAGATATGCACCTGTTCCTCGCCCCATTTGGCGCGCGCATCATCCTTGTTGAGGCCGGAGAGATCGCCGTAATCGCGCTCGTTCAGCGCCTGGTCGCGGATCGTCAGGAGATCGGGCTGGCCGACCTTGTCGAGGATGAGCTTCAGCGTGTGCTGCGCGCGCACCAGCACGGAGGTGTAGGCGACGTCGAATTTGATGCCGTATTCGGCGAGCGCCGCCCCGCCGGCATTGGCTTCCTGGATGCCGAGCTCGGTCAGATCGGGATCCTTCCAGCCGGTGAAGAGATTCTTCAGGTTCCAGTCACTCTGGCCGTGGCGAACGAGGACGAGGGTACCGCTCATGAATATGCCTCCGTAGTATCGTTATGAGGAAGAAAGCCCGAGCACGTCGAGCATGGAATAGAGACCCGGCTTCTTGTCGCGCGCCCAGAGCGCCGCCTTGATGGCGCCGCGCGCAAAGATCGAGCGGTCGGCCGCACTGTGCGACAGGGTGACGATTTCACCTTCGCCGGCGAAAAGCACGGAATGCTCGCCGATGACCGAGCCGCCGCGCAGCGTCGCAAAGCCGATCGTGCCCGCTTCGCGGGCGCCGGTATGGCCGTCGCGCACCCGGACCGATTTCGCGGCAAGATCGATGCCGCGCCCCTTTGCCGCAGCCTCGCCGAAAAGAAGGGCGGTGCCGGACGGCGCATCTACCTTGTGCTTGTGGTGCATTTCCAGGATCTCGATGTCCCAATCATCAGGATCGAGCGCACGTGCTGCCTGCTCTGCGAGCACGCTGAGCAGATTGACCCCGAGGCTCATATTGCCCGACTTGACGATGCGGGCATGGCGGGCGGCGGCGGCGGTCCTCGCATTGTCGTCGTCCGAACAGCCCGTCGTGCCGATGACATGGACGATGCGGGCCTGCGCGGCGAGGCCTGCGAATTCCACTGTTGCAGCAGGCGAGGTAAAGTCGAGCACGCCTTCGGCGTCGAGAAAAGCGTTGAGCGGATCGTCGCCGATGATGACCCCTGTCGGGCCGAGACCGGCGATCTCGCCGGCATCCTTGCCGACGAAGGGCGAGCCGGCACGCTCGACCGCGGCATGCAGCGTGACACCTTCGATGGAATGGATGAGCCGGATCAGCGTTTGACCCATGCGTCCGGCTGCGCCAACCACCACCAGTTTCATCGCAGCATCGCTCATATCAGTCTCACCAGGTCAGTTTGAATCGGAGGCCGAAGGCCTCTGCAGGTTGTTGAGGCGAGCGTAAAGACCGTCGCTGACCTTCGCAAGCGTCTCGTGATTGCCTTCCTCGACGACACGGCCCTGCTGCATGACGACGATCTTGTCGGCGCGCACCACGGTCGACAGCCGATGGGCGATGACGACGACGGTGCGTCCGCTCATCGCTTCGTCGAGCGCCTTCTGCACGGCGGCTTCGGATTCGGTGTCGAGGGCCGAGGTCGCCTCGTCGAGAAGCAGGATCGGCGCATTGCGCACCAGGGCGCGCGCGATCGATAGCCGCTGGCGCTGGCCGCCGGAAAGCGTCACGCCGTTTTCGCCGACCGGCGTCTCGTAACCTTGCGGCTGTGCTGAGATGAAATCATGCGCATAGGCAAGCCGCGCCGCCTCTTCCACCTCGGCATCGGTCGCTTCCGGCCGGCCATAGCGGATATTGTCGCGGATCGTGCCCTCGAACAGATAGGGCTGCTGCGAGACATAGGCGAGCTGCTGGCGCAGCGACTTCTTGGTGATGTGGGCGATATCCTGCCCGTCGATCAGAATTTCGCCCTCGCGCGGATCGTAGAAGCGCGGAATGAGGCTGATGACGGTGGATTTGCCGGCGCCGGAGGGCCCGACAAGTGCTGTGGTCGCACCGCCCTCGGCGGTGAAACTGACGCCGCTGAGCACGCTCTCATTGCCGTAAGCGAAGGACACATTGCGGAATTCGATTCTTGCCTGCGTCACCGTCAGCGGCCGGGCATCCGGCAGGTCGCGCTGGCGCGGTTCCATGTCGAGCAATTCATAGATCATCCGCGCATTGACGACGGCGCGCTCCATCTGCACCTGCAGGCGGGCAAGCCGGCGGGCCGGGTCATAGGCAAGCAGCAGCGCCGTGACGAAGGAGAAGAAGGCGCCGGGTGGCACATTGAAGTAGATCGAGCGGTAGGCGGCATAGGCAAGCACGCTGGCGACGGCAAAGCCCGCGAAACTTTCCGTCAGAGGAGAGGTGCGCTCGGAAAGCCGGGCAATCCGGTTCGCCCGGCTTTCGGCGCCTTTGATGAGCTTGTTGACCTTGCGCTCCAGCTCTTCTTCCATCGTGAAGGCTTTCACGATGGCGATGCCCTGGATCGTCTCCTGCATGGCGCCGAGAACGTGGCTGTTCAGATGCACGGCCTCGCGGGTCGCCGAGCGCAGCCGCTTGGAAACATAACGCAGTGCATAAAGCAGCGGCGGCGCCATGATGAACACCGCAAGGCTGAGCAGCGGATCCTGGAGGATCATCACGGCGAGCAGCGAAACGAAGGTCAGCAGGTCGCGCACTGTCGAGGTGATCGTCAGGTTGAGCACGTCGCGAATGCCGCTGACGTTTTGGCTCACCTGCGCAGCGATATGGGCAGAGCGCGCCTCGCTGAAGAAGCCGACTGAAAGCGTCATCAGATGCGCATAGAGCCGGCGCTGGTAGCGGGCGACGATATCGTTGCCGACCTTGGAAAGCGCCACCGCCTGACCGTAGCTCGCAAAGCCGCGCAGCACGAAGGCGATGAAGATCGAAAGACAGATGATCCAGACGACGTCGGCGCGGCGATTGGCGAAGGCCTCGTCGATGATCGCCCGCATGATCCAGGCGGTGAACGCCGTCGAAACCGCCACCACGATGAGGCAGGCGATCGCAAAGACATAGCCCCACAGATGATCGCGGCCGTTTTCAGCGATGATGCGCTTCAGGATGCCGGTTACGGTATCGCTGCTGACGCCCTGCGTTCTGCTTTCCGCCGCTTCCAAATAGGGTTTCCTGTCTCGGACCAAGCGCCCCGCGATGACGACGCGCACTTTTGCCGGGGTCTATAAAGAGTTGGGACTGGTTTGGCTAGAGCGCCGCGCGTCCGCCAGGACGCGCCAAGAACGCTGTATTTCTTTGCGCGCCAGGCTTAACGCCGCCAGCGGCGGCCTTCTGTCGAGACGCCGAAATTCGCCGGCATGCGCGCATAGGAGGAAAGCCCGGCAAGCGCTGCCAGCGGATGTGTCACCACATAGGTCGGGATGGTGCGAAGCAGCGCCGTATGCGGCGCCTTGTCCTCGAAGGCAATCCGGAATTCCGGCTTCTTCAGCGCCGGGATGATCTTCTGCGAGATGCCGCCGGAGAGATAGACGCCGCCGCGCGCCATGAACACCATCGCCATGTCGCCCGCCACGCGGCCGAGATAGGTGGCAAACAGCGAGATGGTCTCTATGGCTGCCTTGTCGCTGCCGGCAAGCGCGTGCGAAGTGATGTCGGCGGGATCCTTCATCGTCGGCTGGATGCCGTCGACAATGCAGATGGCATGGTAGAGATTGACGAGGCCGCGCCCGCAGAGGATCTGCTCGGCCGAAACGCGGCCTTCGATCGTCTCGATATGCGGGAAGATTTCATAGTCGCGCTTGCTGCGCGGCCCGAGATCGACATGGCCGCCTTCGCCGGGAACCGGGATCCAGCTGTGCTGGGCATGCACGAGCCCGCCGACGCCGAGGCCGGTGCCCGGTCCGAGCACGACGCGGGAGGCGATCATGTCGCCGGTGGCGTCGCCGATGCGTTCGCGGTTTTCATCCGAAAGCGCGGCGATTGCCAGCGCCTGCGCCTCGAAATCGTTGACGACGAGCACATCCTCCATGCCGAGGCCCTCGATCATCGTCTTTGGCCGCACCACCCAGTCGCAATTGGTCAGCGGGATCTCGTCGTCGTTGATCGGGCCGGCGACGGCGAGGATCGCCGAGCGCGGCCGCACGGCGGTCTTGTCGAGAACGCCGTGCTGGATCGCTTCGTCGATCGTGGCGAAATCCGCCGTGCGCACGTTCGGGAACTGTTTCGGCTCGGCATAGGCATCGGTGAGGATGGAGAAGCGGGCATTTGTGCCGCCGATATCGCCGATCAGGATCGGGAAAGGCAGCGGAGCGGTGCTGTTGTTCGGTTTTGGCATGGCCGGTTCCGTGCTGATCAGGCTTTAAGTGTCGGAAGAAGTTTTATAGCGGTCGCGTGATTGAGCGCCATCGGAATATCGTAAACGATCGCCAGCCGCATCAATGCCTTCACGTCGACATCGTGCGGCATCGGCGTCAAAGGGTCGACGAAGAAAATCAGGGCGCCGACCTCGCCGGTCGAAATCAGCGCGCCGATCTGCTGGTCGCCGCCGAGCGGTCCGCTTTTCAACCTGGTGACGTGGAGGTCGGGGGCGGCGTCGAGCACGCGCCCGCCAGTGGTGCCGGTGGCGACGATCTTCCAACGGGAGAGAATGTCCCTGTTGGCGCGGGCGAAATCCGCCATGTCGTCCTTCTTCTGGTCATGCGCAATCAATGCAAGGCATTTGCCGCCGGCCATCAACCCCTCCGCCCGAACAATTCAATCGATTTGACCGCTTCTATACCAAGAGTTTGCGATTTGAAAGGCAGCGCACCCCGGGTCTCCGTCCGCGGGTTTGGTCTCAGGGCGGGATCCCAGAACCTGGATCATTGTATCGCCGGCTTGTCGTTCGGAACCGGGCCGACATCGGGTAAAGCGCCATCGGCGTCGGTGGCGGGCGCTGCGGCCGGAGCGGCGGCCAGCACGCTTGCGGCGGAAGCTCCGCCATAGGTGGCGGCCTGCATCGAGGCCACGGAAGCAGCATCGAGCACGGCGGCGCAAGCTTTCGGCAGGTCGGAGACCATCATCTCGCGCGGCGGCTTCGGCGGCTTGGCGCCGGGCTTCGGCGGTTTCGGCGGTGCCCAGGGCGCCGGCGTGAACCACCAGGCGAGCGACTTGTCGCAGCCGTCGCCGGCAGCGACGGGGGCCTGCGGTGTACATCCCGCAGCACCGGGCGGGCACTTGATGCGCATGTGGAAATGCGAGTCGTGGCCGTATTCCGGCCGGAGCTTGCCGAGATTGGTGCGGTCGCCCGTCCAGGTGTCGCACATCTTCTTCTTGATCGCCGGATTGACGAAAATCCGCTCCACTTGGGGATAGCTCGCGGCCAGCATCAACAGCCGCGCGTGCGATTCCGTCCAGACCTTGGGATCGATCGTCAGAAACTTGTTCTTCTCCAGCATCGAGGTGAAGGGAAGATCCTCGCGCTCCTCGGCCGTCATCCGGCGCGCGGGCATCGGCGTGAACCAGATGTCCGCATCGAGGCCGATCTGGTGGGAGGCATGACCGCTGGGCATCGGTCCGCCGCGCGGCTGGGCGATGTCGCCGACGAGAATGCCCGGCCAGCCGGCATGTCTGGCGGCGTCCTGTGAAAATCGTTCCAATAGCGCGATCGTGGCCGGATTGCCCCAGCGGCGATTGCGCGACAGCCGCATCGCCTCCCAGGTCGGCCCGTCGGTCGGCAGCGCCACCGCACCCGTCATGCAGCCCTTCGCGTAAAAGCCGATCGGCTGCGCCGGTCCCTGCGTCGGCAGGCTGACGGCGCCGAACTGCCCCTTGGCACTGCCCGGACTCGGCGTCTTCTGCTCCGCGCCGACGTCACCGGCGGCAAGGCTCGCGCCGATTGCGCCGGCAAGCGTCAGTTTGCCGAATGTCCTGAAAGCCTGAGTGAAGCCGAAAGCCATACTGTTCCCTTGAAGCGCTGCCGAAGTGATTTGCGATCGAACCTATCGTGAAAAGCGATTTTGGTGAATCGATGATTTGGCTGGCGGTGGGAGAAGAAGGCGGTGACGGATCGCCGCAGCGGCTCAGCTATTGGTGACGACCTCCGCGGTTTTCCGGATGCGCGCCAGCCGCGGCAGGATATACCGGCAGGAAAAATCATGCATTTCAGGCGCAAAGCTGGTCATCGCATCCTCGGCGGCGATGACGGCATAGTTATGCGCGAAGGCATCGCGTATGGTCGATTCGACGCCGAAATTGGTGGCGACGCCGGCAAGAATCACCGTCCTGATACCGCGGCGGCGCAGCTGCAGATCCATCTCGGTGCCGTAGAAGGCGCTCCAGTGATGCTTGACGATATGGACATCGGCGGTAAGGGCCGCAATCTCCGGCGGCACGGCAAGGGCAGCGGCCGGCAGGCCGCCTTCCGGAAAGTGCAGCGTCTCATCGGCCGGTTGGTTGACAGCATCGGCATAGTCCGGGGAGAATCCGACGGTGACGAGGATGATCGTTCCGCCGGCCGCCTTCAGGCTGGTGGCGATGGCGGCGGTATTTTCGACCACCTGCTGGCCGGAATGGGGCGCCAGCGCCCGGCCAAGGACGAGGCCTTGCAGATCGATGGAAATGAGCGCGGTGGTTTTGGGATCGTAAAGCGGCATGAAAGGGCTCCATAAAATATGAGGATATCCTCACAATGAGTAATATGAGGGATACCTCACAAAAATCAAGCCCCGAGCCGCAGACCCGTGTCCCGAAGCGCCAGCGCGGCCATGAGCGCGTAGCCGTCCTGCTCGAAGCCGCGGCAAAGGTCTTCCTCGAAAAGGGCTACGATGCCGCGACGATGACCGAGATCGCCGCCGCCGCCAACTCTTCTATCGGCTCGCTCTATCAGTTCTTCCCGACGAAGCTGCTTCTTGCCGAGGCGCTGCATATCGACCGGCTGCAGCATTTCAATGCGGCATTGGCCGCGCTCGAGGACGAATCCGCGGGAAGGACTGCAGCCGAGATCGGCGATGTGGTCTTCACGCGGCTCGGACGCTACATCGAGGATTTCCCGGAATTTCCTGTTCTGGCGGCCAGACGCGACATTCCCAAGGAACGCAAGGCACGCTCGCGCGCCGAAATGCGGGCAAGCATCGTCGCCTTGCTGAAAAAGGCCAACCCTTCGGTGGAGCCCGATGTCGATCTGCTTGCGGCCCTCATATTGGAGCTTCTGCGCATCGTCGTTGCCGCCGCCTATGATCCCGACAGCGCCGGCGACCCGCGCCTTGTAACAGAGTTGCGCCGCATGTTGCGAAGGCGGCTCGAAGAGGCGGCGCCTTGACACGGACCCGATGGGTCAAAATTTGGCGCGCCCGGCAAAAACCAAACTCTCTCCTGTTTTTCGCCCGTATTTTTCGTATTGTCGAACCCACCAATAATCAGGGGAAAGCGTGAATGGCGGTTCTGTGGTCGAAGATCGGTTTGTTTTTATCGCTTGCGGGTGCTCTCGTTCCCCTCTCGTCCAAGGCTGAGGACCAGGAATTCCGCATCGGAAGTTCGGTCATTAATGAACTGAAATACCAGCCAGGCTTCACCCATTTCGACTACGTCAATACCAACGCCCCAAAGGGCGGCGACCTGCGCCTTTCGACAACAGGCACCTTCGATACGTTCAATCCGCTGCTGGAAAAGGGCGAAGTGGCGACAGGCGTGGCGCTGGTCTACGACACTCTCATGAAACCTGCCGATGACGAGGTTCTCGCTTCTTATGGTCTGCTTGCCGAAGGGCTCTCCTTTCCCCCTGATGTCTCCAGCGCGACCTTCCGCCTGCGCAAGGAGGCGAAATGGGCGGACGGCCAGCCCGTGACGCCTGATGACGTGGTCTTCAGCTTCGACAAATCCAAGGAGCTCAATCCGCTCAACTTCAATTATTACAGCCATGTGGTGAAAGCCGAAAAGACCGGCGATCGCGACGTCACCTTCACTTTCGACGAGAAGAACAACCGCGAGCTTCCGAATATTCTCGGCCAATTGACGATTGTGCCGAAGCATTGGTGGGAGGCGCCGGGGCCGGATGGCAAGCCGCGAGACATTTCCAAGACGACGCTGGAGCCCGTCATGGGCTCGGGTCCCTACAAGATCGCCGATTTCTCTCCGGGCGCGCGCACTCGTTTCGAATTGCGCGATGATTATTGGGGCAAGGATCTCAATGTGAATGTCGGCCAGTACAATTTCCGCAACATCATCTACACCTATTTCGGCGATCGGGATGTCGAATTCGAGGCCTTCCGTGCCGCCAATGTGGACTATCGCCAGGAAAACCAGGCAAGCCGGTGGGCGACAGCTTACGACTTTCCTGCGGTGAAGGATGGCCGTGTCAAGCGCGAGGAGCCGCCGAACGCGCTACGCGCAACGGGCATCATGCAGGCTTTTGTACCCAATATGCGGCGCGACCTCTTCAAAGACATCAAGGTGCGCGAGGCATTGAACTATGCATTCGACTTCGAGGACCTCAACCGCAACCTCGCCTTCAATGCCTTCGAGCGGATCGACAGCTATTTCTGGAACACCGAACTCGCCTCATCCGGCCTGCCGCAGGGACGGGAGCTGGAAATACTGCAAGGTCTGAAGGACAAGGTTCCGCCGGAGGTGTTCACAACGCCATACACCAATCCCGTTGCCGGTGATCCGCAGAAGATCCGCGACAATCTGCGCAAGGCCATCGCTCTTTTCAAAGAGGCGGGCTGGGAGCTCAAGGGCAATCGCATGGTCAACGCGAAGACCGGCCAGCCGATGAGCTTCGAAATCCTCTTGTCCAACCCGTCCTTCGAGCGCTCGGTCCTTCCCTATGCGAACAACCTCAAGAAGATCGGGATTGATGCCCGTCTGCGCACCGTCGATGCCTCGCAATATACGAACCGCGTCAGAAGCTTCGATTACGACATGATCTGGGGCATCTGGGGCGAGACGATGAATCCCGGCAACGAGCAGGCCGACTACTGGGGTTCCGAGGCGGCAAAGCAGCCTGGCTCGCGCAACTATGCCGGCATCGCTGATCCGGCCGTCGATGCCTTAATCCGCATGATCATTTTCGCGCCGAACCGGGACGAGCAGGTCGCGTCGATCAAGGCCATGGATCGCGTCTTGCTGGCCAATCACTATGTCGTGCCATTGTTTTACTCCAGGACATCTCGCCTTGCCTATTGGAACACGATCACCCGGCCGGCCGAGTTTCCCGCCTATGGTCTGGGTTTCCCGGAAGCTTGGTGGTCGACCTCGGCAAAATGAGCGGGCTTGCAATGCAGGGGCCCTCGGCTCCAAATGGCACGAGCAGATCACGACAAGCCGGCAGGGCCGGCAAGGGAAGGCTGGCGGATTGAGCGGCATGAGACTGGACGGCAGGCAGACAGGAAAAACATTCCCGGAGGCTGAAGGCTGATGGGCGCCTATGTCATTCGCCGCCTGCTTCTAATGATCCCGACCATCGTCGGCATCATGGCGATTTCCTTCATCGTCATCCAGTTCGCGCCCGGCGGTCCCGTCGAGCAGGTGATCGCCCAATTGACCGGTCAGGCTGACAGTGCCGACCAGCGCCTATCCGGCGGTGGCGATCTTCTCGGCGGCACCGGCAGCGATGAAGGCTCGAAATATCGCGGTGCCCAAGGGCTCGACCCGGAACTGATCGCCAAGCTCGAAAAACAGTTCGGCTTCGACAAGCCGCCGCTGACCCGTTTTGGCGAGATGATGTGGAATTACAGCCGCTTCGATTTCGGCGAGAGCTTCTTCCGCAACACCTCCGTGCTCGAACTCATCAAGGAGAAGTTGCCGGTGTCGATCTCGCTCGGCATCTGGATCCTGATCTTCTCCTATGCCATCTCCATCCCGCTCGGCATCCGCAAGGCAATCAAGGATGGATCGACCTTCGACGTCTGGACCTCGGGCGTCATCGTCGTCGGCTATGCCGTACCGAGCTTCCTGTTCGGCATTCTCCTGGTCGTGCTTTTCGCCGGCGGCTCGTTCTACGACTGGTTTCCGTTGCGCGGCCTGGTCTCCGACAATTTCGATCAGCTGGCCTGGTGGCAGAAGCCGCTCGACTATTTCTGGCACCTGACCTTGCCGCTGATCTCGCTTTCCCTGTCCGCTTTCGCGACGACGACGCTTTTGACCAAGAATTCCTTCATCGAGGAAATCAAGAAGCAATATGTCGTCACCGCCCGCGCCAAGGGCCTGAACCAGCGGCAGGTGCTCTATGGCCATGTTTTCCGCAATGCCATGCTGATCATCATTGCCGGTTTCCCCGGCGCCTTCATCTCCGCCTTCTTCACCGGATCGCTGCTGATCGAAAATATCTTCTCGCTCGATGGCCTCGGCCGTCTCGGCTACCTCTCTGTGGTCAACCGGGATTATCCGATCGTCTTCGCCACACTTTACATCTTCTCGCTGCTCGGTCTGTTCGTCAGCTTGATTTCCGACCTGATCTACACCTGGATCGATCCGCGCATCGATTTCGAGCGGAGGGATGTCTGATGGACGCCGCCGCAAACCCCGCTGTCACGACACCCGTCAAGCCGCCGCGCAAAGGCTTGCTCTCACCAACCAACATCCGCCGCTGGCAGAATTTCCGGGCGAACGGCCGCGGTTACTGGTCGCTGTGGCTGTTCATGCTGTTGTTTATCCTCAGCCTGTTTGCCGAATTCATCGCCAACGACCGGCCGATCATCGCCTCCTACAAAGGCGAGGTCCTGTTCCCAGTCCTCGTTGATTATCCCGAGGAAAAGTTCGGTGGCTTCCTGGCCGAAACCGACTATCGTTCCTCGGTGATAACAGACGAAATCAATGCCAACGGCTGGATGATCTGGCCGCCGATCCGCTATTCTTATCGCTCGGTCAATTCCAACATTCCGCATTCGGCGCCGACCGCTCCCTTCTGGTTGATGACGAAGGAGGAGCGTTGCGCCGGCTATCCGCAAGGGGTGAACGATCCGGATTGCACTCCCGGCAATCTCAACTGGCTCGGCACCGACGACCAGGCGCGCGACGTGTTGGCGCGCGTCATCTACGGTTTCCGCATATCGGTGCTTTTCGGCCTGGTGCTGACCATCTGCTCGGCTGTTATCGGCGTGACGGCGGGTGCGGTGCAGGGTTATTTCGGCGGCTGGACCGATCTGCTGCTGCAGCGCTTCATCGAGATCTGGTCGTCGATGCCGGTACTCTACATTCTGCTGATCATCGCCGCACTGCTGCCGCCCGGCTTCTTCGTGTTGCTCGGCATCATGCTGCTCTTCTCCTGGGTCGGCTTCGTCGGCATCGTGCGGGCCGAATTCCTGCGCGCCCGCAATTTCGAATATGTCCGCGCCGCCCGTGCGCTCGGCGTCAACAATCGCACCATCATGTGGCGCCACCTGCTGCCGAACGCGATGGTCGCGACGCTGACCTTCCTGCCTTTCATCCTCTCCGGTTCGATCACGACGCTGACCTCGCTCGATTTCCTCGGCTTCGGCATGCCGCCGGGCTCCCCCTCGCTCGGTGAGATGATCGCGCAGGGCAAGACCAATCTGCAGGCGCCATGGCTCGGCCTGACGGCCTTCTTCGCCATGTCGATCATGCTTTCCTTGCTGATCTTCATCGGCGAAGCCGTGCGCGATGCCTTCGATCCGAGGAAGACGTTTCAATGAGTGACATGACAGAACCGCTGCTTTCCGTCCGTGATCTCTCGGTTGCCTTTCATCAAGGCGGAGAAACCTCGCTCGCCGTCGATCATATCTCCTTCGATATCGCCAAAGGCGAGGTCGTGGCGCTCGTCGGCGAATCCGGCTCCGGCAAATCGGTCTCGGCCAACTCGATCCTTCGGCTTTTGCCCTATCCGTCGGCAAGCCATCCCTCCGGCGAAATCCTGTTCAAGGGTAAGGATCTCTTGAAGGCGTCGGAGCGGGAACTGCGCGACGTGCGCGGCAACGACATCACCATGATCTTCCAGGAGCCGATGACCTCGCTCAATCCGCTTCATACGATCGAGAAGCAGATCGCCGAGATCCTTGCCCTGCACCAGGGCATGACCGGCCAGTCGGCGCGCCAGCGCGTACTGGAATTGTTGAACCAGGTCGGCATCCGTGAGCCGGAGAAGCGGTTGAAGGCCTATCCGCACGAACTCTCCGGTGGCCAGCGCCAGCGCGTCATGATCGCCATGGCGCTCGCCAACCGGCCGGAATTGCTGATTGCCGACGAGCCGACCACCGCCCTCGACGTCACGGTGCAGGCGCAGATCCTCGAATTGCTCCGGCAGTTGAAGGCCGTCCACGGCATGTCGCTGCTGTTCATCACCCATGATCTCGGCATCGTGCGCAAATTCGCCGATCGCGTCTGCGTCATGACCAAGGGCAGGATTGTCGAAACCGGAGCCGTCGAGGACGTCTTTTCCAATCCGAAGCACGACTATACCCGGCACCTTCTGGCCTCCGAGCCGCGTGGCGAGCCGCCATTGGCCGATCCGTCGAAACCGATGGTGATGGAAGGTTCGGATATCCGTGTCTGGTTCCCGATCAAGGCCGGGCTGATGCGCCGTGTCGTCGATCACGTGAAGGCGGTCGACGGCATCGATCTTTCGCTACGCGCCGGCCAGACGCTCGGCGTCGTCGGCGAGTCCGGCTCCGGCAAGACCACGCTCGGCCTGGCGCTCACCCGGCTGATTTCCTCAGAAGGGCGGATCGCCTTTGTCGGCAACGATATAGCCGGCTATTCGTTCAGCGAAATGCGGCCGCTGCGCAATCAGCTGCAGGTCGTCTTCCAGGATCCGTATGGATCGCTCAGCCCCCGCATGTCGGTCGGCGATATCGTCGCCGAGGGGCTGAAGGTGCATGAGCGCTCCCTGACCGCTGAAGAACGCGACCAGCGCGTCTGCTGGGCGCTTGAGGAGGTGGGTCTTGATCCGCTGACCCGCTGGCGTTATCCGCACGAATTCTCCGGCGGCCAGCGCCAGCGCATTGCCATTGCCCGCGCCATGGTGCTGAAACCGCGCTTCGTCATGCTCGACGAGCCGACCTCCGCCCTCGATATGAGCGTCCAGGCCCAGGTGGTCGATTTGCTGCGCGATCTGCAGAAGAAACACGACCTCGCCTATCTCTTCATCAGCCACGACCTGAAAGTGGTGAAGGCGCTCGCCAACGACGTCATCGTCATGCGGTTCGGCAAGGTGGTGGAACAGGGTCCGTCAGCCGACATCTTCCGCGCGCCGAAGGACGATTACACCAAGGCCCTCATGGCCGCCGCTTTCAACATCGAGGCGGTGCCGACGCCCGCCGTGCAGCAATAAAGAAGCTCATGTCCGCCCGTCCTCCCGTTCTCGTCGATATCAAGTTTAATGCCGAAGGCGTCGCGCGCGTGCTGAAGACGGCCTTTGCCGACCGCGGCAGCATCAATCTCGCCGATCCGGCCAATCAGGCACGCGATCTCAGCGCGGTCGAATACGCGCTTCTGTGGAAGCCGGATGCCGATCTTTTCGCGCGGGCGCCGAAGCTGAAAGTGATCTTTTCGGGCGGCGCCGGCGTTGACCATATCATCGGCATGGCCGGCCTGCCCGAGATCCCGATTGTTCGCTTCGTCGACCGCAGCTTGACGACACGCATGAGCGAATGGGTGGTCATGCAGTGCTTGATGCATCTGCGCGGGCAATACGCCCATGACAGCCACCAGCGCCAGCGCCAATGGGCAAAATTGATCGCGCCGGAGGCGGCGGAAGTGACGGTCGGTGTCATGGGTCTCGGCATTCTCGGGCAGGACGCGGTCGCCAAGCTGAGGGTGATGGGTTTCAATGTCATCGGCTGGTCGCGCACCCGCAAGCAGATCGACGGTATCGAAACCTTCGACGCCAGCGCACTGGACAGCTTTCTCGCAAGGACCGACATCCTCGTCGGCCTGCTGCCGCTGACGCCTGAAACATCGGGATTTTATAACGCCGCTCTCTTTGCGAAGCTGCGTCGTAACGGCGCGCTCGGGCAGCCGGTTTTCATCAATGCCGGCCGCGGTAAGAGCCAGGTCGAGGCCGATATCGCCTCCGCCATCCGAAATGGTACCCTCGGCGGCGCTTCCCTCGATGTCTTCGAGGCGGAACCGCTTGCATCAGACAGCCCATTGTGGGACTTGCAGAACGTCTTCCTTACGCCGCACGATGCGGCGGTCTCCGAAGAAAACGCGCTGTTCCGGCATGTCGAGACGCAGATCGCCCGTTTCGAGCGCGGCGAGCCGCTGCAATTCGTGGTCGACCGCGCCGCCGGCTATTGAGCTTTCGGAACCTTCCAGACAGCCGCCCGTTTCCTTTGCGGAAATTCTTCGCAGCCGGATCGGCCGGTCAAGACAGCGGAAGGAGATGATGATGGCGCATCAGAGGGAAACACGCTGGGAAAAATCCGATCGCAAGCTTCACAAGGAACAGCTGATCCCGCCGGTGAAGGCAAGGCAGGGACGCACCGGTTATCGCATTCTGACAGTGCTGATCGTTGCGCTGGTGCTTGCCTTCGTGGTCTGGATACCGGTCGAGATTTGGGGCAGGCGCGAGGCGAAAGAGGTGGCACCGCACCAGCCAGGCCAGCAGCTTCAGTCGCAGCAGCCTGCTCCGGCCCCCGCGCCGGCACTGCAGAACGGTACTGCCGTTCCAACCGAAACGCCGAACAACACGCCGGCCGCTCCGAATGTCGCGCCCGCAACTCCGGCCCAATAATCTTCAGCAAAACCACCTTCACGCCCCGCCGCCACACTGCGGCGGGGCGTTTATTGTTTTGTCTGGACTTTAGCCGCCGATTTTTCGATAAGAAGGCACACGAGCCGGTTTCGTGCGCCGGCTGGGAACTTGGCAGTACCCGGGAATTTGGCAGCACCTGACCGGAGTGGACAGGGGCGGGAGTTTCATGGCCAGGACCGATATCGCAAGACGCGTCTACAATCACGCCTGGAAACTCGATCCGATCATCCGCAGCCTGATCGATACCGATTTCTACAAGCTTTTGATGCTGCAGATGATCTGGAAGCTCTATCCGGGCGTGAACGCTTCCTTCACCCTGATTAACCGCACCAAGCGGGTGCGTCTGGCCGAAGAACTCGATGAAGGCGAATTGCGCGAGCAGCTCGATCATGCCCGCACGCTGAGGCTCTCCAAGAAGGAGATGATCTGGCTTGCGGGTAACAGCTTCTATGGTCGCGCGCAGATCTTTGAACCGGAATTCCTCGCTTGGCTTTCCAATTTCCAGCTGCCCGAATACGAGCTGTCGAAGAAGGACGGGCAATATGTGCTGGATTTCCACGGATCGTGGAAGGAAACCACCATGTGGGAAATCCCGGCGCTCGCCATCGTCAACGAGCTTAGGTCGCGCTCGGCGATGAAGGCGCTCGGTCCCTTCACTCTCGATGTGCTCTATGCCCGCGCCAAGGCGAAGATGTGGTCGAAGGTCGAACGGCTGAAGGAACTGCCGGGCCTGCGCATCTCCGATTTCGGCACCCGCCGCCGTCACAGTTTCCTCTGGCAGCGCTGGTGCGTCGAGGCGCTGAAGGAAGGCATCGGCCCGGCCTTTGCCGGTACCAGCAACGTATTGCTGGCGATGGATTCCGATCTTGAGGCCGTCGGCACCAATGCTCACGAGCTACCGATGGTCGCCGCCGCCCTGGCCGAAACCGACGAGCAGTTGCGCAACGCGCCCTACAAGATCCTGCGCGACTGGAACAAACTCTATGGCGGCAACCTTCTGATCGTCCTGCCGGATGCCTTCGGCACCGCCGCCTTCCTGCGCGACGCGCCGGAATGGGTCGCCGACTGGACCGGTTTCCGCCCGGACAGTGCCCCGCCGATCGAAGGCGGCGAGAAGATTATCGACTGGTGGAAAAAGATGGGCCGCGATCCGCGCCAGAAGCTGCTGATCTTCTCCGACGGTCTCGACGTCGACGCTATCATCGATACCTACCGGCATTTCGAAGGCCGCGTGCGCATGAGCTTCGGCTGGGGCACGAACCTGACGAATGATTTTTCCGGCTGCGCGCCGATCGAGATCTCCGGCCTCAACCCGATCTCCATCGTCTGCAAGGTCAGCGACGCCAACGGCCGTCCGGCGGTGAAACTCTCCGACAACCCGCAGAAGGCGACCGGCGAACCGGCCGAGGTCGAACGCTACCTGAAATTCTTCGGCGCCGAGGACAGGGTCGATCAGACCGTTCTGGTGTAGGTCTGGGCCAATGTGCCGCCATCCCGGGGCATATTGATGTGCCCCGCCATCGCATCCTCGATCGACCAACCGAAGCGCCAGGCGTCGAACATCGAGTACCATTCCTGGAAGTCGGTGATCGGCAGGATATCCGGCTTCGACATCGGATTGTCGGCTAGGCTGCGGCCACGGGCACGGTCCCGTGCGCCACGCTCCTGCATCTCAAGCAGCTTCTCGAACATCATCACTCTCGTCTTTATCCGGCTTTATGCAATCATGCTAATAAAGCATTGTCGAGTCCGGATGCGATATCTCGAGTTTTTCACAGGATTAGCCCCAATTCGCTAGCGCGGTGGGATGATGGGGACCCAAACTGGCGCGGGATCATACGATCTCAAGCAAACAAGCGGGGCATGTGGCGTTCGAAAACGATATGCATTTCGGCATGGCGCTCCACGAGCGTCCCGTGACGGGGAGGCTCGGCTTCCTGGCTGGGGTTCGCCGCCGAGCCTCCCGGCTGGCCGACCTTTAACGCCGGCAGCGCCGACACGTTGCCGCTTTCCGACCGCGGCGATCCAACCCAGATGATATCGAAGGCTAACAGCCGGTCAATATCCACCGGCCGCGTCCCGATTCCACGCAACCCCGCAATGCGTGCTGTCGCTATCCGCGCGGGTTTTCAGGCTGCCAATCTGCGAAACCGGGTTCTGATCCGGTCGAGATAATAATGGCCGGGAGACGGCGCCACCGTCATCGCGTGGGCTTCCGAGGAGGGAACGCCTTGGAACAGACGTTCCTCGCCATTCTTGAAACAAATCCTGAGCCGTCCGTCTTCCTGGCTGAAATAGACGGATTTGATGATCTTCGACTTTACCGAAAGTTCTTCCATCTGTTTTACCTCTGTTTTTGAGTTTGGCTGAACCTAAACCCAAACGTGCAAAGACGCGGTGAAGCCGCATGGTAAAAATTCAGGAATCTTTCGACGTTTTAAACCTCGTAGCGTCATCGGAGCGACGGGTCGAGAGCCTCGAACGTACGTTTGCGAGCGGCGCATTTCGTCGCTCCGTCTCGCACGCGTCCGCCGCAGCAAAGGCCTGTTTCCGCTATTTGGTCGGGAACTCGAAATAAGTTCAAGCCCGATCAGATTTCGCCAATCCGGCAGAGAAGGCCGTCAGCAACGCCTTTCCCTGGCCCCAGTCCTCAAGACCGCTTTGCCCGTTGATATGGCCGAAAGGACCAATCGCGACAAGGCCGCTGCCCCACAGATCCGCGCGCGCATGGGCATGGTCGAGCGTGCCGAAGGGATCATCGGCGCTTGCGATAATCAGAGTGGGGAAGCGTATTTTTTGCGACGGCGGATCGGCGAATCCGGCCGCCTCCTCAGGGAATGACGCGGACTGCGGATCCGGGACTGCCACAAGAAACGCTCCGGCAACGGCAAGCGAAGAAACCTGCTGCCAATGAGCAACCAGCAGACAGGCAAGGCTATGCGCGACCAGCAGGGGAGGGGTCGCCGATGCGCCAACGGCGCGCTCCAGAGCTGAAATCCAGTCCGCCAAGTCGGGCTTTTCCCAATTAGCCGGTTGGAAACGCCGCATGTCCGGGTTCGACCTTTCCCAACGTGTTTGCCAATGAGTCTCACCCGAACCGCCAATTCCCGGCAATATGATGATGTCCTTCATGTCTTTTCCTTTGATCATCCGCGCAGGTGAAAATGATGCATTTTCTTTTGCTTCGGAATGAATGATCATCGGAAAACCACGCCGTTCTCCGATGATTTTAAGGTGATCCCATGGCTTTTCAGGAAAACAATCGGGTATTGCTCGATCCGACCGATATCGCCATCATCGAAGCGATGCAGGAAAATGGACGCATTGCGATCTCCGAACTCGGTCGGCGGGTCGGGCTCTCTCAGCCGGCAGCATCGGAACGCGTCAAGCGGCTGGAAGACCGCGGCATCATTGTCGGTTACACCGCCCGGATAGACCCGACCGCTTTGGGAATTGGAATGACGGCTGTGCTTCGCTTGCGCACGACGCATGAGCATATCAAACCCTGTCTGAAACAGTTCGCGCAGATGCCGCAAGTCATGGAAGTATTGCGCCTCACCGGAGAGGACTGTTTTCTCTTGAAGGTGCTGGTCCCGTCGCCGGGAGAGCTGGAAACGATCGTTGACACGATCGCGCGATTTGGGGCTGTGACGACATCTCTGGTGTTGCGCAGCGAGAACCCGAAGCAGATCGGACGCGCCCTGCTGCAGCGCCCTTGAGAATAACAAAGCTTCCGCGTCCCGCGCGAAATGCGGTTTGAATCAATATTGAAAATGAGGGTATGGCGGACAGGGTGGGATTCGAACCCACGGTACGCTTTCACGTACACACGCGTTCCAGGCGTGCGCCTTAAACCACTCGGCCACCTGTCCATTGTTGGCGTTCGCGCCTAGGATAGGAGCAAATCGTCGGAACGGCGCGATATATACCGATGAATTTTTGTCGATCAACCGAAATCTAACAGTTTTTTGACTTCTTCAGATAAAACTCGCCTCGGCCCCTCCATTGTGCTTCACCTCATCGATGACTATGTAATTCTCAAGGTGGAGAATGGCGCGGCCGGCCGGAATTGTCCGGCATATCGAGCGTCGGAGGAATTGATGCGTTTCCTGTTGCGTCTGGCGAGTCTTGTCGCGCTTGCGGCGGCCGTGATTGCCGGGACCATCGATTCGATCCAATCGGTTGCGGCGTCTTCCGTGGTAATGACGCCGATCTCCGATGCCTGGCAGGATGTCAGCCCGACAACCCTGACGTCGCTGCAATCCTCCCTTTCCTATTATATCCACCCGCGTTTCTACACCTTCATCTTCCAGTGGCTGATGCTCCAGCCGGCCTTTGCCGTTTTCCTGGTGATCGCGCTGCTTCTGTGGATGATCGGCTACAAGAAGCCGCCGGTGGCGGGTCGCTTCACCGCATAGCAAGGTGGTTCCGCCAACACGATCCGGCGAGAAATCCGGGTGGGCATCGTCCGCTCTTCTATCTCGGTATTTGCCGCCGAATTGGCTAGAAAATCCGCATTTTGAGGCAAGGAATGTCCAAAAATCAGCCCCGAAGAGCTGATTTTCGGCAATCGCTGCAAATCTTTACCAGCTGAAAAATTTCTGGTGAATTTTTCCGTGAGCCATGCAAGGATGCGCGCAGCCAGGCCTCCGGGGGGAGGTCGGTGGTTCCGCAGACATGCCCGAAAAGGGCTTGCGGGAGGACCCCTAACGAATAGCAACAACAGGGCTGCACAATGAAAAAATCCCTTCTCACTCTCTTTGCCGTGGCTGCCATGTCGACGACGGCGCTTGCCGCCGATGTCAAGCCGGCGTTGGTTTACGGCACCGGCGGGAAGTTCGATAAGTCCTTCAACGAGGCGGCCTATAACGGTGCCGAGAAGTTCAAGGCCGAGACCGGCATTGCCTATCGCGACTTCGAGCCGACGGGCGACACCCAGGGCGAACAGGCCATCCGCAACTTCGCAAGCCGTGGTTTCAATCCGGTGGTTGCAGTTTCCTTCGCCTGGACCTCGGCCATCGAGAAGGTTGCAGCCGAATTCCCGGATACCAAGTTCATCATCGTTGACTCCGTCGTCGACAAGCCGAACGTCCGCTCGGTTGTCTACAAGGAAGAAGAAGGCTCCTACCTCGTCGGCGTTCTCGCCGGCATGGCGTCGAAGTCAGGCAAGGTCGGTTTCGTCGGCGGCATGGACATTCCGCTGATCCGCAAGTTCGAATGCGGCTACGAGCAGGGCGCACGCTCCGTCAAGGCCGATATCGAAGTCTTCCAGAACATGACTGGCACGACGGGCGCGGCCTGGAACGACCCGGTCCGCGGCGGCGAGCTCACCAAGAACCAGATCGACCAGGGCGCTGACGTCGTCTATGCGGCAGCCGGTGCCACCGGTCTCGGCGTTCTGCAGACGGCCGCCGACAACAAGAAGCTGTCGATCGGCGTCGACTCCAACCAGAATTATCTGCATCCGGGCTCGGTCCTGACCTCGATGGTTAAGCGCGTCGACCTCGCCGTCTACAACGCCTATAACGACACCAAGAACGACAAGTTCACCGGCGGCGTCCAGGCGCTCGGCGTCAAGGAAGAGGGTGTTGGCGCCGCGATCGATGAGCACAACAAGTCGCTGATCACGCCGGAAATGCAGGCTGCCGTCGACAAAGCCAGGGCCGACATCATCGCGGGAACCGTCAAGGTTCACGATTACACCTCGGACAATGCTTGCCCGAAGTGATCCGCGCCCGAATGTGATCGACGATTGAGATCGGGCGTATGGCGGAGGGGATTTTCGCCATACGCCCTTTTCTTATTTGGAGCCTGCAGTGACAGATAAGCCCGCTATCGAGCTTGTCGGCATCGACAAGAAGTTCGGTGCCGTCCACGCCAACAAGGACATCAACCTTACCGTTGCCAGGGGGACGATCCACGGCATCATCGGCGAAAACGGCGCCGGTAAATCGACCCTGATGTCGATCATCTATGGTTTCTACCATGCCGACAGCGGCGAGATCCGCGTCAACGGCAATCCCGTCACCATCCGTGACAGCCAGGCGGCGATCGCCACCGGCATCGGCATGGTGCACCAGCATTTCATGCTGGTCGATAATTTCACGGTGCTCGAAAACATCATGCTTGGCGCCGAAGCCGGCATGCTGTTGGCGAGGGGCGTCGCCTCGGCGCGCGCCGAGCTCAAGCGACTGGAAACGGAATATGGTCTGGAGGTCGATCCCGACGCGCTGATCGAGGAGCTTCCGGTCGGCCTGCAGCAGCGTGTCGAGATCCTGAAAGCCATGTATCGCGGTGCCGAGATCCTGATCCTCGACGAGCCCACAGGCGTTTTGACCCCGGCAGAGGCCGATCACCTCTTCCGCATCCTCAAGGTGCTGCGCGATCAGGGCAAGACGATCATCCTCATCACCCACAAGCTGCGCGAGATCATGGCGATCACCGATACGGTCTCGGTCATGCGTCGCGGCGAAATGGTCGCGACCCGCAAGACCGCGGAGACGACGGTGGAGGAGCTCGCCGAACTGATGGTCGGCCGCCGGGTGCTGCTGCGTGTGCAGAAGGGCGAGGCGAACCCCGGGGCCGCCGTGCTGTCCGTCCGCAACCTGACGGTCAAGGACAATCGCGGCGTCACCATGGTCGACAACGTCTCTTTCGACGTGCGCGCCGGCGAGATCGTCGGCATTGCCGGCGTCGCCGGCAATGGCCAGTCCGAATTGCTGGAGGCGATTGCCGGCATCCGCAAGCCGACCTCCGGCGAAATCCTGCTCGACGGCCAGACGATCGACAAGGCCGATCCGGCCCGCCTGCGTGATCTCGGCCTCGCTCATATTCCCGAGGACCGCCACCATATGGGCCTGGTGCTGAAATTCGAGGAATACGAAAATTCCGTGCTCGGCTATCACCGCCGGCCGGGCTATAGCCGCGGCCCATTTCTCGATCTCGAAGCTATCCGCAAGGATGCAATGGAGATGATCGAGAAATACGACATCCGCCCGCCGAACCCGCGGCTGAAGACGGCGAATTTCTCCGGCGGCAACCAGCAGAAGATCGTCGTCGCTCGCGAGATCGAACGCGATCCGAAGATGCTGATCATCGGCCAGCCGACACGTGGCGTCGATATCGGCGCCATCGAATTCATCCACCGCCGGATCATCGAGATGCGCGACGCGGGCAAGGCAATCCTTCTCGTCTCCGTCGAACTCGATGAGATCCGCTCTCTTTCAGACCGTATCCTTGTCATGTTTGCCGGCCATGTCGTCGGCGAGAAGACGCCCGATGCCGGTGAACAGACCCTCGGCCTGATGATGGCCGGCATTGCCGCATGAGGCCTTTATGAGCACTGCTTCCGTTCCGCTACCAAATTGGATCAATTACGGCCTCATCCCGATTTTGAACCTCGTCGTCGCCTTCCTGATCTCCGGCTTCGTCGTCTGGCTGATCGGCGAGAGCCCGCTCGATGCACTGTCGCTGCTGATCCAGGGCGCGCTCGGCAATGGCGAAGGCATCGGCTTCACGCTGTATTACGCGACGAGCTTCATCTTCACCGGCCTCTCCGTCGCGGTGGCGATCCATGCCGGCCTTTTCAACATCGGCTCGGAAGGCCAGGCCTATGTCGGCGGCCTCGGCTGCGCGCTGGTGGCGCTGGCGCTCGATCGCTACGTGCCGTGGTATGTGACGATGCCGATCGCCGTCGTCGGCGCCGGCCTGTTCGGCGCAGCCTGGGCCTTCATCCCGGCATTCCTGCAGGCAAAACGCGGTAGCCACATCGTCATCACGACGATCATGTTCAATTATATCGGCGCAGCGCTCATGGTGTATCTCCTGGTGCATGTGCTGATCGTACCAGGCAAGATGGCGCCGGAAACCCGCACCTTCCTGGAAGGCGGCCAATTGCCGAAGCTCGGCTGGGTCATGCAGCTGTTCGGCGCCAAGCTGGGGGCCGCCCCATTCAACGTCTCCTTCATCATTGCACTCGTCGTCAGCTACCTCGTCTGGTTGCTCGTCTGGCGCACCAAGCTCGGCTTCGAGATGCGCACACTGGGCGTCAGCCGGACGGCGGCGGACTATTTCGGCATTCCCTATGCGCGCACGGTGATCATCGCCATGCTGCTCTCCGGCGCGCTCGCCGGCATGATGGCGCTGAACCCGGTCATGGGGTCGTCGGCCCGCCTGCAGGTGGAATTCGTCGGCGGTGCCGGCTTCGTCGGCATCGCCGTCTCGCTGATGGGCCGCAACCATCCGCTCGGCATCATCGTGGCGGCGATCCTCTTCGGTATTCTCTACCAGGGCGGCGACTGGATTTCCTTCGAAATGCCGAACATCACCCGCGAGATGATCCTCGTCATCCAGGGTCTGGTGATCCTCTTTGCCGGCGCGCTGGAATATATGTTCCGGCCGGCGATGGTGCGCCTCTACCAACAGTTCAAGCGCGGTTAAGGAGCGGGCGATGGATTATTATGACATCTTCATCAGCGTTCTGAGCTCGACCATCCGCCTGTCGATCCCGCTGATCTTCACCGCCCTTGCCGGTCTGTTTTCGGAACGTGCCGGCATCTTCGATATCGGTCTCGAGGGCAAGATGCTGGGATCGGCCTTTGCCGCCGCCTGCGTTGCCTATCTTACCGATTCGGCCTGGCTCGGCCTCGGTGCAGGCATCCTCTGCTCGGTGGCGCTGAGCCTGGTGCACGGTTTCGCCTCGATCACCAATCGCGGCAACCAGATTGTGTCAGGCGTCGCCATCAACTTCTTCATCGCCGGAATCACCATCGTGCTCGGCCAAGCCTGGTTCGGCCAGGGCGGACGCACGCCGCAGCTGTCGCCGGAATCGCGCTTCGCGCCGATCATCCTGCCAGCCGCCGATGCCGCCCGCGAGATACCGATCATCGGCCCGATCTATGCCAATGTCATATCGGGCAACAATGTCCTCACCTATCTCGCCTTTCTCGCCGTGCCGTTTTCCTGGTGGGTGCTCTACCGCACACGCTTCGGCCTGCGGCTGCGCGCCGTCGGTGAAAACCCGGGCGCGGTCGATACTGCCGGCATTTCGGTTGCCTGGCTGCGTTACCGCGCCGTCATGTGCGCCGGCATTCTCTGCGGCTTTGCCGGCACCTATCTGGCGATTGCCCAGTCCGCCGCCTTCATCAAGGACATGTCGGCCGGCAAGGGCTACATCGCGCTTGCCGCTCTGGTCTTTGCCAAGTGGAAGCCGGTGCCCGTCATGTTTGCCTGCCTGCTCTTCGGCTTCCTTGATGCGCTGGCAAATTTCATGCAGGGAAAGCAGGTGCCGCTGATCGGCGAAGTGCCGGTTCAGGTCTTCCAGGCGCTGCCCTATGTTCTAACCTGCGTCCTGCTTGCCGGCTTCATCGGCGTTGCGACCCCGCCGAAAGCCGGCGGCGTGCCTTATACGAAGGAGCGTTAATATGTCTCACGACCTGTTCGAAGCCGCCCGCGGCGCCATGGCTTTTGCGCATGCGCCCTATTCGAAATTCCCGGTCGGTGCGGCGATCCGCGCCGAGGACGGTAAGGTCTATACCGGCGCCAACATCGAAAATCTCTCCTTTCCGCAAGGATGGTGTGCCGAGCCGACGGCGATCGGCGCCATGATCATGGGCGGCGCAAAGACGATCGTCGAAATGGCCGTCATTGCCGAAAAACTGCCGCTCTGCCCGCCCTGCGGCGGCTGCCGTCAGAAGATCTCCGAATTTGCCTCCAAGGAGACGAAGATCTACCTCTGCGATGAGGCGGGCGTGAAGAAGACCATGACGATGGAAGAGCTTCTTCCCTTCAGCTTCGAAACGGAACTCGGATGAAGGCGACGGTCAGCCTGCTCGCCGCATTGCTCGGGGGCATCAAGCCGCGCCACGGCATCATCCTCGGCTCCGGTCTCGGCTCCCTTGTCGGTGAGCTCGATGGCGCCGTGCGTGTTCCCTATCGCGACCTGCCGGGCTTTCCCGTCAGCGCCGTCTCCGGCCATGCCGGCGAAGTCGTCGCCGGCCGCCTCGGCGGCGTGCCCGTTATCATGCTCTCCGGCCGCGTGCATTATTACGAGAAGGGCGATGCCAACGCCATGCGCCTGCCGATCGAGGTGCTGAAGGCGCTCGGCGTCGAAGCGCTGATCCTGACCAATTCGGCGGGATCGCTGCGTGACGACATGCCGCCCGGTTCGGTGATGCAGATCACCGATCACATCAACTATTCCGGCATGAACCCGCTGATCGGCGAGGAAAGCGATCACCGTTTCGTCGGCATGACCAATGCCTATGATGCGGGCCTTGCCGCGGCGATGCAGAGGGCAGCGGCAAAGCTTGAAATCGAGCTGGCGAAGGGTGTCTATATGTGGTTCTCCGGTCCAAGCTTCGAAACCCCGGCCGAAATCCGCATGGCGCGCATCCTCGGCGCCGATGCCGTCGGCATGTCGACGGTGCCCGAGGTGATCATCGCAAGAATGCTGGGCCTGAGGGTTGCAGCCGCCTCCGTTATCACCAACTATGGAGCAGGCATGACCGGCAACGAACTCAGCCATGAAGAAACCAAGGACATGGCGCCCATCGGCGGCGCCCGTCTCGCCGCCATCTTGAAAGACATGATTGCGGCTGGAACAGGATGATTTTGGGCCGGGTCGGCCTAAAATCTGAATCCTGTTCTAAGTTAAATAGTTAAAGCATGATGTCGTCTGAAAACCGCCCACACTTTTCGACATCATGCTCGAGAGGAAGCGAAGATGAATAGCCATTCCAACCGGGAGACTGCGGCTGTCGCCCTTTCCCTTCTCGATCTCACCAATTTGAAGGACGATTGCACCGAGGCGCAGATCGAGATGCTCTGCGCCCGTGCACAGACGCCCTACGGCAACAGCGCTGCGATCTGCATCTGGCCGCGGTTCGTCGCCCAGGCGCGCAACATCCTCGGCACCGGCCATGCCGTGCGCATCGCGACCGTCGTCAACTTCCCCTCGGGCGATATGGAAGTGGCCGATGTCGCCGCCGAAGCGCGTGAGGCAATTGCCGATGGCGCCGATGAGATCGATCTGGTCATCCCCTACCGCAAGCTGCTCGCCGGCAATGAGAAGGCGGTGACCGACATGGTCAAGGCCGTGCGCGCCGAATGCACCGGCTCCGTCCTGCTGAAAGTCATCATCGAGGCCGGCGAGTTGAAGGATGCGGCATTGATCCGCCATGCCTCTGAACTCGCCATTGAGGCCGGCGCAGATTTCATCAAGACCTCCACCGGCAAGGTCGCCGTCAACGCGACGCTCGAAGCCGCCGACATCATGATCCGCGCCATCCGTGAGAGCGGCCGCAAGGTCGGCTTCAAGCCGGCCGGCGGCATCGGCTCGGTGGCGGATGCCGCACTCTATTTGAGCCTTGCCGAAACCATCATGACGCCGGACTGGGCGATGCCGTCGACGTTCCGCTTCGGCGCTTCCGGCCTGCTCGACGATATCCTGGCGGTTCTGAGCGGAACACAGTCGGCACCGGCTGCAGCATCGAGCTATTGAAATGATCCCGCAGGAGATCATCCGGCGCAAGCGCGATGGCGACGAACTCGACGCCGCCGATATCAGCTCCTTCATCGCTGCGTTGGCTGCCGGCCAATTGTCGGAAGGCCAGATCGGCGCGTTCGCCATGGCCGTCTGGTTCAAGGGCATGTCGCGGGCCGAAATCGTGGCCCTGACGCTGGCGATGGCCGATTCCGGCGACAGGCTGCAATGGGCCGATATCGACCGCCCGATCGCCGACAAACATTCGACCGGCGGCGTCGGCGACAATGTTTCGCTGATGCTGGCGCCGATCGCTGCTGCCTGCGGCCTTGCCGTTCCGATGATCTCCGGGCGCGGCCTCGGCCACACCGGCGGCACGCTGGATAAGCTCGAATCCATTCCCGGCTATATGATTTCCCCGGATGCGGATCTGTTCCACAAGGTCGTGAAGGAGGCGGGATGCGCCATCATCGGTCAGACCGGGACCTTGGCGCCCGCCGACGGCAGGCTCTATGCCGTGCGCGACGTGACCGCCACTGTCGATTCCATCCCCCTCATCACCGCTTCTATCCTCTCGAAGAAACTTGCGGCCGGGCTCGAGACGCTGGTGCTCGACGTCAAGGTCGGCAACGGCGCTTTCATGGCCGACCGCGGCCAGGCGGAGATCCTCGCGCAGTCGCTGGTCGAGGTGGCCAATGGCGCAGGCGTGAAGACCTCGGCCCTGATCACCGACATGAACCAGCCGCTTGCCGATAGTGCCGGCAATGCCGTCGAGCTGCGCAATTGCCTGGATTTCCTGGCGGGTAGAAAAAAGGACACGCGGCTTGAGACCGTCGTTCTCGCCTTCGCCGCCGAAATGCTGGTGAAATCCGGCATTGCCGCTTCGTCTGATGAAGCCGAGACGATGGCGCGTCGAGCTCTGGCATCGGGAAAGGCGGCAGAGGTCTTCGCGCGCATGGTGTCGATGCTCGGCGGCCCGGCCGATCTCATCGAAAACCCCGACCAATATCTGGCCAGGGCACCTGTGGAAAAACCTGTCCCGGCCCCCCGGTCCGGCTGGCTTGCCGCCTGCGATGCGCGCGGTATCGGCGTCAGTGTCATCGACCTCGGCGGCGGAAGACGCCATCCGGCGGACCGGATCGACCATCGCGTCGGCTTTTCCGAACTCCTGCCGCTCGGCACCCGCGTAAACGCAGGTGAACCGATCGCTCTCGTTCACGCCGCTGACGACACCGCGGCGGAGAGGGCGGCGACAGCACTTGCCACGCACTACCGCATCACCCACGACAAGCCGGAGTTGACACCGGTGATTGCGGGGCTGGTCTAAAACGGTTTACTGCTTGAGGCTGAGCGAACCGTCGGCGACGGAATAGGAGGCGAGCTTCTGTAGGAAGCTCATGCCGACCAGCGTCGTCGTCAGCGCATCGTCCCTCAGGACGAAGGCTTCGACATCGCGGACGCGAATACCGCCGATTTCGACCCGGTCGAGTGTCACATGCGCGGCCTTCGTCTGGCCGTTCGCGGTGTTCACCCCATAGCGGAAATCGAGCTGGTTGGCCGTGAAGCCCAGTCGGCGGGCGAGAGTCTCGTTGAGCGCCACATAGGTGGCGCCGGTATCGATCAGGCCCTGCACCGGCTTGCCGTTGATCTTGAAGCTGCCGGTATAATGGCCCTGCGCATCGGCCTGCAGGCGGATCGCATTGCTGCTGGATACGGGCGCGGGGACTGCGGGCTCATTGCTTTCGGTCGATACGTAATTGGCGGAGAGAGTGTCAGCGGGTTGCTGGCTGGTGCTTCCGAAGAAGGAAGGCACCTGTGTGGCGAGCACCGCGGCGATGCTGGCGAATAGGACGGTACGCACGAGCATGAAACAGAAATCCTTCCTGTATAAACCCCGCTTCATGCGGGGCCTCATGCTTCAGGCTTCCTAAACCTCAAGTGCTGACAAGTTGCTAAGATCGACGACAATAGGCCAGGATCGAACCACCGGGCCTTAAAGTCTTTCCATTTGGTAAAGGAAGGCTGAAATTACTTGGTGCCGTACATGCGGTCGCCGGCATCGCCGAGGCCGGGCATGATGTAGCCCTTCTCGTTGAGATGACTGTCGATCGATGCGGTGAAAACCGGAACATCGGGATGCGCGGCGCGGAAGTTGCGGATGCCTTCCGGGGCGGCAAGCAGGCAGAGGAAGCGGATATTGTGGGCGCCGCGTTCCTTGAGTTTGTCGATCGCCGCGATCGAGGAATTGCCGGTCGCAAGCATCGGGTCGACGACGATGATCAGGCGCTCGGCCACGTCCTCCGGCGCCTTGAAATAATATTCGACCGGCTGCAGCGTCTCGTGGTCGCGGTAGACGCCGATATGTGAGACTCGGGCGGAAGGCACGAGATCGAGCATGCCTTCGAGCAGCCCGTTGCCGGCGCGCAGGATCGAGGCGAAGACCAGCTTCTTGCCCTCGAGGATCGGCGACTCCATCGTCTGCAGCGGCGTCTCGATCGTTTCCATCGTCAATTCGAGATCGCGGGTCACCTCGTAGCAGAGCAGGGTCGAGATTTCGCGCAGCAAGCGCCGGAAACTTCCCGTCGATGTCTCCTTGCGCCGCATGATGGTGAGCTTGTGCTGCACAAGCGGATGATCGATGACCGTGACGCCGTCCATGGGGAAGCCTTTCATTCTTTCTATCGGATGTTTCTTTCACGGAAATCGGCCCGACCGCAAGAGTGGCGGTCAATTTGCGTCGATCTTCCCCAGTCTCTCTAGTCTTCTAAAGCCGGGCGAGCAAGACCTTCCGCGTCTCCTCGTCGACGAAGGCCGCCTCGATCGCCGTGCGCGTCATGGCGTCGATCTCCGCGTCGCCGAAGCCGAAAGCCCCGGCGGCAAGCTCGTATTCTCGCTTGAGTGAGGTATGGAAGAAAGGCGGATCGTCTGAGCTGATCGTCACCCGCACGCCTGCTTCCTTCAGATGGCGCAGCGGATGGGAGGCGAAATCGGGAAAGACCCCGAGCGCGATATTGGAGCCTGGGCAGATCTCGAGCACGGTGCCGAGATCGGCAAGCCGCTTCACCAGATCGAGATCCTCGATGGCGCGCACCCCATGGCCGATGCGCGAGGGGCGCACCGCGTCGAGCGCGTCGGCGACGCTGAAGGCGCCACAAACCTCGCCGGCATGGATGGTCAGTCCGAGGCCGGCATCGCGGGCGATATCGAAGGCTCTGATATAATCGGCGACGCGCCCCATGCGTTCCTCGCCGGCAAGGTTGAAGCCGGTAATCAAGGGATTGCCGGCCTTTGCCGCATATTCGGCAGCACCGATCACACTCTCCGGACCGAAATGCCGCTCGCCGGTGACGATCAGCCGAGCCTCGATGCCGCTCTTTTCCTTGGCCCGCCGGATGCCTTCGCAGATACCTGATATATAGGCATCGGCGCCCAGCCCGATGCGCTTGCCGTGATCGGGCGAAACGATGAGCTCACTGTAGATCGTATTGATGCCGGCCAGTTCGTCGAGATAGGTTTCGGTCAGAAGCGCATAGTCCTCCTCGGTCTTGTAGACCTCGGAAACCTTGTCGTAACATTCGAGGAAGCTTGCGAAGTCATGCCAGACATAGGCTCCGTCGCGAAGCGCGGCGCTGATGTCGACGCCGTATTTCCGCGCCTGCGCCGCGGTCAGAGCTGGAGGGGCCGCACCCTCCAGATGGCAGTGCAGTTCGACCTTCTTCAAATGCGATGTCACAGAAAACTCCTTCCGTGCGGTCCGGCCGGGATGCCGAGATGCCGGGCGATGCTCTCGCCGATATCGGCATAGCTGCGGCGCACGCCGATCGAACGCGACCGGATGCTGGGGCCGTAGGCGATAACAGGCACGCGCTCGCGCGTATGGTCCGTGCCGCGCCAGGTCGGATCGCAGCCATGATCGGCGGTGAGCACGACGAGATCGCCGGGCTTCAGTTTCTTGTGGACTTCGGGCAAGCGCGCATCGAAGGCTTCGAGTGCCGCGGCATAACCCGGCACATCGCGGCGATGGCCGTAGATCATGTCGAAATCGACGAAATTGGTGAAGACGAGATCGCCATCCTCAGCCTCGTCGATCGCCGAAAGCGACGCATCCATCAGCGCCTCGTTGCCGTTCGCCTTGATGACCCTGGAAATGCCCTGATGCGCAAAGATGTCGCCGATCTTTCCCACAGCATGCACGTGCCGTCCGTGCTCGATAAGACGGTCGAGCAGCGTCGGTTCCGGCGGCAGCACGGAAAAGTCGCGCCGGTTTCCGGTGCGCTGGAAGGAAGAGGTAGACTGGCCGACAAAGGGCCGGGCAATGACTCGGCCAATATTGTAGGGATCGAGCAGTCCCCGGGCCAAACGGCAGAAGGCGAGCAGACGATCGAGGCCGAAATGCACCTCGTGCGCCGCGACCTGGAAGACCGAATCCGAGGAGGTGTAGCAGATCGGCTTGCCGGTGCGGATATGCTCCTCGCCGAGCCGGGCGATGATCTCCGTTCCCGAGGCATGGCAGTTGCCGAGGATGCCGGGCACATCAGCCTCCCTGCACAATGTCTCGATGAATTCCTGAGGAAAGGCGTCGCCCTCTGTCGGGAAATAACCCCAATCGAAACTGACAGGTGTCCCCGCGATCTCCCAATGACCTGATGGCGTATCCTTGCCACGGGAGATTTCAGTGGCGGCGCCATAAATACCGTAGACCTTCTCCGGGACGGGCATGCCGGCCGGAAACCGGCCGGAAGCGGACCGGGCGATATGCATCAGCCCGAGTTCCGACATGTTGGGCAGGGAAAGCGGCCCTTCGCGCAATCCGGCGCGGTCCCCGGCTCCGGCTGCGCAAAACTCGGCGATATGGCCGAGCGTATCAGCGCCTTCGTCGCCATAGGCCGCCGCATCCGGCGCTCCGCCAATGCCGAAGGAATCCAGAACGAAAAGAAAGGCACGCGCCATTTTACACCCGAGAAAGCCGATCGCCGGCCTCTGGAATGTCGGAGGCGGCTGAGATCCAGCCATATAATGCCGCGGCCGGCTTGGCAAATTACTGCGCCGCGCGTCTTTTTCAGACGACGCCGTAACACTTTGAATTGCTGAATAACCCCTCAATCGATTTCGATTTAGGAGTTATTCAGCAGACAAGAGCGGGAAGGGGCCGTCAGCAGTCGCCGCAGGGAATCGAGTCGCCTTGCCGCTGGCGGTAGAAATAACTGCGCCCGATGGTGATCGTGCGCATGCCGTCCGGCATGAAGTTCGGGGCAAACAGGAACATCGTATAGGGGATGCTGAGCTCGGTGCGGACAAGGAAGCTGTTCGCCGTCTTCATGTCCGATGGCACGTTGCTCACTGTGGCGTTCTTGGCATAGGGCACCGTCCCGTCCTGCGCCCAGGACCAGAGCACCTTGGCATTGGCGCCGGCATCGATGGTAACCCCGGTGATCTTCAGCGTCAGCGACGTCGAATTGTAGGGCACGAAGATCGCCGTTGCGACCGACGGCATCTGCGCGAGCGCGCTCTTCGTGACGGATTGCTGCTGGGTGATGAGGTCGGCCACCGTTCCTGCGGCGCGTGTCACGCGCTTGCTGACGCTGAGGCCGATCGTGATCTCGAAGGCACCAATATAGAGCATGATGAGCACGGGAAAGAGGATCGCGAATTCGATCGCTCCGGCGCCCTTGCGGTCTCGGATGAGTCGCCGCGCCGTCAGGACCAATCTGGTGAACGGGTTGCGCAACGCCATTATGGATACTGCTCGTTCTGGAAGGCCGCGGTCGCGACGATCAGATATTGGCTCGGCATCGAACCGTCGGAGGGACGTATCGTGGTGATATAGGGCCGGACCAGATCCGTGATGATTTCCCAGCGGTAATAGGCGCGGACCATGTTGATCGTGCCGGCGCCGCCCGGCGCATATTTAAAGGCCGCTGTATTGATGTCGGCATATTTGTCGGTGGAAAGTTTGGGGATCGTCGTCGGAATGGCCGAAAACGCGCTGAACGTCTGCACATCCAGGTAGAGCTTGCTTGGAGTGGCGACTTCGCTCGCCGAGCAGCGGATCAGGATCGAGATCTCGTCGCAGAAAGCCTGGCGGAATTGCGCCCGGTTCATATCGGTCGTGCGGCCGAGATTGTAGGTGATCTGCCCGGTTCGCATCCGGCGGCTCATCGAGTCAACGCCGTTGGAGACGAGTTCCTCGGCGGCGAAGGCGACGAAAGTTTCGAGGATTGCGAAAATCACCAGGAAATAGGGAATGGCAAGCAGGGCGAATTCGATCGCCGCAGCACCCTCGCGCGAGCGGGCGAGAGCGCGAAACCGTAAGAAACGGAATGGCGTAAAGGCGCGCCCCTTATCCGTCTTCTGATCAATTACCGTCATTGCCTGGACCTAAGCGACATTCTTCGTCCGTCACACTAGGATCCGTTCGTTGATTTTCCGTTTCAGCCTGACACGACGATTTTAACGAATGGTCGAGAAAGCTCCGAGATATGCTCAGGGTGAGGCGGTCGCGGTGGCTGCTTGCTGCGCATGCTGCTCGCAATTCGGCGTACAGGACAGCACGGAGCGCTCGGTCTGCCGGTAGACACGCACCGTATTGCCTTCGTCGATCGACACCAGGATGCGCTCGTCGAGGATCGCATTGCCGTCGGCATCGAGAAGCACCAGATTGGTGGTGCCGAAACTGCGGCCTGTCAGTACGATGGTCTTGGCGTCGGCGACCGTCGCATCGGCGACCTTGGCATTGCCGACGATCACCTTGCTGACGGGACGATCGAGCTTCAGCACGCGCGCGTGATCCATGTAGACGCGCAGCATGTCGTCGTCTGCGGCCGCGGAAACTCCCGAAACACCGAAAGCGGCGATCATGCCGGCAAAGAAAATGGTTTTGCCGCTTGATGACATTTGGTCCTCTTTCACGATCACAGCGCAATATGCACATAGAATGGAAAAAAATGGTGAACGAAGCCTTAAGCCCGCCGCTCTGTTCCAGGATGAAGCGTAATGCTCCAATTCGGCACGATTTCAGGACGACGCACGCTTCGGTTGGAGGCGGAATTTGTGCTATTTCCGGATGAATGCAGCAGTTATTCCAAGAATATTGTTAAATATTGAGGTAAGTGCGTAAGAAAATACTGACTCTACAAAGGCCTATTGTCTCATTCACATGTCGTTAACTCTTTTCCTTAAGCCGATGGAAACGGCCATTCGCTAGGTTGCAGTCATCCGATCAACGGCAAACAGTTGGCGGACGTGCTGAACATCAACTGGAGTTAGGAGTTACCATGACCAAGCTTTTTAGCCGTTTTCTGAAGGACAAATCCGGCGCGACCGCAATCGAATACGGCCTGATTGCCGCTCTCATTTCCGTAGCGCTCATCACCGGCGCAACAACCCTCGGCACCAAGATCGGCGACACGTTCAACAACTTGAGCGACCGGATGGATGACGCCGCCACCCACGCTGCTGGCACCACCACCACCACTCCGTCTCCGTAAGATAGGGTGTCGCTAAGCGGCGTCTGGAAAACGCCGGCCGGATTTGCTCCGGCCAGCTATTGAGCGGGCTCACAGGCTGAACGGCCGTGAGCCTTTTCGCATCAAGTCACAATCGGGTATACGCATGATCGCAGCTGCAGTCTTCGTAATACTGCCACTCTGCCTCGCCATCGCGGCTGTCTCGGATCTGTTCACCATGACGATCCCGAACCGCGTTTCCCTGATCCTTGTTGTCTCTTTCCTCCTGCTTGCGCCGCTCTCCGGCCTGAGCCTGGAGGCGATCGGCATGCATCTTGTTGCTGCCGCCATCGTCTTTGGCGCCTGCTTTGCCCTTTTTGCCTTCAATGTGATGGGCGGCGGCGACGCCAAGCTGCTGAGCGCTACCGCGCTCTGGTTCGGTCTGAACCAATCCCTTGCATTCCTGATGACCGACGTCGCAGCGGTCGGCGGCCTCATCACCTTGTTGATCCTGCTGGTGAGAACGCAAACGAACACGATCCTCGCCATCGGGCTGCCGGTGCCGAGCTCTTTGCTGCTCGCCAAGAAGATCCCCTATGGCATCGCGATCGCGATCGGCGGTTTCATGGCCTTCCCTTCCTCGCCGCTTTTTCTCGTCGCGCTGGAAAGCCTGAAATAACGGCATTTTAAATGCCCGTTAACTTAAAATGTAAGCGTTCTATTAACCATAATTACACCAATTGCTGAGCATTCTACAGGGCGAACATATCGTGCCCTGAGGAATGATCGATGAAACCGGCCCGCCTTATAATCCTAGCTGTCGCCGTGGTGGCAGCCGGCCTCGCCGGCCTCCTGGCAATGCGCATGGCGGGCAGTGGCGGTGTCGTCACCCAGGTCCGCTCGGTGGTCGAGAAGGAACCGACCGTCAACGTCCTCGTTTCAAGCGCCAATCTGCCGGTCGGCGCAAGGCTGGACGACAAATTGGTGCACTGGATGGCCTGGCCGCAGGGCGGCGTCGTCCAGGGCCTCATCACCGAAGCCGACAAGCCGGATGCGATCAAGGATCTGCAGGGCGCCGTCGTGCGTCTGCCGATCTTCGAGGGCGAACCGATCCGGCCGGAAAAGATCGCCGATTCCAGCAGCCGCATCCTCTCCTCGCTGTTGCCGGCCGGCAAGCGTGCCGTCGCGACCGAGATATCGGTGGCAACAGGTGCCGGCGGTTTCATCCTGCCGAATGACCGCGTCGATGTCATCATGGTCCGCAAGGGCACCGAAGCCGCCAAGCTCATTACCGAAACCGTGCTGAGCAATGTTCGCGTTCTCGCCATCGACCAACAGATCCAGGAAAAGGACGACGGCTCGAAATCGGTGGTCGGCACGACCGCGACGCTCGAGCTCACCCCTGATCAAACGAAGGTTCTCGCTGTCGCCCAGCAGATGGCGGACCGGCTGTCGCTCGCGCTGCGCTCGGTCGCCGATGCGCAGGAGCAGGATACAAGTGCCGCCGACTATCTGCTGAGCGGTGACAACGGCAGTGCGATCATCCAGGTCATCAAATCGGGCGCCATCGTCACGGATGCCAGCGCAGCACCGAAGGCGGAGTAAGAGAACGTGCAAATGGGCAATTCAACGCGGCGCGCCGGACCTCTCCTGACAGGCTGCCTTTGGCTGGCAATCGGCGTCTCCGGTATCGTTCCGACCTCTTTCTCCCCGCTTCTCGGCGCAGGCGAGGCGCACGCCGATTCCGATAGCCTGGTCCGGATCTCTCAGACTGGCCCCAATGCCCATCGCCGATTGAAGCTCGGGCTCAACAAGGCCGTCGTCGTCGATCTGCCGGACGACGCGCACGATATCCTCGTCTCCGATCCGACCATGGCCGATGCCGTGACCCGTACCTCGCGGCGCATCTACCTGTTCGGCAAGAAGGTCGGCCAGACCAATATCTTCGTCTTCGGTGCCGGTGGACAGGAGATCGTCAATCTCGACATCGAGATCGAACGCGACGTCTCCGGCCTCGAAGTCAATCTCCGCCGCTTCATTCCGGACTCCAACATCAAGGTCGAAATCGTCTCCGATAACATCGTGCTGACCGGCACCGTGCGCACGCCGCAGGACGCCACGCAGGCGGCCGATCTGGCGCAGGTTTTCCTGAAGGGCGGCGAGGCGACGACCAGAACCGAGACCGCATCCGGCACCGGTGGCGATAGCTCGGTGGCGCTCTTTGCCGAAAACCGTCAGGCCTCGCAGGTCGTCAATCTTCTCCAGATCGAGGGCGAGGACCAGGTCACTCTCAAGGTGACGATCGCCGAGGTCCGCCGCGAAGTGCTGAAGCAGCTTGGCTTCGACAACCTCGTTTCCAATTCCTCCGGCATAACGGTCGCCCAACTCGGCAGTCCCGGCACTGACAGTGCCACATCGACGGTTGGCGGCGGCCTGGCGGCGCTCTTCAAGAGCTCGATCGGCAAATACGACATTTCGACGTATCTCAACGCGCTGGAGCAGGCCAAGGTCGTCAAGACGCTCGCCGAGCCGACGCTCACGGCGATATCGGGTCAGGCCGCGACCTTCAATTCCGGCGGCCAGCAGCTCTATTCGACGACCGACAGCAACGGCAACGTCACTGTCGTGCCGTTTAACTACGGTATCAACCTCGCCTTCAAGCCGGTCGTGCTGTCATCGGGACGCATCAGCCTGCAGATCAAGACCAATGTCTCCGAACCGGTGGCCGGCAGCGGCAACGCCACCTATCAGCGCCGTTCGGCGGAGACCTCGGTGGAGCTGCCCTCGGGCGGTTCGATCGCGCTCGCCGGCCTGATCCGCGACAACATTTCCCAGACGATGGGCGGCACGCCCGGCGTCTCGAAGATCCCATTGCTCGGCACGCTCTTCCGCCAAAAGGGTTTCGAGCGTCAGGAAACCGAACTCGTCATCATCGCAACGCCCTATCTCGTGCGTCCGGTGGCGCGCAATCAGCTCAACCGGCCGGACGACAATTTCAGCCCTGAGAATGACGGTGCGACCTTCTTCCTCAACCGTGTCAACAAGGTCTATGGCCGCCGGGAGGCGCCCGTCGCCGACGCGCAGTTCCACGGCTCGATCGGGTTCATCTACAAATGAGCGGGACACGATCGGCAGCAATGGCAGAAAACAGAGATCAGGCGATGGCCCACATGAATTCGACGACACCCCGCTTCGGAATCTCGAAGGCGTTTTTTGCGACGGCTGCCATTTCGATGGCCGTCCTTTCCGGATGCGCCGGCCCGCACGACCAACTGACGACCGGCGGCATTCCGGACGATTACCGCGCCCGCCACCCGATCATCGTGACGGAGGCGGAGCAAACGGTTGATATACCCGTCGCCTCCACCGATCGCCGCCTGACCATCGCCCAGCGCGATCTTATCCGCGGTTTTGCCGCAAACTACATCTCGCGCGCCTCAGGCCCTGTTTACGTGCTGTCGCCGCAAGGCTCGCCCAATTCGGCAGCAGCCTATCAACTGCGCAATCAGGTCCGTGCCGAGCTGGCGTCGCGGGGGATCGCAAGCTCGAAAATCGTCAACACCTCCTATGCCGCGGCCGGCCCCGGTGATGCGGCGCCGATCCGGCTGAGCTTTACCGGCACCACCGCGGTCACCACGCAATGCGGCCAGTGGCCGAAGGACATCTCGAACGATTTGAGCAACCAGAATTACTATAATTTCGGCTGCGCCTCGCAGAACAATCTGGCCGCCCAGATCGCCAATCCTGAGGATCTGGTGGCACCCCGCGGCATGACCCCGATCGACGCGCAGCGGCGCAACAATGCCATCCAGGAATACCGGACGACGACATCGACGATCGAAGATGTTGCCGACAGCAACAGCGGCTTCTGAGGCGGAACGAGACCATGAGCGCGATCGAATACGAAATCAGGAATCCCAGCGAGCTTCGCCATGCCGAGGAGGCGGTGCGCATGGCGGATCTGGAAAACATGAGGCCGCTGCCGCGCATCTCCGTCCACGCCTTCTGCGAGAGCGAGACCCTGCAGCGTGTCATGGAACGCTGCGCCAATGATCGGCGCGTGGCGAAGGTCAGCATGCGCATCACCAGCGGCGGCACCGCCGCTGCCGCCAATATGTTTTCCGGCGTCCCGACACCGAACCTCATCATCCTCGAGACCAAGGCGAATGCCGCGAACCTGCTTGCCGAACTCGCGCCGCTTGCCGCGGTCTGCGATCCGACGACCAAAGTCGTCATTATCGGTTATTACAACGATATCGGGCTTTATCGCGAGCTCATCCGCAATGGCATTTCCGAATATATGGTTCAGCCCGTCGCCATGCCCGATATCCTTGCGGCGATGGCCTCGATCTTCGTCGATCCGGACGCCGAGCCGCTCGGTCGCAGCATCGCCTTCATAGGCTCAAAGGGCGGCACCGGCGCCTCGACCATCGCGCATAATTGCGCTTTCGGCATTTCCAATCTCTTCTCCACCGAGACGATCCTCGCCGATCTCGACCTGCCCTATGGTACGGCGAACATCGATTTCGACCAGGATCCGGCCCAGGGCATCGCCGAAGCAGTCTTCGCGCCCGATCGTCTCGACGAGGTCTTCCTCGACCGCCTGCTGACGAAATGTTCCGAGCATCTGTCTTTGCTTGCGGCACCCTCGCTGCTTGACCGTGCCTATGATTTCGATGGCCAGGCTTTCCAGCCGGTGCTCGATGTTCTGCAGCGCAGCGCGCCCGTCACCGTGCTCGATGTTCCGCATGTATGGTCGGAATGGACGCGCTCGGTGCTATCGAGCGTCGACGAGGTGGTCATCGCAGCGGTTCCCGATCTCGCCAATCTGCGCAACGCCAAGAACATGCTGGACGCGTTGCGCAAGATGCGGCCGAACGACAGGCCGCCGCATCTCATCCTCAATCAGGTCGGCATGCCGAAACGTCCGGAGATTTCGCCGTCGGATTTTTGTGAACCGCTGGAAATCGATCCGATCGCGATCATTCCCTTCGACATCAATCTCTTCGGCAACGCTGCCAATAGCGGCCGGATGATCTCTGAAGTCGACCCGAAGTCGCCGACGGCGGAGACCTTTTCGCAGATATCGCACATCGTGACCGGCCGTGTCGCGATCAAGAAGGCGAAGAAGGGCGGCCTAATGGGCCTCCTGAAGCGCAAGTAGACGATGAGCAATTCCAGCAAAAGTGGGCAGCGGTTTTGCCTCCGGAATTGCGTGAAAACAATAAAATGGAGCATTTCCGTGACTCGGAGAGATCGGGAAATGTCCTAGAACGAGCAGATTGGATCGAGTGGCATGTTTGGAAAACGCGGAAACGAAGGTTCCGGAAAGGTCGGAGGTGCCGTTGCGCTCCCGCCGCCGGCTCCGGCCGCCACCCCTGCGGCCTCTTCCCCGTCGATTCTAGTCGAACCCTCGCGTGAGCCCGCACGCCAGCAGGTGACGCCACCGTCGATGCAGACGCCGCCGCGCAAGCGCCCGGCCCGCACCGATGAATATTACGACACCAAGGCGCAGGTCTTTTCGGCGCTAATCGACACCATCGATCTCTCGCAGCTCTCAAAACTCGACGGCGAAAGCGCGCGCGAGGAAATCCGCGACATCGTCAACGACATCATCACCATCAAGAACTTCGCGATGTCGATCTCCGAGCAGGAGGAACTGCTCGAGGATATCTGCAACGACGTTCTGGGTTACGGCCCGCTGGAGCCGCTGCTCGCGCGCGACGATATTGCCGACATCATGGTCAACGGCGCCGGTCAGACCTTCATCGAAGTCGGCGGCAAGACGATCGAATCGGAGATCCGCTTCCGCGACAATGCGCAGCTTCTCTCGATCTGCCAGCGCATCGTCAGCCAGGTCGGCCGCCGTGTCGACGAATCGAGCCCGATCTGCGATGCCCGCCTGCCGGATGGCTCGCGCGTCAACGTCATCGCGCCGCCCCTGTCGATCGACGGGCCGGCGCTCACCATCCGCAAGTTCAAGAAGGACAAGCTGACCCTCGATCAGCTCGTTCGTTTCGGCGCGATCACGCCGGAAGGCGCAACCGTGCTGCAGATCATCGGACGTGTGCGCTGCAACGTCGTCATTTCAGGCGGCACCGGCTCGGGTAAAACCACGCTTCTGAACTGCCTCACCAATTATATCGACAGGGACGAGCGCGTCATCACCTGCGAGGATACGGCCGAATTGCAGCTGCAGCAGCCGCATGTCGTCCGTCTCGAAACGCGCCCGCCGAATATCGAAGGCGAGGGCGAGATCACCATGCGCGATCTCGTCAAGAACTGCCTGCGTATGCGTCCCGAGCGCATCATCGTCGGCGAAGTGCGCGGACCGGAGGTCTTCGACCTGCTGCAGGCGATGAATACCGGTCACGACGGCTCGATGGGCACCATCCACGCCAACACGCCGCGCGAATGCCTGAGCCGTATCGAATCGATGATCGCCATGGGCGGCTTTACCCTGCCGGCAAAAACCGTGCGCGAGATCATTTCCAGCTCGGTCGATGTAGTCATTCAGGCGGCACGCCTTCGTGACGGTTCGCGCCGCATCACCCAGATCACCGAGGTGATCGGCATGGAAGGCGACGTCATTATCACCCAGGATCTGATGCGCTATGAGATCGAAGGCGAGGATGCAAACGGCCGCCTGATCGGCCGGCACATGTCGACCGGCGTCGGCAAGCCGCATTTCTGGGATCGCGCCCGCTACTTCAACGAGGAAAAGCGTCTTGCCGCCGCCCTCGACGCGATGGAAGCGAAGACGAAGGAATAGGCGAGATGTTCGGATTCGATCCCACAGTGCTGGCAATCGTCGCCCTCGCCGCCGTCTCCGCGGCGGCGGTCGCCTATGCCCTGTTGTTTTCGAAAATCGAGGCCGACAAGAAATCGGCAAGCCGCATCAACCGCGTCAAGTCGGCCGAAAGCGACCGGGTCAAGGTCAAGGCTGCCCGTGACCGGGTGCAGGAGCTGTCGAAGCGCCGCAAATCGGTGCAGGACAATCTGAAGGATCTGGAAAAGCGCCAGCACGAAAAGACCAAGAAAACCTTGTCGATGAAATCCCGGCTGGTACAGGCCGGCCTGGCGATCACGGTGGCGAAATTCTATCTCATCAGCGCCGTCTTCGCTTGCGTGCTGCTGCTCGTCGCCTTCGTCGTTGGTGTATCGTGGATGGTCATGGTCGGTGTCGTCGTCGTCGCCGGTCTTGGCCTGCCGCGTTGGGTTCTCGGCTTCCTGATCAAGCGCCGCCAGACCAAGTTTTTGAACGAGCTTCCCAATGCGCTTGACGTCATCACCCGCTCAATCAAGTCGGGCCTGCCGCTCAACGACGCGATCCGCCTTATCGCCACCGAAGGCACAGAACCGGTCAAGAGCGAATTCCGGCGGGTGATCGAGGCGCAGCAGGTGGGCCTCAGCATCCCCGACGCCTGCGCCCGCATGACGATCCACATGCCGCTCCAGGAAGTCAACTTCTTCGCCATCGTTATCGCCATTCAATCGCAGGCTGGCGGCAATCTGTCGGAAGCGATCGGCAACCTCTCCAAGGTGCTGCGCGAGCGCAGGAAGATGAAGGCCAAGGTCCAGGCCCTGTCGATGGAAGCCAAGGCATCGGCCGTCATCATCGGCGCTCTGCCCTTCATCGTCGCGACCCTCGTCTACATGACGTCGCCGAACTACATGATGATCCTTTTCACCGACCCGCGCGGCCATCTCATCATGGGTTTCTCGGCGATCTGGATGTCGATCGGCATCTTCGTCATGCGCAACATGGTCAATTTTGACATCTAGCCGGAAGGAAGCACCATGTCGCAGGATCTTGCCGCAATGCTGACCAATCCGAGCATGCTGATCGCGCTCTTCGTAGCGATCGCCGTCTTCGCGACTTTTTACACGATCGCCATTCCCTTCTTCGAGCGCGGCGATTTGAACAAGCGCATGAAGGCTGTTTCGACCGAGCGCGAGCAGATCCGTGCCCGCGAACGAGCCCGCATGAACACCGAAACCGGCGCCGGCAAGGCCTCGCTCAGGAACCAGAACAACCGCTCGGTCCGTCAGATCGTCGAGCGCTTCAATCTGCGCAAGGCGCTGGTCGACGAAAACACGGTCAATAAGCTGCGTGCCGCCGGTTTCCGCTCGGAAAATGCGCTGAATACCTTTCTCGTGGCGCGTTTCCTGCTGCCCTTCCTTTTTCTGACGCTTGCCGCCGTCTGGGTCTTCGGCCTCGGCAATCTCGCCGGAAGAGGCATGCCCATCCGTCTCTTCGCCGTCATCGGCGTCGGTTATCTCGGCTTCTACGCCCCGAACATCTATATCTCCAACCGCATGGGCAAGCGCCAGCACTCGATCAAGCGCGCCTGGCCGGATGCGCTGGACCTGATGCTGATCTGCGTCGAATCCGGCATCTCGATCGAGGCTGCGATGCGCCGTGTGTCGGAAGAACTCGGCGAACAGTCGCCGGCGCTCGCCGAGGAGATGGTGCTGACCACGGCCGAGCTCTCCTTCCTGCCGGATCGCCGCGTGGCGCTCGAAAATCTTGCCACGCGCACCCAGATCGAGCTGGTGCGTTCGGTGACGCAGGCGCTGATCCAGGCCGATCGCTACGGCACGCCGGTCGCGCAGGCGCTGCGCGTTCTCGCCCAGGAAGGACGCGACGAGCGGATGAACGAGGCGGAAAAGAAGGCGGCCGCCCTGCCGCCGAAGCTGACGGTGCCGATGATCCTGTTCTTTCTGCCGGTGCTGATCGCCGTCATTCTCGGTCCGGCTGGCATTCAGGTGGCAGACAAGTTCTGACGGTTGAGCCGGAAAAAGGCGACCGCTTTCGGCGGAAGACGATGTTTATCAAGGACCATCGGTCCGATCAGCCACCAGCAAACGCGCGTGACCGCAGCCGGCAGAGCTGGTAAATGGGGTGAATGGCCATCGGCAAGCGCAGGCGCCCCCCGCGGCGCCCCTGATGTTCGTTCAATCCAAAAGAGAGGTTTCCGATGTCTTCTGCGGGCATTTTCATCAGCATCATGGCAGCCTTGGCCGTCGGCGCGATGAGCCCTGGCCCGAGCTTCGTCGTCGTCTCCAGGATCGCCATCTCGCGGTCCAGGCTGGATGGCCTTGCGGCCGCACTTGGCATGGGCGCTGGCGGTGTCGTTTTTGCCGTGCTGGCGCTTGCCGGGCTGACGGCGCTGCTGTCTCAGTTCGAATGGCTCTATGTCCTGCTGAAGGTCGCAGGCGGTGCCTATCTCGTCTATATCGCAGTCAATATCTGGAGGAGCGCCGGTCGGCCGCTCGAGGTCTCTGACACCGTCAACGGCAATTGTGCGCCGAGGCTGAGCTTCATGACCGCGCTGCTGACCCAACTCAGCAACCCGAAGACCATCATCGTCTATGCCAGCATCTTTGCCGCACTTTTACCGAGGACGGTGCCGCTCAGTCTCATCGTCGCGCTGCCGCTCGGCGTCTTCGTCGTGGAGGCGGGGTGGTATTCGATCGTGGCCTTCGCTTTTTCGGCCCGCCACCCGCGGCGGCTCTATCTTGCAGCCAAGAGCTGGATCGACCGCAGCGCGGGTGTCGTCATGGCCGGCCTCGGCCTCCGGCTCATTCTCGCGGGCGTAAGTGATCGATAGGCTGTCGCACGTGACTTCGGACGCTCTCGAGCGCAGAGGAGATCCGGTCAGTTGGTATTGCTGCCGTCCGCTGCGCCCGGCGTCTTGTCCTTGGCGGCGAGTTTCTGCCAGGAATTTGGCTGTGAGAGCATGCCTCTGAGATAGGCGACATTGGCATCGGCCTGTTGCGGCGAAAGTTCGCGCCGCGCGATCTGCTCGGCTTCCGGGAAACGTCCTTGCAGACCGACGACGAGGGCAAGGTTCTGCCTGACGCGGCTGTCGGCCGTCGCCTGGCTGGCGGCGGAGCGCAGATAGGTTTCGGCCGTGCGCAGGTCGCCGGTCAGCACGTAGGACATGCCGAGGTTGGAAAGGATGGAGGGCTCGTTCGGCTGGATGTCGAGCGCGTCGCGGTAGCGCTGCCTGGCATCGCTTGCCCGGCCCATCTGGTCGAGGATCGCGCCTTGGGCCGAGACCAGCTTCCAGTCCGGACGGTCGGGTGTCTGGGCGCGGCCGATCGTGTCGAGCGCCTGCTGGAACTGGCCGGCCGCCGCCTGCGCCTTGCCGTAGGCGGCCAGCACGTTGCGGTCGCCGGGATTTGCAATCGCCACCTGCTGCATGACCGCGAGCGCCTGTGTGTCGCGGCCGTTCATGCGCAGCAGATTGGCAAAATTGACGCCGGTAATGGGATCACGCGGGTTCTTTTCATAGGCCTGGCCGAGCCGGTCCGTCGCCGAGCGCAGCTCGGTCGCGTCCATCTCGTCAACCGGCTTAGTGAGTTTCGGCACCGAGCCTGTCGTCATCCGGTCCTTGGTCGTCGAGCAGCCGGCGAGTGCCAGGACGAGCAGCGAGGCCGCGGCGCCCTGCAGGATACGATTCGTGAATATGGTGGTGAGCGAGGCAGGCATGGCGCGTTCCTGGATTCCGAAATCGGCGCCTGACCTCGAAGCGGAACAGGGAAAGGTTTGACGCGTAATCTTCGCTCCAGCAATAGTCTGTTAACCCTAACAGACCGTTAAGGAACGATTCCTTACGACCGCCGAAGGACAATCATGGCCCCCTATCAGTTCATCGAGAGACCGACTCCTTTCAACACGAAGGGCGGTTCGACGCTGCCGATCTTTGCCGTCACGCCTGCCCATATCGACACCGGCACGATCGATCCGATCGCGCTCGATTGGGCGCAGAGGGCAGGCTACAAGGCCGAAAGCGGGTCGCTGCTGCTGATCCCGACGGCTGAGGGCCATCTCGGCGGCGCGCTTTACGGCCTCGGCACCAACCCATCCGAGCAGCCATACATCACCGGCAGGCTCGCCCGTGCGCTGCCGGCCGGCGACTGGCACATCGAGACCGCGCCGCTGACGGCAAATCGCCTGGCGCTCGGCTTCGGGCTCGGCAGCTACCGTTTCGACCGTTACAAATCCGAAAAATCGGCGGCGGCGACGCTGATGATCCCCCGCGATGCCGACGCCGCCGACATCAAGCGCCAACTGGCTGGCGTCTTTCTTGCCCGCGACCTGATTAATACGCCGACGAACGACATGGGCCCGAACCAACTCGAGGCCGTTTTCCGTGGCCTGGCCGAACATTACAAGGCGGAGATATCGGTGATTGCGGGCGACGACCTGCTCACGCAGAACTTCCCGCTGGTCCATACCGTCGGCCGCGCCAGCGCCGATGCGCCACGCCTTCTCGAACTGCGCTGGGGCAAGAAGGGCCATCGCAAGGTGACGCTCGTCGGCAAGGGCGTCTGCTTCGACACCGGCGGTCTCGACATCAAACCTGCCGCCTCCATGCTGCTGATGAAGAAAGACATGGGCGGCGCGGCGAATGTCATGGGGTTTGCCCTGATGATCATGGACGCCAAGCTGAAGGTCGACCTGCGTGTTATCGTGCCGGTCGTCGAAAACGCGATCTCGTCCAACGCTTTTCGGCCCGGCGACATCTACCGCAGCCGCAAAGGCCTGACCGTCCAGATCGACAATACCGACGCCGAAGGCCGTCTGATCCTTGCCGATGCGCTTGCCTACGCCGATGAGGAAGAGCCCGAGCTCTTGATCGACATGGCGACGCTGACCGGCGCCGCCCGCGTTGCTCTCGGTCCGGACCTCCCGCCCTTCTTCACCGATGACGCCAATCTGGCGCATGACCTGACCGAAGCGAGCCTGGAAACCGACGATCCGCTCTGGCGCCTGCCGCTCTATTCCGGCTACGAAAAGGACATCCGCACCAAGTTCGCCGACCTTACCAACGCACCCGCCGGCGGCATGGCGGGTGCGATCACTGCGGCCCTCTTCCTCAAGCGTTTCGTCAGCAAGGCGAAGAGCTGGGTGCATTTCGATATCTTCGGCTGGGCTCCGTCCGAACGGCCGCATTCGCCGGGCGGCGGCGAGGCACAGGCGATCCGCGCGCTCTTTCACCATATCCGCGAAAGCCTGCGCTGAGCCCATACGCAAAAAAGTGTTGAGGCGCGCCGCGTGTTCACGCGCTGCGCCTCGCTATCGATCGTTAAAATTTTATTCACCCTGCCGGGCGGCAATTTCCAGCGCCCCTTGCATGTGCATGGCAACTGCCGGAAAATGAAACGTTAGCGTAACGATCTTCCGGAGGGGCCGTGCCGATCGAACTGACCGCCTCGCAGGCGCTGGGGCTCTGGCATGGCGCGGCGCTCGATCAGGTCCGCCACGATGACCGCGATTTGACGTTGCGCCAGATGGCGATCCTGCTGCATATTTATCTGGTGCCGCCGCCGCACACCGTGCGCGGGCTTGCCGCCACGCTTGAAGTCACCAAGCCGGTCATTACCCGCGCCTTGGATACGATGGGCGAGATGGGCCTGGTCGATCGTGTGCGTGACGATGCCGACCGGCGCAACGTGATCATCAAGCGTACCGTCGGCGGCGCGCTCTACCTGGAAAAGCTCGGCGATCTCATCCGAGATCAGGCGCGCCGACTGCCGATCTGAAAGGAATGCGAATGACGATGCTCGACCGCCGCCTGCATGCCTATAGACCAGATCTCGCGGAAGCGAGGCTTGAGGGCAAGGTCGAGGCGTTGCGCTTCGTGGAAGGCGCGCCGGCCCGTGTTGCCGTTCCCGTCGTGGGTTTACGCCCTGAACCGAATCTTGCGCGCGGCATCGATACGGAGCTGCTTCTCGGCGAGGACGTGACGGTTTTCGATCGCGCCGACGGCTGGTGCTGGGTGAAAGCCGCCTCGGACGGCTATGTCGGTTATGTCGCGGCAGATGCGCTCTTGGAAGGCAAGCCGGCGCCGACCCATATCGTCACCGTGCAACGCAGCTTCGTCTATCCGGAACCGGAACTGCGCAAGCCCTACCAGGCCATCGTGTCGATGGGAAGCCGCGTTCATGTCGCCGGCGAGGCGGAAGCGCGGGGCAATCGCTACGTCGTCCTCGATGACGGAACGGCAATCTTCGCCAAGCACGTCCAGCCGATCGGTGCCCTCGATGGCGCCGATTACGTGGAGATCGCAGCCCGTTTCCTGGAAACGCCCTATCTCTGGGGCGGGCGCTCCGGCCTCGGCATCGATTGCTCCGGCCTTGTCCAACTGGCGATGCTGATGACGGGCAGAGCTGCGCCGCGCGATACCGACCTGCAGGCGGCCGGCCTCGGCCAGCCGATCGACCGATCCGAAATCCGCCGTGGCGACCTGGTATTCTGGAAGGGCCATGTCGCCGTCTTCGAGGATCCGGAAACGATCCTCCATGCCAATGGCCACAGCATGACGGTGGCGCGCGAGAATTTCGCGGCCGCGGTCGAGCGCATCGGCTGGCTCTACGAGCAACCGACCGGCTATCGCCGCCCGATCAGCTGATCAGCTGACTGCATAATTCCTTAAATCGGAATCGATTTAAGGACAAAATTATGCAGCCATTCAAAGTGCTACAGCGTCCTTTGCGCGTCCGAAAAGACGCGCGGCGCTGTAGTCGGAGGCCGCGGCCAGGATCTTACCCCGCCCGTCCAGTCCTCGAAGGCTTTCGACAGTCTCAGCACCCGCAGATCATCGAAACGCGGCCCGACGATCTGCAGGCCGATCGGCATGCCCGATCGGGAGAAACCGCAATTGATCGAAGCAGCCGGCTGCTCAGACATGTTCCACGGCACCGTGAAACCGATGTGCTCGAACGGCAGGGCCGGATCGTTGGTCGGCGATGCCCATTCGGCCGGATAGGAGATGATCGGATTGGTCGGCGAAAGCACGGCGTCGACCTCGGTGAACAGCCGTCCGCAGCTCTTGCGCATCTCGATCGTCTGATTGAAGCCCTTGACCGCATCGACACCGCTGATGTCGGCGCCGCCCATCGCCCAATCCCTGATATAAGGCAGGATGCTGTCGCGCCGTTCTTCGTCGAGGTCCGCGATATCGCCCCAGAACCGGGACCGCCAGAAATTGTCGAGGCCATCCAGCATCGCGCGCGTCAGCACCGGCTGCACTGATATAATGGTGGCGCCGGCCTTCTCGAAATGTTGCGCCGCCGCTTCGACCGCGACCCTGATCTCGTCGTCCACCGCAAGCCCGCAGCCGGCATCGAGCATCAGCCCGATCTTCAAGCCCGACACGTCGATGTCGAGATCCATCCAGTTGAAATCGTTCGGCGGCAGGCTGGTGCCGTCGCGCCAGTCCGGGCGCGACAGCGTCGCCATCGAAAAGGCCGCATCCTCGACCGTGCGCGCCATCGGCCCGACGCAGCGCCCGACATAATAGGGATCGGCTGGAATGCGCCCGTGGCTCGGCTTGAAACCGAAGATGCCGGTCCAACCGGCGGGAAGGCGCACCGAGCCGCCGATATCGGTGCCGATATGCAGCGGTCCGTAGGCGGCGGCCGCCGCTGCGGAAGCCCCGGCGCTCGATCCGCCGGGATTTTGCGTGGTGTTCCAGGGATTGCGGCTGAGAGGATGAAAGCTCGAAAGCCCGGAGGAAAGCATGCCGTAATCGGGGCAGGTGGTCTTGGCGAAGATCACCGCGCCGTCTTCCCGCAGTCGGGCCGCGGCCGGTGCGTCGGCCTCTGCCGGCTTCAGTTCCACTGCCCTCGTGCCGAGCGGAACCGGCTGGCCCTTCGTGGCGATCAGCTCTTTCAGCGTTACCGGGATGCCGTCCAGGGCGCCAAGCGTTTCTCCCTTCGCCCAGCGCTCCGTCGACGCTTTCGCCTGGGCGCGCGCCGATTCCGGATCGTAGAGGTAGAGTGCCGAAATCGAAGGCTCCCAGGCCGCGATATGGTCTTCGAGGGAAAGCCAGTATTCGAGAGGGGAGAGGCTTTTATCGGCGAAGTGCTGACTGAGTTCGCGAATGGTAAGGTCGGTTTCGGTCATGGCATGGTCTTTCGGGCTTTTCGTCTTGGGAGGACATCAGCGGCTCGCCTCGCGCGGATCGAGCAGATCGCGCAAACCGTCGCCGAGCATGTTGAAGCCGAAGACGGTGAGCGCGATGGCAAGACCGGGCAGGATCGCCAGCCAGGGGGCGAGCGCCAGATAGGTTTGCGCATCGGCAAGCATCCGGCCCCAGGTCGGCGCCGGCGGCGCTATGCCAAGCCCGAGGAAGCTGAGACCCGCTTCGGTGAGGATTGCCAGCCCCAGCTGGATCGCGCCATGCACGATGATCTGGCTCATGATATTCGGCAGCACATGGCGCAGCGAAATGGTCAGTCGCGTATTACCGATCGCGCGCGCCGCCGTCACATAGTCGCGGCTCCAGGCCTGCAGCGAGGTCGCAAGCGTCACCCGGGCAAAGACCGGGATCATGAAGACGGCAATCGCGGTGATCGCGGTGAACCGCCCTGGCCGGAGAAAGGCGCCGAGCATCATGGCGGACAGGATCGGTGGAAGCGCGAAGATGACGTCGCAGATGCGCATCAGCAGTGCTTCGAACGGACCGCGGATCGCCGCCGCCGAAATGCCGGCGATCGAGCCTAGCGCCCCGCCGATCATCACCGCGGTGATGGCGATCGACAGCGAATTCCAGCAGCCCGCCATCAGCATCGAAAGCACATCGCGGCCGAACTGGTCCGTGCCGAGCAGACCGAAGGCAAGCGGCGGCTGCAATTTGTGGATGATCTGCATTTTCGCCGGCGGCAGCGGCGTCCAGACGAGCGACAGCAGCGCAACGGCGACCAGCAGGCCGATGATGACAGTCCCAGCAATCAAGTTCATTCGCCGGCTAAGTCTAAAGACTCGATGGCGGCCGGCGATCGCGGGGGATGCAATCGGTACCATGGTTCAGGCCGCCTTTCTCATCCTGGGATCGATCGCCAGATAGGAGAGATCGACAATGAAATTCATCACGATGACCAGGCCTGCGAAGAACAGCACGACGTCCTGCATGACGATGACGTCGCGCTGGGAGAGCGCCTGTAGCGCGAGCCGCCCGAGGCCGGGCAGGTTGAAGACGTTTTCCACCAGCACCGCGCCGGCGACGAGAAAGGTGAATTGCAGCCCGATCATCGTCAGGATCGGGATCATCGCATTCGGCACGATATGGCGCCACAGCACCGCACTGCGTGACAGTCCCTTGGCGACGGCAGTGCGGGCAAAATCCTCATGCATCGTGTCGAGCACCGCCGAGCGCGCCACCCGCGTCAACACGCCCGCCTGCGGCATCGCCAGCGCGACAGCGGGCATAACCAGCGCCTGCAGCGCCGGCAGCAGGCCGGCACTCCAGCCCGGGAAGCCGCCAGCCGGCATCAGCCCGAGCATCGTCGAAAACAGAATGATCAACAGCAGCGCCACCCAGAAGGCGGGCATCGCAATGCTGATCTGCGAAAAAAGGGTTCCGATGATGTCGAAGATGCCGCCGCGGCGCGAGGCGGCCAGCACGCCGAGCGGCAAGGCAATCGCCACCGAAAGCGCGATCGCCATCAGCGCCAGCGGCAGCGTTACCGCTAGCCGCTCGATGATCAACCCCGCGACCGGTACGCCATAGGTTAGCGAATTGCCGAGATTGCCGGAGAGCACGCCGGTCAACCATTGCCCGTAACGCAGCAGCAGCGGTTGATCGAGCCCGAGATCGTGGCGCAGCGCGGCAAGCGTTTCCGGTGTCGCCGAGGTGCCGAGCATGATCGAGGCGGGATCGCCGGGCAGAAGGTCCATGACGGTGAAGATCAGCAGCGAGACGACGATCAGTGTGACGAGGAGACCGGTGAAGCGGCGGGCGAGGATTGGGATCATATGATAGGTCCGCTCGCCGTTCTGGCAACTCCACTCTCCGTCATCCCAGGCCTTGAGCCTGGGATCCATGCCATTGCTGCTGATGGATGCGGTGTGGATGCTCGGCTCAAGGCCGAGCATGACGGAGGGTGGGGCGGGCGGAAGGAGCTATTCATGACGCAGGCGCCCGCACCAGGAATGCCATCCGCCAGCGAAACCAAACAATGTCGGCCCGAACTGAACTGACTTGTGAGGAAGGAGAGGGCTGTGCGTCATATCGGCTAAATGCATGTCGGATTTCTCCAAGGCCATCACCTCATCGCATCCCGCCTGACCTGTTCGCTCACTCGTCCCAGGAAACACCAGACAGCACGTTGGAAGGGATCGGCTCGTTCTCCCACAGGCCCTTCAGCTTGCTATCCCAGACGCCGAGTTTCGGCATGACGAAGAGGTAGAGCGCCGGCACGTCCTCGGCGAGGATCTTCTGCGCTTCGCCGTAGATCGCATTCTGCGCGGCGGGATCGGCGGTCTCCTGGACCTTCTTCATCAGCGCGTTGAAAGCAGGGTTCTTGTAATTGAAATAATAGGGATCGCGGGAATAGATGTCGATGTCGAGCGGTTCGGCATGGGCAACGATCGTCATGTCGAAGTTGCGGTCCTTCATGATGTCCTGGACCCACTTCGCCGGAAATTCGGTCGGCTCGATATTCATCGTCACGCCGATCTCGGCAAACATCGCCTGCATCACCTGGGCGCTGCGCGGCGCATAGGCCATCTGCGGCGATTTGATCGTAAAGGTAAAGCCGTTGGGGTAGCCGGCTTCGGCGAGCAGCGCCTTCGCCTTCTCGACGTCGTAGGGCAGCACATTGGTCATGTCCTGATAGCCCGGATCGTTCGGCGTGTAATGGCTGCCGATCGGCATGCCGAGGCCGGACCACGCGCCGTCGATCACCGTCTTGCGGTCAATCGCCATCATCAGCGCCTGGCGGACGCGTTTGTCGTCGAAAGGCTTCTTGGCAGTGTTCATGCCGGCAACGACCTTGAGCTCGGTATTGCCGATCCTGGTGACGAGCCTCGCATCACCGTCGAAGGAACTCATCAGCTCAGGTGCGGCAAATTCCGGGAAGGCATCGAGATCGCCGGATTTCAGCGCAGCCGCCTGCGCCTGCGGATCGGCGATGAAGCGGAAGGTCACCGTGTCGAGTTTGGCGGCCGCATCCTTGTTCCAATAATCGGCATTCCTGGTGAGTTCGACCTTGTCGCCCTTCGCCCAGCTGGCGAATTTGAACGGACCGGTGCCCACTGGCGTCGTCTTGTCGTCGGCAGCCGTCTTCGGTGCGACCATCACTGAGGCCGGCCAGCCGAGCCAGTAGACCAGGCTGCCGGTCGGTGCCGAGAGATGCAGCACCAGCGTTTCGGCATCAGGCGTGTCGATCGAGGCGATCGAGGCGAAGAAGCGTTTCTGCGGATTAACCGAATCGGCGCCGCGGGCGCGGTCCAGCGAAAACTTGGCGCTCGCGGCATCGAAGGCCTCGCCGTCATGGAATTTGACGCCGGTCTGCAGCTTGAACGTATAGGTCAGGCCATCGGGCGAGATTTCCCAGCTTTTCGCCAGTTGCGGCTGGATCTTGCCGGCCTGGTCGATCGTCACCAGCCCCTCGAACACGCTCTGCCAGGTCACTTGGCCGATCGCGACCGGTGCTGCGATCGTCGGGTCGAGACCGGTCGGCTCGACGCTCATGCCGAGATTGAGCGTGGTCTTCGCCGCCTCGGCCGGCGTCATCGCCGTCATCACCAGGCCGGCCGAAAGCGCGGCACCGAGCGAAAGCCGCCTGAAGAAACGCGCTGAAGGCGCAAACGAAAGCTTGGTCATCATGTTCCCTTATCTGGCCGCGCGTCGATGACGAAGACCTTTTGCGAGGAGAGTGACACTATGCCGGTGCACACACAATGACGATTTTGTGTCCTCAGTGTAGCCAAAAAAGCTACACCGTAAATCTGCGGGCAATGCAAGCTCGAAGCGTCAGTCTTTCGTCTCGGCCCGGCGGTTGGTGCGCTCGCGCATGAACCTCTCGATGAAGTCGAGGAGTTTCGTCGCCGCGTAGGACAGCTGCCGGTCCGGCGCCACGCAAAGATCGACATGGGTGCGGATGCCGGTCTTGCCGGCGAGCGGAATGGCAAGGAGCTGACGCGCTTCAATCTCACGGCGAACAGTCAACGCCGGCAGCAGCGTTGCGGCAGCCCCTCTGAGCACCAGTTCCTTCAGCATTTCGAGAGAGCTGGTGACGAAGACGGGATCGAGGCTCAGCCCCTCCTTCTCGAGCAGCGCGTCGAAGGCCTGGCGGAAGCCGAAGGATTGATCCGGCAGTGCCAAGGCGTAGTCGGCGAGCGTCCTCAGCGGGATCTCGGCATGCGCAGCGGCCGGATGCTGCGGCGTGGTGATGAGGTCATAGGCGATCTCGGAGCGCAGCCGCACCTTGGTGCCGGACATAGGAGGCGCAAACAGCGTCACCGCAATATCCGCCTCGGCGCTGTTGACGGCGTCGACCGCCTGCCGCGCGCTGGTGATCGTCACGGCAAAGCGCAGCTTCGGATATTTCAGGCTGAATTCGGCGAGCGCCGGCGCCAGCAGATTGGCGACGGTCGCGCCATTGGCATAGATGCTGACGCGGCCGCGCTGCAGGCCCTTCAAGTCTTCGATCAGCTGCTGTACGTGATCGAGTTCGCGCAGCGTCCGGCCGGCGCGGGCGGCAAGCAACTCGCCGGCGGCCGTCAGCTTGACGCCGCGGGCGCTGCGTTCGACGAGCGGCGCACCGAAATGATATTCGAGGTTCTCGATCTGCCGGCTGATCGCCGTCGGCGCGACATTGAGATTCTCGGCCGCCTGGCGCATCGAATTGGTCCTGACCAACTCGTCGAAATACATCAGCGCCCGGATCTGCATTCACGTCTCTCCGCCATTCGGCATATTGGATCTGTAGAGAGTCTGACCCTATTCAATCAGCCGCTGCTCGCATAGCGGTCGCGCCAAGCCTTTTGCGCGTCCTCGGCCGGCAGCGCGGTCGCCGCGTAGACCCCTCGGGCGATCGCCCGCGCCATGACGATAGTCGCGAGATGGCAAAGCTCCATCAGGCTCGCCATATCGTCTCTTCGATGCTTGGCCGTCGAAGCGGCAAAGACGGTGTCGCCGTCGAGCGGCAGGTGCGCCGGCAGCAGTGCCCGGGCGAGGCCGTCATGGCCGGCGAGCGAAAGCCGATGCGCTTCGGCCTTCGTCAGCTGCGCATCGGTCACGACAGCGCCGATCGTCGTCGCCGGGGTGTTCATGCCCTTGAGCCGCATCCGGTGGTCGGTCACATCAGGCATGCCGAGCCCGCCGAATTCCGCGTCTTTCTCGAAAGGCGCCGCCCAGAAATGTGGCCCGTCGCCGATCGTCGCCGAGCCGAGCGCATTGACGGCGACGATTGCCGCGACGCGGTGCCCGGCGCTGCTGACGGCGCTGGCTGAGCCAAGCCCGCCCTTGACGGTGGCCGTCGTCGCCCCTGTGCCGGCGCCTGTCGTGCCGAGCGCGAATGCGCCCTTGGCGGCCGCCTTCAACGCCGCATAGCCCATGTCGCGATAAGGCGAGTGAAGGCCCCAATCCTTGTCGCCGCCGTTCAGCAGGTCCATCAGGATTGCCTGCGGCACAATCGGAATACGCACCGACCCGACTGCAAAGCCGCGGCCGAGTTCGCGCAGGCCCGCCTGCACGCCGCCGGCGGCATCCAGCCCGAAGGCAGAGCCGCCGGAGAGCACGAAGGCATCCACGGCATTGACGGTCATCGACGGATCGAGCAGGGCGGTGTCGCGCCCGCCGGGCGCGCCGCCGAGCACGGTGCCGGATGCGACGGCCGGTTCGTCGAAGACGATGACCGTGACACCGGAACCGAGCGCAAGGTCGGTCGCATGGCCGACGGAAACGCCTTCGATGTCGGTAATGAGGTTCAGAAGATCGGGCAAGGGCGGATCCTTATCCGGAAAGGCGGCCGGTAGGACTGTACTGCATAATTCCTTAAATCGGAATCGATTTAAGGATAAAATTATGCAGAAATTCAAAGCGTTACAGCGTCCTTTGCGCGTCTGATAAAGACGCGCGGCGCTGTAATGCCCTCAAAAAACAAGACCGGCCCCATTTGGCGGGACCGGTCGGACATTACGAAAAGCCGTGAATGCTGATTGCGGCCTCATGTCCTCAGGCATGAAGCGGCTTCGGATGACGGCGGGTCATCAGGTCATGGATAGCCAGCCGCACCTCGTCCGGCGAGCCGAAGCGCTGCTCGTCGAGGTCGTGGACATGAAATTTCACGGCGATGAACTTCAGCCGATCTTCATCGGGAATGACGATCCCGACGGGAACGCCTGCGTATTCGATAACTTGCTTCTTCATAGATAGAACTCCTGCCGCGCAACATGCGCAGCCATGGCGAATTGACTTGTCTGGTACCGTTGAAAGGAGGACGAACGTCACATTCGACAGTTCGGGCGGGAGAGGGCGCCCGGACGGTCATTGCCAAGCACAGATCGCCCAAGGAGATCGGCGAGAATATCGATGTCTATCATGCTCGTTCCTTATGTTGGCGTTGCACTTGAGAGGTCCCGGTAGAGCCCGGAATCGGTGAAGGCTGTCTTCGATAATCTACTAACTTGGTAGAGATTACCCTATAGCCTGTCAGAAACATATTCCGAAACGTGTCAAAATATCGACGATCCGAAAAAATTCATTCCGTCGCAGTCCGAACTTACAGAAAGAAACATATCAGTCTTTCGTTAAATTCGCATGACAGAATCGGAAGTTCGATCGATCACCGCGGCAGACATAGGAAGCCTTGCCGTATCAAGCAATGGCCTGTTTCATTAAAAATCGACATGCCTCGAAATGACCGATTTGGTTAATGCCGGAAGCCCTGTGTCACCAGCCCTCTTCGAGTACCTTCTCCAGCATGTCCGCGAAGAAATCCGCGCTGTCGATGCTGATGCAGAGTGGCGGTTTGATCTTCAGCACATTCTGGTGATCGCCGGTCGGCTGCATGATGACGCCGAGTTCGAGAAGCCGGTCGCAGATGGCAGCCGTCTCTTCGGTCGCCGGCTCCAGCGTCGTTCTGTCGCGGACGAATTCGAGGCCGAGATAGAGGCCTATGCCGTGCACGGAGCCCGCAATCGGATGGCGGTCGATCAGCGCGGCGAGCCGCGCCTTCAGATGATCGCCGACCGTCCGGGCATTTTCCTGCAGCTTTTCCTCGGCCATGAGGTCGAGCACCGTCATGCCGGCGATGCAGCTGACCGGGCTGCCGCCGGTGGAGGAAAAGAAAGTGCCCTCCTTCTCCAGCGATTGCGCAATCTCCCGCGTGGTGATGACGGCGCCGAGCGGATGGCCGTTGCCCATGCCCTTGGCGACGGTGATGATATCGGGCACGACCCCTTGCTGCTCGAAGCCCCAGAAATAATGCCCGAGCCTGGCATAGCCGACCTGCACCTCATCGGCGATGCAGAGGCCACCACGGGCGCGCACCTGCGCATAGATTTCCCTGAGATAACCGTCCGGCAGCGGGATGCCACCGGCATTGCCGTAGACCGATCTGCAGATGAAGCCCGCAAGGCCTTCGCTCGCAGCATCAATTGCCTCCAGCACCGGCGTCGCCATGCCGAGATAATCCGCTGCCGTATCGGGACCACGGAAGTCGCCGCGATAGGTGTTCGGCGAAACGACGGTATGCACCCAGTCCGGCCGGGTGGTCAGTGCCTTTGGATTGTCGGCGATCGAGGTCGAGACGGCATCGCTTGCCGCCGACCAGCCATGATAGGCTTCGAGCAGGCAGAGCATGTTGCGCGCGCCGCTATGGGCTTGCGCCAGCCGTAGCGCCAGATCGTTCGCCTCCGAGCCGCTGTTGACCAGGAAGACCGCGTCGAGCCCGTCCGGCGCCAAGGCGGCGAGGCGTTCGGAAAATTCGGTGATTGCGGCATAGTGGAAGCGCGAATTCGTGTTGAGCCGCAGCCATTGGGCGTGGATTGCTGCCGCGAACCTGGGATGGCCGTGGCCGAGGGTGGTGACGTTGTTGACCATGTCGAGATAGGCGCGGCCTTCGACATCGAACAAATGCTCCTTCCAGCCGCGTTCGATCTGCGGCGGCGCCGCGTAATAGTTCTTCTGCGGCCTCGCGAGATGCGCCCGCCGCCTGGCGAAGAGCGCGGCGGTATCAGGTTGCGGCGCATCCGCTTGCGGGCTGAGAAGCAGCGAGGGCGAAGGGCAGAGCACCGACCAGGCCGCCGCCGCGCGGGGTGTGGAAAAGAGCGGCGGTTCGAGACCGGCGACGCTGCAAAGCTGGACGCGCAGCCCGCCGAGCGACGACGCCTCTCCGGTAACCGTGCCAAGCGGATCGCCGGCGGCAATCTGGGCTCCATCCTCGACCGACAGGTCGAGCCCATCGAGATGCAGGGTCATGCCGCCGCTGGCGAGCGTCAGATGCTGGTCCTTCCAGGCGATACGGCCGGCAAAGGGCGCTGCAATCGCGCTGCCTGCGGCAAGGCATATGTCGACATGCAGGGCGCAGGTCGCCTGTCCCTTCGCGGTTCCCGCACGGGAAAGCCGATATTCGCCGTAGCGCGTCGCTGCCGTGCCGTTTTCGGTTGCCACACGGGCAAGCAGCCGCCAGTCCATGTCGGCATTTAGCCAGTTGCCGGCGGAAAAATGCGGGCTCCGCACCCCAAGATCGACATAGGCGATCCCGGCGGGATCGATGTCCGGCAGCAACGGCAGCCAACCCGATGCTTCCGGGGCGGCGACATTTGCGCCGGCCGCCCTGAGGATCGCGGCTTCCATGAGTTCGAAGGGAACGGACATCGCCGTATCGAAGATCGCCCGCTCGTGCTCGAGATTGCCGCGGACATAGTCATTATCCGGATCGACCGAAATCTGCTGCTCGCTGCTGGCAACCAGAATGACCGCGCGTGCGACGGTCAACGGCCAGAGCGCCTTCAGCTCCTCGCCGGTCAGCGGATAGATCGCCTGATAGGCGGTGACGGCCGGCAGGATATGAAAAGGGTCGCCATCCGCCTGATGCAGCAGCGAAGCGCATGTAACGGCGAGGTCGCCGACCAGCCAGCCGCGGATGATATCGCCGAAATCGATCACCCCGTCGGGAATGGTATGGCCACGGGCGTCGCGGTGGCCGACGACATTGTCGCCGGTGACGTCATGATGCACGGCCTGCAGCCGAAGCGATGGCGCCAACGGCTGGATGCGGCGAATGGCCATCACCATGGTCTTGGCGATCCGGTCGCGTGCCGCACTATCGGTGATCGCGGACAGCAGCTGCACCGCGACCGGCCCGGCGCGCCTGAGATCCCATTGCAGGCTGCGGTCGAGACCGGGATGGTCGAAATCGGCAAGCGCCCGCGCCAGCCTGGCGCAGAGCGCGCCGAGGGCTGCAACGGAAGCCGGCGCCAGATAGGTCAGCTCCGTCAGCCCCTGGCCTTCCAGATATTCCAGCAGCCGGACCTGATAGCCCTGCCCACGCACGGTAAGGACGACGATCTCCCGCCCCTCATTGCTGCGGATCACCTGCGGAACGCGCGGCGCATCTTTCCTGCTTTTGAGGTGATGGATCGCCGCATTCTGTGCTTCGAGCTCGCGGATCTCGTAGGCTGCATGGCAGATCTTCAGGACGTAGCGGCCACGATCGCTATCGACGCGATAGTTTCGATCCTGCTGGCTGCCGAGTTCGGTAAGCGTGCCGGAGAGGCTGTAATGAGCAAGGAGGATCTCTTCCGCGTCGCTGGCGGTGACGTCGGGACGCGGCAGCGCCATGCGATCAACAAGCGCCTCGTCGGTCATGGCACCCCTCCCGCTGCATGATTCGATTACCTATTGAAGGAGATAATCGAGTACTTGCCGCTGGCAGGCAACGGGAGATTGTCATTCGCCAGCAAAAGAGATGCAGGGTCTAGGCGACGCTCAACCCATGCGTTCGGAGGCGTAACCGCCGGGGCTTGCCGGGAAGACCACGGTGCGGTTGCCGTTCAGGAAGGTGCGGTGATGGATATGGGCATGGATGGCCCGCGCCAGCACCTGGCTTTCGACGTCGCGGCCGATCGAGACATAGTCGTCGGGCGACTGCGCATGGGTGATGCGCGCCGTGTCCTGCTCGATGATCGGGCCTTCGTCGAGATCGGCGGTGACGTAATGCGCCGTCGCGCCGATCAGCTTCACGCCGCGTTGATAGGCCTGCTTGTAAGGGTTGGCGCCCTTGAAGCTCGGCAGGAAGGAATGATGGATATTGATGATCCGGCCAGACATCTTTTGGCACATCGCATCCGAAAGCACCTGCATGTAGCGCGCCAGTACGATCAGCTCCGTGCCGGTCTGTTCGACGATATCCATGATCTGGCCTTCGGCCTGCAGCTTGTTCTCCTTCGTCACCTTGATGTGGTGGAAGGGGATGTCGTGGTTGACCACGACCTTCTGGTAATCGAAATGGTTGGAGACGACGCCGACGATGTCGATCGGCAGGGCGCCGATCTTCCAGCGGTAGAGCAGGTCGTTGAGGCAATGGCCGAAGCGCGACACCATCAGCAGCACCTTCATGCGGGCGTTGCCGTCATGGATCTCGGCATCCATGGCAAACCGCTTGCAGATCGGCTCGAAGCCTTCCTTGAGTTCGGCAAGCGGCACGCCTTCCTCGGAGATGAAGCTCACCCGTGTGAAGAACCTGCCGGTGTCGAGATCGTCGAACTGCGAGCTGTCGACGATGTTGCAGCCCTTGTCGGCCAGATAGCTCGAAATCGCCGCCACGATGCCGCGCGTCGACTTGCAGGATACCGTCAATACGTAACTTGTCATGTCTTTCCCTCTTCCCTCTCCAAGGCCGCCGCTGTGCTTAGATCAAAGCCCGGGCCGCGAATAGGCCGGCGCACTTTCATTCATGCGACAAATTGCAAGAGAAACCATCATTTTTGCGCAAGTTCTCTCATTGCTCAGTCTCAAGCTTAGGAGAAGTTGCGCAAAAAACTGTACCGTCAGCGCCGCTTGGATGCGTAATCTCGCCTTCGAGCGTTTTAGGCCGGCGGCCGGCTCGCCACCGCAACCTTCGCGGCGCGGCGAGGTGATCTCATGGATGATCGCGCCGCCGATCGACGAGAGCACCAGCGAGAGGATCACGAAGAGCACCGGCTGCTGCAGGATGCCGATTGGCAGGCGATCGGCGGCGACCCTGAGAAAGGCCAGCGTGAAGGCGTGGGTGATATAGATGCTGTAGGAGCAGTCGCCGAGATAGTTCAGCCATCCCAAAACCGGCAGCCTGGAAAAATCGATGGAGATCGCGCCGTAGACGATGAAGATCGCCGGGATTCCCCAGGCATAGAACCGGCTTTCCGGCGGCATCAGCGCCTCGTTGATGAAAAGAAAGGCAAAGCCCATGGCAAGGGCCGCCCAGGCCCAGCGGCTCGGCAGCAGCAGCTTCTGCCCGTAGAGCCAGCCGAGCACGACACCGGCGAGGAATTCCAGCATGATCGGTTCGCCGTAGAACCGGGTCACAGTCGTTTCCGGCAGCAGCCGGCAGGCGATCAGGATGACGGCAAAGACGGCAAACATCGCCGGGATGCGCCGAACTTCCGAAAGCGGCAATAGCAGCGCAAAGACGAAGTAGAAGAACATTTCGTAATTCAGCGTCCAGCCCGGAACGACCACCGGCGTGATCGTGCTGGGATCGGCGGGATTGCTCCACGGCAGGAAGAACAGCGAGGCTGCGAGATGCGGCAGGTCGAACACCGTCGATTTCAGCAATGACGGGGCCACCAGCGCCACCGTCGCCGAAAACAGCGTCGCCAGCCAATAGAGCGGCACGATCCTCCTGATGCGCCGGCGGGCGAAATCGACCGGGCTCACGGCGCGTCCGCTTGTCGTCAGCCACATCACGAAGCCGCTCAAGACGAAGAAGATGTCGACGCCGGTTTCGCCATAGACGAAGGCGGTGGCGTCAAGCGCGGGATTGACCTTGGCAAGCTGCAATATGGCGTGGAAATAGACGACCATCAGCGCCGCGATGGCGCGCAGATATTGAAGCTGGACAAGCATCGGGCGTTTTGCTCCCTCGGGCTCGCGCGAACAGGCGCCGCTGCGGTCAACTCAATACATCTGCCGGACGACCCTGCCGGATGCGCGGGCTGTCGTGGAAGCGCATATATCCGACGACGAACCACAGGAGGCCGGCGATCTTCATCGAGAAGACCGCAGTTCCCCCGATCATCATATTCAGAAAAATGAAAAGAGAAAGTGAATGGGCGCAGCGCCGCTGTGCTGCCGTGCGCCCGGCGGGAAAGAGGCAGACGAACAGCCATAAGGCGATGACGCCGAAGATCGTCGCGGCGTAGATCAGGTAAACATAGCCGCTGTCGGCGAATTCGGCCACCCGGTCGACCGAAAGCCCAAGGATGGCGAGCGGATCGAGCTCCATAATCTTCTTCATCGTCAGGTTGATGCGGCCGGTGAAATTGTCGCCGGTAGCATTGGGTTTCAGCACGTAGACGAGGAAGCCGGCGGCGACGATCAGCGGCATCAGCGCCAGATTGAAATTCTTCGGGATCTTCGGAAAGACGAAGTAGCCGACGATGCAGGCAAAGCAGAAGATCAGCATCGTGCGCGTGTCGTTCGTCACCAAGATCAGCACGGCCGTGCCGATCATCAGCAGCCGGTCCCAGCGGCCGAGTCTGTCCCACATCGAAATCAGGTAGACCGCGATCACGCCGCAGAAATTGGCGAGCGACACCTGCTCGAGGAAGATCGACGAGGAACGATGGTCGATGATGCCGAAGGAGAAGCGCTCGGGAAAGCCGAGCGCGTTCTGAAAGAGGCCCGTCGTGTTGTAGCTCAGCGGCAGCAGCCCGCGCGTATTGGCGAAATAATCGGACGGGTGGACGATGCTGACGTAGAACGGCACGCTGACGATCTCGAAGATCAGGAAGATCATGACGGCAAGGCTTGCCCAGCGGAAGGCGAGCTTCATCGTTTTCTCGTTGCTCCAGCCGCCGAGCCCGGTAAAGCAGAAGATGATCAGCACGTTGCGGAAGTGATCGATGAACAGCATGCGGTTGAGCACGCTGACATAGATGGTCACGATGAGCGTGAACAGCAGGAACAGGAAGGCCGGCAGGTCGGTCTCGTAGATCCCCTTGTGCAGGATATAGATGATGGCGCTCGCCATGATCAGGCCTTCGCTGGCGGCGACATGCGTCATCGACAGCGGCACGACGTTGTGGTTGATGAAGGCGAGAATGCCGTTATAGAGCACGGAGAGCAGGCCGAGCCAGAGCACTGTATGATCGGTGCGCGATGCCTCGCGGGCGGCGCCGAGCCGGTTGCCGGCTCCAGTGGCGCCTACAGCGAATGTTGCTGTCCTGTGATCGACGACCGCCATTTTCATTTCCCCGCCGGCTTGACGGCTGAGCAAGTGCCGGTATCGGCTTTTGCCGCCTCGGCAAGAAGCCGCATCTGCGGCCGCTCGGGGCCTTTGCGCGGCTGGACGTTGAACGGCTCGTCCGCCGGCCACCATTCGCCCGCCGCCCAATAGGACCAGCCGAGCCAGGCGTCGCTATTTCCGGACATGGTGGCGTAGATTTCGGTCAATCCGCTCATGCAGTCCTTGTCGGTGGAGGCGCCGAATTCGCCGAGGAAGCCGCGCTTGTGGTGCTGCTTCAGCCAGGCGGTAACGCTGGCGATTGCCTCGACTGCGGCGCCTGCACCTTCGCAGGTCGGATGGGTTCCGGAGGAATCGGCGTCGAGATACTGGTGGACCTCATAGGCGTAGAAGTCGAGCGGATCGCGCACGCCGAGCATCACCGTGCCGTTGGCGCCGCCGATCACATCCTTTTCCCAGCTGCCCGCGCCGCTCCATGCCGTGCCCGGCACCAGGATGAGGTTGCGCGCGCCAACGGCGCGGATGCTGCGGATCGCGGCATTGGCGGCATCCAGCCAGTCCGTTGCCTTGATGTCGTGCGGTTCGTTCATCAGGCCGAAGAGAACGCCGTCCTGATTGGCGAATTCGACGGCAAGCCTTGCCCAGAAATCACCGAAGGCGGCATCCGTCGCCGGCGCCGTGCCGACCTGGGTCTTGTCGTAATAGCCGAAATTATGCGGGTCGAGCAGAACCGCCATGCCGTGCTTGCGGATCAGGCCGATGGTATCTTTGATCCGCTTGAGCTCGTCCTCGTCGAGCCGTCCGCCGAGCGCCGGCTGCAGCCGCTCCCAGCGGAAGGGCAGCCGGATGATCGTCATGCCCTTCTTGGCGAAATAGCCGATAGTGTCTTCGCCGGGATAGGTGTAGTTGGTGCCGTAGATGCCGCCGCGCTCGCCATATTCGCCGCCGGACAAATTGACGCCGCGATAACAGGGAGCCTCGGTCGCAAAGGCCGGCGACGGGATCAGAGCGGCCGCAAGCAGCAGCGCTGTCAGATGTCGTATCGTCCTCATGGCCATCCTCGTTATCGCGGCAAATCGCAACATCGGCGTCGCTGACGTTATTTTAACGGTCCGTTAGCTAAGAATTTCTAAAGTATCGGCACCTCGGCTTCAGTCTTTCACGCTGGGCGGGACACGAGTGCGCGTATGAACCAGTATGACAGGAACAGGGTAAGCCGGCTCCCTGGCTGGCGCAGTTTTGAGCCGTCTCAGACTGCGCCGGAAGGCGTGCGCATGCGCAGTCCTGTCGTCCGTCCGGATGATTTCGTCCGGCCATCGCCCGAACCCGCGCCGCCACCCTTCGTGCCGCCGGCAAGCATTGCCGAAACCCGCCAATATGAGCGGCTGGCGCCTCCTCCTCCAAAACAGCCTGTCGTCGACGCGCCGTCGAATGCTGCGTCGGCACCTGGCGCCCCGCTTCTCGACCTCCGCTCCAGTATCGCCGCGATCTGGAGCCGGCGGTTGGTCGTGCTGGGCCTGGCCCTTCTCGGAGCTGTGGCCGGCGGGGCGGTGGCGCCGCGCATCGCCCAGAAATTCACCGCCGTCAGCAGCCTCTATTTCGACCCACGCCAGATCGGCCTTGCCGATGCCAGCGCGCAATCTTCGGGTCCCTCGCCGGAAATGATCTCGGCGCTGATCGACAGCCAGGTGCAGATCCTGACTTCGGGCAATGTGCTGCGCCGCGTTGCCGAAGCCATGAAGCTCGACCAGGATCCCGAATTCACCGGCGGCCGGACGGATGGCGCTGCCGTAATCGGCACTCTGCAGAAGGCGCTGGTGATCACCCGCGAGGCCAGCACCTATGTCGTCTCGCTTGCTGCCACGACCAACGATCCCGAAAAATCCGCAAGGCTTGCCAACCAGGTCGTCACCTCCTTCACCGAGGAGGAGGACAGCGCTTCGAACGGCATCTACGAAAACACCTCGTCGACACTTGACGGACGGCTCAACGACCTGCGCCAGAAGGTGCTGGAAGCCGAGCAGGCTGTCGAAACCTTCCGCGCCGACAACGACATGGCCGCGACCGAGGGGAACCTGATCTCCGACCAACGGCTCGTCTCGCTGAACACGATGCTGGTGACGGCACAGGAAAAGACCATCCAGGCGAAGGCCCGCGCCGATGCCGTCGCCAATCTCCGCGTCGAAGACATCGTCGCCGGCAACCAGGCGGAAGGCGGCGTCACCTCGCCGCTCGTCAGCCTGCGTCAGCAATATGCCACCCAGGCCGCCGCCGTCGGCAGCCTCGAAAGCCAGATGGGCACGCGTCATCCGCGCCTGCAGGCGGCCCGCTCCTCGCTGCAGAGCATATCAGGCGAAATCAAGGGCGAATTGCAGCGTCTCGCCACCTCGGCAAGGGGCGAATACGAGCAGGCAAAGGCCGCCGAGGACAGCATCGCCAAGGAGCTTGCCGTGCAGAAGGCGCTACAGGCGAGTTCGTCGGACAAGCAGGTGGAATTGAACGAATTGCAGCGCAAGGCGACGGCGGCGCGCGATATCTACGAGACGGTGCTGAAACGCTCCAGCCAGACGAGCGAGGAGCAGAACTTCAATCAGAGTAACATTCGCGTCATTTCGCCGGCCGAGCCGCCGGTCAAGGGAGACGGTCCCGGAAAGACGATTCTATTGATTGCCGGCGTCATCGGCGGTTTTCTCGCCGGTTTCGTCCTCGGCGCCGGCTTTGCGATCCTCGCCGGCCTCTTCAGCCATCCCGTCATCAGAAGTTATTTTAGGAAGTCCCCCGCTGCAGCCGCTTGATGACGGTCGTCGGTTTTCCTACATCGGAAGGACGGGTTATTGCCGGCAGGAGAGTTCCCATGCGGCTGTTGATGATGCTTCTGATATCGCTCGTAGCCGTGTCGAGCCTCGCCCCGGCGTTCGCCTTTGCCGTCGACTGGACGAAATCCGTCGATTCGGGCGTTCGGCCCCTCTATCCCTACAAGGGTCTTCCCGGCGTCAAGGCGCAGCCGGATAAGAAAGAGGAGGAATCTTACAACTGCCGCACCGAAACCGTGCAGATCCGCCGCCGTTATGACGAAATCTTCCGTTCCGGCGGCATGCCGACGCTGATCTATGTCTGCGAACGCGATGGCTTGATTACCACGGGTGGCAAAGTTCCGCTCCGCGGCCACTATCAGCCGGTGCGGTAAACGCTTCGGGTCGACGCCGTCCGATGACGCCCGCCCAGGCCGCAGCCAATCTCGGAATTCCGAAGTGCTATATAGATCATGGTGGGAATTCCCTGCCGCCACACCTTGGCCGGATGGTTGCGGCTAAGCCTCCAGACTAAGCTGGAGTGGAGTGTCGTCTGCCTCGGCGACCTTAGGCTTACGTTTTGTTGCCGCACGGCGTGGTGGCTTGGCGGTCTTCGGCAGAGTATCGGAGCCGAGCTCGCATGCCTCGGAGCTGGGCAGCAGCAGGCCAGCCGTAGGCGCCGCAGCGGCTAGCTCAATGACCGACTTCGGGCGAGACATTTCAATGGCCGGCTCGGTGGCCGACACCTCGCGTGCCTTTGACGGCTCGGGTTTGCTGGCTGCGGATGTGGCGAATCGGATCATTGCAAGACTCCATTGCGTTCTCTTTATGTTCGCATTTGGAGATGGGTGAGTCAATGCAGGCCAGCTATCAAGAGCGGCGGGAATAAGCGTCCAGAAATGAGGACCTTGGGAGCTACCGAGCGAACAAGCCTTTGCGCGCATCATGACTGGCCTTTGTTGCAAGGCACCTGCGCAACTTTAGTTTGGAAAGGCTTAACTCCTTGATCTTGGTAGCGATCAAGAATGGAATGGTGCCCAGAAGAGGACTCGAACCTCCACACCCTTTCGGGTACCAGCACCTGAAGCTGGCGCGTCTACCAATTCCGCCATCTGGGCGACGGAGAGCGATGTAAGGGGGTGGCCCCTGACTGTCAACTGGGTTTTTGAAGTTTTTCTGACAGTTGGCGAAAAAGCAGCCAATCACATGCAAGGGAGCGCCGAAGGGTGGGCATAGCGCTCCCGTTGGCACGCCCTATATAGAGGAAATACCGAAAGGAATGCCTCATGCTTGCTCCCCATACGCTTCTGCTCGCCGGTCTCTTGGCCGTTTTGTCACCCGCCATCGCCGGGGCCGATTCGCTGAAGCTGGGCAAGCCGGGCATCGGGCCGCTTAATACGGGATCGACGCTCTGCGATTTTCGCGGCTGCTTCGGGTTCGGGCCGCAGCAATGGCATCGCCCCGCCTATGTCCAGCCGAACTATCGTCCGCGGGGCTCGGGGCCGACCTATTATCGGCCGGGCGCTGCCGGGCCGCCGCAGCTGACCTATGATCCGCCGCCGGTGCAAAGGGTGCAGCCGAAGCCGCGCGACATGAATAGCCATGCCGCTTGGTGCAGCAACGAGTACCGCTCCTACAATCCGCGGACGGATCGTTTCCTCACTTATGAGGGCATCTACAAGACCTGCCGATCGCCCTACCGCTGAGCCGCGTGGTCAACTTTCGAGCGAGGCGCGGTCGACATGGCCGAGATCGCGACCGGGCTCGACGATGTCGCGGACCCGCTGTTTCAGCTCCCTCGGCCCGGGAAAGCCGCCGTCGCGCTTGCGCTCCCAGATCAGATCGCCATTGACGCGGATCTCGAAATTGCCGCCGGTGGCGGGAATCAGCGCCACTTCGCCAAGACTGTCGGAAAAAGTATGCAGCAGCTCCTGCGCCATCCAGCTGGCGCGCAGCAGCCAGTTGCACTGGGTGCAGTAGAGGATCGTGACGCGGGCTTTTTCGGTCATGGCGATGTCCTTTCGTTTGCCGAGATTTAAGCCCTGTCGCGCGCCGGCGCAATTGCCTCGCCAGAGCATGATGCCGAAAAGTGTGAGCGGTTTTCGGGCGACATCATGCTCTAACTATTTAATTAGGAACAGGATTCAGATTTTGGGCCGAACCGGCCTAAAGCCTGAATCCCGTTCTGGCGTCTTGCGCGCCGCTCTTCCGCATGGTCTCTTCCGGTGGTCGGCCATACCAGGAAGAGCCTATGCGCGTCGCAGTGATCGAAAATATGCGGAATACCGGCCTCGGCGCGCTTGCAGCAGCCCTCGACGAGGCGGGAGCGGAGATCGAGTGGTTCCGGGTCTGGCAGGATGGCATGCTGCCGAAAGATATATCCGGCCATGACGCGCTGGTCGTCCTCGGCGGCGAGCAGAGCGCGCTGGACGACGAAACCCACCCTTATCTGCCGGAACTCGTCCAGCTCACGCGCCGCTTCGGCGATGCCGGCAAGGCGGTGCTCGGCATCTGCCTCGGTAGCCAGATCCTCGCCCGCGCCTATGGCGCCGACAATCACTTAGGAATCGCCCGCGAATTCGGCTGGCACAAGATCGCCGTCACCGCCGAGGGCCGGGCCGATCCGCTGCTGTCGGCGCTCGGCGGCGAATTCACCATCTTCGAATGGCATGCCGATACGTTTTCGTTGCCCGAAGGCGCGGTGTGTCTCGCCTCGAGCCCTGTCGCCGAAAACCAGGCCTTCCAGATCGGCCGCGCCGTCTATGGCACCCAGTTCCATTTCGAGGCCAATGCAGCGGTCGTCGCGCAATGGACGGCCGAATTCCCCGATACGATTGCGCGCATCGCGCCGGGCTGGCTGGAGAACCGTGCCGAACTGGCGGCAAGACATGCCGGAGCCGCCGATGCTGCAGGCCTTGCTATCGCGCGTGCCTGGGTCAGCCTGATCGAGCAGCAAGAGGTCGAAATGCTGTCGCAGGCCTCGGCGTGAGAGGCGATGCGATGCCGGCGAGCGAACGCGAAAAGATGGCGGCAGGCGAATGGTATTGCTGCCTCGATGATGAGCTCGATCTCCTGCGCCGGCAGGCGCGCTTAGCCGTCCACGCGCATAACACGTTGCCGCCGGATGAGCGTGGCGCCGCCGCGCCGGCCCTGCGAGCGCTCTTTGCGCTGGCCGCGCCCGATATCTTCATCGAAGCACCGTTTCACTGCTCCTATGGCATCAATATCACTCTCGGCGAGCGCGTCTATTTCAATGCAGGCTGCACCATCCTCGATTCCGGCCGCGTGACGATCGGCGATCGCAGCATGTTCGGCCCCGGTGTGCAGATCTATTGCGCCGAGCATCACAAGGACCCGGCATTGCGCAGCACGGGCATCGAGATCGCCCGGCCGGTCACGATCGGCGGCGATGTCTGGATCGGCGGCAGCGCCATCATTCTCGGCGGCATCACCATCGGCGACGGTGCGATCGTCGGCGCCGGTGCGGTGGTGACAAGGGATGTGCCGGCCGGCGCAACCGTGGTCGGCAATCCAGCCCGCATCCGCTAGAGCAATTCCAGCAAAAGTGCGTAGCGGTTTTGCGTCCGGAAAACAAAGAGATAGAGCATTTCCGTGATTGGGAGAAAACGGAAATGCTCTAACGCCGGCAAGGCCGTCCATTCCGCGATGACCTCGCCACCTCGACAGCGAAGAAAGCTCCGCTAGAGCGGGATTGTTTTATGTCCGTTCATATCCGGCTTCCTTGAAGTAGTTTTGGCACTCTTTCGGCGAGACGGTTTGAAGGGTGGCTGCCAGCGCGTCGTCGATGGCCTGTCGGGTTCGAGCCTGCGCCTTGCGCAGCTCGTGCTTGATCTTGGCGAAGAGTTTTTCGATCGGATTGAGATCGGGGGAATACTGCGGCAGGAAGAACAATCTGGCGCCGGCCTTGCGGATGGCGGCACGGATAGCGCCGGCCTTGTGCGAGCCGAGATTATCCATGACGACGATGTCGCCGGGTTTGAGCTCCGGTACCAGCACCCTCTCGACATAGATGCGAAAGCGTTCGCCATTGATCGGGCCGTCGATGATCCACGGTGCGCTGACGCGGTCGGCCCTGAGGGCTGCGACAAAAGTCATGGTATTCCAGTGGCCGAAGGGCGCATGGCCCAACAGCCGTTCGCCGCGCGGCGCCCAGCCCCTGAGCGGCGTCATATTCGTCTTCGTCCAGGTTTCGTCGATAAAGACAAGGCGAGATGGATCGATGCGATGGCGATGCTTCAGCCAGCGCGCCCGCCGGGCGGCAACATCGGGCCGCTCGCGCTCGCTGGCGACCAACGTCTTTTTTATAACTCAGCCCTTCCTCATGCACGAAGGTCCGGACGGCGCTGTAATCCACTTTCAGGCCGCGCTCTCCGAGTTCCGCCACCAACCCGCGCAAGGTGAACGCCTGCATGTGGCAGCGATCGATCAACCAGACCCGATGTTTACCTGAGATCGCCCGTGGCTTGTGCCCGCCCATCTGGCCGGGAGCCGCGCTGCCCGTCTCACGCAAGCGCCGGACCCAGTCGATCGCGGTGCTGATGCCAATGCCGAAGCGCTTTGCCGCCGCTCGACACGACAGGCCCTCGCGCGTTACTGCGCCAACAACGCGTTCCCGAAGATCATCCGAAAAAGGTTTCGCCATCCAGACCGGCCTCCTGCACCGGCCAGAATGGTGAATCTGATTTGCACCAGAAAGGGAATCCCTGTTCCGATTCCGACTAAAACAATCCCGCTCTAGATCAGAAGGCAAAACGGGAGGACATCATGAGCGAACTGAATTTACCGATGGAAGGCGGCTGCCGTTGCGGTCGGGTGCGGTTGAAGATCAGTGCCCCGCCGCTGCTCACCATGGCCTGTCATTGCACGGGGTGCCAGAAGATGACATCAAGCGCCTATTCGCTGAGTGCGGCCATCCCGAGCGAAGGCTTCGAGGTGACGCAAGGCGAGCCGGTGATCGGCGGTCTGCATGGCGCCACGAAGCATTACTTCTGCCCGCATTGCATGAGCTGGATGTTCACCCGGCCGGAAGGCATGGACTGGTTCGTCAATCTGCGCGTGACCATGCTCGACGACCCCAGCTGGTTCACGCCCTTCATCGAGACATGGACAAGCGAGAAGCTGTCCTTCGCCGACACCGGCGCGGTGTACAGCTACGAGGCGCTGCCCGAGATGGACGCCTATGAGGGGCTGGTAAAGGAGTATATGGCGGGGAGTTGATCTCAGAAGCCCTGGAAGACAAAATCGACGGCAGCGATAATGCGATCGCTGTCGGCGGTAAGATCCGCCACCACTTTTCCAATTTCCACGGTCGGGACCGATGCCATGCGCTGGGTGGCCATGACATAGGTTTCACCCTCAATAGGAAAGCGTGGGTTCAGTCGCGAGATCGACCAGCTCAGTTCTTGCACGGGATGCAGCGGAACCATGACGCGCGAAGGCAGATCGTCAAGCAGATTGGCCTGAAGATCGATGGCCAGGAGATTTCCGCTTTTAAGGCGATAAACGTGAAAGCGTACCATTAAAACTGACGGTATTTCGCGAAGGGCAAGCCGTGCTTTTCAACATATTCGTTTTCCAGACGGATAGCCTCGGCGTTCTCGATACGCCAAAGCCGCTCGCGCTCCGCCTTTATGGCCTTTGCGATACCTTCTTCCGCCGCCCGGGAAATGTTGATCTGGAGCTCGCGCGCCTGCGAGACGAGTCCTTCGTCAAGAGACAGGTTCGCTGCTTTTCTTGGCTGCTGGGCCATAACGATCTCCTCAGTCTTATGCGCACATTGTATGCGCATAAGATGACGTTGAGAAGCGTTATTCGTCGCCCATCTTCAGCGCTGCGATGAAGGCTTCCTGGGGAATTTCCACCTTGCCGAACTGGCGCATGCGCTTCTTGCCGGCCTTCTGCTTGTCGAGCAGCTTGCGCTTGCGGGTGGCGTCGCCGCCGTAGCATTTCGCGGTCACGTCCTTGCGCAGCGCCGAGATCGTCTCGCGGGCAATGACGTTGCCGCCGATCGCCGCCTGGATCGGGATCTTGAACATGTGCTTCGGGATCAGCTCCTTGAGCTTCTCGCACATGTCGCGCCCGCGCTTTTCGGCCGCCGTCCGGTGCACCATCATCGACAGCGCGTCGACCGGCTCGCCGTTGACGAGGATCGACATCTTCACGAGGTTGCCCTCGCGATGGTCGGTCAACGTATAGTCGAAGGAGGCATAGCCCTTCGAGATCGACTTCAACCGGTCATAGAAATCGAACACGACTTCGTTGAGCGGCAGGTCGTAGGTCAGCATCGCGCGCGTGCCGACATAGGTAAGTTCGATCTGGATGCCGCGCCGGTCCTGGCAGAGCTTCAGGATGCCGCCGAGATAGTCGTCGGGCGTCAGGATCGTCGCGCGGATCCACGGCTCGTGGATTTCCGAGATCTTGACGACATCGGGCATGTCGGCCGGGTTGTGCAGCTCGCGCTCCGTGCCGTCGGTCATGTACATCTTGTAGACGACCGAGGGCGCGGTGGCGATGAGGTCGAGGTCGAACTCGCGCTCCAGCCGTTCCTGGATGATTTCGAGATGCAGCAGGCCGAGGAAGCCGCAGCGGAAACCGAAGCCGAGAGCGGCGGACGATTCCATTTCGAAGGAGAAGGAGGCGTCGTTGAGGCGAAGCTTGCCCATGGCGGCGCGCAGATCCTCGAAATCGGCGGCATCGACCGGGAAGAGACCGCAGAACACCACCGGCTGGGCCGGCTTGAAGCCCGGCAACGCCTGGGCCGTCGGCCGCTTGTCCTCGGTGATCGTATCGCCGACGCGGGTATCGGCCACTTCCTTGATCGAGGCGGTGATGAAGCCGATCTCGCCGGGGCCGAGGCTGTCGATATTGACCATCTTCGGCGTCAGCACGCCGACGCGCTCCACCTGGTATTTCGCATCGGTGCCCATCATCCGCACCGTCTGGCCCTTGGTCAGCACGCCGTCGATGACGCGCACCAAAACCATGACGCCGAGATAGGCGTCGTACCAGCTGTCGACGAGCAGCGCCTTCAGCGGCGCCTTCTCGCCGCCGGGGCTCTTCGGCGCCGGCAGCTTGTGGACGATCGCCTCCAGCACGTCGGGAATGCCGAGGCCGGTCTTTGCCGAAATCAGCACCGCTTCCGATGCATCGATGCCGATCACTTCCTCGATCTGTTCCTTGATGCGGTCGGGTTCGGCCGCCGGCAGGTCGATCTTGTTGAGGACGGTGACGATCTCGTGGTTGTTGTCGATGGCCTGATAGACGTTGGCGAGCGTCTGCGCTTCGACGCCTTGGCTAGCGTCGACGACAAGCAGCGAACCCTCGCAGGCCGACAGCGACCGCGAGACTTCATAGGCGAAGTCGACGTGGCCGGGCGTGTCGATCAGGTTGAGAATGTATTTCTCGCCGTTATTAGCCTGGTAGTGCAGGCGCACGGTCTGCGCCTTGATGGTGATGCCGCGCTCGCGCTCGATATCCATATTGTCGAGCACCTGCTCGGACATTTCGCGCTCGGCAAGGCCGCCCGTCGTCTGGATCAGCCGGTCGGCCAGCGTCGATTTGCCGTGGTCGATATGGGCCACGATCGAAAAGTTGCGGATATGGGACAGCGGAGTGGTGGAATTGGTGCTCATGCGCGCCATATAGCAGCGCCGCCCCCTGCCGCAAAGCGGTAATTATCCCGCTGTTTACGCTATGACGTCCTGTGCCGAGCCCTATCAGACCGGCCACGTCTCCTGCCGCCAGGCCGAATCCCAGAACATCCATTCATATTGCGAGGCGCGCACGAAGACATCGGTCATTTGAGCCCGCTCAACCGGCGATGCGGCGCGGGCGGCGATGTCGGCCAACGCGATCACTTCGCGGGCACCGGCGGCAAATTGCGGATCGCCATAGGTGTTGATCCAGGCCTGGAAGGCATTGCCCTCGATAACAGGCCGGTTCTTGATCGCTTCGCCGACATGCCAGTAGATCCAGAAGCAGGGAAGGATCGAGGACAGCGCCACCGCGTAGGAGCTGTGATAGGCGGTGGCGAGCAGGAAGTTCGTATAGGCAAAGCCGGCAGGCGAGGGTTCGGCGGATGTGACGTCGGCGGAGGTGATGCCGAATTGGGTGAGGAAGCCTGCATGCAGGCCCTGCTCGACGGTGATCGCCTTCTGCGCCGAACCGAGGAAGCGCAGGACCTGCGCATTGTCGGGCGCCTTGGCCGCGACGATCGCAAGGCATCGCGCATAATGCTTCAGGTAGAGCGCATCCTGCAGGATGTAATGCCGAAAAATCTCAGGCGGCAATGTGCCGTCCGAAAGGCGCTGCAGCAGCGGCAAGGCCTCGATTTCAGCCATGATCGGAGCGATCCTGTCCCAGGCGGCAGCCGTGAAGCTTCGCGTCAGTTCCGTGCTCTGCGTGCTGGCGTCCATTGTTCTCTCCTCGGATTACGCCGCCATATATGGACGGCGCAGCGGCGAAAGCAAGGCGCGTTTTGCCGCTTTTCATAGGCACTTGATTCCATCATCGGATAATGTATTTCTCTTATAGTGGAATCATGAGACCTGAAAATGGAACCGGAACTCGAACAGGCGATCGGCATCCGCATCCGCACGCTGCGGCAGGAAAAGGCTCTGACGCTCGATGATCTTGCTGCCGCCTCCGGCGTCAGCCGGGCGATGATCTCGCGCATCGAGCGGGCGGAGGCGAGCCCGACCGCCTCGCTGCTGGCAAGGATCTGCGCCGCGCTCGGCCTGTCGCTGTCGGCCTTCTTTGCGGAAGAGGGGCACGCCTCGCCGCTTGCCCGGAGGCAGGAGCAACAGGTCTGGCGCGATCCGGAGACCGGTTATATCAGGCGGTCTGTTTCACCCCCGGGCACGGCTTCCGATGTCGATATCGTCGAGGTCGAGTTCCCCGCCGGTGCCCACGTCAGCTTCCCCCCGCATGCGAGCGCCCATGGCATGACGCAGCATATCTGGCTGTTCGACGGCGAGCTGGAGATGACGGCGGGCGAGACCGTCTACCGGCTGCGCCCGGGCGATTGCCTCTTCATGCCGGTCGGCGAGGGCCATGTCTTCCACAATCCGGGCAACGCGCCGGCACGCTATTGCGTCGTGCTCGATCGCGGCGGCCGATAACAGCATTCATTTCAGGAGAACAGCATGCCTGCCATTCGCAGCCTTTCCGCCGAGGAAGCCCGCGCGGCCATTCCGGCTCTTTCGGAAATACTTATCGATTGCGTCGCTGGCGGCGCCTCCGTCGGCTTCATGCAGCCCTATGGGCTTGAGGATGCCGAGTCCTATTGGCGCGATGTCGCCGATGCCGTTGCCACCGGCGCCAATCTGCTGCTGGTCGCCGAACTCGGCGGCAGGATCGTCGGCACGGTGCAGGTGGGTGCCGCACAGATGCCGAACCAGCCGCATCGCGGCGACCTGAAGAAGCTGTTGGTGCACCGCTCGGCCCGCGGCAAGGGACTCGCCCGGCTGCTGATGGATGCCGCCGAGTGCGAGGCGGCAAGCCGTGGCAAGACCCTGCTCGTGCTCGACACGGCAACCGGCAGCGATGCCGAGGCGATCTATCCGCGCCTGGGCTGGCAGCGCGTCGGCGTCATTCCCGATTATGCGCTGTGGCCGGAAGGCGGCTTTTGCGCCACCACCCTGTTCTACAAGCGGCTCGCCTGATTGCGCCGGCCCCGCTCATGCCGGCCTGGCGAAGACAGGAAGCGTGCCACCGAGTGTCGCGCCCGCCGTCCATTGCGCGGCATTCCAGCCGAACTGTCGCGCCGCTTCGATATTTTCGGCCAGATCGTCGATGAAGGCGATCTCGCCGGGAAGCACGCCGGCACGCTCGGTCGCCAGCCGGAAGAAATCGGGCGAAGGCTTGCTGTGTCCGAGTGCTGCGGAATAGATGATGTCGTCGAAATGCGCTTTAAGGCCGATCTGCTCCATCAGGTAGCGTGCCCTCCTATGTTCCTGGTTGGTCGCCAGCAAGAGGGTGATGCCGCTTTGCCTGAGAGCGGCGAGCTCTTCCAGCAGATTGAGATCGAGGCGGGAATCGTTTTCGAACCAGTAGTCGATCAGTGTTTTAGCGCTGAGATGGGGTGCGATCTTTGCGAGCACGCCGGCGAGCCGCGGTTCCAGCGCCTCGCGGCCGATGATGATATCGCGCCAGTGGGTCTGAAAGAATTCCTCCTGCAGCAGGTCGATACGCAGGCCGAGATCGCGCTCCAGATAGGTGAAGAGAGGCAGGCCATCGGCGGGACGACCATGAACGAGCACGCCGTCGACATCGACCATCAGCACTTTCATGCGGAAAATTTCCTCGTTCTCAAAACCCCGGCGAAGGTGGCGTCATTATTCCGGACGATCAAGAGCCCGCGCCGCTTTTTTGTCAGGGGCGAGCCGTGTAAATCTCCATTGTCAATCAAGGGCAGGATCTGAAATGCGCGTCATCTATTCCGAGGATCACAGGCTGCGCGATGCCAGGACGGAGCTGCACGCCGGCCAGCTGGTGACGCCCTTCGAGGCGCCGTTTCGCGCCGAATGGATCCTGGCGGCGGTCAAGGAGGCGGGCTTTACCGATGTCGTGGCGCCCGATGCGCACGGGCTGGAAACGGCCCGAAAGGTGCATGATCCCGCCTATCTGGATTTTCTCGCCACCGTCTGGGACCGCTGGGTATCGGCCGGTTTCACCGGCGAGGCGATCGCCAATTCCTTCGCCGTTCGCCGCACTAGTCAGCGCGTGCCCGACAATATCGTTGGCGCGATCGGCCATTACGCCAATGCCGCCGATACCTCGATCACCAAGGGGTCCTACGAGGCAGCGATCGCTTCGATGCGATGCGCTATATCAGGCGTCGACTGGCTGAATGCCGGCAATCGCTTCGCCTTCGCGCTCTGCCGCCCGCCCGGCCACCATGCCGGCATCGATCTCTTCGGCGGCTACTGCTTCATCAACAATTCGGGCGTCGCCGCGCAGCGGCTGCTCGATCGCGGTGCCAGGAAAGTCGCGGTGCTGGATGTCGATTTCCACCATGGCAACGGCACGCAGGATCTCTTTTATCACAGAGGCGACGTCTTCACCGCCTCGCTGCACGGCGATCCCATGCACGCCTTTCCCTATTTCCTCGGCCATGCCAACGAGGAAGGCGAGGGGGAGGGCGCCGGCGCCAATCGCAACTATCCGATGCCGCCGGGCACGCCTTGGGATGTCTGGTCTTCGGCCCTTGCTGATGCGCTCACCCGCATCAAGACGTTCGGCGCCGAGGCGATCGTCGTGGCGCTCGGCGTCGACACCTTCGAGCGCGACCCGATCTCTTTCTTCAGCCTCACCTCCGACGATTTCACCCGCATGGGCGCGATGATCGCTTCCGCCGGCCTGCCGGTGCTCGCCTGCATGGAGGGCGGTTACGGCGTGCCGGAGATCGGCCTTAACGTCGCCAATGTTCTCAAGGGTCTGGAAGCCTGAACCCAGCCGATGACCGACGAAACCGTTCCATCCCTCCCGACAGCCCGCATGCTGAGCTGGGCGCGCAATTCCACCGTCTATCGCCTCGAGCGGCGGATGATGACGGAAAAGCAGCTGTTTGACGCCATCACCCGCAAGGCGAAGGAGACATTCGAAGATATCAGCGCGGCACAACTTAAGGCCGTTGCCGATTTCGCCGTCAAATTTGCCTATGACAACAAGGTGCTCGACGATCACGCCTATGCGGAAATCAGCACGCGCTCGGCCGTGCGCGGCGGCAAATCGAAGCGCGCGATCGCCCAGAAGCTTGCTGCCAAGGGCGTCTCCAGCGACAAGGTCGAGGCGGCACTTGAAGAGGCTGACGATCTCTATGCGGCAGCGATATTTGCCCGCAAACGCGCCTTCGGCCCCTTCCGCCGGGTCGAGCTCGACGAAAAGCGAAAGGCCAAAGAGCTTTCGGCTTTTGCCCGCAACGGCTTCAGCTTCGACATCGGCAGGAGGGTCTTCGAGATGAGCGTCGAAGACGCCGAAGAGGTCATCCTTGCTGGCCGTCGCTGATATTGCATCGCCGCGGCCGGGGAGATCGCCGATACCGGCCCCTTGTATCTGCATGTTAGATTTTATGTGCGATGGAAGCGATTGAGCCTCTGGCTGGGTGGCCACCCAGCCAGAGGCGTGACGAAGTCGCCCGTTTCCCCCTCCGGTTACAACCGTGGATGAGCCTGGGATCTTCGTCATCGTCACGTACGACCGAATAGTCGCTTGGCTTCAACCGCACGCACAAGGCAGGTTACCGTGAACAGAGTTATATGTGGAGTGGATGTTTCGAAGGACTGGCTGGATGCGTTTATCCGCCCGTCCGGGGTTTTTGAGCGTTTCAGCAACGATGCGGCCGGCATCGGCGCGCTGGCTGCGCTCTGCCGGGAGCAGGGTGTCGAGCTCGTCGTCATGGAGGCGTCGGGCGGCTACGAGCGTTCGGCCTTCCTGCTGTTGTGGGAGTTGGGGATCGCCTGCGCGCTTGCCAATCCGCGCCATGTGCGCCGCTTTGCCGAGGCCATGGGCTTTCTGGAAAAGACCGACCGGATCGATGCGGCGATGATCGCCCATTATGCCGAGGCCAGGCGGCTGTCTGCCCTGCCGCCGCCGAAAGCCGCGCAGCTGCGGCTGTCGGCGCTGATGACGCGGCTGTCTCAGGTCACCAGCGATCTGACCGTCCAGAGGCAGCGCCGCAGTGCTGCCCGCGATCAGCAGAGTGTGGCAAGCCTCGACGAAGTGATCGCGCTTCTGGTGCGCCAGAGCCGCACCGTTGAGGGCGAGATTGCCTCGATGATCGACGACGATCCGCTCTGGGCCTGCCTCAACCAAGCCTTTCGCTCGATCAAGGGGGTGGCGGACCGTACCGTTGCCCGGCTGATGGCCGAACTGCCCGAAATCGGCCAGATCTCCAACAAGGCGATCGTCAAACTGGCCGGCCTGGCGCCGATTGCCAACGATAGCGGCAAACGCAGCGGACCCCGGCCGGTGCGCGGCGTGCGCTCCGGACCGCGTGGCATCCTGTTCCTGGTCGCCGCCACCGCGGCCAGGTACGATCCGCATTTGGCTGCCTTCAGGCAAAGGTTGCAGAGCGCTGGCAAGCCAAAAATGGTTATCCGCATTGCGCTCGCCCGAAAACTGCTGGTCATTCTCAATGCAAAAGCACGGGATGCGCGAAGAGAATTCGAATGCGCAACTTGACAACCCAGATAGTCGCTCATCCGGCTGCCGCCACCTTCTCCCCGCTCGCGGGGCGAAGGGGGATAGCCGCGACCTCTCCGTCCCACTTCGCTCTCGCAGGGCACGTCCCCTCGCCCCGTTTACGGGGAGAGGGTTAGGGTGAGGGGCACTAATCGGCGATCTCCTGGGCCAAGGCGCGGGATCGATCCCGCACCGCCGGCCGATCTACGGCGCATCAGCATCAGCGCTCTTGATCCCGGCATGAAAAGTTTGAATTTGGCTCTCACCCGTCTTCGGCCTAGAACCGCGCCAGGATCGGGGGCCACATGGACATCAAGAATATCGAGACCGGGACGGATGGCGCAGCTTTGATGGCGCAGCCGGGCGTATCGACGGTTTCGGGCGGCTTGGCGGCCGGGGTCGCGATGTGCCTGATGTCGATGTCTTCGATCCAGTTCGGCGCGGCACTGTCTTCGTCAGCCATTGCGACCTATGGCGTTGCCGGCGCCACCTGGTTGCGGCTTGCTTTCGCGGCGATCATCCTTGCCGTCGTCGTCAGGCCTTCGGTGCTGCGTTATAGCGGCGCCCAATGGCGGGCGATATTGCTGCTCGGCACAACGACGGCCGCCATGACGCTCTGCTTCTTCGCGGCGATCCAGCGGCTGCCGCTCGGACTGGCGATCGCCATCGATTTCCTTGGGCCGCTCTCGGTTGCCGTCTTCGGCTACGGCCTGACCTGGCGGCTCGTCTGGCCGTTGATCGCTGCGGCCGGCATCCTCTTCCTTGCCCATGACGGCGAAGGTTGGGTCGGCAATCCCTCAGGTGTCCTCTTAGCCCTCGGCTCGGCGGTGGGATGGGCGGTCTATATCCTGCTGACGAAGAAGGTCGGCGCTGCCTTCAAGGGGCTGGAAGGTCTCTCCATGTCGCTGATCGTCGCAGGTCTTGTCGCGACACCCTTCGGTCTGGTGGAGACGGCGGGTGCCTTCACGCTGAAGGGACTGGCCGAGGTTCTCGGCCTTGCCATCCTCGTGCCGCTCCTGCCCTATGCGCTGGAGATGGTGGCGCTGCGGCGCATGCCGGCGGCTTCCTTCGGTATCCTGATGAGCCTCGAACCGGCGATCGGCGCCCTTGCCGGTTTTCTGATCCTCGCCCAGCCGATGACCGCGCTGCAGATGCTGGGAACGGCGCTCGTCGTGGCGGCCAGCGCCGGCGCCACCGCCTCGGCGGCGAAGACCTAGAGCATGATGCCGAAAAGTGTGAGCGGTTTTCGGACGACATCATGCTCTAACTATATAATGTAGAACAGGATTCAGATTTTAGGCCGACCCGGCCTAAAATCATCCTGTTCTAGAAAAGTGTCAGCGTTTTTCCGGGAATATCGTCTCTACACGATAGTTCGGGCGGGTTTGCGCGTGGGATCGTCAAGTGCCGGATTGTAGAACAGCGACAGCGTCAGGCTCTTGGCGATCCGCTCGGCCGTCGCCATAAACCAGGCCTTGGCCTCCGGCGATGGGGCGATATCGTCGAGCGTTGCGGCAAACAGCGACAGCCACTTCGGAAAGAGATCGGGTGTGAGGTTCGCAACGCCGGTATGCGCTTGCACCGGTTTGCCGCCATAGGCGCCGCTGCGGAAGGCGACGGCCGACCAGAAGCTCTTCATCTTTTCCATATGCGCCGGCCAGCGGCCGGATAGCCTGGCGTCGAACACCGGGCCGAGATCGGGATGCGTTAGCACGCGCCCGTAAAAGGTCTCGACCAGCCTGTCGATGAAAGCCTCGTCGACGCCCATGTCCCGCATTTCGGCCTCCGCCCTTTCGCGGATCGCCGCGACATGAGCAGGGCGGCCCTGAATGTCATTGTCCATTTCAAAACCCCGGTGCCGCGTGATGCGGCGCCCTCTCATATAGGTGTTTATGGCGATGAGCCAAAGTCGTCCGTGCCGCTTGCGGCAATCTGTCAGCTGGCCTGCTCCATGCCCTTGACCGTCACCACCTCCTTCTTTAGGTTTAGAATTATTCTAAAAATTGGAGAGAGTCATGCTGGCGCGGTTTTTCAGATCCCCGAAACGATCTTTCGAGTCGCTGTCCGAGCAGGAGATTCTCGCCCTTGGGATCGCTTCCGAGGAAGACGATGCCCGCATCTATCTCGCTTATGCCGACAGGCTTCGCCACGAATTTCCGGCCTCGGCCAAGGTCTTCGAGGACATGGCCGAGGTCGAGGATACCCATCGCAAATCGTTGATCGAGATGCATCGCCAGCGTTTCGGTGAGCGCATTCCGTTGATCCGGCGCGAGCATGTGGAGGGATTCTACGAACGCAAGCCGGACTGGCTCAGGGCAAACCTTTCGCTGGATGCGATGCGCAGGGAAACCGAGGCGATGGAGGAGCAGGCCTATCGTTTCTATGTCGAGGCGGCAAAGCGGACCTCGGACGCCTCGACGCGCCAGCTTCTCGGTGATCTCGCGCTTGCTGAACAAGGGCATGAAGATATCGCCCGCATGCTCGGAGACAAACATACGCCCCAAGACGTCAAGCATGACGAGGACGAGACGGTGCGCCGGCAATTCGTGCTGACCTATGTGCAGCCGGGCCTTGCCGGGCTGATGGACGGCTCGGTCTCGACGCTGGCGCCCATCTTCGCCGCCGCCTTCGCCACGCAGGATACTTGGCAGACCTTCCTCGTCGGCCTTTCAGCCTCCGTCGGCGCCGGCATTTCGATGGGCTTCACCGAGGCCGCCCATGACGACGGCAAGATCTCCGGCAGAGGCTCGCCGGTCAAACGCGGCCTTGCCTGCGGCATCATGACCGCGCTCGGCGGCCTCGGCCATGCACTGCCCTATCTGATCCCGCATTTCTGGACGGCGACCATCACCGCCGCCATCGTCGTCTTCTTCGAACTCTGGGCCATCGCCTTCATCCAGAACCGCTACATGGAAACCCCCTTCCTGCGCGCCGCCTTCCAGGTGGTGCTCGGCGGCAGCCTGGTACTCGGCGCCGGTATCCTGATCGGGAATGGGTGAGGAGCGGTCGGGCGAAGCCCGAGCAATCGATCCGGTGAATCGATTGCAGCGACGAACGCCCTGAGCTCAAGCGAAGGGCCGGAGACGGTGCGTCACACTCGGCATCAAGCCGGCTCTTGCCCATCGCTTGCGCTCCGTGCATTCGCTCCTATCGTCGCTCACCCCCTCATCTGCCTGCCGGCATCTTCTCCCCGCTGGGGAGAAGGGATGTATGGCGACGTCTCGCCCTTCTTGAAGCATCTTTTGTAGAAGCGATGGCGCGTCTTGCTCCCCCTTCTCCCCAGCGGGGAGAAGATGCCCGTAGGGCAGATGAGGGGGGGGAGGAGCGCAAGCGAAAGGCAGCCCCCTTTATAAAGAACCACCCACAAAACAAAAAAAGGCCGGCAAACCGCCGGCCTTTCCACATTTTCTATTGCGACCCTTACCGCAGCGCGCCGACCAGGACGTCGCGGTCGTTTTCGATGGTGACCCAGCGGCCGGCATTGTAGCTCGACTGGCGCTTGACGAAGGAATAGGGCGTACCAAACCACGGCTTGACGTCGGAGGCGAGGTTGTCGAGCACAAAATCGCCCTCGGCGGTGCGCAGCGTCAGCACGGCATGGCCTTCGCCATCCGGCTTGCGCACGACCGTCATCAGCAGATCGGCAGCCGAAAAGCCGCGCTGGATCAGCATGCGGCGCTTCAGCAGCGCGAAATCTTCGCAGTCGCCGGCAGTGGTCGGATAGGCCCAGACCTCATCCTTGCCGTAGATTTCCTTGTCGGTCATCGGCGTGATCGTGCGGTTGACCGTGGCGTTGACCGAACGCACCAGCGACCACTTCTCCGGGTTCATGGCAACCGGGCCTGCGTTGCGGTTTGCGCCGCATTCGCTGCGGTGGATCTGACAGAAATCGTAGTGCCCGATCGGCTGTGAGGTGGCATTGCCTGTCACCATGGAAGCATTTCTGCTGGGGGCTGGTATGGCGGCCGTCGCCATCGCAAACATGGCCATCATGGCCACAAAGATACCCTTGATCCGCACGCCCGCTCTTTCCTTGCATCGCCCTTATTTATTAACAAAGTGTTAATGGAGAGGGCCGGAAAGAGTCAATCGTTACTTCTTGGGAGGACCTTGCGACTCGCCGGTATGGTTAAAATGCAACGGCTTGGGGAGCTTGCATCAGGCGAATTTATCCGCCTCTGCCGTTCAAGCGGGCATCTGCCTATTTGTTGATGAACGGATGATGTCTTTGACGGCACTCAAAAGAAGCGCGATATCGCCGGGGCGGGAAAGGCGGTGATCGCCGTCGCGGACGAAGGTCAGCACCACGTCGTCGGCGGGAAGATGTTCGACCAGTTTCATCGCATGCGCATGCGGCACGTCGGGATCTTTCATGCCTTGGAGGATATGCACCGGGCAGCCCGTTTCGATGATGCCGTCGAGCACCCGGTTCCTTCGGCCGTCCTCGATCAGCGCCCGCGTATAGATGTTGGGTTCCGGGCTATATTGCGAGCGCTCTTCGAAATAGCCGCGCTCCGCAAGCGACTTGCGCTCCTTGGCCTTCAGGTTCGGCTCGATCAGCTCCGAGGTGAAATCGGGTGCCGGCGCGATCAGCACCATCCCTGCGAGCTTTGGCCCTGCGAGCTTTGGGCCTTCGAGCGTTCCGCCGCCCTGTCGCGCAAGTTCCTGCGCCAGCCTGAGCGCGATCCAGCCGCCCATCGACGAACCGACGAGGATCACCCGGTCGGGCGCGACATGACGGATGACGGCAAGCGCTTCCTCCAGCCAGCGCGAGATCGTGCCGTCGCCGAAGCTGCCTCCGGAAAGTCCGTGGCCGGAATAGTCGAGACGGATGCAGGCGAGCCCAAGCTCCGCCGCCAGCCCGTCGAGTTCCACCGCCTTGGTGCCGCTCATGTCGGAGCGGTAGCCGGACAGCCAGACGAGCGCCGGTGCGCCGTTGCCCGCCTGCGCCGGGCGGACGAGCATGGCGATGTCACGCGCTGCCTCGCCCTCGCCGACCGTCAGGAACTGCGGCTGGGCATTGGACATCTGATCGGACATCGGCGAAACTCCTGTTGTTTTGGTCTATAAAACAGATTCTTGGCAGGCTGACAGCGGGTGATTTTTCCGCTAAAGGATGATATTGACTCCGTTGCAGCGATGACGCGACACGTTTGTGCACCCCTGATTGGGAGCGCGATGCTGCAACGTTCCGAAACAACGCGAGGAGAATACGACCATTCGCAGACCTTTTAAAACCGACGCGCCCGTGAAGGACGGACCGCGCTCGAACCGTGAAATCCGCATTCCCAAAGTTCAGCTGATCGGGGCTGACGGAGAGAATATGGGCGTCGTGCCTACCGACCAGGCCTTGAGAATGGCGGAAGAAGCCGGACTCGATCTCGTCGAAATTTCCCCCAATGTCGAACCGCCTGTGTGCAAGATCCTCGATCTGGGCAAGCTGAAATATGCCAACCAGAAGAAGGCTGCCGAGGCGCGCAAGAAGCAGAAGATCGTCGAAGTCAAAGAAATCAAGATGCGCCCGAACATCGACACCCATGATTACGAGGTGAAGATGAAGGCGATGGGTCGCTTCTTCGACGAAGGCGACAAGGTCAAGGTGACGCTGAAGTTCCGCGGCCGTGAAATGGCCCACCAGGAACTCGGCATGAAGCTTCTGCAGCAGGTCAAGGCCGATACGATCGAGTTCGCCAAGGTCGAAGCCGAACCGAAGCTCGAAGGCCGCCAGATGATGATGGTGCTGGCGCCGAAGTAAGCGCCAGGCAGTTTTTCGCCCAAGGCCGTCCGTAAGGGCGGCTTTTGTGCTTTCTGCCACTGTATTTTGGGAGCAGCGAAGATTCCTCCGCCGCCCCGTTGCACTTTCATGACGCTGCGGTTATAAGCGCGCGTCCGAACTGACCGGCAGGGCATGCCGTGGCAGTTTCGAATGCTTGCGGAACGGTTCGTCGCCGATGCCGTAGATCAACAACAAACGCTCCCGCACCTTGTTGCGACGGCCGGAGAACCGGACTTCGCGAGAAGGGCTTTTTTGATAAAGCGCGCAGGGAGGACACAAGGAGTAGCAAAATGCCCAAGATGAAGACGAAGTCCTCTGCCAAGAAGCGGTTCAAGATCACCGCAACCGGCAAGGTCAAGGCTGCCGCTGCTGGCAAGCGCCATGGCATGATCAAGCGTACCAACAAGTTCATTCGCGATGCACGTGGCACCATGGTTCTCGCAGAACCGGATGGCCGCAAGGTTATCAAGAATTACCTGCCGAACGGTCTCTGAGACTCGTCCGCGAACGCTAGATTTAAGGAGATCATGATATGGCACGTGTAAAAAGAGGCGTCACCTCTCATGCCAAGCACAAGAAGGTTCTGAAGGCAGCAAAGGGCTTTTACGGCCGCCGCAAGAACACCATCCGTACCGCCAAGGCTGCTGTCGATCGTTCGAAGCAGTACGCCTACCGCGACCGCAAGGTCAACAAGCGCAACTTCCGTGCGCTTTGGATCCAGCGCATCAACGCCGCCGTGCGTGAATTCGGCCTGACCTACGGCCGCTTCATCGACGGCCTGAACAAGGCTGGCATCGAAGTCGACCGCAAGGTTCTCTCCGACATGGCGATCCACGAGCCGGAAGCATTCGGCGCGCTGGTCAGCGCTGCCAAGAAGGCTCTTGAATACCTCAAGGAAGCCGGCACGGCGAACGAGTTTGAAGGCGCGATCAAGTAACTAGCGCTTCCCAAGCTTTTGAATTTATGATTTTGGGAAACCCGCGCTGGTTTGGGCTAGCGCGGGTTTTTCTTTCTTTATATTCCTGGCGCCGGCCGGCGCCGCCTGCCTCCCGATCGCCCGCCTGATACTGGACGGAAAGAAGTGACAATGTCAGATATCGACCAGCTCAACACATCGCTGCTCGCAGAAATCGCCGCTGCCGATGACGAAACGGCGCTGGAAGCCGTGCGTGTTTCCGCCCTTGGCAAGAAGGGCTCCGTCTCCGAACTGTTGAAGACGCTCGGCGCCATGACGACGGAGGAGCGCCAGAGCAAGGGTGCTGCGATAAACGTTCTGAAGAACGCGGTGACCGAGGCGCTCACCGCCCGCAAGGCGACGCTGCGGCAAGCGGCGATCGATGCTCGGTTGAAGGCCGAAACGGTCGATGTCAGCCTGCCGGTGCGCTCTTCGCCGGCCGAGCGCGGCCGTATCCATCCGATCAGCCAGATCGTCGATGAGATCACCGCGATCTTCGCCGACATGGGCTTCTCGATCGCCGAAGGTCCCGACATCGAGACCGATTATTACAATTTCACCGCGCTGAATTTCCCCGAAGGCCATCCGGCCCGCGAGATGCACGACACTTTCTTCTTCAACCCGGATGAAAATGGCGAGCGCAAGGTCCTGCGCACCCATACCTCGCCGGTGCAGGTGCGCACCATGGAGGCGCAGACGCCGCCGATCCGCATCATCATTCCCGGCAAGACCTACCGCCAGGACTCGGACGCCACGCATTCGCCGATGTTCCATCAGGTCGAAGGCCTGGTGGTCGACAAGAAGGCCAATGTCGCCAACCTCCGCTGGGTGCTGGAAGAATTCTGCAAGACCTTCTTCGAGGTCGATAGCGTGACGATGCGTTTCCGCCCGTCCTTCTTCCCCTTCACCGAGCCCTCTTTCGAGGTCGATATCCAGTGCGATCGCTCCGGCCCGATCGTCAAGTTCGGCGAAGGCACCGATTGGATGGAGATCCTCGGCTGCGGCATGGTCCACCCGAACGTGCTGCGCTACGGCGGGCTCGATCCGGACGAATATCAGGGTTTTGCCTGGGGCATGGGCCTCGACCGCATCGCCATGCTGAAATACGGCATGCCCGACCTGCGCGACTTCTTCAACGCCGACGTCCGCTGGATGACGCATTACGGCTTCCGCCCGCTCGACATGCCGACGCTGTTCGGCGGCCTCAGCGCTTGAACGGAGAATTGGGACGATGAAATTCACGCTCTCCTGGCTGAAAGAGCATCTGGAAACGGATGCCGGCCTCGATGAAATCTGCACGCGCCTCACCGAGATCGGGCTGGAGGTCGAGGATGTCGACGACAAGGCGGCCTTCAAGCCCTTCGTTATCGCCAGGGTCGTCTCGGCCGAAAAACACCCGCAGGCCGATCGGCTGAAGGTGCTGATGGTCGATACCGGTTCTGGCGCGCCGGTCCAGGTCGTCTGCGGTGCCCCGAATGCGCGCGCCGGTCTCGTCGGCGCCTTCGCAGCGCCCGGAACCTATGTTCCCGGTATCGATGTGACGCTTGCCGTCGGCAATATCCGCGGCGTCGAAAGCCATGGCATGATGTGCTCCGAAAAGGAGCTGCAGATCTCCGACAGTCACGACGGCATTATCGACCTGCCGGACGACGCGCCTGTCGGCACGAGCTATGCCGCCTACGCTCATCTCGATGATCCGGTTATCGAGATCAACCTGACGCCTAACCGGCCGGACTGCACCTCGATCCACGGCATCGCCCGCGATCTCGCCGCCTCCGGTCTCGGCACGCTGAAGACGCGGCCCGCCCCGTCCTTCGCCGTCGAAGGCGAGACGCCGGTGAAGCTGACGCTCGATCTCGACGATCCGAAGCTCTGCCCGGGCTTTGCGCTGCGCCTCGTACGCGGCGTCCGGAACGGCCCGAGCCCGCGCTGGATTCAGCAGCGGCTGATCGCCATCGGCCTGCGCCCCATCAATGCGCTTGTCGATGTCACCAATTACATGACCTTCGATCAGGGACGGCCGATCCATGTCTTCGATGCCGCCAAGATCAATGGCAACCTGACCGTCCGCCGCGCCGCCGAAGGCGAGACGGTGCTGGCGCTCGACCAGCGCGAATACAAACTGTCGCCGAACAACGTCGTCATATCAGATGAAAACGGTATCGAATCGATCGGCGGCATCATGGGCGGCGAACATTCCGGCTGCGACGAAAACACCGTCGACGTGCTGATCGAATCTGCCCTCTGGGACCCGATGAACATCGCCAAATCAGGCCGCAGCCTCGGCATCATCACTGACGCTCGCTACCGCTTCGAACGCGGCGTCGATCCGAACTATATGGTCCCCGGTCTCGAACGCACGACGGAACTGGTGCTGGAACTTTGCGGCGGCAAGGCCGCCAAGGCCGAGGTCGTCGGCTACAAGGGTTACGAACCGAAGATCGTCGATTTCCCCTATTCGGAGGTCAAGCGCCTGACGGGCCTCGACGTCTCGAATGAGGAGAGCGACACGATTCTGACGCGTCTTGGCTTCAAGGTCTCCGGTTCCGGCGAGCGCGTCTCCGTCGCCGTTCCCTCCTGGCGTCCCGATGTCGACGGCAAGGCCGATCTCGTCGAAGAGGTCATGCGCATCCACGGCGTCGACAATATTAAGCCGGCGCCGCTCGAAAGCCATGCGGCCGTCAATGGCAAGATCCTGACGACGCTGCAGATCCGCACCCGCCTCGCCAAGCGGGCGCTGGCCGCGCGCGGCATGCTCGAAGCCGTCACCTGGTCCTTCATTCCGGAAGACCAGGCAAAGCTGTTCGGCGGCGGTTCGCCCACCCTCAAGCTTGCCAACCCGATCGCCGCCGAAATGTCGGATATGCGTCCCTCGCTTCTGCCGGGCCTGCTGACCGCAGCCCAGCGCAATGCCGACAAGGGTTACGGCGATGTCGCCCTCTTCGAGGTCTCCGGCACCTATGAGAATGACAGACCTGAGGGTCAGCGCCGCGTGGCCGGCGGCATTCGCCGCGGCACGGCCTCGCTTGCCGGCGCCGGTCGCGCCTGGTCGAACCCCGCCAAGGGCGGCGGCAAGCCGGTCGACGTCTTCGACGCGAAGGCCGACGCGCTCGCCGTCATCGAAGCCTGCGGCCTGCCGATGGGCAATATCCAGATCGAGCAGGGCGGGCCGGAATGGTATCATCCCGGCCGCTCCGGCACGATCAAGATGGGGCCGAAGGTCGTGCTCGGTTATTTCGGCGAATTCCATCCGCTGACGCTGGAAGCGCTCGATGTCTCCGGCGCTCTCTGCGGCTTCGAGGTCTATGTCGACGCCATGCCGGAGGCCAAGCGCAAGGCGACGCGCACCAAGCCGGCGCTCGAACTGTCGCCCTTCCAGGTGGTGCGGCGCGACTTTGCCTTCGTCGTCGACAAAACGGTGGAAGCAGGCGCCATCGTCAAGGCCGCCACCGGCGCCGACCGCAAGCTGGTGACCGGCGTCAACGTCTTCGACATCTTCGAGGGCGCATCGGTTGGCGACGGCAAGAAGTCGGTGGCAATCGAGGTGCAGATCCAGCCGGTCGAGCGCACGCTGACGGACGAGGATTTCGAGGCGCTGACGCAGAAGATCGTCGCCAGCGTCATGAAATTCACCGGCGGTGTCCTCAGAAGCTGAGCTCCATTCAGCGTCGCCATATAATGGACCGGTCGCAAATAGCGGCCGGTCTTTTCACCGATGCAGATGGTAGAGTTTGCTGACGATGGTCCAGCGGCCGTCGATCTTCAGCAGCGAGAGATAGTCGGTAAAGCGCATGCCGGCGAAATCGTCGGTGACCTTGACGCTTGCCGCATCGCCTTCGACATCGACGCTCTGGATGTCCATGTAGGGCTGCGTGCCGGGCGGCGCCGGCTCCTCCTGCAGGATCGCGGCGATGAATTCGTCCCGCGTCAGCCATTCGACCGCATTTTCGTAATGGCCGATGATCGAGCTTTTTGGATGAAAGGCCTTTTTCAAGGCTGCCTCATTGGCGAAGGCCATGCCTTCGACATAGAGATGAACCGTCTGTTCGACTGCCTGCCTGTCCGACATATTTTCATCCCGTTCTTCGAGATGGCGTTAAATAGTTTCGCCAGCCCCGAAGGCAAGCCCGGCCGGTTGCGCCGACCGGGCTTTTTCAGGTTCAGATGTTGGTCATCGCAAGCGAGGCATCCGAGTAACGTTTCCCGGCCACCTGCCCGGCCGGGATGACCTCTTCAAGCCTCGCGAGTTCCGCGGGGCTCAGCACGATATCGGCGGCAGCGGCGTTCTGTTCGAGATGATGAAGCTTGCGGGCGCCCGGTATCGGCACGATGTCGTCGCCCTGGTTCAACACCCAGGCGAGCGCCAGCTGTGCTGCCGTCACGCCCTTCTCGGCTGCCAGCCGCTCGAGCATTGCGACGAGGGCGGCATTGGCGTCGAAATTTTCCGCCTGGAAACGTGGCACCTGCCGGCGGAAATCGTCCGCGTCGAGATCCTCCGCCTTGCGGATCGCTCCGGTCAGGAAGCCGCGCCCGAGCGGGCTGTAAGGCACGAAGCCGATGCCGAGTTCGCGGCAGGTGGCAAGAACCTCTTCTTCGGGGTCGCGCGTCCAGAGCGAATATTCACTCTGCAGGGCTGCGATCGGATGGACCGCATGCGCGCGACGAATAGTGGCGCTGCCGGCTTCCGAAAGCCCGAGGGCGCGGACTTTCCCTTCCTTCACCAGCTCTGCCATGACGCCGACCGTCTCTTCGATCGGCACGTTGGGATCGACCCGGTGCTGGTAGAAGAGGTCGATGGTCTCGATGCCGAGGCGTTTCATCGAGGCTTCGGCCACCGCCCGCACATGCTCGGGGCGGCTGTCGACGCCGGTGATGGCGGCAGTACCCGGCTTGCTGGCATCGATCTTGAAGCCGAATTTGGTGGCGATCACCACGCGGTCGCGGAACGGCTTCAGCGCTTTGCCGAGAAGAACCTCGTTGGTAAAGGGACCATAGACTTCGGCGGTGTCGAAGAAGGTCACACCGAGATCGATGGCGCGATGCAGTGTCTTGATCGATTCCGCATCGTCGCTGGCGCCATAGGCAAAGCTCATGCCCATGCAGCCAAGTCCGACGGCCGAGACGGTCAGATCGTTTCCGAGTTTCCGGTTTTTCATGATGTGCTCCTTTGAGCTGATTTTGAGCCGCCAGAGCATGATGCCGAAAAGTGTGAGTGGTTTTCGGACGACATCATGCTCTAACTATTAATTCAGAACAGGATTCAGATTTTAGGCCGCCCGGCCTGAAATCATTCTGTTCTGACTGGTTGCGGTACGGGCAGACCATATCGCTGCCGCATCAATCAGAAAATACATGCAGTTTCTAACAGGTTGTTCTATCATTTCGATCAATGAACAGAACACAGCTCTCGCAACTCGCCGTTCTCGCCGCCGTCTCGGAGCATCGCAGCTTCCGGGCCGCGGCGAAGGAACTCCTCGTCGCGCCCTCGGCGATCAGCCATGCGATATCGAGCATCGAGGAAAGCCTGGGGGTGCGGCTTCTGGCGCGCACCACCCGCAGCGTCGCGCCTACGGAAGAGGGCCGGCTGCTGCTTGAAAGACTTCGTCCCGCGCTCGATGAGATCGACATTGCCTTGGAGGCCGTCCGAGATACGCGCGCCAAACCGGCTGGAAATCTGCGTATCACCGCGCCGCGCTTCGCCTCCGATCTGCTGCTCGCTCCGCGGCTCGGCGACTTTCTCAACCTCTATCCCGATATCACCCTGGAGATCGCCAATGAGGACGGTTTCACGGATATCGTCAAGGAAGGTTTCGATGCCGGCATCCGGCTGGAGGAGAGCCTGGAGGCTGATATGATCGCGGTCAGGGTCTCGCCCGATCTGACGACGGTAATCGCCGCTTCGCCCGAATATTTCGAGCACCATCCGAAGCCGGAGCATCCGCGCGATCTCGTCCGTCATCGCTGCATCAAGCGGCGCTTCACCAACGGCTCGATCTATCGCTGGGAATTCGAAAAGGACGGGCAGGAACTCGTCGTTTCGGTCGACGGGCCGCTTGTTGTCAGCGAGGATCGACTTGCCCTGCTTGCGGCGCTGAACGGTGCTGGCCTTGCCTATCTCTTCGACATGCGGGTCAATGCCGAACTGGCGAGCGGCAAGCTTGTGCGGGTGCTGGAGGATTGGTGCCCGCCCTATGCCGGGCCGTTTCTTTATTATCCCACCCGGCGGCAGATGCGCCCGGCGCTGCGCGCCTTCATCGATTTTTTCAGATACAGCGGGCAGGATACGGGCGGCCGGTAAGGATTACAGCGCCGCGCGTCCTTTCAGACGCGCAAAGGACGCTGTAGCACTTTAAATCTGCGCATCGTGCTTTCCGAAAATCGATTCCGACTTTTCGGGCCGATGCGCTGGAGCCGGGCCGCCCGTTCTTATTAGGGCGCCGTTTCCATCAGGCAGCCTTTGCCTTCTGGTTTGCCGCCGTGGTGGCGAGCTGGGAGAGGGTCTTGTCGGTGGCCGTTTCCTGTTGCAGCGTCTGGTCGAGCAGGCCGACGACCTCCTTGAGACCGAGCGTCGCGGCCCAGGTCTTCAGCGTGCCGTAACGGGCGATTTCGTAATGCTCGACGGCCTGGGCAGCCGAAATCAGGCCGGCATCGAGGGCCGCCGTGCCCTTGAATTCCTCCATGATGTCCTCGCCCTCGGCGATGATGCCCTGGATCGCCTCGCAGGTCTTGCCCTGGGCGCGTTTATCGATCAGTTCGAAAACCTGCTGCAGGCGCTCGACCTGGCCTTCGGTTTCCTCACGGTGTTTTTCGAAGCCCTTCTTCAGTTCGGAGGATTGGGCGGCCCGCGCCATCTTCGGCAGGGCGCGCAATATCTGCCGTTCGGCAAAGTAGATGTCCTTCAGCGTGTCATAGAAGAGATCTTCCAGCGTCTTTTCCTTGGCCATTTTCTCGATCCTTGTTCTGGGGAAAACCGCGAACGCGGCGACACATTAAGAAGAGAAGATCGCGTTAATTGTTCCCGATCGATTTCGGGTGGACTGGAAATCGGTGCCGGGCGATGATTCCTGCCGTCGATGTGGGAGGGTAAAGTCATGCGAAAGCCGAATTCGATGAAGGGTCTGGAGGATCTTGGCCGTGTGCGGCTGTCGCAAAACTTCTTCCTCCGCGATTTCCTGCATTCCGAAATCGCCGATTTCTACCGCATTCCCAATATCCCCGAAGATCCCGATCTGGCGATCGAGGCGGGCAAGAGGCTCTGCGAGGAATTGCTGGAGCCGCTGGAGGCAACGTTCGGACGCCTGCATATCCGATCCGGCTATCGTTCGCCCGCAGTCAACAGGTTCGGCAACGAGAACAATCTGAACTGTTCGACCAATGCGTCCACATCAGCGCATCACATCTGGGATATGAGGGACTTTGACGGCTGCATGGGTGCTGCCGTCTGCATTGCCGTGCCGTGGATGGTCGACCACTACCACGATGAAAGCGACTGGCAGCGGCTCGCCTGGTGGATTCACGACCACCTGCCTTATGCCTCGCTCTGCTTTTTTCCCAAGCTCTGGGCCTTCAATATCCAGTGGCACGAACGGCCGAAGCGGGTGATCCAGAGTTATGTCAGCCCGCGCGGCATCCTGACCAAACCCGGCATGGCCAATTGGGCAGGCGATCATTCCGAGTGGTATGCTGGTTTTCCATCTCTTACAGCGCCGCGCGTCTTCTCAGACGCGCAAAGGACGCTGTAACACTTTAAATCGATTTCCGATTTAAGAAATTATGCAGTGAACCTGATGCGATAGCGGATATGGCCGTCGCTCTCGACATAGCTGTCGTACAGCGCACGCGCGGTTCTGTTCTGCTCGCTGGTATGCCAGTAGAGCCGCGACCAGCCCTGGGCTTTGCAGGTCGAAACGAGATCGTCCATCAGTGCCCGCCCGACGCCCTTGCCGCGCGCATTGGCATCGACGAACAGGTCTTCGAGATAGCAGTCCCTGCCACGGATCCACGTGCCCTCATGCGTGAGATAGAGCGCAAAACCCATGATCCGGCCATCGACCTCGGCGACGCGCATCGCAATCGCCGACGCCGGATCGAAGACCCGGCGCCACGTGGAATCGCTGATATCGGCATCGACCGTAACTTCGTAAAAGGCGAGGTAGGCGGCCCAAAGCTCGCGCCAGCGGGCTTCATCTTCGGGGCGGGCATCGCGTATCGTCACGGTCATGGCATCTCTTTCTTTCAGGCGCCGGCTTCGTCGAGCAGCGCCATCGCGTCATCGGAAAGCGCAAGTGTCGCCGATTTCGTCAGGCTTTCAAGCTGCGAAAGGCTGGTTGCACTGGCAATCGGCGCCGTGACGCCCTTCTTGCGCAGCAGCCAGGCGAGCGAAATTTCTGCGGGCGCTGCACCGGTCTCGGCCGAAACCTTGTCGAGGGCGGCCAGAATGCGCAGGCCTTTATCATCGAGATATTTCGAAACCCGGCCCTCGCGTGCGCGGCCTTCCGTATCGGCCTTGCTGCGGTATTTGCCGGTGAGGAAGCCGGCGGCAAGGCTGAAATAGGTGATGACGCCGATGTCTTCTTCGACGCAGAGATCGGCAAGCGGCCCCTCGAAGCTCGAGCGCTCGTAGAGATTATATTCCGGCTGCAGCACATCGTAACGCGGCAGGCCGGCCCTCTCGGCAGCGTCGAAGGATGCCTGAAGCAGTTTCGCATCATAGTTCGAGCAGCCGATGGCGCGGATCTTGCCCTGCTGCTTCAGCTTGGCAAAGGCCCCGAGCGTTTCCTCATGCGGCGTATCTTCATCCGGCCAGTGCGAGAGATAGAGGTCGATATAATCCGTCTGCAGCCGGCGCAACAGATCCTCGACCGCCTTCAGGATATAGGTCTCCTTCAGCGTCTTTCCCTGTCCCATGTCGGAGCCGACTTTGGTGACGATAACGGCCTTGTCGCGGGAGATCTTTGCCTGGCTTAGCCAGCGCCCGATGATCTCTTCAGAATCGCCGCCCTTGTTGCCCGGGACCCAGGAGGAATAGACATCGGCCGTATCGATCGTGTTCAGGCCCGCGTCGAAGAAGGCGTCGAGAATGGCGAAGGATGTTTTTTCGTCGGCCGTCCAGCCGAAGACATTGCCGCCGATGACGATCGGCGCGACCGATAGACCTGTTTTTCCAAGCCGGCGCATTTCCATGACGCTCTCCAGAAGTGTGAATAAATTGAAATCGCGGATACGGCAGAACGCCGCCCTGACCAACTTAGTGCGATCCGCGCATCCGGGAAGGCAAACTTCCGTGATTTCATGTCCCGCCATTGCGCCGCAGCTAGGGCCTGAATATGGTTCGCGGAAATCAGTTCGGGAGGCTTGGATCATGTTGCGTTTCGGTATCATTTCAACGGCGAAGATCGGTCGCGACAATGTCGTTCCGGCGATCCAGGATGCGGAAAATTGTGTCGTCACGGCGATTGCCAGCCGCGATCTCAACCGCGCAAGGGAGATGGCCGACCGCTTCTCGGTACCGCATGCCTTCGGCTCCTATGAGGAGATGCTAGCCTCCGACCTCATCGACGCCGTCTACATCCCGCTGCCGACCTCGCAGCATATCGAATGGTCGATCAAGGCGGCGGATGCCGGCAAGCACGTGCTCTGCGAGAAGCCGTTGGCGCTGAAGGCAGACGATATCGACGACGTGATCGCCGCCCGCGACCGCAACCGGGTGGTGGTCAGCGAAGCCTATATGATCACCTATTCCCCGGTCTGGCAGAAAGTGCGCTCGTTGATCGACGAGGGCGCCATCGGTTCGCTCCGGCATGTGCAGGGCGCCTTCACCTATTTCAACCGCGACCCCGCCAACATGCGCAACGTCCCCGAGCTCGGCGGCGGCGGCCTTCCCGATATCGGCGTCTATCCCGTCATGGGTACGCGTTTTTCCACCGGCAAGGAGCCGCTCTGGATCCAGGCGATCACCGAGCGCGACGCGGATTTCGGCACGGATATCTATTCGAGCGTCAAGGCCGATTTCGGCGATTTCGAGCTGAGCTTCTATATCTCGACGCAGATGGCCAACCGCCAGGTCATGGTTTTTCACGGCACCGAAGGTTACATCGAGGTCAAGTCGCCGTTCAACGCCAATCGCTGGGGACCTGAGGAGATCGAGCTTGCCGACCGCAGCCACACTCAATCGCGCATCTTCCGCTTCCAGGACAGCCGCCAGTACAAGCGGCAGGTCGAGGCTTTTGCCAGAGCGGTGAAGAACGGCAAGGAAGAGATCGTCACGCTCGAAAATTCGAAGCTGAACCAGAAGGTGATCGATGCGATCTACCGGGCCAGCGAGAAGGACGGCTGGGAAGCAGTCTAGCGCATAAACCCGAAAATCGGAATCGATTTTCGGAAAGGATTATGCGCCACTTCAGAGGGTTAGAGCGTCCTTAGCGCGTCCTATTGGACGCGCGGCGCTCTACTCACTCGGCGCGGAAGACGAAGCGCGAATAGCCGAAGAAGCTGAAGATCATCGAGGCGACGCTGGCGATCACCATGGCCGCCAGCGGCTGAAGCGCCGGCAGCGACAGCAGAAGCGCGGAATAGAGGCCGTAATTGACGAGCGCTGCCGTCACCCCGACCGAGCCATAGCGGAAGCCTTCGGCGGCCAGCGAACGGCCGGTGCGATCGAAGGTGAAGCTCCGGTTGAAAGCCCAGGTTGCCGCCATGGCGAAGGCGATTGCGAAGAGCCGCGCCAGAAACGGCCCGAGCGGTGTCAGATGGAGGAGCGCCGACAGGATGCCGGCATCGACGAGGAAGCCGATGCCGCCGGCAATGGCGAAGCGGATGAGCTTTCTCATGCCGCATCCGCCTTGCCGGGAGGCGCGCGCGATACCGGGCCTGCGTCGCTGAGCGGTGCCTTCAACGCGCTCGGCCTTTCCAGGCCCATATAATGGATACGGAGTTGTTCGGCGCGGGCGCGTGCGACGGAATCCAGGATGACGCCGGCGGTGAACAGCATGAAGGAGATCATCATCAGCGCCGTCGACAGCACCCAGGTCGGCATGCGGCTGACGAGTCCCGTTTCGAAATATTCCGCCAGCACCGGCGCCATGAAACCGAGGCTCGCCAGCATGAAGGTGGCGCTGATCGCGCTGAAGAAGGCGAAGGGCCGGGTTTCCTTCATCAGCATCGCGAACATCCAGAGGATCTTGGCGCCGTCGCGGAATGTCGAAAGCTTGGAATGCGAGCCTTCCGGCCGGCGGCCGTAGTCGAGCTCCAGCTCGCTGACCGGCAGCTTCAGCCGCGAGGCATGCACAGACATCTCGGTTTCGATCTCGAATCCGCCCGATACCGCCGGGAAGCTCTTGACGAAGCGGCGCGAAAACGCGCGGTAGCCGGAAAAGATATCGGTGAAATCGGGGCCGAAGATCATCCGGTAAAGCAGGTTGAAAAGCCGGTTGCCGAGCGCATGGCCCTGACGGCCGGCATCGGCGTGCACGCCGCGCCTGGTGCCAACCACCATGTCGGCGCGCTCGGTCAGCAGCGTGCGCACCAGTTCCTCGGCATCACCAGGCGCGTAGGTGCCGTCGCCGTCGGCGATGATGTAGATGTCGGCGTCGATATCGGCGAACATCCGGCGCACGACATGGCCCTTGCCCTGACGCCGCTCGCGCACGACATGCGCGCCGGCAAGCATTGCCTGCAGCGCGGTGCCGTCGGTGGAATTATTGTCGTAGACATGGATCGCAGCATCGGGCAGCGTCGCCCGAAAACCCTGAACGACAGCGCCGATCGTCGCCGCTTCATTATAGCAGGGAAGCAGAACGGCAATATTCCAATTGTCGGTGCGCGATCGGGCCATGACTCTACTCGTTACACTGAAAGCCGCGCTCAGCCTAAATCATGCGCCGTTAATAAGACCCTATGACGCAGGCAAAATCAGCGGCTGCCACAAACGGCTTTACACTTTCTTGATCGGCGGCGGCTAAGCTTCGCCATCCGGAAACGAACCGCTAACCACGATGAACGCTGTGCAGCCGATCTCCCAAGCATCATCCGCAATCGACGCCTCTCGGGTCGGGCTACGCGACCTGCTGACGCGTCTCTGGCCTGTTGTCATCGCCTATAGCGTCATCCTTGCCGCCGCCATCCTCATCACCAAGCTTTCCGGTGCCACCGATTACGTCGGCCCCGACAATGACGACGGAATGCGTCTCGTCGAAGTTCGCGATTTTCTGACCGGGCAGGGCTGGTTCGACCTGATGCAATACCGTCTCGGCCTCGACGGCGGCACGCTGATGCACTGGTCACGGCTGATCGATCTGCCGATTGCCTCGCTAATCTGGTTCTTCAGCCTGTTTGTACCGCATGAGACGGCAGAGGCGCTGGCGCTCGGCGTCTGGCCGGTATCGCTCATCCTGCCCGCCATGCTCGCCATGGCGGTTGCCGGTCGGCGCATCGGCGGCGTTGCCGCCATGCACATCAGTCTCGGCTTGACCGGTCTTGCGATCTACACCGGAAACCGTTTCGCGCCGGGCGCCATCGATCATCACAACGCGCAGCTGGCGTTGGTCGCGACGATGATCGCGATGCTGCTGGATCCCGAGCGTCGCGCCTGGAGCTATGCGGTTGCCGGCATCGCGGCAGCCATCGCCATCGCCATCGGCGCCGAGACGACACCTTTCGTTGCCGCCGTCTGCCTGACCATCGCCCTGCTCTGGGCATGGGAGGGCGAAGATTTCGCTGCCGCCGCGAAGGCCTTCGGGCTGGCGCTGGCCATTGCGATCAGCATCCTCTTCTTCGCAACGGTGCCGCCCCGGCTTTATTCGATGGTCACCTGCGACAATCTCTCGCTTGGCTATTACAGCCTGGCGGCGATCGGCGGCGGACTGCTGTTGTTTTCGGCGGTTTTCGCGAGCCGCCTGCGCCGGCCCTTGCGCTTTGCCGCGCTGGCCGTCGTCGGCGCCGGCGTTCTCGGTTCGGCGGTGGTGATCGCACCGCAATGCCTGAGCGATCCGCTGGCCGGTCTCGATCCGATGCTGGTCGAGCTCTGGCTGAGGAATGTTTCGGAAGCGCAGTCGGTTTTCGTTCTCGGGCGCACCGATCCCTTCTCGATCGGTGGTTTTTATGCGGCCGGCTTGTTCGGCATCGCCGTCTGCATCTTCCGCGTCGTTCAGCGTGACCGTGTGCAGATCCACCTGATCCTGCTTTTCCTGCTGATGACGAGCTGGGCAATCGCGCTGGTCCAGGTGCGCGGTTCGACCTTCTCGAACCTGATCTCGATCCTGCCGCTTGCCCTGTTGATTATAGATGTGCGCCGCATTTCCAACGGCGACAGCGAGAATGTCGCCGCCGCCTTCGTCTATATCGTCACCGTGCTCGCCAGTGCTCCAGCCGCCTGGGCTGTCGGTGGCGGGTTTATCTCGCTGCAGATGGAGAATGCTGCCCAGAAGAAGGCGGTGAAGCCGGCAAAGGAAATTTCCTGCACGTCCCAAGCGGCGCTGACGCCGCTCGCCGGGCTTCCGACCGGACTGGTCTCCGCGCCCTCGGAAATGGGGGTGCCGATCCTGCGCTTCACCAGCAACCGTGTTCTCTCTGCGCCCTATCATCGCAATCAGGGCGGCATGCTGACGGAGCTGCATATCGGCATGGCGGAGCCGCAGGAGGCGGAAGCCTTCCTGAAGGGGACTGGCGTGACGGCGCTTGCCTTCTGCCCCGGCGACCTGCAGACGCGCGAGATCGCCAAGCTGAAGCCGGACGGGCTCTATGCTGAGCTCGGCAAGGGCAATATCCCGCCCTATCTGGAACCGCTTCCGAAGGCGGCGGACGTGGGCGTGCAGTTCTTTCGCTATCGGCCGGCGACGAATTGACGCCGGCAATCTTCAGATGGGATAAAGCATGTCGCGACAACGACATGCGTAAAAACAAAGCAATCGCGGGAAGCGTATCTGAAAGATCGCGACGCGCTTGTCAGTGCGAAACGCGCGTGGCGCGACGAAGGCGCTGATTGGCATAGAGCCCGATCACGAAAAGCATAAGGCCGCCATTATAGCCGAGCACGGCGTAGACGAATGCCAGAATGGACACCGGGCCGGGCGAGGTTATCGCCGCTAGCGCGAATGTCATTCCGATCAGCGCCGCGACCAACGCGATCACGCCTGCCGAACGCATCTGCCCGGCGCTGACGCCCAATGCTGCTGCTGTGAGAAAAATCATTTCAGCACCTTCCCAGAGATAACGAGGGGAAGCATAAGAAGCGCCAACTAACAAAGATTTACCGGCGGTCCTCGCCGAAAAGCCTTTATATTGCGGTGGTTAGCAATCCCTTTCGGGTAAAACGCATATTCTAACTATCCGTTCCGCAACAAAACATATTTACTCGATCTTGTTGTTATTCGCCCGGCTGCAACGAGTGCATGTGCAGGATCCCAGGAGATGAGCATGCTTGATGCAATGACGACGAACCCCTCGCGCGACCGATCGCAATGACCGGGAAAACCGATCCCAATGCCAGTGCCGATCTTTCCGTTTGCCGCCGTTGGACATAGAAAGAGGGGATGAGCAACGTCTTCGACGGCGATTCGCCGACCAACCTCGCCGAATATTCTGTTTCGGAACTTTCCGGCTCGATCAAGCGCACCGTCGAAACCGCCTTCGACCAGGTTCGTGTGCGCGGCGAAATATCAGGCTATCGTGGGCCGCACTCCTCGGGCCATGCCTATTTCGCGCTGAAGGACGATCGCGCCCGCATCGACGCCGTCATCTGGAAGGGCACCTTCTCGCGGCTGAAGTTCCGTCCGGAAGAGGGCATGGAAGTCATCGCCACCGGCAAGGTCACCACCTTTCCGGGCTCTTCGAAATATCAGATCGTCATCGAGACGCTGGAGCCGGCCGGTGCCGGCGCGCTGATGGCGCTGATCGAGGAGCGCAAACGCAAGCTCGGCGCCGAGGGCTTGTTCGATCCCGCTCGTAAGAAGCGGCTGCCCTTCATGCCCAGCGTAATCGGCGTCGTCACCTCGCCGACCGGCGCGGTGATCCGCGATATTCTTCACCGCATCTCCGATCGTTTTCCCGTGCATGTCCTCGTCTGGCCGGTGAAGGTGCAGGGCGAGGGGTCCGGTGAGGAGGTGGCAAACGCCATCCGCGGCTTTAATGCGCTGGAACCTTCAGGCGCCATCCCGCGCCCGGATGTGTTGATCGTCGCGCGCGGCGGTGGCAGTCTGGAAGATCTCTGGAGCTTCAACGACGAGATCGTCGTGCGTGCTGCGGCCGAAAGCGAAATACCGCTGATCTCGGCCGTCGGGCATGAGACCGACTGGACGCTGATCGACTATGCCGCCGATGTCCGCGCGCCGACGCCGACGGGGGCTGCGGAAATGGCGGTGCCCGTCAAGGCGGAGCTCGAGGCGCAGGCCGCCGCTCTTGCCGCGCGCCTGCAGGGCTGCATGAACCGGCAGATGGATCAGCGCCGCCAGTCGGTGCGCGCGCTGATGCGGGCATTGCCGTCGCTCGATCAGCTTCTCGCCTTGCCGCGCCGCCGTTTCGACGAGGCGGCCGCCGGCCTCGGCCGCGGGCTGGAGCTCAATACCAACAACAAGCGCCGCGGCTTCGAGCGCGTCGCCGCGCATCTGCGTCCTGATGTGCTGTCCAATCGCATCGCCGAGCGCCGCCAGACGCTGAACGAGCGCATGGCCCGCGCCGAGCGCATGGTCGAGCGGCTGGTCGACCGCTCGAAATCGCGCGTCGACCGCGCCGAAGCCATCCTCGCCTCGCTGCCGGCTCGGCTGAAGACCCAGACCGACCGCGGCCGCGACCGCCTTGGCAATCTTTCGCGCCATGCCGATACGGCGGTCCGCCACCAGCTGACCCGGGCGCGCGCCGAGCTTTCCGCGCAGGACCGCGTGCTGCAGTCGCTCTCCTATAAGAATGTGCTGAAGCGCGGCTACGCCGTCATTCGCGATGAGGATAACAGGCCGGTCTCGCAGGCTGCTCACCTCTCCGCCGGCATGGGCATCGCCATCGAATTCGCCGACGGCCGTGTCGGCGCCTTGACCACGGAAGGCGGCACGCCGCCGGCCGGCGCTAGGAAGCGCAGCGTAAGACCCGCAGACCCGCCGAAGCAGGGAAGCCTGTTCTGACGATGCGGATCCTGCTGGTGCTTGCCCATCCGCTGGAGGACAGTTTCGCCGCCGCCGTGGCAAGGACTGCGCGTGAGGCGCTGGAAGCGGCAGGCCATCCGGTCGACCTGCTTGATCTCTACCGCGAAGATTTCGATCCACGCCTTTCGAAGGCCGAGCGCGGCGGTTATTTCGATCAGCCCTACGATACCTCAGCCGTTGCCGATATCGTCGCCCGCCTGAAGGCTGCCGACGGCCTGATCTTCGTCTTTCCGCAATGGTGGTTCAATTTTCCGGCGATCCTGAAGGGTTTCTTCGACCGTGTTTTCGCCCCCGGCGTTGCCTTCAGCCATGATGCCGGCGGCGGTCGTATCGTGCCGCAACTGACCCATATCAGGCTGCTCTATGCGCTGACGACGACAGGCTCGCCCTGGTGGCTGGTGCGTCTCTATATGGGCGATCCGGTGCGCCGGCTGTTGAAGCGCGGCATCGCCGCCTTCTGCTCGAAGGGATTGAATTTCCGCATGCTCAGCCTGCACGACATGGACCGGGCCACCGATGCCAAGCGCAGGGCGCATCTCGATCGCGTGCGCAAGCTGCTATCGGCAATTCGATAGCCGCTATTCAAAGTCCGCAAGAAACTTGCGCAGCAGCCTGTCGAGTTCCGCCTTGTCGGCCGCGCTCAGATTTTTCGACAACCGGTGCTGATTGGCGACATGCGCATCGACGGCGGTCTCCACCGTCGCAAGCCCTTTTTCTGTCAGCGCGATGAGCACGCTCCTGCGATCCTCCGGATTGAGGATACGTTCGACGTAACCTGCCTTCTCCAGCTGGTCGATGCGGTTCGTCATCGTGCCGGAGCTGACCATGGTCATCTCCAGAAGCTCCCCCGGCGATAGCCGGTGGGGCGCGCCGGCGCGGCGTAGCGTCGCCAACACGTCGAAGGCGGAGGACGAAAGCCCCTGCTTCATGAGCACGGCCTCCACTTCGCGGCCGAGATGGGTACTCAGACGTTTTAGACGCCCGAGGATGCCCATCGGTTCGACGTCGAGATCCGGCCGCTCCCGTCGCCATTGCGCCAGAATCTTGTCGACATGGTCCATCTTGCCGTCATCGCTCATGCTTCATCGATATCATTCATTATCTTGACGTCAAGATAAGAGGGCGTAGAATGAATTTATCTTGAAATAGAGATTCTTGAGATGAAGACAAATTCACGTTACGTCGCCGATCTTGCGGCAACCGCGCTCGCCCCCGCCATCTGGGGCAGCACTTATATCGTCACCACCTCTTTCCTGCCGGCCGGATATCCGCTGACGGTGGCGATGCTGCGCGCCCTGCCGGCCGGTTTGCTGCTTCTCTTCCTGGTCAGAAAGCTGCCGTTCGGCATCTGGTGGGGAAGGGCTTTCGTTCTCGGCGCGCTTAACTTCTCGTTCTTCTGGGCGATGCTCTTCGTCTCGGCCTACAGGTTGCCGGGCGGGGTTGCCGCAACGGTCGGCGCGGTGCAGCCGCTGATCGTCATCGCTTTGTCGCGGCTTTTTCTCGGCAAGCCGATCCGGCCGCTTGCCGTGCTGGCCGGTCTCGCCGGCATGGCCGGCGTCGGATTGCTGGTGCTGACGCCGAAGGCGGGGCTCGATCCGATAGGTGTCGCTGCCGGTCTCGCCGGCGCCGTCTCGATGGCCTTCGGCACGGTGCTGACGCGGCGCTGGGCGCCGCCGGTCTCAAACCTCACCTTCACCGCTTGGCAATTGACGGCGGGCGGCATGCTGCTGGTGCCTTTCGCGCTTTTCCTCGAACCGACGCCGCCGATCCCGACCGCTGCAAACATCGCCGGCATCGCCTATCTCGGGCTGATCGGCGCAGCCTTTACCTATCTGCTCTGGTTTCGCGGCTTGTCACGCATCGAGCCCTCGGCGGTCGCCTCGCTCGGCTTTCTGAGCCCGCTGGTCGCGACAATGCTCGGCTGGCTGGCGCTCGGCCAGAGCCTGACGCCGGCGCAGATCGGCGGTTTCGCCATGGTGCTTGCCAGTGTCTGGTTCAGTCAGCACATAATGAAGCCGGTCAGGCCCATTCGCCCTGCCGCATCACCGGAACCCGTGAACCATCCGGCTTGAGGCCGTCGATATCGATCTTGTCGGAGCCGATCATCCAGTCGATATGGATCAGGCTGGAATTGCCGCCCTGAACCTTGATCTGCTCCTGGCTCAGTGTCGCGCCATCGAGGAAACACTTGGAATAGCACTGGCCGAGCGCGATGTGGCACGAGGCGTTTTCGTCGAACAACGTGTTGTAGAACAGGATGCCGCTGGCCGAGATCGGTGAGGAATGCGGCACCAGCGCCACTTCGCCGAGCCGGCGCGCGCCCTCGTCGGTATCGAGCACCTTGTTCAAGACCTCTTCGCCGCGCGAGGCCTTGGCCTCGACGATGCGCCCACCCTCGAAGCGCACCTGGATATTGTCGATCAGCGTGCCCTGGTGCGAAAGCGGTTTGGTGCTCGAAACATGGCCTTCGACGCGCAGCGCATGCGGCGTAGTGAAGACTTCCTCGGTCGGGATATTCGGATTGCAGGTGATGCCGTTCTTGGCGGTGGAAGCGCCGCCATGCCATTCGTGCCCGTCGGCAAGACCGACCGTCAGGTCGGTGCCCGGTCCCTTGAAATGCAGCGAAGCGAAGCGCTCGCCGTTCAGCCAGGCGGAGCGCTTGGCGAGATTGGCATTGTGTTCGGTCCAGGCGGCGACGGGATCGCTGACATCGACGCGCGAGGCGGCAAAGATCGCCTTGGCGAGCTTGGCAATGGCGATCGGTTCCGGATCGTCGGGGAAAACCACCTTGGCCCAGGACGGGTTCGGATAGGAGACGATGTTCCAGTTGATGTCGAAATTCGAGATCTTCTCCAGCGCCGGCTTGTAGGCGGTCGAGTTGGCGCGATTGGCGCGGCCGACCTTGCCGGCATCCTGCTCGGACAGCAGCATCGGATTGTCGCCGGCAACCGCAAGACGGGCCGCTCCATTGGTATAGGCCTTGGCCATGCCCTCGTAGAGCCAACCGGAGGCGCGGTCGAAGCTCTCGTCGCTGCCATACTGATAGCGCGCCAGCGTCGTTTCCTCATCGGAATAGAAGGCGGAGACCAGCCCGGCGCCGGCCAGATAGGCATGTTTGGTGATCAGGCGGACGAGCGGCAGCGCCACGACAGGGGCGGTGATCACCAGATCCTGACCTCTTTGCAACTGCAGCCCGACCTTGACGGCAACTTCCGCAAGCTTTTCCAGCTTGATGGGATCAACGGTGTTCTGGCTCTGGGGCATGAAAGTCATCGTTCAACCTGCCTTCTGTCATCGACGGTGTGAGGCTGGAAGACTTAGACCCGTTTGCGGCGAAAATGAAGCGCGCCGCTGCCGAATTGCAGCGGCCGGATTATATGTCCGGCCGCTCGCGGGGCTTTAAGCTGCGGCAGGCAACCTGAGCAGGATCGAGTTATGCTTGTCGAGGAATCCCATTAGCCGCTGCGGGTAGTCTTCACCAACGGCGGCCTGGACGCTTGCCCGTTCGGAGAGCGCCTTGCGCCAACGCGTCACCCGCTCAAGCCCTTCGAAGATGCCGCTGGCGCCAAGCGTGTCGAAGACATCGAAATACCGAAAGACCGGTGCAAAGACAGCGTCGACGAGGCTGAAGTCGTCGCCGGCGAAATACGGCCCATCCGTCAGCACCTTCTCGAGCGTTGCGAATTTGGCGATGAGCGCCGTGCGTTTGGCCTCCAACTGCGCGGCATCCTGCGCCGTCTCGTAACCCCAGAGATCAGAGAGCACGGACGAACCGAATTCCATCCAGCCACGATGGCGGGCACGTGTCAGCGGGTCTTTCGGATGCAGCGCCACACCTGGCTGTGTTTCCTCCAGATATTCGCAGATGACGCTGCTTTCGAACAGCACCGCCTCGCTGCCATCCTCCTCCTCGATCCGCAGCAGCGGCACCTTGCCGAGCGGCGAGATCTTCAGGAACCAGTCGGGCTTGTCGGCAAGATCGATATTAATGCGCTCGAAGGGCACGCCTTTTTCAAGCAGCGCAATGGCGGCGCGCTGCACATAGGGGCAGAGATGATGGCTGACGAGGGTAAGTTTACTCATGGCGGTCTCCACTTTACGGCGATAGATGCAAATACATCTAATATCGCTTGCGGCGGAATTCAAGATAGATGTAACTGCATTTATGTCCGAAAAATCGTCAAATCCGAGCGAAGCGGTCACTTCTGCCTGGACGAGCATCATGCGCGCCCGCGAACGGCTGCTCGCTGCCATCGAAGCCGACCTGAAAACGGCCGGCATGCCGCCTCTTGCCTGGTATGACGTGCTGTGGGAATTGGCACGCTCGCAAGACGGCAAGCTGCGCCCCTACGAGATCGAGGAGCGGACATTGCTGGCCCAGTATAATCTTTCCCGGCTGATTGATCGGTTGGAAAAAGAGGGCCTGGTCCGGCGCGAGGTCTTCGCTGAGGACGGACGCGGCCGCTGGGTGGTGATCACAGATGTCGGCCGAAAGCTTCGCGAGCGCATGTGGATCGTCTATGCCAGATCGATCGAGACCCATATCGGCTGCAAGCTTGCCGAAAGCGAAGCGAAGGCGATCGCCGGCCTGCTCGACCGCTTTCTGTGAATCCTGCTCTCAATTAAAGAGTGAGAGCATGATGTCCCCCGAAAACCGCTCACACCTTCGGCATCACGCTCTGATCAGGCAATCAGCGGCACGGCGACGGCCTTCAACGCCTTCAACGCATCCTTTGATCGAGCCGCACCTGCAGCCCGCGCTGCCCGCCATTGATATAGACGAGCGGTTCGCCAAGCGCGGCTTCCTCGATCGCCGTCGGCACGGTCTTCTTCTGGCCGAAAGGACTGATGCCGCCGACATGATAACCCGTCAGCCGCTCAGCATCGGCAGGCTTCATCATGTTGGCCGATTTGCCGTGAAAGGCGCTCGCCAGCTTCTTCATGCTGACCTCGCGATCCGACGGCACGACGACGCAGACCGGCTTGCCGTCCACCTCCGCCACCAGCGTCTTCAGCACTCGATGCGGCGCCTCGCCGAGCGCTTCGGCCGCCTGCAGCCCGACACGCTCGGCATTGGGGTCGTAGTCATAGGCATGGATCGTGAAGGCGATGCCCGCCTGCGAAAGAACCTGGGTCGCGCGCGTGGTCTTGGACATCTCTTTCCCTCGTGAGTTCACCCGGTCGCCTGTCAGCCGCCGAATGCACCGGCGTAAATCTCCGGCTTGAAGCCGATCAGCAATTTCCCCTTCGCCTCCAGCACCGGCCGCTTGATCATCGACGGCTGGTCGAGCATCAGGGCGATCGCCGTCTCCCGGCTCAGGTTCTCGCGCTCCGCATCGGGCAATTTGCGGAAGGTGGTGCCGGCGCGGTTGAGGACGATATCGAGGCCGGCCTGGTCGATCCAGGCTTCGAGATGGGCGCGATCGATACCCAGCGCCTTGTAATCGTGAAACTCATAGGCGACGCTGTGTTCTTCCAGCCAGCTGCGCGCCTTCTTCATCGTGTCGCAATTCTTGATGCCATAGATAGTGACGGCCATGCCCGATTGATCTCCCTGTGATGGCGCGAGATAACATGCACGAAGGCCGGCGCAAACGCCGTGCGACGTTTTATCCCCCGAGCGCGTCGCCGATCGAGGCAGACAAAGCCGGCCTGTGGCTCAATTCTCCAGCGTGCCGGCCTTGCGTGAAGCCTCGCTGGGTTCGTCGCAGGCGATCTTCATCAGGTCGCCGCGCCGCCGCACCAGCCGGTCGGATGTTCGGGTCAGGATCAGCCCATCCTGTGGCGCGCTGAGTTCGATGCTGCCGCCCGGCTGCCCTGGCCGGGTAATGATCGTCACTAGGCGGTCGCCTTCCGCAATCCTCTCGCCGATATTGCGATGAAAGAGCACGGCTCCGCCTTCCGGAGCGCGGATGATCTCGACATTGTCGAGCGGCACGGCCGGACCGGAAAATGCCGTCGCCGCCGGCTTTTCGTCGGCGACGATCCCCCGTGCCGCGAGGAAACGCCAGAGCCCGTCGGCGTCCTTTTTCGCCAATACCGGATCGACGTCGCGTTTGCCGCGCAGCTCGACGGTGACGGAAAGTCTGCCGGGCGGCTCGAATAGGCGTTCGCCGGGAATTTCATATTTCCATGCAAAGCCGACGGCCTCCTCGAAGGCCGAGCTTTCGCCATCCGAAAGCAGCACGGCTTCCATGTCGAGTGCAGCGGCAAGATCGGCCGCCTCCGGCCAGAAGGCCTCGTCGATATAGGCATATTGCAGCGATTCATCGTCGCAATGCAGGTCGAGCACGAGATCGGCCCCGAGCGCCAAATGCAGCAACTGTCGCTTCAATCTGTCGGTAGCCGGATAATCGTCGAGGTCTTCGATCAGCGTCGGGCGATCGGCCAGGGAGATCCGCGGAAAGTCCCGGTTGAAATTGGTGCGCGAGCCCAGGTCGAAACGGCCCTGCAATTCGCCGAAATGCGATTGCGCTGCACCGATCGGATTGGCCTGCGGCACGATGGTGATATTGCCGGCGATCCCGCCTTGGCTTTCCGCCTGCCGCAGCCTCTCGCAGAGGAAATGCAACAGCACCGTTCCCGGCAGCTCGCCGGCATGCAGTGCCGCCTGGATATAGGTCTTCGGCGCCTTCGGATCGCCGCCCGTAAAGCGCAGCACCGGCAGCCGCCACTCCGCTCCCGGCGTATCGCCCGGGATGATGATCTCTGAAACGTCCATGCTGATTTCGCTCCCCGTTTTGACCAATGTCGGAACAGGCTTTCGGAGCTTTATGCGCGGAAATCAGGCAAGCGCAAGCCGAGATCCGCGGACTCTTTGCCCTTAGCCCAGCAGTGGCCAGCGATCGATAATCCGATGTTCGGTTTTTCCGAGAACACTGTGGATGAGCAGGAATTCGGACGCCGTCCATGAAACGGGTGTGTCGAGGGTCGTCGGCGGCACGGCCTTGCGGTCGTAGAGCAGCGTCATATGCGGCGTGAAATCCCGGCTGATATTGTGCCGTAATCCGGCATTGTGCATGCCGATGCCCAGTTGGACATGCACTCGGGTGAGCGGTTTGCGTCCGCCCTCGCCGCAAAGCACAAGCGCTCGCGCCTGCGGGAATCGCATGATCCGGTCAAAGGTCACTGCGATCGGCGCACTTTCGACCGTGGCGCCGGCCTGCCGTGCCGCGAAGACCACATCCTCCGGCAGCTTCGGATAGTCTCCGACCCCGATGATCGACACATGCAATGTCGTCAAGCGCGGCCTGCCGGAAAGGGAGAAGGCTCGACGATAGTCATCGGCGATTGCGGCCGCCTGCTGCTCGATGGCATCAGGAGGACAGAGCGCAAAGAAAAGCCGGTGTCCGCTGGTGTAGCTTTCGTTCCGCTGTCCGCGATCATTTTTGTCGTCTCCGAAGTCGAGGGGCATTTGGTTCATGGAATTTCAGGTCGTCATGACCCGCCTCGTCGTTTCCAAACCGCGCCGAAGGATACTCCGAAAGAAGGCGATATTAAGAACAAAAAGAGAACATAATTTCCTGATAGGCTCGGCGTCACACTCATCCGAGCCGTCGCGGCAAAAGGGGCTGACTTGGAGGTTCGGGCAACAGTGCAGGGGTGCATCGCGATCTTTCCTGAAAGCCCGGCGCGCGCAAGAAACGGGTTGAAACCGACGCCATCCCATACGATTTTGAGGGTCATCGAAAACGCGGAGGCTGTGTCATGGCTGAGACAACGCACCACTATCTCATCTTCGAAACCGCGGGCGGTTTCTGCGGCATCGCCTGGAGCGACGCCGGCATTGCCCGCTTCCAACTACCGACCAAATCGGCAGAGGCGACTGAACGGCTGCTGCTGCGCCGCCTGCCGGATGCCGAAGCCGGCGCGCCGACGCCTGCCGTGCTGGAAACGGTCGCGGCCGTGAAGCGCTACTTCCAGGGCGAAGAGACGGATTTTTCCGGCGTCGAACTCGATCTTGCTGGGCAGGATGCCTTCTTCCGGGATATTTATGCGGCGGCAAGGCGTGTCGGCTGGGGCCGCACCACGACTTACGGCGCGCTGGCCAAGGAGCTCGGCGTCGGGCCGGAAGCCGCCCGCGACGTCGGCCAGGCGATGGCGAAGAACCCTGTCGCTTTGATCATCCCGTGTCACCGGGTGCTCGCGGCCGGCGGCAAGATCGGCGGCTTTTCCGCGCCCGGCGGTTCGTCATCGAAGGCGCGGATGCTGGAGCTCGAAGGCGTCAACCTCGCCCCACCGCCGCCTGCCCAGCAGTCGTTGGGGTTTTAGGCGGCTGAGCTTTTTTCGTTTTCCGCAATTCCCGGCAAAATCGCTTCGCGCTTTGCCTGGCAAAACCGCTCTACACTTTTGCTGGAATTGCTTTGGCAGGGTCTCAGCCGATCAATGCGGGCTGGCTGTGGGCCGGATGATGATCTCGCTGACATCGACGTCGTCAGGCTGGCTGACGGCGTAGAGGATCGAATTGGCGATGGCCTCGGGGCTGATGGTGATCGCCCTGAACGCCTTCATGGCGTCCCGCGCGGTTGGATCGGTGATCGTCTCGGCCAGTTCCGATGTCGTCGTGCCGGGCGAGATGACGGTGACGCGGATACGATCGGTCTCCTGCCGCAATCCGTCCGAGATCGCCCGCACCGCGAATTTTGTCGCGCAATAGACGGCGGCCGTCGGCGAGACGCTGTGGCCGCCGATCGAAGACAGGTTGATGATCTGACCTGATCTCTGCGCCTTCATGATCGGAAGTGCGGCCGCGATGCCGTAGAGAACGCCCTTGATATTGACGTCGACCATCCGGTCCCATTCGTCGACCTTGAGGGCTTCCAGCGGCGACAGCGGCATGACGCCGGCATTGTTGACGATGACGTCGAGCCGGCCGAATTCGGACCTGGCAAAGCCTGCAAAAGCTTCCACGTCCGCACGGTCGGTGACGTCAAGCTTCTGCAGGCGCACCGACCCGCCCTTTGCGGCGATGTCACCGGCGAGTTCCTCCAGGCGCTCGGTGCGGCGGGCGCCGATCACGATATGGGCGCCTGCGGCAGCCAGCACCTTTGCCGCCGCCTCTCCGATGCCGCTGCTGGCTCCGGTGATGGCAATGACTTTTCCTTCGATATCAGGCATTTCAAGCTCCGTTGTACGCCGCTCGCTTGGCGATGCGGCCCGGGGGTGGTCAGGTGGGAATATCGGCGCTGAGCGATGTCTCCGCCCAGGCGTCGAAGTTTGCGCGCAGCGCATCGAGCCGTTCGCGGGCGATCTTCAGGGCGGGTGCGCCGAGCAGCAGGCGCAGCGGCGGTTCGTCCGCTTCGAACGCCGATATGATCGCGGTTACCGCGCGCGCGGGATCGCCTGGCTGGTTGCCGGAGATCGAGCGGGTGGCCCGGCGCCGCTTGCCGGATGTTTCCGCATAGTCGTCGATGATCGTGCTGGATTCGACCATCGACCGACCGGCCCAATCCGTGCGGAAGGCGCCGGGTTCGAGGATCGTCACATCGATGCCGAGCGGCCTGACCTCATGCGAAAGCGATTCCGACAAGGCTTCGACCGCAAACTTGGTGGCGTGGTAGTAGCCGGTTGCGGCAAAAGCGACGAGCCCACCGAGCGAGGAGACGTTGAAGATATGCCCCCGTCGGCGTCGGCGCATGCCCGGCAGGGCCTGCTTGGTGACAGCGATCAATCCGAAGACGTTGGTCTCGAACTGGGCGCGTATCTCGGCGTCGTCGCCCTCTTCGATGGCCGAGAGGTAGCCGTAGCCGGCATTGTTGACGAGGACGTCGATCGCACCGAAATGCGTTTCGGCATCACGGACCGCGCCGGCGATGGAGCGGCTGTCGGTCACATCGAGTGCAAGGGCAAGCGCGCGGTTTCCGTGCGCTGCCGTGAGATCTGCCAGGGTCTCGGGTCTGCGCGCCGTCATGGCGGCACGCCAGCCGCGGGAGAGGACGGCTCCGGCAAGTGCCCGGCCGAGGCCGGACGATGCGCCGGTGATGAACCAGATGGGTGTTGGGGAAGACATGATTGTCATCCTTTCCGGCCGGCAAATGCGGCCTTCTCCTGTGGGATGTTGCCTTTCGGGCGGCACGTCATCTGCGCCGAAGCACCATGCCGCCGTGATGGAGGGTATTGCCGTCGACGAAATCGCCGTCGGCCGTGAAGCCCGTGTCATCCCAATATTCGATGTGGCTTCCGGTGACGTCGTAGCGTCCTCGATAGGCGCTTTCCCGGCTGCCGCGGGCCTCATCGTAGCGGCCATTGGGCAGAAGTTCGTGGCGGACGCGGCCATCATCCGTAACCCACATGCCGACATAGGGATGTTGCTGCATTCTGTTCTCGCTTGTTTGTTGCTGCTGATCTCTGCGGTTCACGCCATCGGTGGCGGACGAACTGGTCGCCGCGCAAGCCAGGGTGACCGCCGTGAAAAACTGCAGGACCGGGCTTTTGAAAATCTTTCGCATTGCCTTGCCTTTCGAAGCCTTCGTTGACCTCGACCGAAAGATAGTACGGACAACCTGAGTGATTAAGTTGCCAATCCGAGATGCCTTAGTTAGAAATGCTAACCAATGGTCGACGAACTCGAAGGCATTTCAGTTTTTCTTGCGGTGGCCGAGGCGCGGAACTTCCGGCTCGCCGGCGAGCGGCTCGGCGTCACCCGCTCCGCTGTCAGCCAGGCCCTGCAGCGCCTGGAGGATCGGCTCGGCGCCGCCCTGGTCCAGCGCACGACGCGCAGCGTCAGTCTGACCGAAGCCGGTGAAGTGTTCTTCGACGCGGTTCGTCCATCGCTCCGCCAGGTCAGGGATGCGATGCAGACGGTAAGGGAAATGCAGGCGCGTCCGAGCGGCCTGTTGAGGATCACCGTCTCCTCGATCGCCGAGAGTTTTCTATCCGGCACCTTGCTGGCCGGCTTCATGGAAGCCTGCCCTGATATCAAACTCGATATCACCATCACCGATGACGAATTCGATATCGTCGAGGCCGGCTTCGACGCCGGTGTCCGGCTGGGTGAGGTGATCGAAAAGGACATGATCGCGATCTCCGTCTCCGAAGAGCAGCGACAATGCGCGGCCGCCTCCCGCAGCTATCTCGAGCGCCGCGGCCATCCCCGCCATCCCCGCGAACTGCCGGATCATGCCTGCATCGGATGGCGGCCACGCCCGGATACGGCGCCCTATCGTTGGGAATTCACCGAAAACGACCGCGACTTCGACGTCTCCGTCGATCCCACTGTTACGACCAACGACATGGGAATGATGATCCGCATGGCCTGCGCCGGAGCAGGCATCACCTTCGGCATGGTGGAGACCTTCCAGTCCTATATCGAACGGGGCGAACTCGTGCCGCTGCTGGAGGATTTCTGTCCGCCCTTCCCGGGCTTCTATCTCTACTATCCCAGGCGCCAGAGGCAGCCGCTGAAGCTGCGCGAATTGGTCGATTACGTGCGCAGATTTGACGGGCGCTAGAGTTGCGATCTTCGATCGCAAGGTGCGACGCACGAGATGGCGGAGTTTAAGATACTGGTACCTCGGCGGCGAGCGACTGCATTGCCTTAGGCCGAGGACGCAGCAGCAAATAGAATGCGAAGACATGGCTGATCATCAGCAGCGGCACGTAAATGATCGGGATCGCATATGCGGCGCCCAAATCTCCCGCCCGCGCGGGAAGGCCGGCCTGGATCGCGTGATAGTAGTCGAGGATGAGGTCGCCCATTCCCACGAGATTGAAGGCGATGACGAATAGCCAGAAGATCTGAGGTATCCTGATTGTGATGAGCGCCAGCATGGCAAGCAGCCCGGCCGCGAGATCGCCGTAGGCAGCGAAGGTGGCGAAGCTGGCGGGCAGGTTGGGGCCGACGACGCCTGGGAGAAGGAAGACGAGCCCGAAGAAGCGGAAGCTGTGCAGAGTGGCGATGGCGCGGTGCGCCCTGACCCTGTCCATCGACATGAGCCAGGGCAGAATATACGCGCCGAAGCAAAGCAGCCACGCGACATAGCCTAGGACGAGATGGGTTTGGAAGATGGATTCCGTCGACATCGGGGTACTCCTGATTTGTGGGATCCAGATATACGGCCGCTTCCCGCGATCGACTATTCGCGATAATATCAATGCGGTATGAAGCAGAACTTCACAGTCAGGCAAGGCGCGCTCGATGGCGTTGAGGCGTTTCTGAGCGTTGCCCGGCACCGCAGTTTTCGCAGGGCGGCTGCGGAGCTCGGGGTGACCCCATCGGCAATCAGCCAGGCCGTACGCGCTCTCGAGGAGCGTGTCGGCGCAGTACTCTTCATCCGCACGACGCGCAGTGTCGGCCTGACGGAGGCCGGTGAGCGGTTCCTTATGCGTGCAAAGCCCGCCTTCGAGGAACTGGTCGCCGCAAGCGAAGTGGCGCGTGAACTCGGGCAGAGGCCGGCTGGACTATTGCGTCTCACGGTGCCGCCGGCAGTGGTGCCGATCCTGCTGGAGCCACTGATCGCATCCTTCTGCCAGGCCTTTCCCGAGATCGAGGTCGAGGTCGCCGCGAATGAAGAACTGGTCGACATCGCCGCCGAGGGATTTGACGCCGGTATCCGGCTCGGCCAGTTCATCGCAGCCGACATGGTCGCGGTCCGGCTGACGCCGTCCTTCCCGCTGGTGGTCGTCGGCAGCCCCGAATATCTGCGCCGGAGAGGGCGGCCCGAGCGTATCGACGATCTCCGTCAACATGCCTGCATCCGCATGCGCCGCTCGCACGGCGCAATCGCGCCGTGGTCGTTTGTCAGCGGCAAAAAGCCGATCGAGGCTGTTGTCTCCGGGCCGCTGATCGCCCACGACTTTCCCACCATGCTGGGAGCCGCTGTCGAAGGTATGGGGCTTGCGCAAGTGCCGGAGCCAATCGCCGCCGGACTCGCGAAAGCGGGAAAACTCGTCCGCGTCCTGGAGGCGTTCGCACCGGTGGCGCCGGGTGTGTTCCTCTATCATCCCAGCCGTCATCAGATGATGCCGAAGCTGCGGGCCTTCATCGATCACGTGAAAGGCCGAGCGGATGCCGCCGACAAAACCCGAATTCACATCGATGACTAAATGACGCTCACGATTGCCCATCACACGCGATTTTGGTATTCCCGATCCTCCAGGGATCGGTGTGGCGAGGCGGACGTCTTCATGCCGGTTCTACCGATCATGGCTGCAGTCTCACGGCCCGGCAGCCGGAGCCCCACGATCATTCATCCTTTTGCCGGAGAACATATGCTCGACGAGGTCTTTCCCATTCCGGCCAGGGCCTTGATCCGCCAGGGCGGGCGGGCCTGCTTCTACCGCCTCGTCAATACCACTCCCCTGTTGATCCAGGTCCAATCGGGAACGAAGATCGTCATGTCGGATGACAAGCCTTTGCGCTTCGAGGCGGGCGCCTATGGCTTGCTGCCCGACTACAGACCGTTGACGATGGAGAACATTCCCAAGGCGCCGCAGAAGTATCAGACCCTGGCGCTTCCCGTTCCGCGACCGCTGTTCGAGGAGGCCTATACCAGGATGGGATCGATTGCCGCTCCATCGAGGCCTGTGCCGGCAGGCACCTCATGCCTGCCGGAGGAAGCTGCGGCATTGTTTGAGTATTGCTGCCAGCCGGGCAATCTGGCGCGCCTTCCTGGCGCTATCGCCAAGGCTCGTCTGATGGAACTCGTCACCTGGTTCGCGCTCCACGGGGCGGTGCTCGGTCGATGCGAAAGCTCCCGGCTTGAGGACCGGCTGAGGCAGATGATCGAAGCTGATCCCGCCTCCGCCTGGACGTTGGCGCAAGCTGCGCGCTTGTTCAACATGAGCGAGGCGACGCTGAGGCGCAGGCTCTCCGCAGAGAATACCGCCTTCAGCGAGATATTGAGCGATACCCGAATGAACCGCGCTCTTGCACTCATTCAGACCACGACATTGCCGATGGCCCAGGTTGCGCTGGAGGTCGGCTATGACTCACCTTCGCAATTTTCCGCACGTTTCAAGGAGCGGTTTGGCGTCAGCCCGCGCCATGTACGCAGCGGCACCGAGCACTTTGAGCGGATCGGGGCAGAAATTGCGCAGAGCGGGGCAGATGCGCTTGCGCGGTGACGGTAGTTTCCCGGCATCGTCAACCACAGGAGAACAGCAATGCGTTTGATCACAGCAGCACTTATGGCCGCCTCATTCTTCGGCGCCACGGCCGCCCACGCCGAAATGAAGCTCACCTCTAAGGACCTGGTCGCCGGCAAGGCCATGGCCGACGCGCAGGTCTTCAACGGTTTCGGCTGCTCGGGCAGGAACATTTCGCCGGAACTGACCTGGTCGGGCGCTCCCGAAGGTACCAAGAGCTTCGCCGTCATGGCGTACGATCCGGATGCGCCCACAGGTTCCGGCTGGTGGCATTGGTCGGTGTTCAATATCCCCGCAGACGTCTCGCAGATTGCCACCGGCGCAAGCGGTGACAAGAAGCTACCCGCAGGCGCCGTGGAAGGCCATACCGATTTTGGCACGTCGGGATATGGCGGCGCCTGCCCGCCGGCCGGCGATAAGCCGCACCGCTACCAGTTCACCGTCTACGCGCTCAAGGTCGACAAGCTTCCGCTTCCCGAGACCGCGCCGGGCGCCATGGTCGGCTTCTATGTCAAGGCAAACACGCTCGACAAGGCCTCCGTCGAGGTTACCTACGGGCGCTGAAGCCGGCTTCGGATCGTAGTCGTCATTCCCTTTATGACAACGGTCGGCCGAGGTGACTGAACCTCGGCCGACCGTTTCCTGTGCGGGCTTCTCTAGCCTGTAAACCTAGACAGTCATTGCTTGCCAGCAGATCAACGGACCGTCTTCAGCATCGATCCGCTCGCCGATTTGGACAAAGCCATTGCGTTCAAGGACACGCTGGGACGCGATGTTGTCGACCCCGGTCTCTGCAGAGATCAGGGCCACGCGAGGATCGTTTCGCCCCCACTCCAGCAACTGCCTTATGGCCCGCGTGGTGCATCCGCGGCCCTGGCGTGAAGGCGCAACCCCATAACCTATATGGATGTTTCCATCATGTGGAACCCGAACGATGGAGCAGAGGCCGACGATCTCGCCATCCTCCACGATCATCCAGGCCGACGGCGAAAATTCGGCGCCGATGTCGGCCGCGAGGCGATTCAACATCGCCAGTACTTCAGGAGGCGCAATGGCGCTGTCTTGGACACGGCGCAGATTGCGAGGCGCGGTGCCCTTCAGCAGCGCGTCAAAATCACTGGAAATGAGTTCGATGATCATAGTTTTCCCGACATTGGACATGCGCCAGCATGGGCGCGCTAAGGCCGAGCGATAAGAGTGAGGATCAGCTCTCAGTGACGATGCCGAGCATCTTTACCCCTAGCGCCGCAGCCGGTGAGTTCTGGATCGTTGCGACGGCAAACAAAGGCATTCTCCTCTAAGATGGAAATGCGAATAACAGTGCCGGGCGAGGATCGCAAGATGCTCCGATCGGGCGGCACGCCGGGTGATCCATGCCAAACCGCAAGATCGGTCGAGCGCTGCGTTGCTGAAGGCAACTAGTTTGAGCTGCCACGGGGACCAAGACGAATGACCGCAGCGCTTCGGAACTATCATGAGCGGATGCAGCGAGTGCTGGATTATATCGATCAGCACCTCGATGACGATCTCGATCTTGACATTCTGAGTAGTGTCGCGGCCTTCTCGAAGTTTCATTTCCACCGGCAGTTCACGGCGACCTTCGGATTGTCAGTGCATCGCTATATCGGGCTTGCCCGCATGAAGCGCGCTTCATACCGGCTGGCCTACAGGGACGAAGAACGCGTCACTGAGATAGCGATGGATGCCGGTTACAACGCACCGGATGCCTTTGCCCGCGCCTTTCGGCAACGGTTCGGGCAATCGCCTTCGTCGTTTCGGAAGTCTCCCGATTGGGAGCCGTGGCTTGCCGCCTTCGGGCCTCTCGACAATGCAAGGAGCAAGCTCATGCAGAAGACCTTTACCACTGACGACGTGATAATTCGCAATGTACCCACCACGCCGGTGGCGATCATGGAGCACCGGGGCGACCCGGCGACGCTCGGCGCCACCATCCAGCGGTTCATCGCCTGGCGCAAGGCCGCTGGCCTGCACCCCAGGACAAGTCCGACCTTCAACGTCTGGCGTTCCGAGCGGCGTCCTCAGTCGCCCGCCTGCTATAGCGTAGACCTTTGTGTCGAGACCGACCAACCGATCGAGGCGAACGGCGAAGAAATCAAAGCCGGCGAGATCCCTGGCGGACGCTGCGCGGTGCTGCGCGTCGTCGGCAACACCGACAATCTGGAGCCCGCCGCGCTCTACCTTTATCGCGACTGGCTTCCGGCCAGCGGCGAGGAAGCACGCGACTTTCCGTTCTATTGCCAGCGGCTGAGCCTCTTCCCGGAGGTGGCGGAGCATGAGGCGGTGGCGGAACTGTTTCTGCCGCTGAAATAGCGCCCTCTGACGGCGGCTTGTCCATTCTGATCGCCGGAAGCGGAGAGGCCGTTGTCACGCCAGGCCGGCCGGTTGGCGACCATCAGGTCGCGGACTTATGCGCACTCAAAAACCAATTGCGATATAAAACCAGTTGAGCTAACTATAGCCGATTGCATTATGCAATCAGACATGCGCGGATATGCCGGTTAAGGAAAGGAAGTGAGGATGGCTAAGCTTGTGTTCGGAATGAACCAGTCCCTGGACGGCTACGTCGATCATATGGGGTTTGCGCCAAGCCCCACGCTCTTCCGCCACTTCATCGAGGAGGCGGAGCGGCAGGCGGGCAGTGTGTACGGTCGCCAGATGTATGAGGTCATGCGTTACTGGGACGACGAACATCCTGAATGGGATGCAGAGCAACAGGCCTTCGCGGCGGCGTGGCGGAACCAACCGAAATGGGTCGTCTCGCGCTCGTTGAAGTCGGTCGGATCTAATGCCCGGCTCGTTGGGGAAGATCTTGAGGCCGCAATCCGCGAACTGAAGGCGGAACGCGACGGGGAGATCGAAGTTGCCGGCCCCAATTTGGCGCAAAGCCTCACTCAACTTGGCCTGATCGATGAGTATCGGATCTACCTGCACCCCGTGGTGCTCGGTCACGGCAAGCCATATTTCGCCGGACCCCGGCCGCCGCTCCGCCTGATGGCTCATGACCGGATTGCCGAGGATGTGATCAGGTTGACCTACGTTCCGGCTTGATCACGCGACTCGCCAGATGAAAATCGCGGCTCGGCTTCTGACCGGATGACGGCAAGCGTCGCCGGCGACCTGCCGGGTGTCAGTCGCGCGATATGGACAGCCCCGCGAGAAGCGGAGCGTACGCGGCGAGCCTGTGGGATACGAACTCCGTGAAGAGCCGCACGCGCTTCGTTTTGCGTGTCTCCCCCTGTGTGAGAAGCCAGAGCGTTCCGTACATGTGCAGGTCGGTGCCCGGCACCCTAACCAGGTGGGGGTCGGCGTCTCCGACGAAGCACGGCAGTGTCGTGATCCCAAGCCCTTGCCGTACAGCAACGATCTGCGCCTCGGCGTCCGTGATCCTGAATGGAACCCCCGTGGTGCGAACCTCACCCTCGCTGGCCCAATCCGGAATTCCATGAATGCTTATGACGATCCACCGGATGGGATCAAGCGCGCCCGCACGCCATGCGGCTAGTCGATCGCAGGACATGTAGACGCCGCCGAACAGCTCCGGTCCCTTCAGGCCGTGCAGATTGAGCGGCAGGGTTTTGCGGTCGTAGACGACGCGGATCGCCACGTCGGCCTCTCGGTTGGTCAGATTTGCGAGCTCGCCGGACGACACGATTTCCATCTCGATATCCGGATGCAGCCGCGCGAAATCGGCGAAATCCGGCATGAGCAGGTGTGTCGCCAGGGGCGGAGCTAACGTCACCCGCAGAAGCCCGCGCACGCTCTGGTCGCGCCCAAAGACACGCGTCTCCAGCTGGTGCGACGACGCTTCCATCTGGTTCGCGAGCTCGAGCACCTCCTCACCCGCAGCCGTCAGGCGGTAGCCCGAAGGCAGCTTTTCGAACATCTGCGCCCCGAGGCGTTCCTCGAGCTGCGCGATGCGTCGCAGCACGGTCGCGTGATTGACCCCGAGACGCCCGGCGGCAGCCCGCACTGAGCCTCCGCGCGCCACGGCAAGAAAGTAGCGAATGTCATCCCAGTCGATCATGGTGCAATCCGGCACCGCACGGTGCGCCTTCCCAAGCCAGTATCTAACGCGTCGTACAGCAGTACTGGCGGTCATCATAGCCTATGTGGGCAAGCACGGCCCGATTCCAAACGGAGGACACCGATCGTCGCGGCTGGCATCAGTCGTCCGGTGGATCGATTTTGCACCACCGATGTGCGCGCTTCCGCACTCAACAACTGATGCCGGCGGACCCATTTCGACGGTCTCGGGGCGTACCCGAACGATCAAAGGATGCATGACATGAACAGACTGAATGGAAAGACCGCCGTGATCACCGGTGGCGCTACCGGCATCGGCCGCGCCGCAGCAAAGCGCTTCATCGAGGAGGGCGCCTTCGTCTTCATCTTCGGCCGCCGGCAGGAAGCGCTCGACGCGGCTGTGGCCGACCTCGGACCCAATGCTCGCGCGGTGAAGGGCTCGGTCTCGGATGAGGCTGACCTTGATCGCCTCTACGCGGTGGTGAAGGCAGAGCGCAAGACGCTCGACATCGTCTTCGCAAATGCCGGGGCCGGAAGCCCGATTCCGCTCGGCCAGATCACCGCCAAGCACATCGACGAAACCTTCGACACCAATGTCAAGGGTACGATTTTTACGGTCCAGAAGGCGCTGCCGCTAATGGGCAAGGGCGGTTCGATCATCCTGACCGGATCGAGCGCCGGCACCACGGGCGCCCCGGCATTCACCGCCTACAGCGCGAGCAAGGCGGCCGTGCGCAACCTCGCGCGGACCTGGGCGGAGGATCTGAAGGGCACCGGCATCCGCGTAAACGTGCTGTCGCCCGGGGCGACGGCGACCGAACTCGCGAAGGAAGCGCTGGGCGAGGAGGGCCAGAAGGCCTACGGCGCGATGACCCCGCTCCAACGCATGGCCGATCCGGCGGAGATCGGGGCCGTGGCCGCCTTTCTCGCGTCGTCCGACAGCAGCTTCATGACCGCCAGCGAAGTCGCGGTTGACGGCGGCCTTGCGCAACTCTGACGCGCTGCACCCGGCCAGACGCTCCATTTGATTATTCGGAGCGCCATAGGGCTCGTCAGATAACCCAGCCGTTCAGGGCCGGGAAATCAATATCATCACAATATCGGAGAAGCATTATGAGCTATGCAATTGTGGGATTCGGCAAGATAGGCCAGGCCCTTGCCCACGCCTTCGCCCGTAAAAACATCGAGGTGGCCGTCGCGGGCCGCCGTCCGCCCGAGGCGTTGGCGCCGCAGGCTCACGCGATTGGACCCACAATCGTTGCCAAGTCGCTGCGGGATGCGCTCGAGGCCGACACGATCATCCTGGCGGTCCCGTTCGGCGAGCATCGCGAGGTTGCGAAGGCCCTGCCGAGCTGGGAAGGCAAGACAGTCATCGACGCGACGAACACGTTTGGAGTTCCCCCTGAAGAGCTGGACGGCCTCCCGTCCTCCGCCTTCGTCGCGAAGTCGTTCACCGGTGCCAAACTGGTGAAAGGCTTCAATCACCTGATTGCGGCCACCCTGGCTGCCGATCCGATCGTCGAGGGCGGCCACCGGGTCGTCTTTCTGTCGAGCGACGACGAGGACGCGATCGCTCCCGTGGCGGCCTTGGCCAAACAACTCGGCTTCGCACCCGTCAAGCTGGGAAAGTTCGACGAGGGTGGCGCGCTGGTGCACGCACGCGGCCGCACTTGGGGCCAGCTCATCTTCCAGGATTTGTTCAAGAAGGAACAGTAATCGATCTATGATCGTGTGATATCGCCGAGAACTGGTCGCGCGCGCAAACCTCTTCGAGCAGCGCGCGACCGAATATTTAAGGCCACAAAGTAGCGCGAAGGTTGCGATGGACCTGACGGCGTCTGGGCACCGTCCGAACCGGCATGACGACCACGAACTACCCGCAACAGATCCGCATGAACAAGGGATCGCGAAATGCCTCAGCTCAGTTCAAGACCGATCGATGAGGTTGACTAGCCAAGCGGCTACACCGATGCCGGTGTATTCCGCAGGGTTTTTATTCAGATCGTAGGTTTGCCCCTCCGAATAAGGACGCCGTTTCGAGACATGATGCCGCGCCCTTGGCAGGATAGAATCCATCCCCAAGCTAGCCGTGGCGGTCAAGGTGCTATTCCTAAGGCGTTCAGTTCTTGTATTGCTTGCGAAACTTAATCGGGGTGAAACCGGTTTCGCGGCTGAAAAACTTAGCGAAATTGGTTGCCTCCGCGAAACCGAGGTCCTCTGCGATGAGGTAGATGGGCCTGTTGGTATGGACCAGGAGCCGTTTGGCTTCCAAGGCGATGCGAGCCGTGATGGCGTTTTTGGCGCTTTGCCCGGTCGCTTCCAACGCCGCTCGCGTCAGGCTTTTCTCGGTACAGCCTAGAGCTGCCGCATAGGCGGATACCTGATGCCAGCCAGCATAGTTTTGTTCGACTAGCCTGCGAAACCTGGCATAACGCTGCACACCCGGGCTTTGTGCGACGTCAATGCCCATGTGCTGATCCTGCAGGATGGCAAGGCGCAGAAGCAGCGCACAAAGTTCGTATCGCAAGAGCGCGTGTACATCCTTGGGCGGGGCGGGGCTCGTGGCGTCCTGCTGCATCCTGGCGATCGCCTCATTCACAGCGCCGAAATCGGCAGTGAGTAGGGATAGGTGATCCGGCAGCCGATCCAGACCCAGGACAGGCAGCAGATCGGCAGTCGTTTGCATCTCCGATGGGAGGAATTCTGCGCGGAACAGGACCATCCACCCGTCCCAGCCTTTATCACTACCGAAACTGTGAACCTGCCCGGGCCTCAACAAGAGGAGGGATCCGGCCGCACAATCGACCGGCTGGAAGTCCACGACCTGGGTCACCGCACCCTCGGTCACGCAGATCAGCGTGTGGAAGGAATAATGGTACAGCGCCAGGATATGTTCGGAGGTCACGCGGCGGCGCAAGTCCGAAAAATGAAATACCTCAACATCCAGATCGCGCCCGCTCGGACGGTAATTGAGTTGATCCAGCTTCGCTCGGCTCTTTGTCATTCGCGTTGCGCCAATTCCGGTCGAACATGTCCGATAAGTATCATATTTCGGCGACTACGAACCACGACGGAATGGGATGCTACCCATTATTATCACTCTTATGAACTGCGAAGGGCACTTCGCAGCAGGTTTCAACATCTGCAAATGAGAGACCGAAATGACGACTATCGACATCGGAAAAGCCTATATCAAAGCCGTCCAGACCGGCGATCAGGCCACGCTCGGCGAACTGCTTTCGCCCCAGGTCATTTGGCATCAGCCGGGCAATAACCAGTTCTCGGGCACCAAGAACGGCATTGTCGAGTTTGGTGCCATGATGGCAAAGTCTGGTGGTAGTTTCGCCATCACCCATGCCCATCGCTATCTCGCCAACGGCGACCTGGTTGCCATCGAAATCCAGTTCGCCGGTCAACGCGAAGGCGCCAAAGTCGACCAGCCCGGTATCGATCTGCTGCGCGTGCAGGATGGCAAGATCGTCGAAGTCTGGCTGTTCTCCTCCGATCCGGAAGAAGAGGACCAGTTCTGGGGCAAATAAGTCACCGCATCTGGGGCAGCGGAACGAAAGCGGCCCTGCTCCAACTACTTGTCCATTTTCCAAGGAGCTTCGCGATAAGCGCGAATAACGAGCAGATCGTCACTGCGCCTACCAGCGAATTTTCGGTGATTTGGACGGCTCTGCAGTGGACGATTAGATGAGCAACGATTGGGACTACTTGCGACGCCGGGCTCACCTTCACGAAGAAGAGGTCAACCACGCGCAGCTAGTGTCACGTTGCCGGGTTCTCCAGCCCTTCCACCAGCGTATTCAAGGCCGCACCCAAGGGGGCCGATCCGACCTTCTCGGGCACTAGGAGACCATCGATCGCAAGCATGGTCATACCGTGGATGAGCCCCCACCAGGCTACCGCCTGACCTTCTATCGGCCGCTTGCGAATGCTCCCCGCGGCTTGGCCGCGCCGGAGGATTTCGAGCGCAACATCAAACACCGCGAGCGCCCGCTCATTGAGATGCAGCCCTGCGACTTTCTCCTCCCCCGCGCTGAACATCAGGCGGTAGAGAGCCGGGTTGTTCGTTCCGAACTCGACGTAGGCGTGAGCGACCGGAGTAATTTCGTCGCGCAGAGATTTGGGCGCCTTCGGCTTCGCGGCCGATAGCGACTGCCGCAGCCGGTCGAAGCCAATCATGGCGAGTTCCGCAAGCAGCGCGGCTTTATCGGGAAAATGCTTGTAGGGTGCCGCGTGGCTGACGCCAGCCCGGCGCGCGACTTCCCGCAGCGTGAACTGCCAGCCCTTTTCCTCGGCAAGCATATCCAATGCCGTCTCGATAATCGCACGACGGAGATCACCGTGGTGATAGGGGCGGTTGGGTGCGTCCTGCATGATGCCTCAAAGTTTCTTGTGATTACATTGTTGACAGTGAATACATAAGTGCTTATGTCAGGGCCGAAGTTTCTCCTGTCTACATCGGAGTGGGCCATGAACGCAACCGCAAACATCACCGACGCTGATCGGCTAAGTGGTCTCCTTGCCGCCCAGCGTGCCGCCTTCCTGCTTGACGGTGCGCCTTCGCTGGCGCAGCGACGCGCCGATCTGACAAAACTGAGGGCGGCGATCATCAGCCACCGCAAAGCGATCGAAGACGCCATCAATACCGATTTCGGCCATCGCTCACGGTATGAAACTGCGATCATGGAGATCGTGGTCGTTGCCGAAGGTGTGAAGTATCTGATCCGCAATCTTCGTAGATTCATGGCTCCGACCCGCCGCCATGTCGCTATGACGATGCGAATGGGTAACGCGCGCATCGAATATCAACCGCTCGGCGTCGTCGGCGTAATGTCTCCCTGGAACTACCCGATCAACCTTGCCCTTATGCCGGTTGCCACGGCCATTGCCGCCGGAAACCGGGTGATGCTGAAACCTTCGGAGTTCACGCCCGTCACCAATGCACTGCTCGCCAAGATGCTCGGCGAGATCTTCCCTGAGGACCAGTTCGCGATCGTCACTGGTGATGCGGCGGTGGGAGCGGCGTTCACGGCTCTGCCGTTCGACCATCTCGTCTTCACCGGCAGCACCGCCGTGGGGCGGGCGGTGATGAAGGCCGCCAGCGACAACCTCGTCCCGGTTACGCTGGAGCTGGGGGGTAAATCACCGACTATCATCGCCAAGGGGCTCTCTCTCGACCGAGCGGCCGCGGCCGTGGTGTTCGGTAAGCTGGTCAACGCTGGTCAAACGTGCATCGCCCCGGACTACGCTCTCGTCCACGAAGACGATCTTGACGCGTTCGTTGCCGCGTATGGCCGACAGGTAGCGTCTTTCTACCCGGCTGGCCCGACAAGTGAGCACTACACTTCCATCGTAAACGAGCGGCAATATGTCCGGATCCGGGGCCTGATCGAAGATGCCAGAGCCAAGGGAGCCCGGATCATCGAGGCCGGCAACCGGCCCGGCGATGCGTCCAACCGTTCCAATACGCTGGCCCCAACCGTGATGCTCGGCGTGACCGACGACATGCGCATCGCTCATGAAGAAATCTTCGGTCCAATCCTGCCGATCTTTCCCTACCGCGACATCGGTGACGCAATCGCCTATGTCAACGCGCGGCCCCGGCCGCTCGCGCTCTACTATTTCGGAGCCGATAACGAAGATCGACGCAACGTGCTGAGTCGAACAACCTCAGGCAACGTCACAATCAACGGCACGATCATGCACATTGCCCAGGACGACCTGCCCTTCGGTGGCGTTGGGCCGAGCGGCATGGGCGCTTACCACGGCATTGAGGGCTTCCGCAGCCTCAGCCATGCCAAGGGCATCTATGAGCAGGGTCGATGGAACCTCTCCAGCCTGCTGCATGCCCCGTTCAAGCAGCCCATCGATGCGATCCTTAAAATGATACTTCGATGACCGGCCTTCCTTCCCCATGAATTCAAGGAGAGTCAGCACATGACCACCGACACGTCGTTGCCGCTACGCGGCGCATGCGAATGCGGCGCTTACTCGTTCGAGGTGCATACCTCACCGAAAGCCAGGTTTCGGTGCCACTGCCTGATCTGCCAGGCGTTCAACGGCAAACCGTTCGCCGATGTTGTCGCTATTCGCGCCAAGGATGTGGCACTGAAAGGTGCCGATAATATCTCGTTCAAGAAGTATCGTTCACCGCCGAACTTCGATCGCGGGCTCTGCCGCACTTGCGGCAATCCGGTCGTAGAGGTTATGGGGGCGGGGCGACTCAAGGTGATGTTCATTCCGACCAGCAACTTCGGCCCGCAAACCCGGCTGCCGCCGGTACGGATGGACATCTTCTATCACCGTCGTGTGATGGACATGGCAGACAGTTTACCCAAGTACAGCGGCTATTTCGCGAGCGAGTTCGCGGTCGGGAAACTGATCATGGGTGGTTTGCAGGGCTCCAGCTAAAGCACCGTTCGCGCGGAAGAGCCACGTGAAGGGCAGCTTTCAGATTGTGTCTCAAAGGCCTTGATTGCAAAAAAAGTATCGTCAGGCGGAAAACGGACTGACGGCACTTTTCTTAGACGTTTGGCCGCACACGACGACTACCTTCAAAAGTACCGTCAGACAGATCCGCCACACTTTCGCCGCCCGTGACCGCCGCCGGACAACTCTAGCCAAATCAGTCGCTTAAGTACATCGGCGGTTCAGTTGATGATGCATCGGATAGTGCGCGGCACAGTTCGAAAATCGTTGTATTGTCAACGACAGAATTCGACTTCCTACGCCAGGCTGCGCTATTCCCTACTCCCACTCGATCGTACCAGGCGGCTTACTCGTCACGTCATAAACGACGCGGTTGATGCCACGCACCTCGTTGATGATGCGGGTCGCGGCGCGGCCGAGGAATTCCATGTCGTAGTGGTAGAAGTCCGCCGTCATGCCGTCGACGGAGGTGACGGCGCGCAGCGCGCAGACGAATTCATAGGTGCGCCCGTCGCCCATGACGCCGACGGTCTGGACGGGGAGCAGCACGGCAAAGGCCTGCCAGATGGCGTCGTAGAGGCCGGCTTTGCGGATTTCGTCGAGATAGATCGCATCGGCCTCGCGCAGGATCTCCAGCTTTTCGCGGGTGATGCCGCCCGGGCAACGGATCGCAAGGCCGGGGCCTGGGAAGGGGTGGCGGCCGATGAAGCTGTCGGGCAGCCCGAGCTCGCGGCCGAGCGCGCGCACTTCGTCCTTGAAGAGCTCGCGCAAGGGTTCCACGAGCTGCATTTTCATGCGCTCCGGCAGACCGCCGACATTGTGGTGCGATTTGATCGTCACCGACGGGCCGCCGGTGAAGGAAACGCTCTCAATCACGTCGGGATAGAGCGTGCCCTGGCCGAGGAAGTCGGCGCCGCCGAGTTTCTTCGCTTCTTCTTCGAAGGTCTCGATGAACAGCCGGCCGATGATCTTGCGCTTGGTTTCCGGGTCGCTGACGCCTTCGAGTTCGCCGATGAAGCGATCGGCGGCATCGACGTGCAGCAGGTGCAGATTGTAGTGCTCGCGGAACATGGCGACGACGCCGGCCGCCTCGTCCTTGCGCATCAACCCGTGGTCGACGAGGATGCAGGTCAGCTGGTCGCCGACGGCCTCGTGGATCAAGAGCGCTGCGACGGAACTGTCGACGCCGCCCGAAAGCGCGCAGATGACGCGCTTGTCGCCCACCCGCGCGCGGATCTGCTCGACCGCCTTCTGGCGATAGGCCGACATCGACCAGTCGCCCTTGATGCCGGCGATGTTGTGAATGAAATTGCCGATCAGCTTGGCGCCGTCAGGCGTATGCACGACTTCCGGGTGGAACTGCACGCCGTAATATTTGCGCTTCTCGTCGGCGATGAAGGCATAGGGCGCGTTGGAGGAGGTGGCGACCACCTCGAAACCATCCGGCAGCGCGGTGACGCGGTCGCCATGGCTCATCCAGACCTGGTGGCGCGAGCCGGAGGACCAGAGGCCCTCGAACAGCTGGCAGTCCCTGTCGACATCGAGGAAGGCGCGGCCGAATTCGCGGTGATGGCCGCTCTCGACCTTGCCGCCGAGCTGCATGCACATTGTCTGCTGGCCATAGCAGATGCCGAACACCGGCAGACCGCTGTCGAAGATGATCTGAGGCGCTCGCGGCGATCCCTCGTCCACCGTGGAAGCCGGGCTGCCGGACAGGATCACGGCCTTCGGCTGCAGGCGGTGGAAGCCTTCTTCGGCCGATTGGAAGGGGACGATCTCGCAATAGACGCCGGCCTCGCGCACGCGTCGTGCGATGAGCTGGGTCACCTGGCTGCCGAAATCGACGATGAGAACGGAGTCGGGATGTGCTGTCTGGGTCATGGCGAGGCTTTAATGAAAAGCGCTTCGCCTGGCAATCCGGGAAATCGGCGGCATCAGGTTTTTATTGTTGCAATTGTCCCCGCGCGTCTGACAAGGCGCGGGGCGCTGAAGGGCTCAGAACCAGAAAACCCCGTCCTCCAGCGCCGTGAACAGACTATCGACGCCGTAAGAGAGCTTGCGGTCGACGATGTGCAGATATTCGGTCCAGCCCGAAATATGCTGCAGCTCGACGGCGCCGTCGGAAATGCCGCGGAGGCCGATCAGCGGCAGCTTGTAGCCCTGGCAGGCGCGCAGTACCGCATAGGTCTCCATATCGACCATGTCGGCGTCGACGCCCGTGTAGGCGGCACCTGAGATGATGTTGCCGCCGGTGGAAAGGCTTGCTTCGGCAATGCCGGGAATGCGCAGCGGCAGTTCGAGCGTTGCCGGCAGGTCGAGAAAGGGTGTCTTGCCCTTTTCGAAGCCGAGCGGCGAGGCATCCATGTCGCGGTAGGAAACCGAGGTCACCTGATAGATTTCGGTCTGCTCCAGTTTCGCCGAGCCGGCCGAGCCGAGGGACACGACGAGATCGGGCAGGTCGTCGGCTGCATCCAGCCGTGCCAATGTCTTGCTCAGCGCGATGGCGGCCTCGACCGGGCCGACGCCTGTCATCAGCGGTTCGATGCGCGAACGCAGGAAGGGACCGTATTCGGCCTCCGCCGCCATGACGAAAAGAATGGATTTCCCCGCGACCGATTTCAGTTCGAACTTCATCCCGTAATGCCCTCTCTACCGCGGATCACCATCATCGTTCCGGTCATGGAGGCGATGAGTTTCGCCGGCCCGTCGCCGATCGCGTAGCCTCGTCCGTCGGCGACGATGATGGTGGAGCCGGGTTTGGTGATTTCCCCGCGAAACAGGAAACGATCGCCACGCCCCGGCGACATGAGATTGACCTTGAACTCGATCGTCAGGATCGAGGCCTCCGGGTCGATGACGCTGTAGGCGGCAAAGCCGCAGGCCGAATCGAGCGCTGCGGAAATGATGCCTGCGTGCAGGATGCCGTGCTGCTGTGTCAGTTTGACGTCGAAGGGCAGCTCGATCTCGACGACGCCGTGCTCGACGCGCGTCAGCTCCGCGCCGATTGTCTCCATCGCCGCCTGCCGCGCAAAATTACGGCGGATTCGCGCGCGGAAATCGCCCCTGTCAGTCTCGCTCATGTCTGCCCCTCTTACAGCCGCGAAAATGGCATGGCGCGCCGCATTCGACAAGCTGGACATTGCTGAAATCGGTCCGGGCGCCGATGGAAACCCAGGACCGTGTCGCCGGGGCAACCTTTCACCTTTCCGTCGCCGGGCAAGCCGGTACCGCTGGCCAATACCGCTGGCCAGTACCGCTTGATTATGGCGATCCGATGCGAAGACGATTGCAGCTTCGCGCGGTGCGCGTATTCTTCGCATCGGGTCGCGAAATGATGGAGCGCCGGCATGACGACGATATCGCAATCGGTGCGGAATTTCGAGACTTGGCTGGCCGGCGAACTCGGCGACGATCTCGTCAAGGACGATCTCAGGGAGAAGCACGAGAAGATGCGAAGCGGCGATTTCGTCTTCCTGCGCGCCACCTATTGGCGCTGGTGCGAGATCATCCTCGATATCTGTCCGGAACTCACAGGCGCGCCCGAGGTGCTGGCGATCGGCGATACGCATCTGGAGAATTTCGGCACCTGGCGCGATATCGAGGGCCGGCTTGTCTGGGGCGTCAATGATTTCGACGACGCGGCGGTGATGCCCTATGCATTTGATCTCGTTCGCCTTGCAACAAGCGCCGTCTTGGCGCGCGGTGACGACGGTCCCTCGGTTCGCATGATCGGCGAATTGATCTTGAGCGGCTATCGCAGGGGCCTTGAAAATCCGCTGCCCGTCATCCTCGAGCGCGACCACAAATGGCTGCGCAAGGCGTTGATGCTGCCGAATTCCGGACGCAGGGAATTCTGGGAGAAATACGAAATGTTGCTTCCCGGCAGTAAGCCGCCGCCGCCAGCCTACGCCAAGGCGCTCGCCGCCGCGCTGCCGTCCGGAACGGCGCCCTTCGTGCCGAAGCCGCGCAGCGGCGGCACCGGCAGTCTCGGCCGGCCGCGTTTCGTCGCCTATGCCGAATGGCAGGGCGGGCCGGTGCTGCGTGAGGCAAAGGCGCTGCTGCCGTCGGCCTGGTCGCTTCGCCACAGGCCACAGGACGTGGCGATCCATGCAAGCGAGATCGCCAATGGGCGGGCGCGCTCAGCCGATCCGCACTACCGGGTTTCCGGCCGCATCCTCGTGCGCCGGCTCTCGCCGAACAGCTGCAAGATCGAAATCGACCGGCGTCCCGAGATCCTGCTTTCGCCGACAATGCTCGAACTGATGGGCTTTGAGATCGCCAATTGCCATTCCGACGATGCGGCAGCGGTTGCGGCGATCCTGAAGGATCTGGCGGTGCGGGGAAACGAATGGCTGCACGAGGCGGCAAGAGCGGCGGCATCGAGCGTCAGCGCCGAGCAGAAAGCCTATTCGCGTTCCGGCTAGAGCTCTGCTTCTCTCATTTAGATCCGCACGATGTGCTGATCCCAGGCGACGTCGCTGCGGGTCGACAGGAAATCGCCGTCATAGGAGGAGACGGCAAAGCCGCTCTTTGCCGGCGCGATGCCCGCTGCATCCGGAATGGTCGCTTCGGCCAGCACCTTGCCCGTCCTTGCGTCGATCGTCACCGAGGCGCCGCCCTTCGGTGAGGTGATGCCGACGAGACCTTCGCTGCGATTGACCGCGATCGCTCCGACGTAATTGGCTAGCCGGCGCGTCGTCTCCTCCGGCAGGTCGATGAAGGAGAGATTCTCGCCTTTGGCGAAATGGCCGACAAGCGGCGGCAAATCCTTGCGGTGACCTTCGTACTGGCAGGCGAACCAGATGCGGCCCTCGCCGCCGAGATCGACGTGGCGAGTGGAGAGTTCCGCCCATTCCGCCGGCAGCATATGTTTTTCGATCAGCGCTCCGGTCGCCGCATCGATCAGCGCCAGCGACGGCTGCATCTCGCCGAGATTGAGCTTGGTGCGGCCGAAATCCGGATGCGTCTCTATGCCGCCATTGGCGACGATGAGCAGGCGTCCGTCGTCGGAAACCGTCATGTCGTGCGGGCCGATGCCGTAGGTCTCGAATTCGCCGATGCGGGTGAAGCGGTTCGTGGCGTCGTAGAGACCGATCATGCCGCGATTGCCGTCGAAGTCGTTCTCGCTGGCATAGAGCAGACGACCATCGGGAGAGAAAGCGCCATGACCGTAGAAATGCCGGCCCTCTGGCGAACTGATGGCGACCGGCTCGCCCTTGTTCCGGGGATCGAAGATCATCGCAAAGGTGCCCGGCCGGCGCGCGAAGGCGACCGTCTTGCCGGTGCTGGCGCTGAAGGCCATGCCGTGGGCGCGGGCGGGAAGCGTCATCTGATCGACGATCTCGCCGCGCTCGGTCACGGTCGCAATGGCAAAGGAGCCGTCGGCTGCCCGAATGCCCGAGGCATAGACCGCATCAGTCTGCTCCAGCGCCATCAGCGACCTTGGTGTCAAGGTGGCAAGGAAGCCGAGGCCGGCCGCCTTGACGAAGCTGCGTCGGTTGATTGCGGCACTTCGCATCATCGTCTCAATCTCCGTCCGAAAAGGAAAAGCCGGCCGAAAGGCCGATCGCTGCGCCATATTCGTCGCTGATCCGGGTGATCAGGTTGCGGCTGTCGGCAAGCAGCGTATCGAGCTTGGCCTTCTCTGCATCGCTCGTGGCGACGTCGATGTCGGGATTGAGCTTCGGTACGCTGTCGAGCAGCGATTTGAAGTCCTCGTCGATCGAGGCGGCAATCGGTTGCTTGTCCGGCGGCAGAAGCTCGGCCATGCCGGCCTTCTGCCAGAGCGTGCGCAGGCCTTCCAGATTGGCGGCCATCGATTTCCAGGTATTCTTGGAGCGCCAGTAGATCGCCATGCGCGGCCGTGGCGCAGCGTCCTTGCCCTTGTAGAACTGCTCCAGCCGCTGGTCGCGGACATTCTCCGCACCATGGACGAGAATGCCGAGCAGCGCCGTCACTGCTTCCTTGTTGTCCATGAAATCGTTGCTCTGCGGGCCTGTATGTTTCCAGCTCGCCTGCACGCCGTCGGGCTTTTCCCAGGCGGCGACGACTTCGCCGGCTTCACGCTGGATATTGCCGGCGACCGCCTGGCCGTAAAGGCAGCGGAAGCCGTTTTTCTTCCCGACGAGATCGTTGGAGCCATTGCCGTAGAGCACGTATTCCAGCGCCGTCAGGCCTTGCAGCGCAACACTCTTGCCGGCGATCGCATCGACCGTTGCATCCTTCGGATCGGCCTTGGCGATCAGCGCCTGCACCTGCTTGAGGCCGACGCCCTTGCGGTCGGGATAAAACAGGATGTGCTCGAAGAGATTGTCCTGGATAACCGGTCCGGTCTGGACGATTTCGATGATCGACCAATAGCGGATCGTATCGTCGAAGGCCGATTTCGCCTTGTCGAGCGTCTGCTGCGTGCCGTCGCTGCAAAGATCCTTCATCGCCGTCGTCAGCCGGGCGGCCGATTGCTGCATGTTGCGATAGCCGGGACGGATCACCTCGTCGACGGCGCGCTGCATGACGGCGGGAACGGCATCCTCGTTCAGCCCTGCCGGGGGAGCTACGGTCTGGGCGGCTGCTGATGTGGCGAGGCCGATCAGAGTAAGGCAGAGCAGGGGGTGCCAAAGGCGCATCAAAGTGACTCCAGGAATGTAATCAGGGCCGCCCTGTCGTCTTTCGGCAGGGAGGAGAAAGCGTTGCGGGCCTTTTCAGCTTCACCGCCATGCCAAAGGATCGCTTCGGTGAGGCTCCGCGCACGGCCGTCATGCAGGAAAAAGCTGTGTCCGCTGACAGTCCGGGTCAGTCCTATACCCCATAGCGGCGGCGTGCGCCATTCACGTCCGCTTGCAAGGCCGACCTGCTGTCCGTCGGCAAGCCCGTCGCCCATGTCGTGCAGAAGAAAGTCGGAATAGGGCCAGATCAGCTGGAAGGACTGTGCTTTTTCGGGCGTATCCCGCCGGGTGACGAATTTCGGCACGTGGCAGGAAATGCAGCCGCTTTCGTAGAAGATCCGCTTGCCCCGCAGCGTCTCGGCGAAGCTTGCCTTGCGCCGTGCCGGAACGGCGAGATTTTCGGAATAAAAGGTCACGAGGTCGAGAATGGGACCCGGCGCTTCTTCTGCGCCCAGCCGTTTCTGCACCCCGGTCGGCATATCAAGGCATTTTTCTTCCGCCCTGGTGCAGTCGCCCTGCGCATTCGACTGATCGGGCGTCGAGATGCCGATATCATTGGCGAAGGCATCGGCACTCTGGTCGCGCACCGTGGCGTTCTGCGCCTTCCAGCCGAATCGTCCGAGCGCGATCTTGCCGCTGCGATGGTCGCGCACGATCGCCGCCTTCCCCGAAATGCCGTCGCCATCGGCATCGTCCGGATCGGCATGGGCGAGGATATCGGCTTCGGGAATGGCCTCGATCAGTCCGAGGCCGATCATCGCCGAGGCGACACGCGGCGAAATTGTCGTCGCGGGATCGAGCGGTCCATAGGCGGGATTGACAACCGCATAGCTCGGCCGGCGCAGCGACGCGATCTCGCCGTCGACGAGCGTCACCCTCTCTTCGCGGTAGCTGATCGCCATTTTCCCCTCGGCGGCAAGGCCGGGAACGGCGAGGTCCTGCAGCTGATGGCCGTAGACTGGATCGGGAAAATTGACGACATCAGCACGCGCAACCGCCTTTTCTTCCTCCGGCGTCCTGGCCGCACGGGAAAGCCGCAGCAACATCGAGGTGGCGCTCGGGCCTCCCTCCGGCGGCCTGCCGCGGCCATCATTGACATGGCAGCTCATGCAGGAGCGGGCGTTGAACAGCGGCCCGAGACCATCGGAGGCCTGCGTCGAGGACGGAGCGGACACCCAGAGCTTGCGGAAGAGCGCGTTGCCGAGCTTGAAATTCTGCTCTTCCTCGAAGGGGATATTGGCCGAAATATGCGAGAAGCTGTCCTCGGTGACAGGGTCGATCGAGGTCGTCGCCCCTGCCTGCATGGCCTCGTATTGTTCGGCCTTGGAAAAATCCGCCGTCGGCCGGGTGACGTCGGCGACGCGTTGCAGATCGGCTTCGGAAAGGTCGGTACGTTTCGTCGGCAGATCGAAACCGGCGGCGATGCTGACGGAATAACCGGCAAGTGTGGCGCAGAGCGCTGCGCTGGCGATCAATCGGCGGGCCGGGACATGCGACATTTCAGGGTCCGGGCCGCCCCGGCTTTCGAAGCGGCCCGCCTTTTTGCTTATTTGAAGACGGCGTTAGGATTATCCAAGCTGTCGGAACCTTCAAGCTGAACCGTGCCGAGATCGAGTGCGGCAATGACGCGCTGCACCGATTTCGTCTGGTCGATCAGGCCGTCGATGGCGGCCTGGACGACGGCGTTGCCGTCCTTGTTGCCCTCGCCGATCATCTGGTCGTACTTCTCGACGGTCTCGCCGCGCTTTGCCATGGCATTCATCGCATCGAGCGTCTTGTTGAGCTTGCCTTCCACTTCGGCATCGAGCGCCTTGTCCTTGGCGGCCACCAGATCGTGCAGCGACGGGCCGCTGAGCTTGGTGCCGTCGGCGCGGGTATAGTTGCCGGTGTAGGCAGCAGCGATGCCGATCGCGTCGTTGAGATGCGAGTTGTAGGTGTTGTCCGAGAAGCAATCATGTTCTTCTTCCGGATCGTGCAGCAAGAGGCCGAGCTTCATGCGCTCGCCGGCAAGCTCGCCGTAGGAAAGCGAACCCATGCCCGTCAGAATCGCCACGAGGCCGGCCTTCGGATCGGCTTCGATGTTCTTGGTCGCCGCACCGTCCGGCGTCCAGTTGTCGGTCATTTCCTGCAGGTCGGAAACCAGCAGGGTGGAGGCGGACTTCAGATATTCGGCGCGCCGGTCGCAATTGCCGTGCGTGCAATTCTTGAGGTCGTAATCGGTTGCCGGGCGGTCGCCGGCGCCAGGGCCCGTGCCGTTCAGATCCTGTCCCCAGAGCAGGAATTCGATGGCGTGGTAGCCGGTCGCGACATTGGCTTCGATGCCGCCGGCCTCGGCCAGCGTGCCGGAGAGGAATTCCGGCGTCAGCTTGGAGGCGTCGACATCCTTGCCGTCGATCTTGATCGTCTTGTTGGCAATGACATTGGCCACATAGAGAGAATTTTCGTCGCTCTCGGTGCCGTAGGAGGCATCGACATAGTCGACCAGGCCTTCATCGAGCGGCCATGCATTGACCCTGCCTTCCCAGTCGTCGACAATCGGATTGCCGAAGCGATAGACTTCCGTCTGCTGGTAGGGAACGCGCGCCTTGATCCATGCCTCCCGGGCGGCCTTGAGCGTCGCATCGGTCGGCGCCTTCAGAAAGGCGTCGATCGCAGCGTCGAGCGCCTTGGCCGTCGTCAGCGAGTCCTCGTATTTCGCATGCGCCACATCGGCATAGTGTTTCACCACGCTAGCGGCATCGGTCTCGGCATGCGCGGGAAGGGCGAGCAGGGCGGCGGGGGCGATCGCCAGCACGGCTGCACGGAATTTGCGGTTGAGCTTCATGATCCTCTCCTGTGACGGGATTTTCCGTCTACGGCACCGGCCCGAAAATCGGAATCGATTTTCGGAAAGCGCGATGCGTCGATTCAAAGTGTTACAGCGTCCTTTGCGCGTCTGATAAGACGCGCGGCGCTGTCATCGGGCTTCGTCTCTTCGCGCAAAAGCAAACTGGTGTCAAACACTCTAGTTTGGAATGATTTTAAGAATGGACAGGCGCGGCTAACCGGTCATTTTTGAACGGCATTTGCTTGAAAAACCGGCAGCTGCGTATGCCTCCGCTAAACCGCGTCAACCCTTCCGCTGCATGCGGCAGAAGAAGAAGCCGTCGGTATCGGTGGAGGCGGCGGTCAAAGTCACCGACAGGCCGTCGGAAGAGTGCGGACGCGGGGCGTCCTTGCCGAAGAGCTGATCCCAGGCAGGCAGGGCACTGACGATCTGAAAATCAGGATTGTCAGCCGTGAAGCGGCGCGCCTGTTCCTCGTTTTCCCGAGGCAGGACCGAGCAGGTCACATAGATCAGGTCGCCGCCTGATTTGACGAAGCTGCTCGCCTGCGCCAGCGCGTCCTGCTGCTGGGCGGTGCGCTCGTCGAGGTTCTTCGCCGTCAGCCGCCACTTCGTATCGGGGCGGCGGCGCCACGTGCCGGTGCCGGTGCAGGGTGCGTCGACCAGCACCTTGTCGCAGCGTCCGGCAAGGCCGGAGAGCGCCCTGGCGTCGTCATGCACCTGGACATTGCGTGTGCCCGCCCGCTTCAGCCGCTCGATGATCGGCGCCAGCCGTTTGCGGTCGGCGTCATAGGCGTGAACCTGTCCCTTGTTCTGCATGGCCGCCGCCATGGCGAGCGTCTTGCCGCCGCCGCCGGCGCAATAGTCGAGAACCTGTTCGCCGTCGTGGGCGAGCACTAGGTCGGCGACGATCTGCGATCCCTCGTCCTGAACTTCGAACCAGCCTTTCTGGAACGATAGCTCGGCTGTCACGTTGGGAAGACGCGAGGCGCCTTCGCCGGCGGCAATCCGGATGCCGTGGCGGGCGATCTTCGCTGCATGCGCGTTGGCTCTTTCGAGCGCCTTGACGACCTTGTCGCGGGAGGCTTTGAGCAGGTTGGCGCGCAGATCGAGCGTCGGGCGCGCTGCGAGTGCCTGTGCCTCGGCGAGCCAGCCGGCGCCGAAGGCCCGCTCGAAGGAGGGTTGGACCCATTCGGGAATATCGCCGCGGATATGCGGCGGCGCATCGTCGAGCGAGCGGCTTTGAAAGGCCGAGACGGCGTCGGCTGAAAGCGGCGCCGGCGCGAACTTGTCATCTGCCAGCTCAGTGGCAAGACTGTCTGGCGTGAAACCCCATTGGCGGAACATGACGGCATGGGCAATGGCCGCGGCACTCTCGTCATCCATCAGCCAGGCGTGGGAAAGCCGCATGCGCAGTGCGTCATAGACGATGTTGCCGATCGCTGCACGATCGCCGGAGCCGGCGAAGCGGTGCGCGAGGCCCCAGTCCTTCAGCGCGTCGGCGACGGGCCGCTTGCGGGCATCGATGTCCGCGAGCACAGAAATCGCCCCTTCGAGGCGGCCGCCCAGACGCATTCACATGTCTCCTGTTGCCGTGGCGTGGGAACGACCAGCGCAAACGTGAGTGTCACGCAGTCAATTGTTCACAAGTCTCAACCGCGTGGTAACCGCGATTGACGGCAAGAGCAAGCGCCGCTTCCGGCGCAGTCAGTGCTGGCCTCAGCTGATGATCTGGTAGCAGACCTTCGCAGTGCCGGAGCTCACCATGCCGATATTCTGTGCGGCGGCGCGCGACAGGTCGAGCACACGACCGCGGATGAACGGACCACGATCGTTGATGCGAACGACGACGGTGCGGCCATTGTTGCTGTTGGTGACCTTCACCTTGGTGCCGAAAGCAAGCGAACGATGTGCGGCAGTCAAGATGGCAGGGTTCATACGTTCCCCGGAAGCAGTTTTGGAGCGAAGTGCGTACCATGAAGCACCGCCACAGCCATTGCCAGCAAAACCTTCCGCCGGAAGCATGGAAGAACAGGCTGCAATAGTTACAGCGGCGACAATAGAACGACGTATTTTCTTCAAAACAGAGTATCCCTCAACTATTGAACTCGCGCCCTTGCAGGCGGCGGGGCTTAAATCTGTGAAAAAGTGGCGAAAAAGTGCCGTGCAGCTTCACGGAATATTACAATCTGTAACATTCGTGAGTGTGACGTCGGGATTCCGGGAATGCACGCCGCGCCCAAGCGTGGAAAAAACCTAATAAAATCAGCTAAAATCCGAACGAATTTTCCGAAGGGATAGTTAACGCCTCGGCGTTCACGAAAATCGCGAAAATATTTTTCCGATTTCGCCATATTTACTGCCACATTTGGGCAAATTCAAAGGCCGTTAACCATAAGATGCGGCGAAGATTGTCCGGCCAAAGCGGGAAAGTAGGAATTTCCTACTCATTCTGGGTGAATGCGTCCGTCGCAAACAAGACTGCGTTCTAACCCGCGCCAACATCCGTCCCGCCACAATTGCGCAAGCGACATAGGATAGTTCGGGAAGGAAAATGCGAAGCCGGCGGCCTTCAGTTTGGCATTCGAAACCCGTTTGTTCTCGCCGTAGAAAGTGCGCGCCATCGGCGTCAATTCGGCGGTCTCGAACGCCTGCTCCGGCGGCGATTCTACCCCCATCAGGCGGGCTGCCTCGACGATCACATCCTGCGGCGGGCCGGGTCGGTCGTCGGTGACATTATAGATGCCGCCGAGGCCGCGCTCCGACAGGAAACGCGTCGCCGCGCCGATATCCTCGACGCGGATGCGGTTGAACACCTGGTCCTTCTTGATCAGCCGTCGCGCCGTGCCCTTTTCCAGATTGCAGAAGGCGTTGCGTCCCGGCCCATAGATGCCGGAAAGGCGCAACACCGCCGCCGGCAGGCCGCGCTCCCGGCCCATCGCCAGCCAGCCCTCTTCCGCCTCGAGCCGCTCCTTCGACCGGCCGGAAACGGGCAGGCACGGCGTTTCCTCGTTCACCCAGGCGCCCTGGTGATCGCCATAGACGCCGACGGTCGAGAGATAACCGATCCATTCGAGCTTCGGCAGCAGGTATGCGCCGTCTTTACCGAGCAACCGCAGCAGTGGGTCGGCCTTGCCAGGGGCGATCGACTGCACCAGATGAGTGACGCCGTCCAAAGCCTGGCGCAGCCCCCCTTCGATACTCTCTCCATCGAAAAGGAAAGCTTCGATGCCGTTCTGACGGAGCGCGTCCACTTTGTCAGGTGAGCGCGTGGTGCCGGAAACCCGAACGCCGTCGCCGGCAAAGGCCTTGGCGATCGCCGTGCCGGAATAACCGCAGCCAAAGATCATCACATGCATCAGCCCACTCCCGCCAATCGCCATTCGTTCAGGACGTCGTCATCTCTCTCATCCGCCCTTTGTGCGGCAAAGGCCGCAAATTCGCCAGCCTCCATCAGCCGCAAAAGCGCCCAGACCGCCATGCCGCGCACCACGGGCGAGGGATCCTCCGTAAGTTCGCGACATGGCCCGATGAGCGCCGTCTCGCCGGAATTGCCGGCGGCGATCAGCACGTTGCGGATAAAGCGGTCGCGGCCGATCCGCTTCACCGGCGAGCCGCTGAAAAAGGCACGGAAGGCGGCATCGTCGAGCGTCAGCAGAAAGGCGATCGACGGCTCCTTGAGATCGTCCCGGGCCTGTAGCTTCATCTCGGAGGCGGAGCTTGCGAACTTGTTCCAGGGACAGACGGCAAGACAGTCGTCGCAGCCATAGATGCGGTTGCCGATCAGCCCGCGCAGATCGGGGTCGATCGGTCCCTTGTGCTCGATGGTGAGATAGGAGATGCAACGCCGCGCATCGATCTGGTAAGGCGCCGGGAAGGCAGCCGTCGGGCAGATATCGAGACAGGCGCGGCAGGAACCGCAATGATCGGTCTCGGCTGCGTCGACCACAAGATCGGCGGTCGTGAACATCGTGCCGAGGAACAGCCAGGAGCCATGAACGCGGCTGACGAGATTGGTGTGTTTGCCCTGCCAGCCGAGCCCGGCTGCCTCCGCCAGCGGTTTTTCCATGACAGGCGCCGTATCGACGAACACTTTCACATCGGCGCCCGCCCGCGCTGCAAAGCGCGTGGCGATCTCCTTCAGCCGGCCCTTGATGACGTCGTGATAATCGCGGTTGCGGGCATAGACCGAAATCGCCGCCTTATCAGGCTTGTCGAGAATGCCGCGCGGATCTTCCTCCGGGGCGTAGTTGAGGCCGAAGACGACGACGGAGCGCACCTCGCTCCACAGTGTGCGCGGATCGCCGCGCCGGTCGCGCGTCTCCGCCATCCATTCCATCGTCCCGTGGCGCCCGGCATCGATGAACTGGCCGAGACGCTCCTTGGCTTCGGGGATCGCATCCGGGCGCGTGATACGGCAGAGATCGAAGCCCTTGGCGGCAGATTCCGCCCGGACGAACTCGGTCAAATTGTCGCGGCGGCGGCGTTCTTTGTCGTCATTGTCAGGTTCGGGCATGAAGAGCCCTCGTCAGAAATCCAGATCGGCATAGTGGGAAACCGGTGTCAGTCCGCGCACGCGCTCGGTCAGCATCGGCCGGAAGGACGGACGCGACTTCAGCCGCTGGTACCAGTCCTTGACGACTGGCGAATCCGCCCACTCGATCTCGCCGAGATAATCGAGGATCGAGATCGAGGCCGCGGCGGCAAGGTCGGCATAGCTCATTCGCTCGCCAGCCAGCCATTGACGCGAGCCGGCAAGCCAGGTCAGGTAGCGCATATGCTGGCGGATATTCGCGCGCGCCGTGCGCAAAACCTTCGAATCCGGCGCTCCGCCGCCCTGATCGGCGCTCATCTGCAACTTATAGACACGCTCGCGGGCGAGCGGCTTGGTCACGTCGTTTTCCATCTTCTGCATGAACCATTCGGTCAGCCGGCGGATTTCGGCCCGCTGGAAAGGGTCTTCGGCGAGCAGCCGCCGGTCGCGTTTCAAGACGCCGTGCGTCTCGTCCAGATATTCGGAAATGACGCTCGTGCCGCAAAGCGCGCGCATGCTGTCGTCGACATAGACCGGCAGCGTGCCGGCCGGATTGAGCGCCAGGAAATCCCGGCGCTTCTCCCATGTCTGCTCCTCGATCAGATCCGCCTGATAGCCGTATTCCGCCAGGATCAGCCGAACGAAGCGAGATGCGGATGACATGGGATGATGATAAAGCGTGGGCATCGATACTCGGGCGTTGTGATTGCTGTTACAGGACTGTGTGGCAGCTCGATTATAGCGCCCTAGTCATGACTCATTGGTTGAAGCTATAGGAGTTTGGCCCCGCCAATACAAGCGAATCGGATTTTTCGGGCCATCTGATAATGGCGAAACACGGTCTAACGAACGAATGGAAGCGGCAGCCTGATCGACCCAAGCGCTCAGGCCCGACCGAACTTTAAACCGGAGACAATGTATGGATTATATAAATGCTGCAATACTCGGTGTCATAGAGGGGATCACCGAGTTCCTGCCGATCTCGAGCACCGGCCATCTGATCATTGCCGAGCAATGGCTCGGACATCGGTCGGATATGTTCAACATCGTCATTCAGGCGGGCGCCATCCTCGCCGTCACCATCATCTACTGGCGCCGCCTGGTGGATCTGGTGCTTGGCTGGCGCGACCCCGCCAACCGCGATTATGCCGCCAAGCTGATCGTCGCCTTTCTCATCACCGCGATTCTCGGACTGATCGTCAAGAAGCTCGGCTTTGAACTTCCGGAGACCGCAACACCGATCGCCTGGGCGCTCATCATCGGCGGTATCTGGATGATCTTTGCCGAATGGGCCGCCGCGCGCAGGCCGCCGCATAAAGAGATCACCTGGCTTGTCGCCATCCTGGTCGGCATCGCCCAGATCGTTGCCGGCATCTTCCCGGGAACCTCGCGCTCCGGCGCCACGATTTTCGTCGCCATGCTGGCGGGTACCGGTAACCGCGCCGCGGCGACCGAATTCGCCTTTCTCGTCGGCATACCCACAATGTATGCCGCCAGCGGCTATGAATTGCTGAAGACCTTCAAGGACGGCGGAGCGGCAGGCGAAGACTGGACGGCGCTCGCCATCGCCTTCGTCGTTTCCACGGTCGTCGCCTTCATCGCGGTCAAATGGCTGCTGGCCTATATCAGAAGCAACCGATTTACCCTGTTTGCCATCTACCGCATCATTCTCGGTGTCTTGCTGCTCGGCATGGCCGCGACCGGCTTGATTGCCTGAGACATCCATCCCGCATTGCATTCGCGCAACTCCCGGCGCGAATGCAAATGCCCCGTCGGACCGCACAAACAGGCACCCGATTACCGGCAATGTGCCGATCTCTCAGTTAGTCATTGAGGGGCAGGCGAGACATGACGTTCACTGTCGAGCGCCCTGTTTCAGGCGTTCCGATCGACTGCTTGGTTGGAGCAGGATGCCGGCGCAGGGGCCAGGCTTTTCGTCAATGGATGATCGAAGCCGTCGAGCAAGGATCGACGCCGTAGGCCGGCGAGCAATCGCCCTTCACCGCCGCGACCGAACCGGGCGCAACGAAAGAGCCTGCAAGGATAACCAGCGCCGCACACGCAAACAGGAGCGCGATTGACTTGCCCATCGAGAATTGCCTTTCACAGTGATTGCCGCGCGCGACCGCTGGCGTTGAGTCCGTTGGAAGACGCGCGGGTTTGGTAGTCAGTGGAATGGCAAATAGCAATAAACGTTCCTGCTAAATTTGGCGTTAATTCCACAAAATTTCCGATGCGTCTTTTATGCAACGCCGCTGAATATGCCGAGAACCAGAACACTTCGAACTTGCGCCGGGCTTTGCGGGACACGGCAACGCCAAAAGGCCGCCCGCAGGATCCGCAGACGGCCAAGTCTCGTCGTCTGGAAAAGATACTCAGGCGGCCTTGCCGGTGCCGGTATATTGGCCGTGCGGACGATAGTGCACGAGATAGGAGCCGAGCACCGATGCCACCATGGTGGGCGTAATGCCGAGGCCCTTCAGCGTGCGGCCTTCCGCCTCGGCTTCCCGGGAGACGACATTGTCGCGCTTCAGCAGGCGCACCTGATCCGGCGTGATCGGCGGCGTTATGAAGGGGATCAGCGAGGCGATGCTGCCGATCATCGAAGCGATGCCGAAGGGCAGGGATATCAGCCGGTTCTTGCGGCACGTTACCTTCAGCATCGTCTCGAGACATTCGCGGAAGCTCAGCACCTCAGGCCCGCCAAGTTCGTAGACCTTGCCGCCGGCGACCTTGCCGTCGACGGCGCGGGCGACGGCCTCGGCGACATCCCCGACATAGACAGGCTGGAATTTCGTCTTGCCGCCGCCGACGAGCGGCAGGATCGGCGACATGCGTGCCATCTCGGCAAACTTGTTGAAGAAACTGTCCTCCGGTCCGAAGACGATCGACGGACGGAAGATCACTGCATCGGGCTTGACCGAGAGGATGGCCGTTTCGGCGCGACCCTTGGTGCGGCCATAGGCGGAATCGGATTTCGCGTCGGCGCCGATCGCCGAAATATGCGTCAGCGTCGCACCTGCGCCGCGCGCGGCTTCGGCAACCGCACGACCGCCGAATTCCTGCACGGCGTCGAAAGTGTTGCGGCCGGTTTCGTGCAGAATGCCGACGCAGTTGACGACGTGGCTCGCACCGTCGACGGCGCGGTCAATCGAGCTGCGGTAGCGCAGGTTCGCCTGGACGAAGGAGATCTGGCCGACATTGCCGAGCGGCTGCAGGAAGCCGGCGAGATCGGGACGGCGCACCGCGACGCGGATGCGATAGCCGCGCTTGGCCAGCGCCCGAACCACGTGCCTGCCCACGAAGCCGGACCCTCCGAACACGGTAACGAGCGGCGGCAGGTTGGCAAGGGTCATGGCAGGCTCCTCGAAAGGCTTTGCGGGATGCTGAATTGGCTCTCGTCTTAGACGAATCCCGGCGCGACGGGAAGGCCCATCACGCCGTCAGTTTTTTGCGCATGCGAAGCCGCTCAGACGCCTTCGACGACGACCATTTCCGCATCCGCGACTTCCTGGCGGATTTTGGCGGCGATCTGGTATTCCGGCGAATTGTAGCAGTCGACCGCATGCTGCATCGAGGGGAATTCGATCACCACGTTGCGGGCGCGCGCCTTGCCCTCGAGTTCGGTGAAGGCGCCGCCGCGCGCCAAGAAATTCGCCCCATATTTTTCGAAGGCCGGCTTGGCCGCCGCCACGTAATCCTTGTAGCGCTCGGCATCGCGAACGTCGACGCGGGCGATCCAGTATCCTTTGGCCATGGTCTTCTCCCTTTAATGGTTAGCGGTTTGCCGGCCAGAGTGCGCTCACCATCTCGCTGAGGATCGCGCGGGCGGCATCTCGGGGATCCGGCGCCTTTACGACAGGCCGGCCGACGACGAGATGCGTCGCTCCCGCCTTCAGCGCGTCGAAAGGCGTCATCACCCGCTTCTGGTCGCCTCTGTCGCTTCCGGTCGGGCGAATGCCGGGGGTGACGATCGCCAGGTCGGGACCGACGATCTCGCGCACGGCAGCCGCTTCCTCCGCCGAGCAGACGATACCGCCCATTCCGGCTGCGCGCGCCTGTTTGGCGCGGCGCAGCACCAGGCTGTGCGGATCTTGGCTGTAGCCGGCCTCGGCAAGGTCATCGGCATCCATCGAGGTCAGCACGGTGACGCCGAGCAGACAGAGCCCGGAGCCGGCCGCGGCCTCGACCGCCGCCTTCATTGCTTTCGGATAGGCGTGCAGCGTCAGCATCGACATGCCCATCTTGGCGATGTTCTCGACGCCGGAGGCGACAGTGTTGTCGATGTCGAGCAGCTTCATGTCGAGGAAGATCTTCTTGCCGCCGGCGGCAAGATCGCGGGCGAATTCCAGGCCGCCGGCAAAGACCAGCTGATAGCCGATCTTGTAGAACAGAATGTCGTCGCCGAGCGTGGAAACCAGTCTTTCCGCCTCGCCGATCGTTGGAACATCCAGGCCGACGATCAACCGCTCGCGTGCGTCCATCTGAAGTCACCCTTGCCAGTCTTCGATGGGTGTCCAGTCGCATGATAAGCGGCGATCCGCAAGGCCGAAAGCATAGAGATTGCCGCCGCCGCCCGGCTGGTCGCGGTCGCGGGAAATCGGTCTGCCCGCCAGATGGCATTTGAGCAGCGTGCCGACGCCGCCATGGCCGACGAAGGCGATCGGCGCCCTGGCTTCATGCGTCGCAAGAACGGCGTTCACGGCCTCGACGATGCGGCGTTGCGCATCGACGGCGCGCTCCCAGCCCCTGAAGCTTTGTTCCGGATGGGCGAAGAACCAGTTGGCGGCCTCTTCGAACTGCGGCGGCGGCAGGAAGCCGGTGGCCGAGCGGTCGTTCTCATGCATGCCGTGGACGATCTCGACTGTCACGCCGGAGGCTTCCGCCAGGATTTCGGCCGTCTCGATCGCCTTCGTCTCGTCGCTGGAGACGATGCGCCGCAATTGCCTCGCCCAGCCGCTCTCGGCCGCTTTGCGGGCGCGCGCCGCGCCGACATCGGAAAGCCCCCATTTCGGCACGGGCACGTTCGCATCGATCCTGACCTGCGGATGGGTGATATAGATCCCGAACATCTCAGCCGCGCCTGTAGATCCAAAGCTGCGCCGGCGGAATGTTGCGCATGACGAAGTCGAAATGCTGGATATGGTAGCGGTCGGGATTGGCCGCGATCGGCGAGATCGCGCCGTAGGAAATCTGCACCATCGGCCGGCCGGCCGGCAGGCGATCGAGCAGGCTTTCAAGCAGCGAGATGCGCTTCGCCATCGGGAAATTCAAAAGCGGAATGCCCGAGACGACGGAATCGAACATCTGATCGCTGAAATCGCCGAGCGTCTTCTGCAGATCGAAGGCGTCGCCGTTGATGAAGTGCACGCCGGGATAGGTCCGCTTGAGATGTTCGTGGAAATCCGTCGAATATTCGATCGCCACGAGATTTTCCGGCCGGACGCCGCGGCCGAGGATGGCCTTGGTGATGGCGCCGGTGCCGGGCCCCAGTTCGAGCACCGGCAGCCCCGAGTGGAGGTCGACGACGCTTGCCATGCGCTTCGCCGTGATCGAGGAGGTCGGCACGATCGAGCCCACCGTCTTCGGCCCCTGCATCATGCCCCGGAAGAAGCGGATCTCGTCGTCGAACCTCTTGCCCAGCCGTTCCTTCACCTTGACCCGTAAGCGCATTCTCCACCCGTCCGCATGTTGATCGAATGCCTTAATATGCCGCTTGTCGCTTAAGGGACAAGGATTTTCGCAACAAGGACATCGACATCAACAGCTCATGCGGCTTTCGGCGCCGAACCCGGCATGAGATCGGCAAGCCTTTCGCTCAAATGATCGGCGTCGACGGGTGCGCGCAGCTTCACGTCGGTATTGTCGAAATAGAGATAGACGTCGCGGCCCTTGTTGCGCGCTGGTACGGGCGCCAGCACCCGCGTCGCATCGTCAGGTTCTTCGCCCGTGGCCCAGGCGCGGATGCGTTGTGCCCACATGTCGAGCGCTTCGTCCTCATAGCCGCTGATATAGAGCTTTTCGGAACCATGCAGGCGGCAGTAGATGAAATCGGCGGTGATATCCATCAGCAGCGGCCATTGCACCGTATCGGCGCAGACGAGGGCGACCTTGTGGCGCCTGAGCATCTCGATGAAGGCGGGTGCGCGGAAGCTTTCGTGGCGAATCTCCAGCGCATGCCGGATCGGCTGATGTCCGTCGCATGTAAGCCAGGCCGGTGCCTTGATATGCCAGTCGTGCCGCTTGGCAAGCGCTATCGCTGCGTCGCGGTCGTGCGGCAGCAGCGACAAAAAACTTTCGAACAGGGATGGGTCGAAGACCATGTTCGGTGGGAATTGCCAGAGGATCGGCCCGAGCTTGGGGCCAAGCCGCAAAACGCCGGAGGCGAGGAAATTGGCGAGCGCCGTCTGGATATCCTGCAGCCGCAGCATATGGGTGATGAAGCGCGGTCCCTTGACGGCGAAGACGAAATCCTCCGGTGTCTCGTCGCGCCAGCGGCCGAAGCTTTCGGGCCGCTGTAATCCGTAGAAGGTGCCGTTGATCTCGATCGACCGGAAGTGCCGGGCGGCGTAGGAAAGTTCCTGCTTCTGCGGCAGGTCCTTCGGGTAGAATTGGCCGCGCCAGGGCGCATAGGTCCAGCCGGATATGCCGATGCGCACCGTTCCCGTCTTTTTCACCATGGGATCCTCCGTTTTGACAGGAGGAAAAACGGCAATGGGCGGCCTTCGTTCCCGTCAGACGCGCATCGGCATCAGTACGTAGAGCGCATCGTCGCCCGCCGTGTCGCGGATCAGCGTCGGCGAGCCGGCATCGGCAAGCAGGAAGATCGCTTCCTCGCCGGAAAGCTGGGCGGTGATGTCGAGCAGGTACTTGGCGTTGAAGCCGATTTCCATCGCATCCGTGTCGTAGCCGACGGCGACTTCCTCGGTCGCACTACCGGAATCGGGATTGTTGACGGTCAACATCAACTGCCCCTCGGAAAGCGCCAGCTTGACGGCGCGGCCACGCTCGGAGGAGATGGTCGAGACGCGGTCGACGGCCTGTGCGAAACTCGTGCAGTCGACCCGCATTTCCTTGTCGTTGCCCGTCGGGATGACCCGCTGATAATCCGGGAAGGTGCCGTCGATCAGTTTCGAGGTCATGACGATCGAGCCGATCGTCAGGCGGATCTTGGCGTCGGAGACCTCGACGGTCACCGTCACCTCGGGATTATCGACCAGCTTCTGCAGTTCGCCGACCGTCTTGCGGGGAATGATGATGCCGGGCATGCCCTCGGAGCCGGAGGGCGCATCGACATCGGCGCGCGCCAGCCGGTGGCCGTCGGTCGCAACCGCCCTGAGTTTCAGCTGGCCGTTGCTCTCGATTGTGTGGAAGAAGATGCCGTTCAGATAATAACGCGTCTCTTCCGTCGAGATTGCGAACTGGGTGCGGTCGATCAGCATCTTCAGATCGGTCGCCTTCAGCTTGAAGGAATGCGTGAAGGTGCCGGCTGTGAGATCCGGAAAGTCCGATTCCGGCAGGCACTGCAGCGAGAATTTCGAGCGGCCGGATTGCACGGTCATTGAGCCGCCATCGGTGCTGGTGGCAAGCAGCACTTCCGAGCCGTCGGAGAGCTTGCGCACGATATCGTAGAGAAGATGGGCGGGAACGGTGGTGGCGCCGGGCTGCTCGACGCTTGCCGGGGTCGCCTCGGTGATTTCGAGGTCGAGGTCGGTCGCCTTCATGTCGAGCTTCTGGCCGTCGGCCTTGAGCAATACGTTGGACAGGATCGGGATCGTGTTGCGACGTTCGACCACGCGGTGGACGTGGTTCAGCGATTTCAACAGGTTTGACCGCTCAATAGTAATACGCATGGGATGCTACCGCTTTCGACCGTGACTGTCCGGGCGCGTCGAGCACCCGAAGAATGCTGTCCCGGCCTGAGGCCGGGGGAGTGGACGGGCAAAATGGCAGACTTCAGCATTGCTTTGCAAGAGGCATGGACGCCGGCGCTCCTGCATTTGCGGTTTTCCAGATCAATGCTCACAGAAATCCGAACCCTTGCCGAAGCGGTGCGGCTCGCCCATAAGGGCTTCGATGCCGGCGACGAGCCGGCGGGACGAAAGCAAATGGCATGACTGAGGAAACGACAGCGGACGCCGCCAGCCGGCGAAGCTTCCGCCTGCACAATATGGCGGTGCCGGCGCGGCCGCTGGAGCCGGCGCTCTATCTCGTCGCCACCCCCATCGGCAATCTCGGCGACATCACCCTGCGCGCGCTCGAAACGCTGGCCGGCACCGACGTGCTTGCCTGCGAGGATACGCGCGTCACCCGCGTGCTGCTCGACCGTTACGGCATCCAGAACCGCCCTTTCGCCTATCACGAGCATAATGCCGACGAGGCTGGCCCAAGGCTGCTGCAGGCGCTCGAAGCTGGCCGCTCGGTGGCGCTGGTTTCCGATGCCGGCACGCCGCTCGTCTCCGATCCCGGTTATCGGCTGGCGCAGCAGGCGATAACGGCAGGTTACCGCGTCATCCCCATTCCCGGCGCCTCAGCCCCGCTCGCAGCCCTTGTCGGCTCCGGCCTGCCGAACGATGCCTTTCTTTTCGCCGGTTTCCTGCCGGCCAAGGACAAGGCCCGCCGCGACCGCCTCGGTGAACTTGCCGCAGTACCCGCGACGCTGATCTTCTTTGAATCGCCGCATCGCATCGGCGCAACGCTTCTCGCCGCCGCCGATGTGCTGGGCGCCGCCCGGCCCGCCTCCGTCTGCCGTGAGATGACCAAGACCTATGAGGAGTTCCGCCGCGGCACGCTTGCCGACCTTGCGGCGCATTATCAGCAGGTGGAAAACGTCAAAGGCGAGATCGTCCTCGTGATCGGTCCGCCGGAGCCGGTCGAAACGGATGCGGCCGATGTCGAAGCCATGCTGGCCGACCTGTCGAAGTCGATGCCGACGGCCAGCGCCGCGACCGAGGCCGCCCGCCTCACCGGCCTGCCGCGCAAGGTGCTCTACCAGCGCCTGCTGGAGATCAAGAACGCCGATGGGCGATAATGATCTCACCGCGATCAGAAGGAAGGCGCTGCGCCGGGGCCGCATGTCGGAATATGTCGCGGCCGCTTTCCTGATGCTGAAGGGCTATCGCATCCTGGCGCTGCGCCATCGCACCCGGCTCGGCGAGATCGATATCATCGCCCGCAAGGGCGATCTCGCCGTCTTCGTCGAGGTCAAGGCCCGCCGTGGCGAGGCCGCGGCGGTCGATGCCGTCTCTACCGCCGCACAGAAGCGCATAAGGGCGGCAAGCGATCTCTGGCTCGCCCGCCAGGCGGATCAGGCCCGCCTTTCCCAGCGTTATGACATTGTGGCGATCATGCCCGGCCGATTGCCGCGGCACTTTATTGATGCCTTCTGACCTCCTTCCGACCTATCGGATTTCCGGATCGTTAAACTTTTAGTCCCCGCGTGAACCAGGTTCTTACGACTCTCTGCTACCCCAAATCTCGGTAGGGATAACAATTGGGGGTTGCTTCATGGCCTGGAAGCTGATGCTTGCAAGTGCGGTCGCCACGGCCGCGCGCTCGGTGCCGTATGCCGTAACGAAGCCGGCCGGAAAATCCTTCGTCGCGCATGCGAGCGATCTGTTGCCGCTGAAATCCACGCCGATCAATCCGGACTGGATCGTCAGCGGCTATCCGCAGGCCCGCACCGCCGAACATTCGCGCGGCCATGACGAGGCGTCACTAACGGCGATCTGGGATTGCACGGCGGGCGAATTCCGCTGGTATTTCGGCTGGGACGAGACGGTGATGATCCTCGAAGGCGAGGTGCATATCACCGCCGAGGACGGCACCGAACGAACCCTGCGTGCCGGCGACGTCGCCTTCTTTGCCGGTGGAACCTGGGCAAGCTGGCGGGTCGACAATTACGTCCGCAAGGTCGCGTTCCTGCGCAAACCCTTCCCGAAGCCCTTGGCGATCGCCTACCGCCTCCGCAACATGCTGCGCAACAGCGGCAACCAGGGCATCGCTGCCTGAAAACTGCGACCGGAAGCCCCTGATTGCCCGTTGCGTTTGGTATCTGGCCGACCTACATCTGTCCGGCATTCAGCGAGGGATGGAAATGGCCAAGATCACCAATGTAGCGGTCCAGATGGACCATGTCGCAGGCATCAATATCGCAGGCGATTCCACCTTCGCCATGAGCCTGGAAGCCCAGGTACGCGGCTACAAGCTCTTCCATTACACCCCCGAACGCCTGAGCTTTCGCGACGGCAAGCTCTATGCCAGCGTCGAGCCGATGGTGCTGCGCGACGTCAAGGGCGATCATTTTGAACTTGGCGCGCCGGAGCGCGTCGATCTCGCGACCATGGATGTCGTGCTGTTGCGCCAGGACCCGCCCTTCGACATGGCCTATATCACCTCGACGCATCTGCTCGAGCGCATCCATCCGAAGACGCTCGTCGTCAACGATCCGGCCTGGGTGCGCAATTCGCCGGAAAAGATCTTCGTCACCGAATTCGCCGACCTGATGCCGAAGACGCTGATCACCAAGGATGCCGACGAGATCCGCCGCTTCCGCGACGAGATGGGCGATATCATCCTGAAGCCGCTTTACGGCAATGGCGGCGCCGGCGTCTTCCATTCGACCCGCGACGATCGCAACCTCTCTTCGCTGCTCGAAATGTTCGGCCAGCTTTTCCGCGAGCCCTTCATCGCCCAGCAATATTTGCCTGACGTGCGCAAGGGCGACAAACGCATCATCCTAGTCGACGGCGAATTCGCCGGCGCCATCAACCGCGTGCCGGCCGAGCATGACAGCCGCTCCAACATGCATGTCGGTGGCCGCGCCGAGGCGACCGAACTGACGCCGCGCGAACAGGAAATCTGCACCCGCATCGGCCCGGCGCTGAGGGAGCGCGGCTTCCTACTCGTCGGCATCGATGTGATCGGCGATTACATGACCGAAATCAACGTCACCTCGCCCACCGGCATCCGCGAGGTCAAGAAATTCGGCGGCGCCGATATCGCCAGCCTGCTTTGGGATGCGATCGAGCGCAAGCGCGGCTGAGCCAGCCGCCCATGACCGTTCTGGTCCCGCACCCCAAGCACAAACCAAGGTCACAGCGGATGCCTGACTACGTTCTTTGATTGTTCTTGTTTTATTCCAGATTCCATGCCAGATTGCAACCGCTGGCCCTGAACGGCCGGGGGCGGTATAAGAGTTTGCGGCAAGGGGATGGGCATATGGTCGCGCGTGTCAGTACGGTGGCATTTCAGGGCATCGAAGGTGTGCCGGTCGAGGTTCAGGTCATGGTCGCGCCCGGCAAGGTCGGCATGCAGATCGTCGGTCTGCCCGACAAAGCGGTGGCCGAAAGCCGCGAGCGCGTGCAGGCAGCCCTCCACGCCTCCGGCCTGGCCCTGCCGGCAAAGCGCGTGACCGTCAATCTGGCGCCGGCCGACCTGCCGAAGGAAGGTTCGCATTTCGACCTGCCGATCGCGCTTGCCCTGATGGCGGCGCTCGGCGCCATTCCCGCCGATGCACTGTCGGATTTTGTCGTCGTCGGCGAACTCAATCTCGACGGAACGATCGCCGCCATCTCAGGCGCGCTGCCGGCGGCGATCGGCGCCAATGCGCTCGGCAAGGGGCTGATCTGCCCGGCCGAAAGCGGCGCCGAAGCCGCCTGGGCAGGCGCCGAGGTCGATATCCTCGCCCCGCGCAGCCTGATTGCCCTTGCCAATCATTTCCGCGGCACGCAGGTCCTGTCCAGGCCGGAAGCGTCGATCCGCGCCAATGCCGCAAACCTGCCGGATCTCGCCGAGATCAAGGGCCAGGAAAGCGCCAAGCGCGCGCTCGAAGTGGCTGCTGCCGGCGGTCATAATCTTTTGATGGTCGGTCCTCCGGGCTCCGGCAAATCGATGCTGGCGGCAAGGCTGCCGTCGATCCTGCCGCCGCTTTCGGCCGCCGAGCTGCTGGAGGTCTCGATGGTCCATTCGATCGCCGGTCAGCTCTCCGGCGGCAAGCTTTCCGATCGAAGGCCCTTCCGCACCCCGCATCATTCCGCCACCATGGCGGCTCTCGTCGGCGGCGGGATACGCGCCCGCCCGGGCGAAGCCTCGCTTGCCCATCACGGGGTGCTGTTTCTCGACGAGTTTCCCGAATTCACGCCGCAGGCGCTGGATGCGCTGCGCCAGCCGCTCGAAGGCGGCGAATGTGTCATCGCGCGGGCCAATCACCGCGTCTCCTATCCGGCGAAATTCCAGCTGATCGCGGCAATGAACCCCTGCCGCTGCGGCATGGCCGGCGAGCCCGGCCATAGCTGCGCCCGCGGCCCGCGCTGCATGAGCGATTACCAGGCCCGCATCTCCGGCCCGCTGATGGATCGCATCGATATCCGCATCGACGTGCCGGCCGTCTCCGCCGCCGATCTGATCCGGCCGATGGCGGCTGAAACCAGCGCGGACGTTGCCCGCCGTGTCGCCCGCGCCCGTGAAATCCAGCAGGAGCGCTTCGAAAGCACCGGCGCAAAAGGCATCGGCACCAATGCCCGCTGCTCCACCGCGATGATCGAGAAACTGGCCGAACCCGATGCCAGCGGCCTGCAGCTGCTGCGAGACGCCGCCGAAAAGATGAAATTCTCCGCCCGCGGTTACCACCGCGTGCTCAAGGTCGCCCGCACGCTCGCCGATCTCGACGGCAAACCGACCGTCGGCCGCATCCATCTCGCCGAAGCGATTTCCTATCGCATTGCCGGAGAGAGGTTAACGGCTGCGGCCTAAGAAGAAGGGTGGATGCGCGCAGATATTTTGAAGTATTAGTCGTCAGGCCGCCTACCTCCGTCGATCCGTCAATCGCGTTTGCGCTGATCGCTGCCAAAACGGGCGCGTTGCCAGCCGCGATCGGCGCGAATGCCGTGGCAAGGGGATGATCTGCCGAAGGCGGTGCCGAAGCTGCCTAGGACGCCGATTTAGGCATCCTCCATGTCGCTTAATCCATTAGGGGCAAGAGCCTCTCCTCACTTCGTTGCTCTTTACAATATTAGCTTCGGCTGAAAAAATCTTAAGAAGGATGTCGGTCTGTTCGACATAGTCGATCGGAAGTGAAGGATGAGAAAGCCTGTCGCCGGGGATGCCCATGAGTAATGAATTTCCGGGCTCAAACGCCAAACCCTGGGAAGTCCTAAACTTGGCGAATGCCTACTCTCGCGCTTCGATCCTCCTATTCAGCGAGGGTCAGAAGCAAGTTGCACTATCCATCGCACCAGCTCGAATGTGCGCCATTCACGCCATTGAACTCTACTTAAACGCCTTCCTGCGTCATGAGGGCGTTACTCCGGAGGAAATACGAAAACGGATGCACAATCTCGCTGAGCCAATGTTCGTTGCTAAACTTAAACTGAGAAAAAAGACTGCCCTGCATCTGGAAGCAATGACAGCAAAGCGTGAGTACCTCATCTCGCGCTATGCTCCGGAGCGGACGAAAGAGCACACTGAGCTGAATCGTTTGCACGCGACAATGGCGGAAGTCATGGCAAAGGTTCGCAATCATTTGGATTCAACTAGCTCAAGTGGGACATCGACAATCGTTATTCCGGATTTCCACAGAACTTTCGTCGGACTTCGATTGGGATGCAGGTGACGGCATAAAAGAAGGGGCGCCGAAGCGCCCGCTATTTTGCAAGATAAATGGCCGCAGGAAAGGCCCCAGGCACAGCCACCGTTAGCTCCCCAGCCCTTCAAACAGCGCCGTCGACAGATAACGCTCTGCGAAGGACGGGATGATGATGACGATGTTCTTGCCGGCGTTCTCCGGACGGATGCCGACCTTGATGGCGGCGGTCAGCGCCGCACCCGAGGAGATGCCGACCGGCACGCCTTCGAGCCGGGCGACGAGGCGCGCCTGTTCGAAGGCCTCGTCATTGGTTACGGTGACGACCTCGTCATAGATGCCGGTATCGAGGATCTTCGGCGCGAAGCCGGCGCCGATGCCCTGGATTTTGTGCGGGCCGGGATTGCCGCCGGAGAGGATCGGCAGATCGGCCGGCTCGACGGCGATGATCTTGATCTCGGGCTTGCGGCTTTTCAGAACCTGTCCGACGCCGGTGATCGTACCGCCGGTGCCGATGCCGGAGATGACGATGTCGACCGTGCCTTCGGTATCATTCCAGATTTCCTCGGCCGTCGTCTTGCGGTGGATCTCGGGATTGGCCGGGTTTTCGAATTGCTGCGGGATGACGGCATCGGGAAGCGAGGACGCCAGTTCCTCGGCCTTAGCAATGGCACCCTTCATACCCTTCGGTCCCTCGGTCAGCACCAGCTCGGCGCCGAGCAGCGCCAGCATCTTGCGGCGCTCGACGGACATCGTCTCCGGCATGGTGAGGATCAGCCGGTAACCCTTGGCGGCGGCGGCAAAGGCAAGCGCGATGCCGGTGTTGCCGGAGGTCGGCTCGATCAGCACCGTCTTGCCGGGCGTGATCTTGCCCTGGGCTTCGAGGCTTTCGATCATCGCGACGCCGATGCGGTCTTTGACCGAGGCGATCGGATTGAAGAATTCGAGCTTGCCGATCAGGTTCGCGACGACGCCTTTTTCCCGCGCCAGCTTGTCGAAGCGCACGAGCGGCGTGTCGCCGATGGTCTCGGTGATCGAGGAATAGATGCGGCCGCGGCCGGGCTTGTGCGACATGGGTGCTCTCCCTTTGAAATCCTGCTCCTAAAATCGAGGGGGAGAATAGGGTCAAAGGCCCGTCTAGGCCAGACCGCGTTCGACCTGGAGGAGCGATCAGGAGAGAAAAAAACCTTTGAAAACCGTTTCTTGCCGAATGTTTATTTCAGGCCGCCCGCGTGGCGATAAAGGTGGCCGTGCCGGCGAGGATGCCGGCGGCAACCCGGTTCAGCGCCTGCAAGGCGCGCGGCTGCTTCAGCATCGTGCGAGCCCGCGAGGCAAGCAGCATATAGGGCACGAGCACGACGATCAGCACGACGAATGTGACGGCGAGCAGGATCGCATAGTCTCGCAGGCCGATATTGCCGATATCGATCAGCGTCGGCACCAGGGCGACATAAAAGAGCATCGTCTTCGGATTGCCGAGCGTCACCAGCAGGCCGGAGAGGAAGGATAGGCCGATATTGGTGGATTTGCGTGCCGCGATATCCTGCGGCAGCAGCCCCGCTGTCCAGAGTTTCCAGGCAATGTAGCCGAGATAAAGGGCGCCGGCGATCTTGATGACGATGAAAACCTCGGTGAAGGTCTGCGCCACGAAGGCAAGGCCGAGAATGACCGCCGTCAGATAGGTCATGTCGCCGAGCACCAGGCCGAGACCCATGAAGAAGGTCTCGCGGAAATTCGAGCCGAGCGCACGCGCGACGATCGCGGTGATCCCGGGTCCCGGAATGGCCGCGGCGATGAACAGCGCTCCGGCATAGGTGATCAGGACGGTGAGGCTCATCTTCTTAACCCTCAGGGGTTCCACCGCCCATCTATAGGCAAGCGCCGCTTCCTCATCAATGCTTTGGCGCTGATCGATCCATAACCATAAGGAATAGGTCTGCTGGACCATGATCTACTTGGAAAGCGACCAAGCCTTGCTATTTCTCTCTCTGCAAAAGCGCGATCAGCGCGGCCCGCCGCGGTTTTCCCGGCCGGTGGCGCTGGAGATTTTCATCACCAAGGAGAGATTAAATGTCCCATACGCCAGCCAGATCCCGCAGGCTTTCGCCACTCAAGACGCCGTCCAGCCTGTCGACCAACGCCATTACCGATATTTCGGCAGCGCTGACCGCACTGCTCGCCGATGTCTTTACCCTTTATGTGAAGACCAAGAATTTCCATTGGCACATGTCCGGCCCGCATTTTCGCGATTATCATCTGCTGCTCGACGAACAGGCGGAACAGATCTTTGCGATGACCGACGACATTGCCGAGCGTGCCCGTAAGATCGGCGGCGCGACGCTGCGCTCCATCGGCCAGATCGCTCGCCAGCAGCGCCTTTCGGACAATGACGCGGATTTCGTCACGCCCGAGGACATGTTGTCGGAACTGCGCGAGGACAACGCTCAGCTCGTTTCGCTGCTGCGCGAGGTGCATGGCCTCTGCGACGAGCATAATGATGTCGCGACCGCCAGCCTGATCGAGAACTGGATCGACGAGGGCGAGCGCCGCACCTGGTTCCTGTTTGAAACGACGCGCCCGCAGAGGTAATGTCGGCAACCCGGCGTCTCAGCCATCCCTATCGGAACGCCCGGTTCAGCTCTCCAGCGCCCGCGGCCGCAGCCAACGCGGCGTCCAGCCGAGATTCATGCCGGCGGCGGCAAGGAGGATGATCGCGGCACCGGCGATCTGCATCGGTTGCAGCGCATGGCCGAAGGCCAGCCGGTCGACCATGATCGCCGCGATCGGATAGATGAAGGACAGGGCGCCTGTGAGATGCGTCGGCAGCCTCTGGATCGCGCCGTAGAGCAGCACATACATCAGCCCGGTATGAACGACGCCGACGGTCACCAGGATCGCCCAGGACCCAACATCGCCGGGCGGATGGGAAAAATCCGTCATCGGCGCCAGCATCAGTATGCCGGTTGCGACCTGGATGAGCGCGATCAGATGCGGCGGCGTGCCTTTCAGCCATTTCGCGGCAAGGGCAGCGAGCGCGTAGAAGAAAGCCGCACCGAGCGCCATCAGGATGCCGAGGCCGTAGCCGTCAGATGTCGCCCCGCCTGTCTCCGGTTTTGCCTCGACGATGGCAATCATGCCGGCGAAGGCGAGTGTCAGCCAGAACAGCTTGGTGGCGGTGATCTTCTCGCCGAGAAAGAGCGCGCCGAGCGCCAGCAGCATGAAGGGCTGGGTGTTGTAGACGGTCGTCGCTATCGAGATCGTCGCATGCGAATAGGAGGCAAACAGCAGCAGCCAGTTCAAGACGATGGCGATGCCGCCTGATATGGCGATGCCGAAGGCGCGCAGCGTGATGATGCCGGGCCGCAGCAGCCCGAGAGCGCCGCAGATGACAAGCAAAGTGACCGCGCCGAACAGGCAGCGCCAGAAGACCACGCCGCTGACCGGCTGTCCCGACATGACGACGAACCAGCCGATTGTCCCCGAAATCAGCATCGCTGCCGTCATTTCCACTGTGCCTCTTTTGATGTCACTGCCCATGATTGCCTCCATTTCGGTGGCATAAGAATATTGCGGCGAGAGGCGATTTTATATAATGATAGAAAGGGAGATGACCGATATAATCTAATAAAAGAAGGAAAATTGATCGCCATGGCTAATGATGTGCAATCGCTCGACGAAATCGATCAGGCCATTCTGGAGGCGCTGGCTGGCAATGCGCGAATCTCGCTGAAAGAACTGGCGCAGCAGGTCGGCCTGTCCTCGCCAAGTGCCGCCGAGCGCCTGCGCCGGCTGGAGGAACGCGGCGTCATCAAGGCCTTCACCATCGATCTCGATCCCGCCGCCGTCGGTTATCCCCTGCAGGCGATCGTGCGGGTGCGTCCGCTGCCGGGGCAGCTGCACATCGTCGAGCGGATCATCCAGGACATTCCCGAAATCATCGAATGCGACAAGGTGACGGGCGAGGATTGTTTTATCGCCCGCCTGGTCATCCGCTCCATGGCCGACCTCGACGGCATCCTCGACCGCGTTGCCGAAAGGGCGGAGACTAACACCGCGATGATCAAAGCCTCTCCCGTCAAACGCCGCCTGCCACCGCTTTCACGCCGGAAATAGGGCGCGGCGAAACGCCAGCCATTAGCGTAAATATGCAATCGCTAGAATTTTGCGGCTCCACATTTGTAGCCATGACCGCCGACGGACCCAAAGGCGGTCGTAATGTTTTCAAACAACGGAAGTTCTTGTGCAATCCAGACAATCATTTAAGTTGTAGCGATGATAAAATTGATATTGGTGATTGCGGCAACTTTGACATTTGGAGCGGTTTTTTGCGTTATGCTGACCGAGATCGCGAAAAAAACCGATATCATGAGATCGCCTCCGTCATTCCATGCAAGGCAAGCCAAGGTGATACTTCCGCTTATGGCGCTTTTCGTCTTGCTTATTTTGCTCGCCAGCCAAGCCGAATCGTGGGGATGGCCATAGTCGGGTGACTTCATGTCCGCTGGCGGTTCCCGCATTTCCTTGGGCGGAGCGATTATTCGAAATACAAAATGTCCTCAAAAGCGCATCGCGCCCTTGGCGAGGCCCAAGCGCATCGCAGGAGTATTTCCGTCTTTCCCCTTAACAATCAAGTTGAAGTACGTGCTGAAGATCACGAGGCCCGCGCTGTCGAGGCGCTTGGCCATCAGACGCCGGTGGAGCCGAAGCCGCCTGCGCCGCGCACCGTTTCGCTGGCCGCGGTGATCTCGGCCACCCGCGCCTGGGTTACCGGCGCGATCACCATCTGGGCGATACGCATGCCGCGCGAAATGATAAAAGGCTCGTCGCCGAGATTGATGAGCAGCACCTTCACCTCGCCGCGATAGTCGCTGTCGACGGTGCCCGGCGAATTCAGGCAGGTGATGCCGTTTTTGAAGGCCAGGCCGGAGCGTGGCCGCACCTGTCCCTCGAATCCTTCGGGAATCTCGAAGATGAAGCCTGTCGGCACCAGCGCCCGTTTGCCGGGCAGAAGCGTCAGCGGCGCTGCCTCGTCGACGGCAGCACGCAGGTCCATGCCGGCCGCTCCCTTGCTTTCATAGGCGGGCAGATCGAGGCCTTCGCCATTGGGTAGGCGGATCAGGTTCAGCGTCGGGCTGATGAATGGTCATGGCCCATTACTTTGTGCCCGAAGGCCCGAGGTCAATTGCATTGCCGGGCTTTAATCGCTAGATACGCGACAATTCCACAGGATTCACAAGCATGGCCGAAAGTCTCGCCGAGGCGGTCTCCCGCCGCCGCACATTCGCTATTATCGCCCACCCGGACGCGGGCAAGACGACGCTCACCGAAAAGCTGCTGCTGTTCGGCGGCGCCATTCAGCTTGCCGGCGAAGTCAAGGCGAAGAAGGATCGCATGCAGACGCGCTCCGACTGGATGAAGATCGAGCGCGAACGCGGCATCTCCGTCGTCACCTCGGTGATGACCTTCGAATATAACGACAATGTCTTCAACATCCTCGACACGCCGGGTCACGAGGATTTCGCCGACGACACCTATCGCACGCTGACCGCCGTCGACGCCGCCGTCATGGTGATCGATGCCGCCAAGGGCATCGAGCCGCGCACGCTGAAGCTTTTCGAAGTCTGCCGCATGCGCGATATCCCGATCATTACCTTCATCAACAAGATGGACCGCGAAAGCCGCGATCCCTTCGAGATCCTCGACGAGGTGGAAGAGAAGCTGGCGCTGGATACGGCGCCGATCACCTGGCCGATCGGCCGCTCGAAGACCTTTTGCGGCTCCTACAATATCGCCGCCAACACGGTGCGCGGTTCGGATACCGAAATCGAGGGAACACCGGTCAACGGCCCGCAAAGCGTGGCCGGCAGGCTGCCGGAAAACGAGCGCCAGGTCTTCATCGAGGAGACCGAGCTGGCGATCGAGGCCTGCCGTCCCTTCGACCGCGAAGCCTTCCTGGAAGGCCATATGACGCCGGTCTTTTTCGGCTCGGCGCTGCGCAATTACGGCGTTCGCGACCTCATCAACGCGCTCGGCGATTTTGCGCCGCCGCCGCGTGACCAGGTCGCCGATACCAGGACCGTGCATGCGACCGACGACAAGATGACGGCCTTCGTCTTCAAGATCCAGGCCAACATGGACCCCAACCACCGCGACCGCATCGCCTTTGCCCGCATCTGCTCCGGCAAGCTCGAGCGTGGCATGAAGGCAAGGCTCGCCCGCACCGGCAAGCAGCTCGGCCTGACGGCGCCGCAATTCTTCTTCGCCTCGCAGCGCCAGCTCGCCGACACCGCCTATGCCGGTGACGTCGTCGGCATTCCGAACCACGGCACGCTCCGGATCGGCGATACGCTGACCGAGGGTGAATCGCTGGTCTTCCAGGGCGTGCCGAACTTCTCGCCGGAAATCCTGCGCCGCGTGCGTCTGGAAGACGCGATGAAGGCGAAGAAGCTGAAGGAAGCCCTGCAGCAGATGGCCGAGGAAGGCGTCGTTCAGCTGTTTTCGCCGGAAGACGGCTCGCCGGCGATCGTCGGCGTCGTCGGCGCCCTGCAGCTCGACGTCTTGAAGGAGCGGCTGATGGCCGAATACGGCCTGCCGGTCTCCTTCGAAATGTCACGTTTCTCGGTCTGCCGCTGGATCTCGGCCGATCTGCCGGCCGATCTCGAGAAATTCCTCACCGTCAAACGCGGCGATATCGCCCGCGATCTCGACGGCGATCCGGTCTTCCTCGCCCAGGACGGTTTTTCGCTGCGTTACGAGTCCGAGCGCCATCCGGCGATCAAGATGGTCGCCATCAAGGAATATCACGCCGCCAAGGCGGCGTGAGCGATTGACCGGGAGGCGGTCGCGGCGGCGCTGATGTTGGCACGTCATCAAGCCCAATCAGATAACAAAAAAAGCCGTTGGGCCGCCTACGGCTATTTTTCCCGCATCGCTCGGCGGAAGTTCTGGGCGATCGGCTCAGCCAGATAAGAAAGCACGGTGCGAGCACCCGTCCGGATCATCGTTTCGCTCGACATGCCGGGCATCAGCTTGCGGCCCTCCAGCTTGGCGAGTTCGCTCTTGTCGATCACCACGGTCGCGGCGAAATAAGGTGCACCGCTGCGCTCCTCCGTCATCCGGTCAGCCGATACGACCTCCACGACGCCGTCGAGCGGCGGCAGGCTGTAGCGGGCGAAGGCCGGGAAACTGACGCGCGCGAGCTGTCCGGGGGCGATCGTCTCGACGTCCTCTGGCCTGACCATGGCCTCGACCACGAGTTGCTGTCCGAGCGGCACGACGGTCATCAGTGTCTCGCCGGGTTTTACGACGCCGCCCGCCGTGTGGACCTTCAAATCCATGACGATGCCGTCAACGGGGGCGACGACATTGGTACGGGCAAGCACGTCTTTGGCGGAACGCTCCTCCTGTCTGAGGTCAAACAACTCCGCCTCGACCTTGCTCAACTCCTCGACGGCCTCGTTGAGGCGCACCGTGCCGAGGTTCAAGATCTGCATGTCGATCTCGGCCATGGCGCTTTTGGCGCGAGCGATGGCCGCGACGTTGGTGGCGCGTTCCCCCTCGATCTCCCGCTGTTGTCGCCTGAGCATCAGGTTCCGCTCGCGTGTGACCAGCCCACGCTTGATCAGGCTTTCTAGGTCTTTGGTTTCGCCCTCCAGCGCTTCGATCTGCTTGTCCTCGGTGACGATAAGCCCCTCCAGTCCCGTTATCTCTTCCTCGGTCTGGTGACGGCGCTGGCTGAGAATTTCCCGCTCGTCCTTCAAATTGTCGTGCTTCGCGGCGAACACGTCACGCTGTGAGGCCACCGCGTCCTTTGCGGCTTTGGCGGGGTTTGCGAGCAATGCCGGATCAAACTCGATGTCGACCTTGCCGTCACGCTCAGCCCTGAGACGAGCGGCAAGCGACTCACGCGTTGCTATCCGGTTCTGGATCAGATCAAGCCTCGCCTTTGCCGGTGTGTTGTCGAGCTGGATGAGGACCTTGCCCGCCTTGACGATATCACCGTTGGCGGCGTGCAGCTCTGCGATGATGCCGCCCTCGAGGTGCTGGATGAGCTTGCGGTCGCCGGCAACCTTGATAACGCCCGGTGCCACGGCGGCGCTGTCCAATGGTGCAAGCGTCGCCCAGCCCCCCGCCATGCCGAAGAACAGGAACATGATTGCGAAGCCGGTGAACGTCACGCCGGTGAGACGCAGGGGGACCGGCGCGGCGGGTGGCGAAACGGGTAGCGGAACGACCTTCATATCCTGCATATCTGTTTTCTCTTCCGTGCTTACTTCGCCACTATGGTCGGCATCTGGCTAACCTTGCGGGCGCGCGCGGCGAGCTCGTTGAAGACATAGTCGCGTGGACCGAAGAGGTCCTGTTGGCCCCGGTTGAGGATCAATATCTTGTCAACCGTCTCCATGATGTTCGGCCGGTGCGCGATCAGGATGACAGTCGTGCCTGTCGCCTTGACCGTGCTGAGGGCGGCGATCAATGCCTCCTCCCCTTCGCGGTCGAGATTGGAATTGGGCTCGTCCAGGATAATGAGCGCCGGGTCGTCGTAGAGTGCTCGCGCCAGGCCGATGCGTTGGCGCTGTCCGCCTGACAGCACCGCGCCGGATTCGCCGATCTCGGTGAGGTAACCCTTCGGCAGTCCTTTGATCAATTCGTGGACACCCGCCAATTGCGCGGCCTTGACCACCTTGTCGAAGACCACCGGGCTGAGCTTTGCGAAGCGGCAGATGTTTTCCGAGACGGTACCGGCGAAGAGCTCAATGTCCTGCGGCAGGTAACCGACATAGTGACCACGGTCTTCTGCCGCCCATTGGGCAACGTCCATGCCATCAAGTAATGCACGCCCTCCGGATGGACGCCAGGCGCCGGCCAGTATTCGCGCCAGACTCGTCTTGCCGGCCGCGCTCTGGCCGATCAGCGCCATCGATTCACCGGCCTCGAGGTGGAAGTCGATCCCTTTCAGGATAGGCTCGCCGCCCTGTCGGGTAAGCACAATATTGTCGGCCTCAAACTTACCTTTCGGCCGCGGGAGTGGCAGAACCGGTGTCGCCTCCGGGTGCTGCCCGGCGACGGCGGTGAGACGCCGGTAAGCGGCACGCGCTCCGACCGTCGCCTTCCACGTGCCGATCGCTTGTTCGACCGGGGACAAGGCGCGACCCATCAGGATGGAGGCGGAAACCATGATTCCGGCTGAAGCTTCGTTGCGAAGGACGAGATAAGCCCCAAGGCCGAGTATCCCCATTTGCAGGGCCAGCCGGTGACAACGGGCGATGGCGGAGATGATGCCGCCGCGGTTGGCGGCAAGCACCTGGCCCCTGTTTGCCTCGTCCTGCTGCGTCTTCCAGCCCTCCATCAAGGGCTTCAACATCCCCATCGCCTGGACGACCTCGGCATTGCGGATTGCGGCCTCGGCCTGGACATAGGCGCGCGACTGTGCGCCTGCCGCCTCGGTCAACGGCTTGCGGGTCAGCCATTCGTTGAGCAAGGCCAGCGCAAAGAGCACCGCCCCGCCGCAAAGCGCCAACCAGCCCAGCCACGGATGCATGAAGAATATGGCGGCGAAAAACAGCGGCGCCCACGGCGCGTCAAGAATCGGAAAGATGCTTGGGCTGGTGAAGAAATTTCGGACTTGATCGAGGTCGCGCAGCGGACGGGCGTTGACCTGGCCGGGCGCTGAGGCGGCATATTCCACCGATGCGGTCAGCAGAACCGGCGCCAGACGCGCGTTCATCCACGATCCGACGGTTGCCAGAAGGCGGCCGCGCACCACCTCCAGCCCCGCCATAGCCGCAAGTGCGCCCGCCGCCATCAGCGACAGCATTGCCAACGTCTCCAGACTGTGGCTGGACAAAACACGGTGGTAGACCTGCAGCATGTAAAATGCCCCGGTCAGCATCAGCACATTGATGCCGCCGCTGAACCAGATAAGCGGTCGGATCGCCCGTCTGGCTTCTTTCATCACCACCTGAAGCGCCGGGGGCGGCTGTTTGGTTTTCATCTTTCCAGCTCTGGTACTCGAGACAACACGTCATGCAATGGCAGAACGGGGGCAGCTTTCGCTGCCCCGCTGGTCATATGTCAGGCGACGTCAACAAGGATGTGCTGCATCACCGTCTGGTCTCCGTCCGCATCGACCACCTGGAAGGCGAAGTCGAGGTTGGCGTTCGGCGTCTCGGTCACGGTCGAGGTGAAGCCGATGTCGGTGATCTTCAACACGTCATTATCGGTGGCGTCGAAGTTCACCAGACCGCCGATCGCATTGCTGCCGCCATTGGCGCCAGTCGCCTTCACCAGGTCGATCGCCGTATTGTTGCCGGTGATCCCGTTGCCCGACTGCATGATCTGCGCGCCCTGCAGCACGTAGTCTTCGCCGGCGGCGTTGTAGTCGTTCTGCTCGACGATCACGAGGCCGTCATTTTGGTCGAGCGTGAACTCGCTGCTGTAGGCGGTCGGGACTTGGCCTGTCTTGTAGATGGCGTCATTCGACACATACATGGCCCGGGTGATCGTCGTGTTGTCGTCCGCGGTGCCGGCGATATTGTCGGCGCCGTTTTTGTCGATCAGATTGAGGATCAGCATCAGGTCCTCGCTGTTGCCGATGCCGTCGAACTTGATGGCCATTGCGCCGGCGGTCGCCGTCGGGGTCGTGGCCTCGCTGGCAATGCCGACATTGCTGCTGAAGAACCGCAGGGTGAGCAGTTCGTCTTTCTGGATGGTGTCGCCGGCAACACCATTGGTGCTCTGCGTCGCAGACACCCATGTTTCATTGGTGTTACTCACCATCTCGTGACCACCGAGGGTGAAGGTGGAGTCGGCGGATGACCCCTGGCCATTGCTCGTCAAGCTGAATGGGTGGGATCTGTCGATCGCGTTGCCCGTGAACTGTACGTAGAAGTCTTCATCATCAGGCGTGTTCGGGTCATCCTTCTGCAGCCCCTCCACCACGATCTGCGGATGGCCGGTATTGCTCGTCGGCTCCTTGGACAGGAGCTCGCTGGTGTGGAGAACGTCGAAGCTGAAGCCTTCCAGCGGGTCGGTCAGGTTGACGGTATAGGTGTCGCCGGCCTTGTCGAAGACAAGCGTGCCGCCCGCCGTGCCCGCCTGGACGCCGGCTGCCGGATCCTTGTCATAGGTGAAGTTGAAGTTGAACGTCGCCGAGGTGAGGCTCTCTGACGCCAGCGTCACATTCGAGGTGACGAGATTGCCGCCGCCACCGCCGGTAATCGCGCCGGTCAGTCCGATCTGGACACCGGCCGTCCCGCTATCCTGGTCGACAAAGTCGGAACCGCCAGCGGTGTAGAAAGCCGCCGGATGGACATCCGCCCCGATATTGTAGCCGAAGGCGCCGCTGGCCGAGGCGTTGAGCACGTTGGCCAGGGTTTCGTGCTGGATGCCTATGAGAGCCGGGTTGCCGTCAAACGGCACCGTGATCGTAGGCCCGTCATCCTTGAAGTAGAGGCTCTGGCCGATATGGGCGGTGGAGGTTGCCTGATCGCCGTCGCCATCGGTGATGGTTGCGGTCAGGGTGATGTCGGCAGCCGCCAGGGTGGTGATGTCGTCCGGGTCGTTGGCATCAGCATGGACGACCGCCCTTGTCTGGTCGAGGGTGATGACGCCGGCAGCGCTGACGCCGACGGTGAAGACGATCGGACCGCCAGCTCCGGCGCGGCCGACCACGCTGCCGCCTTCCAGGAAGAGCAGGACGGACTGGCCGGTTTCGGTATCGGTAAGACCGCTGACATTGTTGTTCGGGTTGATGCCGAGCGCATAGGTGATACCGTTGCCAACGCCATCGGCTCCGGGGAAGGCGACGAAGGCGGCCCCGAGGGCGCTGACATCGGTCGTCAGGTCGGTCTCGTCGACGATCAGTGGAAACGGGCCGCCTTTTATCCCGATTATCGGCGCGTCATCCTCGAAGTTGAAATTCTGGCCGATATTGTGGGTGGCTGCGGCGTGATCGCCGTCGCCGTCGGTGATGGTCGCGGTCAGCGTGACGAGGTCGGCGGCGGCCAGAGTGATGCTGTCGTCCGGGTCGCTGGCGTCGGCATGGACCACGGCCCGCGCCTGGTCGAGGCTGACGAGGCCGGCAGCGGTGACGCTGACGGTGAAGACGACCGGGCCGCCGGCTCCGGCGCGGCCAACGACACTGCCGCCTTCGAGGAAGAGCAGCACGGACTGGTGGGTTGCGGTGTCGGTGAGGCCGCTGACATTGGTGATCTGGCTGATGCCGAGCGCATAGGTGATGGCGTCGCCATCGGCGCCGGCATTCGCGGTGAAGGAGGTCGCGAAGTCGCCGCTGGCATCGGTGGTCAGGTTGGTCTCATCGACCGTCAGTACCGGCGGGGTGCCGGTTGCCGTGATGCTTGGCCCGTCGTCGTCGAAGTTGATGAAGGAGCCAACCTCTTCGTTGTGAGCGTTGCCGACCTCGCCACCATAATGCACCTCTTTGACATCGAAAAAGTCTTTCTCCGTGTCGATATTCCTGATGGTGAAGCGATCGAATGTTCCGCCAGCTCCGCCTGCGGTCGTGAAGTCGATCGTCACGCCCTCGCCGACTTTCCCGAGGATCAATCCAGTGCCGGCGAGATTGACCGTGATGCCGAGCTCCGCGGCTGTTTTTGTCACGCCGTTCAGCTTGAACGTCACGCCGGTGATGTTGATCTCGGCATCGTTGTCGTCTGTGGGGAAGGCAGCACCTTCTACGTTGTCGTTATTATTGTAGGCGTGGATCTCAATGTCGGCGACGGTGCTGGTCGGCGTCGACTGCGAGATCGAGAAGCCGGCGGTGGAGACGTTCTCGAGGTGGGTGCCGTAGTCGGGCGCGGTTGGCGTGCTGGTAAAGTTCTTGCCGGCGCTCTGGGTGCCGCCGGTGATCAGGTCGATCTGGAGCTCGCGGCCGAAACGCACGTCTTGCGATGCGACACCCAGGCCTTGGGTACTGACGTTGACTTCCGCCTGCACGCCATTGTCGTGCGCGGTGACCAGGATCTTCTGGGGGCTGGCTGCATCGGCGTCGAGAATATACCAGTTGTTATGTCCGGACGGGGCATCGCCAAGCTGGCTGAAATTGACCACCGAGGTTCCACTGACCGAGGCGAACACCTTGTTCGTCAGATCGATGCGGTCGTCGGCATTGGTCGCATCGGGATGGAACAACGGCACATACTGGACTGTGTACAGGTCGGCATTGGTGGCGCTGGTGCCGATCAGCGCCAGCGAGAAGGCGAGCGGCCCGGTTTCAGCCGGCTCGGTGAGCGGGTTAGAGGTCCCGATGACGCCGATCACCACGTTCGAATGTGTCGGGTCCTGGAACAGCCAGACATAATTGCCGTCGACGGTGCGGATGCCGCTGTTGACGCCGACCGTGGTGGAAAACGGGGTCCCGGAGGCGCTCTGGGTGAGAACGACCGAGGTGATGGTTTCCCCGGCGCTCGCCGAGGCCACGACGAAATTGCTCTGGTAGGCGACCTCCGGTGGGGTCAGCCCGCCGGCAGCGTCGAGACCCAACAAATATTGCACCGTGGTATTGTTGTGCGGCGGAGTGGCGGGGTTGATATCGTTGTCCGTTAGACCGGTGGTCTCGTCGATGATGATGTCTTGGGTCGTGATGTCGAGTGCCATGGAGTTTCTCCCTCGGTTTCTGTCGCATTAGCAGGGGAGATACCGGCCCCAGATGCCGAATTGCATCCGCGCGGGTCTACCCCTTTGCGCATTGAATTTGCGGCTCTCTATCGACGAGCATTGTGTCGTCGATAGCGCGCACTAGTCCATCTCAGTTGGAAGGGTATTAAGACCAAAGCCTATAAGCACATTAGGACTAAAGTCCGTAACTAGGGCTGCATAATGACAACTCCCAAGATTACTTCCTCAGATATGCAAGAAAGAGTTGGTAAAGTTCGGAAATGTCCTTTGAAAGCTATGTTAACCCCTCGCGCCCCTCACGCGAATTTCTCCTCAATATTATATATACTACAAATTCAACTGTTATGCACTTAGCCAGTTCGAGCTACAATGTGGAGCTGTATTGAACTGCATTGAGCGTTTTGTATCTGCTCGTGGACGAATACACCGCATTTCAGATTTTACTGAGTACTGGCGGGAGACCCGGGGCGTCGCGGATCGTCGAAAAAGCGAGGCAGTGGTTGTGATAAGAGGAGGCTAAAGGCCCCGCAGCTCGACGTCCTGAAGGAGCGGCTGATGGCCGAATACCCTTCGAAATGTAGTGTTTCTCCGTCTGCTGCGTTATGCCGCGGAGCGTTATCCCGCCAGCCGTTCCGCCAGGAAGTCGACGACGGCGCGCACTGCCGGCAGTTGGCCACGCCGATGCGGCATCAGGATCGTCGTCTCGATACTGCCGGCCGTCCATTCCGGCAGCACCCGCACCAGCCGCCCGTCCGCCAGCGCCTTGCGGCAGACGGATGTCGGCAGGCAGGTAATGCCAAGCCCCGCCATGGCCATTTCCATCAAGACATAGGGCTCATCCGCGGCCATGACGGAATGCAGCGTGACGAGAACCTTATCGCCGCCCGAATAAAGCCGCCACTGGTCCTCTGTCAGGCTGGTCATGATCGTCGCATGCTGTGTCAGTTCCTCCGGCCGGCGCGGTTCGCCATGGGCACTGATATAATCCGGCGAGGCGAGGATGAAGAAAGGATGGCTGGCGAGCTTCCGCTGCACCAGCGCCGAATCCGGCAGCGGCGTCCGGTGGCTGCGCAGCGCGATGTCGAAACCTTCCTGGACGATATCGACGAAGCGGTCCGTCACATGCACGGAAAGCCGGAGCTTCGGAAATCGCGCCGCCAGCGCCGGCAGATGCTCCGTCAGCGTGAACTGTGCCGTCGGCACCGAGGCGGTCAGGCGAACGCTGCCGGCAGGTTCGGCCAGATGCCGCCGCACGATGCCCTCGGCCATCTCCGCCTCGATGATCGAGGCCTGGGCATGCCGAAAGAACTCGCGGCCGAGCTCGGTCAGCGCGAAGCTTCGCGACGTACGCTGGATCAGCCGCACGCCAAGCCGCCCCTCCAGCTCGGCAACCCGCTTGCTCACCGTCGATTTAGGCATGCCGAGATGTCTCGCCGCAGCCGTAAAGCTGCCGCTGTCGACGGCCTGGACGAAAAGATGGAGGTCGTTGAGGTTGAAAAGCGCCATCGTCATCTTCCAGATACGTGGACATTGCGAAGCATTTATAGTCTCTACCGCAAGATCGTCCACATCCTCATATTCATCGCGTCCAAACGGGTTCAATTCTGAAAGGAACGATTGATGTCACCCATATTGTTTTACGGCGTCCCTGAAGGCTGCTCCTTCGGCTCGATCGTCGCGCTGGAATGGTCCGGCCTGCCTTATCGGCTCTGCCGCGTTGAGATGCCGGAAATAGTCTCCAGCGAAGAATACAAACGGATCAACGCAGTCGGCGAAACGCCGTCGCTGCTCCTCGAAGATGGCAGGACGATCAGCGAAAGCATGGCGATCCTCCACCATATTGGCGCCGGCACGATCGGCAAAGGTCTGGGCTTTGTGCAGGGGTCGGCGGATTTCGATCGGCTGAACCAGATGCTCGCCTTTCTCAATACCACCTTCTTCAAGGCCTTCGGCCCGCTCTGGTATGCGATCGAGCATCCAATGGAGCCGGAGGAGAAGCAGGTCCTCACCGCCTATGGAATCGCCGCGGTCGAAAAGGCGCATCAGACGCTGGAGCGTCTGCTCGACGGCCGCGAATGGCTTCTCGGCAACGGGCCGGGCCTGGCGGACGCCTATTTCGTCGGCATCGCCCGCTGGAACGACTTTCACCAGGTCGTCGACCGCAGGCAGTTTCCCGGCCTGCATCGCCTCTATGAGCGCATGCAGCAGGAGCCGGCCGTGCGTTTTGCCCATGCGATCGAGCATCGCCAGGAGGCGAAAAGCAGCGGCGGTTTCCGCGGTGAGGTCGACCTGGCCGAGGCGCTCGGCCTGTTGAAACAGGCGGCCTGATTGCCGCAGCCATCGCACCCCTCGGGGTGCGATGGCCAATGTGCCGGTCAGCCGGCAGCGACGATCTCGATCTCGACGAGCCAGTCGTCGCGCAGCGTTTCGACGATGATCGCCGTGGTCGGCACGGCGCGGCCGCCAAGCGCCCGAAGACGGGCATTCTGGTTCGCCTCGATAAAGGCGCCGTCGCTGAGATAGCTCGTCAGCCGCACGATATTGTCCACCGTCATATCAGCGGACGTGAGGATGGCGCGCAGATTGGACCAGATGAGGTCCAACTGGCCTTCCAGATCGGCCGCGGCCATTCCCTGTTGATCGAGACCCATGGTGCCGCTGACGAAGAGCAGCCGGGACGGTTGCCTGACCTCCAGCGCATGGATGTAATCAGGGCTGGCCGCATAGATCCCGTTTGCTGGATTGTGCGCGATCATCTCCATGAGATCTCTCCTCCTCCGAATATCCTGTTGAAGAATGCCAGTATCGGCGATTATTCTTCGGCAGAAAGGGGAGTTTGCGGAATGGCGAAAAATACAGACGATCTTCGGCAGAGACGGCCCCAGCAGCCGGTCATCGATGCCTTCGACCGAAGAATATTAGCCGCGCTCGCCGCCGACGGCAGCCAGAGCTATGCCAGGCTTGGCGAAACGGTCGGCCTGTCAGCGCCGGCCGTGCATGAGCGTGTGCGCCGACTGAGACAATCCGGCGCCATCAAGGGCGTGCATGCCGCGCTGGATGGCGCAGCGCTTGGCAAACCGCTGCTTGCCTTCGTGCATGTGGAGGCGGCCGGCTGGGGCAAGAGCGAGCGGCTGATACAGGTTCTGCAGTTTCCCGAGGTCGAGGAGATGCATTCGGTCGCCGGCGACGCCAGCGTTCTCTTCAAGGTTCGCACCGCCAGCCCGCAGGCCTTAGAGGCTTTTCTCGCCCAGATCCATGCCGTCCCCGGCGTCACCGGCACCCGCAGCTATATCGCCCTATCCACCTATCTGGAGCGTCCGGTCCAGGCCGGCGTGACCGATCGCTGGCCGGGTATGCCGCTGCCGGAATAAAGGCGCGATGGTAAGCCGGCCTGAGCCTAATCCTCTCTCTCGAAGCGTGGCAGCTTTTCGATATTCGCCAGCCCAGGCAAAGCCGAGCGGCACCATATCTGCTTTTTCGGCACCAATTCCCGCCGCTGGTCGATGCCGCCGACGCGGATGCCGATGGCGCCGCCTTCGCCGTCTGTGCGGTAGAGCGGCGATCCGCAATTCGGGCAGAAGAATTGACGGCTGAGACCGCCGCTGTCGCCATATTTTGCGTAGCCTTTTGGCTCACCTGAAGTCAGTGTGAAACTTCCCGGCCGCGCGGGTGCTGTGATGCGATAGGCGGAGCCCGTCAACCGCTGGCAATCGGTGCAATGGCAGATCGAGACCCGCTCCGGGTCGATCTCCGCCTGATAGCGGATCGCCCCGCAGTGGCATCCTCCGGTGATATGCATCGGCGATTCCTCAGTCTGCCGGCGGAGCGGCCGCGTGTGTGGCGTAGAAGGCCTTCGCATCCGCCGTGAAGGCCGCCCGCTGATCGGCTTTCGTATAGAACATATGGCCGCCGCGATAAAGCTTCAGCCCGACGCGGCCGCCGGCGAGCGAGGGCGGCAGATGGTCGACCACGTAACGGCTGACGCCATAGGGCGTCACCACATCGCTGTAGCCATGTGCAATCAGCAGATGGAAGGCCGAGTTCGAGGCGAGCAGCTGCCGGATGTTATCGGTGGCGCTGGCCTGGAAGCGCGATCCGCCGCCACGTCCTCCACCCCACTCCCAGCGTGGGCTGATATCGCCGTCGAGCAGCGAATAGGTCATCTCGGTCTTGAAGCCGAGCTCGTTGCGGGCGTAATCGGCAAAGGCGCCGCCATAGGCGCGGGCGAAGCCGTCGAGGATGGCGTCGTCGCCGCGATCGTAATCCGATTCCGGATAGGGATCGGGTGCTGCAAAGGAAGCGTCGTAGGCGCTCATCACCTCGCCGCTGCCGGCGTCCGAATGTTTGACGTAGGAATTGCCGAGGAAGCCGCGGTTGCGGGTAACGATATCCTCGGGAATGCCCGTCAGCCCGGCGATCCTGCCATAGAAGACGGCGGCGTCGGCACCCGTCGGCGGCGGCCCGGCCAGCGTCGTCAGATAGTCCCCGAGCGCGAAGATCTCGGCCGCCTTCTGCTTCTCTTCGTCAAAGGCCTTGTGCCGGTCGAGTTCGGCTGCCGCCAGTGACGGCAGCTCCAGCGCTGCGCCGAGCGCGAACTGATCGGCATTGAACATCAACTGGCCCTCGAGCAGGGGGGAAAGCATCACCGCGCCGGCGACAATGATTCCCTGGCTTTCCTGCAGCACCGAGGCGACCTTGGCCGCACGGAAGCCGCCATAACTCTCGCCGAGAAGATATTTTGGCGAGTTGGAACGGTTGTTGTGCGCGACATAGAGCGCGATCGCCTTGGCGATGCTTTCAGCATCTGAGTTGACGTTATAATAATTGGAGGCGTCGTCGGCCTTCGCCGTCCGGCTCCAGCCGGTGCCGATCGGGTCGATCAGCACGAGATCGGTGAAATCGAGCCAGCTTTGCTCGTTATCGACGAGTTTCGCATTGGCGCCGTCGCGTCCGTCCGGCCCGAAATCGAGCACCTTCGGCCCGACCAGCCCGAGATGCAGGAAGGCGGAAGCAGCACCCGGCCCGCCGTTGAAGGCAAAGGTCAGAGGCCGGTTCGGCCCGGCATCCCGCGCGACATAGGCGGTGTAGAAGATCGCGCCGGTCTGCGCGCCGTCCTGGCCGAAGAGATCCAGCGTGCCGGCGGTTGCAGTATAGGCGAGCTTCCGGTCGCCGATCGTCAGCGCGTGCTCTGTGACGGAATCGGCCGGCAGCAGCTTCAATACGCCGTCGCGCGCGCCGCTGTGGACATTTGCCCTCGGCTGACTGCTTTCCTGCGCATAGGAAAGGGCGGGGGTCAGCATTGCCGCAAGTGCGGCGAGCAGAAACAGGGTTCGTATGCGCAAGATGTCTCCTCCGGCGGTGGGGAATGAGAGGCTGAGATAGCGTAGCATCCGCGGCCGACGACGGGCATCAAGAGATGGTGATGGACAGGTGAGCGAAGGGCTCAGCCGTCCTTTTCGACCGCATGGACATTGATCTCGACCGCCCGCCCGGCCTTCCAGCCATTGATCGCCGCTCCAAGCCCGAGCGCAATGAAGAGAGCCGCGCACCAGGAAAAACTTCCGGTCCAGCCGCGGATGAGGCCGACGATGAGCGGACCGATGGCGGCGAGCAGGTAACCGACGCATTGCGCCATGCCGGAAAGATGGGCGGCGACATCGGGATCGCGCGAGCGCAGCACGATCGTCGTCATGGCCGCCGCGATCAGCCCACCCTGGCCGATGCCCTGCAGTACCGCCCACAGCCAGACCGTCGAAAGCGGCGCAAAGAGCAGGCCGAGCAGGGCGATGACGGCAACGCCACAGAGGCTCGCATTGATCAGCCGCTGGTCGCGGCCGCGCACGGCGATATGCGGCACGATCAGGCAGGATGCCGCCTGCACCATCACCGACAGGGAAACGATTGCCCCGGCAGTGACCCCGTCGAGCCCGCGTTCGCGCAAGATCGGAACCAGCCAGCTGAAGACGCAATAGGCAAGCGCCGATTGCAGCCCCATGAACAGCGTCACCTGCCAGGCGAGCCGGTCACGCCAGAGGCTTTTGAGGTGGAAGCCGTTTCGTCTTGCCTGGGTGCCGCTGCGAAGAACCTCAGGCAGCCAGAGCAGGCTGACGGCGAGGGCGGGTAGCGCCCAGATGGCGAGCGCGCCCGCGAGAGAGCCGCCGAGTGCGTGCTCGATCGGCAGCGTCAGCCCGGCGGCACTGGCCGCCCCGGCGCAAAGCGCCATCGTGTAGAAGCCGGTCATCAGCGCGGCGCGCCCGGCGAAATCCCGCTTCACCAGCCCCGGCAGCAGCACATTGCCGACGGCAATGCAGGCGCCCGCAAGGGCCGTGCCGATGAAGAGCAGCGGTATGGAGGAAAGCCCGCGCAATGCGGTGCCGAGAGCCAGAAGCAGGAGAACGCCGAACAGCGTGCGTTCAGTCCCGAAGCGCTGAGCAAGACGAGGGGCAAGCGGCGAGAAGGCGCCGAGGCAGACGACCGGAAGCGTCGTCAGCAGGCTGGCGCCCAGCGCACTCAGGCCGAATTCCCCACGGATTTCCGGCAGCAGCGCCGAGGCGCTGGAGAAGACCGGGCGCAGGTTGAAGGCGATCAGCACCAGGCTTGCGCCCAGCAGAAACCGATCCGCAACTCCCCGTACCGGCGTTGCCTGCGGCGGTGGAAGGCTGCCGGCCTCGGCATCAACAAGCAGATCGTCGGCAGGCTCAAGCGCGCTGGCGGCATGGTTGGCAGGCGTGTTCATGACAGGATCATCCGGTCGAGTGCGGCAAGAACCGGCGCCATGAAGCGGCGCACCGCCGCATCCGCACTATCGGGGTCGCCGGTCTCGATGGCGTCGACGATATCGGCATGCGCCTGCATATCGGGTTCCGGAATATCCTTGCCGAGCGTCGCCGCGATGGTATCGGCGATCGAGGCCGAGAAGAAATCATAGATCTCGATCATCGCCCGGTTGCCGGAAGCGGCGATGACAGCCTTGTGGAAGGCGAGGTCGCGTTCGATGAAGGCGGCCTGATTGCCGCCATCGTAATTGCCGCGTTCGGCAAGCAGCCTGCGAAGCCCGGCAATCGTCTCCAGCGTCTTGCGCATCGCCGTCAGCCGGGCGGCCTCGACGTCGAGCGCCAGGCGCGCCTCGAACTGGTCGCGCAGGCTGGCGCGCCGCGCCATCGTCAGTGGCCGTCCGGCGTCGCTGGTCGCGCGGACATAGGTTCCCGAACCCTGCCTTGTTTCGAGATAACCCTGAGAGGCGAGAACGCGCACCGCCTCGCGCACCGTGCCGCGGCTGACGGACAGCATGGCCGAGAGCGAGGCTTCATTCGGCAATTTTTCGCCGACCGCCCAGCGTTTGCCGAGAATGTCGCCGCGGATCGCCTCGATCGCCTCATCGGCGAGATTGGTTTTGCTGAGCGCTCGCATTTCAATACTCATAAAGTCATCAGATGACTTTATGAGTATTGAAATTTCGATCTTTCGTCAACGCCTGGCATCAAGACAATAAAGACATCAAGACAGTAAAAAAGGGCCGCCTCAGCGACCCTTTCCATGAGTTTGGCCTCTAACTGGCCTGGACTGTCTATGCAGCCCTAGGAAGGCGGGGATTAGAGCGAGGGCTGCCTCGCCTTCGTCACCTCTTCCATGCCCGTTACGAGGTCCGAAATCTCATTAGACATTGGATCACCTTCCTTTCGTTCTGTTGCTGATGACTTAAAGTTAGGCTGATTCTTCGCAGATGCAAGAGAGAAATCCGTTCAATGCGCAGCTTTGATGAAGGTGCCGTTCTGCAGTTCGCGCATCGCCTGCATGATTTCCTCGCGCGAATTCATCACGATCGGGCCGTGCCAGGCAACCGGCTCCTCGATCGGCTTGCCGGAGACAAGCAGGAAACGGATGCCCTGGTCGCCTGCCTGCACCGTCACTTCGTCGCCGCTGTCGAAGACCACGAGCGTGCGGTTGCCGGACATGTCGCGGATATTCAATTCCTCGCCGTCGACTTCCTTCTCGACGCGCACGCCGAAGGGTTTCGATGCATCGCGGAAGGTGCCGGAGCCGGCGAAGATATAGGCGAAGGCATTGCGGTAGGTATCGACCCGTAGGCGCTTCTTCCGGCCGGGCGGCACTGACACGTCGAGATAGATCGGCTCGGCGGCGACGCCATCGACCGGACCGGCCTTGCCCCAGAAATCGCCGCAGATCACCCGCACCGCCGTGCCGTCATCATCGACGACGACAGGAATATCGGTGGATTTGACGTCCTGGTAGCGCGGCGCCGTCATCTTCAGCGAGGAGGGCAAGTTCGCCCAGAGCTGGAAGCCGTGCATTCGGCCAGCAAAATCGCCCTTCGGCATTTCCTGGTGCATGATGCCGCTGCCGGCTGTCATCCACTGGATGTCGCCGGCGCCGAGCAGGCCGCTATTGCCCAAGCTGTCGCCGTGCTCGACGGTGCCGGCGAGCACATAGGTGATCGTCTCGATGCCGCGATGCGGATGCCAGGGAAAACCGCGGATATATTCCGCTGGATTGTCGTTGCGGAAATCATCCATCATCAGGAATGGATCGGTCATCGCGGGATCGCCGAAGCCGAAGACGCGGTGCAGCTTTACGCCGGCGCCTTCCATGGTCGGTGTGGCAGTACTTTCATGCTTGACGGGGCGGATCGACATGGCGTCCTCCTAGGGGTTCAACTTGGCGGCGACTATAGCCGCCCGGCTGCCGGGCGCGAAGTCTGCGGGGCAGACAACGCAGTGTTCACAAAAGAACACAGCGTTTCGCCGAATTTGAAGAGGTCAGGCGTCAAGGAATCGTCATGTTTCACTTGCAAACCGGCCGGGCGTTAAGCTGTTATTAGCGACGACATTCGACAATTCAGTTGAGTTTCAGCATTTCCCGCCGATGCGGCGGGTTCCGGAGCAAAGAGCCATGTGTCGCTGGGCAGCCTATCGCGGAGACCCTCTCTATCTCGAAGATCTGGTATCCTCGCCCGCCCATTCCCTGATCGAGCAGTCGCATTGCGCCACCCGCGCCAAGACGGCGACGAATGGCGATGGTTTCGGCATTGCCTGGTATGGTGACAGGCCCGAGCCCGGCCGCTACCGCGATATCCTGCCGGCCTGGTCGGATTGCAATTTGAAGAGCCTGGCACGGCAGATCCGTTCGCCGCTCTTCCTCGCCCATGTCCGCGCTGCCACAGGCGGCGGCACGCGCCGCGACAACTGCCATCCCTTCACCAATGGCACCTGGTCCTTCATGCACAACGGCCAGATCTCCGGCTTCGAGCGCCTGCGCCGGCCGATGGAGGCGATGCTCGACGATGAATTGTTCAATGCCCGCGGCGGCACGACCGATTCCGAGCTGATGTTCCTGTTGGCGCTGCAGTTCGGCCTGCGCGAAGCGCCGGTCGCCGCGATGGCGGAAATGATCGGCTTCATCGAGGACCTGGCGGAAAACACCATCGGCTCGATCTTGCTGCGTTTTACCGCTGCCTTCTCCGATGGCAACACGCTCTATGCGATCCGTTATGCCACAGATCGCAGGGCCCCGACGCTCTATGCTTCTCCCGTCGGCGCGGGCTATTGCCTTGTGTCCGAGCCGCTGAACGACGATGGCGATGCCTGGGCCGAGATCCCGAACGGCAGCGCCGTCACCGTCGGTAAAGGCGGCATCGATGTCGCCGACTTCCGGCCGGAGAAGCGGAGCGCGTCCAAGCCGCTACGGGTCGCTATTCCAGCCTGAGCCGCTTGCGATCAGCTGAGCCGCTCGGCGTTAGCCGATCTGCTTGGCGATCAGCGCCGCGAGCCTTTCGGCAACCTCTTCCTTCGTCAGGTCAGGCCATTGCTCGACACTGCTGTGGCGAATGAGTTTGACGCTGTTGCGGCTGCCGCCCATGATACCTGTCGCAGGGGAAACGTCATTGGCGACGATCAGGTCGGCGCCTTTCCTTTCGAGTTTCGCCTTCGCATTGCTTTCGACGTCCTGCGTCTCGGCGGCAAAGCCGATCACCAGCCTCGGCCGCATCGTATGATGGCCGACGGTTTTCAGGATGTCCGGGTTCTCGGTCAGCGCCAGCGTCGGAATGGATTCGCCGGGATGTTTCTTCAGCTTCTGGTCGGCGGCCGAGGCGACGCGCCAGTCCGCAACCGCCGCGACCATCACCGCGATGTCGGCCGGCAGCGCCGCAAGCACGGCATCGCGCATTTCCTCCGCCCGTTCGACATGCACGGTGCCAACGCCGACGGGGTCGGCGATCGCCACCGGCCCCGATACGAGCGTCACATCAGCCCCGAGCTTTGCAAGGGCTGCGGCGATCGCATGCCCCTGCCGGCCGGAGGAGCGGTTGGCGATATAGCGCACCGGATCGATCGGTTCGTGCGTCGGTCCTGACGTGACGATCGCTTTGCGTCCCTTGAGCGGCTTTTCTCCATCGTCGAGCATCGTTTCGACCGCAGCGACAATGTCAAGCGGTTCCGCCATCCGGCCAAGCCCGGCCTCCCGGCTTTCCGCCATCTCGCCGGCCATCGGCCCGACGAAGCGGATGCCGTCGGCTCGGAGCATCGCCGCATTCCGCCGCGTCGCCGGGTGCGCCCACATGGCGGGGTTCATCGCCGGTGCGGCAAGCACCGGCCTGTTCGTCGCCAGAAGCACGGTCGAAGCGAGATCGTCGGCAAGCCCGTTCGCCATCTTCGCCATCAGATCGGCGGTGGCAGGGGCGATTAGCACGAGGTCGCAGTCGCGCGCCAGCCTTACATGACCGATATCCTGTTCGTCCTGGCGCGAAAACAGATCGAGGAAGACATGGTCCGCCGCCAGTGCACCAACGGCAAGCGGCGTGACGAATTCCTGCGCGCCTTTGGTCATGACGGGGCGCACGCTCGCGCCGCGCTCGCGCAGCCGGCGGATCAGATCCAGGCTCTTATAGGCCGCGATGCCGCCGGAGATGATGAGGAGGATGCGTTTGCCGCTGAGAGCCATGGCCTTCTTCCCGTTGCCTTTTCTGACCACCCTCGACCCTAAGCCTTTGGCGTTGAACATGCAATCGCGGGGACGGCACCCATCGGCCGCAGCCGGCGGGTCCGCCCCGTTCATGACGTCAGCTGTCATCTTCGTCGGGTCAGAGGTTGCTCATCCCGCCGTCGATGATGAGTTCGCTGCCGACGATATAGGCCGCCTCATCGGAGGCGAGGAAGACGATCGTCTTGGCGACTTCGCCGGGATTTCCGAAGCGGCCGACGGGGATCTGGGCCTGGATCTGCTCGGCCATCGCCTTGGATTGGGCTTCCGAAGCACCGAGCTTGCTGTAAAGCGGCGTGGCGATCGGACCGGGGCTGACGGCGTTGACGCGGATGCCGCGGCCGATGAGTTCGCCCGACAATGTTTTGGCAAGCGTCAGCAGCGCGCCCTTCGTCAGCGAATAGACGCTGGAGTTCGGCATGCCGATATGGGCGTTGATCGAGGTGTTGAGCACGATCGCGGCCTGCTTCGAAAAAATCGGCAGCAGCGCCTGAATCAGGAAGAACGGTCCTTTGACGTTGATATCAACCGACTTGTCGAAGGCGGCTTCGCTCCACTGTTCCAGCGGCCCGAATTCGGCGACCCCGGCGTTGACGAAGAGGATGTCGAGCGTGCCGAAAACCTCTCTCACGCTATCGGCGACGGCCTTCTGGCCGACCGCATTGCCGGCATCGGCCTGGATGACGGTGGCTTCGCCGCCAAGTTCGGCGCGGGCCGCCTCGACGCTTGCCGCGCTGCTGCCGGTAACGACGACGCGGGCGCCCTCGGCGATGAATTGGCGGGCGGTCTCGAGACCGATGCCGCTGGTGCCGCCGGTGATGAGGGCTGTCTTGTTTTGCAGGCGTGACATGATGACGTTCCTTTGATCGAATTTTGGGCCGCGGCCCGTTGTTGGGAGAATGCCCTGAAAAAGGCGGCGCGATAAGCCGGCGCGTTGAAGGATCATCAACCGGCAGCGGATAATCGCGCCGCGCCGTCTCAGGTGCGGGTGATCGAACCGCCGCCGTCGACCAGCGAGGCCGTCCCGGTGACGAAGCTCGCATCGTCGGAGGCGAGATAGAGAACCGAGCGGGCAAGTTCTTCGGGTGTCGCGACACGCTTCAGCGCATGCAGATTGGTGACGAAGGCCTGCTTCTCAGGCGTGTCGTTCATGTCCCGATACATGTCGGTATCAACAGCACCCGGCAGGATGGCATTGACGCGCACGCCCTGCTGGCCGAATTCGGCGGCAAGCGCCTGCGTCAGGCCGATCAGGCCGGATTTGCTGGCGGCATAGGCGGCAACGCCCGGAAAAGCGAAGCTGTAGCCGACGAAGGTCGAGGTGAAGATCACCGAGCCGCCGCCATTCTCCACCATTGTGCCGATCTGGTGCTTGGCGGCGAGGAAGGAGGCCGTCAGATTGATCGCCAGCGCCTCGCTGAAGCCTGCTTCCGAAACGGCGGTGCTCGGACCGGCCTCGCCAAGCGTGCCGGCATTGTTGAAGGCGATGTCGAGCTTGCCGTAATTCGTCACGGCGGCAGCGACCAGCGCCTTGTGATAGTCTTCCGAGCGCACGTCGCCGGCAATGGCGATGGCGTCGCCGCCCTCTGCCTTGATCTCCGCGACAAGGCTGTCGAGTTCGCGCTCGCGGCGGGCGCCGACGACGATCTTGGCGCCTTCGGCGGCGAAGAGCTTTGCCGTGGCGCGGCCGATGCCGGAGCTTGCGCCGGTGACGATTGCGACCCTGTTGTTCAAGCGGTTCATGGTTCCATCTCCTGCGTTTAAGGTGAGGCGGCCCCTGCCGTCCCTTTCGATGAAGGGAAGATGGCATTTTCCTTTCGTTCGGATTAGTCTCCAGATCGGGGAACTCGAATTCGGAAAAGCCGAACGATGATCAGGATCGAAGGTATTGCGGCTTTCGTCGCCGTGGTTGAGGCGGGCTCGGTCAGCGAGGCGGCGCGGCGCCTGCGGCTGTCCAAATCCGTCATCAGCGAAAGGCTGACCGAACTGGAGAAGTCGCTGGGCGGCATGCTGCTGCACCGAACGACCCGCAAGCTCACCTTGACGGAGGATGGCGCGGTCTTCCTGGAGCGCGCCGCGCGCATCGTGCGCGAGATCGAGGAGGCCGCCGCAGATATGGCCGAGCGGCGCGGAACGCTGTCCGGCCCGATCCGCATCGCCGCCCCCGTCACCTTCGGCCGCATGCATCTCGGCCCGGCGCTCTATCCTTTTCTTGCCGAACATCCCGAGATCGAACTGACCCTCGATATCGATGACCGGCGGGTCGATGCCGCCTCGGACGGTTATGATGCCATCATCCGCAACGGCGCGATCGCCGACAGCCGGCTGGTCGCCTGGAAACTCACACGCAGCCGCCGTCTTCTCTGCGCCTCGCCGGATTATCTCGCCCGCCAGGGAATTCCGTCGTCGCTTGATGATCTCAACAGCCATCGCGGCATCTTCTACACCAATCGCGGCGTTGCCGACTGGCGCTTCCAGACACCAGAGGGCGCAATCGTCGTGCGCGCGAAACCGGCGCTCGGCATCAACAATGGCGACATGCTCCGCGACGCCGCGATTGCCGGGCTCGGCATCGCGCTGCTGCCGGCCTTCATCGCCGGCCCGGCCATCCGCGAGGGCCGGCTTGCCGAAATCGATGTCGGCCACAAGCCTGAGGCCGAATTCATCTACATGGCCCATCCCGAAGGCCGAAATCCCTCCGCCAAGCTCCGCGCCATCGCCGATCATCTGAAGAAGAGTTTTGGTGATCCGCCCTATTGGGATCCGGTGGGTTAGAGCATGTCGCGCAAAAGTGTGCAGCGGTTTTGCGGAAACGACATGCGCAAAAACAAAGACCTAAAGCGCGAAGAGCGAATCTGAAAGATCGCGACGCGCTTTAGCTAGCTCAGCAAGCTGATCAGGTTCTCGGTGACCGGCGAGCGATGTGTTTTCAGCATTGCCAGCGCCAGGCGCGCCACGGCCGGCGGCCCCTCGATCGGCCGGTAGGCCGCACCTTCGAGCTTCATCTGTGAAATGAAGGCCGGCACGATCGAGACGCCGAGATCGGCGGCACCAGAAGGAAATCTGCGGCGCCTCCTGCGCCACGGTCAGCTCGAACCCCGCCCCGCGGCAAGCGAGCACGACATCGTCTTCCGTTCCAGGTCGCGGATCTGCTGGCTGAGCGGCGGCTGCCCGATGCCGAGTTTGCCGGCGGCACGGGTGAAGTTGCCTTCTTCCGCCACCAGGAAATATCGCAAGTGCCGCAGCTCGATCGTCATCTCCAAAACCTATCGAAATCGCCAGTTTCATATATTGGACAAATGGCGTGGCGTTGACTAGATCGAAGGTCGGAAGGATGAAGAGATGCCGACGTCAGCGCATGCAATGAAGACCGCCGAGACAGCTGCGATCCCAGGGCAAAAACACTATCTGACCCGCGGAACGGGCGCCTATCGCCGCGCCAGCCTGGCGCTCTTCCTCTCCGGCTTCTCCACCTTTTCGCTGCTCTATTGCGTCCAGCCGCTGCTGCCGATTTTCTCGCAGCAATTCGCCGTCAGCCCGGCCGAAAGCTCGCTGTCGCTGTCGCTCTCCACCGGTTTCCTGGCGGTTGCCATCGTCTGCGCCGCCGCCGTCTCGGAAGGCCTTGGCCGCCGCAGCCTGATGTCGATATCGCTGGTTGGGGCGGCATTGCTGACCATTGCCACCGCCTTTGCCCCGAACTGGCACTTGCTCCTCGTCATCCGCGCTCTCCAAGGCCTCGTTCTCGGCGGCGTGCCGGCCGTCGCCATGGCCTATCTCGCCGAGGAAATCGATCCGCGCGGTCTTGGCGCCACCATGGGCCTTAATGTCGGCGGCACGGCCTTCGGCGGCATGTCCGGCCGCGTGCTGACCGGTATCTTCGCCGAATATCTCACCTGGCGTCCGGCGCTTTTTCTCATCGGCGCCATTGGCCTTGCCGCCGCGATCGGCTTCATCGCCCTCTTGCCGCCGTCACGCAATTTCGTCCGCAGGCCGGGCTTCGATCCGCGCTTTCATGCAAAAGCCTGGCTTGGCCATCTCACCAATCCGGCGCTGCCCTTCATCTTCGCCATAGCTTTCCTGGCGATGGGCTCCTTCGTGACGATCTATAACTATGCCGGTTTCCGCCTGGTGGCGCCGCCCTACGGCCTCAACCAGACCGAACTCGGCCTGATCTTCACTGTCTATCTCTTCGGCATCGGCGCCTCTTCGATCGGCGGTCTGCTCGGAGACCGGATCGGGCATTTTTCCGTGCTTCTCTTCGGTCTGGCGCTCACTGCCGCCGGCAGCGCGTTGACGCTCTTTGCCTCGCTCCCGGTCATCATCCTCGGTATAATAGTGCTCACGACCGGCTTCTTCATGAGCCATTCCATCGCCAGTGGCCTTGTCGGCAAGTTGGCGCATGGCACCAAAGGCCACGCCTCGTCGCTCTATATGCTCGCCTATTATGTCGGCTCCAGCCTCATGGGTTCGGCGGGCGGGTGGTTCTTCGCGATTGAAGGCTGGGCCGCCGTCGTTATCTTCACCCTTGCCATGCTGGCGCTGGCCTTTATCTCCGCCTGTGTCGCCCAGCGCCTTGCGAGGAGAAAAGCATGATCCGCATAGACCGCCTCGACCATCTCGTGCTGACCGTCGCCGATATCGCGATCACCTGCGATTTCTATTCCCGCATCCTCGGCATGTCGGTCGAAACCTTCGCGGAAGGCCGCAAGGCACTGAAATTCGGCGGGCAGAAGATCAACCTGCATCAGGCCGGCCGCGAATTCGATCCCAAGGCGAGACATCCCACAGCCGGCTCCGGCGACCTCTGCTTCATCGCCGAGACGCCGCTTGCCGATGTCATCGCTGATCTACAGGCCGCGGACGTTGCAATCGAAGAGGGCCCGGTCGAACGCACCGGTGCGACTGGGCGTTTGCGCTCGGTCTATTTCAGGGACCCCGACGGCAACCTCCTCGAAGTCTCCAATCTGATCGCTTGACGTCCGCCTCCCGCACATCAACCAAGCCGGATATAGGGCACGTCCTTCTTTGCCACCTCATCAAGCGCCTCCTCGTAACCGGCATCGGCGTAACGCATGACGCCGAGCGCGGTATCGTTGGTCAGCGCATGGTCGAGCCGTTCGTCGGCGGGGTCCGTGCCGTCGGCGACGACGGTGACACCGCAGCTCGTCATGTAGCCGGCGTAACCGCCGCCGCCGGAATGGACGACGACCAGATCGGCCATCGACGAGCAGAGCATCATCGCATCGATCAGCGGCCAGTCGGCGATCGCATCGGAGCCGTCCTTCATTCGCTCGGTCATGATATTCGGATGCGCCATGGCGCCGGCGTCGAGATGGTCACGGGAGAAGGCAACCGGGCCTTTGAGTTCGCCGCTTGCAACCAGCGCATTGACACGCCTTGCGAGTGCCGTGCGTTCGCCATGGCCGAGCCAGGCGATCCGTGCCGGTAGCCCCTCGAAGGGCACGTGCTCGCGCGCCAGCCGGATCCAGTTGGTGATGATCTTGTTGTCAGGGAACATCTCGAGCAGCAAATCGTCGATCCGGGCGATATCGCTCTCCTCGCCCGATAGCGCCATCCAGCGGAATGGGCCGATCGCCCGGGCGAACAGCGGCCTCAGATAGGCTTCGGTGAAAATTGGAATATCGAAGGCATTCGCAACGCCGCCCTCCTTGGCCTGCGTGCGGATCAGATTGCCGTTGTCGAAGACTTCCGAGCCGCGCTTCTGGAATTCCAGCATCGCCGTCACATGCTCGACGATCGAGGCGCGGCTTGCCGCCATCAACTGGCCCTGGCCATCGTCGCGCAGGCCCTTGACCTGATCGAGGTTCATGCCCTTCGGCACGTAACCGTAGACGAGGTCATGCGCCGAGGTCTGGTCGGTGACGATATCAGGCACGATGCCGCGCCGGGCGATTTCCGGATAGACCTCCGCCGCATTGCCGACGAGGCCGACGGACAGCGCCCGCCTGTCCTTCACCGCCGCATCGATCATCTGAAGGGCGGTATCGAGATCGGGTGCGATTTCCTGGAGATAGCCGATCTGCTGGCGCTTGCGGGCGCGTTCCGGGTCTATGTCCACGCAGAGGATCGCAGCGCCTGCCATACGGCCGGCGAGCGGCTGCGCCCCGCCCATGCCGCCGAGGCCGGCCGTCAGCACGAACCGCCCGAGGAGATCGCCGCCGAAGCGCCGCTCGGCGATGCGCATGAAGATCTCGTAGGTGCCCTGGATGACGCCTTGGCTGCCGATATATTGCCAGGCGCCGGCGGTCAGCCCGCCCCAGCAGATCAGCCCCTTGCGCTGCAGCTCGTAGAACACTTCGGCCTTTGCCCATTGCCCGACAATATTGCAGTTCGCCATGATAACAAGCGGCGCCTTGGCATGGGTGCGCACCAGCCCGATCGGCTTGCCGGACTGGATGAGCAGCGTCTGGTCCTCGTCCATCTCGGTCAGCGTCTTGACGATGCCCTTGTGCGCCGCCCAGTTGCGGGCCGCCTTGCCGAGCGCGGCATAGACGATCAGATTGTCGGGGTCCTCGCCGACGGACAGCACATTTTCGAGCAGCCGCAACAGCGCTTCCTGCCGCCAGCCCTTGGCGCGCAGCTCCGGTCCGCCGGGAATCGGAAATTTCGGATGACGTGGATTGGCCTTCGGCATCGTGGGTTCCTCGTTTTGCTACTTGCTCGGCAGCGATTCCACATAGGCGAGCGCCGCATCGAGCAGACGCCGTCTCAGGGCATCGTCGCCGTAAACTTCGGCACCGCCTCGCACCCAGCCATGCATCACCCGTTCGCCCGACAGCATCTGGATCACGCCTGGCAGTGCCAGCGCCCAGCCGTCATTGCCCTTGCCGAGACGGATCAGCATGCCGTCATGGCGCGCGCAGCAGAGAAGATTGCCGTTCAGCATGAAGGCCCAGCCGCCGAACATGGATTTTTCGGCAAGACCCGGCCGATCGCCGAGTTCCTCACGCATCAGTTCTTCAAGGCCTGGATCACGCGCCACGGCTCAGGCCCTCGTTGCCAGTGCATAACGTGCGATCTCGATCCCCATCGCCTTTTCGACGACAGGATAGACGGTTGGATCGAGCACGCTTGCCGATAGCGGAATGATCTCCATCGGCACATGCAGGATGAAGACATGCATGCCCTCCTTGAGTTGGCCGACGCTGAGCGGCTCGCCCTCCGGTGAAAGCGTGGTGATCACCGCGGGGAAGGTCGCAAGCCTTTTGCCATCCGCATCGTCCACCGCCATATATTCGTTCATCACATGCAGCGTCACCGATTTTTCGCCCGCGCCGACGGTGATCGTACCGATGTCGAAGGCTTCCTTGGTGTAGACGACGTCCTTGCGGGTAATGACGCCCTCGGCAAGGATATGTCCGCCCGTCGTCTTGCAGATCGCGTCGATGACGGCAGATCCGCCGCGCTTCTCCGCCGCGATGATCGCCTCGCCGAGTGCAAGCGCCATCGAGATGCCGCCGAGCGCCGCATGGCTGCGGACATAGGAGGCCCGGAGCGGATTGCGGCAGCTGGCGATGAAGCCGCCGGATTGGTCGGCGGCGGCGCGCAGCACCGGCGAGATCTTTGCCGTCGCCCCTTTCACCACCAGCTCGATGTAACGGTTCTCAGCGCGATTGCCGCCGACAGCGGTCTGGATCATCGGCTCGGGCGAACCGGCCATGCCGATCGACCCCATGTCGCCTGTCGGATGCGCGCGGATGTCGCCGACCGCGTCGACCACCTTGGTGCCGAGGATTGCCGACGGCAACCAGCCGTTCAGCGTCGAGGATTTGCCGTTCTGGCCGATGATCAGCCCGGAAAGCTTTTCGCCGAGCGCCTCCTGCAGCAATTGCACCGCCTTCACATAGTCGATGCCCTGCATTTCCCAGGGCGTCGTGGAGGCCGGTGCGCCGATCGCGGCTGCGGTCGCAATCCAGTCCTCGTCCTGCAATTCGTCGATCGAGACAAGCTCCGGCTTGCCGACATTGACGGCGGCAAGCCCAAGCATCCGCCCGTGATCGGCCCAGCCGCCGCCGCCGGCGGCATAGACGGAGCCGCCCTTGACGGCAGCTTCCACGTCCTTCTCAACGAGTATGCGTCCCATTCGCCTTCTCCTGATTCAAGCCCCTGTCAATCAAGCCCCTGTCAATCAAGCCCCTGTCAATCAAGCCCTTGTCCATCTCGCGCACCGCCTCGAAAAGCACGGCGGCGCCGAGTGCGATATCGTCATTGTCTGCCCACTCGTCGGCCGAATGGCTGCGGCCGTCCCGGCAGGGCACGAAGATCATCGCCGCCGGCGCCACCTTGGCGATCCAGGCCGTATCATGCCCTGCGCCGGAGGCCATGCGCCGATGTTTCGCGCCGACCCGTTCGCAGGCAGCCTCCAAGATCGACAGCAGCCCGGCATCGCCAGGTGTCGGCTGATTGTCGGAAACCCGGTTCGGCGTTTTGATCGTCACGCCATAGGCCCCCGCCAGCTTTTCGACATGGCCGTCGAGCCAGCGGCAGAATGCCTGCATGTCGGCGCGGCTTTCGGCACGGCCATCGATCAGCAGCACCACCTTCGAAGGCACGACATTGGCGGCGTTCGGCTCGATCCTGAATTCGCCAACCGTCGCTGCGAAATGCCCCGGCGTTTTGGCAAGCTCGGCGGCGGCATTGCGGATGTCGAGCACCAGCTGTGACGCCGCCACCAGTGCGTCCGCCCGGCGGTCCATCGGCGTCGTGCCGGCGTGGTCGGCCCGCCCTTCGACGGTGATCTCGATGCGGGTGATGCCCGATATCGCAGTGACGATCCCAACATCCTCCTTTTCGGCTTCGAGCACCGGGCCTTGTTCGATATGAAGCTCGAGAAAGCCCGCTATATCGGGTCTGTTCTGCTGCATCAGCACGTCGGGTCGGCCACCGACCTCGGCGATGCCCTCGGCCAGGTCGCGCCCGTCGCTGACACGCGAAAGCCAGGCCTCCGGCAGTTGGCCGGTCATGCCGCGGCTGCCGATGCAGGACACGCCGAAGATGCTGACCTCCTCAGCAAGGAAGTCGACGATTTCGAGATCGTGATCGAGCTCGATATTCTGATCGCGAAGCGCGCGCGCCACCTCCAGCGCCGCAATTACCCCGGCAATGCCGTCAAAGCGGCCGCCGTCCGGCACCGTGTCGGAATGCGAGCCGGCCATGATCGTGCCGAGCCACGGCTTCCGGCCTGTCCGCCGGCCGACCAGATTGCCGGCGGCATCGATCCGCGTTTCCAGTCCCGCCGCCTTCATCCGCGCTTCGATATAGGCCCTGCCGTCGAGGAAGAGCGGCGAGAAGGCCCGCCGCGTCCAGGGATGCCCCGGCTCGGTGATCCCGGCCAGCGCCTCGATATCTTCAGCGATCCGGCCCGCATTGACGGGTAGATTGCGGCTCATGCTTCAGCTCCCGCAATGACTTGGCGCGGCAGCGGCCGCACGAACCTGCCGGTGCCGGGCTTGGCCAGCACCTTGGCACCCTCGGCGATCTTTTCGCCGCTGAGGTAGGTGGCCGAGACGGTCCAGGGCAGGCGGATGCCGTTATAGGGGCTCCAGCCGACGACATTGTTGCCGCTCGCGGCGGCGTCATAGACGCTGTCGCGCGGCTCGAGCACGACAATATCGGCATCCTTGCCCGGGGTCAGCGCGCCCTTGATATGGTCGAGCCGGAAATGCTTCGCCGGGTTTTCCGCCATCAGCCTGGCTGCCCATGTCAACGGAATGCCGCGTTCGGTGGCACCTTTGACGAAAAGCGACACCATCACCTCGAGACCGGGAACGCCGGAGGCATTGGCTAGCATGTCGGGATTGGTCTTGCGGTTTTCCGACCAGCTGACGTGATCGGTCGAAACCAGCCAGACATCGCCCTCGGCCACCTTCCGCCAGAGCGTCTCCACCTCGGCGCGCGACCGCACGGGCGGATTGATCTTCGCCTTGCCGCCAAGGCGCTTCACGTCGTTTTCCTCGTCGAGCGTCAGATAGTGGATGCAGCATTCCACCGTCGCCGCAAAGCCGTCGCGGCGATAGGCGCGCGCAATATCGTAGCCGCGCCCGAGCGAGCAATGCACCACATGTGCCGGGCAGCCGGTATGAGCGCCCGTCTCGAAGATCGTATGCATCGCCAGCAGCTCGGTGATCGGCGGCCGCGACAGGCCATGCGCCCGCCAGTCGGTGATGCCGCTCACCTTCACCTGCTCCATGTAAGTGCGCACCGCCTCGTCGTCTTCATTATGCACGCCCGCCGTCAGTCCCGTTGGCGCGATTGCCGCAAAGCAGGCGTCGAGCAGGGCCGGCGGAATGCGCGGAAAGCGCTTGGGATCGGTGCCGAAGGTCGAGAATTTGAAGGCGGCAACGCCTGCCTCCACCATTTCGCGGATGCGTGCGGGGCCTTCTTCCGGATCGACGGTGCCGTAAAGCGCGAAATCGACGCGCGCTTGCGGGCTGGCGTGGTCGATCTTCCGCTTCACCGCCGCTGCCGAGCAGACGAGATTGCCCTCGTCATAAGGCATGTCGACAATCGTCGTCACACCGCCGGCCGCTGCCGATCGTGTCGACCACAGGAAATCCTCCTGATCTTTTTGGGAAAGCGAATGCACCTGCGCGTCGATCGCACCGGGCAGGATCAGCGCTTTTCCGAGCAGATGCCGTTCGCGGCCCGCAGGCGGCACGCCGAGGCCGACTTCAGCGATTTTGCCGTCGCGCACGGCGACATAACCCTCGTCGAGAATGCGGTCCGGCAGCACCACCGTGCCCTGCAAAACGAGATCGAAATCCATGCCGCTTCCTCCCTAAACTGGATCAGACTGCCGGCTGGAGCATGATGTCGAGAAGTGTGAGCGGTTTTCGGACGGCATCATGCTCTAACTCTTTAATTTAGCTGGTCAGCCGCTCCTCGACACGCTCCTGCGACGCAAGGGCGAAGAAATCGTCGAAGGACGCGATCGGAACCTGATCGGTCAGCTTCGAAACGAAGTCGTCCGAACCAAGTTCCTCCTCAATTGCCTCGACCTCAGCCGAAAGCGGCCGGTCGACCGTATAGAAATCCGCATGTTTGCGCACGACCTCATAGAGCATGGCGGCGACGCCCTTCGGCTCATCGCCGAGAATGTCGATTGCCTGGGCAGACAGCAGCGCCTCGAGGGCTGCAAGGCGCTTCAGCGCCCGCATCTGCCGGTCGAAACGCTCGATAACGAGCGGCAAAAAGGCAGCTTCGTCCTCCAGCCCGGCCGCAACGACCAGCGACTGGGCCGACACGGGATTGGACATCGACAGCACACGCGAGAAGATCTCGCCGGCAAGTTTGATGATCGGCCCGAAACCGGTGGCAATCCGCCCCGGCGGCACGAGATTGACCGGCAGGTCGCGCCGCTGGCCGTTGCCGAGAATGACGCAACGGTTGAAGGCGTTGCGCGCTGCATGCGCCATGCAGAGTGCTGCCGATTCGAGCAGGATCGTCACATCGAGCGGAAGCGAACCGCCCGACGTCATCACACGGCCTTCGACCACGACGGGATTGTCGTCCGAGCGCCCGGTGGCGGCAAGGATCTTGTGGCCGGTCGATAAAAGGTTCTCGATCACCGCGCCGAACACCTGCGCGATCATGCGCAGGCTGAGCGGATCCTGCACATGCGTTGCGACGGGCCAGTTCCATTCGTCGGAGGCATTGCAAAGCCAGGCGCCGATCAACGCCTCGCGCGCCGTTCCGACATGCCTGACCGCCTTCCAGGGATCGCGGGAAGCACCGAGCGCGCCGGCCGCCATCATCGCTGTCGCCAGCAGGACGCGGATCGAGGCAGCAGCATTGCGCGTCGTTTCCGCCGCCGAGGCAAAGCTCACCGCATTGATGCTGAGCGAGGCGAGGCTGTCGCGCGGCGCCATCCGCATCGGTTCCAGCCCGGCCGCCCGGAAAGCCTCGGCCGCCTGCATCCGGTTGCCGCGATACATCGCTTCGCCGACGCCGGTCAGCACAGCGCCGATCTGTCCCATCAGACCGATATCCGCACAGCCGATCGAGCCGGTACGGCGCACGACCGGGATGAGATCGGCCTCGAGCATCCTGATATAGGCCTGGATCAATTCCGGCGTGCAGCCGACCTGGCCGGTCAGCGCCGTGTTGATACGGATCGCCATGGCATTGCGCACGATATTGCAGGAAAAGGGAGTGCCGGTGCCGAAATGGTGGGCCCGCACCAGGCCGAGATTGAAGGTGTCGAGTTCGTCGGCCGACCACTCCACGTCCTTCATGGCTCCGACGCCTGTCGTCGAGCCGTAAACGGGCATGCCGGAGGCAATCGCATCCTCGACGACCTCGCGGGCGATCGCGATGCGGGCCATGCCTGTCGCCGAAGCCGAAACCGCAGCCTTGCCCGCCCCGATCGTCACCATCTCGGCAAAACCGAGCGGTCGTCCGGAAAGTTCGATGCCAGGGCGTTCGTGCTTCATGTGCTGTGTCTCCCTAGAACAAGATGATTTTAGGCCGATCGGCCTAAAATCTGAATCCTGTTCTCAATTAAAGAGTCAGAGCATGACGTCGCCCGAAAACCGCTCATACTTTTCGGCATCATGCTTTGACTGCGAGACTAAGCGAGCCCGCCGTCACATGGGATATCCCAAATCCCGAACACAGCATGTTTTTGGCAGGCGGTCAGCTCAGCATCCAGGCAATATAGAGAAGCGTCAATGCGATAACCCACAAAGCAATCTTGGCCGAGCGGTTGTGCCGCGCCTCGGCCTTGCCGATCGCTTCCGCCGTCTCAGCGTCGAAACGTAAGCCGTGCTCGCTCATATGCAGCAGCTGATGATGGAATTTTTCGGTCTTCGCTGCAATTTCCGGCACGGCTTCGGCGAGCTTGACCGCCGCCTTCAGCCCGTCCTTGAGATCGGTGGCGATCCGTTTCGGTCCGAGATTGGTACGGATCCAGTCACCGACGACAGGCTCGGAGGCCTTCCACATGTTGAAGCGCGGATTGAGCATGCGCGATACGCCCTCGACCACGACCATGGTCTTCTGCAACATCACCAGTTCCGGACGCGTCGCCATGTCGAAGAGCTCGGTCACCTCGAACAGCAGCGTCAGCAGCTTGCCCATCGAGATCGTCTCGGCCGGCTGTCCATGGATCGGCTCGCCGATCGCCCGGATCGCCTGGCCGAAGCTTTCGACATTGTGGTGGCCGGGCACATAGCCGGCCTCGAAATGCACCTCGGCGACGCGGATATAGTCGCGGGTGATGAAGCCATAGAGGATTTCGGCGAGGAACCGCCGTTCCTTCTTGCCCAGCCGCCCGACGATGCCCATGTCGACAGCGACGATCATGCCGCCCGCATCGACGAAGAGATTGCCCGGATGCATGTCGGCATGAAAGAAGCCGTCGCGCAGCGTATGACGCAGGAACGACTGGATCAGCGTATCGGCAAGCAGGTTGAGATCGTGGCCCGCCGCGCGCAGACCCTCGACATCGGACATCCTCGTGCCGTCGATCCACTCCATGGTGATGACGTCGCGCCCGGTACGCTCCCAGTCGACCTTCGGCACACGGAAGCCGGGATCCTTTTCGGTATTCTCGGCGATCTCGGAAAGGGCTGCCGCCTCCAGGCGAAGATCCATCTCCACCTTCGTCGTCTGCTCCAGCGTCTTCGTCACCTCGACCGGCCGCAGCCGCCGGCTGGACGCCAGGAAACGCTCCTGCATATGAGCAACGAGATACATTGCCTCGATGTCATGGGCAAAACGCTGGCGCACGCCGGGCCGCACGATCTTGACGGCGACCTTCTTCCGGCCCTCGGCGCTGTCGACCTCGGCCGGATGCACCTGCGCGATCGAGGCGGCGGCGATCGGATCGCCGAAGCTTGCATAGAGTTCGCCGATCGGCCGCCCGAGCGAGCCTTCGATATTGGCCTTGGCGGCTGCCGAGGGAAAGAAGGCCATGCGGTCCTGGAGCTGCGACAGGTCGTTGGCGAATTCGACGCCGACGACATCCGGCCGCGTCGCCAGGAACTGCCCGATCTTTACATAGGAAGGGCCGAGCCGCTCGACCGCCTTCGCCAACCGGTCGCTGCGCTTCTGATGCCGCGCCTTGCTTCGCTCGAAAATCGTGACGAAGGATTTGGCAAGCGCCACCGGCGGCGGCAATCCTTCGGAAGGAAGGGCTGACACGACACCCTCACGCACGAGCACCCAGCCGACGCGCCAAAGGCGGAAATATGCGCCGAAAGTACTCATGTTCTGTTTGATTCTCGCGCGACGCTATTCGAAAACCGCTCTACACTTTTCGGCGTCATGCGTCAGAGCTTCCAGCCGGAATGGAGTGCGGCGATGCCGCCGGTATAATTGGTGAAGGTGACGCGCGAAAAGCCGGCCTGGCGGATCATTGCCGCGAAATTCTCCTGGTTCGGAAACTTGCGGATCGATTCCACCAGATATCGGTAGGGTTCGGCATCGCCGGTGATCGCCTTGCCGAATTGCGGAATGGCATTGAACGACCAGGCATCGTAGATCTTGTCGAGAAGCGGCATATCGACTTCGGAAAACTCCAGCACCAGCAGCCGCCCGCCGCGCTTCAACACGCGATACGCCTCCGACAGCGCCGCATCGATCCTCGGCACGTTGCGGATGCCGAAGGCGATCGTATAGGCGTCGAAGCTGCCTGTATCGAAAGGCAGTTCCTCGGCATTCGCCTCGACGAAGGTGAGATTGCTGGAGAGCTTCTTCTTTTCTGCCCGCTCGGCACCGACGCCGAGCATCGAGCCGTTGATGTCGAGCACGGTGGCATGCGCCTGTCTGCCCGAAGCCTCGACGATGCGGAAGGCTATGTCGCCGGTGCCGCCGGCAACGTCGAGCACCTTGTAGCCAGGCTCCTTGCGCGGGTTCAGCACCGAAATTATCGCGTCCTTCCAGGCGCGGTGCATGCCCATCGACATGACGTCGTTCATGATGTCGTAGCGCTTGGCGACCTTGTGGAATACCTTGTTGACCAGGCCCTGCTTCTGGCCATCAGGCACCTCGCGGAAGCCGTAGGAGGTCTCCATGCCGCCATCGGCGGAAGTGCGGCTTTCTGACATCAGACTGCTCCGTTCCTGAAGATTCGGGCGCCGCGGCCATAGCGAAAGACCGCGCGCGACGTTATCTATGGGCCGCGTTCTCCACGGCACACTGGCGCTATAGCGCACATCGTCGCCGGTTGAAACACGTTAGAGATAGATGGGTTAAGATGCCGGAATTGCCAGAAGTCGAAACGGTGAAACGCGGCCTGACGCCGGCGATGGAGGCCACCCGCATCACCAGGCTGGAGCTGCGCCGCGGCGATCTGCGCTTCCCCTTTCCCGACGCTTTCGCAGATAGAGTTTCCGGCCGCACCATCGTTGGCCTTGGCCGCCGCGCCAAATATCTGCTGGTCGATCTCGACGACGGCAACACGCTGATTTCGCATCTCGGCATGTCCGGTTCTTTTCGCATTGAGGAGGGCCGCATTGAGGAGGGAGCCGCCTCCGGCGTGCCGGGCGAATTCCACCATGCCCGCTCGAAGGACGAGAAGCACGATCACGTCGTCTTCCATCTGCAAGCCGCAAGCGGTCCGCGTCGTGTCATCTACAACGATCCGCGGCGTTTCGGCTTCATGGATATGGTGGGACGTGCCGATCTCGCAGCCCATCCCTTCTTCCGCGATCTCGGCCCGGAGCCGACAGGAAACGAGCTCAGCGCCGCCTATCTGGCCGAACGCTTCCGGGACAAGGCGCAGCCGCTGAAGAGCGCGTTGCTTGATCAAAAGAACATTGCCGGTCTCGGCAATATATATGTCTGCGAGGCGCTGTGGCGCGCGCATCTTTCGCCGATCCGCGCCGCCGGCACGCTGGTGACGGCAGGGGGCCGGCCGAAGGCGCAGCTCGACCTGCTCGTCGCCTCGATCCGCGACGTCATCGCCGATGCGATCGCCGCCGGCGGATCGTCGCTGCGTGATCACATCCAGACCGACGGATCGCTCGGCTATTTCCAGCATTCCTTCTCCGTCTATGATCGCGAAAGTCAGGCTTGCCGCACGCCCGGCTGCGGCGCTACGGTCGCCCGCATCGTCCAGGCGGGTCGCTCCACTTTCTATTGCGCCACCTGCCAGAAGTAAGCCTGCCAGAAGAAGAGTGAGAAACCGGGAGAAGAGCATGGCCTATGAGACCCTGATCGTCGAAACCCGAGGCAATGTCGGCCTCGTCACGCTGAACCGACCCCAGGCGCTGAACGCGTTGAATTCCACCGTCCTGAAAGAGCTGAAAGAGGCCTATGCCGCCTTCCACGCCGACCAGACGGTCGGGGCGATCGTGCTGACCGGCTCCGAGCGCGCCTTTGCCGCCGGCGCCGATATCAAGGAGATGCAGCCGCTTGAGTTCGCCGATATCTATAAGAGTGATTTCATCAGCGGCTGGGATGAGGTCGCCAAGGCGCGCAAGCCGGTGATCGCTGCGGTCAGCGGTTTTGCGCTCGGCGGCGGCTGTGAGCTCGCCATGATGTGCGATTTCATCATCGCCTCGGAGACGGCGAAATTCGGCCAGCCGGAAATTACCCTGGGCGTCATTCCCGGCATGGGCGGTTCGCAGCGGCTGACGCGCGCCGTCGGCAAGGCGAAGGCGATGGATCTTATCCTGACCGGCCGGATGATGGATGCGGCGGAAGCCGAACGATCGGGACTCGTTTCGCGTGTGGTGGCCCCCGAGCGTCTGCTCGACGAGGCTTTTGCCGCGGCCGAAAAGATCGCTTCGCTTTCGCGTCCCTCGGTGATGATGGCCAAGGAGGCGGTCAACCGCGCATTCGAGACGACGCTGGAGGAGGGCTTGCGTTTCGAGCGCCGCCTGTTTCACAGTCTCTTTGCCACGGACGACCAGAAAGAAGGTATGGCGGCCTTCGTCGAGAAGCGCAAACCGGCTTTTACGCACCGTTGAATGCTTTTCGGCGGTTGCCAGCGGTAAAGCTTGAAAATCCGCGTTGACGTGGGCCGGCTTTAGAGTTATATGCCCGCCCACGGTTCGGAAAGCCGGTTTGGTTTTCCGCGATTGCTCCCGCATTGCTGGATTTTGTGGCCGCAGGGCCCGCGGTAATGGCGGAGTTTGTTCGAATTCTTGAGAGAGGCATCCATGGCCAATACAACTTCGGCGAAAAAAGCGACCCGCAAGATCGCCCGCCGTACCGACGTCAATAAGGCTCGTCGCTCGCGCGTTCGTACTTTCGTTCGCCAGGTCGAAGAGGCCATCGCATCCGGTGATGCCGCCAAGGCGAAGGAAGCTTTCCTGGCTGCTCAGCCCGAGCTTGCCCGCGCCGCCAGCAAGGGTGTGCTGCATGCCAACACGGCATCGCGCAAGGTCTCGCGCCTGGCCGCTCGTGTGAAGGCTCTTTCGGTCACCACGACCGCGTAATCTTCCATTAACAACTTCTTCTTTATGATTAGCCCGGTAATTTTACCGGGCTTTTTCGATTCCGCCGATCGGCCCCTGCATGGTTAATCTCACGACTGTTTCGTGTCAGCGCCATGACAGGAAATAGTATTTAAAAACAATGGCTTGCGCAAGGATGCTTTCACGCCGCGCGACTCTGCCCCAAGCTTCCGGGACCACAGGGGAGTCAAGAGGATTTTATTTTTTTTCTTTCAATGCGTGTCAAAATAGCCCGAACGGGGGAATCTCTTTGATTCAACTGCGATTCTTTTTTGACGCTGGTGTGACGCCCGAAAAGGGCAGGCGGAGTCAATGCCCGCCTGTTAATTTTGCGTAAAATTCATCGTTGATATTGCCGTTTGATCCTGCCTAAATGGCTTCCAACAAAGGGCGCGGACATCACCTGCAGAGGCTCGGTTTTAACTGCCACGTCGGCAGGGCGATGAGTTTGTGCCTTTTGTTACGGAGCCTTGCGCTTCCGTTTTTTCAAGCACTCGACGGATTTGAGCCGTAACGTGGCTGTTACGGAGCGGGGATGTTTTGTGCCTTCATTGGCCACACGTTTAAGGCGAGGCCAGCGGAGAAGGTTAAAGTTATATTGCGTTCGGGCTGGTCGGCCGAAAACGAGGTTCGACCGCCAGCCTGGCACGGAAAGCCGATGAAGGTTGCCGCATGAGCGCGCCACCTGCAACGGAGTTCTGCGCCGGTCCCTTATGGGGCAGTGTTTGAGTGAACCGGCAGGCGAGCGGCTCATGAGGATCCGTCAGCCCGCCAAAGCGGGGATGATCGGGCGGCCGTATTAGCGGATGCCGCCCGGTGGAATTGAAAGGCGGCATTATGCAGATGAATACGATGACGACGAGCGGGCCCGACAATGGGGATGCGGCACCGCAGGCGTTCGGCTCCATTCGCCTGGAAGCGGCGGAAGTAAAGGCGGATACGAAGCAGAACGTATTGTTTGAGCGCGTCAGTGCGCGCTTGAAGGCTCAGGTCGGTCAGGATGTCTACGCCAGTTGGTTCGCCAGACTGAAGCTGCATTCGGTATCGAAGAGCGTCGTTCGCCTTTCGGTCCCCACGACCTTCCTGAAGTCGTGGATCAACAATCGTTATCTCGACCTCATCACCGGTCTGTTCCAGGCCGAAGATCCGGAAATTCTGAAAATCGAAGTCCTGGTGCGTACGGCGACGCGCCACGGCACGAAGGCGCTCGATGAGGCGGTCGCGCCGGAACCCGCCGCCCCGACGCAAATGCGCCGCCCGGCAAGCGCTCAGCCGGCCGGTCAGGCCGTCCAGCAGGCGGTTTCGGCCGTTGCCGCCGCAAGGCCTGCAAGCTTCGGCTCGCCGCTCTTCGGTTCGCCGCTCGATAGCCGCTTTACCTTCGACACCTTCGTCGAAGGCAGCTCGAACCGCGTCGCGCTTGCGGCTGCGAAGACGATCGCAGAAGCTGGCCAGGGCGCCGTGCGCTTCAACCCGCTCTTCATCCATTCGGCCGTCGGCCTCGGCAAGACCCACCTGCTGCAGGCGGTCGCCAATGCGGCGGTGCAGAACCCCAGGGCTCTGCGCGTCGTCTATCTGACGGCTGAATATTTCATGTGGCGCTTCGCCACCGCGATCCGCGACAATGATGCGCTGACGCTGAAGGATTCGCTGCGCAACATCGATCTCTTGATCATCGACGACATGCAGTTCCTGCAGGGCAAGATGATCCAGCATGAATTCTGCCATCTCCTGAACATGCTGCTCGACAGCGCCAAACAGGTCGTCGTTGCCGCCGACCGCGCGCCCTGGGAGCTGGAGTCGCTCGACCCCCGCGTCCGCTCGCGCCTGCAGGGCGGTGTCGCGATCGAATTCGACGCGCCGGATTACGAGATGCGTCTCGAAATCCTCAAGCGTCGCCTTGCTGTCGCCCGGCTCGAAGATCCGTCGCTCGAAATTCCAGCCGAACTGCTCCAGCATGTCGCCCGCAACGTCACGGCCAGCGGCCGCGAACTCGAAGGCGCCTTCAACCAGCTGGTCTTCCGCCGCTCCTTCGAGCCGAACCTGTCGATCGAACGCGTCGACGAACTGCTCGCCCATCTGGTCGGCTCCGGCGAGCCCCGCCGTGTACGCATAGAGGATATCCAGCGCATCGTCGCAAGGCACTACAATGTCTCGCGCCAGGAACTGGTCTCGAACCGTCGCACCCGCGTCATCGTCAAGCCGCGCCAGATCGCCATGTATCTGTCGAAGACGCTGACGCCGCGCTCCTTCCCGGAGATCGGCCGCCGTTTCGGCGGGCGCGATCATACGACCGTGCTGCACGCCGTGCGCAAGATCGAAGAGCTGATTTCTGGAGACACCAAGCTTTCGCACGAAGTCGAGCTTCTGAAGCGGCTGATCAACGAATAATCGGCGGGTTTTCCAAAAAATCGACGGCCGGAAGCGATTCCGGCCGTTTTCCTTTGTAAGTTTTTTATTCTATACCTCCCGCGCATCACGTGCATATCAAAGACTGAAGCGCCAAAACGGCGCGTGGGAGGAATGAATGAGTTTTGAAAAGATCGCCGTTCTCGGCCTGGGCAAGGTCGGACGGCTGGCGGCGACGCTTTTGCATGAAGGCGGCTTCGAGGTCATCGGCGTCGATGCGCAATTGCCGCTGAGCGACGTCCCTTTCAAGTGCCGCACCGGCGATATCTCCGATCCCCAGGTGATCGGCGAATTGCTCTCGAATGTCGAGGCCGTGCTCTCCTGCCTGCCCTATCATTTGAACATCGAGCTGGCGCGTGCCGCCCATCTTGCCGGCATCCATTATTTCGATCTGACCGAAGACGTTCCCACAACCAATTTCATCATCGAGCTGTCGAAGACATCACGCGGCCTGATGGCGCCGCAATGCGGCCTGGCGCCGGGTTTCGTCGGCATCGTCGGCGCAAGCCTGGCCGACGGCTTCGATCGCTGCCGGTCGATCCGCATGCGCGTCGGCGCCTTGCCGCAGCATCCGACCGGACTGCTCGGTTACGCCTTCAATTGGTCGCCCGAAGGCGTCGTCAACGAATATCTGAACGACTGCGAGGTCATCGAGGGCGGCGTGCGCAAGCTCGTCTCGCCGATGGAATGGCACGAGACCGTCTATGTCGGCGGCGTCAAGCTCGAAGCCTTCACGACGTCCGGCGGCCTTGGCACCATGTGCGACACCATGCTCGGCAAGATCGACAATCTCGATTACAAGACCATGCGTTATCCCGGCCATATGGAGCTGATGAATTTCTTCTTCCACGAGCTGTTGATGCGCGACAAGCGCAAGCTCGCCGGCGAGATCCTGACCAATGCCAAGCCGCCGGTTGAAGACGATGTCGTCTATGTCCATGTCGCCGCCGAGGGCACCGAGAATGGCAGCCTGCGCCGCAAGGAATTCGTGCGCGCCTATTACCCGATCGAGATTGCCGGCGCGCGCCGCACGGCAATCGCCTGGACGACGTCAGCCTCCGTCGTCGCCGTCATCGAGATGGTCCGCGACGGCCTGCTGCCGACGACCGGCTTCCTGCACCAGGAGCATATTCCGTTGGAGATGTTCCTGAAGACGCCGACCGGCAGCCTCTTCAAGGCGGGCGCGACCAGCCACGGCTAAGAAATAGTCTCCGGTGCGGCGGCAATATCAATGCCGCCGCACCGAAAACCAATCCGTCGTATCGGTGTCAGCAGGCGAGATCGGCGACGACCGAATCGAGGATCAGCATGCCGGATGGTGTGCAGCGCAGGCGTGAATTGCCGATCCGCTCGATAAATTTGTGCTCGAGCAGGAATTCCTCGCGCTTCGGGTCGAGGTCGCGGCCGGAAAGCTGCTGCCAGCGAGCGAGATCGACGCCTTCCCTGAGCCGCAGCCCCATCAGCAGCAGCTCGTCGGACTGTTCCTCGAAGCCGAGCCGCTCCTCATCGAGAATGCCGTGCCCATCACGCTCGACCATGTCGAGCCAGGCTTCCGGCTTGCGCTCGGTGGCGGTCGCGAGCTTCTCGGGGCCACGCGTCAGCCGGCCGTGAGCGCCCGGGCCGATGCCGGCATAATCGCCGTAGCGCCAGTAGGTCAGGTTATGTCGGCTTTCAGCTCCCGGCCGGGCATGATTGGAAACCTCATAGGCCGGCATGCCCTCGCGCGCGGTGATCTCCTGCGTCGCCTCGTAGAGCAATGCCGATTGCTCGCCGTCCGGCACGACCAGCTTGCCGGCCTTGTGCAGGCCGTAGAAGGGCGTGCCTTCCTCGATGGTCAGCTGATAGAGCGAAAGATGGTCGACCGCGTAGGAGATCGCCTCCTTCAGTTCCTTTTCCCACTCCTCGACTGTCTGGTCGGGCCGGGCATAGATCAGGTCGAAGGACATGCGCGGAAAGATGTCGCGCGCCAGCCTTATCGCCTTCAGCGCGTCGGCGACATCATGCAGCCGGCCGAGGAATTTCAGATCCCGGTCATTCAGCGCCTGCACCCCAAGCGAGACGCGATTGACACCCGCCGCCCGGTAGCCGCGGAAACGTTCGGCCTCGACGCTCGAAGGGTTGGCCTCCATGGTGATCTCGATGCCATCAGGCACATGCCAGTGCCGCGCAATGCCGTCGAGAATGGCGGAAACCGTTTCCGGCTTCATCAGCGACGGCGTGCCGCCCCCGAGGAAGATGCTTGTCACCGTCTTCGGCCCACTGAGCGACCGGACCGCCGCCATCTCCTTCAGGAAGGCAGATGTAAAGCGCTCCTGGTCCACCGGCTGGTGGCGCACATGGCTGTTGAAGTCGCAATAGGGGCACTTCGCCGCGCAGAAGGGCCAATGCACATAGACGCCGAAGCCCGGCTCGCCGGTATCAGGCAGCAGAGCCGCGTCGCGCGAGGTGCTTGGCGTATCGAAATTGCCCACGGACCGACTCTATGCCTCCAGGCAGGTTTCGACAAAGAGTTTGAAGGCACGGGCCCGGTGCGACAGCGCTTGCGGCTTGCCGACGTTCCAGCCGTGTTTTTCCTCGCCGCTCATTTCCCCGAAGGTGATGTCGTAGCCCGCAGGCTGGAAGACCGGATCATAACCGAAGCCCTGGGTGCCGCGCGGCGGCCAGACGACGCTGCCTTCCACCTCGCCGCGGAACAGCTCCGTATGCCCATCCGGCCAGGCAAGGCAGAGCACGCTGATGAAACGCGCCCTGCGCTGTTCCGGCTCTGTCGCGCCCGCATCCTGCAGCGCCTTTTCCACCTTTGCCATCGCCATGTCGAAATCGCGCGTGCCGTTGGATGTCTCCGCCCAATTGGCGGTGTAGACACCAGGATCGCCGCGAAGCGCGTCGACCACCAGCCCGGAATCGTCCGAAAGCGCCGGCATGCCTGATGCATTGGCCGATGCGACCGCCTTGATCGTCGCATTCTCCTCGAAGCTCGTGCCCGTCTCATCCGGTTCGACGAAGTTCAGCTCGGCGGCCGATTTGGCGGTGAAGCCGAGCGGCCCGATCAATTCCTGGATCTCGCGGATCTTGCCGGCATTGTGGCTGGCGACGACGATGGTCTTCGTTTCAAGCTTGCGCATTCAGATTTCCTGTTCGATGCCCCAGATTTTAGCCTCCGCGCATTCCAGGCTGTTGCCGGCCGGATCGCGGAAATAGATCGAGCGGCCGCCGTTCGGCCAGCGCACCTCGGATTCGATCGCAACGCTCGCCGCCGACAGCCGTTCAGCCATGGCATCGATATTGCGGCCGGACACCCGGAAACAGGCGTGGCCTTGGCCGTTCGTGCCGTGCGGCGGCACCTGCAGTGCTTCGGGCGCCGGCGGCTTCACCGTTTCCTCGGGATTGAAGATCAGGAGAACGCCGGGCCCACAGCGGAAGAAGACATGCCGGTTGGCGGCGCGGGCGATCTTTTCAAGCCCGAGAACGTCTTCGTAGAACGTCTCGGCCTTATCGAGATCCCGCGCATAGAGCGCCGTTTCCAACATGCCTTCCAGCATGGGGTTCATCCTTCGACGGCTTGCTTCTGCAGTGCCACGAGTTCGCCGATGCCGTTTCTGGCCAACTGCATCAGCGAGGTGAATTCGCCCTCACTGAACGGCGTGCCTTCGGCGGTGCCCTGGATCTCGACGATCCCGCCGGTGCCCGTCATGACGAAGTTCGCATCGGTCTCTGCCGAGGAGTCTTCCAGGTAATCGAGATCGATCACCGGCTGGCTGGCAAAGATACCGCAGGAAATGGCGGCGACATGATCCTTCAGGACCCGGTCGACCTTGATCATGTTGCGGCTTTCCATCCATTTCAGGCAGTCGTAAAGCGCGATCCAGCCGCCGGTGATCGAGGCTGTCCGTGTGCCGCCATCGGCCTGGATGACATCGCAATCGAGCGTGATCTGCCGTTCGCCGAGCGCCTGCAGGTCGACGACGGCGCGCAGCGACCGGCCGATCAGCCGCTGGATTTCCTGGGTGCGACCGCCCTGCTTGCCGGCGGCGGCTTCGCGCTTCATGCGTTCGCCGGTCGCCCGCGGCAGCATGCCGTATTCGGCCGTGACCCACCCCTTGCCGGAATTGCGCAGCCATGGCGGCGTCTTTTCTTCGAGGCTCGCCGTGCAGAGTACATGCGTATCGCCGAATTTCACCAGGCAGGAGCCTTCCGCATGCTTGGAAAAATTGCGCTCGAACGAGACCTTGCGCATCTGGTCGATTTTTCTGCCTGAAGGCCGCATTCTTATCTCCTGGGGTTTATTTGACCGCTTCTACGATTGGCGGCGCTCATTTGCAAATTCCCTTTTGCCACGGGTGTGAGTTTGACTTACTTTTCGGGAAGTATCATCAGCATGGGTTTGAAAGCTTCATGGGCATCAGGTCGACGTCGGTTTCGGATGCCGTAGCTGCGCTGGACGAGCGCTCCAGGGAAATTTTTCGTCGCATCGTCGAAGGTTACCTGGAAAGCGGCGAGCCGCTCGGTTCGCGCAACCTGTCCCGTATCCTGCCGATGTCGCTGTCGCCGGCCTCGGTGCGCAACGTCATGAGCGATCTCGAAGAGCTCGGCCTGATCTATTCGCCGCATGTCAGCGCCGGCCGGCTGCCGACCCAGATCGGCCTGCGCTTCTTCGTCGATGCCTTCATGCAGGTCGGCGACCTCTCCGCCGAGGAGCGCGCCAACATCGACCGTCAGCTGCGGGCCGAAAGCGGCGGCAATCCCGTTGAATCGATGATGAACGAGGCAAGCCGCATGTTGTCGGGCATTTCGCGCGGCGCGGGCCTCGTCATCACCTCGAAAAGCGATCCGGTGCTGAAACATGTCGAGTTCATCCGGCTCGAACCGACAAAGGCGCTGGCCGTGCTCGTCGGCGATCATGATCAGGTGGAAAACCGCATTATCGAGCTGCCGGCGGGCGTCACGTCCTCGCAGCTGACGGAGGCGGCGAATTTTCTCAATGCCCATATGTCCGGCCAGACCCTGCCGGAGCTCCGCAAACAATTGAGCCGCCTGAAGGACGACGTCCGTCACGAGCTCGATGCCCTGTCGCGCGATCTGGTCGAGCGCGGCATTGCTGTCTGGGCTGGGAGCCCGGATGAGGGGAAGCCGACGCAGCTGATCATCCGCGGCCGCGCCAACCTGCTCGAAGGCCTCGCCGGCGCCGACGATCTCGACCGGCTGCGGCTGCTGTTTGATGATCTCGAGAAGAAGGACAGCCTGATCGAGATCCTCAATCTCGCCGAAAGCGGCCCGGGTGTGCGCATTTTCATCGGTTCGGAAAACAAGCTCTTCTCGCTGTCCGGCTCATCGCTCATCGTCGCGCCCTATCGTGACGACGACGATCGCATCGTTGGTGCCGTCGGCGTCATCGGCCCGACGCGGCTCAATTATTCCCGCATCGTGCCGATGGTGGACTATACAGCCCAGCTCGTTTCCCGCCTTTCGCGCAATCAGCTTTGACGCAGCAACCGCCAAGCACGCGGAATTTTCGCTTCTTTGTCACGCAGACTTGATTTTTTTCGGTCAAACCTCGATATCGGGCGCATCTGAAGACACCAACCGGAGACCGTCATGACCGATGACACGACGAAAAACGGACCTGACGCAACTGCGGCCGATGCCGCAGCCGACGCTGCCGCCTACGTCGAGAACGAAACTGCGCAGCAAGAGCCCGCCCAGCCGGACCCAATCGAGCTTCTGAAAGCCGAAAACGGCGAGCTGCGCGACCGCTATTTGCGCCTTGCTGCCGAGATGGACAATCTGCGCCGGCGCACCGAGCGCGAGGTAAAGGATGCCAAGTCCTATTCCGTCGCCGGCTTTGCTCGTGACATGCTCGCCGTCTCGGACAATCTGCGCCGCGCGCTCGATGCCATCCCTCCGGAGACCAAGGCTGCCGCCGATGCCGGCCTGAGCACGCTGATCGAGGGTGTCGAGATGACCGAGCGCGCCATGCTGTCGGCTCTCGAGCGCCACGGCGTTCGCAAGCTTGAGCCGGTTGGCCAGAAGTTCGATCCGAATTTCCATCAGGCAATGTTCGAGGTGCCGAACCCCGACGTGCCGAACAATACGGTCGTGCAGGTCGTGCAGGCAGGCTTCTCCATCGGCGAGCGCGTGCTGCGCCCGGCCATGGTCGGCGTCGCCAAGGGCGGCCCGAAGCCGACCGAAGCCGAAACCAACTCCGTCTTCGACGAGAAAGACGCCTGATATCCCTTCCTTCTGCCTCGTGCAGAAGGAAAAGCCGAAGCGTTAGATGCGGGCGAAGCGTTCGATCAGCAGATCGAAAAAGCCATCCGCATCGACATGGCGCATGACCTTGGCGTTGCGCTTGCGCTCGGTCACATGCCACCAGTCGACGACCGTCATGCCGACGGTGAGTTCGGACTGGACCTCGATCTCGACATTGCAGTCGCGGCCCTGGAAAAGTTCCGGCTCCAGCAGGTAGGCGACAACGGTCGGGTCGTGCAGCGGCCCGCCGTCGGAACCGTATTTCTCGATGTCGAAGCGTTCGAAGAATTCCAGCATCTCGACCATGGCCTTTGCCGGCGCCGTGCCGATCTCGGCCATGCGTTTCACCCGGTCCTTGCGGGTCAGCAATTGATGCGTCACATCAAGCGGCATCATCACGATCGGAACGCCTGAGCGGAAGACGATATCGGCCGCCTCCGGATCGACATAGATGTTGAATTCGGCCGCCGGCGTGATGTTGCCGCCCTCGAAGAAGCCCCCGCCCATCATCACCAGTTCGCGGATGCGGGGGACGATGTCGGGTGCCTTCTGAAAGGCCATGCCGATATTGGTGAGCGGCCCGAGCGTGCACAGCGTCACCGTGCCTTCCGGCTCGCGGCGCAACGTCTCGATGATGAAGTCGACGGCATGGCTAGGCTGCAGCGCCATCGTCGGCTCGCTGAGTTCCGGACCGTCGAGGCCGGTCTTGCCGTGCACATGTTCGGCCGTCACCAACTTGCGGGCGATCGGCGCGTCGGCGCCGGCGAAAACCTTGGTCTCCGTCCGGCCGCAGAGTTCGCAGACGATGCGCGCATTGCGGCTGGTGAGCGGAAGCGGCACGTTGCCGGCGACCGTCGTGATCCCCAGCACTTCCAGCTCGTCGGGACTGCCGAAGGCCAGCATGATGGCGGCCGCGTCGTCCTGGCCAGGATCCGTGTCGATGATGATCTTTCTTGCGCTTGCCATTCCGATCGTTCCATCCTCGAACTGCGTGTTACCGGGCATGCACCGATTTCTTCACGTCCCGTCACAAATCAGCACAATCCGCGCGGACATGTTTTGATGCGAGGCAGCAGCTGCTTTGTCAAGGAAAGAGCCTGACGTCAGCTTAAAATTGAGCAGGTGGCGCCGACACGTCGTGCCCCATGCCTTGCAGCGCCAGGCTCTTGTCCCCATATTAGCGGCATCCGGATGCTGCACTGAAGGTCCGGGATGGTCGCTTGCGCCAAGGACTTGAAAAGAGATGAGCCGCATTACCCCTTTCGCCAGCCCGCTGCTTCTGGGCTTCGATGCCATGGAAAAGACGCTGGAGCGCATTTCCAAGACGAGCGACGGATATCCGCCTTACAATATCGAACGCATCGGCGCCGACAGCGGCGCGCCGGAGCGTCTGCGTATCACCCTTGCCGTGGCTGGCTTCAGCGAGGAGGAACTCGATGTCTCCATTGAGGAGAACCAGCTTCTGATCCGCGGCCGCCAGGTGGAACAGGGCGAGCGGGACTATCTCTATCGCGGCATCGCCGCTCGCCAGTTCCAGCGCACCTTCGTTCTTGCCGACGGCATGCAGGTGCTGGGTGCGGCCCTGAAGAACGGGCTGCTCTCGGTCGATCTAATTCGCCCGGAACCTGCGCGCATGGTCAAGAAAATTAACATTTCGGTCTCACAGTAGCACAACGGTTTGTCGAACCGTTGGTCCCTTCTCCCGGAGGAACAGGAATGTTGATGAAAGAAGCCACGTCTCACTTGACCAAATCCGAGCTTGCCCACATCGGCAACGGCGAGGTCGCCTATATCAGAAAAATGCGGACCGATGAGGTCGCCAAGTGCTTTCCCGAGGCGCCGGATATCGATCCGACCGTCGATCTCTGGGCGCTCTTCGGCGCCGACGGCACGCCGATCCTGCTGACGGACAACCGCTCCAGCACTTTTTTCAAGGCTGCCGAGGACGAATTGAAGACGGTCAGCCTGCACTGACCGTCAAAACCGTCAGCTCCGTTTCACTGCTTGCGGCGCACGGTCGCTCTATTCGATTTCGCTGCGATCGGGACGGATGTCGCGACATATGCGCGTAGGCGTCTTCCGGCGCCGTACCTGCGATGACGTTGAAAATTCCAGGATCCGGTAGCAACTGAATGAATCGAACTCATTGAAGATGCCGACCTCTCATCGGGAACTAAGCACTCTGGCCAAGAAATTATGGGCAAGCTACGCTTGGCATTCTTGTGCCGCTTGAGCAGATTTTCCTGATTTGAATCCTGACAAGCCCAAGGGTTGTCCGCTCCGGGCCGAGACCCGTCAGTAGACCAGTTGAGGCGTGATTGAGATCTCCTATCCGTGCCAGGCTCTCTCACCCGAACCGGACCGCCGTTCTCGCGCGCGCCTTTGCCGCTATCTCCTCGCGATCACGAGGAGGTTGGGACGTTTCCATCAGATCGAGCAGCTCGCGGGCGCATGCCGCGATCGAACTGACCGCGCGCTCGAATGCGACCTCATTGCGCTTCGACGGTTTGGTCGTTCCGCTCACCTTCCGTACAAACTGGAGCGCCGCATCGTGGATCTCCTCGTCAGTCGCCGGCGGATCGAAATTGAACAGGGGTTTTATATTTCGGCACATGACTTGCTCCCGGTCATTTTCTCTCTTCCATTTGAGAGGAGGGTGACCAGCACAGAATATAGTCGCGTGAGCGCTAATGGCAACCGGTCCAACGGCGGGTCTCTCCGCGTCGCAAGGCAGGGCGCAGCTCCTCCAGTTCGGTTTTTTTGTCGCTGTCGGCATCAGACCGGCGTCCCAGGCGATTGCTCACGCGAGGAACATCACGGCGCGTTCGCCGACTTGCGGGCAGCCTCAGATCTTCCTGAATGTCAGATAGGCCGAAGACCGGCCCTCGCGCCGCGCCTTGGCCTCGTAGCGTGTGCTCGGCCAGCCCTCATAGGGGGTCAGCCAATCGGCTGCATTGTCGGCCATCCATTCGAAACCGCCATGGTCGCGGCATTTGATCAGCGTCCAGTTCACATAGGTGTCGATGTCGGAGGCGAAGCAGAACAGGCCACCAGGCTTCAGCACGCGATGAAAGCGGCCGAGATTGGTTTTCGAGACGAAACGCCGCTTCCAGTGTTTCCGCTTCGGCCAGGGGTCCGGATAGAGCAGGTCGATCTGATCGAGTGAGCCGTCCGGCAGCCAGTCGAGCAGTTGCGTCGCGTCGTCATTATAGACGCGGATATTGGAGGCGCTGGTCTCGCCGATGCGCGACAACAGCTTCTGCATGGAATTGACGAAGGGTTCGACGCCGATGAAGCCGGTCGAAGGCATCTCCAGCGCGCGGTGGATCAGGTGCTCGCCGCCGCCGAAACCGATTTCCAGCCGCAATCTCTCGACCGGGATCGGGAAGAGGGATGATGTCAGCGGCTCCGGGGGAGCCGCCGTCAGATCGATAAGGAACGCCGGAAGCAGACTGTTCAGCGTCTCCGCTTGCTGTTCACGCAGGGCCTTTCCCTTACGGCGACCGAAGAAAGCTTCGGTCGCCCGGCCCCGGCGCTCCATATCCGTCATGCAGCAGCCTTGGTCTTGACGGCTTCCTTGAGCGCCTTCACGAGGTCCGTGCGCTCCCAGGAGAACGAGCCGTCGCGTCCGGCCTTGCGGCCGAAATGGCCGTAAGCCGAGGTCTTGGCATAGATCGGCTTGTTGAGGTCGAGATGGCGGCGGATGCCCGACGGCGACAGGTCCATGTTCTGGCGGATTGCGGCTTCGACCTGATCCTCGCTGATGCCATTGCCGGTACCGTGCAGGTCGACATAGATCGACAGCGGCTGAGCAACACCGATCGCGTAAGAGAGTTGGATCGTGCAGCGGTTGGCAAGACCGGCGGCAACGACGTTCTTGGCAAGATAGCGGGCGGCATAGGCAGCCGATCGGTCGACCTTCGTCGTGTCCTTGCCGGAGAATGCACCGCCGCCATGCGGAGCGGCACCGCCGTAGGTGTCGACGATGATCTTGCGGCCGGTGAGGCCCGCATCGCCGTCCGGTCCGCCGATGACGAACTTGCCGGTCGGGTTGATGTACCAGTTGCAATCGTCGGCGATCTTCAGCTCGCCGAGCGCTTCGCGGATATAGGGCTCAACGACGGCGCGGACCTTGTTCGAATCCCAGCTCTCGTCGAGATGCTGGGTCGAAAGCACGATCGAGGTCGCTTCCGACGGCTTGCCGTCGACGTAACGCACGGTCACCTGGCTCTTGGCGTCGGGGCCGAGCTTGGCAACTTCTCCGTCGCCCTTCTTGCGGGCAACTGCGAGCAGCTGCAGGATCTTGTGGGAATAATAGATCGGCGCCGGCATCAGGTCCGGCGTTTCGCGGCAGGCATAACCGAACATGATGCCCTGGTCGCCGGCACCCTCGTCGCCCTGCTGGTCGGCGGCGCTGTCGACGCCCTGCGCGATATCGGCCGACTGCGAGTGCAAGAGCACGTCGATCTTTGCCTTCTTCCAGTGGAAGCCGTCCTGCTCGTAGCCGATATCCTTGATGGCGCGGCGGGCGGCGGCCTTGAACTTCGACGGGTTGATGACGTCCTTGCCGTCCTTGTCCTTCTTCATCAGGCTCGGCGGCAGGCGAACTTCGCCGGCGATGACGACGCGGTTGGTCGTCGCCAGCGTCTCGCAGGCAATGCGCACGCCCCACGGATTGACGCCGGTCTTGGCCGCTTCGCGGTAGACCAGATCGACGATCTCGTCGGAGATGCGGTCACAGACTTTGTCCGGATGACCTTCGGCAACAGATTCGCTGGTAAAGAGATAATTCGCGCGCATTTCGGGATTCCCCTCAAAGAATAAAAGCCAGCTAGTAGGTACTCAGTTCGAGGGCCGATGACAAGCGCAGAAGGACATAAATATATCTTTATATCTGTGGCAAAGTGACAAATTTTGCCCCAAAAACGCAAAAAAGGCGGCCTTTCGACCGCCTTTCGAATTCTGCACCGGTCTTGGTTCAGTCGGCGTCGGCTTCAGCCGCCAAGGCTTTCACCAGCTCCACGACCTTGCGGCGAACCTTGGGATCGGAAATCTTGACGAAGGCGCGGTTGAGCTGCAGTCCTTCCGAGGAAGACAGGAAATCGACGACGTAATTCGAGCTGGAGGCTTCCATGCCGCCGCCGCCGGCAGAATGTTCGCCGGGCGCGTCCTCGAAGAAAAACGACACCGGAACATTGAGGATGTTCGAGATGTTCTGCAGACGGCTTGCGCCGACGCGGTTGGTGCCCTTTTCGTATTTCTGGATCTGCTGGAAGGTGATGCCAAGGCTTTCGCCAAGCTTTTCCTGGCTCATGCCCAGCATCGTACGACGGAGGCGAATACGGCTGCCAACATGGATGTCGATCGGATTCGGCTTCTTTTTGTTTTCAATCATGGTCGTGCCCTAGCTAAGAATTTCAACCTGTTTCTAACCGGCATGCCCCAGATCCATCCCAAAACGCCACGTTGCAAGAGGTGAGGAACCCACCTTCGAACATACGTTAAGAACGCCGATTGTCATCACTATGCAATTTTAGGGGTTTTTGGTCAATTCAACCCGGAAATAAAACCCCTGCGAGAAATTAGCGCAATCAGAATCAGCAACGCCTCGGTCAACCAGAAGTATGTTTGCTGGGGGTATGTCGTTCCGAGTCCCGCGCCGATGCTATCGAGCGTTGCATCGATGAAGCCGGTTTCCCCAAGATCGAGGCCCGCAATAATTTCCCCATGGGCGTTCACCAGCGCTGAAATGCCGCTATTGGCATCACGAATCAGCGGCATGCCGGTTTCAACAGCCCGTACTCGCGCCTGCTGGAAATGCTGGTAGGGGCCGGGCGTCGCGCCGAACCAGGCGTCATTGGTGATATTGAGGATCGCGTTGGCGTCTTTGATGTCGCCGGTCATTTCGTCGGGGAAAATGATCTCGTAGCAGATCAGCGGATAGAGATTGAGGCCGCCGGGCAGCGTCAGCAGGTGCCGGCTTGCCGCGGCCGAAAATCCTCCCGGTATTTCGACGACGTTCTGGATGCCGAATTCGGTGAGCACGTCCTCGAAGGGCAGGTATTCGCCGAAAGGCACCAGATGCATCTTGTCGGAGGCGCCGATGATCTGGCCGCGGCCGTCGATCACGTAGATGGAATTATAATAGCGCGTCGGAATGCCCGGTCCCATCTCCTCGGCGCGGACGGCGCCGGCGATCAGCACCTGGTTGTCATCGAGCGTATCGGCGATCCGCGTCAGCGCATCCTGGTTGTCGGTCAGGATGAAGGGGATCGAGGTTTCCGGCCAGACGATGATATCGGGTTTGCGTCCGCCATTTTTCGGTGCTTCAGCCGAAAGCTTCAGATGCGTCTCGAAGATCGCGGCGCGGTCGGCGTCGTTGTCCATCTTCGCCGCCTGGTCGATCGCCGGCTGCACCAACCGCACCACCGGCCGCTTGTCCTCCGGCAATGTGTCCGGCCGGGGCGCGAGATAGAGAGCATAAGCGCCATAACCGAGATGGGCGGCAAAGAGCAGGACGGCGAGCGCGATTCCCGGCCGCGCGCCTTGCCGCGTCCCGGCAAGGGCAGGCGCAGAAAAGACGAAGACGGCGAGGGCCGTCACCCCCGTCGCCCCGATCACATGCGCCGACTGCATCATCAGCGGAACCGGCATCATGCCGTAGCCGATGGCGTTCCAGGGAAAGCCGGTGAGGATCACGCTTCGAAGCCACTCCATCAGCCCGAAGCTTGCCGCAAGCGCGGCGATCCGCCCCATGCCATCAGACCAGACGATGCGGGCAAGGGCGGCCGCCAGCCCGTAGAAGATCGCAAGACAGGCCGGCAGGCCGAGGATTGCCAACGGCAGCGCCCACGCGAATTCTTCCTGATCGACCAGCAGCGCATGGCCGAGCCACCAGAGGCCGGCGACGAAATAGCCGAAGCCGAACAGCCAGCCGGTGGTGAACGCCGGCCACAGCCTGCCGATCAGGCCGCTCTCAGGCGAAGCCGCCGCCCCGTCGATCAGCCAGACAAGCAGCGTGAAGGAAACGAACATTGCCGCGAAAAAGCCGAAGGGCGGCAGCGCCAGAACCGCGAATGCCCCGGCGGCGATGGTCAGCAGCGACCGTTTGAAACCCCAGACGAGGATAGCCCTGTCCGCAAGCCGCTCCATGCGCACTCCCATCAAACCGCGAATCAACCCATCCGCAGTCTTTCAAAAAAGCGGCTCTTTGTCCCGTTAGTTGGGTCCTGTTAGTTGGCGGTCGATTCCGCCGGCCGGTCTTCGCCGGCCTCGGAGCCGGGAGCGATGTCGCCATCCGTCTTGGCGCGGCGGCGAACCGCGTGGCGCTTGCGGGTAATGCGCAGCCGTTTGATGCGGCGCGGATCGGCGTCGAGGATGTGGAATTCGAAGCCCGGCAGTGCCTGGACGACTTCGCCGCGCACCGGAATGCGGCCGAGCGCCGAGAAGATCAGGCCGCCCAGCGTATCGACCTCGTCGACCTGCTCGCTGATGTCGAAATCCGGCCCGATCGCTGCGGCGATCTCTTCCAGTTCGACGCGGGCGTCGGCGATGAAGACGTCTTCGGCGACCCGCTTGAACATCACTTCGTCATCGTCATGTTCGTCGTCGATGTCGCCGACCACCATCTCGACGATGTCTTCATGCGAGGCAAGCCCGTCGGTGCCGCCATATTCGTCGATGACGAGCGCCATCTGCGTGCGGTTCACCTGCATCCGGCGCAACAGGTCGGACGCCAGCATCGACGGCGGCACGAACAGGATCTTGCGGATGATGCCGGCCTCGGCCAGCGTCTTTTGCAGGTCGACGCGGGCGAGATCGAAATTCTGCTTGGCCGAACGCGTGGTCTTCTGGATGTTTTCGGGCGCAACCTCGATCGCCGGCAAGACAGCGGCCGGTTTCGTCGGGCCGCGGCGTTTGTTGCGCGCCTGCTTGGCGATGTAGGAGAGCAGATCGCGGATATGCACCATGCCGCGCGGATCGTCGAGCGTATCGGCATAGACAGGCATGCGCGAGCGGCCGGATTCCTCGAAGAGGATCATCAACTCGCCGATGGTGATGTTCTGGTCGACCGCCTCGATATCGGCGCGCGGCACCATCACGTCGGCGACGCGCACTTCGCGAAAGCGCAGGATGTTGTTGAGCATCGCCCGTTCGTCGGGCGAAAAGGCGTCGTCGCCGGCCGCATCGGTCATCAGCGCGTCGGCGAGATCCTCGCGCAGTCGCGAGCCCTGCTGCGGGCGAAGGATGCGCGCGGCGCGCGACCAGAAGGATTGGGATCGGCCGGATGGCCGACTACTACTGCCTGCCTCGTCCGAAGAGGAGGATGGCTCGGAGTCCTTGGCGTCTGCCGCCGGCTTCGTCGTAAAGTCGCTCATGGTTCCATTTTAAGGTCTTGACCCTCGTAAGGATCAGATAGGCCGAGCTGCGCCAAAATGCGAGTCTCCAGCCCCTCCATAATTTCGGCTTCGGTACTATTCATATGATCGTAGCCGAGAAGATGCAAGAAACCGTGCACCAGAAGATGGGTCAGGTGGTCGTCGAAGCTCTTTTCGAGCTCGGTCGCTTCCCGCTCCACCGTCTCCCGGGCGATGATGATGTCGCCGAGCATCGGACCGGGCATCTTGCCGGGCCGAACCGGAAAGGCGGGAAAGGAGAGCACGTTGGTCGCCTTGTCCTTGCCGCGCCATTCGGCGTTGATGTCCTGGATCGAGGCATCGTCGGTAAAGACAAGCGAAACCTCGGGCGGCATCGTCGGGAAGGGCTGCTTCTCGCTGTCGCGGAGATAGATTGCCGCGGCACTGAGCACGCGTTCGCAAAACGACTGCAGCGTTTCTTCGCCGGGCCAGCCGATGTCCTCGACGCTGATCTGGATATCGAGTTCGGCCATTAGTCGTGCCGGCTGACGTCTTCGGTTTCGACGGCATAGGTGGAATCATAGGCCCTGACGATGCGCCCGACCAGCGGATGGCGGACGACGTCGGTATCCTTGAAGCGCACGATCGAGATGCCCTCGACGCCGTTCAGAAGCTGCAAGGCCTCGACGAGGCCGGATTTGACGCCGCGTGGCAGGTCGATCTGGCTCGGGTCGCCGGTAACGATCATGCGCGCATTCTCGCCGAGACGCGTCAGGAACATCTTCATCTGCATAGATGTCGTGTTTTGCGCTTCGTCGAGGATGATGGCGGCGTTGGCGAGCGTGCGGCCGCGCATGAAGGCGAGCGGCGCGATTTCGATGACGCCGGCAGTGATCGCCCGGTCGACCTTGTCGGCGGGGATCATGTCGTAGAGTGCGTCATAGAGCGGGCGAAGATAGGGATCGACCTTTTCCTTCATGTCACCGGGCAGGAAGCCGAGGCGCTCGCCGGCCTCGACCGCCGGACGCGACAGGATGATCTTTTCGACCGCACCGCGCTCCAGCAACTGGGCGGCATGCGCGACGGCAAGATAGGTCTTGCCGGTGCCGGCCGGGCCAACGCCGAAGACGAGCTCGGCGCGTTCCAGCGCCCTGATATAGGCGTCCTGCGTGGGCGTGCGGGCGATGATCGTCTTCTTGCGTGTCGAAACCTGCGCCATCGTCAGCTTGGCCTTGCGTTCCATTGTGGGAAGGCTGAGCTGGTCGTCGGCGGCGACCGCCATGCGGATTGCTCCCTCGACGTCGGATCGTTCCACGCTGCCGCCTTTCTGAAGCTTTTCATAGAGATAGTCGAGCGTGCGCCGCGCCTGATTGGTGGTCACGACATCGCCTGTGATGACGACGGAATTGCCGCGTGCCCGCGCATCGATATTGAGCCGTTGCTCGAGCAGCTTGAGGTTCTGGTCGAATTGCCCGAACAACTCGCTGGCGAACCGGTTGTTCTCGAACGTCAGGACGAAGTGATTGGTGTCGCTCGGCGTGCGGGGTTGGCGCGGTGAAGAAGAAACCAATTCTTGTCCGTTCAAGCGGTCGGGCTCCTTAGGTTAAACCGCAGCCTCTGCGCGTTCGGCAAACAGGCTGTTTGTTCCGGTTCCGGTGATTCGCACTTTAATAATGTCACCGATTTGCGATGCTTTTGCATCAACATTCACTGATTGAAGCCAGGGAGAACGTCCGATTAGTTGTTCCGGCATGCGACCGGGCTTTTCGAGCAACAGGTCGATCTCCTTGCCGATGCAGGATTCGGCAAATTCCTGCTGCTGCTTCAGGAGAAGCATTTGCAGGCGTTCCAGCCGTTCTGCCTTGATTTTTTCCGGCACCTGGTCCTTCAGTTCCGCGCCGGGTGTGCCCGGCCGTGTCGAGTATTTGAACGAGAAGGCCTGTGCATAACGGACCTCCTCCACAAGCCTCAGTGTATCCTCAAAATCCTTATCTGTCTCCCCCGGAAAGCCAGTGATGAAATCGCCCGACAGGGCGATGTCAGGCCGCACCGTGCGGATGCGCTCGATCAGCGCCAGATATTCGGCCGCCGTATGACGCCGGTTCATTGCTTTCAGGATGCGGTCCGAGCCCGACTGTACCGGCAGATGCAGATAAGGCATCAGCGCCCGGAGGTCGCGATGAGCGTTGATCAGCCGGTCGTCCATGTCGCGCGGGTGGCTTGTGGTATAGCGCAGCCGCGCAAGGCCGGGGATCTCGGCCAGGCGATAGAGCAGGTCGCCGAGGCTCCATGCCTCGCCGTGGCTCCCGGCGCCGTGCCAGGCATTGACGTTCTGGCCGAGCAGGGTGATCTCGCGCACCCCGCTGTCGACGAGCTTTTCGGCTTCCTCGACGATCTGGGAAACCGGCCGCGACACTTCCGAGCCGCGTGTATAGGGCACGACGCAGAAGGTGCAGAACTTGTCGCAGCCCTCCTGCACCGTCAGGAAGGCGGTGACGCCGCGGGCACGGATCTTTCGGCTCTCGGCGATCGGCAGATGCTCGAACTTGTCCTCGATCGCATATTCCGTATCGACGACGCGCTGGCCTTGTTTGGCCAGGCGTAGCGCCTCCGGCAGGCGGTGGTAGGTCTGCGGGCCGATGACGACGTCGACGGCGGGTGCGCGGCGCAGGATTTCCTCGCCTTCGGCCTGGGCGACACAGCCGGCAACGCCGATCATCATCTCCCGTCCATCAGCCGCTTTCTTCTTTTTCATCTCGCGCAGCCGTCCGAGCGCCGAATAGACTTTTTCGGCCGCTTTTTCACGGATATGGCAGGTGTTGAGCAGAACGAGGTCCGCCTCTTCCATATCTTCCGTCGGCTCATAACCGTCGCGGGCGAGCGCATCGCTCATGCGCATGGAATCGTAGACGTTCATCTGGCAACCATAGGTCTTGATGAAGACCTTGCGGTTGTTGCTGCCATCGCGGGGTGTCGATTCCGGGGCCTGGAGAAGGGCGCTGTCCTGTGTCATGGCGCGCTATTTAGTGGTTTTTGCCGCCGGAGAAAATCGAAATCTTGCTTCAGGAGATTTCCCGCCCGCGCAGGCGGCTGTTCAGGAGGTTGCGGATGCGCAAGGCGATCGTCGCGCTCACCTCCTTGCGGCTGGTATCGGCGCGGTAATCCACCGCCTCGCCGAAGGAAACCTCGGCGTCGATGGCGCCGCAGCGAACGATGTCGATGAGATGCGGCAGCAGCTCGATATCACCCGGCCAGGCGGCGAGCGGCCGATGATAACGCCCCATGGCGATGCCGTGGACCCTGGTATAGGCAACCGCGACCGGCTGCACCACGACCGTCCCCGTCGGCGAATAAGGCACGGCCATCGCGGCGGCGCCGAACAGCGAGGACTTGACCTCCAGCAGCCGGTTGCCGTCCGAGGTCGTGCCCTCGGGAAAGAGCACGACGATCTCACCGTCGGCCATGCGCCCGGCGATCTCGTTTGCCTGATGACCGGTCTTGCGCCGTTCCTCGCGCACCACGAAGACGCTCTTCTGCAGCTTGGCGAGCGTGCCGAAGATTGGCCAGTCGCGCACCTCGATCTTGGCGATGAAGACGACGTCGGCAACGGCCGACAGCACCATGATGTCAAGCCAGGAGGAATGGTTGGAACAGAGCATCAGCGGCCGGCGGTCTTCCAGCTTGCCGCTCACGCGGACGCGAATGCCGAGACAATAGCAGACGACACGGTGCCAGACGCGCGGAAGCCGGCGGCGCAGCCGCCAGTCGAACCGCAGCGCCAGGATCTGCAGCGGCATGAGCATGAGGCTGACGGCAAGGATGACGACCGCGGCGAAGGCGATGCGCAGCCAGGCGATCAAATGCTGGTCTCCCGGGCTGCCATCGCTTCAGAGATCTTCTTTCTTCAGCGGAACGCCGTAGAGCTCCAGCCGGTGGTCGACCAGCCGGAAGCCGTGCTCGCGGGCGATGCGCTCCTGCAGCGCCTCGATCTCCGGCGAGCGGAATTCGATGACCGTGCCGGTCTTCAGGTCGATGAGGTGGTCGTGATGCTCTTCCGGCACCGTTTCGTAGCGCGAGCGCCCGTCGCGGAAGTCGTGGCGGGCGATAATGCCGGCATCCTCGAACAGTTTCACGGTGCGATAGACGGTCGAGATCGAGATCTTCGCATCGACCTTCACCGAGCGGCGGTAGAGTTCTTCGACGTCGGGATGGTCTTCCGACTCTTCCAGGATACGCGCGATCACGCGGCGCTGCTCGGTCATGCGCATGCCGCGTTCGGTGCAAAGCTCCTCGAGGGTCTTGGCTACATCGGTCATCGCCCGCCTATAGAGATATTCGTGTTTCGACAACGCCGCACGGCATTTGCGTCGGCCTGCAGGTCATCTCGCTGCCAGGGAACTACCGAAGAACGCGCTTCATGACAAGCGCCGTGGAGAGGGCGCCGTTTTCTTGTTTATAATAACCCTGACGTTCGCCGACCTTTTCGAAGCCGAGCTTGCGGTAGAGGCCGAGCGCTGCCGTATTGCCGTTGTCGACCTCGAGAAACATGCTCTCGCCGCCGCGCGCGCGTGCTTCCCGCATCGCCGCCTGCATCAGCCGCCAGCCCAGTCCGGCGCGAGCGACCTTCGCCTGCACGGCAATCGTCAGGATCTCCGCCTCGCCGGCAACATGGCGGGCGAGGATGAACCCCGGAAGCGGCTTTTTCAGGATGGCATTGGTCTGGCGCGCAACGAAGCCGAACACGGTGTCCTGCATCAGCAGGCCGTGAAATTCGCCGTCGCCCCAGGGGCGGGCAAACCGCTCGCCGTGCAGGAGGGCGACATCGCGGCAATCCTCACGCTCCATGGCGATGATCTCGAATTCCGGTTTCAGCGTCAGATAGGATTCCAGCATCGTCATACTCGTCGCGAAATCGCATACCCGGCCTGCGGCTTGGCATCGGGTCCGCGCAGATAGAGGGGTTTCGGCTTTCCGGCATCGGGGGAGGCGGCAGCGCCCAGGCGCGCCACCACAGAGATCGGGAACCTGTTGGTGTGATCGCCGAGGGCGTCGGCCTTGAGGAGGGGCGTCGCCGAACCGGTGATCTCGCCGTCGAAGCCGGCGGCAAAAGCCTGCGCTTCAGCAATGCTGACCGCCCTTGGAGCGTCGAGGGACGAACCGTCGGCTGCGAAGGACTGGAGGTAGATTTCGTCCCGCTTGGCATCCATCGCCGCCAGCACGGCGCGATGAGGCGTCTTGTCGCGCTGGGCTGATGCCATGACTTCGAGCGTGGTGACGCCGACGGCGGGAACATTGAGGGAGAGCGCAAAACCGCGGGCTGCGGCAACGCCGACGCGGATGCCGGTAAAGGAGCCCGGACCGATGGTGACGGCAAGGCGGTCGATATGAGAAAGCGCCAGTCCCGCCTGCTTCAGCGCGCGATCGACGATACCAATCAGATGTTCAGCATGCCCCTTGCCGATCATGTCCGATGCCTCCCCCAGCACCGTATCCCTGCCGCTGTCATAGACGGCGGCAGCGCAGTCCACACCCGCCGTGTCGAGCGCCAGAATGATCATGCCATCAATTTCCGAATAAACCAGTGTCGCCTATCGATAAATCCGTTCGGCCGAACCTGAGATGAACGGCCGGACGAATTCAAGATTTTTAAGCGGCAATCACTTCCTGCACTTCCGGAACGAAATGGCGCAGCAGGTTCTGCACGCCGTGCTTCAGCGTTGCCGTCGAAGACGGGCAGCCGGCGCAGGAACCCTTCATGTTGAGATAGACCTTGCCGTCCTTGAAGCCGCGGAAGGTGATGTCGCCGCCGTCCTGGGCAACGGCCGGGCGCACGCGGGTCTCCAGAAGCTCCTTGATGGTCAGCACGATCGATTCATCACTTTCGTCGAAGAATTCGTCGCCGGCATCGGCGTCTTCGGAAAGGATGGAGGCATCGCCCATGACCGGCTTGCCGGACATGAAGTGCTCCATGATCGAGCCTAAGATAGCCGGCTTAAGATGCTGCCAGTCGGCATTGTCCTTGGAGACGGAAATGAAATCATAGCCGAAATAGACGCCGGTGACGCCTGATATTTCGAACAGGCGGGCGGCGAGCGGCGAGGCTTGAGCCTCCTCAGTGCTGCGGAACTCGGCCGTGCCGTTTTCCATCACCACCTTGCCCGGCAGGAACTTCTGCGTGGCGGGATTCGGCGTGGCTTCGGTCTGAATGAACATCTGGTTCTCCATGCGGCCTGCCCAGGGCCTCGGCCGTCTTTAGAATTCTTCAAAAGAAGATAAGCCGATTGACGGCTCTAATCAAGAGACTTGTACTCAAGAAATGCTGGGACGGGACGATTTCAGGCCCGGTCGGCCTGAAACTAGAATCCTGTTCTAACTTAAAGAGTTAGAGCATGATGTCGTCCGAAAACCGCTCGCATGTTTCGTTAGCAGAGGGCGTCGATTTCCTCGTTGGTCAGCGTATCCGGCAGCACGGTGACCGGGATCGGAAACGCCGCCGCGCGGCCGGCGACCGAGGAGACCAGCGGCCCAGGACCTTCCTTTGCCGAACCGGCAGCCAGAACCAGGATCGCCACATCGCGGTCTTCCTCGATCACGGCGTTGATCTGTTCGGCAGCACCGCCCTCGCGGATGACGACCTCAGGCTCGATGCCGATCGTCTCGCGCACGATCTGGGCGATCTTGGCAACCACCGCCTCGGCTTCTTCGCGCGCTTCGGCCCGCATGATCTCTTCGACGCCGAGCCATTGCTGGAAATCCCCATCGGGGATCACATAGAGCAGCACCAGCCCGCCATTGGAATTCTTCGCGCGCCGGCCGGCATAATGAACGGCGCGTTGGCATTCCGGTGTGCCGTCGATTACCGCCATGAATTTGCGGCGGTGACCTTCGAGCCGTGAGAGTCGCTTCGATACCATGGCGCGGACTCTGACACCCGAAGCGGAAAATTTGCAAGTCCAGTTTTTCCGCTTCCCCCGCGACAGGGAGAAGGGGAGTCACTCTCAATAGAGGAAGCCGATGACGTCGCGCACCTGGCGCATCGTCACCTCGGCGCGCGCCCTTGCGCGCTCGCCACCCTTGCGCAGGATCGCGTCGATATGGCTGGTATCGTCCATCAGCCGGCGCATCTCGCCGGTAATCGGCGCGAGTACGTTGATCGCCAGGTCGACCAGCGCCGGCTTGAAGACGGAGAATTGCTGGCCGCCGAATTCGGCAAGCACGTCCGCCTTCGACTTGTCGGCGAGTGCGGCATAGATCGCCACCAGATTGTCGGCTTCCGGACGGCCCTGCAGCCCGTCGATCTCGCTCGGCAAGCCGTCCGGATCGGTCTTGGCTTTGCGGATCTTCTTCGAGATCGCGTCCTCGTCGTCCATCAGGTTGATGCGCGAGAGGTCGGAAGGGTCCGACTTCGACATTTTCTTGGTGCCGTCGCGCAGCGACATGACACGCGGCGCCGGTCCGCCGATCAGCGGCTCGACCATCGGGAAATAGGCATGCACCGGCTCGTTGCCGACGGTGATATCGACGCCGTATCCGGTCCTGCTGATGTGCTCGGCATAGTCGAGGTTGAACTTCATCGCGATGTCGCGGGCAAGCTCCAGATGCTGCTTCTGGTCCTCACCAACAGGCACATGGGTGGCGCGATAGACGAGAATGTCGGCAGCCATCAGGCTTGGATAGGCGTAAAGGCCGAGCGAGGCCTGTTCACGGTCCTTGCCGGCCTTGTCCTTGAACTGCGTCATCCGGTTCATCCAGCCCATGCGGGCGACGCAGTTGAAGATCCAGGCGAGTTCGGCATGCTGCGGCACGGCCGACTGATTGAAGACGATATGCTTTTCCGGATCGATGCCGGCGGCGATGAAGGCAGCCGCGATCGAGCGCGTCTGGCTCGGCATGTCCTCGTGCACGAGCTGGGCGGTGAGCGCATGCATGTCGACGACGCAATAGATGCAGTCGTTGCCTTCCTGCAGCGCCACGAACCGCCGGATCGCGCCGAGATAATTGCCGAGATGCAGATTGCCGGTCGGCTGTACGCCGGAGAATACGAGTTTCTTGAATTCGTTCATGTCGTCCTCAATAGGCTGGTGGAGGGCCCACGCTGTCATGGTTTAAATTGCTGCAGAATGCAGCAGGGCTTTTCGCCCATATTGCTAACGCCGCGGCTTATGCACGGGCAACCGGTCGCAATCAAGGGGTTCAGGCGGCAGTGTGCTGGATCAGATCGAAAGTGTTGCCGTAGGGATCCGCAAAGACGGCCACCGTGCCGTAAACCTCGTGACGCGGCTCTTCCAGAAAGCGTATGCCGGCCGCCAGCATGGCGGCATGGTCGCGGGCGAAATCGTCGGTCTTCAGAAAGAAGCCGACACGCCCGCCGGTCTGATTGCCGATGGCTGCGCGCTGCGTCTCGTCTGCCGCCTGCGCCAGCAGAAAAGCGGCGCCATCCCCACCCCTTGGCTTCACCACCACCCAGCGCTTGCCCTCCGGCTGCGGCTCGTCCTGAAGGCAGTCGAAACCGAGGCCGTCGCAATAGAAGGCCTTGGCGCGGTCGTAGTCGTCGACGACGAGAGTGACGAGGAAAAGAGACTGGATCATCATGTGTTGCCTCGCGTTTGAGATGTTTATTCCAGTTTTGAGCGGCGATATCCCGGTTTTTAAGCCGAACTGATCAACCGTTTTACTCATAATGGAGTATAAAATTTCACAAAAAAGCTTTTTTTGAACTGAGAATCCGCCGCGTGGCACCGGCGCCGATGGGGTTGCTGCGATAGCCGATCGGAGGGACCATGCAGAACGCAACTTTGCTCGCCATGGCAGGCCTTTTCGCCCTACAATCAGCAACCGGTGCCGTCGGTCAAGACATGAAAAGGCATGGTGTTCATCTTCCAAAACATCAGGCACGTCTCGCCTACACGGTCCAGACCGTCAGCGTTCGTGCCGGCTGCTTTCCCGAGCGCCTGCGAGCGGTCCTGTCGTATATTGCTGCGAAGACCGGCCGCCGCCCGGTGATAACCTCGGGCCACAGGCCGCATCCCCGCCGCCACGGGTCCCTGCACGGGAAATGTCTGGCGGCCGATTTCAGGATGCCTGGCCTGTCGGAGCGCACGATCATTGCTGTCGCAAGAAGCGCGCCGGGCATAGGCGGCATCGGCAGCTATTGCAACGGCATCATCCATGTCGACGTCGGACCGCAGCGACGATGGGTGGATTGCTAGAGGATCCATCCGTCCGCCTCTTCCCGTTCCGGTTTATCCTATCCATTGCAGCCATCATGATATCGGCCAATTGAACAGGCAAGGCTCGCAGCGCGGGCCAAGGCAATGGGGATCGTCGACACGCACCGAAACTCCCCCTCACCAACAAAATCTAAGACTTAGCCTTCGGCTAAGATCTTGATTTTGTATCCTCTCCCACAGGGGGAGAGGTATTTCCAGGCGAGCGCCGCGTTTCCCCTCTCCCCTTGTGGGAGAGGAAGCAATTTCAACATCTTAGCTTCAGCTAAGTGTTAGAAATTGCAGGTGAGGGGGCATACCCTATCGTCGAGCGCGATGCAGGGAGGGACGCGATGCGCCACATACCGCCGCCGATCAATCGAAGCCGTGCCAAGGCGATGCGGAAGGATTCGACGCGTGCGGAAAATATGTTGTGGCAGGTCATTCGAGATCGGAAACTCGAAGGTTTCAAGTTCAGACGACAGGTGCCTCTGGGGGGCTACATTCTCGACTTTGTTTGCTTCGAAGCTAAGATCATTGTCGAAGTCGACGGCTCGCAGCATGCGGAGAACGCAGCCGACACAGTTCGCGACGATCATTTCAAGGCCGAAGGCTTCCGTATCCTTCGCTTTTGGAACGATGAAGTCGAAAACAGCCTCGATTTCGTCTGCGCTTCCATCCTGACGCAACTTCGAAATCGAGGCGAATAAGCTCACCCTTCCGTCTTCGCCGGCTTGCGGTTCAGATTGCGTCGGATCATGCCGAGATTTGCCCCGCCGACCAGGAAAGCGGCGGCGAAATAGATCAGCATGGCGATCGCAATCAGCAGCCCGAGGGTGCCGATCTTGGTGATAAGCGGCGCGCCGGAAGCAAGCCACGGCGCCCAGTGCTGCTTGAGGAAGACGATCGCAGCGCCCATCACGGCCGCAGCGACGATCAGCAGGGCGGTACGCTTTGCCAGCGCCCATTCCCATGTCAGGTGGCCACGGCGCAAAAGCGTGATGAACAGCAGCACGGTGCTGATCCAGCCGGCGGTGGCTTCGGCAACCGCGATGCCGGGCGCGCCCATATAGGGGAAGAGGGTCAGCGCGGTGGCGCAGTTGGTGGCAACCGCGATGGCCGAAAAGCGCATCGGCGTCTTGGTGTCCTCGCGGGCATAGAAGCCGGGCTGCAACGCCTTGATCAGCACGAAGGCCGGCAGGCCGATGCCGTAAATCGCCAGGATCGAGCCGACGACGGCGGTGTTTTCCTGATGGAAGGCGCCGCGCTCATAGAGCACGCGGATGATCTCGTCGGACAGGATCCAGAGCGCGAAGGCAGCGGGGATCGTCAGAAACAGCACGAATTCGATCGAGCGGTTCTGCAGGTTTCCGGCCTCGCGCAGGTTGCCACCCTTCAGCGCCCGGGCCAGTTCCGGCAGAAGTACCACGCCGACGGCGACGCCGACGACGCCGAGCGGCAGCTGATAGATGCGGTCGGCATATTGCAGCGCTGCGATCGCGCCGTCGCGGGACGACGCAATCGCCTGGCCGATCAGCTGGTTGATCTGGGTGATACCGCCCGTCACCGCAGCCGGCACCGCCAGGATCAGCAGCCGCTTGACATTCGGCGTCATCTTCGGGAAACGGAGGCCGATGCTCATGCCGGCCGCAAGCACACCGACATAGACGACGGCGAGCTGCAGAACGCCGGCGGCAAGAACGCCCCAGGAGAGATACCAGGCCGTCGCCAGCGGATCGGCGCCGGTATAAAGCGCATAAAACAGCGCCCCGATCATCACCACGTTGAGGAAGACGGGTGCGATGGCGGCGGCAAAGAAATGATGCAGCGAATTCAGCATGCCGCTCATCATTGCCGTCAGCGACATGCACATCAGATAGGGAAACATCACCGCCGCCATGCGGATAGTGATCGAGAGCTTGTCGGGGTCGTCGGCAAAGCCCGGCGCGATGACGAAGCGCACCAACAGCGGCATGGCAAGCTCCATCACGATGGTGATGAGGAGCAACACCGAAAACAAGACGCCGAAGACTTCTTCCGAAAAGCGTTTGGCGCCGTCCGTGCCGTTCGCCTCGATCTCTTTGGCAAAGAGCGGCACGAAGGCGGCGTTGAAGGCACCCTCGGCAAACAGCCGGCGGAACAGGTTCGGAAAGCGGAAGGCGGCGTAGAAGACGTCAGCCATCGGCCCGGTGCCGAGCGCGGCGGCCATCAGCGTTTCGCGGGCGAAGCCGAAGATGCGGCTCCCGAGGGTGGCGCCGCCGACGGTCGCGAATTTCTTGACGAGGCTCATGCGTTTGGGCTCATGCGTGTTGGCTCATACGGGGGAACCGGCTTTCTTGTCGGTGGAGGGCGATGTCCGGGCTGTGGCGGCGGGCGCGATGATGCCGGAGGGCATGCGCTCGCGCAACTCGTCCTCCTCCTCGGCCATGACGGCCTTCATCCGGGCGGTGATGTTGGCGCGCTTGCTGTCGCCGGATATTTTCTGGCCGACCAGATCGGTGACGTAGAAGGTGTCGATCACCTTCTCGCCGAAGGTCGTGATGCGGGCCGACTGGATGTCGAGCGACAGATCGGACAGCACGGCGGTGATCTCCGACAGCAGTCCCGGCCGGTCGAGGCATTCGACTTCGATGACGGTGAACTTGTTCGACAGGCTGTTGGTGATGTTGACCGACGGCGGAATGACGAAAGCCTTGCTTTTCTTGCGGTTGCGCGCGCGCGTGGCGATGACCTCGGGCAGCCGCTTGCGGCCGGACAGCACGTCCTCGATCATCCGTCCGATCGTCGCAGCCCGGCGCAACTCGTCGGCATCGTCGGTAAATTCGCGGCTGACATGGATGGTGTCGAGCGCCCGCCCGTCCGATGTGGTGAAGATCTGGGCGTCGACGATGTTGGCGCCGGCCGCGGCACAAGCGCCGGCAATGACGGCGAGCAGCCGCGGATGGTCGGGCGACAGCACGGTGATCTCGGTGATCGCGTGGAAACTGTCGGTGCGCACCGTGGTCGCGAGCGCCTGGCCCGCCTTATCGGCCTGACGGATGAAATGGGCGTGGCGGATCTGGTCTTCCAGCGGCACCGAGAGCAGATAGGGCTGGTAGTGCAGCTTGGTATAGGTATTGCGGTCCTTCTGGCTCCAGTCGGCCAGCGCTGAATGCAGCGCCTCGGCGGCGGCATTGGCCCGCTCCTTGCGGGAGACCTCTGAAAAGCCGCCGGCGAGCAGCAGCTCGGTTTCATAATAGAGCGTGCGCAGCAGCTGGCCCTTCCAGCCGTTCCACACACCCGGACCGACGGCGCGGATATCGCAGATCGTCAGGATCAGGAGCATCTTCAGCCGGTCCAGCGATTGCACGCGGTCGGCGAAATCGGTGATCGTCTTGCGGTCGGTGAGGTCGCGGGTCTGTGCCACCATCGACATGGTCAGATGTTCCTCGATCAGCCAGACGACGATCTCGGTCTGCTTCTGCGATAGGCCGAAGCGGGCGCAGAGCTTGCGGGCGACACGGGCGCCGGCGATCGAATGATCCTCCTGCCGGCCCTTGGCGATGTCGTGGAGGAGAACGGCGACATACAACGCCTCGCGATCCTCTATGCCGGGCATCAGCTTGTTGGCGAGCGGATGCAGATCCTCGGCGCGTCCCTTGTCGATCTCGGAGAGTATGTCGACGGTGCGGATCAGATGTTCGTCGACCGTATAGTGATGATACATGTTGAACTGCATCATCGCGACGATTTTGCCGAATTCCGGGATAAAACGGCCGAGCACGCCGGCCTCGTTCATCCGTCGCAGGATGAGCGCCGGATCACGCTTCGACGTCAGGATCGACATGAACAGCCGGTTCGCCTCATCATTTTCCCGCAGGCTGGTGTCGATCAAGGCGAGTGAACGGGTGACGCGTTTCAGCGCGTCCGGATGGAATTCCAGCCCGTTGATGTCGGCGACATGGAAGAGCCGGATGATGTTGACCGGATCGCGCTTGAAGACCTCGGGGTCGGCGAGCGCGATACGGCCGCGGTCTTCGACGAATTCGACGCTGCCGGCGATCTTGCGATTGCGATGGGTGAAGCGGCTGATGACGCCGGTAAGGCCCGGGATCGCCTTCGCCTGCTGGTCTTCAAGCGCAGCGCAAAGGATGCGCGTGAGATCGCCGACATCCTTGGCGACAAGGAAATAGTGTTTCATGAAGCGCTCGACGGCCGAAAGGCCCGGGCGCGTATGATAGCCGAAGGCTTCGGCGATCTCGCGCTGGATGTCGAAGGACAGGCGCTCCTCGGCCTTGCCGGTCAGAAAGTGCATATGGCAGCGCACCGCCCAGAGAAAATCGTCGGCTTTCTCAAGCAGACGGTATTCGTGCTTGGACAGCACGCCGAGTTTGACCAGCTCCGCCTGGTCGCGCACGTGATAATAATATTTCGAGATCCAGAACAGCGTGTGCAGGTCGCGAAGCCCGCCTTTGCCTTCCTTGACGTTCGGTTCGACGAGATAACGCGTGTCGCCCGCCTTGCGGTGGCGTTCGTCGCGCTCGGCAAGCTTGGCGGCGATGAATTCGGGACCGGTGCCGGTGACGATTTCCTTGTCGAAGCGGGTCTCGAGCTCGGTTCCCAGCCGCTGCAGGCCGCAGATGCAGCGCATCTCCAGGATGGCGGTGCGGATCGTCATGTCGGACTTGGAAAGCGCGATGCACTCCTCCACCGTGCGGGTGGCATGGCCGACCTTGAAGCCCATGTCCCAGAGCACGTAGAGCATGAATTCGACCGCCTTGTGCGTCTCTTCCGCCGGCCTCGGCAGGAAGAGAAAGAGCAGGTCGATATCCGAGCCGGGCGCCAGCGTGTCGCGGCCGTAGCCACCGACGGCGGTCACCGCGAACTTGTTTTTCTGATGCGGAAAGATATGGGCGGTGGCGAAATTGTAGAGGACGGTGATGATCTGGTCCTGCAGCCAGGAAATCCGGTAGGCGCAATTCAGCCCGCCGCCGTCGGCCATGAGTGCCTCGCGCGCCTTCTGCCGGCCCTCCGTGCTCGCCTTCTTCAGCACCGCCAGAAGATCGGCGCGCAGGATGTCGGGTCGGTTGCGGTTGGCCTCGGCAACGGCGTCACACTGCTTCTGCAAGAGCTCGATGTCGAGGATGTTGGAGAAATCGAGGTCGCGCATCGCTGTCGCCGGGGCGGTTTCCTGTTCATGCCGGACTGCCGGTTCGCGGCCTGCCGCTTGTTTCGTCTGCATGCGCTATAGCCCCTTTGCCCGGCGATTGACACGGGCTTTGATAGTGCAAGAACCTTTAAATTTGGCGAAATGGTGTTGGTTCGCGTCAAGAGGCGAGGGCGCTTTGACGCAAGGCGCCGGTTTTCCTCAGCCGGCGGCCCGCGCATTCAGCAGATGCAGCACCTGCCGTGTCTCGCGCATGATCTCCTCAAGCGCCTGCCTGTCGCATTCGCGATAGCCGGCCTTGGCGATCGACGTTCCGAGCTCCGAGATTACAGCGCAGCAGCGGGTGATTTTCAGCATGCCGATCGGCGACGTCCAGCCGCGCGCGTTGCGGTCCTTATCGGCGCGCCGCATCGTGTCGAGCATGGAGCAGATGAGCGAGAGGCGCTCGGTTTCGCGAACCAGTTTTTCCATGAACATGGCCCGCTCCCTATTTCAGCTTCTTCTTGAGATCGTAAAGCGCATCCATTGCCTCGCGCGGCGTCATGTCGTCAAGGCTCATCGTCTTCAACGCCTCCTCGACCTTGGAGGCCCCACGGGCCGTTTCCTCGCGGCGCACCGCCACCTGGAAAAGCGGCAGGTCGTCGATCAGCTGGCTCGCCGGGTTCTTGCGGTCGGCATCTTCCAGACGGGTCAGCACGTCGCGGGCCCGCGCCACGACGGAGGCCGGAAGCCCGGCAAGGCGCGCGACCTGGATGCCGTAGGAGCGGTCCGCCGCACCCGGCCCGACCTCGTGCAGAAAGATGACGTCGCCGTCCCATTCCTTGACGCGCATCGTCGCGTTCGATAGCCGGCCAAGCTTTTCCGAAAGCACGGTCAGCTCATGGAAATGCGTGGCGAACAGCCCGCGGCAGCGGTTGGCCTCATGCAGGTGCTCAACGGCGGCCCAGGCGATCGACAGACCGTCGAACGTGGCGGTGCCGCGGCCGATCTCGTCGAGGATGACGAGGGAACGGTCACTCGCCTGGTTGAGGATCGCCGCCGTTTCCACCATCTCGACCATGAAGGTCGAGCGCCCGCGCGCCAGATCGTCGGAGGCGCCGACGCGCGAGAAAAGCCGGTCGACGATGCCGATATGGGCCGATGTCGCCGGCACGAAGGAGCCCATCTGCGCCAGGATTGATATCAGCGCGTTCTGGCGCAGGAAGGTCGACTTGCCGCCCATATTAGGGCCGGTCAGCAGCCAGATCGCCCCATCCCGGTCGCCGGTCTTGGGCGAGAGATCGCAATGGTTGGCGACGAAGGGGCCGCCCGCCTGCCGCCGCAGCGCCTGCTCGACGACCGGATGGCGCCCGCCCTCGATGGCAAACATCTTCGAGCCGTCGACCTGCGGGCGGCAATAGGCCTGCTCCTCGGCGAGAAGCGACAAGCCTGCGGCGACGTCGATGACGGCAAGCGCCCGGGCGCCCGATTTGATCGCCTCGGCTTCCGCAACGACGGCCGCCGTCATCCTGTCGAAGGCTTCGAGCTCGATCGTCAGCGCCCGGTCGGCGGCATTGGCGATGCGGCTTTCGAGATCGGCAAGTTCGGTCGTGGTGAAGCGCATCGCGTTCGCCATCGTCTGGCGGTGGATGAAGCGGGCCTTCGCCTCCGCCGTCTCCGTCATCGGCGAGGCATTGCCGGCGGTGACTTCGATGAAATAACCGAGGACGTTGTTGTGCTTGATCTTCAGCGACCGGATGCCGGTCTCCTCGGCATATTGCAATTGCAGGCCGGCAATGACGCGACGCGACTGGTCGCGCAGTGCCCGGACCTCGTCGAGCTCGGCACTGGCGCCGTCGCGAAGAAAACCGCCATCGCGTTTCAACAGCGGCAATTCATCGGCGAGGGTCTCGGCAAGCAGCTTTTCCAGGGCCGCGGGAAGGGCCTGCAGCTCGGACAGAGCCTGGCCGAGCTCTTCGGGCAGCATCGCCTTGCCGAGCATCGCCGCAACTCCGCCCGCCGCGTCGAGCCCCTGGCGGATCGCCGAGAGATCGCGCGGGCCGCCGCGGTCGAGCGCCAGGCGAGACAGCGCACGCGGCATGTCGGGAACATGTTTCAGCGTGTCGCGCAGATTGCCGCAGAGCAAGGGTTCGTCGATCAGGAAGCCGATCAAATCGAGCCGCGCATTGATGCGGGCGGGGTCGGTCAGCGGCGACATCAGCCGTTCGGCGAGAAGCCTGGCGCCGCCGCCGGTGACGGTGCGGTCGATCGCCTTCAAGAGCGAACCGTTGCGATCGCCGGACAGCGTGCGGGCAAGCTCGAGATTGGCGCGGGTGGCGGCATCGATGAACAGCGTCGAGGCAGCACTTTCCCGTTCCGGCTTTCCAAGCGGCGGCCGCTCGGCGATCTGCGTCTTCTCGACATAGGCGATTGCGGCGGCCGCCGCCGCCAGCTCGGCGCGCGAGAAGGTGCCGAAGCCGTCGAGCGTCGCGACGCCGAAATACCGCGCGATCCGGCCTTCGGCGCTGGCGCTGTCGAAGAGCACGGAAGGTTGCGGCACGGTTGTGCGGCCGAGCACGTCGAAGACCGGCTTGAGTTCGGGATCGTGGAAGATGGTGTCGGGCAGGATAAGTTCGCGCGGATCGATGCGCAGGATATCGGCAAGCAGGCGCGAGGCTTCGGTCTCGGCAAGCCGGAACACGCCGGTGGAAATATCGATCCAGGCAAGCGCCAGCAAGGCCTCGCCGCTGGCGCGAATGCGGGTCAGCGCCATCAGATAGTTGGATTCCGAGGGCGAAAGCAGCTTTTCCTCGGTGATCGTTCCGGGAGTGACGAGGCGGACGACGTCGCGCCTGACGACGGATTTCGCGCCGCGTTTCTTCGCTTCCGCGGGATCCTCGATCTGCTCGCAGACGGCGACGCGGAAGCCGAGCGAAATCAGCTTCTGCAGATAATCGTCGGCCGCATGCACCGGAACGCCGCACATCGGGATATCCTGGCCCATATGCTGGCCGCGCTTGGTCAGCGTGATACCGAGCGCGCGTGAGGCTTCCAGCGCATCCTCGAAGAACAGCTCGTAGAAGTCGCCCATCCGATAGAAGAGCAGGGAACCCGGATTGTTCGCCTTGATCTCGATAAATTGCTCCATCATCGGCGTCGCCGAGGCACGGCTTTCCGCCGTGGCGAGCTCGGCAGCCGAAAAGGCTTCATTCCCTGTGTCTATTCGTGCGTTCACGGAGGTGGAGTTTTTCCCAAAAAAACAGGTGCCAACCCTATCCGCGCGCCGCTATAGATGACAACAGCATTTGAGGAAGAGCAAAGCGTCGCCCACAGGACGTTGGAGGATTTATGCCCGATATCGATAAGAAGGACCGGCTGGTAACGTCTGTTACCGACCAGGAGGCGCTCGATTTTCACGCAATGGGCCGGCCCGGCAAGCTGGAGATCAACGCGACCAAGCCGATGGCGACGCAGCGCGACCTTTCGCTTGCCTATTCGCCGGGTGTTGCCGTGCCCGTCAAGGCGATCGCCGCCGATCCGCAGACGGCTTACGACTATACCGCGCGCGGAAACATGGTCGCCGTCATATCAAACGGCACGGCAATCCTCGGTCTCGGCAATCTCGGCGCGCTGGCTTCGAAGCCCGTCATGGAAGGCAAGGCGGTGCTCTTCAAGCGTTTCGCCGACGTCGATTCTATCGACCTAGAGATCGATACGGAAAATGTCGACGAGTTCATCAACTGCGTGCGCTTCCTCGGTCCTTCCTTCGGCGGCATCAACCTCGAGGATATCAAGGCGCCGGATTGTTTCGTCATCGAAAGCCGGCTGCGCGAGCTGATGGACATTCCCGTCTTCCATGACGACCAGCATGGAACGGCGATCATCGCCGCTGCCGGCCTGATCAACGCGCTGGAGCTGACCGGCCGCGACCTGAAGACGACGAAGCTCGTCTGCAACGGTGCCGGTGCTGCGGCGATCGCCTGCGTCGAACTCATCAAGGCAATGGGTTTTGCGCCTGAGAACGTCATCCTCTGCGATACCAAGGGCGTCATCTACCAGGGCCGCACCGAGGGCATGAACCAGTGGAAATCGGCGCATGCGGCAAAGACCGACGCGCGCACGCTCGAAGAGGCGATGAAAGGCGCGGATGTCATTCTCGGCCTGTCGCAGAAGGGTGCGTTTTCGGCCAAGATGATCCGCTCGATGGCGGAGCGGCCGATCATCTTCGCCATGGCCAATCCCGATCCCGAGATCACGCCGGAAGAGGTGGCTCGCATCCGCGACGACGCCATCATGGCGACCGGCCGTTCGGACTATCCGAACCAGGTCAACAACGTCCTCGGCTTTCCCTATATCTTCCGCGGCGCTCTCGATGTCCGCGCCTCGACAATCAACGATGCGATGAAGATCGCCGCGGTCAACGCGCTGGCAAACCTAGCCCGCGAGGATGTGCCGGATGACGTGGTTGCCGCCTATCAGGGCAACCGGCCGCGTTTCGGCTCGCAATACATCATCCCCGTTCCCTTCGATCCGCGCCTGATCTCGGCGATCCCGGTCGCGGTCGCGCAAGCCGCGATCGAAAGCGGCGTCGCCCGCAAGGTCATCACCGACATGGAGGGTTATGCCCGCGAGCTTTCGGCGCGCCGCGATCCGATCGCCTCGACACTTGCCAGCCTTTACGAGCGCGTCCGCCGTCGTCCGAAGCGCATCGTCTTTGCCGAGGCCGAGGAAGAACAGGTCCTGCGCGCCGCCATGTCCTACGCCAACCAGCAGCTCGGCACCGCCATCCTGCTCGGCCGCGAGGATCTGATCCGGGCGACGGCGGAACGCGCCGGCATAGATCTCAACCGGCCGGGCCTCGAAATCGTCAATGCCCGGCTATCGACCCGGGTCGAGGCCTATATCGACTATCTCTATGCCAGGCTGCAGCGGCAGGGTTATCTCCACCGCGACGCCCAGCGGCTGATCCATAACGACCGCAACCACTTCGCCGCCACCATGGTGGCGCTCGGCGATGCCGACGGCATGGTGACGGGCATCACCCGAAACTATTCGACGGCGCTCGAAGATGTGCGCCGCTGCATTGACGAGAAGCCAGGCCACCGCGTCATCGGCGTGTCGCTGGCGCTTTGCCGCGGCCGCACGGTCTTCGTTGCCGATACCGCGGTGCACGACATGCCGACGGCCGTAGAGCTTGCCGATATCGCCGAAGAGGCCGCAGGTCTGGCGCGGCGGATGGGCTATCCGCCGCGTGTCGCGATGCTTGCCTATTCCACCTTCGGCCATCCCTCAGGCGAACGCTCCGAGCGGGTGCGCGAGGCGGTGAAGATCCTCGACAAGCGCCGCGTCGATTTCGAATATGACGGCGAGATGGCGGCCGACGTCGCCCTGAACCGCAAGGTGATGGAGCAATATCCCTTCTGCCGCCTCTCCGGGCCGGCCAACGTCCTCGTCATGCCGGCTTTCCACTCGGCCTCGATCTCGACCAAGATGCTGCAGGAGCTCGGGGGCTCCACGGTCATCGGCCCGATCCTCGTCGGCCTCGACAAACCGGTGCAGATCACCTCGATGGGCGCCAAGGACAGCGACATCGTCAATATGGCGGCGATCGCCGCCTACGGGGCGGGTTCGTAAACTCATCCGGCCCACATTATGAGACGGCATTTTCCCAGCTCAGCGCGTCAGCCGGGCAGGGTTTTCCGGCATCGATGGAACTTATGGGCTGGCTTTTGTGCAGGCGCTCGACCTGGCTTGACGACCTCAGCCGAGCGGCCCTTCATAAGTGTGCTGGACAGCCTTTCCTCGCTTGATGCCAAGGTTATCGATTTTCTCGCGTTTGCGCTACGCAAGGATGCTGACCTCAAACTATCCCGCTTATGCTATGCAGTAGAGCGGCATCACGCTATATCTTCCAAGGGGTGTGGGTGCTCCCAGCAGAGAGGGCGGCAGTGTCTAAAGGTCTTATGAATCTTCTTATCGTTGCCGGCGGCGTTGGGTTAGCTGTTTCTGTTCTGTGGTGGCATACGTTTTACTCGCATGTGGCCCAGTTTTTGGGAGCGACCGGGCCTTTGCCTATGGAGTGCATCTATACGATGGGCGGCCCATGCGGCATGGTGGCAGGCGTAGCCAATGCGGTTGGCGCATCTGCGTATGACCCAAAACTGTTTTGGGGATCCGCCGCACTATTGGTGATTGGAGCCATTACTCGCTTATTGCCAGATGGCAGCGAACGTCGCGACTACCAGACAAAAGAAACTCCGCGAAAAGAACCCCGTCCATAGCACCCTTCATGATCGTCAATAAACGACACGAAGCCCCTTTGATGCTCAGGACCTTCTTTTAGCTCGCGAAGCGACCGGCGTCGGCGCCGTAATAATTCAGGTAACGGTCCGAAATGCTGGTGATCGGCAGCACGATCAGCACGTCGGTCGTGTTGAAGGCATGATCGACGACCGCGCTGGAGCCCACCATCGCACCGAGGCGCAGATAGCCCTTGATCAGCGGCGGCAGGGCCATCAGCGCCCGCTTCGGGTTGATGGCCTCGACCGGCATCAGGTCCATGTTGCGGGCCAGATGCGGCAGGGCGCCGACGGCCCATTCGTTCTTCGCCAGCACATTGTGATGGAGGAAGGACAGCGCCAGCGCGTGGCTTTCGAGATAGACGCCGGGGAAAGAGGCGCAGCCGAACATGGCGCTGACGCCATGCTTCAGCGCATAGGCCCAGTTCCCCTGCCACAGCAGCTCGACAGTGCGCTTGGTGCGGTATTCCGGCAGCACGCAGGAGCGGCCGAGCTCCATGAAGCGCTTGTCCGGATGTTTGGCGATGAGGCCGTCGATTTCGAATTCGGAAGCCGAGTAAAAACCGCCATTGGCGATGGCGACATCTTGACGCAACAGCCTGTAGGTGCCGACGATCTGGTCTTCCGGGTCGCCCTCGATCGAGCGGTCGAGAACGAGAAGATGATCGCAGACGGCGTCATAGGCATCGACGTCGCGCTGGCGGCGCATGGCATCCAGCGGCAGCTGCGCCTTCATTTCGTCAACGAAGACGCGGTAGCGCACGGACTGGGCGGCATCGATCTCGCGTGCCGTGCGGGCAAGGCGGGTCTCCAGATTGCCGATGCGGCCGAGGATATCGCCGTCCTTCTGTACAGCAGCCGTCGAGGGCCGTGCGGGCTCCGCGGTGGTGTCACGATTCAGGATGTCGATGGCGGACATGACGATTCTCCCGTTGCCGGCTTATCGACGCCATAAAACACTTCTCTGCGACAGGAAAGTGACATTTTGAATTTCCAGGCGCAAGAAGCGTGCCGGTTTTTGAGGCGCTCACCGCGCCTCTGCCCGGCGGGCGGAAAGGGCGGCAACCGCTTGAACTTCGGTCAGCAGCCGCACCGGATCGACCGGCTTTACCATGACGCGGTTGGCGCCGTTGAGCAAGACCTGGCGGCGCGATTCGTCGCTCTTGTCGGCGGTCAGCACGATCACCGGCACCGAGGCAAGATCGAGCCGCCGTTCATGGCCGCGCAGGCGTCCCAGCATTTCGATGCCGTTACCACCAGGCATCGAGAGGTCGCTGATGATGATATCGGGCCGGGCATTCGCCTCGCAGAGCGCGTAGTCGAGCAGCGCCTCGAAATCTTCGACATGGCGCACCTTATGCCCGCCCTTTTCCAGGACGACGCGCACCAGCATGGCATTGATCGGGTCGTCCTCGCCGAGCAGGATGCTGAGCCCGCTGGCGGCAACAAATGTCTCCGCCACCGAAAGGCCGAAGCCGGGCTGGTTGTCGTTCAGCGCGTCGCGTTTCTCCATGCCGCGCATGCGCCCGCGCAGCACGTCGATCAGCGACTGCTCGCGCAGGGGGCGGATGAGCCAGGCGTCGAAAAGGTCGAGCGGATGGGCGCTACGCTCTTCCGGATTGACGAGCAGCACCTTGCGCAGGCCAAGCGCGGCGATTTCGGCGCGATCGGCAAGATGGGCGGAAAATTCCGCCGACATCCGGTGGTCGATGATGATATCGGTTGGCCGCCGTCCGCCCTTTGCCAAGCCGAGCAGCGTTGCCCGCGCCGTCTCGCCGTCGCCGACGAGATGGCAGAGGCCGCCGAGCGTGGTGATCGTCTCGGCAATGGCTGTGCGCGCCGCACCGGCTGGGGCCAGCAGCACGACACTGTTGCCGGCAAGCAGCGTGTTTCGCCGGTCGGGGCGCTCATTGCCGATATCGACAGGGAAGCGGATGGTGAATTCGCTGCCTTTGCCCTTTTCGCTGGCAACCGTCAGCGCGCCGTTGAATTCGCGCATGATGCGGGCGGAGATGGCAAGGCCGAGCCCGGTCCCGCTGCTCTTGTCGGCTACGCTCCCGCCCTGCTCGAACTCGCCGAAGACGCGCGCCTGCTCCTCCGTCGTCATGCCGGGACCGCTATCGGTGACGGTGATCAAAATATCGCCGGGGTCGAGCGATACGCGGATGAAGACGCCGCCGACCTGGGTGAATTTCACCGCATTGCCGATGACGTTGAAGAGGACCTGACGCAGCCGCGCCGGGTCGAAGCTCATATTTTCGGGCACGTCGGACGACACTGTGGCGCCGATCTCGATACCCTTTTCATGCGCCCGGTGGGCGAGCATCTCGACGACGCTTTCCAGAAGCTTGCGCAACGATTCCGAGCGCGGGTGCAGCGCGAAACGGCCGACCTCGATGGTGGAGAAGTCGAGCAGGTCCTCGACGAGTTGCGTCAGCGCATGGCCGGACTGGCGGATGTTCGCGAGATAGTTCTGCTGTTCCTGCGTCAGCCGCGTCTCGGCGATCAGATGCGTCATGCCGAGGATGCCGGAAAGCGGCGTGCGCACCTCGTGGCTGACAGTGGCAAGCAACCTCGATTTGGCGGCGCTGTTATATTCGGCTTTTTGCCGGGCCTCTTCGCGACCCTGCGCGATGAGCCGCTCGTCGGTCACGTCGCGGGCAACGCTCTGCAACAGCAGGCGGCCATTTGCCGGGTCGCGGGTGACGACGTCGCGCCAGAGGAAGATGCGCTGGCCCTCCGGTGTCGAGATCTCGACATCGTAGCAGTGCGGTATCGGGCCGGGGCGGAAGGCAAGCCCGATCTCCTCGCAGGTTTTTCCTTCCGGACGCAGCCGCCCGCTCAGGCGGCGAAAAGTATCGTTGGCGGAGATGATGCACCGGTCCATGGTCCGGCTGACCGTGATGTCGCCGAGCACGTCGTGCACGTCGGCAAACAGCTTTGCGCCAGCGTTCCAATCCTGCAGGGATTTGCCGGGGCCCTGCCCGGCCTTGCGCGGCCGAACCATCAGCAGGGCATAACCGGCAATGACGGCAAGGCCAAGAACGACAAGGCCGCCCGAAAGAAGCAACGGATCGCCGGCATGGGCAAGCAGCATCAGGATCGTTGCGGCAAGAAGGCCGGCGCCGCCCAGCCAGTAGAACAGCAGCCGCCTTGTCGGTGCGGTTCCCCTCGGACGATCATCGGCTCCCTGAGGTGTCGATGCGCCGGGTCGTGAGGAAGGGGCCTCCATCCGCTTCTCATGCGGCTTGGCGGCGGGTCCACCGAAGGCGGCGGACAATCTTTCCTGCAACTGTCCCAGGTTCTGCATGCTATCTGGATAACATGAGGCCCGTTCCGAATGCCTTCAGGATTTCGATAAGATTTTAGCGGCCGGCCTTTTTTGGCAGCAGCAGCTCGTCGAGAATGACGCAACCGGCGCCGATGGTGATGAAACTGTCGGCGAGATTGAAAACCGCGAAGGACCAGCTCTCGGTGTAGAAAAGAATGTAATCGATCACATGTCCATAGGCGAAGCGGTCGACGAGGTTGCCGATCGCGCCTGCGATGATCAGCGCATAACCGAGATGAGCGATCCAGCGGTCCTTCGCCGTGCGGTGCCACAGCCAGATGACGAAGGCGACGATGACGAGCCGCATGCCGACGATGAACCAGCCGTCCATGCCAGACAGCATCGAAAAGGCGACGCCGAGATTGTAGGTGCGGTAGAGCGCCAGCATGGGAATAACCGGCACCGCCTCCTGCAGCGGCAGGTAATGATCAACGGTGATCTTGACGACCTGGTCGATGAGAACGGCGACGACGATGAAGAAGAGGATCGGTGCCGGCCGCGAAAACAGCGCGGGGTGTGCATGCGTCTGTTCGGTCATTTGCCCTCGGCAAGTGAGAGGAGATGGCGGCGCGCCTCGAAAAGCATGACGGCGGTAGCGACGGCGAGGTTCAGCGAATCGGCGCGGCCCTGCTGCGGAATGCGGGCAAGCGCGTCGGCCTCCCTGGCCAACTGCTCGGGCAGGCCGGATTGTTCGTTGCCCATCAACAGCACGACCGGCTTTTTCCGGTAGTCGATCGTCCGGTAATCGACCGCGCCGGCAAGATGCGTCGCGACGACGGAAACGCCGGCCGATTTCCGCCAGGCGATGAATTCCTCCGGTGTCGCCCGCGCGACCGGAACGGCAAAGACCGAGCCCATGGTGGCCCGCACGGTTTCGAGCGAAAAGGGGTCGGTCGTTTCTCCTAGAAGAATGATGCCGGAAGCGCCGGCCGCATCGGCCGTGCGGATGATGGTGCCGAGATTGCCGGGGTCACGCACCCGGTCGAGCGCCACCCATGTCTCGCCCTCCCTTGGCCGGATACCCTTGAGCGGTGTCCAGCGCTGCTCGAAGATGCCGACGACCATTTGCGGATTGTCGCGGCGGGTGATCGAGGCGATCACTTTTTCGCTGACTTCGAGCACCAGCCCACCCGAGGCGACGGTCCTTGCCGCCATCTGCTCAACCAGCGGCTTGCCTTTGGCGGCCTTGGCATAGACCAGCGTGCGGATCGCCCAGCCGAGTTCGATCGCATCGATGACGAGCTTCAGCCCTTCGGCGAGGAAAGTGCCGCTTTCCTCGCGCGACTTCTTGTTCGTCAGCGCCTTGATGTCCTTGATGATCGGATTGGCAAGCGAGGTGACTTCCTTCACCTGTCCGACCCTGCGCGGCCCCTGATCGTGGAAGTCCTTGCTCATTTCGGCACCCAGCGGGAAAAGAGGGAGGTGGAAAGCGCGCGGCCTTGCGTCCTGCCGTCGGTGCCGGCTTCGCGAATCACCAGCTCGCCGGATTCGACCACGCCGCCGGCGCCGCGCATCGTCTCGCGCATCAACTCGTGGATCGAATAGAAGCTGGCGCGGATCGAATAGGCCGTCAGCACCAGGCCCACTGCCTTTGGCGACAGGATCTCGCGGCAGACATCGAGCATCAATGGCAGATGCTCGAAGAGGTGCCAGACTTCGCCATTGGGGCCGCGGCCGAATTTCGGCGGGTCGGTGAGAATGATATCGTACTGGCTGCCGCGGCGTTCTTCGCGCAGGATGAATTTCATCGCATCCTCGCAGATCCAGCGGATCGGCAGTTTCTCCATGCGCCCGAGCGCCTGGTTTTCCCTTGCCCAGCCGATCGCCTTCTTCGAGGCGTCGACATGGGTGACCTCGGCGCCGGCTGCGGCGGCGACAAGCGAGGCGACGCCGGTATAACCGAAGAGATTCAGCACCTTCAGCGGCCGGCCGGCCTTTTCGGCCTGCTCCTTCATCCAGCTCCAGTGGACGATCTGCTCGGGAAAGACGCCGACATGACGGAAGGAGGTGAAGCGACCGAGGAAATCGACGCCGAGCAGATTGAGCGGCCAGGTCTCGCCGAGCGCCTCTTTCGGGAAGCGCCAGCGGCCCGTGCCTTCCTCGTCGGTGTCGCCGGTGAAGACGGCATCGACCTTTTCCCAGACTTGGGGCGCCAGCGAAGGCCGCCACAGCGCTTGGGCCTCGGGGCGGATGATGCGGTAGGGGCCGTATTGCTCGAGCTTTTCGCCGTTGCCGCTGTCGATCAGGTGGAAGTCGCCGGCCCCGAGCGATTCGAGGATGACGGGCACGCGCTCCGTCGGACGCTCGCCGCTGCGTGTCATCAGCGGACGCACGACGGCGGCAGGCAAGGCAGCCTCGCGCGCCGCCTCACGGGTTGCCGCGGGCCGCGCGACCGGCTTTGGCGGCCGGCCTGCCCGATCGTCCCTGCGGCCTTCACCGGAAGGACCTGATGTTTTCTTCTGGCCCGGCCGGCCTTCTCTTTGTTTCAACGTGCTCTTCCGCATCTCTGTCGGGGTGGCTTATCGGCTTTGCGTCCCCTACAGCGCCGTGCGTCTTTTTGAGACGCGCAAAGGACGCTGCAGCACTTGAATTATGCAGTAGCGCAGAAAACCGTGCCGGATCAACTGCGCAGCCGACCTGGCCCGGGCAAGACGACAGGGTCACCTGGCGCGGCGCCTATTTCAAGCCCTCGGAGGTCTGTGTGCGAAGCCAGCTTTCCGCCGCATAGAGGGCTGCGACATGCATCGATTGCATGATGACGGCGCCGGACTGCAGGTCGCTCAGGATGGCAGCGAGATCCGCAAACAGCAGGTCGACCTTCTCGCCGGGGTCGAATGCCGGTTCGCCGACCTTGCTCAGGCCGAGCGCCAGCCAGCTCGTCACCACATTGCTGTGGTTGGCGGCATTCGGATAGGAGGTGAGCAGCTTGACGAAGGTGGAGGCTTCATAGCCGGTCTCTTCCCGCAGCTCGCGCCGTGCCGCCGCCATTGCCGCATCGCCGGTCTTGCTATCGCCGGGTTCGACGCCGCCGGCGACGAGACCGGCCACGATCTCGCCGCGGCCGTGCCGGTATTCCCGCGTCAGCAGCACGCGCCCGTCAGGCATCAGCGGAATGACGTTGATCCAGTCAGGATAATCGAGCACATGGAATGGCGCGATGACGGTTCCATCGGCAGTGACGCAATCGTCGCTCCGGACCCGGATCCAGCGATCTTCATAGGTGATGCGGCTTGCCGTCACACTCCACGGCTTCAGTTCGTCGTTCATCGGCCCATCCCCTATGTGTGTCAAATATGTGCCAGGTCGGAGCCCGGCAGATAACATTCCGTCCCGCCTTGGCAAAGCGCTTTCCCGCTGGGATAAGATGAACCGATCGGAGATGGGGCTATCGAATGGATTTCACCGGCGAAGAACGCATCGCCGCGCCGCGGGACGTCGTCTGGGCAGCGCTCAACGATCCCGAGATCATGCGCGGTTGCATCCCAGGTTGTCAGAGCATCGAGCGGCTGTCGCCGAGCGCGTTCGAGGCGACGATCAAGGTCAAGTTCAGCCTGCTGTCTGCCACCTTTCATGGGCTGCTGACGCTTTCCAATGTGGATGCGCCGAAGAGCTACACGTTGTCGGCCGAAGGCAAAGGCGGTCTTGCCGGCTTCGCCAGGGGCAGCGCCGATGTCGTGCTCGAGGAAAGGGGTGCCGAGACCATACTGCAGTACCGGTCGAAGGCCGAACTCGGTGGCAGGCTCGCCCAGCTCGGTGCCCGCCTGCTCGATCTGACCTCGAAGAAGCTCGCCGAAGGGTTCTTTTCGGATTTCAATGCCGCTGTCGTCGCGAAGATGGCGGCCGGTTAGGCTTGGCGCGGGCTGAGGGTTTGTTTAAATCGACGTCATGACGTGGACCATCAGGCCGCCGCGGGCGGAAGATCAGGAAATGCTCGCGGAGATTTATCTTTACGTGCGCCGCGAAACATTCGTCTGGGTCGACCCCGGCAAGTTCTACCGCGAGGATTTCGCCGCCCATACGAACGGCGAGACGGTCTTTGTCTGCGCGCATGAAAGCGGCAGCGTCGCCGGCTTCCTGTCGCTCTGGCCGGAGGACGATTTCATCCACATGCTCTATATCAGCCCTGAATTCCAGGGGCAGGGCGCTGGCACGGCGCTGCTGCACGCCCTGCCGGAATGGCCGCAACACCGGTACAGGCTGAAATGCCTGGTGAAGAACCGGCGGGCAAAGGCGTTCTACCTTTCCCACGGGTTCCAGGTGACCGGCAACGGCGCCTCGCCGGAGGGTGACTATGAGGAATTGAGTTTTTTTCCGGTTTGAGACGCCGCCAAAACTGGCCGTCGACATGCCAATCCGGCTTTACCGCGCCGGCAGCTGCCCGGCGATTTCCTCGGCACGGTTTTTGTGGCGGTCGGCCTCGCCTTGCCAGCGAATGGCTTCCTTGGCCTCGGTGCGGGCGCGTTTGCGGTGTTTGCCCTGGCTGAACCAGGTGGCGGCCGCACCGATCAGCATGCCTGTGATCAGCGCGATGAACAGGAAGACGAAGAAGGGCGCGGAAACTGCAAGCACTTGGTCTTCGGGCCGGAACGGATTGAAGGCGAGCGTGACGCTCTGCCGGTTGGCGACGCAAAAGACGATGAGGATGACGCCGAGCGGCAGCAGAATCAACAGGTTGACGATCTTCTTGGCCATTTGAGGTCTCCACGCGGCAGATTGCGCCGGTCTTTTTGCAGGGCGCGTTTCGTCCTTACTGCGCCGCGCATCTTTGTGAGAGGCGTAAAATACGATGCGTCGCCAGAATAGGAAAACGGCCCTCGAGTTCAAGTGCGGTTTTGCCGCAGGCGGCTAAAGCGCGTCGCAATCTTTCAGATTTGCTCCGCACGCTTTAGGTCTTTATGTCGATGCATGTCGTTATCGCAAATCCGCTGCACACTTTTGCGCGACATGCTTGAGCAACTGCTCAATCCTCTTCGTCGGCCTGGCCGGGATTGAGCCGCTCGCGCAGTTCCTTGCCGGTCTTGAAGAAGGGAACCCACTTCTCCTCGACGAAGACGGTATCGCCGGTCCGCGGGTTGCGGCCGGAGCGGGAAGGGCGGTTCTTGACCGAAAAGGCGCCAAAGCCGCGCAATTCGACACGGTTGCCCGCAGCCAGTGCATCCGTGATCTCGTCGAGAACCGCGTTGACGATATTCTCGACGTCGCGATGATAGAGATGCGGGTTGCGTGCCGCAACAATCTGCACCAATTCGGACTTGATCACATTCGCCCCCTTAAATTATTGATTTCTTATCAATCGTGGCCAACCTGCCAAACTGAAAGCAGCCCGTCAAGAAGCAACTTTGGGGGCAGGATTCCATTGATATCCTGGGTTTTCATGACATCATCATAACCGAAGATCGTAATCAACCGCGAAACAGCCCCAGCGAGCAGAAAGGGCGTATTGCTCTTCTTGTCCCAGTCCACCATCGGCAGTTCGCTGTCGACGCCGCGCGACTTCAGATAGGCGCGGATCTCAGCCTCGCCGCCAATTGCATCGACGAGTTTCACCTTCAGCGCCTGGCGGCCGGTATAGATCGTTCCGTCGGCCAGTTTCAGCACCTCGTCGCGCGGCAGCTTGCGCCGGTCGGCAACCAGGTCGACGAACCAGTTATAGCTGTCGACCACCATGCTGCGGATCATCGCCTTGGCCTCTTCGCTCGCCTCGTGGAAGGGCGAGGGCTCGGCCTTCAGCGGCGAAGACTTGATCTCCTGCAGCGAGACGCCGATCTTGTCGAGCAGCGGCTGGATCTGCGGATACTGGAAGATGACGCCGATCGAGCCGGTGATCGAGCTGTCGCCGGCAATGATCGTATCGCCGGCGGTGGCGATCATGTATCCGGCGGAGGCGGCAAGCGTGCGCACGTCGGAGACGACAGGCTTCTTGGCCGATATCGCACGGATCGCCTTGAAGATTTTTTCGCCGCCATAGGTCGTACCGCCGGGCGAGGAGATCGAAATCACCGCCGCCTTCACCTGATCGCTGGTCTCGACCTTCTTCAGCCGCTCCAGAAGCTCGTCGTCATCGACGATCAGCCCGGATATCGTCACATGGGCGATATGCGGGCGCTGCGTCCCGGCATCGCCGAGGGCAAAGTGGTAGAAGGCGAAACCAAGTGCCACGATGAGGGCCACCGCGAAGAGGCGCCAGAAGCCGAGCTTGCGGCGCAGCCGCCGGCGATCCGCGATGATCGAACTGTCCATGGAAACCTCCAGCGCTGGCACCGGCTTCGGCATGCCGCCGATCAATCCGGTGGAATAAGGTAGCAGCGGCCCGTACGAATGCCACTTTTGAATGTTTTTCCGTTGTGTTGCTTGTTGCAGAAAAAATTCCATATTGGCAAGCCAATGTAATAATGCGAAACGAACTGTGATTGGCGGCCCGCTTTGTTATTGAGGCGCGGCGATCACCGCACATGGACGAGGCCTATGCTCGATACCCTGAAGAACAACGGACATGCCGCCTATTCAGGGTCCGGCAGGAGCGCCTATGGCGACGCGTTGTTCCATTCCGCCCGCGTGCGGCGGCTGAAGATATTGCTGCCGGTGGCGGCCCTCACCATCGCGGCGAGCCTCACGGCGGTGGCGTTGGTCAGCATCTATCTGCCCGAGAATGTCAAGATGGAAGGCGCCAAGATCGAGAACGGCAAGGTCGTGATGGAAAAGCCGGCGATATCAGGACGCAATTCCGACGGCATCAACTATTCGATGCTGGCCGAAAGGGCCCTGCAGGATATCCGCAATCCCAATCTCATCACGCTCGAGACGATCAAGGCCGCCGTGCCGATGAATGACGGCCTGATCGCCCGCGTCGTCGCCTCGACCGCTGATTACAACCGCACCACCGACAACCTGCATATGACGGCCCCCTTCACCCTGGTGCTGAGCAGCGGCCTCAATGCGAATTTCCAGTCCGCGCAGCTCGACATCAAGGGCGGCAACATGCGGAGCGACGACCCCGTCACCATCACCAAGGACAATGCCTCCATTGTTGCGAAGACGCTTCAGATATCCGATAAGGGGCGGGTGATCACATTCGAGGGGAATGTTCGAATGAATGTCGATCCATCCACCATCCATAAACAGGGCACTTAACCAGCCGGGTCATCCATGACAAAAGATTGTCGCATTTCCACTTGCAAGACAGGCATGGCATTCGTTGCCGGCGCATTTGCCCTTATTCTGACGGCCTCGGGCGCGGGTGCGCAGTCGACCACGATGTCGGGCATGAAGCTTTCCAACGACCAGCCGATCCAGATCGAAAGCGACAAGCTTGAGATCCATGACCAGGAACACACCGCGCTTTTCACCGGCAAGGTCAAGGTCGTCCAGGGCACGACGACGATGCAGTCCGGCAAGATGACCGTCTATTACAAGGACAAGGCAGCAAAGCCGGCTGCTGATGGCGCGCAACCCGCCGCCCAGCCGGAGCAGTCGGCCTCGCTTGCATCGGGAAGTGCTGATATCGACAAGATCACGGTGACGGACAAGGTCTTCTTGACCTCTGGCACGCAGACGGCGACCGCCGATGACGGCAATTTCGACATGGCCTCGCAGACATTCATCCTCACGGCAGATGAGGGGAACAAGGTTATTCTGTCGGACGGGCCGAACGTCTTCACCGGCTGCAAACTGACGGTTCACATGCAGACTGGCCAGGCGGAGCTTGAAAGCTGCGGCGAGCGTGTCCAGATTCAGCTCGATCCGAAATCGAAGCCGAATACACCGCAGCAGAAGCAGAACTGAGAAGCCGGCCTCCCACGTGAAATTATCATCGCTATCCACCATGTTCGGCAAGCCCGGGCCACAAGCTGCGGGTGCCGCCGACAAGAGCCGCTATCAGGGAACGCTGATCGCACGCGGTCTGACGAAGACCTATGCGACGCGGCGCGTCGTCAACGGCGTTTCGCTGGTGGTGCGCCGTGGCGAGGCCGTTGGCCTGCTCGGCCCGAACGGCGCCGGCAAGACCACCTGTTTTTATATGATCACCGGCCTTGTGCCGGTGGATGAAGGCACGATCGAGATCGACGGCAACGACGTCACGACCATGCCTATGTACCGCCGGTCGCGCCTTGGCGTCGGCTACCTGCCGCAGGAAGCCTCGATCTTCCGCGGGCTGACGGTGGAACAGAATATCCGCGCCGTCCTCGAAGTGCATGTGAAGGACAAGGCCGAGCGCGAGCAGAAGCTGAACGAGCTGCTGGAGGAATTCCATATCCAGAAGCTGCGCAAGAGTGCCGCCGTCGCCCTTTCCGGCGGTGAGCGCCGCCGCCTCGAAATCGCGCGTGCGCTTGCGACCGACCCGACTTTCATGCTGCTCGACGAGCCCTTCGCCGGCGTCGACCCGATCTCGGTCGCCGACATCCAGAATCTCGTTCACCACCTGACGGCGCGCGGCATCGGCGTTCTCATCACCGACCACAATGTGCGCGAGACGCTGGGTCTCATCGACCGCGCCTACATCATCCATGCCGGTGAGGTGCTGACCCATGGCCGGGCGAACGACATCGTCAACAATCCGGAAGTGCGCCGGCTCTACCTCGGTGACAATTTCAGCCTCTGATACCGGGCCGCCCGCAGAAATTCACCTTGTCGGCATAGTTCCGCTTGACCAAATCCAATAAAAAAGCAATTTTTGGGCCAACTTGGATTTCCGTGGCCTGAAGCCTTGATCGGACGCGGATTCTCGGAGGAATTGAGGGGAGTTTCGCGTCCGTCATGGCACTGTCCGCCAATCTTTTCCTGCGCCAGACCCAATCCCTGGTGATGACACCGCAACTGATGCAATCCATCCAGTTGCTGCAGATGACGCATTTTGAACTCACCCAGTTCATCGCCCAGGAAGTCGAGAAGAACCCGCTGCTCGAATTTCCGTCGAATGACGGCGAGGGGGCCGGCGAACGCGGCGAATCCGAAGATGGAGAGTACGCTCATCAGCCGGAGGATGCCGGGTCGGATGACGGTTACGACAACCGGACCGAGGCGCTTTCCAGCGACTGGTATGACAATGGCGGCAGCGCCAGCACGAGCCGGCTGAACGACGAACTCGACGCCAATTACACCAATGTCTTTCCTGATGACGGTGCCCCGCAGCGCCTCGATGCGCCGGAGCTCGTCAGCCAGTGGAAGTCGATGTCGGGCAGCGGCGAGGGCGCCGACTACGATCTCGACGATTTCGTCGCCGGCCAGGTGTCGCTGCGCGATCATCTCGCCCAGCAGATCCCCTTCGTCCTGCCTGACATGGCCGACCGTCTGATCGCGCAGAATTTCGTCGATCAGCTCGACGACTGCGGTTATCTGCAGGCCGATATCGTCGAGGCGGGCGAGAGGCTGGGCACGAGCCTCGCACAGGCCGAGCGCGTGCTCGCCACCCTCCAGAGCCTTGATCCGCCAGGTGTTTTCGCCCGCAGCCTCGCCGAATGCCTGGCGATCCAGCTCAGGCAGAAGGACCGATACGACCCGGCCATGCAGGCTCTGGTCGAAAACCTCGAACTGCTCGCCCGGCGTGATTTTGCCACGCTGAAGCGGCTTTGCGGCGTCGACGAGGAGGATCTTCTCGACATGCTCGGCGAGATCCGTCAGCTCAATCCCAAGCCCGGCAGCGGCTTCGAAGCGGGTGTTTTCGAAGCGATCACGCCGGATGTAGTCGTCAGATCCGCCTCGGACGGCGGCTGGCTGGTCGAGCTCAATCCGGATACGCTGCCGCGCGTGCTGGTCAACCAGTCCTATTTTTCCCGTGTGACGAAGAACGGCGAGGACCACGCCTTCCTCTCCGATTGCCTGCAGAGCGCCAACTGGCTGACCCGCAGCCTCGACCAGCGGGCAAAAACCATCATGAAGGTGGCAAGCGAAATCGTCCGCCAGCAGGACGCCTTCCTGCTGCACGGCGTCGATCACCTGCGCCCGCTCAACCTGAAAACGGTCGCCGAAGCGATCAAGATGCATGAATCCACCGTCAGCCGCGTCACGTCGAACAAATATATGCTGACGCCGCGCGGCCTCTTCGAACTCAAATATTTCTTCACCGTCTCGATCAGCGCCGTCGCCGGCGGCGACAGCCATTCGGCCGAGGCCGTGCGTCACAAGATCCGCGCGCTGATCCTGCAGGAGAGCCCGGAGGCGGTGCTTTCCGACGACGATATCGTCGACATGCTGAAGAAGGGCGGCGTCGATCTCGCCCGCCGCACCGTTGCGAAATACAGGGAGGCAATGAACATCGCCTCTTCGGTCCAGCGCCGCCGCGAGAAGCGGGCGCTCGCCAAGGTCGCAGGCTTCTGACGCAGCAATGCTTCGACCTCGATCGAAGCATCCGGCCCGCAAATCCCGCTATTCCTCTCCGGCGCCCCAGCGTCTTTTCAGACGCGCAACGGCGCTGCAACCCTTTGAATTGTCTTCAACGAAGATCGAAATGCCGACCATGACGCCGCAAAATCCGAACCTTGCCAGGGAGCTTTTCCTGCTGCTGGTGCTGGCGAGCCTCTGGGGTTCCTCCTATAGCTTCATCAAGATCGGCGTCGAGACGATCCCGCCGATAACGCTGATCGCCGCCCGCACGCTGATTGCCGGCGGTATTCTGCTGGCCGTCCTGCGCCACCGGCGTGTCCGTCTGCCGCGCGATCGTGCCACCTGGCGGCGGTTTTTCGTTCAGGCCTGTCTGAACAGCGTCGTCCCCTTCACGCTGATCGCCTGGGCGGAACAGTCCGTCGACGCTGGATTGGCGGTGATCCTGAATTCGGCAACGCCGATCTTCACCTTCCTGCTGGCCGTGCTGATCACCCGCCATGAGCAGGTGACGCTGCGAAGGCTTTTCGGCGTCATCGCCGGGCTTGTCGGCATCTGCCTCGTCATCGGCGTCGAAGCGCTCGACGGTCTCGGCGATAGCCTGATGGCGCAGCTTGCCATCATCCTGGCGACCATCTGTTATGCAGGTGCCGCGATTTTCAGCAAGAACTTCAAGGGGCTCGATCCCGCAGTGCCGGCGGCCGGCTCGTTGATTTCAGGCGCGGTCATTCTCCTGCCTGTGAGCCTCGTCGCCGATCGGCCATGGGAACTCGACCCGTCGGCGGCATCGATGCTGGCGCTGCTTGCCCTCTCCGCCTTTTCGACGGCCCTTGCCTTCACGATCTATTTCCGTCTCGTCCAGACGCTGGGTTCGGTCGGAACCACCTCGCAAGCCTATCTCAGAGTGCCGATCGGTGTTGCAATCGGCATCGTTTTCCTCGGCGAAAGGCTGAGCCAGACGGCCTGGATCGGACTCGTCTGCGTCATATCAGGTGTCGCAGCCATGACGATCCCCGCGAGGACGAGCGCAACGCAAGCGCGAGGCGCATAAAGTGGATGGGGTGGCAATCGGCGGCATAACTTGCCAAGCAAGGTATCGACTACACGTTACCCGGGCGTCGGCGATGGTGATTCTCGCCCTATTGACTTTTCGGTAGCCTCTGGCTAGAAGCCCGCCGCAATCGATGCCGCGAACGGCATCTGGAGTTATCCCCAGCATCAGAAGGGTACCAAGGACCCGCGGGCCTAAGCCGATCTTGCTTGAGATTGTGCGAAGTGCTTGGATGAACCTGAGGCTTGGCGTAAACTGATACCCGCAAACGACCATAAGAAGGGAAACTCCATGAGTGTGCGTGTATCCGGGAAACATATGGAAATTGGTGAATCCTTCCGTCAAAAGATCGAGGACCAAATTGGTATGGCCATCACGAAATACTTCGACGGGGGATATTCCGGCCAGGTGACCGTGGAAAAGGCGAGTTCTCGTTACTCGGCGGACTGCAAGCTGCATCTCGACAGCGGGGTGGTACTGCATGCAGCCGGCGAGGCGACCGACCCGCAGTTGGCTTTCGACGCCGCCTCCCAGCGGATCGAAAAACGGCTGCGGCGTTACAAGCGCAAACTGAAGGACCATCACGCCGGAAACCATCTGAATGGTTTTGCAGAGGTCTCCTACACGGTTATGGATTCCGTTCCTGATCACGATGATGAAATCGCCGACGATTTCGCTCCGGCGATCGTCGCTGAAAGCACGAAGCAGCTGAAGACCATGTCGGTCGCCACCGCCGTGATGGCGCTCGACATGACCGACGAGCCGCTTCTCCTGTTCCGCAGCCCCGGCAAGGAACATCTGAACATCGTTTACCGTCGGCACGACGGAAATATTGGCTGGATCGATTCAGCCAGTATCAAAGGCTGAGATCGGCGTGGTGAGCGGCGGTGTTGCCGCCGCTCCTTGCATTTGATTCCGGCGACAGAAGGAAAAAGAAATGGCATTGGCAGATTTGCTCCATCAGGATGCGATCATTCCCGCCCTCAGAGTAAATTCCAAGAAACAGTTGCTTCAGGAATTGGCTGCAAGAGCCGCCAGGATCACCGGGCTTTCCGAACGGGAGATCTTCGACGTTATCCTGCAGCGCGAACGCCTGGGCTCGACCGGCGTCGGCAACGGCATCGCCATTCCCCACGGCAAGCTGGGAAACATCCATTCGATCGTCGGTATCTTCGCCCGACTGGAGCAGCCGGTCGATTTCGAGGCGCTGGATGACCAGCCGGTCGATCTCGTGTTCCTGCTGCTTGCGCCGGAGGGCGCGGGTGCCGATCATCTCAAGGCTCTGTCGCGGATCGCCCGCGTGCTGCGCGATCACGATCTGGTCGCCAAGCTGCGCGCCACCGATTCCTCCCAGGCGATCTATGCCTTCCTCAACGAAGAGCAGGCGTCGAACGCTGCCTGACGCACGCCGCGCGATAACGCATCTATTCTCGAATGTAAAAAGGCGCCTGATCTCTCAGGCGCTTTTTACATTATGAGGGGTTGGACGATCAGAACTCTTCCCAGCTGTCGTGCGCCACGGCCGCGGACCCGCGCGACGGAACAACGGAGCGACGGACCGCCGGGGAGCGAGGCGAAGGGGCCGCGGCTGCCGGCGCCCGCATCTTTTGTGCGACCGAGGCAAGCGCTGCGGCGTTCCTCGAACCTGAGACATTGAAGCGGGTGGCGAGCTGCTTCAGCGTCTGTGCCTCGTCGTTGAGTGCGACGCTCGCAGCAGTCGCTTCCTCCACCATCGCCGCGTTCTGCTGCGTTACCTGGTCCATCTGGTTCATGGCCTGGTTGATTTCCTTCAAGCCGACAGCCTGTTCGCTGGCCGATGCCGAGATCTGCCGGATGAGGTCGTTGATGCCCATCACCTGTTCGGCGATCTTGTGCAGCGTGCCGCCGGCGCGCCCGACGAGATCGACGCCTTCCTTGACCTGGACGGCCGAGGTGTTGATCAGCGTCTTGATTTCCTTGGCGGCATTGGCCGAACGCTGCGCGAGTTCACGCACCTCCTGGGCGACGACGGCAAAACCCTTGCCGGCTTCCCCGGCACGCGCCGCCTCGACACCCGCATTCAGGGCGAGCAGATTGGTCTGGAAGGCGATCTCATCGATGACGCCGATGATCCGCGAAACCTCCGTCGAAGATTGTTCGATCCCTCGCATCGAGGCAATCGCCTTCTGCACCACTTCGCCGGACTTTTCCGCATCCTGGCAGGCGAGGTTGACGTTGTCGGCTGCCGTACGCGCATTCTCGGCGCTGGAATCGACCTGCGCGGTGAGCTCGTTGAGCGCCGCCGCCGTCTCCTCCAGACTTGCTGCCTGCTGCTCGGTGCGCTTGGCGAGGTCGGAAGCGCTGTTACTGATTTCGCCGGTGCCGGAGCCGATGTTGGCGACGCTGAGGTTCATCGTGTTGATCGTCTCTTCGAGGCTCGCAAGGGCGGCGTTGAAATCCTGTTTCAGCTTGCCGTATTCGCCGGGGAATTCGTCGGTGATGCGGTGACTGAGATTGCCCTGCGACAGCGCGGAAAGGCCGGCGCCAACGATCGAGACGATATGGCGCTGCAGCGACACCGATTCCTGGCGTTCCGATTCCGAACGGCTGCGCTCGGTCTCGGCGGCCTGCCGCTGGTCGGCGGCCTCGTCTTCGAGGCGGCGGCTGTCGGCGAGCGTGAAGCGGAAGCCTTCCAGCGCCTTGGCGACCGAACCGACTTCGTCGCTGCGGTCTTGGGCGGCGATTGGTTCGCCATATTGGCCGTCGCTCAGTGCCTTGACGCTGGCGACGAGGCCGCCGAGCGGCCGCTGCACGAAAGAGCGGACCGCGAAATGGAGCGCCAGCATGACGGCGCCAAGCACGATCAGCCCGTTGATGATCATCACGTAGGTCTGGTCTCGCACCGGCGCGTTGATTGCCGTGTGCGGCACGTCGACGAGCACGACCCAGGTGGCGTTGACGCCGGGGACCGCGAACGGATAGACGACACGATCGAAGGGATCGAGGCCGTCATAGGTGAGGTTCCTGACGAGACCGGGCTGCTTGCTCGACAGCGCCGTCTTGACGATGTCGGTGCCCTCGCCGTCGTATTCCTTGGTCATCAGGTCGGGGATCGGCGCGACGATCCAGTTGCCGGCCTGCGACAGCAGCGTGACGCGGCCCGAACCGAAAGGATGCAGCGCCTGCAGCTTGTCGGTCAGCGACTTCAGCGAAATATCGACACCGCCGACGCCGATCATCTTGCCGCCAGACATGACCGGATAGGCAATCGAGGTCAGCAGCGTCGGCACGTCCGTTCCCTCGGCCATATAGGGCGTCGTGATCGCGCCCTTGCCGCTGTCGGCGGCGAGCTTCCACCATGCGGCGGTATAATCATTGTCGAAGGTCGAATATTGGATGCCGCCGTCCTTGGTCTTCGACCAGTATGGCGTGAAGGCGCCGTTCTTGTTGGTGCCTTCGTCATTGTTGTTGGCGACCTCAGTGGTCTTGCCGTCAAGCGCGCCGAGTTGTTCGCAGAACCAGCTGCCGAAGGCGAAGGTGTTCTGCTCGAGATTGGCTTTCAGTACGTTGATCATGCCCTTGCGGTCGAGCGACTTGCCTTCATGGCCGCGGCCGATGACGCCCGACATGGTGCGAGCGGCGCTGGCGAGTTCGCCGACATTGGCGGCGATTTCATTGGCGATCGATTTCGCTTCGAGGTTGGCCTGATCCATCGTCAGCGTCTGGACGCGATCCCGGGTCTGGCCGATGAGGAAAAAATTCGAAACGATGAGAACAAGCGCGATGGCGATGCCGGTGATGACGATGAGTTTCGCGGCAAGCGATTTCATGCGAAAAATGAACATGGGGTCCTCGGGCAAGGATGCGCCGAACGGGCATTCTCCGGCGCAGGAGCGAAGGCTCGCCCCATCATGGGGCAGCCGCCTACAGCGCCGTGCGTCTTTTCGAGACGCGCAAAGGACGCTGTAGCACTTTGAATGGCTGCATAATTTCATCCTTAAATCGATTCCGATTTAAGGAATTATGCAGTCGACAGCTGGATTCCAAAAGCGCAGGGAACCGGCGGCCACGAGGAACATCGCCGGAAATCTCTTAAATTTGAATGAAACTCGATCGGTCGAGACAAGGAAAACCGCCGGAACGCCCTGAATTACAGGGCGTTTCGCCGGCGGTTTCGCAAAGAGACGCCCCTATATCCTGTCTGCGACTTCCTCGCTCAAGGGGATCGAAGGTTGCGCCCCGGCCTTGAGGCATGCGAGCGAACCGGCAACCGCCGCACGACGCAGCGCCGAGACAAAATCGAGGCCTTCGTCGAGGCTGGCAGCGAAATAGCCGCAGAATGTGTCTCCGGCGCCGACCGTATCGACAGGTTCGATCTTGAGACCCTGCGCTCGTGAAATCGCCCCGTCGCGGATGGCGATGACCCCGTCGGCACCGAGCGTCACGATCAGCGTCTGGCCCGTCTCCGCATGCAGGCGCGCAAGGGCTGCCTCGCGTGCTTGGGCGTCCATGCCCTCCTGTCCGGCAAGCCGCTCGAACTCGGTTTCGTTGGCAATGACGATATCGGCAAGTCGGCCGAGACGCGGCGCATCGGGGATCAGCGGCGCGAGGTTGAGGATGCTGGTGACGCCCTTGGCGCGGGCGGCCGACAGCGCACGTTCGACGGCAGCAGCTGGCACTTCGAGCTGCAGCATCAGGATATCGCCTTCGTTCATGCGGCCGATCGCCGTCTCGGCATCGGCAGGCGTGACCTGGCCATTGGCGCCGGGAACGACGGCAATCATGTTCTCGCCGTCGCCGCCGACAAGGATCAGCGCCGTGCCTGTCGGACCGTCGACATGGTTGATGAGGGAAAGGTCGGTGCCTGCATCATCGAGCAGGGCCAGCGCCTCCGCAGCGAAAGCATCCTTGCCGACGGCGCCGGCCATATGCACGTAGCGGCCGGCGCGCCGCGCTGCCAGCGCCTGGTTGGCGCCCTTGCCGCCGGCGGCCGTCGCAAAGCCGTTGCCGGCCACCGTCTCACCGGGCTTCGGCAGGCGCTCGGTCGTGGCGATGAGATCCATGTTGATGGACCCGAAAACTGTGATCATGAATGTGTCCCGTCTTCTAGAGCATGATGCCGAAAAGTGTGATCGGTTTTCGGCCGACATCATGCTCCTACTGTTTCATGCGGGCGAGACACTGCCCGAAGCGATCACTCCTCGTCAACCACCCGGAGCTTCAGAAGACCGGTGCGGCTTTCTACCGATTTGGCCGCGGCCTCGCCGTCGCGGGCGGGGGGTGCATCGCCGCCGCCCGCCTCAAATTCCAGCGCTTCGATCTTGGCGCCGCGTTTGGTCAGCTTGTCGGCCGACGTGACCACCATGTCGATATCCTTCTGCGCCATGGCGAAATGGCCTTGCAGCTTGCGCACCCGCTCGTCGAGGCGGCTGAGATCGTCCATCAGGATTGCCACCTCGCCCTGGATCAGATGCGCCTGCGCCCGCATGCGCTGATCCTTGAGCACGGCCTGGATGACCTGGATCGACAACATCAGCAGCGACGGCGAGACGATGACGATACGCGCGCGGTGCGCCTTCTGCACCACCGGCTCGAAGTGCTCGTGGATCTCGGCGAAGATCGATTCGGATGGCACGAAGAGAAAGGCCGTATCCTGCGTTTCCCCCTGGATCAGATATTTCTCGGAAATGTCTCGGATATGGATTTCCATATCGCGGCGGAACTGCTGGCCGGCGATCTTGCCTGCCTCGGGGCTGCCGGCGTCGCGGATCGCGTTCCAGGCTTCGAGCGGAAATTTCGCGTCGATCACCAGCGGCGGCGCGCCGTTCGGCATGCGGATCGTGCAGTCCGGCCGTGAACCGTTGGACAGCGTCTGCTGGAAGGCGTAGGCGCCCATCGGCAGACCGTCGGCAACAATCGTTTCCATCCTGGACTGGCCGAAGGCGCCGCGCGTCTGCTTGTTGGACAGAATGGCCTGCAGTCCGACGACATCCTTGGCGAGCGTCTGGATATTGTTCTGCGCGGCATCGATGACCGCCAGCCGCTCCTGCAGCCTTTGCAGGTTCTCATGCGTCGATTTCGTCTGCTCGGTGATCGTCGAGCTCATGCGCTGCGACATGCCGTCGAGGCGCTGGCTGATCGTCTGGTTGAGTTCGCTCTGCCGCGCGCCGAAGACCTCGGTCATCGCCGCGATGCGGCCCTGCATCTCGGCCTGGATCTTCAAAAGCTCGGCCATCCGCGCTTCGTTTTCCTCGGCACGAAAGCTCGCTTCCTCCGCCTGCTCGCGGCGAAGGCTGGCGCCGCGCAGCAGAAGCACGATCACTAGCAGGGCGAGGGCGGCGAGAACGCCGCCGGCAAGCGCCAGCATGGCCGGACTGATCGAGGCAAGGGAAAGGGCGAGCGATTCGGAATGGATGGTCATGCGGCAAGCATAACAGAAGAAACGGCGATATATAGATCAAAACGTGAACGGAATGGACGGCGTGCAATATCCTCGCACGCTATCGTTCTTCTCGCTCGGCGAGAAGAAATCGCCGTCCGATTTAACGATTGCTCAACCATATTGGCCAAAACCTGCGGCGCAGAAATTCCGTCCCGCGCCGCGCGCCAAGTACAGAGATCTCCATGACCGCCCAGCAGACCGACAATGCCCTCAGGCAGCGCCTCGATTTCATCGAACTGGATGAGGCGGCGCGCAAGTCGATGCGGGATCTGCGCCCTGTGATATCAGAGCTGATCGGCGGCGCCCTCGACAAATTCTACGCCAAGATCGCCAAGACCCCTGCTGTCGCCGGCTTCTTCGCCGATAAGAATCACGTCGGCCATGCCAAGAAGCGCCAGCAGGATCATTGGGCCAATCTTGCCGGCGGCGCGTTCGATGAGAGCTATGTCAACGGCGTGACCGCAGTCGGCCGCACCCACGCCCGCATCGGGCTGGAGCCGCGCTGGTATATCGGCGGTTACGCCATCGTCATGTCCGAGCTCGTCAAAGGCATCATGGAGAAGCAGTGGCCGTCGATCTTTGCGCGCCGAGAGGGCAAGGCATTGGCCGAGAAGCTGTCGGCCGTCATCAAATCAGGCATGCTCGACGTGGATTATTCCATCTCGGTCTATCTGGAAACGCTCGAAGCCAAGCGTCGCGCCTTGGAAGAAGAGCGCGCCCAGGCCGAATCCGACCAGGCGATCGCCCTGGAGCAACTGCGCCGCGGTCTGGAAGCGCTGTCGAAAGGCGATCTTGAAGCCACCCTGCCGTCCGACCTGCCGGGCAATTTCAGGCAGATGGCCGAGGATTACAACCGCGCCGTCAGGGCGCTAAGCCAGTCCTTCGCCTCCGTACGCGAGACCTCGGGCCATATCATGAGCGGCGCCGACGTTATATCCAATGCGACCAACGATCTGGCGCTACGAACCGCCCAGCAGGCGGCAGGCGTCGAGGAGAGCTCGGCCGCCCTGCAGCAGCTGTCCGTCAGCGTCGGCCAGACGGCCGCCAATGCCGAGAAGGCTTCGGCCGCGGTGCGCGAGACGCAAGAGAAGGCGAAGAACTCCGGTGAACTCGTCACCAGTGCTGTCTCGGCGATGGCCGGCATCGAGAAATCCTCGACCGGGATCTCCAAGATCATCGGCGTCATCGATGAGATCGCCTTCCAGACCAACCTGCTGGCGCTGAACGCTGGTGTCGAGGCGGCCCGCGCCGGTGATGCCGGCAAGGGTTTTGCCGTTGTCGCCCAGGAAGTGCGCCAGCTCGCCCAGCGGACCGCGGAAGCGGCCAAGGAGATCAAGAACCTGATCTCGCAGAGCTCGACCCAGGTCAACGAGGGCGTCGGCATCGTCTCCAGCACCGGTGAGGCGCTGAGCGATATGATCAGCCGCATCGATATCATCAACCGTTTCGTCGCCGATATCGCCGCGGCCGCCCGCGATCAGGCGACTGGCGTCAACGAGGTCAGCCTCGCCGTCCGCAACATGGGTGTGATCACCCAGCAGAATTCGGACATGGTCGAGCACTCCTCGGCAGAAACCCGCCGGCTCAAGGATGAGGTGGAGAGCCTGATTGAGCTGCTGCGGCGCTTCCGCGCCCGGCCGGAGGGACGTTCCGCCGGTGCTGCTCGACGGGCTGCTTGAGGCCAATATGGCGAAATTCCAGGCGGGGATGCAAAAAATCGTATTCCCCGCCTGCCGGATAATTCCATAGTCGGAAAAGATGGGTTATGGGAACGCCATGACCATCAAGCCACTCATCATTCTTCCCGATCCCGTTCTCCGCCAGCTGTCCAAGCCGATCGAGCGGGTGGATGCCGACCTCCAGCGTCTTGCCGACGATATGTTGGAAACGATGTACGACGCGCCGGGCATCGGCCTTGCCGCCATCCAGATCGGCGTGCCGCGCCGCATGCTCGTCATCGACATCTCGCGCGAGGGCGAGGAAAAGCAGCCGCAGGTCTTCATCAATCCGGAGATCCTGACATCCTCCGACGAGCGCTCCGTCTATGAGGAAGGCTGCCTTTCGATTCCAGACTATTATGCCGAGGTCGAACGCCCGGCCACCGTCTCGGTCAAGTATCTCGACCGCAACGGCAAGGAACAGACCGTGGAAGCCGACGGCCTGCTCGCCACCTGCCTGCAGCACGAGATCGACCACCTGAACGGTGTGCTCTTCATCGATCACATATCGCGGCTGAAGCGGGAGATGGTGATCAAGAAATTCACCAAGGCAGCGAAGTCCAAGGCGCTCTGACGCTGCGTTGAAAATTTGCCGGCGAGGCACTATGATATCACTGATATCATGACGGAGGTGCCGAATGGGTGATTTTCTGATCAGAAATATTTCCGAGGCAATGAAGCGAGACATTGCGGAATCGGCGCAGCGGAGCGGAAACAGCCTTTCTGACGAGGCCAAGGAGCTTTTGCGGGAAGCGCTGAAAAGAAAAACCGAAGCAAAGCCAGAGACTTCGTCGGCCTATGAAGCGATACGCGCCGCTTTCGTCGGCGAAAACGCGGTAGACGATGAATTCGCTGCAATCATGGACGAAATCGAGGCGGCGCGGAAAAACGATTTCGGCCGGCCGTTCGAGGATTTCGAATGATCGTTCTCGATACGAATGTGATTTCCGAGTTCGCCAGGCCATTGCCGAATGAAAACGTGAAGGCCTGGATACTGCGGCAGGATGGTTCGAGAATCTGGCTTTGCACGGTTGGCTTGATGGAGCAGATTTACGGAGCCGAAAGGGTTTTCTTGAAGACAGGATCGGACCGCTTCTCTCGCGCGATCGAGAATTTGGTGAAAGGCCAGTTTCGCGATCGTATCGCCGGCTGGGATTTGGAAACGGCCATGGCAACCGGTCGCTTGCGGGCGAAACGCGAGAACATGGGGCGGCCGATTTCGGTCCAGGATGCCATGATTGCCGCCATCTGCCTTGCAAACGGCGCGACGCTTGCGACCCGCAACACCCGAGATTTCGAAGGGCTTGATCTCAAGCTCGTAAACCCGTTTGAAGACGGTTGATCCTCAATTGGCGAGATAAAATGTCTCTTCGCATCATTTTCATGGGAACCCCGGAGTTCTCGGTTCCGACCCTGCGCCTGCTCGTCGATGCCGGCCACAGGATCGTTGCGGTCTATACGCAGCCGCCGCGGCCGGGCGGCCGGCGCGGGCTCGATCTGCAGAAATCGCCGGTGCACCAGACGGCCGAACTGCTCGGCCTGCCGGTCTTCACCCCGGTCAATTTCAAGGACCCCGAGGAGCGCGAGAGGTTTCGTGCTTTCAATGCCGATGTGGGCGTCGTCGTTGCCTACGGGCTGCTGCTGCCGGAAGCGATTTTGAACGGCACAAGGGATGGCTGTTACAACGGTCATGCCTCGCTGTTGCCGCGCTGGCGCGGTGCGGCACCGATCCAGCGGGCGATCATGGCCGGCGACGCAAAGACCGGCATGATGGTGATGAAGATGGACAAGGGTCTGGATACCGGCGCCGTCGCACTCACCCGCGAGGTCGAGATCGGCCCGAACATGACCGCTGGCGAGCTGCACGACCGGCTGATGCTGGTTGGCGCCAAGGCGATGGCGGAAGCTATGGTGAAACTCGAGATGAACGACCTGCCGCTGACGCCGCAGCCGGATGAGGGCGTGCTTTACGCCGCCAAGATCGACAAGGCCGAGACCCGCATCGATTTCGCCCGCGATGCGCGGGATGTGCACAATCACATCCGCGGCCTCGCGCCGTTTCCGGGGGCCTGGTTCGAGCTGGAGATCGGCGGTAAGTCGGAACGGGTAAAGGTGCTGGGGTCCGAACTGGCTGAAGGTCAGGGTGCGGCCGGGCAACTGCTGACGGACGATCTCGTGGTTGCCTGCGCTTCGGGTGCTGTGCGGCTGACCAGGCTGCAGAAGGCCGGCGGCAAGCCGCTGGCGGCGGCCGACTTCCTCAGGGGCACGCCGCTTGCGGCGGGCACGAGGCTTTCCTGATGCCGCGTTTCCGCATGACCGTCGAATATGACGGCGGCCCCTATGTCGGCTGGCAGCGGCAGGAGAACGGCCCCTCGGTGCAGGGCGCGATCGAGGCGGCGGTGCTGTCGCTGACCGGCGAGACGGTGTCGGTGCGCGGCGCCGGCCGCACCGATTCCGGCGTCCATGCCATGGGGCAGGTGATCCATGCCGATCTTTCGAAGGACTGGTCGCCCTACCAGCTGCAGAATGCCTTGAACGCGCATCTGAGGATTGCCGGCGAGCGTGTCTCCATTCTCGACGTCGAGGTGGCTCCCGAATTCTTTGATGCGCGCTTTTCGGCGCTACGGCGCCATTACCTCTATCGCATCGTCAGTCGCCGGGCGCCGCTGGCGCTTCAAGCCGGCAAGGCCTGGTGGGTGCCGAAGGTGCTCGATCACGAGGTCATGCACGCCGCCGCCCAGCGGCTGGTCGGCCGGCATGATTTTTCCACCTTCCGCGCCGCCCATTGCCAGGCAAACAGCCCGGTGCGCACGCTCGACCGGCTGGATGTGACGCGTAACGGCGAGCTGATCGAGATCCGCGCCACGGCGCAGAGTTTCCTCCACAACCAGATCCGTTCCTTCGCCGGCACGCTGAAGCTCGCCGGCGAAGGCAAATGGACGCCTGATGATGTCGAGGCAGCGCTTAAGGCGCGCGACCGCAAGGCCTGCGGCCCGGTGGCGCCGCCGGACGGGCTCTATTTCATGCAGGTGGATTATCCCGACGTGATTCCCGACCGCCGGAGGCCGGTCACCGTTGATGATGACGGTGCCGATGAAAGCGATGATCTGTCGGAGGCTTGATCAGGCAGGATAGATGCCGAGGAAGTGCTGCAGATATTCCGAAAGGATCATCGATGGCACGAGCAGCACCAGTGTCATCGCGCCGACCATCAGCGCATGACCGTGGCAGATCATCCGGAGAATGCGCGCCAGGACGAAGACCTGCGCCAGCATGAAGGCCAGCAGCAGCAGCGAGACGAGGCCGACGGCGCCGGGCAGGAAGAACACCAGCGCCAGCAGCAGCCCGTTGATATAGGAGAGCGGCACGCCGAGCCAGTTGACGCTGACGACGACCGGGGCGAAACGCTCTCCCATGCGAAAAGCAAGCAGCAGCAGCCCGGCAAAGACCAGCGGCACGAACCAGTTGGCGACCTCGACGAGGCCGAGCCTGAAATAGAAGGCAAAATCGACATCGGCTTCCGGCGGCATAGAGCGCAGGAAGGCCTGCCGCCACCAGAGCCAGGAAACGCCCATCGGCGGCAGGCACCAGGCCATCGCCCAGAACGAGCGGTTGACGCCGCGCTCGGACATGTCGAGGTAGCGGAAGCCGCGCGAATCCAGCCGGATCAGCAGCCAGAGGCCGGCCAGGTAATACTGAACCTCTCTAAAGCCCGGCATTGGCGAACCAGCGGGCGATGAAGGTTTCGTAGATCGCCGTCAGCGTCTCCAGATCGGCGACAGCGACGCGCTCGTCGACCATGTGCATCGTCTGGCCGACGAGGCCGAACTCGACGACCGGGCAGTAATCCTTGATGAAGCGCGCATCCGATGTGCCGCCGGTGGTCGAAAGCCGCGGAGATTGGCCGGAAATGCTTTCGACGGCCGATGACAGCGAGGCGATCAGCGCATTGTTGCGCGTCAGGAAGACATGGCTCGGCCGGTCGGCCCAGACGATATCGTATTTCACCGGGTCGCGGCCCGGCCGCAAGGCGCCATCCCGGGCGGCGGCGTCAAGACGGCGCAGGATTTCGGCCCGCAGCGTTTCGACGGTCCAGCTGTCGTTGAAGCGGATGTTGAAGCTCGCCGACGCCTTGGCCGGAATGACGTTGGTCGCCGGATTGCCGACATCGACCGTGGTCACTTCCAGGTTCGACGGCTGGAAATCGTCGGTGCCGCCGTCGAACGGCGGGTCCATCAGCGCGTGCGTCAGCTGCAGCATGCCGCGCACTGGATTGTCGGCGAGATGCGGATAGGCGGCATGGCCCTGCACGCCGTGCACGGTGATTTTACCCGACAGCGAGCCGCGGCGGCCGATCTTGATCATGTCGCCGAGCCTGTCCGGATTTGTGGGTTCGCCGACCAGGCAGGCATCCCAGCGCTCGCCGCGTTCGGCCGCCCATTGCAGCAGCTTGATCGTACCGTTGATCGCTGGACCTTCCTCGTCGCCGGTAATCAGGAAGGAAATCGAGCCCTTGGGTGGCCCGTTTTTCTCGACATGGCGGGCGACGGCGGCGACAAAACAGGCGATGCCGCCCTTCATGTCGACGGCGCCGCGGCCGAAAAGCTCGCCCTTGGAAATCTCGGCGGCAAACGGCGGATGCGTCCAAGCGGCTTCGTCGCCGACTGGCACGACATCGGTATGGCCGGCAAACATCAGATGCGGGCCGTCCTTGCCGAGACGGGCGTAGAGATTTTCGATCTCCGGTGTTCCCTCTTCGCTCGCCTTCACCCTGTCGACCGCAAAGCCGAGCGGCGCAAGCATCGCCTCCAGCGCCGTGAGCGCGCCGCCTTCGGCGGGCGTCACGGAGGGGCAACGAATCAGCATCTGAAGATTGGCGACGGGATCGGTAGCGGTCATAGCGGTCGAACTATCCGGCGGGAATGGCAAAGACATGGCAAGGCGGGGCCGCCTCGCGTAAAAAGACGCCGTCTGTTTACCGGATCAATGTCCTGAAGTCATCAATCTCTGAGCAGCTCGTTGATGCCGGTCTTCGAGCGGGTTTTTTCATCGACGCGCTTGACGATGACGGCGCAGTAGAGATGCGGCGCCGGCTGGCCGTTGCCCATCGTTGCATTGCCCGACGGCATCGAGCCGGCGACGACGACGGAATAAGGCGGCACTTCGCCGTAGCTCACCTCGCCGGTGGCGCGGTCGACGATCTTGGTCGACTTGCCGATGAACACGCCCATGCCGAGCACCGAGCCTTCGCGGACGATACAGCCTTCGACCACCTCGGAACGGGCACCGATGAAGCAATTGTCCTCGATGATCGTCGGGCCGGCCTGCATCGGTTCCAACACGCCGCCAATGCCGACGCCGCCGGAGAGATGCACATGTTTGCCGATCTGCGCGCACGAGCCGACCGTCGCCCAGGTATCGACCATCGTGCCTTCGCCGACATAGGCGCCGAGATTGACGAAGGAGGGCATCAGGATGGCGTTCGGGGCGATATAGGCCGAGCGGCGCACGACGCAGTTCGGCACGGCGCGGAAGCCGGCGGCGCGGAAGTGGTTCTCGCCCCAGTTTTCGAATTTCGAAGGAACCTTGTCCCACCAGGTGGAATTGCCCGAGCCGCCCTTGACCACATCCATGTCGTTGAGGCGGAAGGAGAGCAGCACGGCCTTCTTCAGCCACTGATTGACCGTCCAGGCGCCGTCGGCGGAGCGTTCGGCGACACGGGCCTTGCCGGCATCGAGCAGATCAAGGGCTGATTCGACCGCTTCGCGAACCTCGCCCTTCGTCGACGTGTTCACATTGTCGCGATTGTCGAAGGCGGCTTCGATGATCTTTTCGAGGGATGCGAGGTCGGTGGCGCTCATGAGAATTCCTTAAACTTCGATCTTTATCGTGGAGACGGGGCGTCTCCGGAATTGTGGTTGGCGGCGTTTACCCTGCTCTACAGCATGAAGCCGTAGAACGGAAAGATTTTTCCGACAAGATGATACCTGGATTCAAGACGTTATAGCGACATATCCGGCTTCGAAGGCGGCAATACTGAAAGGCATTTCGACATGGCGAAGGGACGAAACGGCGGTTCGCGGCGCAAGGATGGCGTATGGGACCCGCTGAAGAGCAGTTCGACCGACAGGCAGCGCGCCGAAGCCGTGCCGAAGACGCCGCAGACGCTGTCGCCTGCCTACCGCCTTGCCTATGTCGACGAGGATTTCCTCTGCCGCGAGGAATTGCGGCCGATCCGCCTGCAGCTGGAGTTGTTGAAGACGGAGATGATGCTGACCGAGCGCGGCATCAAGTCGACCGTCGTCATGTTCGGCGGCGCCCGCATTCCCGCCCCCGGCCAGAGCGCCTGGGCAGCCCGCAACGATATCCAGCGCGTCAACCTGGAGGCGGCCTCCGTCTATTATGACGAGGCGCGCAAATTCGCCCGGCTCTGCTCGAAATATTCGGCCACCTTGAATTTCCAAGAATATGTCATCGTCACCGGCGGCGGCCCCGGGGTGATGGAGGCGGGCAATCGCGGCGCGGCCGACGAGGGCGCACCTTCGATCGGCCTCAACATCGTACTGCCGCACGAGCAGGCGCCGAACGCCTATGTGACGCCGGAACTCAGCTTCAACTTCCACTATTTCGCCATCCGCAAGATGCACTTCATGGTGCGCGCCAAGGCGATCGCGGTCTTTCCCGGCGGCTTCGGCACGCTTGACGAATTCTTCGAATGCCTGACGCTGATCCAGACCGGCCGCATGGAGCGCCTGCCGCTGATCCTGTTCGGGGAGGCGTTCTGGCGGAGCATCATCAATTTCGAGGCATTGGCCGAATTCGGCACGATCGCGCCGGACGACGTAAAGCTGATCAGCTTCGTCGATACGGCAGAAGCGGCATGGAAGATCGTGCAGGATTTCTACGAACACCGCGAGTAAGGGCTCAAGCGCGCGCTTCGGCCGAACGACACGCATTCACAATTCCCCCGCTCCTTTCTGCCGGAGCGGGAATGGAGCGGGAGGAACGGTTCGTTCGGTCTTACAGAAGCGGCCGGTCCGGCATGTCGTCGATCGAGATGACGCCGTCCTTGTTGCGGTCCATTCGCGCAAACAGCTTGTCGAAGGCGGCTTCGGCTTCCTGTTTGGAGATCTGGCCGTTCTGGTCGGTGTCGATCCGTTGCATCATCAGCGAGGCGCGCATGAAGTTGCCGCCATGGCGCATCCAGCGATGTCCGTCACGACCGTCGTGGCCGTCGCGCGGCGGTCGTCCCTGGTCATTGTTGTCGGCGGTTTCAGGTGCCGTGGGTGCGGCGTTCGCATCCTTGTTTTCGCCGGCCTCCTGCTTGCGCTGATCTCTCATCGCTTGCATCTGCGTTTTCCGGTACTCACGGATTTCGCCCGGTGTCAGCGAACCGTCCTTGTTGGTGTCGATCGAAGCGAAGATCTTGTCGATGCCGGCGGTCGCCTCGTCCTTGGAGATCTGTCCGTCCTTGTTCGTGTCGAACTGCTTCAGCATGCGGACATAGGTGATTTCGCGGAAGGCAGCTGCGCCCGGACCGGGCCGGCCCATGCCGGCATGCTGGCGCGGTCCGTCACCCGGTGCGGCAAAACCTGCCCCGGCGGCGGCGCCGAAGATGAGGGTGGAGGAAAGCGCTGCCAGTATCAGCTTGTTGCGGTACATCGTGTTTGCCTTTCGTAAGGTGTCCCCTCACGAAAGAAGATATGGCAGCAGGCTCGCAAGACCCAGTTAAACATCGGTAAGATGAATGAAAACTTGGTAATGCGTCAGCCGATAATCCCGCGGAGAAAAGCGGCGAGATCGTCGGTGACGAAATCGATGTGATCCTCCTCGCCGCTGGTCTTCTCCCACCATTCGACGACCGTCTCTTCCAGATTGCGCGGCACCAGCAGCACGGTCTGCATGCCGAGCGCCTTCGGCACCGTCAGGTTGCGCGGCAGATCCTCGAACATCGCCGCCTTGGCGGTTTCGACCCGCTTCAGCGCCGTGAACTTGTCGTAGGTCGCCTGCGCCGGCTTCGGCACGTAGTCGGCAGCGACGATATCGAAGATGTCGTCGAAATGCTCGAGGATGCCGAGCGCCTCCGCCGTCATTTCGGCATGCTTGACGCTGCCATTGGTGAAGATGAATTTGCGTCCCGGTAGCGCCTTGATCGCCTCGCCGAGTTCCGGCTGTGGCGTCAGCGCCGTGTAGTCGATCGCATGCGCCTTTTCGAGAAAGTCGTTCGGGTCGATGCCGTGATGGATCATCAGGCCCTGCAGGGTCGTACCATGCTCGAGGTAATATTGCTTCTGCAGCTTGCGCGCCTCCTCCCGCTCCATCTGCAAGAGTGCCGCAACATAGGAGGTCATGTTCTTGTCGATCTGCGCGAAGAGATTGACATGATGCGGATAGAGCGTGTTGTCGAGGTCGAAGACCCAGTCTGTGACGTGCTGGAAATCGGTTTTATTAGGCGTGCGGTCGATCTTGGTCATGGCGGTCTTATGGCACGGCTTATCCGCCAAGGAAATCGGCAAGAAAGAATAGACGCCCGATTTTCGGCGGACGGCGCAGGCACGGAATGCTAGAAAGCGGTCATGCTTTTCGAACGCCCCGATGACGATACACTCTATGATGCCTTGATCGCGCGCAGCGCCGATTATGAAGGGCAGGCCTATGTCTGCGTGAAGACGACCGGCATCTTCTGCCGTCTGACCTGCCCGGCGCGCAAGCCGAAGCGGGAAAACACGCTCTTCTTCGACACGATCGCCGCCTGCATGCATTCGGGATTCCGCCCGTGCCAGCGCTGCAGGCCGCTGGAGCAGCCGGGCAGGGAGCCGATCGTCGACGAACTGCTTGCCGCACTCGACCGCGAGCCGCAGCTGCGCTGGACCGAGGATGAGCTTGTGCGCCGCGGCCACGATCCCTCGACCGTGCGCCGTGCCGTCAAACGCAGGCTCGGCATGACCTTCCACGATATCGTCCGCTATATCAGGCTGGGCGAAGCGGCCCGGCAACTGGCCGATGGCGCGCGCGTCATCGATGCTCAGCTTGAGGCGGGATACGACTCTCCAAGCGGTTTCCGGACGGCCTTTCAGCGACTCGTCGGCAAGGCGCCGGCGCTGTCGCAGAACCGCGAACTACTCTCTGCCGACTGGTTCGACACCCCGCTCGGGCCGATGGTGGCCGTCGCCGACAAGACGCATCTGCATCTTCTCGAATTCCACGACCGCAAGGCGCTGCCGACCGAGCTCGAGGCGCTGCAGAAACGCGTCCGCTCCTCGGTCGCGATCGGCCGCACGCCGGCGATCGACCGGATCGAGGCGGAGATCCGGGATTATTTCGAAGGGCGGCTGATAGTCTTCAAGACGCCGTTGGCACTCGGCGGCACGCCCTTCGAAAAACATGTCTGGGCAAAGCTCATGGAGATTCCCGCCGGCCAGACGCGCGCCTATGGCGATCTTGCAAGGGAGATGGAAAGGCCGGAGGTCGTGCGTGCCGTCGGCCGCGCCAACGGCGCCAACCAGCTTGCCATCATCGTGCCCTGCCACCGCATCCTCGGCGCGGATGGTTCGTTGACCGGCTATGGTGGCGGACTATGGCGCAAGCAATGGTTGCTGCGGCATGAAGGGAAGATCAGAGCACACGCACCTAACATGGAGGAGACGGCATGAATCAGATTGAAAAGGCCAAGGCATTCGACGCATTGCACCGCAAGGGCGACCCGGTAGTTCTCTACAATATCTGGGATGTCGGCACGGCAAAGGCCGTCGCCGATGCCGGCGCCAGGGCGCTTGCCACGGGAAGCTGGTCGGTCGCCGCTGCCCATGGTTATGCCGACGGCGAGAAGCTGCCGATGTCGGTGCTGGTCGAGACGGCGAAATCCATCACCGCTGTCGTCGATCTGCCGCTTTCGGTCGATTTCGAAGGCGCCTATTCGGCCGAGCCTGAGGGAGCGGCCGCCAACGTCGCCAAGCTGGTGGATGTCGGTGCCGTCGGCATCAATTTCGAGGATCAGGTGATCGGCGGTGGCGGGCTTTATTCGGCCGAGAGGCAGGCGGCCCGCATCCGCGCCATTCGCGCCATGGCCGAAGGGAAGGGCATTCCCTTTTTCATCAACGCTCGCACCGATCTCTTCCTGGCAGAGAGCGATCTTTCCAAACATGCCGGTCTGGTCGACGAGGCGATCGAGCGCGGCAAGGCCTATGCGGCCGCCGGCGGCAGCGGCTTCTTCGTGCCTGGCTTGATCGATCCCGCCTTGATCGAGAAGATCTGTGCCGCATCGCCGTTGCCGGTCAACATCATGATGCGAACAGGCGCCCCCGATGTGAAGGCGCTGGCCAAGCTCGGCGTCGGCCGCGTCAGTTATGGTCCGGGGCCTTACCGGTCGATGATGGAAAAGCTGAAACAGGAGGCGGCGACGATCTATAGTCCGCTCTGACGTCGAATGCCCGAGGACCGCAGATCCAAAGCATGTCGCGCAAAAGTGTGCAGCGGTTTTGCGACAACGGCATGCGAAAAACAAAGAGCTAAAGCGCGACGAGCGAATCCGAAAGATCGCGACGCGCTTTAGTGAGAAAGGCTGCGGCCCGGAATGAAATCCCGCTCCGCTCAGGAACGGAAGCGCAGATTCCGCCGGCTGAGCTGGCTGATCGAGGTGCAGCCCATCAGCTTCATGCCGCGCTCGATCTCGGTGCGCATCGTCTCCAGCGCCCGTTCGACGCCGGGCTGTCCGGCAGCGGCAAGCGGGAAGAGATAGTAGCGCCCGAGCCCGACAGCCTTCGCCCCCAGCGACAGCGCTTTAAGAACATGCGTTCCCCGCTGCACACCGCCATCCATCATCACGTCGATCCGGTCGCCCACGGCGTCGACGATCTCGGCCAGCTGGTCGAATGCGCTGCGCGAGCCGTCGAGCTGGCGCCCGCCATGGTTGGAAAGCACGATGCCGCTGCAGCCGATCTCGGCCGCGCGCTTGGCGTCTTCGACCGACATGATGCCCTTAAGGCAGAATGGCCCACCCCACTCGCGCACCATCTCCGCCACGTCGTCCCACGACATCGAAGGGTCCAGCATCTCGGTGAAGTATCGGCTGATCGACAACGTGCCGCCATCCATCTTGACGTGGTTTTCGAGCTGCGGCAGCCGGAAGCGCTCGTGCGTCAACCAGTCGATTGCCCAGGAAGGCTTGATCGCGAACTGGGTCATGCCGGCAAGATTGAGCTTGAAGGGAATGGCAAAGCCCGTGCGCTTGTCGCGCTCGCGGTTGCCGCCGGTGATGCTGTCGACCGTCAGCATCATCGCCTGCACGCCGGCATTTTTCGCTCGCGCCATCATCTCGCGGTTGAGGCCGCGGTCCTTGTGGAAATAGAACTGATAGACCTGCGGCCCGCTGCTGATCCGTCTCGCTTCCTCCAGGCTGATCGTGCCGAGCGAGGAGACGCCGAACATCGTGCCGTGTTTTGCCGCCGCCGCTGCGACCGCCCGCTCCCCCTGGTGGTGAAAAAGCCGCTGCAACGCCGTCGGCGAGCAATAGACCGGCATTGCGAGCTTCTGCCCCATGACGGTCACCGACATGTCGACCTCGGCCACGCCGCGCAAAACGTTAGGCACCAGATCGCAAGCCTCGAAGGCCGCCGTATTGCGCCGGTACGTCACCTCGTCATCGGCGCCGCCGTCGATATAGTCGAATATCGGCCCGGGAAGACGCCGTTTGGCCATGCGCCGGAAATCGTGAAAATTATAGCAATCTGTCAGGCGCATTTCTTTCCTCGATATCCTGTTCCCATGTGAGAAAGATCCGCCCTTGGTGGTGAAGGGCGCAGCCTCGATCAGGGAACGATCAGCGTTCCGACGCCGTGCTCGGTGAAGATCTCGAGCAGCACGGAATGGGCAGTCTTGCCGTTCAGGATGACGACACCCTGCACGCCGGCCTTGATCGCATCGATGCAGGTCTCGACCTTGGGGATCATGCCGCCCGAAATCGTGCCGTCGGCGATCAGCGCATGGGCTTCGGCGACGGAAAGCTCCTTGAGGAGCTGGCCGTTCTTGTCGAGCACGCCCGGCACATCGGTCAGGAACAGCAGCCGGGTGGCGTTCAGCGCGCCGGCAATGGCGCCGGCAAAGGTATCGGCATTGATATTGTAGGTGGCGCCGTCACGGCCAGGCGCCACGGGCGCGATGACTGGGATCATCTCGGAACGGGCGAGCAGATCGAGCAGCGTGCGGTCGACCTCGACCACTTCGCCGACGAAGCCGAGATCGAGCACGCGCTCGATGTTCGAATCCGGATCCTTCACGGTCTTGCGCGCCTTTTCGGCGAAGACCATGTTGCCGTCCTTGCCGCAAAGGCCGATCGCCCATTCGCCGGTCTGGTTGATGAGGGCGACGATTTCCTTGTTGATCGAGCCGGCGAGCACCATCTCGACGATCTCGACCGTTTTTTGGTCGGTGACGCGAAGCCCGCCCTCGAATTTCGATTCGATGCCCATCTTGCTCAGCATGGCGCCGATCTGCGGGCCGCCGCCATGAACGACGATCGGGTTGACTCCGGACTGCTTCAAAAGGGCGATGTCGCTGGCAAAGGCCTTGCCGAGCTCGGGATTACCCATGGCGTGGCCGCCATATTTCACGACAATCGTCTTGTTCTCGTAGCGCTGCATGAAGGGCAGCGCCTTGGCCAGAAGCCGTGCCTGCATTTCGCTTTCGGTTTCGTTCATGGGAACCCCGCAGAATTGTTCGCGGCCTTTTATCGCAACTTTCTGACAGAGGGAATAATCCAGAGGGCAATAGTTTTTCGTATCTGGCGCGAAGCCGGCAGCCGCTACCGTCCGGCGCACGCAAGCTTGATATGGGGAACGGCATGCAAGGCGATGAGATTGCAAACCTGATCGGCCGCGTCGCACTCGGCGATCGCAGGGCTTTCGCAGCCCTCTACAATCAGACCGGACCGAAACTTTTCTCGATCTGCCTGCGTATCGTGAAGGATCGCACGGAAGCCGAAGAGGTCCTGCAGGAAGTCTATATCGGCATCTGGCAGCGCGCTCGCAGCTTCTCCGTCGCTTCGGGTTCGTCCTCGGCGTGGCTGGCTGCGATTGCTCGCAACCGGTCGATCGATGCGCTGCGGGCGCGCAAGCCCGTCGCCGACGAATTGGATACGGTCTATGATCTCGCCGATGCCGGACCAGATCCGGAAAGACAGACCATGACAAAGGATGAAGGAAGGCGGATTGACACCTGCATGGAAGAGTTGGAAGCTGATCGTGCGGTCGCGGTGAAACGGGCTTATGTCGAAGGGCTGAGCTATCAGGAACTGGCCGATCAGTTTGGTGTCCCGCTGAACACGATGCGGACCTGGCTCAGGCGCAGCCTCTTGAAACTGAGAGAGTGCATGGAACGATGACATCGCCCGACAAAAGCAAGGGAGACCGCTCCCGCGACGAGGTTCTCGCCGGCGAATATGTGCTTGGCGTCCTGTCGTTGCAGGATCGCCGGGTGGTCGAAGAGCGGATGCGCCACGACCGGCCTTTCGCTGCGATCGTCAGCCGCTGGGAAACCAACCTCTCCGCCTTCAACGACGAGTATGAAGGTGTCGTTCCGAACCGGGAAACCTTCAAGCAGATCGAGGCGCGGCTGTTCGGCGATGGCCAAAAGCCCGCATCCTTTTCGCAAGGGCTTTGGAATTCCGCCGTTTTCTGGCGCTCGCTGAGCTTCGCCTGCGCCGTCGTCGCCGTCAGCGCCGTCATCTTCGCCTCCGGCGTGGTGCCGCAGCCGCAGGGGCCGGCACCGCTGGTGGCCTCGCTTTCAGGCCAGAACAGCACCATCAATCTTCTCGCCTCCTACGAGCTGCAGAGCGGCCGGCTGAAGATCGTGCCAGTCGCGGCCGGCAAGCCGAAGGAGAAGTCGCTGGAACTCTGGCTGGTGCCGGGCAGCGGCCTGCCGAAATCGCTCGGCGTCTTCCAGCCGGGCGAAAGCGGCGAACTCGTCATTCCCGCCGATCTGCGCAGCCAGGTCGCCGATGGCGCAACACTTGCCGTCAGCCTCGAACCCTTCGGCGGCTCGCCGACCGGCCAGACGACCGGCCCGGTGATCGCAAGCGGCCCCCTGCGCCGACCATAATCTGCGCCGGCCATAAATCATTTTCTCCTGCCTGAAACTCTTCCGCACAGCCCTCCGTAGTTCGAAATGTCCGGACGACGCTCAGGCATAAAGCCCGCGGATGGTGTCCGGTGAGGAGAAAATCATGATCAAGTCCGTATTGCGCGGCGTCGCGCTCGCCGCCGCCATGTCCGCTGTCGCCTTTGCCGCCGCGAAAAACCCGGTGGTTGGCGGTGCTGCCATGTTCGATAGCAAGAACATCATCGAGAACGCCGTGAATTCAAAGGATCACACGACCTTGGTCGCAGCCGTCAAGGCTGCCGGCCTGGTCGGCACGCTCGAGGGCAAGGGTCCTTTCACCGTTTTTGCCCCGACCAACGAAGCTTTCGCCGCGCTGCCGAAAGGCACCGTCGATACGCTGCTGAAGCCGGAAAACAAGGCGACGCTGACCAAGGTCCTGACCTGCCACGTCGTTGCCGCCGATGCGATGGCCAAGACCGTTGCCAAGATGATCAAGGATGACGGCGGCGAGCACGACATCAACACCGTCGGCGGCTGTGTGCTGAAAGCCAAGGAAAGCATGGGTAAGATCACGCTGACCGACGAAAACGGCGGTGTCTCCCATGTGACGATCGCCGATGTCAAACAATCGAACGGTGTCATCCACGTCGTCGACAAGGTGCTGCTGCCGAAGATGTAAGCCCGCTCCAATCGGCAGACGCATTGGGGGGCTCCTAGAGCAATTCCAGGAAAAGTGCAGAGCGGTTTTCCGTCCGGAATTGCGCAAAGACAAAAGGTTAGAGCGGTTCTGCGCGTCCATGGAAAGCTGAACCGCTCTAAGGGCGCCCCAAACACAGATTGATGAGGTGGCTAGCGCATAATCCGGATAATCGGAATCGATTTTCGGAAAGGATTACGCGCAAATTCAAGGCGATAGAGCGTCCTTAGCGCATCTGAAAAGATGCGCGGCGCTCTATTGGGCGGCCTCAGCTCTCGGGAAGACGAGGCTGACACTCATGCCGGTGTCAGGGGACGAGGTGACTTCAACCTCGGCGCGGGCATTCTGTTTCAGCGACTGTACGATCATCGCGCTGAGCTTCCCGGGCTGAGGCCAGGTCACATCCTGGGGAAGACCGACCCCGTTATCAGCAACGGTAGTCCTGCAGCCGGTATCGCTGACGACACAGCGAAGCGTGATCTCGCCGCCATCGCGCCCCACGAAAGCATGCTTCAGCGTATTGGTGAGGAGTTCATTGATGACGAGGCCGGCCGGCATGGCGACATCGACGGAGACCGGCCAGGTATCGACCTTCATGTCCAGCCTGATCCCTTCCACCGCATGGGCCGCCATCACAGAAGCGGCAATCTGGCTCACATAGGTGCCAAGATCGATTGTGGCGCCCTTCTCTTCGTCCGACAGCGAGCGATAGAGCAGAGCCAAGGCTTCAATCCGCCCGGCAAGGCGCGCAAACCTTTCGCTTTCCTCATTCTGTTGAGCATTGCGCGCCTCCATTCGGATGAGCGCCGTGATCATCTGCAGATTGTTCTTCACGCGATGCTGAAGTTCCCGCAGAAGGACATCTTTCTCCGTCAGCAGTTCGCCGAAACTCTCAGCGGCCGTCGTCTCATTGCGGGCAGCAAAAGCCACCAAACGGAAAAGCGGGGTGTCATCATCGTCAACGATGGTATTCGACCAGACATCGACAATGACGTTGCTCTCGGGTTCGGCCACCAGCGAGAAGGCACCGATATACTCCTCCGCAGAAGTCACGGCGGCGGTGAGCGGCACCTCTCCGGAGACGGCGGTGGAGCTCAATTCAATTTCCGGCCAGGGTTTTCCCTGGACCTCGGTTGCCTCCAGCGCCGTCAGCCGTTCGAATTCGAGGTTGACGTAAATCAGCGGTTCATCGCCACTGAGTTCGGAGACAGCCACCGCGAATGGGACATGATCGAGAAAGTGCCGAAACCGGCTATCATCAAGGGCTTCGGCAAGGTGAGGCAGGCTGTCCACACCTTCGGGCGAAAGGGGCTGGTCTTTGCTATCGGTCATCAAATATTACTCGTGGACACGGCTGCTCCCGACACGGCAGGAGAATTAAGCGTTGGCTTAAAAACTGCGGGGACGCAAGCGTTGATCGGCGGCGCGTCCATCGACTGCCGGCCAAAGGGTGATTTAAGTCCGGTCGTAGGTAAATGACGTCAGCAGCGTCGTGACGAAATTGCTCGCCCTTTCCTTGACCAGCACTTCCGTCCATTCATCCGTCCCGCGCAGCCGCAAATCCGTGTAAATACTGTCGACGGCCGCTTCTTCGATACGCTTGATATGCGTCTTGAACGAAGCCTCGCCGCCGCCGTGATACATGTCTCTGATCACCATGCGCAGAATTTCCTGAATGGCGATCTGCCAGGCCGTATTGATCGACTGAAGTTCCTGCGGAGTCTCTGCCATTGATGAATTCCTTGATGCGATGCGAGTGAATGTCAGCACGCTTCGGGTCGTCCTTCAGCGCGCGATCTGCAAGCTCATCGTTTCAGGCGCGGTCTAAATTTCGAGCCTTGTCAATCGGCTTGTGATCTCAGCAGGCCCTGGCGCGTTTTGCAATGAGGGCAGAGGTGGCCGACACCCGGTTACTCTGTTCCCTCGCAAGCCGGGCCTCCCGAAGCCGCAACGTCTTTGCCTGCTGCGATTGGGCGTCGGATTCGAGCTCCTCGGCCGCCTGGTTCTTCGCGAAAAACTGGGTCTGGACGCTGCCGAAGGCAATCTCCGCCCGCTGGCGAGATTTGCTGTATGTTTCTGTCATGTTGGCTCCGATACTCGTGGGCTCGACGCGCGAGCGAAAACAAAAAGGCCAGGCAAATCGCCTGGCCTTGGATTGATAACGTGCTTCCGGCAGTGCCAGTACATCCGTGGTCAAAGGAAAGCAGATACCGAATTAAGCGTTCTGGAGATTGCAAGCGGACATCTTGCCCGACTTGTTGTCACGCTCGAGGTCGAAGCCGATCTTCTGGCCTTCGACGAGTTCGCGCATTCCGGCGCGCTCGACGGCGGAGATGTGAACGAAGGCGTCAGCGCCGCCGTTGTCAGGCTGAATGAAGCCGAAGCCTTTGGTGGAATTGAACCATTTAACTGTGCCGGTGGTCATGATGATGAACCCTTTCATAGCAATATTGAAGAACCGCAATGCCGAGGCGATGCGGATGGTGATAGCGATTTTTGAAAGGAAGTTCGTTCAGAGCGCGGTGCCAATCGCGCGATAACCAAGCCAGCAAGCAAAATTCGATGACCGCTATCTAGCTCATCAAAGCTGTGTCGTCAACCGTTAGTTTTTAGGCCCTGCTATGTTCAACTGCGGGATGCCGCGGCGACCTTTACACCAAATGACTTCGCGTCCGGGTGCTCAGGCCGTCTATTTCCAGCGGGCGATGCCGACGGTTTCGGCGATCGCCTGGCGCAATTCGTCCAGCCCATCGCCCTTTTCTGACGAGGTGGACAGCACGCCGGGATAAGCGGCCGGGCGCTTGCGGATCTTTTCCGCCGTTTCGGCAATGAGCTTCGGTACACCAGCCGCCTTGATCTTGTCGGTCTTGGTCAGCACGATCTGGTAGGAGACGGCTGCCTTGTCGAGCAGATCAAGCACGTCATCGTCGTTCTTCTTGATACCGTGGCGGCTGTCGATCAGCACATAGACGCGCTTCAGCGTTGCGCGGCCACGCAAGTAATCGAAGACGAGCTTGGTCCACTTGTCGACCTGTTCCTTCGGTGCTTGCGCATAACCATAGCCCGGCATGTCGACGATCGCCGTCGGCGGCAGGTCTTGGCCTTCGCCGGAATAACCGTCCGGAACGAAATAGTTCAGTTCCTGCGTACGCCCCGGCGTGTTCGAGGTGCGTGCTAGGCCCTTCTGGCCGACCAGCGCATTGATCAGCGACGACTTTCCGACATTCGAGCGACCGGCGAAGGCCACTTCCAGCGGCCCTTCCGGCGGCAGGAAATTCAGGGACGGTACGCCGCGGATGAAGATCCATGGGTGGCCGAAGAGCGGCTTTTCGATGTCGGACATGCAGGCTCGGCAATCTCTGGGTTGGGTCTTTTACCGGGCTTCATGGTTTTGCGGGCGGATGTCAAGCTTTTCAGGCGCCTGCGCGGCATGCCTTGTCTCCTTCGTCCGCCGCCCGGAAATGAAAAGCCCCGCCGGAGCGGGGCTCTGCAAGCATCATTTCGACTGCGCCGTTTTTCGTCGGAACAGACCCTTCAGATTGTCGAAGAGTTCGACCTTGACGCCGTGGCGCTTCATGATCACCGACTGCTGGATCACCGAGAGCGTGTTGTTCCAGGCCCAGTAGATGACGAGACCGGCCGGGAAACTTGCCAGCATGAACATGAACACCAGCGGCATCCAGGTGAAGATCATTGCCTGCGTCGGATCGGGCGGCGTCGGGTTCATGCGCATCTGCAGGAACATCGTGATGCCCATGATCAGCGGCCAGACGCCGAGATGCAGAATGGTCGGCGCTTCGAAGGGCAGCAGGCCGAACAGGTTGACGATCGTCGTCGGATCGGGCGCCGAAAGGTCCTTGATCCAGCCGAAGAAGGGCGCATGCCGCATTTCGATGGTGATGTAGATCACCTTGTAGAGCGAGAAGAAGATCGGGATCTGCAACGCCACCGGCCAGCAGCCGGCGATCGGATTGATCTTCTCTTCCTTGTAGAGCTGCATCGTCGCCTGCTGCAGCCCCATGCGGTCGTCGGCGAATTTTGCCTTCAGTTCCTCCATCTTCGGCTGCATGCGCTTCATGTTCGCCATCGAAGCGTATTGCTTGCTGGCGAGCGGGAAGAACAGAGCCTTGACGACGATGGTCGTGCACAGGATCGCCACGCCGAAATTGCCGAAGTAGCGGAAGAAGAAGTCCATCAGCTTGAACATCGGCTTGGTGATGAAATAGAACCAGCCCCAGTCGATCAGCCGGTCGAACTTCGGAATCGAGTAGCTGGCCTCATAACCGTCGATAACGGGCACTTCCTTGGCGCCGGCGAAGACGAGGTTCTTGAGCTCGATCGATTGGCCCGGCGCAACGGTGAAGGCATCTTCCTTGTAGTCGGCCTGATAGCGCGGCTGACCGTCGGCAAAATGCGAGAAGCTTGCCTCATAGGGAGCACTCTGCGGTGGAATGATCGTCGCCGCCCAGTATTTGTCGGTGATGCCGAGCCAGCCGCCGGTGGATTTGGCCGGCTTGACGGCTTCCTTTTCGGCGGCGGTATATTTGGTTTCGACGAGGCCGTCATCGCCGATGACGCCGATGAAGCCTTCATGCAGCACGTAGACGGAGGGCGTCGTCGGCTTGTTGTAACGCGTGACACGGCCGTAGGAATTGAGCGAGGCAGGAGCCTGGCCGGCATTCGCGATCTTGTCGGCGACGGTGAACATGTAGCGTTCGTCGACGGAGATGGTGCGGGTGAACGTCAGGCCCTTGTCATTGGTGTAGGAAAGCGTCACCGGCGTCTTTTCGGTGAGCTTGGCGCCCTCGGGCGCGGTCCAGAGCGTCGAGGGACCGGGAACGCTGCCCGTCGCGTCGCTGCCGATATAGCCGAGTTCGGTGAAATAGCCGTCCTTGGTTTCGGCCGGGCTGAACAGCGTGATGATCGGGCTCGAGTCGTCGACGGTCTCGTGGTAGCCCTTGAGCTTCAGGTCGTCGAGGCGGGCGCCGGCAAGGTTGATCGAGCCGGAGAGGGCAGCAGTATCGATGACGACGCGCGGGGTCTTTGCCAGCGCCTGCTCGAGCGTCGCTGTTGCGGCCGCCTGGTTGGACGGTGCCGCACCGCTCGGCTGGGTCGGCGTCTGGCCCCCTGCTGCCGGCTGCTGCACCTGCTCCGTCTGTTGCTGCGCCTTCTGAGCTTCCTGCGTCTTGCGCTGGGCCTCGATGCGCGGATTCATATAGAGAAACTGCCAGCCGAGGACGATCAGCACCGAGAGAGCGATCGCAATGAAGTAATTGCGGTTGTTTTCCATCATACGTTCCTGGGGCGTCCGTCTCCGGAGCGCCGGTGTTTCGGCCTGGTTTCCACGCGGGATTTCAGTTCCGCGGCCAATTCGTGGAAGGACGCGTCAAGCACGTCCCTGCGCGCGACAACCACATAGTCGTGTCCGGGCTGCATTGCAAATCCCGCATGAAGCCGCACCGCCTCTTTCAGGCGGCGGCGCATGCGGTTCCGTTCGACCGCGTTGCCATGTTTTTTGGTGACTGTAAAACCGACGCGTGCCTGGCTGTCGGGTTCCTTCCGGTCGAGGACTTCGAGAAGGAAGAGGCCGCCCCGGCGTTTTTCGCCCTCGCGCGCGGCAAGAAACTGCGGGCGGCTCTTCAGCCGCCCGACAGTGTGTTTCGTCTCACTGGTCGTCAATTCGCCCGCCATCTCTTACCGGGCAACCCGGCCTTACGCCGACAGACGGTTGCGGCCCTGCGCGCGGCGGGCTGCGATGACCTTGCGGCCACCCTTCGTGGACATGCGCGCACGGAAACCGTGGCGACGCTTGCGAACAAGCTTGGATGGTTGGTAGGTACGCTTCATTTATTTTAAACACCGCGGAGTGCGGCCCTTCTTGAATTTGCATAATGCAAGGAGCGTTGTTTTTCGAACGGGCTGACCATGAAAGGCTTGAGTGACCGAACGTGCGCGGGCTTATAAGGACGAAGCCGGCAAAAGTCAATTATGCCGGATCATTTCACTCTGCACTGCCGCCTCCAAAGTAAGTTCGCACTTTGGTGTTAAGAAATTGGGCATGCTCCGAGTGGTTGTAGTTTTCCGCCGCGGCAGGTCGATTGCCCCTGTTTTCAGGCGCTTACGCCTTTCGGCCGCATTCGGCATGGATCATTTCCGAAGCCATAATCGTAAATATTAGAAATCTAACTTTAATTAATTTCGCCGATATTCAATGCATCGACTGGGAATTTGCTTTCCAGGCAGTGGCGTAGCTAGGAGCATTGCATTGAAGATCCGGGGCAAAATTAATCTGCTGGTTTGCGTCATGGGCGCGGTCGCACTTCTGATCGGCGCAACGGCATTGTCCGCCATGCACGAATACAGTCGCAACCTGACGGCTTATGAGCAGGCCGCCGCCCGCGCCTATGCCGGCGAACGGCTCAACCGTTTCGTCACGGCTGTGGTCATGGAGGCGCGAGGCATCTATGCCGCCAAGACGATCAAGGACACGCCGAGCTTCGCCAAAGGCCTGATGGCCGACCTCGACGAGATCGACAAGGTCATTTCGGGCTGGGCGCCGCTCGTTCCCGAGAGCGAGAAGGCCGATTTTGCCAAGCTTGTCGCCCGCGCTGAGGAATTCCGCACCTTCCGCACGGAAACGGCCCGCCTCGGCACGGACGTCGGCCCCGAAGCCGCCGGCCTACAAGGCAACAATGACGCCAACCGCGCCAACCGCAAGGCGTTCCAGGCGGAAATCGATGCCGTCGTCGCCACCGACAAGGCAGCACTGGAAACCGTCAATGCCGAGATCGAGAGCTTCCGCTCCTGGGTGCTGATGCTCGTGCTCGCCATCACCGGCATCGGCATCGCGGTCGGCATCGGCATGGGCTTCTATATCGGCACCAGCCATCTCAGCCGCCCGATCAAGCGCGTTACCCATGCGATCAAGGAAGTCGCCGATGGCAATTTCGACGCCGAGGTTCCCTTCGCCGGCCGTCCGGACGAAATCGGCGAGATGGCCGCAGCGGTTGCGGTCTTCAAGGCAAACGGCCTCGCCGTCAAGCGCCTGAACGCCCAGGAGGCGGCGATGCGCGCCAAGAGCGACGACCTGCAGTCGAGCATGTCGGTCGTCGTGGCCGCGGCTGCAGCCGGCGACTTCGGCCACCGCATCAGCAAGGACTACGAGGACGACAACCTCAACCAGTTCGCCGGCAACATCAACACACTGCTGTCGAGCGTCGATGCCGGCATCGGCGAGACCCGCCGCGTCATCGCAAGCCTTGCCGAAGGCGACCTCACCCAGACGATGAGCGGCAACTTCCAGGGCGCCTTCGCCGAGCTGCAGCAGAACGTCAACAATACCTTCGTCACCCTGCAGGCGACGATGCGCGAAGTGCGCCAGACGACGGAGGCGATGAACGGCAACACCGCCGAGCTGCGCAACGCCAGCGACGACCTGTCGAAGCGCACCGAGCAGCAGGCAGCCGCCCTCGAACAGACCTCGGCAGCCCTCGACGAAATCACCGCCGTCGTCCAGAATTCCACCGAGCGGGCGCATGAAGCCACCATCATGGTGTCCGAAGCCAAGGAGAATGCCGGCCGCTCCGGCGTCGTTGTGGGCAATGCAGTCGAGGCGATGGGCCGCATCGAGCAGGCCTCGCGTGAAATCAGCCAGATCATCAACGTCATCGATGAGATCGCCTTCCAGACCAACCTCTTGGCGCTGAATGCCGGCGTCGAGGCGGCCCGCGCCGGCGAGGCCGGAAAGGGTTTTGCGGTGGTCGCCCAGGAAGTGCGCGAACTCGCCCAACGCTCGGCAAAGGCCGCCAAGGACATCAAGGCGCTGATCACCAAATCGGGCAACGAGGTGCAGGTCGGCGTCAAGCTGGTGCAGGCGACCGGCGAGGCACTGGCCGAAATCGGCACCCGTGTCATCGCCATCAACGACCATATCCATTCGATCGCGACGGCCGCGACCGAGCAGTCGACCGGCCTCAAGGAAGTCAATACCGCCGTCAATCAGATGGACCAGGTGACACAGCAGAATGCGGCGATGGTGGAAGAAACCTCCGCCGCCACGCACAGGCTTTCAGCCGAAGCCGGTGGACTGGTGCGCCTCATTGCCCGCTTCAAACTGTCGGATGATGCGCCGGCACCGGTGGCGCTAGTCCGCAACGAGCCGCAAAGACCGGTTGCCTCGCCCGCCCGCCGCGCGATCGCCAAGGTCGCCCGCGCCTTCGGCGGTAATGCGGCCGCAGCCGAGCAGAGCTGGGAAGAGTTCTAAGCTTTACTGATCACGCGCCCTTTAACGCCGCCTCCGGGCGGCGTTAGTTTTTCTGCCCGATCGGCAAAGACCCCGCCCCAAACCCCTCCCCACAAGGGGGAGGGGCTTAACCTGTCGCACTGGCGCTTCCCACTTCGTCGTTTCATCCGCGGAAAGGCTGACATTTGCTGCGCGGGCGCCGCAATTAGTCCCTCCCCCTTGTGGGGAGGGGTTGGGGAGGGGCTTTCCTCCTCTCGGGCGGCATTTTCTTGTGACGAGGTGACGCTGCTCGCAAAGATTTGAAAGCGGAGCATCTTGGTCTAATATAGAGCTCAGCGGTAAGGGCGGCTGAAATGCTGCCGATCGGGCGAGACGAGAATGCCGATAAGAGACCAGGGCGACAATCCTTCGGCGGAAAACCCGGCGGCCGGCGAGGCCGCAAGGGCGCGGTGCCCGTCTGCCGGCCTGTTCGGCGGTCTCTCCGGCAAGCTGCTCTGGCTCACCATCGTCTTCATCATGCTCGCCGAAATCCTGATCTTCTTTCCCTCGGTCGCCAGCATGCGGTTGCGCTGGCTGCAGGACAGGCTGAACACGGCCGCTGCCGCCGCCATCGTCATCGATGGGCTGCAGCCGGTCGAGTTGCCGCGCGCGCTGCAGAAGGAGACGCTGGAGGCGACCGGCACCAAGGCGATTGTGCTGCGCAAGGACGGCACCTCGCGGCTGCTGGCGACGACCGATATGCCGACCTCCGTCGACGAAGCCTACGATCTGACCGACGTGCCGGCGCTAACGGCGATACGCGATGCGCTCGACACGCTGGTCCTCGGCGGCAACAGGATGATCCGCGTCTATGGCCCCGTCGGCGACACCAACACTGGCGTCGAGGTGGTGATGAAGGACCGGCCGCTGCGCAGGGCGATGTTCGTCTATTCCCGCAATGTCCTGTTGTTGTCGGTGCTGATCTCGCTGTTCACGGCAACGCTGATCTTCTTTGCGATCAACCGTATCCTTATCGGCCCGATCCGCCGGCTGACCGGCAGCATGCAGCAATTCTCCTCCGATCCGGACAACCCGGCCCATATCTATATCGGTGACGGCGGCCGCGACGAACTGGCGGTCGCCGGCCGCAACCTCACCTCGATGCAGATGGAGCTGCAGAAGACGCTGAAGCAGCAGAAGAACCTTGCCGCTCTCGGACTTGCCGTGTCCAAAATCAATCACGACATGCGCAATATCCTGGCCTCCGCGCAGCTGATGTCGGACCGGCTGGTCGATGTCGATGATCCGATGGTCAAAAGCTTCGCTCCGAAGCTGCTGCGCACCATCGACCGCGCCGTCGGTTATACCACCGAGGTGCTGTCCTACGGCAAGGCGAGCGAATCCGCGCCGCGCCGCCGTCATATCCTGCTTCTGGAGCTCACCCAGGAGGTCAAGGATATACTGGCGATCGATCCGCAGAGCGGCATCGAATTCATCGAGCAGATCGGCGCCGATCTCAAGGTCGATGCCGATGGCGAACAGCTGTTCCGCGTCATCCACAATCTCTGCCGCAACGCGCTGCAGGCGCTGACCGCGCCGAGCGAGGGTGCGCCTGGTGCCTTGAAGCGCATCACCGTCGCCGCCCAGCGCGTCGGCAGCGTCGTCAGCATCACGGTCGATGATACCGGTCCCGGCATGCCGCTGAAAGCGCGCCAAAACCTCTTTGCCGCCTTCCGCGGCTCCGCCCGTTCCGGCGGCACCGGCCTCGGCCTCACTATCGCCCGCGAGCTGGTGCTTGCCCATGGCGGCACCATCGCGCTGGTGGAAAAACCGACGGTCGGCACGCAGTTCCGCATCGAGATCCCCGATCGCCCGGTTTCGCTGGAGGATTATCGCAGCCGGACGCATATCGAGAAGTGACGTGATTTCCGAAGGCGCCGCTGCTGGCAGACAAAGACGCGATTTTTTCAGAAATGCTCTTGCATTGTCCCGAAGGACGTTTTAGAGGATCGCCACGCAAGCGGCACCGCCGCATTTTGCACGCACCCGTAGCTCAGCTGGATAGAGCACCAGACTACGAATCTGGGGGTCAGGAGTTCGAATCTCTTCGGGTGCGCCATTTCTCTTTTGTCACGACAAATCTGCGTTAACGCCGCGAACGGCAAGGTCAAACCCGTCGTCCAGCCGAACGTCAACTTGAATTAGCTTGGCAGGCGGTTGCAGGGTATGGCAGAATAAACCCATGAAAAATACCGTTGAGATTGCAGAAGACCTCAGCCGCCGGATCGATATGTTGGCCGAGCGTTCGACGTTGACGCGCGGGCAGATCATCGAGGATGCTCTGGCCCATGGCCGTTCTCTGGCTTGGCAGGAAAAGTGGATTGCGGGCGTTCAGGCCGGGATCGAGGACGCCGACACAGACGGATTTGCAACCGATGAGGAAATCGCGGCCGTTCTCAATAAATACAATCCGGCGTGACAAAACGTGCGCATCGTCTGGACGAGACGTTATCTTCGAGAACTTGCTGCTATAGGCGATTACATCGGGGAGCGTAATCCGCGCGTGGCTTCCCGTGTGGTGAATGACATTCACACAAAGACTGGCAAACTCCTGTCTGCAAATCCGTTTATTGGCCGTTTGGGTGAGATCAAAGGCACCCGCGAACTCGTCATTCCGCAAACGCCCTTCATCGTGGCTTACCGTGTTCGCGAAGAACATGTCGAAATCCTCTTTGTTCAACATGGCGCGCGCGAATGGCCGGATGACGTCTGATTTTTAAAGCGCCGTCCTAGCCCCGCACATAAAGGCGACGAAAAACACATGAGCAAAGCTCATATTGGCGATCCTTTGCTTTTTAGCTATGCAGGTGATCTCATATTGAGCAGAAGCGATCCGCCTTCGCAGGCGGTACCGTTCGTGCACGAAGGGGTCAAATACACTCTGCTTGTTCCGCAAAGGACAAGGCCTATCGGTTGGCGATCTTCCCCCTCGATTACAAAGACCGCCGCCGCGCAGTTAATCCCGCCGATAGCGGGCCTCGAAAATTTTCCTCCCTCTAGCACAATACTTGCTGGAATAAATGAGCAGAACCAGCTCACCTTGTACTTCGATCACCCGGGCAATGCAGACATGTTTGGACGGCATTGGGTCGATACCTTTGCCATTGAGGTGATCGGCCTCGACAGTTCGGATGGCCGTACGGCGGTTGCTACCACAATGATGTCGGAGCTTTTCCGATGGTTGAGAGTGGCAACAGATCAATGGTGGGCTGGCCGCGCATCAATGATATCGGCACCCAATTCTCTAACCCGGTTGGATGCGTCGGCTCCTGGACGGATATCTGGAACCGTGACAAGTTCACCGGCCCGTGATCACTCCTCCACTCTCTCACGCATGCATATTAGGCCTGTCTCACCTCAGCGCATCTAGCCTCATTCCTTGATCGGGATTCCGGCTTCGATCGCAGCGTCGATGAACGCCTGTCGCGCCTCTTCCCGGTTCCGTTTTCCCGCCATGACGTCGGCGCAAACCGCACAAGCCCTATCCAAGGCAGGACCCTCTTCGGTCGGCCAGTCTTCGACCAGCGCCCATGTCGCGGCCTGGGTCGTCTGGATCACCACCCACTGATCCGGCCCTTCAAGGGCGAGCGTTACCGGCTTCTTCCAAATGGTTTGCATGATCTCAGGACCTCCGCTGCGTGCTCTCTGCCGCTGCAGCCTGCACACATAGGGCGATTCATCCGGCGTGGCGAGGTGCAGCGTGAACGAGATGCCTTTCTCGATCAGCGAGCTGCTGGGATATGCTTTTCGAAAATAGTTTCGTGCCGCTGTTTCGCGCGCTTATGCTGCGCCTCTCAGAATTCCTGAACGAATTCACGTGCCAGCAAGGTTTTGCCGGGCAAGGTGTCTCCCTGGCGAGCAACGATTGAGACCTTTCTGGGTCCGGCCATACCGGGTTCTGGCTGCAGATCTCTGCCGGGAGCTCGCACGAATAGCCCTTGCTACCCCAAGTTTAGTCTCTCAGCTCCACTCTTCTCTTCCGTCTGGCCGTGCTGGTGAGTAGGATGAGCGGCATCGGGCGCGGAGACGGAGATATCGCAGCGCCGCTTCGAAGGCAGGAACGTCATGATCGCAGCCTATATCGATGAAATCATCATGTTTTGCGCCGGCCTGTGGATGACATCCGTCGGCTTTGGTTATCTGCCATATCCAGGCAAGCCGGCCAGCCGGCCGCCCCTGCTTCGCCACTTCAAGTGGATGGGTCCCATGCTGCTCGCGATCGCCATTATTCTGGCGGCCGCCTCCTAGAGCCGCGTGCCCATGCTGGGGTGAAGCAATGACCAATATCTTGGCCTGCGCCTCGTGCGGATTGGACAAAACGGAATCGATCGTTCATCGCGGTTCCTACATTCTCCGCTGCGCCGCCTGCGGCGAAACGATTGTCGCCACACCATTGATGGCGATGCTGGATTCGGATCACCAGTGTTCGGCCTTTATCGATCCGGGTCCCGGTAAAAACCCTCCGCCAGAGGCGCTCGTCGCGCGTGGACCGTTCCGGCGATTGCAACGGCGATCAGCGATGCGGCGAGAGACGGAACTATGATACACCTGATCCCTGAAGCGAAGGGTTGAAGTCCCGCGTCGTTCACCCAAGACCTCTGAACATTGAAGGGTTGTAGGGCGCCTTCCGGCTGCCGGGCCGCGGGCTTATTGGCTGATGAAGAGAATGGCTAGTGCCGCCGCTGCGATAATCGTTTTGCGCGAAGCTGCTCTAGGTTTTCAAGATTGAGATCGGGAGATCAAGGTTAAGCACTTCTCGTCGGCCGCTCCAGTCTCTCCCCCAAGGCAACGAAGCGAAAAACTATTGCGCGTCCGGATAGTCTCTCAAATAGTCTTCCCTTTCTTCCTTCCCGAACAACGCTGAGTAATAGCCGCTGCAAACCAGATATGAGCACTCATCCGGGTTGCCCGTTTCCCATCCCGGCTGGCAGAGTACGACGTTATGGAATTTGGCGTTGCAAAGTCCGTGGTTTGCTAGGAGCCGCGGATCGTTTCCGAAATAGGCGCTTATGGCTTTCTCGCGAGTCCATGCAGGCACGACTTTCCGCGCTTCGGGATTCCGAAATCCGCCGCGCTTCGTGACCTGTGCAGGTGAAGAAACGTTGAATGAATTCAATGCCCCAACCAATTTCGGGATTCCGAAGTGCTATATAGATCTTGGTGGGGTGTCCCTAACGAAGACATTTCGCCACGATCAGGAACTCCGTCTCCCATCCCCCCGGCCGAAATTGACGGTAAGCCGTCAGCCTAGTTTCGCGCAACCTTCCTGATGTATCCGCAGGTTTGGTGATTCAGAGGCGCTTCAGCCGGAGGAATGCATGACGGTGGGAATTTTTCGGGCTCTGGCTGCCCTGGCGATGATGACGGGCCTTGCCGGCTGCATCGATCATGCCAATGATCCCGTGCTCCTGGCGGTCGGCGTGCCCGTCAATCCGCCCGCTGTCGCGCACGGTCTTTGCATGACCGACGGCAACGCCATGTATGACGAGGCGAGAAAGCAGTATCAGCTGCGCGCCCAGCTGACCGGATATGCCGGGGCCGATGAGCTGGGGGCCGAAACGATAGCGCGCGCCGCCGCCCATCGCCAATATGTCGCCTGCCTCTCCGGCCAGGGTTACCGGACATTATACGCGAATTGAGAACAGAGAATTCAAGTTTCCTCACAAGCGCCGTTTGAGGCCTTCTGCTGATCGCGACTTTTCACGCTTTTCGGCGATTTGGTCACGCCGGATCGCCTGCAATCACGAGTTTTGGAATTGCGTGTGAGCCCGGAACTCGGCACGCCTTGAAGGCATTTTCCCGAAATAAATCCACTAAGGAGGGTTTATCATGAAAATGTTCAGAGTTGTCCCTTCCACCGCCGCACTCGGCGCCCTTCTCGTGCTCGCGGCAATCGCTCCCGCACGAGCCGCACCCGTTCAGACGGTTCCCCCGCCTGCTGTCTCCGACGTGAAAATGGTGCGATATAAAGCACATGCGGGGTCCTGGCATGGCTATCAGGGCTTCCGTACCGAGCGCCCCGGCACCCGCCGCCATTCCGATGGCTACTGGTATCCGCTTGCCGCCTTCGGCGTCGAGTCCGGCACCACGGGCTCCGTCCGCCAGCCGGTGAAGAGGCCGGCGGCCCCGGGAATGTGCAACTCCAAGTTTTCCGGATCGATCGGTCCCGGTAGCATGCCGTGTGATAACGGCTATTGAGCCGGCAAATGAAGGAGGCGGCGAGGAGCCGCCTTTTTCTCGATCGGGCCGCCGCTCACATGTCCGTGAGCTCTGCTTTGGCACCGTAGTATGTGACAGATCGCCTTCCTAACTCCGGGGCGTAAATTCCACGAATCCTCCCAAGGAGACGATGATGACCACGACTTTCAAGAACGGCCTGGTGGCCGCTGCCTTCGGCGCAATCCTCGGCCTCTCGGCCTTCTCGGCCGCGGCAGCTCCCCTCCAGTCCAGCGCGACAGAGCAGGGTGCAGCCAAGCGTCCGGTTGTGCGCCAAGAAACCAAGGTTGAGCACGACAGGCGCACGACCGGTTCGATCGGCGAGCGCGCCTCGGAAACCACGGGCTCGACACATTATATGATGAACCCCAAGAAGCCGCTCAACATGGATTGCAAGCTCGGCTTCAACCCGACGAGCAGCTCCAGCTGCAATTACTGACGAGGCGCTCGGCCGTTCGCCATCGCGAGCGGCCCCGTCTGAGCTGAAGGGCGGCCTCCGAGCCGCCCTCAGTTTGTTGGTCGCTCTTCCCTCGGCGCCATCCTCGGCCTTGCCAGCCGGATACGGCATGTCCTACCCCAGCTGTCGTTCGTACGATGTTGCATCGAATGCAAAAATGCAATAAGTACAGAATCGCGCAAACTGTTGACGATGGTGTTGCGAAAAGCCGCAGCCAGGAGCGATTGACGCGTCTGCCTTGGAATTGCCATGCTCGCCGCGATGGTCGAATTTCATAATCAATCGAATTTCAGACAGGTGGGATAATCATGACTGCAAAGTCCGCACGCGCCGATTTCCTGCATTTTTTCCGCTCATGGATCAGCAATCCGCTTCGGGTCGCGGCCATCGCGCCGTCGGGGGATTCGCTTGCCAGGATCATGACCAGTGAAATTGCCGCACCCGACGGTCCGATCATCGAGCTCGGCCCGGGAACCGGCGTCTTTACCCGGGCGCTGCTGGCGCGCGGGGTGAGCGAAGCGGATCTGACCCTGATCGAGTATGGCCCGGAGTTCATTACCTCGCTGCAGGCGCGGTTCCCAACGGCGCGCATATTGCAGATAGATGCCGCCCATCTCGCCCATGCCGATATTTTCGAAGGCGAACCGGTCGGCGCGGTTGTCAGCGGCCTGCCGCTGCTCTCCATGTCGCCCGAGAAGATCGCCTCGATCATGGCCGGCGCCTTCGCCTATATGCGGCCGGGCGGGGCCGTCTATCAGTTTACCTATGGTCCGCGCTGCCCGGTGCCACGGCCGATCCTCGAGCGTCTCGACCTGAAGGCGGTGCGCATCGGCGGCACGGTGCGCAACCTGCCGCCGGCGTCTGTCTACAGGATTTCGCGCAGCAAACCGCTGGAACTGTCGCGCGAGCGCATCAGCTATCGCGAGAGCGAGACTGATATCGACGACGTCGCCGCCTTTTCCAACGAAACCGGCGGCTGAACGATGATGCCGGGCCGGAATGGCTGAGAACAAGCGGACGGAGACAACCGAAGGCAGGCGGGAACGCAAGCGGCGGCAGACGCGCGAGCGCATCGAGCAGGCGGCCATGACCCTCTTTCTGCAGCGCGGCTTCGAGGCCACGACGATCGAGGATATCACCGAGGCGGCCGATGTCTCCAAACGCAGTTTCTTCGATTATTTCCCCTCCAAGGAAGAGGTGGTTTTCGCTTGGCAGGATGCCTTCGCCGATCGCCTGATGGCGGCAATCGCCGCAAGGCCAGTGGACGAATCCTCCGTCACAGCGGTCGAGACGGCGATCACCGCAACCGTCATCGCCTCCGTCGACGAGCCTGGCTTGGCGAGTGGCGACCTCATCCATCGCACGCCGGCGCTGAAGGCCCGCGACCAGCTGAAATACGCCAGGCTCGAACAGAAGCTCGCCGAGGCGCTGCTGCTGCGCAAGGGAGGTGATCCGCTCGAGCGGCCCCGCATGCGCGTCCTTGCGGCGATCGTCATCGGTGCGCTGCGCGTCGGGGCTGAGCTCTGGCAGCAGCGCCCGCCAAGTGCTTCGCCGCAGGATTTCGCCCGGGAGATTTTCACCGACCTTTGGAAGATGCTGGCGGAATTCGGCGACGAGGCAAAGACCAGGCGTTGACGCGGGGCCGGCTGAGGCGGCGCAGCCCAGCTTCGGGTTCCAACCGCCTCGATCTGACGATTTCAGTCGTCCGCTTTGCTGCCAGGGCATCAGGCCAGTCCCGTCGTCAAAACTGTAAGCAGGATATAGCGCCCCACTTTGTCGATGGCCACCGGCAGACCGGCAGCATCGAAGCGGCCGCCATTACCCACGAAGAATAGGCCGCCAGGTAACCTCGGTCATTTCCTCAAAGATATTTCGTAATCGTCTTGAACTCGTCGATCGACTGCCGCTTGTCGCGCGGCAGGGCGCCGACCGTCTCTTCCAGGCAGTGGTCGAGATGATCCTGGATCAGCGTCCGTTTGGCGTTGATGATCGCCTTCTCCACCGCGGAGAGCTGCTGCGCGATATCGAGACACGGCTTGCCTGCCTCGATCATCGTGATGACGCTCTTCAGATGACCCTCGGCCCGCTTCAGGCGCTTGACGATCTCCGGATGGGTGGCGTGGGTGTGAGGTTCGGTCATCGTGTCCATGTTCTCGATCCTTCCGAGCAGAAGGGCGCTCGACCTTACGCCGGGGATCGCCTCCGGGACAAGTCAGTGATGATGGCCTTCCTGCGCTTCCATTCGAAACGGAAGGTCGTCGACGTCGACGCCTGCCATCAGCTTCAGCACCGCATCGAACGCGTGAGGCTCGGCCGGAGCGACGTTGCTGATCAAGGCGTGATGATCGGCCGGCGAAGGGAGCAGCGGCAGCCGCTCGACGAGACCATCGCGGGCGATCTCCACGACGGCCTCGAGCCCCTTTGCGTGTTTCGAAATGGAAAGCCGCATGCGTTCACCCTCCGGCGTGTCGACAATCTCCAGCAATCCGGTCGCCAATCGGGAACTCACCGTGAACGCAGCGGGAGCGTGGTGATGCCCGTGGCTGCGATGGTTGGAGGGCGCTTCGGCGGCTGCCTCGGCGATCTGGATGCTCGCCGTACCCAGCGCCGGAAGATGGGCGTGAAGCTCATTGCGAAGCCTGGCCACGATGATGTTGGCATCCGCGACGGGCTTGTCGCCGCTGACCGAAATCGTAACGTCGGCATGGAGCCGGTGACCGATCCAGCGAGCCTTGACGTCCGTCAGGCGTTCGATGCCGGCGACATGCTCTGCTGCATGGTGGATCTCGTCCGTAATCCCCGGCTCGATGCCGTCGAGGCTGCGGGTGATGATGGCGCGCGCCGATTGCCAGACGATGCCGAAGATCGCGATGGTGATCAGCAGGCCGATGATCGGATCGGCGAGCGGAAAGCCGAGCCAGACCCCGACCGCACCGAGCACGACGGCCAGGCTTGTCAAACCATCGGTGCGGGCGTGGTAGCCGTCGGCGATCAGCGCGGCGCTGTTCATCTGCCTGCCGACACGGATGCGGAACACCGCCACGGCCTCGTTGCCGATGAAGCCGACGACGCCGGCGACGGCGACCGCCAGAAGCTGGGTGATCGGCTGCGGGTTCAGCAGGCGGTCGATTGCCTCATAGCCGGCGACGATGGCGCTGAAGAGAATAATCAGCACGATCAGCATGCCGGCAAGGTCCTCGACGCGGCCGAGGCCATAGTTGAAGGTTTTCGTCGGCTTCCGTCGGACCAGTGTGAAGGCGATCCACAAAGGAATTGCGGTGGCGGCATCGCCGATATTGTGGATGGTGTCGGCCAGCAGCGCCACGCTTCCCGAAGAGAAGACGACGACGAGCTGCAGGGCCGCGGTGATGGCCAGAATGACGAACGACCACTTGATCGCCCAGATGCCGCGCTGGGACGAGGCGATGCTCGGATCGACGACGCCGTGCGTATGCCCCTGGCCTCCGGCATCTCCATGCGAATGGCCGTGCGAGCCGTGACTGTGGCCATGGGATCGACCGCCTTGACCGAAACCGAACCATTCCCTGATGCTGACCAACATTGCAGATCTCTATCCAAGCTGGATTTAGACCTATCCCCCTGGAGAGGATAGGTCAAGTTGGCTTCTTGTCTGCAGGTGCGATCCAATTCCATGCGAGGCTCGAACGCTCCTTGCGAGTCTATCCGGCGCCGCTGTTCCAGCACCATTTCTTTCGTCGGCCCCGTTTGTCGAGCCCTGTTATCGGGTCTGTCCTGTCCTATATCTGCAAGCGTCGCAGCGGCCACATTCTGATGATCCCCGCGATAGGCGGATCTTCACCATGCCGGGCATCGCTTTCGATCAGGGCAGACATTCGCGCTCGAAGGCATCTCCGAAAGCCTCGGCATCCGTGCCGCGGCTGTGCAATCCGCCTCGGAGCGTTCCACAGATTTCAATGATTGATTGATAAGAGAGGAAAGACCATGTCGAGTCACACCGCAGCCCAATACAACGCAGCAAAGTCAGGTACCTTCAGGATCGGCGGCGATATCGAGATCAATCGTCTCGGTTTCGGCGCCATGCGCGTCACCGGCAAGGGCATCTGGGGCGAGCCTTCCGATCATGCCGAATCCATCCGCACGCTGAAGCGCCTGCCGGAACTCGGCGTCAACTTCATCGATACGGCCGATTCCTACGGCCCCGATGTCTCCGAATGGCTGATCAAGGAAGCGCTGCATCCCTATGGCGGCAAGTCGGTCATCGCCACCAAGGGCGGCCTGACCCGCCACGGTCCCGATATCTGGCTGCCCGTCGGACGTCCGGAATATCTGATCCAGCAAGTGCATAAGAGCCTGCGCAATCTCGGCGTCGAGCAGATCGATCTCTGGCAGCTGCATAGGATCGACCCGAAGGTGCCGGTCAGGGAGCAATTCGATGCGATCAAATCGCTGCTCGATAGCGGCCTGATCCGCCATGCAGGTCTGAGCGAAGTGTCCGTTGCCGACATCGAGGCGGCTTCGAAGCATTTCAAGGTCGCGACCGTCCAGAACCGCTACAATCTCGTCGACCGCACCAGCGAGGACGTGCTCGATTATTGCGCCAAGCACAATATCGGCTTCATCCCGTGGTATCCGCTGGCCGCCGGCGACCTCGCCAAGCCGGGCTCGCTGCTCGATACGATCGCCAAGAAGCACAATGCAGCCCCTAGCCAGATCGCGCTCGCCTGGGTGCTGAAGCGCAGCCCGGTGATGCTGCCGATCCCCGGCACCTCCAAGGTCAAGCATCTCGAGGAAAATGTCGCAGCCGTCGACATCACCCTCTCGAACGAGGAATTCTCCGGCCTCGACGGCGAAGGTAGGAAGGTCTTCAAGGCTGCTTGACGAGCAAACCCACGGTTTTCTGGTTGCGCTAGCCGCTGCCCCTCACCCTCTAACCCTCTAACCCTCTAACCCTCTCACCCTCTCACCGTTCTGACGGGGCGAGGGGACGTGCCCTGCGAGAGGTTGCTGGGAACGGAGAGGTCGCGGCATATCCCCTTCGCCCCGCAAGCGGGGAGAAGGTGGCGGCAGCCGGATGAGCGACTATCTGGGTTGTCAAGTTGCGCATTCGAATTCTCTTCGCGCATCCCGTGCTTTTGCATTGAGAATGACCAGCAGTTTTCGGGCGAGCGCAATGCGGATAACCATTTTTGGCTTGCCAGCGCTCTGCAACCTTTGCCTGAAGGCAGCCAAATGCGGATCGTACCTGGCCGCGGTGGCGGCGACCAGGAACAGGATGCCACGCGGTCCGGAGCGCCCGCCGCGCACCGGCCGGGGTCCGCTGCGTTTGCCGCTATCGTTGGCAATCGGCGCCAGGCCGGCCAGTTTGACGATCGCCTTGTTGGAGATTCGGCCGATTTCGGGCAGTTCGGCCATCAGCCGGGCAACGGTACGGTCCGCCACCCCCTTGATCGAGCGAAAGGCTTGGTTGAGGCAGGCCCAGAGCGGATCGTCGTCGATCATCGAGGCAATCTCGCCCTCAAGGGTGCGGCTCTGGCGCACCAGAAGCGCGATCACTTCGTCGAGGCTTGCCACACTCTGCTGATCGCGGGCAGCACTGCGGCGCTGCCTCTGGACGGTCAGATCGCTGGTGACCTGAGACAGCCGCGTCATCAGCGCCGACAGCCGCAGCTGCGCGGCTTTCGGCGGCGGCAGGGCAGACAGCCGCCTGGCCTCGGCATAATGGGCGATCATCGCCGCATCGATCCGGTCGGTCTTTTCCAGAAAGCCCATGGCCTCGGCAAAGCGGCGCACATGGCGCGGATTGGCAAGCGCGCAGGCGATCCCCAACTCCCACAACAGCAGGAAGGCCGAACGCTCGTAGCCGCCCGACGCCTCCATGACGACGAGCTCGACACCCTGCTCCCGGCAGAGCGCAGCCAGCGCGCCGATGCCGGCCGCATCGTTGCTGAAACGCTCAAAAACCCCGGACGGGCGGATAAACGCATCCAGCCAGTCCTTCGAAACATCCACTCCACATATAACTCTGTTCACGGTAACCTGCCTTGTGCGTGCGGTTGAAGCCAAGCGACTATTCGGTCGTACGTGACGATGACGAAGATCCCAGGCTCATCCACGGTTGTAACCGGAGGGGGAAACGGGCGACTTCGTCACGCCTCTGGCTGGGTGGCCACCCAGCCAGAGGCTCAATCGCTTCCATCGCACATAAAATCTAACATGCAGATACAAGGGGCAAGCCAACGGCGACGCCGAGGCCGCAATTTTCGGCATAATTTTGACCATCCGGTCAAACATGCTGCAAAATGAGGCGGTGACCTGTTGTTTTGAGGGTAAGCCTTGCATGCAGTGCATTGCTGCATTGCGGTATTTTCGCTATTCCGAATCAAAAGAATTGGCTATACCTATCTTCGTAAGCAGCGCACTCCTCCTCCCAGCGCTCTTACATCGGACTGACAACACTCCTCCTCCCAGTTGTCAGTCAGGATCAAGAGCCCGGCGCACCTCCTCCCGCGTCGGGCTTTTTTCTTTTCCCCCAAGTCCCTTTTCTTTCCGCCCCAAAAGGCTTCCACCGCCCGCGGTTTGACTCGACAAGCGTCGTCGGACTATTTGAACGGGCGCCGCCTGTCCGGTGCGTGAACCGATTGGAGTTGGTCATGATCGGCAGAAGGCGCGCCTCGCGCGCGGCCCTGACAGGTCTTTTGGTGGCAATGATGGCGCTTTCCGGCTGCGGCGGCAGGCCGGTCGGTGTCATGCAGGCGGCCGGCACCGTGCCGCCCGGCACGTCGAAGGTCGATCTTCTCGTCGCCACGACACGCGCTGCCGACGACAATCCCGCCGTGCTTTTCTCCGGTGAGCGCGGCACCGGGCTCGCCGTCAATGCCGTCGATGTCTCCATCCCGCCGGAAGCCAATCGCAAGGTCGGCCAGGTGCAATGGCCAAGCCGCCTGCCGGCCGATCCGCTGCGCGATTTCGTCACCGTTTCCGTCGATCCGCTGGAAGGCGAGCGGGCCGGCGAGACCTGGCTGAAGTCGCATATGCCGAAGAGCCGCCGCGTACTGGTCTTCGTCCACGGCTTCAACAATCGTTATGAGGATGCCGTCTACCGCTTCGCACAGATCGTCCACGATTCGCATGCCGACGTCGCGCCCGTCGTCTTCACCTGGCCGTCGCGCGGCAGCATCTTCGATTATAATTACGACAAGGAAAGCACCAACTATTCCCGCGACGCGCTGGAGGAACTGCTGACCCGCACCGCCGCCAATCCCGCCGTCAGCGACGTCACCATCATGGCCCATTCGATGGGCACGTGGCTCACCGTCGAAGCGCTGCGGCAGATGGCGATCCGCAACGGCCACGTCGCACCGAAGATCAACAATGTCATCCTTGCCTCGCCGGATCTCGATGTCGATGTCTTCGGCCGCCAGTTCGCCAGCCTCGGCAAGGACAGGCCGCACTTCACCATCTTCGTCTCGCAGGACGATCGGGCTCTGGCGCTGTCACGGCGCATCTCCGGCAATGTCGACCGGCTCGGCCAGATCGATCCCTCCGTCGAGCCCTATCGCAGCAAGCTCGAGGCCGCCGGCATCACCGTGCTCGATCTCACCAAGCTCAAGGGCGGCGACCGGCTGAACCACGGCAAATTCGCCGAAAGCCCCGAGGTGGTGAAGCTGATCGGCGACCGGCTGATTGCCGGCCAAGCGATCACCGATTCCAATGTCGGCCTCGGCGAGGCCGTCGGCGCCGTGGCGATGGGCGCTGCCCAGACCGCCGGAAGCGCCGTCAGCGTTGCCGTCAGCACGCCGATTGCGATCTTCGATCCGCGCACCCGGCGCAACTACGACGCCCAGCTGAAGCGTCTCGGCCAGTCGATGAACAATACCGTCGGTTCGGTCGGCGACAGCGTCGGCGCCGGCCTGCCGGAAAGCCAGTAAAAATTCCAGCAATTCCGTGATCCGGAAAAAACGGAAATTCTCTAGGCATCGCATCTTGTTGTGATATATCAGATTCATGACGGCACTTCTGTCTGCCGTGCGATGGGTTGATGGCATGGCGGATGAGACGAAGAAGAGGGTGGCGGTCGTCGGCGCGGGCGTGATCGGCGCCTCGATCGCTTTCGAGCTGCAGCGGCGCGGCCTTGATGTGACGCTGATCGACAAGGGCGAGCCGGGCCGCGGCACTTCTTTCGGCAATATGGCAAGCATTGCGCTCGATTTTGCCGCCGGCTCGGGTCCCTCGACCTGGAAAAAGATCCCCGGCTGGCTGCTCGATCCCGAAGGCCCGGTCTGGCTGCGCCCCTCTTATGCCGTAAGGATGCTGCCCTGGTTCTTACGCTTCCTGGCTGCCGGCCGGCCCTCGCGCCTCAGAGAGATCGAGGATGCCGGTATGCGCCTGTCGAACCGGGCGCTTGGCGATTTCAAAGAGATGCTCGAGGCGATCGGCGCGCCCGAGTTGATGACCGAGGAGGGCTGTCTCGCAATCTACGAGACCGAGGCGGAATTTGCCGCCGATCGCGGCCATCTCGCCATGATGCAGCGCTACGGCCTCGAATTCGAAATTTTGAGCAACGGCGCCATCCAACATTACGAACCCACGGTGTCACCGGCGATTGTCAAAGCCGTGCTGCTCCCCGACAACAAATCGATCCGCGACCCCTACAAGCTGGTGGTGAAACTCGCAGACGCCGCAAAGGCTGCCGGCGCAAGCTTCGTCTCCGGCACTGTCAGGAATATCGAGAGCCGGGGCGATGGCACCGTCGTCGTTCTCCTCGAGGATGGCAGGCGTATCGAGGCGGGTTCGGTCGTGCTTGCCGCCGGCGTCCACACCCGTTTCCTCGCCGAAAAGCTCGGCGAGCCGATCCCGCTCGAAACCGAGCGCGGCTATCACACGCAGATCATGAAGCCGGGCATCGCGATGCGCTATTCGGTGATCTGGCCGCATCGCGCCTTCATGGTGACGCCGACGGCGGGCGGCATCCGGGTCGGCGGCAATGTCGAGCTCGCCGGCCTCGATGCCGCGCCCGATTTCCGCCGTCCGCGTGTGCTGGTGCGCCATGCCCAGCGTGCGCTGCCCGGTCTCAAGGTCGAGGAGACAACGGAATGGATGGGGCATCGTCCGGCCCTGCCCGATACGATCCCGATCATTTCGCCCTCGTCGAAAATACCCGGCGTTTTTTATGCGACCGGCCACGGCCATCTCGGCCTGACCTTTTCGGCAACGACAGCGCTGGTGATCGCCGATATGGTGACCGGGCTCAAACCATCCCTCGACATGACGCCGTTCCGCATAGACCGCTATTAGGAGGCCCCGATGTCCGAAACCACCAAACCCGTCGCGCTGATCACCGGTGGCGGCCGCGGCATGGGCGAGGCGATCGCCCGCGAGCTCTCGGCGCAGGGCTATCGGCTGGCGCTGATGTCGCCGTCGGAAAGCTGCGAGAAGCTGGCGGCCGAACTTGGCGGCGTCGCCTCGCGCGGCGTGGCCGAAAAGGCCGAGGATCTCAAGGCGATCTTCGACCTGACGATGAAGACCTATGGCCGCATCGATGCCGTCGTCAACCTGAGCGGCCATCCGCCGAAGGGCGACCTGCTCGATATATCGGACGAGAACTGGACGCTCGGCTCGGACATGATGATCCTGTCGCTGGTGCGCATGGCCCGCCTGGTGACGCCGGTCATGCTGAAACAGGGCAAGGGCGCCTTCGTCAACATCACCACATTCGCCGCCTACGAGCCGACGCTGGTCTTCCCGGTTTCCTGCACCTACCGCGCCGCTGCCGGCGCCTTCACCAAGCTTTATTCCGATCGTTATGCGGCCGACAATATCCGCATGAACTGCATCCTGCCGGGCTATATCGACAGCCTGAACCACAAGCCCGAGACCGCCGAGAAGGTCCCGATGAAGCGCATCGGCCATGTGGAGGAGATCGCCAAGACCGCGGCCTTCCTGCTCTCCGAAGGCGCAGGTTACATCACCGGCCAGAATATCCCCGTCGATGGCGGCGTCACCCGTCACGTCTGATCTGGAGTTTTCGATATGAGATGGAAGCGCACGATCCAACTGCTGGATGTCCACGCCGAAGGCGAGATCGGCCGCGTCGCGATCGGCGGCGTGCCGAAGATCCCCGGCGATACCATCGCCGCCCAGCTGCACTGGCTGAACACCGATCCGAAGGGCGACGAGCTTCGCCGCTTCCTTTGCCTGGAACCGCGCGGCGCGCCGATCGGCTCGGTCAACCTGCTGCTGCCGGCACGGCACCCGGAGGCGGACGCCGCCTTCATCATCCTGCAGCCCGACCAGGCGCATGCGAGTTCCGGCTCGAACTCGATCTGCGTGACGACGGCCTTGCTCGAATCCGGCATCGTCGAGATGAAAGAGCCGGAGACGATCGTCACACTCGAAACCGCCGCCGGCCTCGTCAAGGCGACGGCGACCTGCCGCGACGGGCGCTGCGAGAAGGTCCGGCTGACCATGGTGCCGTCCTTCGTGCACGAGCTCGATGTCGCAATCGACACGCCGCATTGGGGAAAGATCAAGGCCGATATCTGCTATGGCGGTATCTTCTATGCGCTTGTTGATGTCGGCCAGATCGGTCTGACGATCGAGAAGGCCAATGCCGCCGGCCTCGTCCAGGCCGGCATGATCCTCAAGGAACTGATCAACCGCGACATCAAGGTCGTCCATCCCGAGATCCCGGCCATCTCCGGCGTCGCCTATGTCATGTTCCGCGATACCGAAGCCGATGGCACGGTGCGCACCTGCACCACCATGTGGCCGGGCCGAGCTGACCGCTCGCCCTGCGGCACCGGCAACTCCGCCAATCTCGCGACGCTCTATGCCCGCGGCAAGGCCAAGGTCGGCGACACCTTCACCTCGAAATCGATCATCGGCTCCGAATTCGAAGTCGGCCTCCAGGCGGTGACCGAAGTGGCCGGCCGCCCCGCTGTCATCCCCACCATCACCGGCCGCGGCTTCACCTTCGGCCTGACCCAGGTAGCGTTAGATCCCTTTGACCCGCATCCGGGTGGTTTTGCGCTGACGGATGTCTGGGGGCCGGCCGCCGGGGAGATATGAACAGTTGGACGCCGCATCCGACTGCCGCCACCTTGCCTCGGTCGAGCCACCGGTCTCGCCCCGTCTTTCCGACGACCGTAGACGGGGCGAAGGGATATGTCGCGACGTCTCGATTCCCTCTTCTCCCCAGCGGGGAGAAGGTGCCCGTAGGGCGGATGAGGGGGCCGCCGATGCCAGTCTTTTCAACAACGCCCGTGCGGCTTCGACCATGTCGGTATCGTTTTGCATGTTCAGCGCGCTTGCCGTCGGGGTGGCAATTACGGCAAGGGCGTGCCGTGTGGCCCCCTTGTATCTGCATGCCGGCACCTTCTCCCCGAGGGGAGAAGAGGATATGCGGCGACCTCTCCGTTCCTCGCCCGCCTCTCGCATGGCGCGTCCGCTCTTTGTCAGCAGCCTGAGATCTTAGCCCGACCCGGCTCAAAACCGTTGTAGAGGGAGCCGGCCGCGGCATCCTCCACGCTCCTCATCCTGAGGTGCGATCCGCAGGATCGCCTCGAAGGACACGTCGCAAACGCCACTCCTTGCATAGATCCGACGCCGAAATGCCCGCCTCGTCCTTCGAGGCCCCTTCGGGGCACCTCAGGATGAGGCTCTCTTGAATGCCGGCGCCAGCGACCCCACCAAGCTTCCGCGACCGACTGACCAAAGGTGACGCAGGCGCACTCTCGCGTAACAATATTCGAAACGCGATCAGCCCTGCCTGAGCTCAGCACCACCGGTGGCCAAGCGCATGGACGTCGGTCGAGGCTGGAATTTCGCCTGCTGATATCGCCTGGTTCAGGCGCGCCTTCAGGCGGTCGAGCGTGACGGCGCGGGCGGCGCGCACGAGTTCGCCGAGTTCCACGTGACCCTCGCTGCCTCGGTCATCCCAAGTGCGTGAGCATCCGTCGCTTAAGGTTTAGGATGAACGTTTTGGAGAGTGTGGAACGGCTGGTCGGCCAGATGGACAGCGCTTGTTTGCCGATGGCGTCAGGTCCTATGCGTTCGATGCCGACAAAGCCAAGCAACTTTGACCGAAAAGTGAGGCATTGATAAGCGTAACTTGAAGTCGGTAAGCTTATGTCGGCTCTGATTCAGAGCCGACATAACGCGGCCCATCAACCGCGTTGCAAAATTCTGGCGCTGGCCTGGCCTGTGGCAAGCTTCTCGGCCGGCGCTGGCCTGCCAAGCAGATAACCTTGGCCGATGTCGCAACCCAGGTCCTGAAGCCGCTGAAGCTGGCTCTCCTCTTCGATACCCTCGGCCGTTATCGTCACGCCAAGTCCCACGCCGAGAGCGATGATCGCCCTGATCACCTTGTCTTGCTTATCGTCGGTTTCGAATGAAGAGACGAAACTCCTGTCGATCTTGATCTTGTCGAACCGGTAGTTGGATAGTTGCGAGAGGCTGGAATAACCTGTTCCAAAGTCGTCGAGAGCAATCCCGACCCCGGCATTCACCAGATCATCGAGGACGATTCGTGCCGTAACGGCGTCCCGGATGATGGCGCTCTCCGTCACTTCCAGTTCGACCCGGTGCGCGGGCAGACCGACATCGCCCAATATCTTGAGAATTCTGAGTCCGAGTAACCGATCGCTCAGTTGGATCGGAGAAAGGTTGAATGACAGGACGATCTCGCTTGGCCAGGAAAGCGCATCGGTGCAGGCGTGGCGAAGCAGTTGGTCGGTCAATTCGACGATCAGACCGGCTTCCTCCGCCACCGGAATGAATTCGTTCGGTGGGATGAATTCGCCGGAGGCCGTCTTCCAGCGTGCCAGCGCCTCGAAGCCGATAATCCTATTCGTTTTCAGGTCCACGAGCGGTTGATAGTAGGGAACGATCTCGGCCTTCCTGATGGCTGCTCTCAGATTAGCTTCCATCCGAATGCGCTTCGCCAACTCGTCCTGCATCGAAGGCACGAAGGGCTTCACCAGATTGCGCCCCTGCTTTTTGGCGACATACATCGCACAGTCGGAATGTCGAATGACTTGACTGAGGTCATCGCCGTTCTCCGGAAAAAGCGCGAAGCCGACGCTGGCGCCGAGGTCAACGGCGACACCATTGAATGTGAACGGCTTGCCGATCACGGTCACTATGCGGTTCGCCAACGCGGCAAGATCGGGATTTCCGGTTCGCCGCGCCAGGACAACGAATTCGTCTCCACCAAGGCGGAAAACGTGTTCGCGGGGAAAGAGGGAAGAGAGCCGCTGAGCAACAGTCTTCAGCACCGCATCACCGTGATCATGCCCCAGGAGGTCGTTGACCTTCTTGAAGCCGTCGAGATCGATGCTGAACACGGCGTAGGCTTCTTCGCTTTGATCGGTCATCGCCTGCGCGCATACGGAATGCAGAAACCTGCGGTTAGGCAGTTCGGTCAGCGTGTCGTGACAGGCAATCCAGTCTACGTTCTTTTCGGCCTGCAGCCGGCGATTGACCTCCCTCGAAAGATCCCGGATTCTCAGTGCGGAATAAATGAGCCCGAGAAACCCGGAGATATTGAGGGCGAGGAGCGCATGGTCCAGCGGATAGTCATGATGCTTCTCGATGAAACGATCCAGCCCTTCATGCCATTGGAGGAACCAAGACAGGCAGAAGAGAAGCAGGAAGACCGCCAGCCAGGCAACGATCTCCACCTGCGGTCTGGTTGGTTGGATGCGAGGCATATGAACAGGCTCCTGTTGTGTGAAGAGCCATCATGGCCAGCTCGAAGGACCGCATCGTCCCCGACATGCTTTCAATCAACAGCCGACATGGCTGATGCTCGTATCCCCGAATGCCGCGTCGGGCATTGCGGTCGTTGATCAAGCTGCGCAGCACCGACAAGTCCGTAAGATCGTCCACCTTCGAAGGTTAATGTCGCGTTTGCATTGACGAAGGTGCGGGCGTTTCGCTGCGTGAATTGGATATCTTTCCCGTAAATCGGATGAGGCTTCGATTCGATGGTGTCTGCCGGTCGCCGCCATCTGCCATTTTCGAATGGTTGAAGAACCCGCCGGAGGATCAGTAGTCCTTGAAGAGGAATGGGCGTGACGGATTTACAGCGCCCTCGCGTCTTTTCAGCATCCCCGCGTCGCCGGCGACCGCGGGCCGGCTCCGCAGTCTCGCCAGGGTAGGGCGCATCCCAGGGCCGATCAACCCGCCAGCATGTTATCCCCCAGGCTGTAGCAGTGGCTTGCCTGATAGGCGTTCCGACCTCGGTTCATGTGCGTCACATTGAAAGTCCGAATGGCGCGCAACATGCGGCGTTCCGCCAGGAATTTGCGGATCGAGGCGGAGCCTCGCACAGTGATGCCGAAAATGTCCTCGCCGCGTGGGAAAAAATAACCGACGTCTTCGGGCGTCGTGACGCAGTCCTCGAGAAAAGCCTCGTCCACATTGCCCTGCGCGGGTGAATGGTCGGTGGTGAAATGCGAAAGATGCACCAGGAACCGTGCACGCAGGCCCTCGCCGTCGGCATAGAGCGTGAAAAGCTCCATCCAACTCGCATTGACGCGGATGAGCGGCTTGTCGGACGTCGAGGGCAGGCACGAAACCGACCAGTAGTGACGCTCGGTCTTGCGCGGGATGGGGATGCAGGTTTGTCCGTATACGCTGAGAATTTCCAGAACATCTTGCGCCTGCGGGCGACGAAGCAGCTTCTCGAACCGTGCGACGTACTTGAACCGCTGTTCCAGGGACTCCGAGCGCTCCTCGGCGTCGATCAACTCCGCCTCGCATTCTATCCAATCGCGCTGTTGCTCAGGATCCAGAAACGTGCGCAGACCGGTAGTGCTGCGACGGGGAGACGTGCTCATGTCAGGTGCCATCTGAGATCCGTGTCCTCATCGCTTCACCGGCCTGATCCCGCACGTCTCCATACAGCCGCGCGACGTCGGCTCCTGGTGGTGAGGCGCCGTTCGCAGCCGAGCGATTTGCCGGCGCGGCGGACCAACGCACCGGCCGCACCATAACATCTATCGAACGAATGGCGAAAGACTGACCTTAGCCGGCCCGAAAGCCAAAGCTTACCGACGACCAAATCGCTGCGCACTTTTGCCGTTGTTCCTCCAGACGAAGGGGATCGTACATGCCGGGCACCCAGGCCCCGCCCTCTAGGATAGATCACCCCTTCTTCGGCGCCTATCCTGAACAGGTTTTGCCAACCGGCCGTTTTAAAGTTCTGTCTCTCGCAGCAGTTCGTTCAGGCGAGTGGCCCATTCCTTGTTGCCATCTCTGAACGGACCAAGCGCATCGCCGGCAGATTCGGAAAGATCGCTTGCAGCCGCAGCAAAGCGACGAGCCTGCTCACGATGTCCCACGGCCATATGGCAGCACGCCTGAATGCGCAGAAGCGCCGGCCAGTCAGGCCGCGCCTTTAGCGCCGTACGTCCCGTTTCGAGCGCGCTCTCGACGTTGCCCGAAAAGAACAGTGCAAGCATCAAGAGGCTGAACCAAACCCCATTCTGCTGATCATGGGGGTTGAGTTCGAGGCCGCGAGCCAGGGGCTTTCGCGCGCCGGCCGCATCCCCCGAAAAAAGACGGGCCATGCCGAGGACGAGATAGCCCAAGGCAAAACTCGAACCGAGTTCAATGGACCGTTCCGCTGCGAGGATCGCCTGGTCAGCCCTGCCTGTATAGGCAGACACAATTGCCAGCGCATAGTGCGAATATGGGTTCCGCGCATCGAGATAGATCGCCCGCAGGGCCGCATCCAATCCTTCCCTCCCGTCCGCGGCGGGGTTATCAGTCCAGCCGTAGGCAATGAGGCCCGCATTGACCCGCGCTCGCCAGATCTGCGCCTCCGGAAGCATGGGATCGAGCTCCGCAGCCTCGCGGAACAATCGCCGTGCGATTATGTGGGTGGACTGCGTGACCTTGTGGAACTTGAATGTGCCTTGCCGTACAAGGTCCCAGGCAGTGATGTTGCCGGTGTGCGGAGCCACCTGAAGCCCGTGGCGTAACAGCAGCTCGGGCTCGACCGCCGCCGCGATCCGCTCGGCGATGGCGTCTTGCACCGCAAATATCTCGGCCACCTGAAGATCGTAATGTTCGGACCAGACTGTGGCGCCTTTCGCTGCATCGGCGAGGTGCACCGATATTCGGATCCGATCGCCGGCATACCGGACAGCTCCATCCACCAGAAAATCGACGCCAAGTTCGCGCGAGATAGATTGCGGATCCCTCGAGCCATCCCTCCTTGTGAAACTCGCCCCATGTGAGGCGACGCGGAACCATCTGAACCGAACGAGCGCCATGATCAGATCATCGGCGATACCGTCGGCCAGATACTGTCTTTCAGCATCACCGCCGAGATTTTCGAACGGCAATACGGCAATCGCCGGGATCGAACTGGTCTGCGCATGCCATCTGCTATCGGCTGCGTCGGCCCGGCTCTCCACCGGACCGGCAAATCTGTACCCGACCCGCGGGACCGTGACGATCCATTCGCCGCCGTCTGATGCAGGGCCGAGCAGCTTGCGAAGGGCGGCAATCTGAACGGAAAGATTGCTTTCCTCGACGGCCAATCCCGGCCAAACCGCATCCATCAGGGCCGACTTGGAGACGACACCTCCCTGTGCCGAAAGCAGAGCGGCAAGCAGGGAAGTACCTCGGGCTCCGATAGCGACAGGCCTATTGTCGCGAAACAGGCATCCGTTCTCGGCAATGAACTCGAAGTGGCCGAAGGCAAGGTGCTGTGTGTTCATGGCCGAGATGATACGCCGATTTCGCAGCTTTTCGGAATTTTTCGGCCCCGCTTCAGGACTTGCGCCGGCTGAGCGCGCAGAGTCTGCGCCAGTGCAGCGGTTGAAGTGGTGAGAGCGATGAAGAACGAAGCAACGCAACCGAAAAATCCGCCGAAAAATCCTCATGGATTAACCGCGAAAGTCGTACGCGGGAGCGGCAGCCATGTCGCCGAGCAAGGGTCGGTCTATCGCTCGGGCGTCTCGGCACAAAGCGTCGGGTCAAGCATGCTGTGGCTGGGGATGATTTCGCTACCCGCAGGCAGACGAACCAATGCCCATCGCCATGAGGGACACGAGACGGCCCTTCTGATGACTGGGGGCCAAGAAATCGAGATCTGGTCGGGGTCGGAGCTCGAACAGTGCGAACTGGTCCACGCCGGCGACTATCTCTTCATTCCGGCCGGCGTTCCGCATGTGGCCGTCAATCGCAGCACCGAAAACGCCGAATTCCTCGGTGCCCGCAACGACCCTGCAGCCAACGAGAGCGTCGTGCTGATGCCGGAGCTCGACAACATCGTAAGCTAATCATACCGGGAGGTGCACCATGGCCATCATCGAACAACGTCTGGCCGAAATCGGTCTGGAATTGCCCGAACCTTTGAAAGTTCGCGAGGGGCTGCATATGCCATTCGCCTGGGTTCGGGTGCGCGGCACCCGCGCCTATATTTCGGGTCACGTCGCGTGCAACCGCGATGGGACATTGGCAGCTCCGCTTGGCAAGGTCGGAGCGGATGTTTCGCCGGAGCAGGGTTACGCGTCAGCCCGGCTCGTTGCCCTGGCCCATCTCGCCAGTCTCAAACGTGCTGTCGGAGATCTTGATCGGGTCACGGCTTGGCTGCGCGTCTTCGCCATGGTGAATGTTGCTCCGGGTTTCAATGAGACGCCGCTGGTCACAAACGGCTATTCCGATCTGATACTGGAGCTGTACGGCCCCAACGTTGGCGCCCACGCCCGCTCGTCTATCGGCATGGCCATCCCTTTGAATGCGCCCGTAAACTGTGAAGCGGAAGTCGAAATAGACGGGTGACCGCCAGAACAGGATGATTTTAGGCCAGTTTGGCCTAAAATCTGAATCCTGTTCCACGCCAGATCGTCAGAGCATGGTGTCGTCCGATAACCGCTCACACTTTCGGCATCATGCTCTAGTAAACGAAGGGATCAACGTCAGCATGGGGGTCCGCCTCCTTCGGATAGATCACGCCCTTGCGCAGGATGATGTTGGCGTAGAGCCTGGGCTCGCCGGTCTGGATCACCGCATGGGCGGATTTCACCCTACCGTAGAAATCCTGGCCGATCAGCGGCACCACCTGCCGATGCGGCTCGTGGCGGGCGCAGCAGTCGATCATCTCCTCGTGCACGGGGTCGAGCTTGTCGCGCTCGGCCTTGACGGTCGAGCGGAAGATCGCATCAGTCACGAAATCGTCGATCGGCAGCACGCTGAGCACGGCGTTGAGGACCGGGATGAGGTGGTGGCCGTCGAGCCGGATCAGCCGGCGGGCATGTTCGACGCCCGGATAATTGCCGTCGACGATGGCGATCTCGTCGCCGTGGCCCATGGCGCGAAGAGTAAAAAGCAGCTCCGGGCTCAACAGCGGATCAAGTCCTTTCAGCATGGTCTATCTCCTTGAAAAGTACGTTCTGGTCGGTGAGGTAACGCGCGAAGATCGGCAGGCTGGCGCCACCGATGGCGCGCGCCTGGGCGCCGACCGCGCCCTCGATGATTTCAGGCATGACGACGCCCTGCAGGTCGAGTTTGGCAGCTTCGTCGATGGTGGCCTGCACCATGCGGCTGCGCACCCAATCGGGAAAGCCGCCATCGATGACGGCCGCACTGAAATCGACGATCGAGGCGGCGGCGACGATCGCCTGCGCCAGCGCCTTGGCGCTGTCCTGGATCCAGGCTTCCATCGGCTCGCCGAAATCCACCCAGTCGTCGGCGGAATACCAGAGCGGCTCTGGATCGATGCCGCGTTCGCGCAGCATATTCTCGAGCACGAAGATCGAGGCGATTTCGAGCAACTGCTTCGTCTCGCCGTTCTTGCCCCGCACGGGCAGCGGCCCGATCGCGCCTGCCGTGCCGGTGCGGCCGGAAAAGATCGCCGAATTGAGCACGATGCCGCCGCCGATGAAGGAGCCGATGAAGAAATAGACGAAATCCGGGTAGGACGGCCCGACGCCGAAGACGAGTTCGGCGCCGCAGGCGCTGGTCGCATCGTTCTGCATGAAGACCGGATGGGAGACGCGAGAGGCGACGTCGGCCTGCAGGTCGACGTCGCGCCAGACCTCCATGGCGCCCGGCGGCGCACCCACCTCTTCGGCCCAGTTCCAGAGCTCGAAGGGGGCGGCGATGCCGAGGCCGGCGATGCGGCCGCGCTGTTTGTCGTCGAGCCGGTCTTCGAGCTCGCGGATGCCCGAGGTGACGAAGGCGAGGATTTCATCCGGCAGCGGATAGGCATAGGTCCGGTGCAACTGCATGCGGATGCGGCCGACGAAATCCATCAGCACCAGATCGGCGCTGCGCCGGCCCATCTTCAGGCCGAAGGAATAGACGGCATCGGGATTGATATGCATCGGGATCGACGGCTGGCCGACGCGGCCGCGCACCGGTTCCCCGCGCGACAGCAGCCCTTCCTTTTCCAGCACCCGCATGATCACGGAGACGGTCTGCGCCGACAGCCCGCTGCGGCGCGCGATATCGGCCTTCGACAGCGCGCCGTAGAGACGCACCAGCGACAGCACGAGCCGTTCGTTATAGGCTCGCACCCTGACCTGGTTTGCACCTCCGGCCGGATTGAGAATTGGTGGCGGGACCGGCGTGTGTTCCGGTCCATCCAAGGACGACATGGCCGCTCCTCCCGATCGTTGGCCTATGCCCTAATTCGTTCGAGCATGCCACATCGAATTAATAATTCAATTGGATTTATTTATTGACAAGCCAATTTCTTTTCGCTCTTAATTGCCGTCGTCAAGGGCACGGGACCGCTGGGAGGCATTAGCGATCCACGGCGAAGTGTCATATCTTAAGCTTCCGGCCCCGCAGGGGCGGCGCCGGCAAACTCTGGGAGGAGTTCCATGAAGAAATCCGTTCTCGCTTTCGGCGCGCTCGCGCTTGGTGTCACCTTTTCCGCTCCTGTCATGGCGGCTGACGTGGCTGCCTGCCTGATCACCAAGACCGACACCAACCCCTTCTTCGTCAAGATGAAGGAAGGTGCGACGGCCAAGGCCAAGGAACTCGGCGTCTCGCTGAAGTCCTATGCCGGCAAGGTCGACGGTGACAGCGAAAGCCAGGTGGCTGCGATCGAAAGCTGCATTGCCGACGGCGCAAAGGGCATCCTGATTGCTGCTTCCGACACCAAGGGCATCGTGTCTTCGGTCAAAAAGGCCCGTGATGCCGGCCTGCTGGTCATCGCTCTCGACACGCCGCTGGAGCCGGCCGATGCCGCCGACGCCACCTTCGCCACCGACAACCTGCTCGCCGGCAAGCTGATCGGCCAGTGGGCCAAGGAAACGCTGGGCGACAAGGTGAAGGACGCCAAGGTCGGCTTCCTCGACCTCACTCCGTCGCAGCCGACGGTCGACGTTCTGCGCGACCAGGGCTTCATGATGGGCTTCGGCATCGATCCGAAGGACCCGAACAAGATCGGCGACGAGGACGATGCTCGTATCGTCGGTCATGACGTGACCAACGGCAATGAAGAAGGCGGCCGCAAGGCCATGGAAAACCTTCTGCAGAAGGATCCGAGCATCAACGTCATCCACACGATCAACGAGCCGGCCGCTGTCGGCGCCTATCAGGCGCTGAAGGCTGTCGGCATGGAAAAGAACGTGCTGATCGTCTCGGTCGACGGTGGTTGCCCGGGCGTGAAGTCGGTCAAGGAAGGCGTCATCGGCGCCACCTCGCAGCAATATCCGCTGATGATGGCAGCCCTTGGCGTCGAAGCGATCAAGAAGTTCGCCGACAGTGGTGAAAAGCCGAAGCCGACCGAAGGCAAGTCCTTCTACGACACCGGCGTCTCGCTCGTCACCGACAAGCCGGTTTCCGGCGTCAAGTCGATCGACACCAAGGAAGGCACCGACAAGTGCTGGGGCTGAGCCCTGATTGTTGAAAGCAGACCGGCCGGGGCTTGATCCCCGGTCGTTTTCGACGGACGATGTGCCGTCGCCTCACGAACCGGCTAATCAAAGACCGGATGGATATCGGTGACGGCCCCCGCGCGAGTTCGGCGCGCGGATGCGGAGGAGGAACCATGACCGGAACACAGGAATTCGAACGTGTCCTCGACGGCAGCGACAAGAGCGTTGCCTCCTTCGAGCACGAGAATGTCTCGCTGATCAAGCGCGCGCAGCATTTTCTTCACTCGACGCCGGCCGCCGTGCCGCTGATCGTGCTGGTGCTGGCGATCATCATTTTCGGGATCACCATCGGCGGACGGTTCTTCTCGTCCTATACGCTGACGCTGATCCTGCAGCAGATCGCCATCGTCGGTATTCTCGGCGCCGCCCAGACGCTGGTCATCCTGACGGCCGGCATCGATCTTTCGATTGGCGTCATCATGGTGATCTCGGCGGTGATCATGGGCAATGTCGCCATCACCTACGGCATACCGACGCCGATCGCGGTCGCAGCCGGCATGCTTGTCGGCGGCCTTTGCGGATTGCTGAACGGCTTCCTCGTCGCCTACATGAAGTTGCCGCCCTTCATCGTCACGCTCGGCACCTGGAACATCGTCATGGCGACGAATTTCATCTATTCCGCCAATGAGACGATCCGCGACACCGACGTCGACGAAAAGGCGCCGCTGCTGCATCTTTTCGCCGTGAGCTTCAAGCTCGGCAGCGCCGTGCTGACCGTCGGCGTCATCGCCATGGTGCTGCTCGTCGTGGTCCTCTGGTATGTCCTCAATCACACCGCCTGGGGCCGGCATGTCTATGCCGTCGGCGACGATCCGGAGGCAGCCAAGCTCTCCGGCATTCAGACCAAGAAGGTGCTGCTGACCGTTTACGCCATCTCGGGCGTCATTGCCGGCTTGGCCGCCTGGGTCTCGATCGGCCGCAACGGCTCGATCTCGCCCTCTTCGGCCGTCACCGATTTTAACCTCCAGGCGATCACTGCGACTGTGATCGGCGGCATCTCGCTGTTCGGCGGCCGCGGCTCCATCCTCGGCACGCTCTTCGGTGCCATGATCGTCGGCGTCGTCTCGATGGGCCTCAACATGCTCGGCGCCGACCCGCAATGGAAAGTCCTTTTGACAGGCGTGCTGATCATCGCCGCCGTCGCTATCGATCAGTGGATCAGAAAGGTTTCGGTGTAATCATGGATCGCGAACCCCTTCTCACCGCCCGCGGTCTCGTCAAGCGCTATGGCCGCGTGACCGCGCTCGACAATGCCGATTTCGACCTCTATCCGGGTGAAATCCTCGCCGTCATCGGCGATAACGGCGCCGGCAAATCCTCGCTCATCAAGGCGATATCGGGCGCCGTCACCCCCGACGAGGGAGTGATCACCCTCGAAGGCCGGCAGGTGCAGTTCCGCTCGCCGATGGAAGCGCGCGAAGCCGGCATCGAAACCGTCTACCAGAACCTCGCGCTGTCGCCGGCACTGTCGATCGCCGACAACATGTTCCTCGGCCGCGAGATCCGCAAATCCGGCGTGCTCGGTTCGATGTTCCGCATGCTCGACCGGCCGGCCATGGAAAAGCTGGCGCGCAACAAGCTGTCCGAACTCGGCTTGATGACCATCCAGAACATCAACCAGGCGGTGGAAACGCTCTCCGGCGGTCAGCGCCAGGGTGTCGCGGTCGCCCGCGCCGCCGCCTTCGGCTCGAAGGTCATCATCATGGACGAACCGACGGCAGCGCTTGGCGTCAAGGAAAGCCGCCGCGTGCTGGAACTGATCCTCGACGTGCGCGCCCGTGGCCTGCCGATCGTGCTGATCTCCCACAACATGCCGCATGTCTTCGAAGTGGCCGACCGGATCCATATCCACCGTCTCGGCCGGCGGCTGACGGTAATCGATCCTAAGGAGTACACCATGTCCGACGCCGTCGCCTTCATGACCGGCGCCAAGGCGGTGCCGACGGAGCCGGTCGCCGCATGAACGCACGCATCGATGAAATCGCCGGCGCAGTTCTTGACCGCGCCGGCCATTCCAAGCGTTTCCTGGTCGCCATCGCCGGACCTCCAGGCGCCGGCAAATCGACCATGGCCGACAATTTGGCGGAAGCGCTGAAGGCCAGGGGCGAAAGTACCGAAGTCCTGCCGATGGATGGCTTCCACATGGACAACGCCATCCTGATCGAACGCGGCCTGCTGGCGCGCAAGGGCATCCCCGAGACCTTCGATGTCCGCGGTTTCCTCGATATCATCCGCGCCGTCAGGCGGGCCGATCAGGAGGTTCTGGTGCCGGTCTTCGACCGTTCCCGCGAACTCGCCATCGCCTCGGCCCGTCCCGTTTCCCCCGATCACCGTTTCATCATCGTCGAGGGCAATTATCTGCTGTTTTCGCTCGGCAAATGGGCCGAACTCGAAGGCGTCTTCGATTTTTCGATCATGCTGGCGCCGCCGATCGAGGTGCTCGAAGAGCGGCTCTGGGCGCGCTGGCGCGGTTACAACCTGACCGAGGAAGCCGCCAGCGCCAAGGTCTACGGCAACGACCTGCCGAACGGCCGGCTGATCCTCGAAAACCGCCGCCCGGCCGATGTGACGCTGGAGATCGCGCTGGCGTGATGCCGCGGATTGTTCTCACATGGGAACAATCCATACCGCCCGGTCCTGCGTAGCGGTTCCGGATGCCGATAGGCATAACAAGGTGCTGGCAGCGCCTCTTGTGAATCAAGGTTTCGCAGCAAGTCGGCCGAATTCGGGCAAAAGGGACTTGCGCTTGAGTATGGTCGCGAAGGATAACATCCACACACCCTGCCGTTTGGTCGGTGCCCTCCTTTGGCGGGGTGCCGGCATGTCCGTCATGTAAGAAGTCACGCGATGCGTCGGGCTCTCCTCGCCGGATTTTCGATGAAGTCTGTGCGTTCATGCCTCTTCCTCATCCCGTTGGAGATGACATATGGCGTTCAGCCTGCCCATCACGCGCGCGATCTTCGCCCTTTTTCGCGTTCCATTCTTCCCCGCCGCACTGATTGCAATCCTCTTCGCTATGCTCGCCGAGGCAATGGCCTTCAGTTACATCGCCCTGCTCGCCGTTGATAAGGTCGGCATGTCGCCTCTGCAGTTGGGAGCTTTTCTAAGCCTGTCGGCGATCTCAGGCATCGTCGTCACGACGATCTTTGGCCACTTTCACGACCGCAAGCCGATGATGTGGCCGTTGCTGATATCCTTGCTGGCCAAGATGGCTGGGTTCGGTCTCTGCGCGGTGGCGAGCGAACCGTGGATGCTGTTTCTCAACGCGGCCGTCCTCTTCGGTATCAGTTCTGCCTCGTTCTCCCTGCTGTTTGCGACGGCGAAAGGCTATCTCGATCGCACAGGCGAGCAGACGAGCGCCGAGGGCATGGCGGCGCTGCGCACGTGCAATTCGCTGAGTTGGGCCGTCGGGCCAGCCCTGGGCGCCATTCTTGTTCGCTACTGGGACCTCGATGGCATCTATGTCGGCGCAACTTTGCTCGCCGCCTTGGCGCTGGCGGTCGTGCTGGTGAGCCGCATCGAGGTCGTGGCGGATACAGCAAGCCGGCAGCGCCTGACGCTGGACGTTTTGATGTCCACAGCGCCTGCCGTGTTGGCGCTTACCGCCTTTCACACGGCCATGTTCACCGGTGCCAATGCCGTGTCGATCGTCGTTGCCCAGCAGTTGGGATCCGAGGCGGACGTCGGCCTGCTGTTCAGCCTCTGCGCGCTTCTTGAGGTGATTGTGATGAGCCTGTTCGTGTTTCGGCCGGCACGCGGGGCGAACAGGCTGCTCCTGCTGGCCGGCTTCGGGGTCTTCGCCGTCTATTACCTGTTGCCGATCCCCTGGCCTTCACTGACGACGCTCTACCTTGCGCAGTTGCTGCGGGCGACAGGCATCGCGATCATCAGTATCGTCGGCATGGCTCATTTGCAGGATCTGTTGCCTGGCAGGGTTGGAATCGCAGCGGCCCTCTTTGGCAATAGCGCGAATGCCGGCCTTCTTTTCTCGGGGCTCGGGACCGGCCTTTGGGCGCAATCCTTTGGCTACTGGTCGTTGTTCGAGCTTTGCGCCGGTCTCTGTCTGCTCGGAGCGGCATTGTGCCTGATAAGATCGGTTCGGAGATAGAGCAGCGGGCATGAAAAGAGCGAAAGCCCGCCGCATGAATCAATTTCAATGCGATGCGCTTTAGTGTTATCGAGACCGCAGACGCATCGCTTCGGAGGCCTGCCATGCAATCGATCACCATCCGCCGTCCTGATGACTGGCACCTGCATCTGCGCGACGGCGCCATGCTGGAGGGCGTGATCGCTGATACGAGCCGCACCTTCGCCCGCGCCATCATCATGCCCAATCTCGTGCCGCCGGTCGTCACGTCAGCTGACGCCAGGGCCTATCGCGAGCGCATCCTCAAAGCCTTGCCGGACGGCCATCGCTTCCAGCCGCTGATGACACTTTATCTCACCGAACATACCAGCCCGGATGATGTGGAGGAGGGGAAGAACAGCGGCCTCATCACCGCCGTCAAGCTTTATCCCGCCGGCGCCACGACCAATTCGCATGGCGGCGTCCGCGACATGGAAAAGGCGATGCCGGTGCTGGAGCGCATGGCAAAGATCGGCCTGCCGCTCTGCGTCCATGGCGAGGTGACGACGCCGGAGGTCGATATCTTCGACCGCGAGGCCGTCTTCATCGACACCGTGCTCGATCCGCTGCGCCAGCGCCTGCCGGAGCTGAAGGTAACGATGGAGCATGTGACGACATGGGATGGCGTCGATTACATCAAGGCGGCCAAGGGCAATCTCGCCGGCTCGATCACCACCCACCATCTGATCATCAACCGCAACGCCATCCTCGTCGGCGGCATCCGCCCGCATTATTACTGCCTGCCCGTCGCCAAGCGCGAAAACCACCGGCTGGCCTTGCGTGCGGCGGCGGTCAGCGGCGATCCGCGCTTCTTCCTCGGCACGGATTCCGCCCCGCATGTCGATCCGCTGAAGGAATGCGCCTGCGGCTGCGCCGGCATCTATACCTCGGTCAATACGATGAGCTGCCTCGCCCATGTCTTCGAACAGGAGGGCGCCCTGGAACGGCTCGAAGCCTTCGTGTCGCTGAACGGGCCGGCCTGGTACGGGCTGCAGCCGAACGAGGAGCGCATCACCCTGTCACGGCAGGCCGAGCCGGTCGTCTTTCCCGCGAGGATTGAAACCGGCGCCGGTCCGGTGACGGTGTTCGATCCGATGTTTCCCCTGCGCTGGCAGGTGCTGCACCAGGAGTAAGCTTTCGGATTTCAATTTTAAATAGAATATTCATTTTAAAGTTCGACGCGACGTTAAACGCGTAACATTTGCATTGTGCAGTGCATCATTTGTTAACTGATGCATAAGACATTTCTCCTCGCAGACCGGTAAGCCGCCATTCGATGCGACAACAGCTGCGGAGACTGAAAAGCATGATGCTTGACTATAACTCCCTGTTGTTGGCGCTCGGCGTCTCCGCGGCCTGCCTTGCGGTGACGCTGATGGGCAGCTGGCTTGTCCGTCGCGCGGAAACCGTGCTGCTCACCGCCACCGTCGGCCTTGTCCTCGTCGTCAGCGGCATTTTCGTCTATAGCGGCTATGTCAATACGCCCAAGACATGGCTCGGCGTTGCCAATTTCGTGCTGTTTCATGCCGGTTTTGCCACCATCTGGGGAGCAGGCAAACAATTCCTCACCGGCCGGATGTCTCTCCTTGCCATCGCGATCCGCGCGCTTGCGGCGATGGTCTTCTCCGTCGTGCCGATGCTATCGGGCTATGATGGCCTGGCTTTCATCGCGGACAATCTCGCCATCGCCCTTTTGCTCTTTGCCACCGCCCGGCAATATTGGCTCGCCCGCGCCGAAGCACCCGCGCCGCTCCTCGGCATTACCACGCTCTATACGCTGACGGCGATCTCCTTCGTTCTCTGCGCCGCCGTGCTGATCTCCGACGGCAAGCTGGTGCTCGGCAAAGCCCCCAGCAACTGGGCCGAAGATCTGAGCCTTGCCGTCTGCATTGCCGGCATGACCGGTATCGGCGCGCTGTCGCTGGCGCTGCATCAATGGCGGCTCGCTGCCCGCCATCGTCTCGATGCGATCACCGATCCGCTGACCGGCCTGCTCAACCGTCGTGCCCTCTTCGACCAATACGGCACGCGTCCGATGGGAACGACCACGGCCGTCATCGTCTTCGATATCGACCATTTCAAATCCGTCAACGATCGCTTCGGCCATGCCGCCGGCGACCGCGTGCTCAATGTCTTCGCCGGCGAGCTTTCGGCCCATTGCCGCACCGGCGACACCGCTGCCCGGCTCGGCGGCGAGGAATTCGTGCTGGTGCTGAAGGAGATCATGCCCGGCCGGGCGGAACTCACGGCCGAGCGCATCCGCAGGGCGTTCGAAGCGCGCGAGATCCATATCGACGACGAAGTGCTGACATGCACGGTCAGCGTCGGCGTCGCCCCCGGCCGTTCGAAGAGCTTGGATTTCGACGCCATGCTGAGTGCCGCCGACAAGGCGCTCTACGTCGCCAAGCGCGCCGGCCGCAACCGGGTCGAACTTGCCAGCTACCTCAAGGCGGTTCCCGTCGAAGCAACACGCACCGCGTCTTGATTCCCGGCTGACCCTCCCATAACATCGCCCTCGCCCGGATGCGGCCAGCCGCCCCGCGACGCTTCTGCGTTAAGGTGAATGCATCCAGACAACCTCAGCGAACATTCCGGCGACGCCAGCCCCGGCGCCAAGGCCTTCGTCCGCGTCGCCAATGTGCGGGCCTATCACGCCGAACTCTCAGGCAAGGACTACCGCTACATGGTCACGGCTTGGCTCCCTCTTCTCCCCAGCGGGGAGAAGGTGGCCCGAAGGGTCGGATGAGGGGGCCACACGGCATTCCATTCATTGTCCTGCGCTTGCGCTCCGGACACTCGCGGCTTTGCCGCTCACCCCCTCAACCGCCTGCCGGCACCTTCTCCCCGCTGGGGAGAAGAGACGTGTAGCTGCGCGGTACGGTTTCTTCTTAGTCAGAGCAAGATATATCGGGGGAAAAGTTGCATTTTCGGATGGTTATTCTATGAAAGGTACTGGAAGTTTCGAGATTGCATATTGCAAGCCCTATCCAGCTACCTCACTCCCGAAGGTGACAACCTGACGCAAGGCGGTTCTCTGTGGGCTGGTTTGGCAGGCTTGTTCTTGCTGCTCGCCGTGATCTCCGCTTGGCGCGCTTTTCGAACCCGGATGCTGGCAAATAGCCGGAACGGCTCGCGCCGGCGCTATCGCTAAACTCCCGGTCGGCCACGAGGCGGACTCTGTCTTAGCCGGCCGAATGCGGGTCCATACTATAGGGATAGACCGGATAATCTGCCCCGATGGCACCTCGAACGCGGTCGGACCAGGCGGCGAAGGCGGGATAGGCTGCGAGAGAAAAGCCGCAATCCTCGGCCCGGTGGCTATAGGCGTAAACGGCGATATCGGCGATCGTCAGCTGCTGGTCGACAAGAAACAGGCTGTCGCTCAGGCTGCGATCGATGGCGGCAAGCGCGCGGGCTGCGGCTTCGCGCTTGCCCGCAATCATGCTCTGGTTACGCTCCAGCCGTCCGGTCAACGTCCAGAATCGCAGCGAGCCGATGACCGGCTCGACATGATACTGTTCGAAGAACAGCCATTGCATGACCTTGGCGCGCAGATAGTGGTCTGAAGGCAGGAAGCGTGTGCCCTCGGCGAGAAAAGTGAGGATCGCATTGGATTCGGCAATCGGACGCCCATCGTCGAGTTCGAGAACTGGGATGGCGCCCACCGGATTGAGTTTGAGAAACGCCTCGGTGCGGCTCTCGCCCTCGAAGATCGAGACGATACGGCTGCGGTACGGTATGTCGAGCAGGCCGAGCAAAACCCGGACCTTCCAGCCATTTTGCGACGGCATATAGTCGTGAAGCGTAAACATGACGGTCCTTTCGCGGCGATTGCCCAACATCGCATGCCCGCACGGGGCCAACCACCCGATTCCTGAAAGGCGCGGCGGATCGCCGAGAAGCAATCGTTCAGACGATCATCAGCGCCCGGACGAAGGCGACCGAGGCGAGTAGCGAGGCGATGGTCCGCACATGGTTCCACCACGTCCAGTCCCTGACATAGATGGTCCAGAGCTGAACCGCTTCCGTCCCGTTGCCGCCGACTTTTGCCAGCGCATCGTTTATCGGCACGTTGAAGATGATGGTCGAGAGGAAGGAGGCGAAGATGTAGAGGGCTGCACCCGCCAGCATCAGAAAGGATGCCCCGCCGCGCCAGTCGATCAGGGCGAGCACGGCGATGACGAGGCAGAGGATCGCCGTCGGCACGAAGAGGCCCATGAAGGGAGAGCGGACGATCGTCACGTTGATCGAGTTCATCGCCGCGATGCCTTGCTCCGCCGGGATGCGCGAGAAGGCGGCCATGATGAAGGTCGAGAAGGCAAAGAAGATGCCGGCGACGAGGCCGCTGCCGATCGCCGCGGCCACGAGGGATAGGATCAGGATGATCTGCATGTCAAAACTCCTCCCAAACTTTAAAAACAAGAGAAACTCTCCCATTTGCAAAATGCGATAATCTCTCTTATATTGTTTGTCAACGTGGAAAAGGAGAGAGCATGTCGGAACAGCCGGTCGCAACGCGCAGGCGCCAGCAGGAGTCGACCGGCCAGCTGCGCCGCATTCCCAGCCAGCAGCGCGGCCGCGAGCGCTTCGAAAAGATCCTCACCGTGGCCGCCGAGCTGATCGAAAGCCATGGCAGCGACGGCTTGAAGATGAGCGAGATCGTCGAAAAGGCCGGTCTCTCCTTCGGCGCCCTCTACCAATATTTCCCCGACAAGACCTCGATCATCCGCACATTGGCCGAGCGCTTCAACCAAGAGGGCAGGCGGTGCGTCGAAGCGGAACTGGCAAAGGTGACGGACGCTGCGGCCCTGCAGGGCGCGCTCGCCACTATCGCCGATGAATATTACGACTTCTTCCGCCGCGAGCCTGTGATGCGCGACATCTGGCATGCGACCCATACCGACAAGCTGCTGCAACAGGTCGATGCCGAGGACATGGAATTCCATGCCCAGGCATTTCTCGCCGTGCTTATCCGCCTATGGCCGGATCGCGACCGCAGGGAGCTGCTGGCGATCGCCCGGCTGACGATGCAGCTGCTTGCCGCCGCCGTGCGTTACGCTGTTTCGCTGAATGCGGAAGAGGGTGCTCAGGCGATTGCCTTGTTCAAGAAGATGCATATCGGCCCTCTGCTGTAATAGCCCCGCCTTTCGTCTGGAAACGGCGGGCTCTTGCTGCTATTCCCGCAAGGATCCAAGCCGAAGGAGAGCCGCATGATCCAGACCACATTTCCCGACCGCGCCGTGATGGCCGAATTGTTGGCCAAAATGCTCTGGGAGATCAGGGCGGTGCATTTCAACGCCACCCAGCCTTACAAACTCGCCTCCGGCATGGCGAGCCCGGTCTATATCGATTGCCGCAAGCTGCTCTCCTTCCCACGCATCCGCTCGACGGTGATGGATTTCGCCGCCGGCACCCTGCTGCGCGATGCCGGCTTCGAGCAGTTCGATTGCATCGCCGGCGGCGAGACCGCCGGCATCCCCTTCGCTGCTCTGCTGGCCGATCGCCTCGGCCTCCCGATGATTTATGTGCGCAAGCAGCCGAAGGGCCATGGCCGCAATGCCCAGATCGAAGGCAACATGCCGGAAGGCTCGCGGGTGCTTGTTATCGAAGACCTGACGACGGCTGGCGGCAGCATGTTCAAGTTCATCGATGCCGTCCGTGCCGCCGGCGGCATCGTCGATCATGGCATCGCGCTGTTCTTCTACGGCATCTTCGGCGAACAGCGCTTTGCCGATGGCAAGGTCAGGCTGCATCACATCGCCACCTGGCGTAATGTTCTGGCCGTTGCCAAAGAACAGAAGCTCTTCGACGACAAGACGCTGTCGGAAGTCGAGGCCTTCCTCGACGCGCCGCTGGCCTGGTCGGGAAAGAATGGTGGCGTGAGTGAGCTTTCGCTCTAGCCGGTTGACAAAAGCTCGCCTAACCGGTTGATGAACGTATAGATGCTGTTGGGAGGAATACGATGATTTTGTGCTGCGGCGAAGCCCTGATCGACATGCTGCCGAGGGACACCACCCTCGGTGAAAAGGGCTTTGCGCCCTATGCCGGCGGCGCGATCTTCAATACCGCCATCGCGCTCGGCCGCCTCGGCATCCCCACCGCCTTCTTCACCGGCGTTGCCGATGACATGATGGGCGAAATCCTGCTCGAGACGCTGAAGGCGAGCAATGTCGATTACAGCCCATGCGCCATCACGCCGCGTCCCTCGACCATCGCCTTCGTCAAGCTGGTGAATGGCCAGGCGACCTATGCCTTCTATGACGAAGGCACCGCCGGCCGGATGATCACCACGGCCGACCTGCCGGATCTCGGCGACGATTGCGAGGCCTTGCATTTCGGCGCGATCAGCCTGATCCCCAGCCCCTGCGGCGAAACCTACGAAGCCCTGCTCGACCGCGAAGCCGCACGCCGCGTCATCTCGCTCGATCCGAATATCCGTCCCGGTTTCATCAAGGACAAGCCGTCGCATATGGCCCGCATCAAGCGGATGGCCGCGAAATCCGACATCGTCAAGTTTTCCGACGAAGATCTCGAATGGTTCGGCCTGCAGGGCGAGCATGATGCGCTCGCCGCCCATTGGCTGAACCACGGCGCCAAGCTCGTCGTCATCACCAAGGGCGCGGAAGGCGCCTCCGGTTATACCAAGGAACGCAAGGTGACGGTGCCGAGTGAGCGCGTCACCGTCGTCGACACGGTCGGCGCCGGCGATACATTCGATGCCGGCATCCTGGCGTCGCTGAAGATGGACAATCTGTTGACCAAGGCACAGGTCGCCAATCTCGATGAGCAGGCCCTGCGTAACGCCCTGGCGCTTGGCGCCAAGACCGCCGCCGTCACCGTCTCCCGCGCTGGCGCAAATCCCCCTTGGGCGCGCGAAATAGGCCTCTGAGGCTCATTCGATCCGGTCGAGAAAGGCGCGGACCTCGCGATTGAAGAGGTCCGGTTGCTGCAGTGGCGCAAAATGGCTGACGCCGGGCAGCAGCACGAACTCCGCATCTGGGATCGTCCTTGCCAGATAATCGGCATGCTCAGGCTTGATGAATTCGTCGTGCTCGCCGAGCACGATGGAAACCGGCACCTTGATGCCTGCGAGCTGCTCCGTCGAATAATTCGGCTCCGTCGACATCATCTTCGAGACATCGGCGACAAAGGCTTCGAACTGGTCGGAAGTTGCCGATAGCGCCTGATAATCCTTCCCGTGGCGGCTGAAGCAGTGCTCGATGACAGGCGTCGCCTTGAATTCCTTGGTGCCGCTGGGATCCATGTTGCAAGCGAAGAAGAATACGCCGCAGACGCGCTCCGGCTGCTGGTCGGCGAGGATCAGCGCCGTGCAAGCGCCGTCACTCCAGCCGACGAGGGCCGCTTCCTCAACTCCGATATGATCCATGATGGCCAGCACGTCTGAGGCCATCAGGTGATAGGTGTAGGGGCGCTTATCGCGCGTGCTGCGGCCATGCCCGCGGCTGTCGATTACCAAGACCCGATGTCCGGCGTCGATGAGCGCGGGAACCTGATAACGCCAATTGCCGCTATTGCCGAGCCCGCCATGCAGCAGAATGACAGCCGGGCCGGCACCGTAGCTCGCGTACCAGATACGGGCACCCTCGTTTTCGACGAAACCCTGCTCATTTGTGGGGGGCAATGGCAGCGCGCCGTTTGCCTCAAAGTTCACCAGTTCGTTATCCGTCGCGGTCATCGCTTTCTCCTCTGTCGGACCTTCTATAGACGACGACATGCCCTGCGATTCGACAGGGTCAAATAAAAAACCCGCCCGCGTGACTGAACTGACCCCCGAAAGTTGGACATCCAACCTTCGGGGGTCAGTTCAGACGGATGGGCTTCGCTAACAGCGTAAATGCCGACACGGTGCGGAGTTCGGCCGCGCTGGATTCGTCTCGACCTTGTTCAGCGCGTTGGGCAAGGCATTTCGGGATAGGTTTTAAGTGAGGGTTCTGCCGTGCGGCCCCCTCATCCGCCTGCCGGCACCTTCTCCCCGAGGGGAGAAGGGGGATATGCGACAACGTCTCGATTCCCTCTTGTCCCCAGGGGATCCGAAGGATGGGTCGGCCCGAAGGGTCGATGCGCGAGCACGGGTCGGTGCCGACCGATCAAGAGACGATCCGGGAGTCACGCTCCGGTTGACGCTCGGGAGCAAGTACCAAGTCCCGCAGGAAGTCTTCGCACCAGAGTGAGACGTCGTGGGTTAGCAGATGCTCCATCATCATGCTCCAGCGGTCGCGGCGCTCCTCCAGCGACATGGCAAGGCCACGGGCGAGGGCATTGGCGGTGCCTTCGACATCGTAAGGATTGACCAGCAGCGCGCCCTTCAACTCGCGTGCCGCACCGGCGAAGCGCGATAGCACCAATACGCCCGGGCGATCGGGATCCTGGGCGGCGACATATTCCTTGGCGACGAGGTTCATGCCGTCGCGCAACGGCGTGACCAGCCCGATCGTTGCCAGCCGGTAGAGGCCGGCGAGCACGTTGCGGCTGATCGATCGGTTGACATAGCGGATCGGCACCCAGTCGACCGTTCCGATGGCGCCGTTCACCCGGCCGGCCTGTTCGGCGACCATCTTCTGCATATGCTCGTATTCGGGAACCTCCGATCGCGATTTCGGCGTGACCTGCAGATAGGTGACCTTGTTCTGGTAGCCAGGATTGCTGGTGAGGAAGCGTTCGAACGCTTCCAGCCGCTGAATGATGCCCTTCGAATAATCGAGGCGGTCGACCCCGATGATCATGGCCCGGCCTTCGATGCTGCGCCGGGTCTTCTGCACCATGATATTGCTTGCGGCTCTCTCGGCGAATTCGGCGAAACCAGCGGTTTCGATCCCGATCGGATAGGCGCCGGCCTTGAATATCCGCCCATGGGAATCGAACAATCCATTTCCAAGGTCGTCGCCAATTCCCTCTCTTCTAAGATAACCGGCAAAGTTCTGGAGGTCGTAGTCGGTCTGGAAGCCGACGAGATCGTAATGCGACAGCCCGCGCATGATTTCCTCGTGGACGGGCATCGTGACCAGAATGTCGGCCGGCGGCCAGGGAATATGCAGGAAGAAGCCGATCCGGTTCTTCAGCCCCATTTGGCGGAGTTCCGCCGCCAGCGGAATGAGGTGGTAATCATGAACCCAGATGATGTCGTCCGGCTCGATCATCGGCGCTAGCCTGTGAGCGAAGAAGCGGTTGACGCGGAAATATCCGGCCATTTCCTTCCGGCCATATTCGGCGAGGTCCAGTCGATAATGGCAGATGGGCCAGAGAACGCGGTTTGCGAAGCCGCGATAATACTCCTCGACGTCGGTGTCGGTGAGATCGGTCAGCGCATAGGTGATGTTGCCTTTCTGCATCTGCGACAGCGGGCCAGGTTCCCTGTCCCCGCTTGATTCTCCCGACCATCCCATCCAGATGCCGCCACGCTCCTGCAGGGCTGCCTGCAGCGCGACGGCCAGGCCGCCGGCAGCGGCGCTCCCATCTTTGGCCGGCATGGGAACACGATTGGAAACGACGACAAGACGGCTCATAAGCTTCCTTTGGTGAAGATGGGACATGAAAACGCTGTGTGACGAGCGTCTCGGGGCATCTCCTGAACTTGGCGCGGGACCATGCAGTGAAGGCGCCGACATCGACAGAGCCGACCGGGACGCGAGCGGCCCAAGGCGAACAAGGAACGGAGCACTTTCCGCACAGATTTTGCTTAAATCTAGGGCGATTCCCCCGAATTGAAAGAATTCATTCTACAATTTTTGATTAGAAGAACATTCAATCCGGTTTCGCACGACGAAGCCCATTGTGCGGATGCACAGAGCCGGCTGGTATTAGTGCATCATTTGCGGCGCAACGACGATGTTGGCGGCAGTCGGCACTGGGCGCGTGGGACCGGCCATTGAGCCGGAGCCAGCGTCCGCCCCTCATCCGCCTGCCGGCACCTTCTCCCCGAGGGGAGAAGGGAATATGCCGTGACCTCTCCGTTCCTCACCCGCCTCTCGCAGGGCACGTCCCCTCTCCCCGTCAGAACGCTAGGGCATATACATAAGTCGGTGCGACGGATTGACTCGGTTTGCGGGGGTCGGATTCCTTTACTGCGGGCCGTATGATTGTTTTGGCGACGTTTTGATTTGGGAGCGTCGCCGATGGATGTAGGGCATGATTTTTCGTTGGACCGGTTTGGAGATCGTCGTCTCGATAAAGGGGGGCGGTGCTGCTCCGTCGCATTGTGCTGCGCGAGACGGTTTGCCTTCGCCAGTTGGCCGAGGGCAACCATTCGCAGGAGATCCGGTTCGGGCGTTTTCTCAACAACAGTGCGGTGAGCGTGGAAGAGATCATTGCCGGCTGGAGCCAGGAGACCCGGTCTGCGGTTGAGGGTCGCCACGTGCTGGCGCTGCAGGACACCAGCGAGATCAAGTTTGCGACGACGCCGGACAGCCGGCGGGAATTGGGCAAGATCAAAAAAGGCAATTGCTTTGGCCTTTTGCTGCATCCGATGCTGGCGCTCGATGCCGACACCGGCAGCTGCCTTGGCCTGGTGGGCGGCCGGGTCTGGACGCGGGGTAGCGAAGAGCTTACGCCGCATGCCGAGCGGCCGTTGAACGAAAAGGAATCGCGGCGCTGGGTGGAGACGGCAGAGGCGGCCAAACTGGTGCTTTCGCGTGCGGCCCGGGTCACGGCGATCGCCGACCGGGAGGGTGACTTCTTCATCATGTGGGCGCGCCTGCCCGATCGGCGCTTCGATCTTTTGTCGCGCGTCATGCATGACCATGCGCTCATCGACGGTTCCAAACTGCGCCGCGCGGTCGAAACGGTGGCGTTTTGCGATACTCAGACGATTGATCTGCGCGAGCGCGCCGACCGTCCGGCGCGGCAGGCGACGGTGTGCCTGCGCTTCGGCGAAGCGACGATCCGGCGGCCGCAAAACCTGCGCGAGGCCGGCCTGCCCGATGGCGTCAGGCTGAGCTGGGTCGAGATCGTTGAACCGGCCGCCCCCGACGGTGTCGAGCCCTTGCACTGGCTGCTCCTGACCACCCATTGGCTCAGCAGCCCGGCCGATGCCTGGCAGATCGTCGCCTGGTACAAGCAGCGCTGGATGATCGAGCAGTTCTTTCGGGTGATGAAGAACCAAGGCTTCAAGATCGAGGACAGCCAGTTGCATCTGGCGGCACGGCTGGAAAAGCTCGTCGCCATCGCCGCCAAGGCCGCAGCAATCGTCCTCCAGCTCGTCCAAGCCCGCAGCGGCGGCGATCACCAGCCGGCAAGCCTGACCTTCACGGCAGCCGAGATCGATACCCTCGCCGCCCTCGAAAGCCGTTTCAAGGGCACAACCAAGCTGCAGTCCAATCCCCACTCTAAGGCCTCGCTGGCTTGGGCCGCCTGGATCATCGCCAAGCTCGGCGGCTGGAACGGCTACGCCTCGGCCAAGCCGCCGGGCCCAATCACCTTCTTCAACGGCCTCAAATACTTTCGAGCCGTCGCCGATGGATGGGCTTTGCGAGATATGTATATGCCCTAGCGTCAGAACGGGGAGAGGGTTAGGGTGAGGGGCAATCTCGAATGCTTACTTCGCCAGCTTCGCCAGCGCCGCAACCAGGCCCTGCGTCGAGGAGTCGTGCGATGCGGCGCTCTCCTTGCCCTCGACGACCGGCAGCAGGCCCGTCGCCAGTTCCTTGCCGAGCTCGACGCCCCACTGGTCGAAGGAGTTGATGCGGAAGAGCACGCCTTCGACGAAGACGCGGTGTTCGTAAAGCGCAATCAGCCGGCCGAGCGCATAAGGGGTCAGCTTGTCGTAGACGAAGGTGATCGACGGACGGTTGCCGGTAAAGACCCGGTGCGGCGCGATGAAATCGGCTTTCTTGTCGTCCATGCCCTTGTCGGTCAGCTGCTTCTTGGCTTCTGCGAAGGTGCGTCCCTTCATCAGCGCTTCCGATTGGGCGAGAACATTGGAGATCAGCAGCTGGTGCTGATGGCGCAGCTCGGGCTCGAAGGCGTTGGCGGCGATCATGAATTCGGCCGGGATTATGCTCGTGCCCTGATGGATGAGCTGGTAGAAGGCGTGCTGGCCGTTGGTGCCGGGCTCGCCCCAGACGACCGGGCCGGAATTGCCTTCAACCGGCGTGCCGTCGATGGTGACGCCCTTGCCGTTCGATTCCATGTCGAGCTGCTGCAGATAGGCCGGGAAGCGCGACAGGCGCTGGTCGTAGGGCAGGATGGCGCGGGTGGGGTAGCCGAGCACGTTGCGATGGTAGAAGCCGATCAGGCCAAGCAGCATCGGCAGGTTTTCGGTAACCGGCGCCTGACGGAAATGATTGTCGACGGCATGCGCGCCGTCGAGGAACTTGCCGAAATTCTCCGGTCCGACGGCGATCATCAGCGGCAGGCCGATCGCCGACCAGATCGAGTAGCGGCCGCCGACCCAGTCCCAGAAGCCGAAGACGCGGGCGCTGTCGATGCCGAAGGCGGCAACCTTGTCGAGCGCCGTCGAGACGGCGGCGAAGTGGTGCTGCACGGCGGCTTCGCCGAGCGCCTTGGCGATGAAATTGCGCGCCGTCTGCGCATTGGTCATCGTCTCCACGGTGGTGAAGGTCTTCGAGGCGACGATGAACAGCGTCGTTTCCGGCTGCACCAGCTTCAGGATGTCGGCGATATGGGCGCCGTCGATGTTGGAGACGAAATGGGCGCGCGGACCGTCACGGAAGGGGGCAAGCGCCAGCGTCGCCATTACCGGGCCGAGATCCGAGCCGCCGATGCCGATATTGATGACGTCGGTGATCGCCTTGCCGGTGGCGCCCTTCAGCGTACCGGAGCGGACGTCGTCGGCAAACTTGCCCATGGCGGCAAGCACCGCATTGACGTCGGGCATGACGTCCTTGCCGTCGACCAGCACCGGTGTGTTGGAGCGGTTGCGCAGCGCGGTGTGCAAAACGGCGCGATCCTCGGTGAAATTGATCGCCTTGCCGGAGAACATTTCCTCGCGCTTCTTTTCGACGCCGCCTTCTTCGGCAAGCCTCACCAAGAGCTTGAGGATCTCGTCATTCACCGCCGTCTTGGAAAAATCCATCAGCAGGTCGTCAAGCCGGACGGAAAAACGCGAAAAGCGCTCGGAATCGGCGGCGAAGGCCGCACGGATATCGGTTGCCTTGGTGGCATCAGCGGTGCTTTTCAGCTGTTCGACGATGGCGTTCATGGGAGGCTCCTTTGGAGGCGGAAAGGTTACGGAAACTATTCGCTTTCTCACCCGCAAATCAAGTTCAGCCACCTGCCGAAATGGAAAAAAGCCAGCCGCGGCGGAGCCGATGGCTTTAATTTCATCAGGTTGTCAAATTCAGCCGCGCAGGTCCTTGCGCAGGATCTTGCCGACCGGCGACTTCGGTAGCTCGGTGCGGAATTCGATGAAGCGCGGGCGTTTGTAGTTGGTGAGGTTGGCGATGCAATGGGCTTTCACCTCGGCTTCCGTCAGGTTCGGATCCTTCCTGACCACGAAGAGCTTCACCGCCTCGCCCGAATGTCCGTCCGGTACGCCGATGGCCGCGGCCTCGAGGATGCCGGCATGCATGGCGGCGACTTCCTCGATCTCGTTCGGATAGACATTGAAGCCCGAGACCAGGATCATGTCTTTCTTACGGTCGACGATCTTGGTGTAGCCGCGTTCGTCCATGAAACCCATGTCGCCCGTGCGGAAGTAGCCGTCTTCGGTCATCGCCCGCGCCGTCTCTTCCGGCTTCTGCCAATAGCCGGCCATCACCTGCGGCCCGCGGATGCAGATCTCGCCGACCTGGCCGAGCGGCAGCGAATTGCCCTCCTCGTCGCGGATATCGAGCTCGGTGGAAGGAAGCGGCAGGCCGATCGTGCCGGTGAATTCGGGCGAATCGAAGCGGTTGGCTGTGGCAACAGGCGACGTCTCGGAAAGGCCGTAACCCTCCGTCACCGCCGTACCCGTCATCTTCAGCCAGCGCTCGGCGACCGGACGCTGGACGGCCATGCCGCCGCCGAGCGACATGATCAGCGAGGAAAAATCGAGCTTGGCGAAATCGGCATTGTTCATCAGCGCATTGAACAGCGTGTTGAGGCCGGGAAAGATATGCACTTTCGACTTTTCGAATTCCTTGACGAGACCGGGAATGTCGCGCGGATTGGCGATCAGGATATTGTGGGCGCCAAGCGACATGCCCATCAGCGAATTCACGGTCAGCGCAAAGATGTGGTAGAGCGGCAGGGCGCAGAGGAAATTCAGCACCTCCGGCTCCTTCTTGCGCTCGAAGGCCGACCGCAGCCAGAGCGACAGCTGCGCCTTGTTGGCAAGCAGGTTCTGATGCGTCAGCACCGCGCCCTTGGCAACGCCCGTCGTGCCGCCGGTATATTGCAGGAAGGCGATATCGCTGCCAACAAGTGTAACCGGCTGAAGCCCCTTTGCCGCCCCTTCGCGCAGCACTTGGCCGAAGCTTTTGTGCTGAGGGATCGACCAGGAGGGAACGAGCTTCTTCACCTTGCGCACGGCGAAATTGACGATCAGCCCCTTCGGCCCCAGCATTTCCCCGAACGAGGTGACGACAACATGGCGCAGATCGGTCTTGTTGAGGACTTGCTCCACCGTGCGGGCGAAATTCTCCAGCACGAAGATCGCCTTCGCGCCGGAATCCCGCAACTGATGTTCGAGCTCGCGCGGCGTATAGAGCGGGTTGACATTCACCACCACGAGGCCGGCGCGCAGGATGGCGTAGGTCGCGATCGGATTCTGCAGCACATTCGGCATCATCACGGCGACGCGGTCGCCCTTTTGAAGGCCGGTGCTCTGCAGCCAGGCGGCGAGTTTGCGCGTATGGCTCTCCAGCTCGCGGTAGCTCATCGCCTTGCCCATGCTGGAAAAGGCAGTCCGGTCGGCGTAACGGGCGCAGGATTTTTCCAGCAGTTCGGCAAGCGAGGCATATTCCAGCGGCGGAATCTCTGCCGGAACGACATCGGGATAGGCGGCAAGCCAGGGTTTGTTGGGCTTGGCTCCGTTCGGATGGACGGAAATTCTGTTCATCTGTCTCTCTCCCTTGCCGCCGCCGCCGTGGCCGAGCCGGCAATCGACTGGCCCGCAATTGACTGGAAGAGTCCTCCATCTTCCAGTCCGGCAGCTTATGCCATTGCCTGAACGGTTCAAGCCGAATGAAGCTATACTAACCTTGACGTAAACGTCAACATTTGGGCGCCGCGCCATCGTCGGCAGGTGGGGAACTTTGAATCCGCCATGACGTTGATCTTGCATACTCACCATGAGCAATACCAAAAGGAGGTGCACAATGTTGAACCAGGATACTGACGCCACCCGCCGTGACCCGAATGTCAAGGACACGCATTCGCTGATTGCCAGCGACCGCGTCGAAGGCACCCGCGTTTATGGCGCCGATGGTAAGCATATCGGCTCGATCGAACGCCTGATTATCGGAAAGCGCGATGGCCGTGTCGCCTATGCCGTGCTGAGCTTCGGTGGCTTCCTGGGCATTGGTCACGATCACTACCCGCTTCCCTGGGAAAAGCTGAACTACGACACCCAGTTGGATGGCTATCGCATCGACCTGACCAAGGAGCAGATCGAAGGCGCCCCGAGCTATTCGGACGATGACGACACCTGGTACAACGACAATGGCCGCCGGGTCTATGACTACTACGGCGTGCCGCCCTACTGGAGGTAACGTCGTCCGATAAGCCGAGCTGGAAGGGCCCCGCGGATGCGGGGCCTTTTTGGTGTTTGGTGACGATAGTTACCTCTTGTCGTCTGCGCCGACGACTGCCCCTCACCCTAACCTACCAGGGTCGAGCCACTCGTCTCGACCCGTCCTTCGGACCCCCGTAAAAACGGGCAGAGGGGACGTGCCCTGCGAGAGGCTGGCGGGGAACCGAGAGGCCGCGGCATATCCCCTTCGCCCCGCGAGCGGGGAGAAGGTGGCGGCAGCCGGATGAGGGGCTGTCCTAGCGCCCGGCGGTGAGATCGTTGGCCGACCGTAGCACTGTACCGATGACAATGTCATTGACCGAAATAACCTTTGCCGTCTTGACCGCAAACACATGGCTCTCTTCCGGCAGCAGCGTCACCAGCATCGTGTCGACGACGGCATTCGGATCCAGTCGGTCGGCCATCAGGCAAAGATCCTTGAGGAAGTTTTGCGCCGTCACTTTGACCTCATAGCCGCCCTCGATCCCGATGACATCGACCGCAAGCCGTGGTGCTAGCAAGGCAAGCTCGATATCCTCGACGAAATAGTGGAAGGCCCGCCTGTCCAGCATCTCAACGACGATGACCTCGTTCTTCGGTAAGCCAGGAGTGACGATATCCTCGGGCAGCGGAAATTCCTTTGCCTCGAAGCGGTCGCAGAGCAGGCGCCAGAATTCGAATTCGGCAAGCACGGTGCCGTCGAGCGTCATGCGTTTGCCGCTGATCTTCGCCCGCCAGAACAGCGTCCGTTCATTGACCGCCACCGCCGCAAGTCCGCCGGCGCGCGGCTGGATCGTCAGCAGGCGCGGATCATAGGCTGCCTTCAGCGCATACCAGAGCGGCTTGCGGCGTCCGGCCGAATCGAGCGCTGCCCATGAGGTCACCGGCCAGCAATCGTTGAACTGCCAGACCACCGCGCCCTTGCAGATACTCCGATGCGAGCGCATGTGCTCGACGCCGAAACGGATGGCGCGTGCTTGGTTGAGCTGGGTGGCGAAGTGCCAGTCGTCCATCGTCTTGGGCTCCGGCAGATGGCCGGACAGGCCGCCGATCAGCTTGTCATTGCCACCTGTCGCCTTCTGATGGTGGAAGACGCCGTTCGATTGCGGCGTCAGTGGCGCATCATGCACGCTTTCTTCGATCGTCGCCCAGGCGGCCGGCGCCTGCCAGCCGAATTCGGAGCAGAAGCGCGGGATATAATTTCGGTAGAACTCATAGCCGACATCGTTCCACACGTCCCAGATATGTTTGCAGCCATGTGCGTCGGCATTAGGTTCGATCTCCAGCGAGCTGGAATAGGGACTGCCGGGATAATAGGGCCGGTCCGGATCGAGTTCGGCTGAGAGTTTTGGCAGCAGGTCGAGATAATAGCCGAGCCCCCAGCTTTCACCGGGCTTGATGATCGGCCGCCAGCCCCATTCGTCGAAGCCCCAGATGTTCTCGTTATTGCCGTTCCAGAGGACGAGCGAAGCATGCGGCATCAGCCGCACGACATTGTCGCGCACCTCCGCCTCGACCTCGCTTCTGAGCGGCTCTTCCTCCGGATAGGCGGCGCAGGCAAAGAGGAAATCCTGCCAGACCAGCATGCCGGCCCGATCGCAGGCCTCATAGAATTCGTCGGCCTCGAAGATGCCGCCGCCCCAGACGCGCAGCATGTGGATATTGGCGGACTTTGCCTCCTCGATCCGCGCGGCATAACGCTCGGGCGTCAGCCGCGGGGGAAAACAATCGTCCGGAATCCAGTTCGCCCCGCAGATGAAGAGCGGCACGTCATTGATGACGAAGGTAAAGGCTGACCCATGTTCGTCGGCCGAAGTATCGAGCCGCAGGGAGCGGAAACCCAGCTCCCTTTCAAAGCCATCGAGCACATCGTCGCTGGCATCGTCGATCAGCCTGAGCGCCATCGGATAGAGCGGCTGGGCACCGAGATGGTGCGGCCACCAGAGCTGCGGCGAGGGGAGAACAAGCTCGAACGCGACCTCGTCTTCGCCAGGCCCGATCGCCACTGTTGTCGTCACGCAGCCGATTGCTGCGACGAGCCTCAACGCCGTCTTGTCGCTATAGCGCGCCAGCCGGGCATGCACCTTGACCAGTCCGTCAC